>NZ_FNJD01000005.1 GCF_900103185.1 Sulfitobacter litoralis
GCCGCAGGCGGGGTCACATCGGGCTGGTCTATCGGTGCGCCATCCACCAGCCTGTGAAGTAGGTTCAAGACATGGGTTTTTGTTGGCACGCCCGCATCCAGCGCCATTTCCACCGCGCAAAGCACGGCCTGTTCGTCATGGTGGAGCACCAAGGACAGGACATCGACCATCTCGCGGTCACCACCTGGCCTACGCAACATATGATCCTGCAGCTTCCGGAACCCTTCTGGCATCTCAACGAAGGGCGCCCCGTTGCGCAGCGCGCCGGGTTTGCGTTGAACCACCGCCAGATAATGGTGCCAGTTATAAATAACGCGCCCTGGCTGACGGTGTGAGCGTTCAATAATGCGCTCATGCGTGCAGACCACATGGCCTTCGGCGATGATGACCAGCCGTTCAGGATAGATGCGGAGACTGACAGGACGGTTCGCAAAGCTGGCAGGCACTGAGTAGCGATTACGGTCGAATGCTATCAGACAAGTGGGGGATACCCGCTTGCTCTGCTCGACAAAGCCGTCAAACATTGTGGGCAGTGGCATCAGCGCGGCCTTCTCGGCGTCCCAGACATCCGCAATATTGCCAGGCAATCTGCCATGCGGTGTTTCGGCCCACAGAAGCTTGCAGCGCTCCTCCAGCCATTCATTCAGCGCATTGAGGTTCGGAAAGGCGGGCATGAGTTGCCAAAGCCGTCGTGCTGCAGGCACGCCTTTGGCGTGATGGCGGGCGTCGCGCACATTCTTCTCAACCTGACCTTTCTCCCACCCTGCCGCGGGATTGCAGAACTCAGGGTCAAAGACATAATGGCTGGTCATCGCAAGGAACCGTGCGTTTACATCGCGCTTCTTTCCGACGCCAATCCGGTCGACGGCTGTCTTCATGTTGTCATAGACGCCACGCCCCGGAACACCCTCAAACACCCGAAAGCCATGCCAGTGGGCATCGAACAGCATCTCATGCGTTTGCAGCCGATAGGCCCGGACCAGAAATGCGCGGCTGTGAGACAGCTTGATATGGGCGACCTGAAGCTTGAGGCGTTCGCCCCCGACATAGGCCCAGTCCTCGCTCCAATCGAATTGGAACGCCTCGCCTGGCTGAAAGACCAACGGCACGAAAACACCACGGTCAGTCGTATGTTGAGCACGCTGTCGTTCGCCCTTCCAGTTCCGCACGAAGGCCGCGACACGCTCATATGAACCATCAAAACCGAGCTGAACCAGATCCGCATGCATCTGCTTGGCCGTTCGCCGTTCGCCGTTCCTTCCGTGATTTACGCTGCTCAGACAGCAACCAGCCTGTCAGCTTCTCAGCATAAGGGTCCAACTTGCTCGGTCGGTCCAAAATCTGGAACTCGGGCTCAACTATCCCTGTCCGCAGATACTTCTTGATCGTGTTGCGAGACACCCCTGTCCGGCGCGCAATCTCGCGGATGGGCATCTTGTCTCGCAGAGCCCATTTCCGAATAATCCTCAGAAATCCCATGTCTAACACTCCAATAGCTCCCAGCTGATTCAAGCAGGGGCAAGGTTGCACATGGGTCAATTCTCAATGACAATTTCTAAAGTTGCCGGGTCAGTTCTCGGTGACAATCAACACCCACGCAGGTATGCGCGCACTGTCCGGCGGCGCGAAACGCTCGGCTGTGTCAAGGTGCTGGCAATATCGTCTTCGGTCAGATCTTCTGCCGGACCATCCAGCCAAGGTGCAAGCTCCCGCTCCAAACACCGCCCGACTTCGGCCCCAGTTCGCTTGTGGATCAGCTTTTCCCGCTGGTACAAGTTCACTACCTCGCTCAGCGTCTTGCGACGTTGCAATGCCTCGGCCTTTGTCTTTCGAGCGTCGGCGTCCGCCTTCAACCGCTCCATGATGTCTATGCCGTTTTGTGCGTCAACGTAAGTTTCGGTCGCCATCTGCCGTGCGTCCTTCAGACTGATAGTCGGGTAGCGTCCCAGAGTTCGCGTCTTCCGCCCGATGCGCCCTGTTACAAGATAATCGAATATCCAACTTTTCGCAGTGTGGCTCACACGCAAGCGCAATCCCGGTGTGACCAAGTCGGTGTAAACCGTTTGCTCCTTACCATCGGCGGGCTTCAGGTTCTTCACCGTTGCATCAGTGAACTTTAGCTTTCGTTGCATGGCGCGATCCTACAAACTTACTACAAACAAATAGTGCGGTTTTTGAAGTACTGCAACCCCCTCTAACCCACGCCAATACACTGCCAAAGGCATTCAATATATTAATAATAATGAGTAATTTTAGTTTTACGCTATACGTTCTGGTGCGCAGTAGTTCGGCCTGCATAGTATTACAAATCCGTGTACAGGAGTTCGATTCTCCTACTCACCTCCAATTAATTTTAAAAGTTCGATCTTCAAACCGCAGTTGAGTGTCAGTATTGGCAGGGCAGTCTATTAGGCGCTCTGCTGGTCTTTTTTGCGCGAGGGCTGCCGTACTCCTCCAGTGCTAGCGCGCTGATGCGGGAAGCCGGGCAAGGTCAACGCCCGGCGAGTCTTTCAGCGTTCTAAGCACAATCTCAGACCTGACCTGCGCTACGAGTTCGTGCGGCAGCAAGTGTTCGTGTATGAAGCGTGCAAAGCTCTCTAGGTCGGGGGTGCGCAGATCAAGAATATAATCTGCATCCCCAGAGACGGAGAAGGCAGCGCGGACTTCAGGGTGGCGGGCGATAAAGCTGGCAAAGCCACTTTCGTTGGTGCCGCCGTGGCTGCGCAGGTTGACACGGACAATCGCGCGTAGTCCAAAGCCCAGCCGGTCCGCGTTCAACCGTGCAGAGTATCCGGAAATAAGCTGCGCTGCCTCGAGCGCCGAGCGTCGCCGCGAGCATTGCGACGGGGAAAGGTTCACTATTTCTGACAGAGCGGTGTTGGTCAGCGCTCCGTCCTGCTGGAGCGCCCTGAGTATTGCGATATCGAATCCGTCTAGCGACATAATAGCCTATCTTTCTATCTGAGTCGTGCAGGATGAACATGAAATGTGTTTCTAAGCTACAATAATCCCCGCTTCTATGCGATTTTTGTGTAAAGTTGCATAGATTTTACGCGTAGTATGCACGCACCATGCGCGGACGCTGATGCACAATGAATTCAACCAATACTTGGAGGAGTTTGCACCATGGGACCGTTTCCACACGACGCGCCAAAGGCCACTATTTCCGATCAGAACCCTGCAGGGACTGACGGGTTTTCATTCGTCGAGTTTGCGCACCGCGATCCGGTCGTTCTAGACAAGCTGTTTCGCCAGATGGGCTTTGTTCCAGTGGCCAAGCATAAATCCAAGGACATCACGATCTACCGCCAAGGCGATATTACCTATTTGCTGAACGCAGAGAAAACCGGACACGCGGCCGAGTTTGTCGAAGAGCATGGCCCCTGTGCCCCCGCAATGGGCTGGCGTGTCGTGGACGCACAACATGCGCTTAAACGTGCTGTCGATCTGGGGGCGAAGGAATACACCGGTGGCGGTAAGGCGATAGAGGCCCCTGCCGTTTACGGTATTGGCGGATCGCTGCTGTATTTCATCGACACATATGGTGAAGATGGCAGTGCCTTTCATGCTGACTATGATTGGCTTGGTGAAGTTGATCCGCGTCCCGAAGGGTTTGGCTTCTACTATCTCGACCATCTGACCCACAATGTGATCCGCGGCAATATGGACACGTGGTACCGGTTTTATGCCGATACCTTCAATTTCAAGGAAATCCGGTTCTTTGACATCAAGGGAAAGCAGACGGGGTTGACCAGCCGCGCGTTGACCTCGCCGGATGGTAAAATCCGGATCCCCATCAACGAAAGTGCGGATGATAACAGCCAGATCGAGGAATACCTGCGCGAATATAAAGGCGAGGGCATCCAGCATATCGCAATTGCTTCTGACGACATCTATGGCGGCACCGAAAAGATCGCGGATGCAGGGCTGGGGTTCATGCCCGGACCGCCCGCGACCTACTACGAAATGAGCCGCGCCCGCGTGAAAGGCCACCAAGAGCCGATCGATCAGATGCAGAAGCGTGGTATATTGATTGATGGCGAAGGGGTTGTGGGAGGGGGCGAAACCCGCGTGCTGCTGCAGATTTTCTCTAAAACTGTGATTGGTCCGATTTTCTTCGAATTCATCCAGCGTAAGGGAGATGATGGATTCGGCGAGGGCAACTTCCGCGCTTTGTTTGAATCTATCGAAGAAGATCAGGTGCGCCGCGGAGTTTTGCAGGCTGCTCCGGCGGAATGATCTGGACGGATCTATCTACGGCCCCGACATCCGGCACCTGCGTCGCACGTGCGGCGGATGTGACTGGGGTTACAGTAATGATGCTTACGACCGCAGCAGGGGATTTCCCTCTGCTGCTGGTACGACGAGGCGATCAGGTGATTGCTTATGTGAACATGTGCCCGCATCAGTTCTTGCCTCTCGATTATCGCGCAAGGCAGATACTGTCCGCAGATGGCCAAAAGCTGATGTGCAGCGCCCATGGTGCGATGTTTGACGCTGGAACCGGCGAAGGTATCGGGGGCGAGGGTCTTGGCTGCCGCTTGATTACTGTTCCTGTGTCGCAGGTGTCTGGCCGGATCGTGATCGGATGATCTGACCAATTGTCCGCGTTTTCAAAACCGCGGGCGAGGGACAATCGCCCCCATTCCTCGTGCGCGAGGGATAACGGCGCTGTGCGGAGCAGCTATGGCATCCGCCTTGTTTTGACCCTATTGTTCACCCAGCAGGGAAAATTGCACCCCTTAAACGCACTGACCGTTGCCCGACAGGCGGGTATATGGCATTCCATACGATATATAACCGAACGAAAGAGTTTAGCTGATGACAGATTTCACAGCCCGCCGCACCATGATGGTTGATACTCAGGTACGCCCTTCGGATGTTACCAAGTTCCCGATCATTGATGCGATGCTGAAAGTGGCGCGCGAAGATTATGTGCCCGCCGCCCGTCGCGAGGCCGCCTATCTGGGTGAAAACATCAGCCTGGGTGAGGGACGTGTCGTGCTAGAGCCGCGCACATTGGCCAAAATGCTGGACGAGCTCGGGATCGAGAATGACGAGCTGGTGCTCGATATCGGTTGTGGCTACGGCTATTCCTCTGCTGTGATCGCGCATATGGCCGAAGCCGTGGTCGCCGTGGAATCCGACGAGCAGATGGCGAAAGAAGCCCAAGAAACGCTGATCAACGCCGACATCGACAATGTTATTGTGCACCCAGGTGCGCTTGCCGAGGGCGCAGAGCAGCACGGGCCCTATGACGTGATGATCGTGCAGGGCGGCGTTGCAGAAGTGCCAGAGGCGCTGTTGGCGCAGCTCAAGAACGGGGGGCGGATCGCCTGCTTGTTCATGGACGGCCCCTTGGGCGAGGTACGTTTGGGATATAAAAGTGATCATGGCATCAGCTGGCGCAAAAGCTTTAACGCCGCAGCCCCGCTGCTGAATGGGTTTACCCGCGCGAAAGAATTTCAGCTATAAGATAATATAACTGCCGCACATGACGGCAGAAGCAGTGTCACCGATGGAGTGTGAAATATGATGAATACAGGCAAGATGCGGTCCGTCCGCAGTATACTCGCGGCGTCCTGCGTCGGGTTGGGATTAATGGCGCCGATGGCGGCGCAGTCGGAAACACTGGCTGACGCGCTGGTCGGGGCCTATAACAACTCCGGTCTGCTGGACCAGAACCGCGCCGTGCTGCGTGCTGCCGACGAAGACGTGGCCATCGCCAAATCCGTGCTCAAGCCGGTGTTGCAATGGACGGGAAACCTGACGAAATCGTACAACCAGTCGGTCAGCGGGGGCACCAGCACCAGCACTTTTCCAACGGGTTTCAGAAACTCTACCAATTCCCTCACCACGTCGGTCAACCTCGTGGCATCGCTGCTTGTCTATGACTTTGGCGCATCGCGTTATTCGATCGAAGCGGCCAAAGAAACCGTGCTGGCCACCCGCGAAACATTGGTGAGTGCCGAACAACAGATCCTGCTGCGCGCTGTCGACGCCTATATGAGCGTGATCCAGACGCAACAGCTTGTGTCGCTTCGAGAAAACAACGTGCGCGTTCTGACGCAGGAATTGCGCGCCGCGCGGGATCGTTTTGAAGTGGGCGAAGTCACCCGTACCGACGTCTCTCTTGCAGAGGCAGAGCTGGCAGCCGCACGCAGCAATCTTGCGGGTGCGCAGGGCGATTTCATCAGTGCCAAAGCCTATTACAAAGTGGCCGTGGGCACGAACCCAGGTCGCCTTAGCCCGCCGCCACGCTTGCCGAGCCTATCCAACAGCATCGCCACAGCCAAGGCGTTGGCCGTGCGGCAACACCCCGATATCTTGACCGTGCAACACCAGGTCGCTGCCGCTGATTTGCTGGTGCGCAGCAACGAATCCAGCTTGAAGCCACGGGTGTCGCTGCAGGGGTCCTATGGTCTGACAGAAACCTTCAGTTCCGAAGCTTCTTCGCGCAGTGGATCTGTGGGGGTTCAGGTTGGCCAAACGATCTATCAGGGCGGTGCCTTGTCCGCTGGGGTGCGTAAAAGCCAAGCGCAACGTGACGCGCAACGCGGCAACCTGCATGTGGTCGCCAAGGATGTTGAACGTGCGGTAAGCGACGCCTATGCGGGGCTCGCCTCGGCGCGGGCACAGATCGAAGCATCGCAGCGGCAGGTTAGCGCGGCACAGATCGCTTTCGACGGTATCCGCGAAGAAGCAAGTCTGGGTGCACGCACGACGCTGGAGGTGCTGGACGCTGAGCAATCCTTGCTTGATGCGCGCTCTGCTCGCGTTTCGGCGCAGTCACAGCTCTATGTCGCCGCCTATTCCGTGTTGGCGGCAACCGGACAGCTGACCGCGCAGGACCTCAAGCTGCCCGTACAGATCTATGACCCTTCGGCCTATTACAATCTGGTCAAGGATGGTCCGACGAAACTTTCTAAAGAAGGAAAGCAGTTGGATCGTGTTTTGCGGGCGCTGCAAAAAGACTGACATTTTCACCACCCCCATTGTGACAAGACAGCCTTCGGGTTAGACTATTTGCAAAGAACGAGTGGTGATTAATTATGTCCGAAACCGTCACAAACGCAGAGGTCGAAGACGTCCTGTCTTCGATCCGCCGTCTGGTCTCCGAGGATCGCAAGCCGGCGCAAAAAGTGCCTGAAAAGCCTTCTATCGAAGATAAATTAGTGCTTACGCCGTCATTGCGCGTCTCAAACGATACGCCGGTGGCGGCGCAGCCAAAGGGCGCGCCCCCTCAGGTGCATGAAGTGGTCCAGCAGCGGTCCGCCTCCTACCAAGAGGCCATGCAAGAAATCGATTCAGGCGAGGAAGAAGAGCCCTCCGCCTCTGATCGGAACCAAGTTGCCGAAGATTTTAAGTTTATTTCCGGACGCGAGCCGCGCTTTCGGGCGCAGTTTTCGACCCCCACGGGCGAAGATCATCTGCAGGATACCGCGGAACCGTCGCGCAAGCTGGCCTTTAGTGCGCCACGCGCCGCAGCCTATTCTGCCGACATGCTCAATCTGGGTACGTCCGAGCTGGTAGAAGACGTCCCCCCCACGCCGGACCGGCTCAGCGCCAAGATCGCCGCGCTTGAAACGGCAATCAGTCGCATTCCGGAAAACTGGGAGCCCGACGAGCCGGGCAAGAGCGACTATTCCGGCAGCGAAGATCCGGCGATGGCGTGGGAAGACGATGTAGAGTTCGACGCAACTGGTGCTCTGGTTTCGGATACCCTGAAAGAGCCCGACTATGACGCACCGCAAGATGGCAGCGTCGGCTGGAGCGATACAACCGCGTCGTCCGCCGAGCCTGAAGAGCGCATCGTTGATAGCCCCTTTGCCGCGCGGGTAACGGCGGCGGATGCTGCCGTTGAGGATACGACCGATGAGCCGACGACCGCAGCGCAGCACGATGACGCAGCACCCTTTGGCGCAGACGAATATTTGGACGAAGAGATGCTGCGCGACTTGGTGTCAGAAATCGTACGTAGCGAGCTTCAGGGCGCTTTGGGGGAACGGATCACGCGCAACGTTCGCAAGTTGGTACGGCGCGAAATCCATCGGGCACTGACATCGCAGGACCTTGAATAATAGCTTTGCAAGCGCCTCACGGCGCTAGGGCTTTGGAGTAGAATGGGCAAGGCTAGGCACCTTGCCCTTTTTGGTTTGTGGGGCAGGGCGACGGCAGGCCCGTCGATATAAATGGCAGACATAAAAAAAACGCGGCCGGTGGGCCGCGTTTTTTTGTTCAAACTTTTGGCAGTCTTCAGGCAGCTTCGGCCTGTTGCGCGGCATGGCGACGCTCTGACTCTTCGCGCGACAGGGCAACGGATGTCCGAATGCCTTTGCCAACAAAGTCCATCAGACCTTCGACAACACGCTCGTTGGGATCGATGCCGGCGCAGCTCAACACTTCGCGGCCATCGCGGGAGCGGGCCCAACGGGCAATCTGTTCTGGACCGTTGCCGTATTTCTTGTCATCGGCAATCGCATCGTCCAATGCAGCCAGTACCACAGCTGCGAAAAGTTTGCGGGCACGGTTACCTTGTTCATTGTTAAAGGCAGTGCCATCAACGAAATCTTTCATCTCGTCGTCCTTTCTATTATTCTTGCTCTTGTCATTTAGGCGTAGGCCTCCTTATGACCGAAAGAGCTCGATTCGGATACACCTTTATTGCATAGCACGCATGCGCCTTTCGCATATCTTTTCGCTGTTGCAGCATCGGGTGCGCTGTCTTGCGGGGGTCGACGTTGATATATATAGGTCGGGCCAATCTCTCTTCAACTTTAAGGCTACGGTGCTGATACATGCCAAAGATTAACGGGAACGAAATTCGGCCAGGAAATGTGCTTGAGCATAACGGTGGTCTGTGGGCGGCGGTCAAGGTCGATCACGTCAAACCGGGCAAGGGTGGTGCCTTTGCTCAGGTCGAAATGCGCAACCTTCGGAACGGGTCAAAATTGAATGAACGCTTCCGCAGCGCTGACAAGGTTGAAAAGGTCCGCCTAGAGCAAAAAGACCAACAATTCCTGTATGAAGACGCAGGTATGCTGGTTCTGATGGACACCGAAACATACGAGCAAGTGCAGCTTTCTGCAGAGCTTTTGGGCGAACGCCGCCCCTTCCTCCAGGACGGTATGATGGTGGTTGTGGAGTATCACGAGGAAGAAGCGCTTAACGCGTCCTTGCCCCAGAAAGTGACCTGCAAAATTGTCGAGACAGAGCCGGTCGTCAAAGGCCAGACAGCGGCGAATTCTTTTAAGCCAGCGATCCTGGATAACGGCGTCAAAGTGATGGTCCCGCCCTTCGTGGGTCAGGACGAAGATATCATCGTGAACACCGAAACCATGGAATATTCCGAACGCGCCTAAGCTTTGATGTGACGCTACGTCATAGCTTCGCTGCACTGCAGAGCCCCGGTGATGCCGGGGCTCTTTTGCGTTTTGCAAGCGGCGCGAAGGCCGACCGACATGGGGTGAAACGTTTGCAAAACGGGTTTTTGTTGCCAATCTGCAACTAAATAGACGGTGTGCCTACGCCCTTGCTTTAGACTGCCCGAAATTTGCGCAAAGCGGTCGGCCGGTGTGGCATCCGCCGCCCTAGCCGTCGGTCACCATCGTCACGATGGCGTCGCCTGCCTGCATCGCGGCCGTGGCGCGGTCATACCGAAGATACGCCAGTGCGTGCGTGCCGGTGCGGGTAAAGATCGTCCCGGCGGGCTTGCCGTTCGCAGTGATGGCGGTGCCTTTTTCAACGGGGGCGCTGATTTCGACCTGGGCCAGGCCTTTGCGTAATTCGGTTTTGTGCTTCATGCGGGCGGTGACTTCTTGGCCGACATAGCAGCCCTTGCGGAAATCGACGCCATTCAGTCGCTCGAACCCCATCTCGAGGATAAAGCTGTCCAGGGTCAGCTCTGCGCCGCACTCGGGGATCATATAGGTGACGCGCAGGGCATCCCAATCGGTCGTATCATCCTCTTGCGGCATGTCGCGGTAGGCGCGCCAGCCCATGCGGGCGTCGCGGGGGTCGGTATAGGACCCCTCGGGCGCGTCTTCTAGGCCACGGTGCAGATGCAGGCCGGTCGCGTCGATGGTGACGTCGGCGCGCAGCTTGTACAGCGTCAGACGCTGCACCAGCGCGTCGGCATCGGCCTCGGCGACGTCCAGCAGCACGGCATCGCCGCCCGCTGACAGGAAAAAATCGGTGATGAATTTGCCCTGTGGCGTCAGGATCGCGGCGTAGATCGGGGCCTGATCCAGCTTGCGAATGTCGTTGGTAACGAGGCCTTGCAGAAAGTCGCGGGTGTCGGGGCCTGATAGTCTCAGGATGCGGCGGCTGGTCATATCGCTTGTCCTTTCAATGATTAACATGACATATAACAGCGCAATTCGAAGCTGAAAGGGCAACCATGCGCGCGCCTATATCTGTTGTCATTCCCACCTTGAATGCCGAAGCGCCCCTGACCGATTGCCTCACCGCCCTGATGGAGGGGTTGGACGCGGGTCTTATCCGCGAGCTGATCATCAGCGACGGGGGCTCGGATGACATGACCCTGACATTGGCGGAAGCTTGGGGCGCAGAGATCATGGCTGGTACGCCGTCGCGCGGCGGGCAATTGCAGCGCGGCTGTGCCAAGGCGAAAGCGGAATGGTTGTTGGTGCTCCACGCTGATACCCGGCTTGCACCGGGGTGGACGGGGCCTGTCATTGCACATCTGCGTGGCGAAAAGGCAGGCTGGTTCCAGCTACAGTTCGATCAGGGGGGGCTTGCGGGCAAGGCGGTGGCGGCATGGGCGAACCTGCGCAGCCGTCTGGGGCTGCCCTACGGAGATCAGGGGCTGTTGCTGCCGCGACATTTGTATCAGTCCGTGGGGGGCTACCCCGATCAGCCGTTGATGGAGGATGTGGCCCTCGTGCGGGCCCTGCGCGGGCAGCTGGTGGGGCTAGAGGTCACAGCGGTGACGTCGGCGGATAAATATATGCGCCAAGGTTGGCTGCGGCGCGGGTCGCGGAACCTTTGGACCTTGATCCGCTATTTCGCGGGGGTCACCCCGGCCAAATTGGCCGAGGGATATGCTAAATAGACAGCGTTGCCGCCTAGACTAGGTGCCGAACAGCCGAAGCCCGATGCGTTGCAGCAGGTTCGGTTCAACGGGCTTAAGGCCGCGTTCCATACGCCGCATCGCGGCCAGGTTGCGCCCGTCGGTAACGGTTTTGCCGTCCTCGAACTGCAGCCGGTAGAGATCGGCATAGATGCCGCCACGCGCCAGCAGGTCTTCGTGTTTGCCTTCGTCCATCACCCGACCACGATCCATGACTACGATCTTGTCCGCGCCGCGGATGGTGGACAAACGGTGCGCAATAACCAAAGTTGTCCGCCCTTGTGACAGCCGATCCAGCGCTTGCTGCACAACCTTTTCAGACTGCGCGTCCAGCGCACTGGTCGCTTCGTCCAACAGCAAGATCGGCGTGTTGCGCAGCAGCGCACGCGCGATCACGACGCGCTGACGTTGCCCGCCCGACAGCGCAGAGCCGCGCGGCCCGACGCGGGTTTCCAAACCGTGCTCCAGCTTGGGCAGGAAGTCAGAGACATGGGCGGCGTCCAGCGCCTGTTGCAGCTCTTTGTCGGTGACGTTCTCGCGGCCCAAAACGATGTTCTCGCGTAGGGTTTCATCAAACAGCAGGGCCTCT
The DNA here is from genome assembly GCF_900103185.1 of Sulfitobacter litoralis. Taxonomy (GTDB): domain Bacteria; phylum Pseudomonadota; class Alphaproteobacteria; order Rhodobacterales; family Rhodobacteraceae; genus Sulfitobacter; species Sulfitobacter litoralis. Next base: position 11,682 of record NZ_FNJD01000005.1, read on the forward strand.
TGCGTCACGACAGAGAACAAGCCGCGCAGGTCGGGAATATCCATGTCAGCCAAAGGCACGCCTGCGATTGTCACGCTCCCCTCTTGCGGGTCAATCAAGCGGGTCAGCAGGTTAAAGATGGTCGACTTGCCCGCCCCCGATGCCCCGACAAGCGCCGTCGTCTCGCCTGCAGCGGCATGCAACGTCAGATCGTCCAGAACCTTGGCGTCGCCGTAAGACAGGCTCACGCCTTCCAGCGCGATATGGGGGGGCGTTGTGGGCACAGGTACCGGATTGGCGGGCGACTTGAGATGCACTGGCTCGTCCATCAGCTCTTTGAGCCGTTCAAGCGCTGCGGCAGCGGTCTGCCACAGCCCGCTGATCGCGCCCAGACGGCGCAGCGGGTTAAAGGTAAAGCCCATGGCAGTGAAAAAGGTCATGAACTGACCGATGGTCTTGTCGCCCTCGATGATTTCGTTCCCGCCATAGAGGATCACGGCCATGAACCCGATGCCCGAGATGATGTCGATCATCCCCGGAATGGCCGAGTTCCCGAAGGAGGCCCGTACCTCGGTGCGGATATAGGTCTTGGTCAGGTCGCGGTATTGCTTGGCTTGATACTTTTCTAGCGCGTTAAGCTTGATCTGCACGATACCGTGGAACACTTCGTCCAGACGGGTCGATAGGGTTGCACCAAGATCGCGTGCCTCGCGCGACCGCGCCCGCACAAAGCGTTGCGCCAATGCGGCGGGCATGACCATCAGTGGCAGACCGATACAGGCAAGCAGCGCCCAGACCGGATCAATAGAGATCGCAACACCAAGCAGAACGATCAACCCGATCAGGTCGCGCCCCGCACCGGTGATCACGGCCTGCCAGACCGACCCGATGGCATTCACATCCGATTGCACCCGCTGGATCAAAAACCCCGGTGGATGCTCTTGGTGAAACGCGCCGTCCTGCACCATCATCCGGTCTAGCAGATCAATCCGCATATCAGCGGCGGACTTTTGTTTGATGCGTGTCAGCAGCACCTTTTGCACGACCCCGGACACAGCCCGCAGCACAAAGATGCCCACCAGCACCAGACCGACCCACAGCAATGCGCCGCTGTCGCCAGCGACAAATACCTGGTCGAACATCGGCTGCATCAGCTTGGCAAGCCCGCCCATGGTCGAGGCCTCGATCGACATGAAGATGATCGCCACGATCAATACCCACATGTGTTTCTTGAGGTAGTCGCGCCAGAGCCAGGTCAGCAGCTCGCGCGAGGAATAGGTCACATCACTCATATAAAGGCCGGGTTCCTTTGGGCATATATGTCTACGGGTTTACGCAGCCCTAAGGGGCAGGGCAAGCAGCGCCGCGTGGTTTGTGTGATTGACGCCACGCTGCTTGCGGATAAGTTGCAGGAAATTCTTCCTGCATATGAGGGCTGGTGCCATGACCAAATTCCGCAATCTGTCGCAAGGGCGCGGCTATCTCGCGATCCCCGGTCCGTCGGTGATGCCCGAGGCTGTGTTGAACGCGATGCATCGTCCGGCCCCCAATATCTATGCCGGAGAGTTGGTTGATATGATGCCACCCCTGATGGAAGATCTGCGGCGTATCGCGGGCACGCAGCATCACGTAGCGATGTATATTGGCAACGGCCACGCCGCTTGGGAGGCCTCGCTGAGCAATGTCGTGGCCCCCGGTGACAAGGTGCTGGTGCCGGCAACCGGGCGATTTGGAATCGGTTGGGGCGATGCCGCCACAGGGCTTGGCGCGGAAGTGGAGGTCATGGATTTCGGCCTGCAATCCGCCATGGATATCGATCAGATCGCAGAGCGGCTGGAAGCGGACACAGCCCACGAGATCAAGGTCGTGCTCGCGGTGCATGTGGATACCTCGACCTCTGTTGTCAATGATATCGCCGGCCTGCGCGCTGCGCTTGATGCAGCGGATCACCCGGCGTTGCTGATGGTGGATTGCATCGCCTCCTTCGCGTGCGACCGGTTCGAGATGGACAACTGGGGCGTCGATGTCATGGTCACCGCCTGTCAAAAGGGGCTGATGGTCCCGCCCGGTGTCAGCTTTGTATTCTTTAACGACCGCGCCGCCGCCGTGCGCGAGGCACTGCCACGGGTTAGCCGGTTCTGGGACTGGACCCCGCGCGCCAACCCGCAAGAGTTCTTCCAGTACCACTGTGGCACGGCCCCTACGCATCACATCTATGGACTGCGGGCCGCGCTGGATATGATCCACGACGAGGGCATCGAGGCCGTTTGGGACCGGCACGAAACGCTGGCGCGGGCGGTATGGGCCGCCTGCGATGCATGGGGGAGCGCAGGTGATCTGGCGCTGAACATCGCTGATCCCGCCCTGCGCAGCCACGCTGTCACGGCGCTGCGGCTAAAGGCACCACAGGCCACAGAGTTGCGCGACTGGGTCGAGGGGAACATCGGTCTTACGTTGGGCATCGGTCTGGGCATGGCCCCCAAAGATAGCCCCGAAAGCCACGGGTTCTTCCGCTTGGGTCACATGGGGCACGTAAACGGGCAAATGGTCATGGGGATGCTTGGCGGGATAGAGGCCGGCATGTCCGCGCTTGATATTAAACGCGGCACGGGCGCCCTAGAGGCCGCAGCGAAAGTGATCGGCGGGGCCTAACCCCGCCGCGCCGCGTTAGGCTTTTCGCGCATCCGCGAGTGCCGCGGGCAAGGCCGCGGCAAAAACATCAAGGTTTTCCGACGTGCCACAGCTGACGCGGATGCAGCGGTTTTGCGGCGCGGCAAATGGCATGCGCACAAAGACACCGCGCGCCACCAGCCCGTCCAGCACCGCCTTCGCAAAGCTGCCGTCAGCACCGCAGTCGATTGCGACGAAATTCGCGGCAGAGGGCAGGGCCGTCAGCCCGTTGTCAGATGCGATCTGCGCGATCCGGTCGCGTGCGATGGCAATCTGAGCTTGAATATGTGCCAGCCAATTGCTGTCTTGCAGCGCAGCGAGGGCACCTGCTTGGGCAGCACGGTTCATCCCAAAGTGGTTTCGCACCTTGCCAAAGGCCGTAATCAAATCGGGCGCAGCGATGGCATAGCCGACCCGCGCCCCTGCCAATCCATGCGCCTTGGAAAAGGTGCGCATGCGGATCAGGCGCGGATCATCGGCAGGCAGGTCGGGGGCGGTCCCATCGGGGGCGCAATCGACATAGGCCTCGTCGAGCACCAGCAAGCATCCTTGCGGCAACGCCTCTAACGCGCGGGTGATGACGTGTCCGTCGTGCCAGCTGCCCATGGGATTGTCTGGGTTGGCCAGATAGACCAGCTTGGCGCCTACCTCGGCGGCCTTGGCAAACAGCGCTGCCGGATCCTCATGATCGTCCGCATAGGGCACTTTGTGAAGCTCCCCACCAAAGCCCGCCACGTGATAGTTAAATGTCGGATAGGCCCCATCCGAGGTCACGACCGCATCGCCGTCTGCCACCATGAGGCGCACAAGATAGCTCAGCAACCCGTCGATGCCTTCGCCAACGATGATGTTCTCGGGCGTGATGCCATGATGCGCTGCAAGGGCCGCGCGCAGATCATGGCTCTCGGGATCGCCATACATCCACTGTTCGGTTTTTGCCATCGCATCGATCGCGCTGGGGGAGGGGCCAAAGACGTTCTCGTTCGCCCCCAGCCGCGCGCTAAAGGCGCGGCCCATGGCGCGTTCCTGCGTTTCGGGACCGACAAACGGCACGGTAGAGGGTAGGGCGTCGGCAAGCGGGGTGAGGCGATACTGTGTCATGGGGATCAGCTACTGCATCTGCCATGCTTCGGGCAAGTGACATCAGCATGCTCGCGCGCGGTTTTGGGTGCCGTAGCGTTTCGCTTTGCAACACGCGGGCTTCGTGGCCAAACTAGCCAAAATTCAAGGAGGATCCTATGAGCCGCGTTTCCGTCACCTATGACAATCAAATTGCCCATGTGCGCCTGACCCGCGCCGACAAAATGAATGCCGTTGACCAAGACATGATTGATGCTGTGATCGCTGCCGGAAACGAGGTGGCTGCATCAAATGCGCGGGCAGTGGTTATTTCGGGCGAAGGTAAGGCATTCTGCGCTGGCATCGATATCGGTGGCATGGGCGCTTTGGCCGGCGGCGACCCGACCGAACGGATGATGACGCGCACCCACGGCGACGGGACCACGAACCAGTGGCAAGAGGTCGCGATGGTCTGGACCCGCCTCGGTGTGCCCGTGATCGCTGCACTGCATGGCAAGACCTATGGCGCGGGCCTGCAACTGGCGCTCGGGGCGGATATCCGCATCGCGGCCCCCGATACCGAAATGGCCGTAATGGAAATGAAATGGGGGATCGTGCCGGATATGGGCGGCATGGTGTTGCTGCCCAAACTGGTGCGTGGCGATGTGTTGCGACTGTTGACCTATACCGCACAACCCATCGGGGCAGAACAGGCCGAACGCTGGGGGCTAGTCACGCAGATCGCTGAAGACTCGCTGGCTGCCGCCATGGCGCTCGCCACGACAATCGCCGGCAAAAGCCCAAGCGCGATAAAAGCTGCTAAACGTCTCACCGCCTTTGCCGAGGTAGGCGATGCGGATGCCGTATTGCTGGCGGAATCCCGTGAACAGGCGGCACTGCTGGGACGCCCCCACCAGATGGAGGTTATTGCCGCAGAGTTCGGCAAACGCCCCGCCGTCTTCAAAGACTAGCGTCACAAAAAAGTCAGCCCCGCCTGATTGCTCAGACGGGGCCTTCCAAATGGACGATCTTTGCTTCCCAGCGAGGACCGCAGATCAATCAGCGCAGACATTCATTTCCAAATGGTAAAAAAATCCTCGCCGAAGGCCTCTTTTGGTGCGTCAAAAGAGTTTTTAGCCTTCGGCGAGGATTTAAAGCCATTTGGAAGCAGCCCGGATTACCCCAGTTCTGCCAAGCGGTTCAGCGCTGCCTGAAGCTGGTCTGCTTCTTCTTGCCGTGCATCGAGATTGCCTTGGGCCTCGGCAACAACCTCGGCAGGGGCGGAGGCCGCGAATTTGGGGTTGTTCAAACGTCCTTTCAGCCCGCCGATTTCCTTGCCTAGCTTGTCGAGCGACTTTTGCAGACGCGCTTTTTCAGCGTCGATGTCGATCAGGCCGGCCAGCGGCAAGCCAAAGCTGGCCCCCGGTGCCGCGATAGAGACGGTGCCTTTGGGGAAAGTCTCTGCCTTATCCAAGGTTTCGACCCGTGCCAGCCGTTTGATCATCGCCTCGTTGCCGTCCCATGCGGTTTGGCCTGCGGCGTCCATGTCGGTATAAAGCATCGGCACTTTGAGCCCCGCAGGCACATGCATCTGTTGACGTGCTGAACGAATGGATTCGATCAGGCCGATCACCCAGTTGAGTTCGCGGTCGGCGTCGGCGTCCAGCATCTCGGCGGTGCTGTAGGTCGGCCAGTCGCCATGCACCAGCATCTTGGAACGGGTCGCCGTGGTCTGCCACAGTTCCTCGGTGATGTAGGGCATGATCGGGTGCAGCAGGACAAGGCACTGATCCAGCACCCATTTCAACGTCTGGCGTGTCTCGGCGGCCTCTGGCGCATCGTCTTGCAGCAGGGGTTTGGACAGCTCTACATACCAGTCGCAAACCTTGCCCCAGACAAAGGCATAAAGCGCATTGGCCGCGTCATTGAAGCGATAGTTGTCCAATGCGGCGTCGACCTCTTCGCGAACGCGAGCGGTTTCGCCGATGATCCATTTGTTGAGCGTGTGGTCGACTTGGGTGTGACTGGTGTAGGCCACCGTCGCGACGCTGTCCTCGAACACGCCGTTCATCTCGGCGAAACGGTGGGCGTTCCACAGTTTGGTGCCGAAGTTGCGGTAGCCGGCGATGCGTTGTGTCGACAGTTTCAGGTCGCGCCCCATGGCGGCCATTGCCGTCAGGGTAAAGCGCACCGCATCCGCGCCGTATTCGTCGATCAGGTCCAGCGGGTCCAGCACGTTGCCGAGCGATTTGGACATCTTCTTGCCCTTCTCGTCGCGCACCAGCGCGTGGACATAGACGGTGTCGAACGGATTTTGATCGACCACGGCGTATTGCATCATCATCATTCGGGCGACCCAGAAGAAGATAATATCGAAACCAGTGATCAGCACCGAGGTGGGGAAGTATTTCGCCAGCTCGTCCGTCTGTTCGGGCCAGCCAAGCGTGCCGATGGGCCAAAGGCCGGAGGAGAACCACGTGTCAAGGACATCGGGGTCGCGGGTCAGTGTCTTGCCGGGTGCCATCGCTTGCGCTTCGGGTTCGGTCGCAGCGCAGTATTCATTGCCCTCGTCATCAAACCACACAGGGATCTGGTGGCCCCACCACAGTTGACGCGAGATGCACCAAGGTTCGATATTCTCGAGCCAGTGGAAATACACCTTTTTATCCTGCTCGGGCAGGATTTGGACATCACCATTGCGCACGGCGTCGATGGCGGGTTGCACGATTTTCGAGGTCTCAACAAACCATTGGTCGGTCAGCATGGGTTCGATCACTACTTTGGATCGGTCACCAAACGGCTGCATGATCTTCTTGGGCTCGACCAGCGGGACCAGCATTTCGTCACGCTCTTCGCCGCCTTCTTCTGGGGCGAGGGGGGCTTTGACAGGCTTGCCCAAGCGCGGATCGGTCGGCGGCACCATGACGGCCAAGCCTTCGGCGGTGATATCGGCGATGACCTTGGTGCGCGCCTCGAACCGGTCGAGGCCGCGGTATTCTCCGGGCACGAGGTTGATCTCTGTCGCGTCCGTTGGGGCGTCTTCACGGCCATCGGCGATGGCCTGTGCGCGGGCGGCTGCTTCGTCATAAGGCAGGCCGTCGGCGCGCATGGCCCCGCGGGTGTCCATCAGCGCGTAGAGCGGAATGTTGTTGCGTTTCGCGACGCCGTAGTCGTTGAAGTCATGCGCGCCGGTGATCTTGACCGCGCCCGAGCCAAAATTCTTGTCGGGGTATTCGTCGGTGATGATCGGGATGCGGCGGCGCTGTGCTTTGGGGCCGACCGGGATTTCGCACAGCTTGCCAACGATGGGCGCATAGCGTTCGTCGGATGTGTGTACCGCAACCGCGCCATCGCCCAGCATGGTTTCGGGGCGGGTTGTTGCGATCGAGATGTAATCGCGTTCCTCGGTCAGCGTTACGTTACCGTCTTCGTCTTTCTCGACGTAGGTGTAGGTCGCGCCATCGGCCAGAGGGTATTTGAAGTGCCACATGTGGCCGTCAACTTCGGTGGATTCGACCTCGAGGTCGGAAATCGCGGTCTCGAAATGCGGGTCCCAGTTGACCAGACGCTTGCCGCGATAGATCAGCCCTTTGTTGTACATATCCACGAAGACCTTGATCACGGCGTCGTGGAAGTTGCCTTCCTCGCCCGCGGGGGCACCCGGCGCACCGGACATGGTGAAAGCGTTGCGCGACCAATCAAGCGAGGTGCCCAGGCGTTTGAGCTGGCCGATAATCGTGCCGCCGGACTTCTGCTTTTGCTCCCAGACTTTGGCGGTGAATTCTTCGCGGGTGAAATCGGTGCGGCGTTTGCCGTCTTTCGCAAGCTCGCGTTCCACCACCATCTGCGTCGCGATACCGGCGTGGTCCTGACCGGGCTGCCACAGCGTGTCAAAGCCGCGCATGCGGTGCCAGCGCACCAGAATGTCCTGCAATGTATTGTTGAATGCATGGCCCATGTGCAGCGACCCTGTCACGTTGGGCGGCGGGATCATGACCGAGAAGGTTTCCTTGCGCGAGGCGTTGGCACCGGCCTTGAAGGCACCGGCGTCTTCCCATGCGGCATAGAGGCGGGCTTCGGCCTGGGCGGCGTCAAAATTCTTGTCGAGGGCCATGATCAGCGTCCTTCTTTTAGCGTAGCGCTTTAAGCTTTGGGATGATCTAGCCGAGCGGGGCGTAAAGGGGAAGGCTGGGGCGTTGAAAACTTGGCGTCGCTGTGCCAGCTTTCGCCGCGCATCGTATGGACATCGCTGGTTTCGCGCTTAAGGTCGGGCGCAAAGCCAAGATGATGATCAAAGGATGCCGCCAGATGGAAAAGTTCGGGAAAAGCCAACCGGTCAAACGGGTTGAGGATGTGCGGTTTCTGACCGGCGAGGGGCGCTATGTGGATGACATTGCGCCTGCCGACGCGCTGCATGCCTATTTCTTCCGATCTCCTGTCGCGCATGGGGTGATCACCACACTGGATGTCACGGATGCGTCCGAGGCAGACGGCGTACACGCTGTCCTGACAATCAAGGATCTGGAAGCTGCCGGCATGGATATCTCTATGGCGGCGACGGTGTTGCAGAACCGAGATGGCAGCGAAGGGGCCAAGCCGTTGCGCCCCATGCTTGCGAAGGACCGTGTGCGTTTCGTCGGGGAACCTGTTGCGGTGGTGATCGCCGAGACGATGAACCAGGCGCGTGACGCCGCAGAGCTGATCATGTTCGAGGTAGACGATCTGCCCACCCATATGACGCTGGAGCGTGGCGGCGAGACGCTGCATCCAGAAGCGCCGGACAATATGGCATTCGACTGGGGCATGGGGGATGAGGAGGCCACGCAAAAGGCATTCGATGCGGCGGCAAAAACGGTCAGCCTGAACGTCGGAGACAACCGTATCATCGTCAACGCGATGGAGCCGCGCGGCTGTTATGCTGAATGGGCCGACGGCAAGGTGCATGTTTCCAACAACGGGCAGGGCGTTTGGGTGCACAAAGGCAACCTCAAACGCGTGTTCGGGCTAGATGACGACCACGTACAGGTGACCAACCCCGATACGGGCGGTGGTTTCGGCATGAAGGCCGCGGCCTATCCCGAATACTTCTCGGTTGCGCAGGCGGCGCGGGCCTTGGGGCGTCCGGTGCGCTGGATGTCGGACCGGACCGAAGCCATGCTCAGCGACAATGGCGGGCGCGATCTGACCTCGCTTGCGGAATTCGCCTTTGACGAAAACAACAAGATCACGGCCTACCGCGTCCGCACCAAATGCAACCTCGGGGCCTATAACAGCCAGTTCGGCCAGCCCATTCAGGCGCTCCTGTTCAGCAAGGTTTTGATGGGGGTCTATGATGTGCAGACCACGTGGCTGCAGGTCGAAGGCTATTACACCAATACCGTTCAGACCGACGCCTATCGCGGTGCTGGCCGGCCCGAAGCGATTTATGTGCTGGAGCGGCTGATGGACCGCGCAGCGCGCGAATTGGGTGTCGACCCGTGGGAGCTGCGGCGGATCAACTTTATCAAACCCGAACAGTTTCCCTATACCTCAGCCACGGGCGAGCAGTACGATGTAGGTGAATTCAACCGCTTGCTGACCCGCGTCGCGGTCGAGGCGGATCACGATGGCTTTGCCGCACGCAAGGCGGCGGATGCGGCAAAGGGGCTGCTGCGCGGGCAGGGGCTTTGCTATTACATCGAAAGCATTCTCGGCGATCCGGCAGAGGGGGCCAAGGTCGAGTTTAATGCCGATGGCACCGTGTTTATCTATGTCGGCACCCAGTCTAACGGGCAGGGGCATGAAACCGTCTATGCACAATTCCTGTCGGATCAGACGGGCATTCCGGCAGAGCTGATCCACGTCATTCAGGGCGATAGCGATCTGATCAAACAGGGCGGCGGCACTGGTGGGTCGCGCTCTGTCACCACGCAAAGCACGGCGACGCTGGCTACGGTGGCCAAGATGACCGATGCGTTTACCGCCTTTCTGTCTGAGGAAATGGGTGTGCCTGCGGCGCAGATTAGCTTTGACGACGAACGCTTTCGCGCAGACGGGTCGAACATGACGCCCACCATGCTGGAGGTCGCCGAGATGGCGCGCCAGAAGGGCCGCGACGATCTGCTGGTGCATCACGAACGCGCAACCCTACCGGGGCGCAGCTATCCCAACGGGGCGCATGTATCCGAGGTTGTGATTGACCCCGAAACAGGCGTTGTGACCGTGGACCGCTATACGGTGGTGGATGATTTCGGTAATCTGATCAACCCGATGCTGGCCGAAGGTCAGGTCCATGGCGGGGTGGTGCAGGGCATTGGCCAAGCCATTCAGGAACATGTCGTCTATGACGAAGACGGCCAACTGCTGACGGCCTCGTTCATGGATTATGCGATACCCCGCGCGGCGGACGTGCCGTTTGTGTCGTTCAACTCTGAACCCGTGCCGTCGACCGCAAACCTGATGGGGATGAAGGGCTGCGGCGAGGCGGGAACCGTCGGTGCATTGGCGGCCGTGTCGAACGCGGTACAAGATGCGTTGTGGGACCGTGGCGTGCGTCAGGCCGACATGCCGTTCACGCCGCATAAAGTGTGGACCTTGCTGAACGACAGCGCAATCGCAGCAGAATAAGCTTGGTTGCATCGGGGCGGGCCAGACGCCCCGATGCCTTCGTCTTAGGTCGCGATCTTCATCACGATACAGGTGGTCGAACCGGTTGCGTAAAGCTTGCCATCCTCGACCCCGCGAATTTCCCCATGCGCCACACCGGTAGAGCGGCCGACGTGATCGGTCGTTCCGATGCAGTCAACCTGCATGCCCAAGGGGATCGAACGCAGAATGTTAATCTTGTATTCCAGCGTCGTATAAACCGATCCGCGCGGGACTTTTGTCATCACAGCGCAGGCCATCGCGGAATCAAGCAAGGTGCCGTACCAGCCGCCGTGCACGGTTCCCATGGGGTTGGTCACGTTGAACTCGGGCGTGCCACGAAACACCGCGCGCCCGTCCGAAATGTCGTGCAGCATATAGCCCATAGTCGCACCGATGGGCGGGCCCGGGTTGGTGCCGTCCAGAATTTTCTGCATGAACTCCAGCCCGCTAAGCGCAAGCGCTTCGGACTGGCTCAGCAGATCTTGGGGTGTTTCGGCAAGGCGTGGCATAAAAAAATCTCCGGCAGTTGCGTGCCGGAGAAGAGTGCCGTTGTTCTTGACCCAAGGGCAAGTTGTGCGGTGGTTTTACGCCACGTCGGACAGCGATGTTTGCGCCGTCACCCCAAGGGCACGACAGACGGCGCGGGTCAGTTCCGGCCGGTTGAGCGTGTAGAAGTGCAGATTCTCGACACCTTCCGACACCAGCTCGCTGCACATTTCGGTGCATAGCGCGGTGGACAGCAGGTCATGACGGTCATCGCGGATCGCGGCGGCATAGGCTTCGTCTAATGCTGCTGGCACGCTGGCCCCGCAGCGGGTGGCAAAGTTGCGCGCCGATTTCCAGTTTGTCACCGGCATGATGCCCGGCGTGATCGGTTTGGTGATGCCTGCTGCCGCGCAGGCATCGCGGAACCGCAGGAATGTTTCGGCCTCGAAAAAGAACTGGGTGATCGCCTCGTCCGCGCCCGCGTCGAACTTGCGCTTTAGCCATTCGACGTTTTGCGCCTGATCCGGGGATTCGGGATGCGGTTCGGGGTAGGCACCGACGCGCAGGGTAAACTTGCCGGTATTTGCAAGCGCCTCGATCAGTTCGACACTATCTGCAAAGCCGTCGGCATGGGGGGTAAAGGTCGCTGCACCGTTTTCGGGATCACCGCGCAGGGCGACAATATCGGTCACGCCGATCTCGGCAAAACTATTGGCGACTTCCAGCGTCTCGGCCTTGCTGGCACCCACGCACGTCAGGTGGGCGGCGACGGGCAGCCCGGAGGTGCGGCGCAAAACATGGGCCGAATCATGGGTCAGGTCACGGGTAGATCCGCCCGCACCGTAGGTGACGGAAAAGAAACGCGGAGCCAGCGGTGCCAAGGCCTGCGCCGTATCCCAAAGACGGAACGACGCGTCCACGGACTTGGGCGGGAAGACTTCGAATGAAACGGCGGGGCTGGTCATTTTTACGATCCTGTTTTTAGCTTTCAACTCTTGTCGCACAGATGTGGTTGTGAAACAAACTCATAACTTTCATCTTCAACATGAGGAACGCCTCATATGCATATTGAGTTCCGTCACCTGCGCACCATTCAGGCGATTCACGAGGCCGGCGGGCTGGCCCGCGCAGCAGAGACCATGAACATCACCCAATCAGCCTTGTCGCATCAGGTAAAGGGCTTGGAAGATCAGGCTGGCGTTGAACTTTTCGTGCGCCGTTCCAAACCGCTAAAGCTGTCGCCTGCGGGGTTGCGGTTGCTCAAGTTGGCGCAGCAGGTCTTGCCGCAGCTAGAAGCCGCACAGGCGGAATTCATGGGGTTGCGGGCGGGCAGCACAGGCCGGATGCATATCGCCATTGAATGTCACGCCTGTTTCGAATGGCTGTTCCCTGTGCTTGAACAATTCCGCAAAAGCTGGCCCGATGTGGATGTCGATATCCGCCCCGGGCTGGCCTTTGACGCTTTGCCTGCCTTGCTGCGCGAAGAGGTGGATCTGGTGGTCTCCTCTGATCCCGAAGACCTGCCGGGCGTGAAATTCGTCGAGCTGTTTGATTACAAGGCAGTCTTTGTCGCCTCCAGCACGCATCCCTTGGCGCAGGAGCCTTTCGTTGAGGCGGCGGATTTCAGGGGCGAGACGCTGATTACCTATCCGGTGGAACGCACACGTCTTGATGTGTTCAGCCAGTTGCTGATCCCCGCCAAAGTCGAACCGCTGGCGATCCGGCAGGTGGAGCTAACGGCGGTGATCCTGCTGCTGGTGGCATCAAACAGAGGCGTGTCGGTGCTGCCCGATTGGGTCGTGCGCGAAGTGAAATACAGCAATGATTACGTCACCCGCCCGCTGACCGAGAACGGCATCACCCGCAGGCTTTATGCGGCTGTTCGCGAGGATGATCTGGAGAAGCCGTTTATGACCAAGCTCTTGGGGTTGGCGGGCGAAGAGGCGCGAAAGCTGCAACGGGCCTAGTCGGCGCTGCCCTTAGCGGTGCAACCGTGGGTCGAGCGCGAAGTCTTCTTGCACCACGTCGTCGTAATGACTGGCTGTCTTTTGCGCGTCAAAGATCAGGTTCCAGCTGTGGCGCGAAACGGTGGACGGGATCAGCACAAACAGGTGATCGCGTAGCAGCGCGTCGCCAAATCCTTTTTGCCCCGCACCATGGGCACCGGGCACCAGCCAGTTCGGGTTGGGGACATCCGCGGCTTGCACCACATGCACCGTCGCTGGGTCGATCACACGGCCTGATGTCAGCACGTGATGCGCGGTGTCCAGCGCCTTGAACCCCTTGTGCACCGCAACCTCGAGGATCGCGGTGGCAGGGTCTAGCGCGGTATAGACAGCCCGCACACCGGGGCTGTTCCAGCGCCCGCCCACACGGTACGCGCCTTCGCCGCTATGCCAGGTGGGTGCATGCTGCCGTTGATCCAACCGCCAAAAACGCAGTGCGCCTGACCCGAGGGGCGGCGGCAAAGGCGTCAAGCGTAGACCCCGTACTCCATCCGGGTGAGGGCGTTTTCAACGGCTTCGGCCCCCGCGGCCGACGACAGCAGGTCAATCGGACGCCGGTTGTCCAAGCTGATGGCAGGGGCCAGCATCCACGCCTCGGCGGCATCTTGATCGCCTAGAACATCGGTCGCCTGCGCCAGCAGTTCGGCAAAGCGCCACGCTCGGCTGCTTTGCTCGATGGAGAGACGGTCCTTGCCCTTGTCGGCTTTCTTGCGCTGAAGCGTGCGCAGGCTCATACCGATCGCTTTGTTCAGCGCGTCGCCCGAGGACAGCACCGACACAGTATCGACCAGATGCAGCAGCGCCTTAGAAGAGATGCCTTTGACAATCACATCATGCGCCTCAAGCGAGTTGCGCACCGTCTGGTTGATCACCTTGCGCCCGCCCAGCAGGTGGAACGCACGCAGGGCACCATCTGCATCGACATCGATCAAGGGGATTGCATTTTTGTCGGATTGAAAGGCGGTCGCACCCATAGCTGCACTCCTTTTCGTCATGTGTCGTAAAATATATGACACGTGACGCCGTGTTTTTCAAGGGGGCAGGGGGTTGTTCGCCGTAGGTACAAAAGGGGGCAGGGGCGCGTGCGCCCCCGCCCGACTGGTGTTAGCCGACCTTAACGATGGCCTTGCCTTGGTTGCCGCCGGTCAACAGGTCCATAAAGGCTTGTGGGGCGTTTTCGAGGCCCTCGGTGATGTCCTCTTTTACCGCGATGGAGCCATCTGCCACTTTGGGGGCGACTTCCTTGAGGAAATTGGGGAAGTTGTTCCAGTGGTTTGAAATGATGAAGCCATTCACGCTGAGGAAGTTCACCAGGATCGTGCGCCACAGTTTCGGCGCGGTCAGCGCCTCTTCGGCAGCATTCGCGCCCAATCCACCGGCGTTATACCATGCGATCATACCGCAGATCGGAATACGCCCGTGCGGATTCATCATCGGGATAACGGCTTCAAGCACTTTGCCGCCGACGTTTTCAAAGTAGATGTCGATGCCTTTGGGGCAGGCGTCTTTAAGCGCGGCACGCAGCGATTTCGCGTCATCATAGGCGCGGTGGTCGATGCATTCATCAAAACCGAAGTGGTCTTTGGCCATGGCGCATTTGTCCGCGCCGCCCGCGATGCCCACAACACGCAGCCCGTGCGACTTGGCGATCTGGCCAACCATAGACCCGACGGGGCCGGTTGCAGCGGCGACGACAAGTGTTTCACCCTCCTTTGGGCGACCATATTCCATCAAACCTTGCCATCCGGTAAACCCGGGCATGCCCAAAACGCCAAGCGATGTGGTGATCGACACTTGATCAGGATCGACTTTGCGCAGCTGGTTGGCGGGCAGGACGCCGTGCGTGGCCCAGCCCAGCATACCGAACGCATGGTCACCCGGTTTCAAATCGGGGCTGTTAGAGGCAATGACCTCTCCGACCGAACCGCCCTCCATCGTGCCGCCGACCGGCACCGGCGCGGCATAGGATTTCGCGTCATCCATGCGGCCCCGCATGTAGGGGTCAAGCGACATGTATTTAATGCGGACCAGCACTTCGCCGTCGCCGGGTGTGGGCACAGGGCCCTCTTCGAGGCGGAAGTTATCGGCCGTCGGGGCCCCGTCAGGGCGCGATGCAAGCACAATTCGTTTCATCTGGTCGGACATTTTGCTTTCCTCCTTAGCAATGTTTCTGGCACGTTATATGTTAATCGAAGGCAGACAAGAGAACCGTGCGCGCCACGTTGCGTCAGATGATGCTGCCCCCTTGGCAAATGCCGTATGGGGGCTTATACGCACGGCCTGATCCATCAAAGGACACGGAAATATGGTTGGCAGTGCAAATCTAAACATCATGATCAAGGCGGCCCGCCGTGCGGGGCGCGGACTGGTCAAGGATTTCCGTGAGGTCGAGAACCTTCAGGTGTCCATGAAAGGTGCCGGCGACTTTGTCAGCCGCGCTGATATTCAGGCCGAACAGACGCTGAAAGCCGAACTGATGAGCGCGCGCCCGACCTATGGCTGGTTGGCCGAGGAAGGCGGCGGCGAAGAGGGGCAAGACCCCACACGCCGCTGGATCGTCGACCCGTTGGACGGCACCACCAACTTTTTGCACGGGCTGCCGCATTGGGCGGTCTCCATCGCGCTAGAGCATAAAGGCCAGATCGTTGCTGGCGTGGTATTCGACCCCGCCAAGGACGAGATGTTCTTTGCTGAAAAGGGTGCCGGTGCGTGGATGAACGAAGGACGTCTGCGCGTCTCGGGCCGTTCGCGTATGATTGAATCGATTTTTGCCACCGGACTGCCTTTTGCCGGTCGCGCAGATTTGCCAGATACCTTGCGTGATCTGGGCCGCATCCTGCCGGTCTGCGCCGGTGTGCGCCGTTGGGGCTCTGCCGCGCTGGATCTGGCCTATGTGGCCGCCGGTCGCTACGATGGCTACTGGGAGCGCCGGTTGAACAAATGGGATCTGGCAGCGGGCATGTTGATCGTGCGCGAAGCGGGCGGCATGGTCGAGCCGCTGAACCCCGAAGGCAACATTCTGGACGATGGTGAAATCGTCTGCGCCAACGAGGCGCTGTTCAGCGGATTTGCGAAAATCGCTCGCGGTTGATCCGGTTGCCGGGGGCATAATGCCTTCGGCGAGGATTTATACCATTTGGAAGCATCCGTCGGCTATTTGTCTGACGGGTGGTTTATGCCGTCGCTGTAGGGGATCGGTTCCTGCGTCCAGGGCGTGGCCCCTTCGATACACCCCAGATTGACCCCGCATTGCGCCGGGTCGGATCGTCGCTGGTGGTACATATAGATGCCGCAAATTTTACAGAAATAATGCTTCGCCGTATGGGTGCCCCAGGTGTAGAGCGTCAGATGTTCTGCGCCTTTGGTTACCTTGAGCGCACTGGTGATCGCCGTGACGGCCGGTGCCGCGCGGCGTCGGCAGAAGGAACAGGTGCAGCGCGCGGCAGAGGCCAGCCCCTCTGGCAAGGTGGCGGTCAGGGTGACGCTGCCGCAGTGACAGGTCGCGCTATGGGTGCTGGCGGTCATTTGCGTCTTACCTTTGGGATGCGGCTGGCACTGGCGGGATAGGTTGCTTGCGGATGCGGCGGGTGCCCATCGGTGGTCGACCAGAATCGCGGCCCACCCAACCGTAGCCAAAGCGGTATCGTAAGAACCATCCCCACGATAAACCCGCCAGCATGGGCCCAATAGGCCACGCCGCCGACGGTGGGGTCAGCCCCGACGCCGCCGATAAACTGCATCCCCAGCCACAGGCCCAGCATGATCCATGCGGGGATCGGGAAGATACGGAAGAACACAATAAAGATAATCAGGATGTCGACTTTGGCTTTGGGGTACAGCAAGAGGTAGCCGCCCATTACACCTGCAATCGCGCCCGATGCCCCGACTGTCGGGACCGGCGAATAGGGGGCAGAGATCACATGAGCCAGCGCCGACAGCAGGCCGCAGGCGAGGTAGAACAGCAAATAGCCGCCGTGGCCCATTTCGTCCTCTATGTTGTCGCCGAAGATGTAGAGAAACAGCATGTTACCGGCCAGATGCATCCATCCGCCGTGCAAGAACATAGAGGTGAAGATGCCGGTATAGCCGTCCCCCGTAGTGACGCGGCCGGGGATCAGCGCCCAGTCGAAAAAGAAGATGTTGAGCGCACGGTTGTCGCTGAACAGCCCGACATAGCTGAGGAAAACGCCAATATTCACCGCCATCAGCAGGTAGGTGACATAGGGCGTGCGGCCGGACGGGTTGTGATCGCGAATGGGGAACATGGGCTGACCCTTAGCCATTGCGCGGGTGTGGTCAAGGGCGGGCGTCGGAACGCCCGCCCTTGGGTCAGATCAGCCGGCTGCCCCCAACAGCTGCGCGTTCCCGCCAGAGGCGGTGGTGTCGACGCAGACGTGACGTTCTGCGCGGACGCGGGCGGTGTCAGGCAGTCCGCGCAGGAGCGGAATGATCGGCCCGTCGCGTTCAGACAGGGCCTGTTCCAGTTTGCGCGCGGTCGCCTCGTCGCCCCACCACAGTACACCACCATAGGCTGGTCCATCGGTCAGCGCCGTCGGGTCGATGCTGCCCGGAAGCGCGACCGCATTGCCGCCAAGGGCCGTGACCGCGCGGGCTTGCTCGGCTGCGGTGTCTTTGCCCGGGCCCATACACAGCAGCGCCGGACGCGGCAGGGTGCTGAGCCGGTTGGATTCGCCCGTGGGCCCCGGTAGGGTGATGGTTTCGAGGAAGGCTCCGCTGTGATCCGGCAGACGGGGCAGGTCGCTTTGTGTGCTGTCCCATGTTTCGTCTACCACCTTGAGGTCGGGCGCGCTGAAGCGGGGCAGGTAGTTCGGCCCGCCGGCTTTTGGCCCCGTGCCTGAAAGACCTTCGCCACCAAAGGGCTGGCTGCCGACGATCGCGCCGATCTGGTTGCGGTTGACGTAGATGTTGCCCGCCTCGATCCGTTCAGAGATATGTTGCACACGGTCGT
Organism: Sulfitobacter litoralis; assembly: GCF_900103185.1. Taxonomy (GTDB): domain Bacteria; phylum Pseudomonadota; class Alphaproteobacteria; order Rhodobacterales; family Rhodobacteraceae; genus Sulfitobacter; species Sulfitobacter litoralis. The sequence continues at coordinate 29,478 of NZ_FNJD01000005.1, forward strand.
CGATCCGTGTGTGCAGGCCAAAGGTCAGCCCATAGCCCGTCGCATTAATGGCATCGACGACCTTGTTCAGCTCGGTCGCCTTGAAGGTGGCGATATGCAAAACGGGGCCGAAGATCTCGCGCTCCAGGTCGGCGATGCCCTTCACGCGGATCATTGTTGGCGCGATAAAAGTGCCAGCCGTCGGCGCGGTAAGCTCGGCGATAACCCGACCATCGGCGCGGGCGGCGTCGATATGCTCGGCGATGCCTTTTTGCGCGGTCTCATCGATCACCGGCCCGACATCGGTCGAGATGTCCCAAGGGTTGCCCATAACCAGTGCGTCCATCGCCCCTTCGAGCATTTCGATCACGTCTTCGGCGATGTCTTCCTGAATATAGAGGCAGCGCAGGGCAGAGCAGCGTTGCCCCGCCGATTGGAACGCGCTTTCGACAATGGATTGTACGGCCTGTTCGGGCAGGGCGGTGCTGTCGACGATCATGGCGTTCAGGCCGCCGGTTTCCGCAATCAAGATCGCGCCGGGATCGCAATGTTCGGCCATGGCAGAGCGGATGCGCAGCGCCGTGTTGGTCGAGCCGGTAAAGGCCACGCCGTTGATCCGCTTGTCCGAGGTTAAAGCCGCGCCGACCTCGCCGCCACCGGGCAGCAATTGCAACGCGTGGCGGGGGACGCCAGCGTCATGCAAAAGGGTTACCGCAAGGAAGGCGATCAGCGGTGTTTGTTCGGCTGGTTTGGCCAGCACCGCGTTGCCCGCAGCCAGTGCCGCGCTGACCTGCCCGCAGAAGATCGCCAGCGGGAAATTCCAAGGCGAGATGCAGGTGAAAAGGCCAGCGGGCGGCGTGTTGGTCGCTTGCTGTGCGTAGTAGCGCAGGAAATCCACCGCCTCGCGCAGTTCTGCCACGCAGTCGGGCAGGCCCTTGCCGGCCTCGCGCGACAGCAGGGCGAAAATCTCGCCGTAGTGCGATTCCAGCATGTCTGCCGCGCGTAACAGGACTTCGCGGCGTTCTTCTAGCGGGGCGTCCCACACGGCGGCGTTGTCCAGTGCTTTGGTCACGTCCGCCTCTGAGGCATTACGCACCGTGCCGGGGCTGCGACTGGAGGCAGCGGGGTTGATCAAGCGCACGGCTTTCTTGGGCTTTGCCTCACCGTTCAGGAGAGGCACTGCGGCCCAGCGGTGTGCCTTCCACGGGGCACGGGCAGATTCGATGACATCCAGCGTCGGCGTGTGCATCAGATCGAACCCCATCGAGTTCACGCGCGCAGGGGCGTAAAGTTCGGGGCCGGTCGGGATGTGCATGCCGCTTTCGGCAAGGCTGTCGAACGGATCAGCGGCGACGACCTCGGGGGCGACGTCTTCATCGACGATCTGGTTCACAAAGCTCGAGTTTGCGCCGTTTTCCAACAGGCGTCGCACAAGATAGGCCAGCAGATCGGCATGTGCGCCCACGGGGGCGTAGACGCGACAATGGGTACCGTGTTTCTCCATCACGATGTTGTGCAGAGTTTCGCCCATGCCGTGCAGACGTTGGAATTCGAACTTCGCTTTATCGTCGGCCATGTGCAGTACAGCAGCGACCGTATGGGCGTTATGGGTGGCGAACTGCGGATAAATCCGGTCGGTCATGTTCAGCAGTTTGCGTGCATTGGCGATATAGGACACATCGGTCGCGGCTTTTTGGGTGAAGACGGGGAAACCTTCGACGCCTTTGACCTGTGCGCGTTTGATCTCGGTGTCCCAATATGCCCCTTTGACAAGACGGACCATCAGCTTGCGGTCGTGGCGGATCGCCATATCGTAGAGCGCGTCGATCACCACGCCTGCGCGAGGGCCATAAGCTTGTACCACGATGCCAAAGCCATCCCAGCCCGACAGCGCGGGTTCGGACAGGACCTGTTCGATTACATCCAGCGACAGGCCCAGACGATCGGCTTCTTCGGCGTCGACGTTCAGGCCCATGTTGGCGGATTTCGCCAGCAGGGCAAGCGCCCGCAGGCGCGGGACCAGATCGCGCATGACAGAGGTCTCTTGCGCCACCTCATACCGCGGATGCAGCGCCGAGAGTTTGACCGAGATGCCGGGGTTCTTGCGGCTGTCCTTGTGAATGCACGCGGTCGCGATGGCAGAGATCGCGCGGCTATAGCTCAGGTGGTAGCGCTTGGCGTCGCTTTCGGTGCGGGCGGCTTCGCCCAGCATGTCGTAGCTATAGGTATAGCCCTTCTTCTCCATGCCCTTGGCGCGTTCCATTGCGGCATTGATGTTTTCGCCCAGAACGAACTGCCGGCCCATTTCCTTCATCGCGCGGCTGACAGCGGTGCGGATCACCGGTTCGCCTAGACGTTTAATGGCAGCGCGCAGGTGGCGCACGGGGCCGGGTTGGTCATCGTCCAGCACGCGGCCGGTCAGCATCAGTGCCCACGTTGACGCGTTCACCAATGGCGAGGTGGAGTGCCCCATGTGACGCCCCCAATCGGACGGCGCGATCTTGTCCTCGATCAGCGCGTCGATGGTTTCGGCATCAGGCACGCGCAGCAGGGCTTCGGCCAGACACATGAGCGCGACACCCTCGTCGGTGGACAGACCGTATTCGGCCAGAAATACTTCCATGATACCGGGGGAGGTGTGGCCCCGGATGTCACGCACGATCTGTGCAGCGTCTTTGGTGATCTTGACCCGTTCCTCTGGCGACAGATGCGCGTTGCGCACCAGTTCACGCAAGACGTTGTCTTGGTCGGTGTAGGTGCCTGCGTCGATCTGGTGGCGCAAAATAGGGGACGAATCGCGTGCCATTAGGTACTCCAATTAACAATTGCAGTAGAATAGCGCGTGAATAGTAGTATTAGTTCCTGATTCCGGCCAGATTGGTGGGTAAACCGCTTTATTATTGGGCCTTTTACGTGACAAACGACGACTTCAAAATGGACCGCTTCGACGCGGCGATTCTCTCGGTTCTGGCCGAGGACGGTCGCATCAGTATCACCGATCTCGCAAAACGGATCGGCCTGTCCAAATCCCCCACCCAAGCGCGGTTGAGACGGCTGGAAGACAGCGGCATAATTCTGGGCTACCGGGCCCTTTTGGACCCGATCCGCCTGGGGCTGGATCACGTCGCATTTGTCGAGGTCCGTTTGGAAGACACCCGCGAAGTCGCTCTGCGGGCCTTCAACGAGGCCGTGTCCCGTGTGCCTGAAATCGAACAGGCGCATATGATCGCGGGCAATTTCGATTATCTGCTGAAAGTGCGCACGCGTGATATGGCGGCCTACCGTCGATTCCTGGGCGAAACAGTCACCACGCTGCCCTATGTCGCCAACACGTCGACCTATGTTGCGATGGAAGCGGTCAAAGAAATCATGCTTGCGGATAAGACCTGAACCATCCTCTTTCATGATGCGATCTGACGTTTGCACCGCCAAGACAGCATCTGACCATTTACACCGCCCGCAAGCTGGCTATTGTGCGCGTCGATGCGGGCGTGATGGAATGGTAGACATACCAGACTTAAAATCTGTTGGGCCTTGTGCCCGTGTGGGTTCGAGTCCCACCGCCCGCACCACCCTGTAAATAATATATTTTACTTGCTTGCACGGCGAACTATATTCACACCGTAGCCGATTAAAGCGGTTTTTCGAGTGTGATGTGGGCCATTGTTGCCGTACGCCCAGGAATTATGGTAAGCGGCGAAAGTTAACGGGGAGTTCCCATTGGACGACGAAACGCAGCTACGCGCGACTATTCAGGATCATGCCGCCTATTTGCTGGGCTCGCATGATTTCCAATATGACATTGATATGCTCGCGGGCAGTGAAACGGTTGGGACGCTGCTGGAAACGGTGATGTTGGCCACCAACATGCGGTTTGCCGCTGTGGCACGTGTGACGGCGGACCGATGGGTGGCCTGTCGCACGGTGGACGAGGTGAATTTTGGCCTCTCGGCTGGGGACGAGATCGGGATCGATCAGACTTTTTGCCAGTCGGTGCACGAAACCTCGGAAAAAGTCCTGTTTAACAATGTCGCAACGGATGATGTGTATCGTAATCACCCGATCGCGGCGCAGTTCGGCATCGTCAGCTATGCTTCTATTCCTATCAAACGCAGCGATGGGACTTTCTTTGGCACACTATGTGCGATCGACACCGAACCTCGCGACGTAAAGAACCCCCGCGTGGTTGCGATGCTTGAACTTTTCGCGGACACTATCGGCCGCAGTCTCGAGACTGAAGAACGTGTTGAGGCGCAAGAACAGCTGGTCGAACACGAGCGGCAGATGGCCAAGATGCAAGAGGAATTTGTCGCGGTTCTAGGGCACGACCTGCGCAATTCAGTTGCAGCAATGAATGCCGGCGTGCGCCAGCTTGACCGCGAGCCACTGTCGGATAAAGCGCGAAAAATTCTGCCGTTGATGGGCTCCTCGATCCACCGCATGAGCGAGCTGATCGAGAACATCATGCTGCACGCCAAGGCACGGCTTGGCGGTGGTATCCGTATCTCGGCGACGCCTGACGCGCCCCTGTATGACGCGTTGCATCAGATCGTCGAAGAGGTGCGCGCAACTGTCCCCAATCATGAAGTGACGGTAGATTTGCAATTTGACCGACCTGTTAGCTGTGACGCCCCGCGTGTTGCGCAGGCGGTGTCGAACCTGCTGTCCAATGCCGTGCGCCATGCTGATCCCGGGACTGAAATCGCAGTATGCGGGCGCGTTAGTGATGCAGAGGTAGAGATTACCGTGTCAAATCATGGCCGGCCGATCCCTGACGGACTGCGGCAGAAGCTGTTCCAGCCCTATCAGCGCGGCGATGATACTGCCGGAGAGGGGTTGGGCCTTGGCCTCCATATCGCGTCGTCGATTGCGATAGCGCATAGCGGACAGGTCGATGTGACCTGTGAAAATGGCGTCACGACATTTATTTTCCGTCTGCCGTTGCTCGCCGCCTAAACAGGGTGCGGGTCGGGGCCGCTTTGGGATATACGAAAAAGGCCAGCGCACTGCGCTGGCCTTTGTCATTTTCAAAGCGTGGTGCGTAGGATCAGCTGCGCACTCCGGCGAATTTCTCCGCCCATTCATCGCGCTGCTCATCCGTGATTTTTGCAAACAGGACTTCTGGCACTTCAAAGCCGTGACCGGGGGGCAACTGTGCCAATGCGGCGGGCACATCGTCGGGCCATGCTGCATTTTCAACCTTCATGCTCTCTAGCATGCTCGCCGCGGCGGTGGGGATGAAGGGGGCAGAGAGCACGGCATAAAGCGGGATCAGGTTCAGCGCCAGACGCACCTGTGCCGCGGCTTGGTCAGGGTCCGTCTTAAAGGTCGTCCAAGGGGCCTGCGCCTGCAGGTATTCGTTGCCCGCAGCCCAGATCGCGCGCAATTCGGCGGCGGATTTACGGACCTCCATCGCCTCCATTGCGTTTTGATAGCGGGCAACACGTTCGGTCAGATCCGCGATCAGCGCATGTTCCTCGGGGCCGTATTCGCCCGCTGAGGGGACGTCTTCGCTGAACTTCGAGCGGCAGAATTTGGTGATGCGGCTGATAAAGTTGCCCAATACATCCGCCAGATCCTTGTTCACGGAAGACTGGAAATTCTCCCATGTGAATTCGGCGTCCGAGGTTTCGGGCGCGTGGGACAGCAGCCACCAGCGCCAGTAGTCCGCCGGCAGGATTTCAAGCGCCTGGTCCATGAACACACCGCGCCCGCGCGAGGTCGAGAACTGGCCGCCGTCATAATTGAGGTAGTTGAAGGATTTGATGTAATCCACAAGCTTCCACGGCTCATTCGACCCCATGATCGTCGCGGGGAAGCTAAGCGTGTGGAAGGGGACGTTGTCCTTGCCCATGAACTGGGTATAGCGCACGTCGTCCGCGCCCTTGTCGGTGCGCCACCAGCGTTCCCAATCGGTGCCTTTTCCAGCGTCGACCCATTCCTGCGCGCAGGCGATGTATTCGATGGGCGCGTCGAACCAGACGTAGAACACCTTGCCCTCCATGCCCGGCCAATCAGTGTCGCCGCGTTTGACGGGCACGCCCCAGTTCAGGTCGCGGGTGATGCCACGGTCCTGAAGACCGTCGCCATCATGCAGCCATTTCTTCGCGATAGAGGTGGTCAGCACGGGCCAGTCGGCCTTGCTGTTGATCCATGTATCCAGTTTGTCCTTCATCTGCGACTGGCGCAGAAACAGATGCTTGGTCGCGCGCATCTCGAGGTCGGTGGCACCGGACACGGTAGAACGCGGGTTGATCAGGTCCTCGGGGTCGAGCTGTTTGGTGCAGTTGTCACACTGGTCGCCGCGCGCGTCTTCAAAGCCGCAGTTAGGGCAGGTGCCTTCGACATAGCGGTCGGGCAGGAACCGCCCGTCGGTTTCGGAATAGATCTGCCGCTGTTCGACTTCTTCGATCAGGCCTTGGTCATACAGGGCTGCGGCGAAATGCTGGGTCAGCACCTTGTTTTGCGTGCTGGATGACCGGCCAAAGTGATCGAACGACAGGCCGAACCCGTCGGCGATGCGGGCCTGCACCTCGTGCATTTCCGCGCAGTATTCAGCGACCGGTTTGCCCGCCTTGGCCGCAGCCAGTTCCGCCGGCGTGCCGTGTTCATCCGTGGCGCACAGGAACAGCACTTCGTGGCCGCGCCCGCGCAGATAGCGGGCATAGAGGTCCGCGGGCAGTTGGCTGCCCACAAGATTACCCAGATGTTTGATCCCGTTGATATACGGAATGGCGGAGGTGATAAGGTGGCGCGTCATGACTTGGACCCCGAAACTGCTTTTGCACGTCTCTAGCGCAGCGGCGGGGCAAGGGCTAGGGGGCGTCGCGTTCGCGGCTGCGGCGCATCAGGCGCCCAATGGTGAAGGACGTGCGCGGCGCATAGACATAGGGGGTGCGTTTCGCCGCTGTGGGGCGCGCGCGCATGCGGGTCAGACCGAACAAGACCAGCAGACCATGCCCGACCGAGATCATGGTAAACAGCGCCGCGGGGCCAAAGCCTTCGATCAATACCGAGGCCAAATAGGGTGCAAAGATCGCCCCCACGGCAAACCAGAACATCAAGGCGGCTGACAGCTCTACCCGTTCGGAACTGCTGGCAAAGTCATGGGCGTGGGACGCCGCGACGGAATAAATCGGAAACGTTGTGAGGCCAAAGAAGGTCGCGGCAAGGAATACCGCCTGCGTGCCCATGCCAGCAGACATGACCGTCACCGCGCAACTTACCATCGACGCCGCCGACAACCAGATCAGCACCCAGCGGCGGTCGAATTTATCGGCCAGCCAGCCAACGGGAAATTGCGCCATCGCGCCCCCGAGCACGAAGGCTGACAGAAACCACGCGATCTGACCGGCGGTCAGCCCGACCTCTTGCCCGTAGATCGGCCCGACCATCCGGAAAGATGCGCTCGACAGCGCTGCGACGACCACCGCAGCGACGGCCAAGGGGGACCGCTGGATGGCCAGCTTGGGCCGCAACCGTCCCTTTTCAGGGGTTTCGGGTTGGGGCAGGCGTGTCAGCACCAGCGGGATCAGCGCGGCACAACACAAGATCGCCAACAGGTTATAAGACACATAGGATGCAGGTGCGAGCACGCCGATGATCATCTGTGCCGCCAGTGACCCGCTGGTGTCGACAACGCGGTAGGCCCCCATGGTACGGCCGCGCGTCTCATTGGTGACTTTGGCCTGCAACCAAGCCTCAACGACCGTGTAACACCCTGCAACGCAGAATCCCGAGGCGACCCGCATCAATGCCCAGGCATAGGGGTCCAGCACCATCATATGTGACAGCAGCCCGATCGCCCCTGTTGCGGTAAAGGCTGCAAAGGCGCGGCTGTGGCCGACACTGCCCAAAAGACGCGGTGCGCCCCAGCAACCCAGAAAGAACCCCACGAAATGCGCCGACCCCAACAGGCCGATCTGTTGGTTGGTAAAGCCCAGCTGGATGCCCGACAGCACGTCCAATGGCCCCACACCGCCCGACGACAACTGTAGCAAAATGACAGATAAAAAGAGAGCGGCGAAGGAAATGAGAAGGCGCATATTTTGCTACTCTGTTCTCTTTTGCAGGCGAAACCAACGGCCAAAACGATGTCTGTGCGACAATTTTCTTCATCGGGCCTTTGCGCGGCTCCCGTGCCTCTAAAATGACCTTGCGGTGGCAGTGCGGAACAGAAAGGTTAGGCGCAAAGCTAAACGAGGAATTCCGATGCAAAAGAACACACTTGGCCACACCGGTATCGAAGTGACAGATTTCTGTCTGGGCTCAATGACTTGGGGGACGCAGAACACCTCTGACGAAGGTCATGCCCAGATCGAACGCGCGCTTGATGCGGGGATAAATTTTATTGACACCGCCGAGATGTACCCCGTTAATCCGGTCAAAGCCGAAACCATTGGCCGCACCGAAGAGATCATCGGCGAGTGGATCGCAAAGACCGGGCGTCGCGATTTTGTGCTGGCGACGAAACACTCGGGCGCGGGGGCACCGGTACGCGACGGCGCGGGGATTTCATCTGACACGATCCGCAGCACGCTTGAGGCGTCATTGAAGCGGATGAACACCGATTACGTCGACCTTTATCAGTTTCACTGGCCCAACCGTGGCAGCTATATGTTCCGCAAGAACTGGGACTATGACCCCTCGTCGCAGAACCGCGCAGAGACGATGGCCCATATGGAAGACTGCATGGGCGCGCTGCAAGACGAAGTGACCCGCGGCACCATCCGCGCCTTCGGGCTGAGCAACGAAACCGCTTGGGGTCTGACCCAATGGGTGAATGCAGCGGAGCGGACAGGCGGCCCGCGTCCGGTCTCTGTGCAGAATGAATATTCGCTGTTGAACCGCATTGCCGATAGCGACGTGGCAGAGACATGCCACAACGAAGAGATTGGCATGCTGTCCTACTCTCCTTTGGGGGCAGGTCTGTTGACCGGCAAGTACCAGAGCGGCGCGATACCCGAAGGGTCGCGGATGGCGATCAACGGGGATTTGGGCGGGCGCAAGACAGACCGCGCGTTTGCTGCCGTAGAGGATTATTTGCAGCTTGCGCAGAAACACGGGCTGGACCCGGTTCAGATGTCGATGGCGTTCGCGCGGCAACGGCCCTTTATGGCGTCGGTGATCTTTGGCGCGACGTCGCTTGACCAGCTTGACGTTATTCTGGGGGCCATTGACTTGCATCTTGATGACGAGGTGATGGCCGATCTGGATGCCGCCCACAAAGCCCATCCAATGCCCTTCTGAACCAACGCAGCCCCAGCCCCGATACCATAGGAGATTTCGATGCCGCCTACCATGAACAAGGACGTATTCATCACGTGTGGCGTATCGGGGTCTGGGTGCGGTCTGTTTGTCGGGCATGAAAGCCTCGGCCCAACGAAAAGGCCCGCTACATGAAGCGGGCGCTTTGGGCGTTGGCCCTGCTTGCCGGGTGCTCTGCTCCTGCGCCCGAAACGGCGAAAGGTCTGCGCGACACCAAGGCGCTGATCGGGGCCACCAGCCGCTATGATGCGGCCCGCTTCAAGGGGGCTTGGGTGGTGCGCGATAGCTTTGGCGACGGCGTGGCGCAGGTCGCCTTGGTCGAGACAACCAAAGGGCCGGCGTTCCAATTGTGCGCGCAGACAGGGTGCCCTGACGGCGGTACCCTTTGGCTGGCGCAGCAACAGGGGCAGGGGCGGTATGCGCTGTCCCTTGCTGACGGTACCACGCGTGCGCTTTGGGTACTTTGGGTCGACGAAGGGTTCCGCACGGCGGTGGTCGGAAATCCGGCTGGAGACTTCGGCTGGATTCTCGACCGCAGCGCCACGGGCGGCGCAGACCGGATCGCGGCAGCCCGCGAGATACTGGACTTTAACGGCTATGACACGGGTCAGCTTGGGATGCCGCGATGACCCCGATAGGCTGGCAGGAACAGGCGTGGGTGGCGGTGTCCTTTGGCCCGCGCATCACACGAGGGCTGGAATATGGGCATGGGTGATACGATGCCTGACCTGTGGGTCCTCGTGACGCTCGCCGCTGCGGTGTTCCAGACCGGGCGTTTCATGCTGCAGAAATATCTGGCCACCGCGACATTGTCGGCGGCGGGGGCGACGTTCTCAAGGTTCCTGTATTCCGCGCCATTTATCGTGCTGGGCCTTGCGGCCTATCTGATGCTCAGCGCGACGCCTTTGCCGGCCCTAGGTCCGGGGTTCTGGGTGCACGGGCTGATGGGGGGGATGGCGCAGATATTGGCGACCGTTTGTGTCGTGCTGTTGTTCAAACAGCGTAACTTTGCCGTCGGGATCACGTTCAAGAAAACCGAAGTTATCCTGACCGTGCTGGTCGGATGGGTCATTCTGGGCGAGGGCGTCAGCGCCACCGGCTTTGCCGCGATTGCCCTAGGCGTGGTGGGGTTGCTGCTGCTGTCCGGCGGTGCCGAGGCAAAAGGCTTTCACCTGCGCGACTTGCGCAACCGCGCGGCGGGGCTGGGGGTTGCATCCGGCGCGTTGTTCGCCGTTTCCGCTGTGTCCTACCGCGGGGCGTCGCTGGCGGTGATGACAGAGCAGCCTGTGCTGCGCGCGGGGGTGACCCTTGCGGCGGTGGTTGTGATGCAATCGGTCATCATGGCCGTTTACCTGCGCCTGCGCGAACCGGGTCAAATCCGCGATGTCTGGCGCGCGCGCCGTGTCGCGGTCTGGATCGGCCTCACGTCTATGGGCGGATCGCTGTGTTGGTTCATCGCCTTCACGTTGCAGAACGCGGCCTATGTCAAAGCCTTGGGGCAAGTGGAGCTTATCTTGAGTGTTGCGGCCACTACGCTGTTCTTCCGCGAAAAGATCAGCACCCGCGAAGCTGCGGGCATGGCTGTGCTGATCGCGTCGATCCTGATGCTGGTTGTGGTGGCCTAGGGGAAGCGCAGGGGGCGCTGCTTAGCTTGGCAACGGGCGGCCGCGCAGTCGCAAGAACAGGCTCTCTTCGTCGTTGTTCTTGAAATACGGCACGGACGCGGGCGGCTCGAGTTGCCGCGCGCGGGCCTCTACTTCGGCCAGAACGACCTCTGTGATGAAGGGCATATCGAATTTTCGGGCGTCCGACAGGGCGACCCATTGCAGATGCGAAAGCTCGTCACAGGCGTCGTCGAAATTGTCCAGATCGGTAGCGATATCGTCGGCATCGACCAGAAAGAAACGCGCGTCAAAGCGGCGCGGACGGCCGGGAGGCGTCAGCGCGCGGAAAACAAATTGCAGCGGGGCCGCGTGGGGCAGGTAGCCGCGCTGTGCAAAGGTCAGCCAATCGGCAGGGGGCGTGCCCTCCCATGCGCCTTTTTGGCCAAGGATCAGGCCGGTCTCTTCCCAAAGCTCGCGGATCGCGGCCACCACCAAGGCATGTGCAAGGCTGCCATCGGCGTCTTCGGCCAGACGGTTCTGGCAGGTTTCATCCACCATGCTGGCCAGCGTCACCTGCGCATCGCCCAGATCGACAGCACCGCCCGGAAAGACGAATTTATTGGGCATGAAGGCCGCCGTCGCACCGCGTTGCCCCATCAGGATCCGCGGGGCGGTGTGCCGGTCGCGGATCACAATCACCGTGGCTGCGTTGCGGATTTTGCTTTTATCGATTGTCATCGCCTTGCCCCATGTCCTGTTTTTCTAGCGGGGCTTTTGGGGTCCCGGTCAGCTGGTGCTGCCGAACCCGCCCATGCGCTTTGCCCATTGGAAGCCAATCATGGCCCCTTTCATTCTAGGCAGAAGGTAGAGGGACAATCCGACGCAGCCAACCGAAAAGATTGTAAACAGCGTCAGCGGCTCGGGGCGCCAGACCACAAAGGCGATGTGCAGCCCCGGGGCCAGTAGGTGCCCGACAACGAGGATCGTCAGATAGGCCGGACCATCATCGGCGCGGTGGTGGAACAGCTCTTGGCCGCAGACGGTGCAGGTATCATTGACCTTCAGATAGCTTTTCAGCATCGGACCGGCCCCGCAGTTGGGGCATTTACGCCGCCAGCCGCGCAGCAGAGATTTCTTCATGCTGCGTTCATCGGTGTCTACGTGAGGCATATCTATGGTCTGGTCAGTCATCTTGGCTTCCTTGTTCGCATCCTACATGCGGCCAAAACGCCCCGAAATAAAGGGATCTTGGGGCAGTTGCGTCGCCATGTCGCAAAGCCCGTGCAGGGGTGCCCAAAACTTTTTCACATTTTTTGCGACGGAATGTCGGGCGGCTGTCGTTTGAACCGGTATCGCCACGCTGAAAACGGTGGGCGTTAGATAGATCACCAAAGGAAGAAACAGATGACAAAACGAGCAAATCTTCAGATCGCACTCTTGAGCGGCTTGATCGCATTGGGCGGCACGACACTGGTCGCGCAGAATGCGGATAAGGCAGAGGGCGGCAAGCAAAGCCACTTTGTCCAGTTGGACACCGACATGAACGGTGAAGTCACTGCCGAAGAAATGAAAGCCCAGGCTGCGGCACGTTTCGCTGCTGCTGACGCGGATGGCGACGGCTTCCTGACACAGGATGAACTGGCCGCCGCAGCCAAGGCACGCCACGCCGAGCGCAGCCAGCGCATGCTGGAGAAGCTGGACACCGACGGCAACGGGTCGCTGTCCGCGACCGAGCTTGAAGCCATGGGCGAAGGTAAAGGCGACCGGATGGCCAAGCGTCACGACAAGATGATGAAGCGCATGGACGCCGACAAAGACGGCAAGCTGTCGATGGAAGAAATGGGCGGACGTCACAGCCCCGAGCAGATGATCGAAAAGCTGGACACCGACAAGAACGGATCGCTGAGCGCCGAGGAATTTGCCAAAGCCCGTATGGGAGGCAAACATCACGGCAAGCGCGGCGGTCATGACGGTAAAGACGGGCACGGCAAGCCCGGTAAACACTTGAAGCACGACAAGTCCGATGACAGCGACGCGGCTGCAACGGAATAAGGCAAGCATGCGGGCGCGCTTGAACGGCGCGCCCGCAAAGGCTACGTCCGGCTTGATGAATATGCAGGATACCTCTGATGCCGATACGGCGGATGACCCCGAACGCGCCTTGCTGCACCGCTATGTGCAGGGGGATGCGGCGGCGGCACGGCTGTTGACGGTTCAGCTGACACCGCGCATCTTTGGTCACGCCTTCCGCATTCTGGGCAACGCGGCCGAGGCTGAAGACGTGACGCAAGACGCGCTGATGCGCCTGTGGAAGATCGCACCGGACTGGCGCGATGGAGAAGCGAAGGTAACAACTTGGCTGTACCGTGTAACCGCCAACCTGTGCACCGACCGGCTGCGCAAACGCGGCCGTGGTGTCCCGCTCGAGGACATCGCGGAACCCGCCGATCCGGCGGAAAGCGCGGAGGCCCGGCTGCAGCGCACGGCGCGCGAGGATGCCTTGCAAGCGGCGCTGGACACCTTGCCCGAGCGGCAGCGGCAGGCGGTGGTGCTGCGCCACATAGACGGGTTGGCGAACCCCGAGATCGCGACCATTCTGGATGTCGGGGTCGAAGCGGTTGAAAGCCTGACCGCTCGGGGCAAAAGGGCTTTGGCGAAACTTTTGGGCGCAAGACGTGACGCCTTGGGATACGATGATGACAAAACGTGAAACAGATACGCTAGAGGCGCATTTCGAACAGGCGCGGGCGACCCCGCCGCAGATGCCTGCCGGCATGATGGACCGGCTGATCGCCGATGCACTGGCGGCACAGCCCGCCCCTGCGATAGGGGGCTGGCGTGGCTTCTGGCGCGCCATCGGCGGTGCACCTGCCTTGGGCGGGCTGATCACGGCAACGGCTGTCGGGTTCTGGATCGGGGTCGCCCCGCCAAGCGGCCTGCCGGATGTTGCGACGCAGATCATCACCGGCGGCGACGATTACATCGTAGCCGATGCGACATCGCTGGACACCTATACGTCAGATCTGACGGCGTTTGGCTGGGACTTGGACGAGGGATAGAAGATGGCAGGCTTTGCATTCAAAAGCACGAAGACACTGCGGTGGGCCTTGGGGCTGTCGCTGGGGGTGAACCTGCTGGTGCTGGGGCTGGTTGCGGGGGCGGCCTATCGCTTTGACGGGCCGCATGGTGGCGCGATGCGGCACATGCGCGACTATGGCACGCCCTACGTCATGGCGCTGCCCGAAGAACGCCGCCGCGCCGTCTTTGCCGATGCGCGAAAGGGACGCGAGGATAAATCCGTTAGCCGTGCCGCACGCCGCGCATTGTACCAAGACGCACTGTCCGCCATCCGCGCAGAGCCCTTTGACCCCGCAGAAGCACGCCGCGTGCTGGACCTGCAACGCGACGCCACGCTGACCGTGCAGCAAACCGTTCAAAACGCGTGGTTAGCCGAGCTGGCCGAGATGTCAGCGACCGAGCGTGCAGCCTATGCCGATCGTGTCGAGGAAATGCTCAAGCGCGGCAAAAAAGGCAAACACGACGGCGCAAAGCCTCCGAAGGCCGGTCAATAAGCTGGCAACCGGCCCCGGTAGTCAGGGCTTGCCGTGCGGGATTGCGTGGCGCGGGCTTGCCAAATGCGCGCCCGGCGCGGTAGGCAAGGCGACCCTAACGAAAGTCGCGGCCCATGCTCTCTGAATTCACCAACCCAAACGAAGTTCTTGCCACTACGCGGGCCTCCTCTGGGCGGCGGGCCATTGGGTTGACGGCGCTTGGGATACTGGGGCTGTTCCTGATCTACGTCGCGTTCACGTCGTCGCCCGGTTTCGGGTGGCAGGTGTTTTTGCTGGCAATGGGGGGGCTGGCCCTTTGGATGGCCGACAAAATGCGCCGTGCCACCGCTGGCGCAATCGAGCTGACCCCGACCGAATTGCGCGACACCGACGGCACAGTGATTGCGCGGGTCGAGGATATTATCGGGCTGGATCGCGGTGTGTTTGCCTTCAAGCCGTCCAACGGCTTTTTGCTGCGGACCAAAGCAGGCACTGGCGGTGATCGGGTCTGGCGTCCTGGTCTGTGGTGGCGCATCGGTCGTCGCGTCGGCATTGGCGGCATGACACCCGGCAATCAGACCAAGTTCATGTCCGAGATCATTTCCGCCATGATGGCAGAGCGTTCTTAAGATAGAAAAAGGCCCGCAGGCAGATCGCCGCGGGCCTTATTCTTTGCTGTGCTGCCGGAATTTACGCCCCGTCTGAATAGAGAACCCAAGGGGCATAACGTGGGCGGGTAAAGACGAAGTTCTTTACCTCTTGCACCGGTAGTCCGATGTTGAAGGGTGGTGAAAACGATGTCCAGGTTTCGGTGATGGTGATATATTCCCCATCTTCGAGCTCGGGGATGCGGTTTGTCCAGCTGGTCACATCTGCCTGGGTCGCGTCCGTCAGATTGCCTCGGGCGCGTGACCAGTGCAGCAAGAAACGCTTGTTCGCTTGGTCATATTTTGCCGAGGTGATCCGCACCGTCGCCGGCCCGGAAGAGCGCGTCATATAATCCAGCAGATCCCGAACACCGTCCATATATGCGGTGTCCATTGGCAATGTCTCGCGCGAGATCATGTCGCCGATGGTATAGGCCGCTTTTTGGTTGGTGTAGTACTCCTGATAGGTCTGGAAAAAAGTGAACATCGCCAGATAGACCCAAAATACCATGGGCATGATGATAACGGCCTCGATCGAGGCGCTACCGTCTTGGTCGCGCAGAAAACGCGCGAATACACGGCGTTTGAAATAAGAGGTAACCATTAGCTTGGCTCCTGAACAAAGGAGGATACGGCGTACATGCTGCCTTGACCCGCGCCGTCGGTCTCGAACTTGAAGCCCATGGCGCTGCCCGGCAGCATCGGGTCGAATTTAACGCAGGCCCGCAGCAGCATCAGCTGGTGCTGCGCCCCAAGGCTAAAACCACGCTCGGGCTCGACGGGCATCGATTTATCGACGCAGTCGGGAGCTGCATTCATAGCGGCAAAGTTGCGCGGATCGACCAGGACCATTTCAAGGCGCAACGTATCTTTGCAGTCGCCGATATAGCCGACACTGTCGCAGATCATCGTCTTGATCAAGTCGTGGGTGACCGTCGCGCGGGTGTTTAACCGGATATACCGCACCGCAGTCTCGAGCCCACGGTTCAGGTGGAACTGGCGCAGCGAATATAGGCTGACCTCGACCGAGGCGAGGAACATGCCAAAGATCAACGGAAAGAGAATGACAAATTCGATCAGAACAACCGCGCCTTCCTCGCCCCGGCGGAACCGGCACAGCGCTTGTGAAATGCGGGCGATCATTGGGTCAGCCTCAGCTGGTTGATCTGGCGGGCAATGGCGCGAAAGGCCTCGGAAAGCTCGACCCCTTCCACTCGGAAGAAGTGACTGGGCGAGGACGCGCAGTTTTGCATCGCGGGGACATCGTCGTCATGTACCTCAAAGCCGATGGTCCAGATCACAATCCGCTTGGCTTTGGCTGCATCACAGATGTTCGACAGCAGGGTGTTGCCCAGCGATTTGTTGTACTTGTGATAATAGAAGTAGCTCCAATAACGATAGTCTACCTCATTACGGAGGTACCACCAGAGATTGTATTTATTCCAGTGAACATATTCGCTTTCGCTGTCGTAATAGTTGCTGCGAATACGGTACGAATTGTCATTCGCCCCGTCAGTCATCAAGATGACTGTCTTGAGGGTCTCTGGGTCATCATAGCTGGCAGGTCGGTTGTAAAATTGGCCGTCCACATGGCCAGCGTTCACCAGCGCGTTGTTGATGTCACGGAACGATGGATCCAGCATCGTCGCCGCCCATTTCATCCCGAGGAAAATCGACGTACCCGCGCGTGGTACAAGTTGGTTGATCTGGCTCTTTAGTGTAAGGCTGTTTTGCGAGAAAGGGGCGATGCGTTCATAGCTGTAGCGTGGACAGATCGTGTCGTCGCGGTAGTTGTTGCGACCGTCATAGTTCCACTGGAAATGCTGCATCTGGTCGTGCGTCGTGCTGGTATTCAGCGCGGCCGAGTTGAATTCATCGTCGGCGAATTCCAGGCAGTGAGAGTAATCGTGTTTCTTGTTCACACGCATGCGATCCAGGATCATAGGACCTGCGTTGACCTGTTCGGAGTAGGGGATCATCGAAACAGAGATCAGGTCTTCGTTCTCTGTTTTCAGCACCGTGTCCAAGAAAATCCCGGCGGCGTTTTTCAGCTCGCTCAGGCGGTTGTTAAGAGCCATCGACCCCGAGATATCGAGCACGAGAGAGACTTCGACCTTCGCAACGCGTTCTTCGGCCTGACTGTGCGCGGGCACATTGAGTGTCGGGAAGCCGAAGCGACCGATGAACTGCGTGTCCATCTCCTTGGACGCGTCAATGGTCACGGTGCGATAGTTCAACCCGTCGTCAACCACGACATTTGAAAGAAAATCGGTCATACCGGATTTTGCAAAATAGTCTGCAACCACGGCTTTGGGGTCGCGCATCTGGTCCAGATCGGCGGCGGCTAGAACGGCACGGTCAGAGACGGCCTGCAGGCGCGAACGTTCCATCTCGTGGCGCATGAAGTCAAGCTGGATGCCGCCTACCGCGACCATCATCATGATCATGAACAGCGCGAGGATTGTGACCAGCCCATCGTCCTCACGTGCAAACCGCGAAAGGCGATTGCGCAGCGGGAGGGCGACCCAAGTATTCACGGTATTTTTGACCGACATGTCCACGTCCTTTTTGGTGCGATCCCTGCGACAAGAGGCGTATGGGCGGATCGGCGTTGACGACAGATATGCGGGCTGAAGGTGGCTGAAATAGGGCGAAATACGTTTAAAAAAGTGTATACTGAAGCCGTTTTGAAGGCACATACCGGCACGACAGGCCAGCTGAATGCCATGGTTGAGCGCCTTAGCTGGATTGATCCGCGGTCAATGAGGCTAAGACACCACGAATAAAAGTTTTCAAACTGATTAAAAAATGTGCAAAAACTTTGGAAATTGGTGATTTGCAGCTTTGCTTGGCGCAGGTGCTATGTTCAATAGGCGAGGCGATGAACTGGCCCGGTTAAGGGTCGCAGAGCCAAATTAGGAGCGTAGAATGAACCCCGGAACCGAACCGAGCTTTCGCGATAGTGTCGACATCATGTTTAACCGGGCGGTTGCCCTGATGGACCTTTCGCCGGGTCTTGAGGAAAAGATTCGCGTGTGTAACGCGACCTATACGGTACGTTTCGGGGTGCGGTTGCGCGGGGGTATCCAGACCTTCACCGGCTACCGCTCTGTTCACTCCGAGCATATGGAGCCGGTCAAGGGCGGCATCCGCTACAGCCCCGGCGTGAACCAGAACGAAGTGGAAGCGCTGGCGGCGTTGATGACCTATAAATGCGCGCTGGTCGAAGCGCCGTTTGGGGGCTCCAAAGGTGGGTTGTGCATTGATCCGCGCGACTATGATGAACACGAGCTGGAACTGATTACCCGTCGTTTTGCCTATGAGCTGATCAAACGCGACATGATCAACCCGGCGCAAAACGTACCCGCCCCCGACATGGGCACCGGCGAGCGCGAGATGGCTTGGATCGCGGACCAGTACAAACGTATGAACACCACGGATATCAACGGGGTAGCCTGTGTGACGGGCAAGCCGATCAACGCAGGCGGCATCCACGGCCGCACTGAAGCGACGGGCCGCGGCGTACAATATGCGCTGCATGCGTTCTTCCGTGATCCTCAGGGCATGGCAAAAGCGGGCCTGGGCGGTGAGCTGGACGGCAAGCGCGTCGTCGTGCAGGGCTTGGGCAACGTAGGCTATCATGCCGCCAAGTTCCTGAGCGAAGAGGATGGCTGCAAGATCACCGCGATCATTGAACGTGATGGCGCGTTGTTCGATGACCGTGGTCTTGATGTGGAAGAGGTGCACCGCTGGATTTCCATGCACGGCACGATCAAGGGCTATCCCGATGCGCCCCTTGAGGAAGATGGTGCCAAGCTGCTGGAAGCGGAATGTGACATCCTGATCCCTGCGGCGATGGAAGGGGTGATCAATCTGACCAACGCGCATAGCATCAAGGCCCCGCTGATCGTCGAAGCCGCCAACGGCCCTGTAACCGCCGGTGCCGATGATATCCTGCGTGCAAAAGGCGTGGTGATCATCCCTGACATGTACGCCAACGCTGGCGGTGTGACGGTATCCTATTTCGAATGGGTCAAGAACCTGAGCCACATCCGCTTTGGCCGGATGCAGCGGCGCAACGAGGAAAGCCGGCACCAGCTGCTGGTGGACGAGCTGGAACGTCTGAGCGCCGATAGCGGTGTCGGCTGGCAATTGAGCCCGAACTTCAAAGACAAGTATCTGCGAGGTGCAGGGGAGCTTGAGCTGGTCCGCTCCGGTCTTTACGATACGATGAGCGACGCCTACCGGTCGATGGCGGAAGTCTGGCACAGCCGCGATGATGTCGACGACCTGCGCACCGCCGCCTATCTGGTCAGCATCGGCAAAGTCGCTGCCAGTTACCGCGCCAAGGGGCTGTAAGCCACGCGCGGCCAGGTGCTCGCCACGAAAAGTTCCCCGAGGGCCGCTGTGAGGGTGGCCTTCGGCAAAGACGCGCCAGACTGTTCGGAGGCGCGCTGCGGAAAACCGCTCGGATACTTGTATTCCACCCGGCTCTGGCTAGGTTTTTACGCAATAGGCAGCCCGCCACCCCCTCGTGAGCGCCATTTCTGTTGGTTGTGCGCAAGGGAACTGCGGTGGTATCGCCAAAAACATTAGGAGATGTGACGATGAAATTTGGTAAACTTATGATCGCCGCGGCGCTGGCCGCTTCCAGTGCACCAGCCTTTGCCGCAACGAGCGCGGAGACCGATTGTCAGTATCAGGCGGATGTCGTCCAGGCTGTGCGCCAGGCGCGCATCGACCGCGTGAAAGAGCGTGAGGTACCGGACCACATTGCGTCCCAGAACCCGCAGTGGCCGGATCGCTACGACGCCGTTGTGCCGCTGGTTGCGCCTTGGGTGTATGAGATGAAAATGCGTGACGTGAAAAAAAATGACCTGTCTGCTGCTTGGAACGAGATGTGTCTAGGCCAGTGACGGGGCCGGAGCGCGATCTATAGTGCTGACGCATCTGTTGGGGCGGTGACAAGGGGGCCAGCCCCCATCGCCCTGACGGGCGATCCCCCCGGCGTTTATTTGGCAAAATGAAGCCGGCATTGGAGGCTTTGGGTTCTGGACTTTGACCCTCGCGACCCAATATAAAACCGTATGAGCCTGCCCCCTGGATTTTTGGATGAACTGCGCAGCCGTGCCAGCCTGTCACAGGTGGTAGGGCGCAAAGTGTTGTGGGATGCGCGCAAGTCCAATCAGGGCAAGGGCGACATGTGGGCTCCGTGCCCGTTTCATCAGGAAAAATCAGCCAGCTTCCACGTCGATGACCGCAAGGGATTCTACTATTGCTTCGGATGCCATGCCAAAGGGGATGCGATCTCTTTTGTGCGCGAGACCGAGAATGTAAGCTTTATGGAGGCGGTCGAGATTTTGGCGCGTGAGGCAGGAATGCCCATGCCCAAACAGGACCCGCGCGCGCAGGAAAAAGCCGACAAGCGAACCCAGTTGGCCGAGGTAATGGAACTGGCCGTGCAGTATTTTCGGCTGCAGCTGCGCACGGGGGCGGCCAGTGCTGCGCGCGATTATCTGGCAGGCCGCGGTCTGACGCCGCAGGCGCTGGAGCAGTGGGAAATCGGATTTGCGCCGGATCAGTGGCAGGGACTTTGGGATCATCTAAAGGCCAAGAATGTCGAGGACGCGCTGATAATGGGGGCAGGGCTGGCCAAGCCTTCGTCCAAAGGTGGGCGGCCCTATGATACGTTTCGGGGCCGGATCATGTATCCCATCCGCGATGCGCGGGGGCGGGCGATTGCCTTTGGCGGGCGGGCGATGGACCCCAATGACAACGCCAAATATCTGAACTCCCCGGAGACAGAGCTTTTTGATAAGGGCCGCAGCCTATACAACGTGCGCGATGCCCGGACAGCTGCAGGGCAGGGCAAGCCGTTGGTCGTCGCCGAAGGGTATATGGACGTGATTGCGCTGGTGCAGGCCGGATTTGGTGCGGCCGTTGCCCCCATGGGAACGGCGACCACCGAGAGTCAGCTACAGATGTTGTGGCGCATCTCGCCCGAGCCGATCATCACGCTGGATGGTGACACGGCCGGCCAGCGGGCGGCCATGCGGTTGATCGATCTGGCGCTGCCGTTATTGGAGGCGGGCCAATCCTTGCGCTTTGCCGTGATGCCCGATGGAAAGGATCCCGACGATCTGCTGCGGGCCCATGGCGCACCCGCCTTGCAAAAGCTGCTGGATAACGCCATGCCGATGGTGCGGCTGTTGTGGCAGCGCGAGACAGATGGCCGCGTTTTCGACAGCCCTGAACGCAAGGCCGGCCTGGACAAGGCGTTGCGCGAAAAAATCATGATGATCAAAGATCCTTCGATTCGCAGCCACTATGGCCAAGAGATCAAGGATTTACGCTGGCAGCTGTTCCGCCCGCAAAAGGCCAAGAAAGACTTTAGCCCTGTGGCGCGTGCGTCCGGTGGGGGCAAGTGGGCACCCCCACCGCAAGGTCCGTCGCCAAGTGCGAAATCCTCTATTCTGGTGACTGCAGCCGGTCTAGGCGCGACAGAGCATCTGCGCGAAGCGGTGATTTTGATGGCTTTGCTAAACTGCCCGCAACTGGTTGAAGAATTTGAAAACGGCTTGGCCACAATGCGCTGTCAGGACTACGACCACGGGCGTATTCGGGACTTGATGCTGCGCCATGTGCATCAGGACCCTGCGGTGTTGCGCGAAAAGATTTACGACGCCCTTGGCGAGTACGCACTTGAAAATATGCTGGCGCAGCGCCACGTAGCCATCACGCCCTGCATCCGAAGCCCCGGCAACCTTGAGAAGACGCGTATGACCGTCGCCGAGGAGCTGGGGAAGCTGGAAGCTGTGCGTGGACTGGATGAAGAGATCGCCGATGCGGTCGAGGATATGACCGGCATGGCCGACGAGGGTCTGACATGGCGGTTGGGCGAAGCGGCGCGCAATGCCGATCGTGCGCAACGTAGCGGGCAGGAAGATACCGCTGAATACGACATCGCTGAAAACGGTGCCCACATCAGCCGGGACGAACGCAGCGCATTTGATGCTTTGCTGGGGTCGATCCTGAAGGGTGGCACGAAAGAGAAAAAATGAACCCGGCGTGGCTTTTTCGCCGGGATGACTAACAAAGTACAGGGTAACGGGTTTAAGAATCACCCAGAACCCCGCATGATTCGAACAACCGAATCACGTCACGTGATTCGCACCCATTCGCTGGAGGAAATTTCATGGCCGCCAAAGACACGAACGAAGACGCGAAGTCTGACGACCAGGATGCCGGCCATTCGCTTGATATGAGCCAAGCCGCCGTCAAAAAGATGATCGGCGAAGCCCGTGAAAAAGGCTATATCACCTACGATCAGCTGAACACTGTTCTGCCGCCCGATCAAGTAAGCTCGGAGCAGATCGAGGACGTGATGTCGATGTTGTCCGAAATGGGCATCAACGTGATCGAAGACGAAGAAGCCGAAGAAGAAGACGCCAAGGGTGGCACCGAAGTTGCCACCACGGAAAGCACGCGTGATGTGGCGCTGTCCGCTGGCACGTCCGAAAAGCTGGACCGCACGGACGACCCCGTACGCATGTACCTGCGGGAGATGGGGTCCGTCGAACTGCTCAGCCGTGAGGGCGAGATCGCCATCGCCAAGCGGATCGAGGCAGGCCGCAATACAATGATCGCGGGGCTGTGTGAAAGCCCGCTGACCTTCCAGGCGATCACGATCTGGCGCGACGAACTTTTGTCCGAAGACATTCTTTTGCGCGACGTGATCGACCTTGAGGCGACATTCGGCACCCAGATGGGCGACGAAGAAGAAACGACTCCGGTCGTGCCTGTCGGCGGCACCGAAACAAAGCCTGCGGAAAGCACCAGCGAAGTCGATGCAGATGGCAATCCGATCTCGAATGATGACGACGACGAGGATGAAGACGAACAGGCAAACATGTCGCTGGCCGCGATGGAAGCCGCGCTCAAGCCACAGGTGCTTGAGGCGTTGGACATCATCGCCGACGATTACGTCAAGCTGAGCCAGATTCAGGACAGCCGTATTTCGGCGACCCTGAACGAGGATGGCACCTTTTCGAAGGCCGATGAGGAAGAATACCAGCGCGTCCGGTCCGAGATCGTGCTGCTGGTCAACGAGCTGCACTTGCACAACAACCGTATCGAAGCCCTGATTGACCAGCTGTACGGCATCAACCGCCGTATCATGCAGATCGACAGCGCGATGGTGAAGCTTGCTGACCAAGCGCGCATCAACCGCAAGGAGTTCGTCGACAGCTATCGTGGCTACGAACTGGACCCCAACTGGATGGAGCGGATGGCCGAAAAGTCCGGTCGCGGTTGGCAGATGTTCATTGAACGCTCATCTGAAAAGGTTGACGAGCTGCGCACGGATATGGCGCAGGTTGGTCAATATGTCGGTCTTGATATCTCTGAATTCCGCCGCATTGTGCAGCAGGTTCAGAAGGGTGAAAAAGAGGCCCGTCAGGCCAAGAAAGAAATGGTCGAGGCAAACCTGCGCCTCGTTATTTCGATCGCTAAAAAATACACTAACCGCGGCTTGCAGTTCCTTGATCTTATTCAGGAAGGGAACATCGGTTTGATGAAGGCCGTGGACAAGTTTGAGTACCGTCGCGGCTATAAATTCAGTACCTATGCGACATGGTGGATCCGGCAAGCCATCACGCGATCCATTGCGGATCAGGCCCGCACCATCCGTATCCCAGTGCATATGATCGAAACGATCAACAAACTGGTCCGGACCGGTCGTCAGATGCTGCACGAAATCGGCCGCGAGCCGACGCCGGAAGAGCTGGCAGAGAAGCTGCAGATGCCATTGGAGAAGGTCCGCAAGGTGATGAAAATCGCCAAGGAGCCTATCTCCCTTGAAACGCCAATCGGCGATGAGGAAGACAGCCAGCTTGGCGACTTCATCGAAGATAAGAATGCCGTGCTGCCATTGGACAGCGCCATTCAGGAAAACCTCAAGGAAACCACGACACGGGTGCTGGCATCGCTGACCCCGCGCGAAGAACGTGTTTTGCGGATGCGTTTCGGCATCGGCATGAACACCGACCATACGCTTGAAGAGGTCGGTCAGCAGTTCAGCGTGACGCGTGAACGTATCCGGCAGATCGAGGCGAAGGCGCTGCGCAAGCTCAAGCACCCAAGCCGGTCGCGCAAGCTACGGTCGTTCCTCGATCAGTAAGCTGTTCAATCGCAAACAATATAGAAGGCGGGTGTTTCGGCATCCGCCTTTTTTCATGCGGTTAGGCCATACTCTCAAAGCTGTGAATTTAAATCCACGCCGCGCACCCTATCTGTGTCCTAGCCGCCAAACAGGAACCGCCATGAAACGTCTCGCCCTCGTCGCCATTTTGTCCACGATACCAATGGCCGCCGTCGCGCAGCCCTCTACGGCGGTGAACCGGTTGCAGGTTATTTCGCTGTCGGGCACGGCCTTTGAGGTGATCGAGGATCACGGAGAGGGCGCGCGCGGTCTGTGGTGTGCGGCTGCCGAATATGCCGAAGACCAGCTGAGTGCACGGACAGCAGACCAGATCTACCTCAAGTCGCCGCGAGGTCCCTCGGCCAGCGGCGCTGGTCGCGTCGGTGCCGTCTTTACACTGAATGACGCCGAGTTATCCGAGGCCGCATTCAAATCTTATTCAGTCTCGGTCCGCAACGCGGGGCAGACCCTGCCGGTTGGCCACGCAATCCAGTTCTGCAAGGACTACATCCTTGAGCTGAAAGACTTTTGATGAACAGGAATGACATTGTGAAAACCTTTAAAACAGCGCTTTTGATGGCCTCTTTGGTCGCGGGGCCTGCTCTTGCGCAGGGCTATGTGCCAAATGAACGGCTGACCTACACGCCGACGGAAAATGGTGTGCGTATCAGCGGTAGCACGGGCTTTGGTGCGCGGGGGCACTGGTGTGCGGCCGCGGGTTACGCTGGGGACCAGATGGGAGCCGCGGATCGTCAGACGCTTTATGTCAGCGAACCGCGCGCGCGTGGTTTTGGCGGCGATGGTGGCGTGACCTTCACGCTCGATCCGACAGGGCTGACACCGTCGCCGGTGGTGATACTGGGCGGATCGCTGACCAAGGCCGGATCGGCGATGACCATCAGCCACGGCATTACGCTGTGTGGTGGTTTGCAATCGCCCGGCAGGTAAGGCTAGCCTGACGCCAAGGCGATAGCCCAAGCGGAAGGCAGGCAGGATGAACAGCGAACTTACAGTCCACACACGCGGGCAGGGGCTGTACGAAATAACCAGCGATGTGATTCAGGCGCTTTCGGGTCAGCGGTCCGACGGGCTGCTGACGTTGTTCGTGCGACATACCTCTGCCTCACTGCTGATCCAGGAAAATGCCGATCCCGACGTGCAACGCGACCTATTGGCATATTTTGCACAGCTGGTGCCGCCTGCCAATGATCCCTCGATGTCCTATCTCCGGCATACGCTGGAAGGACCAGATGACATGCCCGCGCATATCAAGGCGGCAGTGATGCCCGTCACGCTTAGCATCCCTGTGGTCGCAGGGCGCATGGTGCTTGGAACATGGCAGGGCATCTACCTGTTCGAACACCGCGACGCGCCTCATAGCAGGCGCATCGCGGTACATTTCGCCTGAGCTTAGCCCACCGGCATCAGATGGATTTCGCGGACCGCTGCATGGGGCGGTGCCTGCAGCGCGTGCAGTACGGCAGATGCAACATCCTCGGGTTTCAGCTTATCAGGCTTGGCCTCGTCAAAGAACGGCGTGTCGACCATTCCCGGAGAAACGACCATGCAGCGCCCGCCCCATTCGGCCATTTCGTCGGCAAGGTTGCCAGCAAAACCATGGATGAAGAATTTAGTCGCGCCATAAATTGACCCCTTGATGTGGCGGCGTCCCGCGGCTGATCCGGTTACGACATATTGCCCTGTCGTTTTGCGCAGGTAGGGCATCGCAGCATGGGCGGTATAAAGCGCACCCATCACGTTCAGATCGACCATCGCCTTCCAATCATCGGGGTCGCCCTTTTCGGTCCCGCCGGGTGAGGTGCCGCGTCCCGCATTTGCGAACACCGCGTCAATCTGACCGAACTTCTGCGCAAGGCGGCTCATGGCCTGTTCCTGATCGTCATAGCTGGTCGCGTCTCCGGTCAGCACCAGCGCCTGATCCCCGATGTCACGTGCGAGGTTTTTCAGCTTATCCTCACTGCGGGCAAAAAGCCCTACGTTCCATCCTGCCTTGGCTGCAGCCTGTGCGGTGGCCGCGCCGATCCCGCTGGAGGCCCCTGTGATAAATAGCGTTTTGGTCATGTCGTTTTCCCTTCAAATTTATCCTGTTCCAGGCCTAACGCCTGGGCACAGGCGAAGTTCACGCCAGTTTCGCTCAATACAACATATAGACGGCCATTTCGCCCCTACCCAAAACCTCGCGTTGGTCCTATAGTTTTGGGGAGTGGGGTCGTTTGGACCCCTATTGAACAGGTTTAAGATAAAGGGGACCGGCCATGCGCTGCCCGTTTTGCGGAAATATCGACACCCAAGTAAAAGACAGCCGCCCGGCCGAGGATCACGTTTCAATCCGCCGCCGCCGTTTCTGTCCCGCCTGCGGGGGCCGGTTTACAACCTATGAACGGGTGCAACTGCGCGATCTGGTGGTCGTTAAAACCTCTGGCAAACGCGAGGATTTCGACCGCGACAAGCTGGAACGTTCTATCCGCATTTCCATGCAGAAACGCCCGATTGATCCCGAACGTATCGATCAGATGATCAGCGGCATTGTGCGCCGTCTTGAAAGCATGGGTGAAACAGATGTCGGGTCGAAACAGATCGGCGAGATCGTGATGGAGGCCTTGGCCCGCATCGATACTGTCGCCTATGTGCGGTTTGCCAGCGTCTACAAGAACTTTCAGGCGGCAGATGATTTCGATAAGTTCGTGCAGGAACTGCGGCCCGATACCCCTGCGGACGAATAAGTATGTCTGACGACGCGCGCTTTATGGCGCTGGCCTTGTCGCTGGGCCGGCGCGGGCAGGGGGCTGTCTGGCCCAACCCCGCCGTGGGCTGCGTCATTGTGCAACAAGGCCGCATCGTCGGACGGGGATGGACCCAGCCGGGCGGCAGACCCCACGCCGAACCCGAAGCCCTGCGGCAAGCGGGGCCGGCGGCCAAGGGCGCGACGGTCTATGTCACGCTCGAACCCTGCGCCCATACCGGCAAGACCCCGCCCTGCGCCGATGCGCTTGTGGCAGCTGATGTCGCGCGCGTTGTGATCGCCTGCACAGACAGCGACCCGCGCGTCAGCGGCAAGGGCATTGCGATCTTGCAAGCGGCGGGCATCTCGGTTGACGTGGGCGTGCTCGCGCATGAAGCCCGCGCCGATCACATGGGCTTTTTCCTGCGTATCAATGCAGGCCGTCCGATGGTGTCGCTTAAACTCGCCAGCAGCTTTGATGGTCGTATCGCCACCGCGACAGGTGAAAGCCAGTGGATTACAGCCCCGCCCGCACGCCGAGCGGTACATGCGATGCGCAGCCGGCATGACGCGGTCATGGTGGGCGGCGGCACGGCGCGACAGGATGATCCCAGCCTGACCGTGCGCGACCTTGGCGTCACCCGACAGCCAACACGGATCGTTGTGTCCAATGGCCTGGACATACCCCTTGGCGGCGCATTGGCAAAAACGGCAGGCGACATCCCTTTGATCCTTTGCCACGGCTCCAAAGCGCCGACAGAGCTGATCGAGGCCTGGAAAAGCCTAGGCGCCACGTTGATCGCCTGTGCTAGCAGGATGGGCCAGATCGATGCCGATGATATGCTCCAGCAACTCGGTCAGCACGGTCTGACACGCATCTTTTGCGAAGGCGGCGGTGGGCTCGCCGCAACGCTGTTGCAGGCTGGTTTGGTGGATCAGTTGATCGGGTTCACAGCAGGGCTCACGCTCGGGGCTGACGGGCTGCCAGCCATCGCGGCGCTACAGCTGCGACACCTTGCACAAGCCCCGCGGTTCACCCTGACGGAAACGGCGCGCATCGGCCCCGACCTCCTCCACATCTGGGCCCGCGCCGACGCGCCGGCCTAGACCGCTTCCAAATGGTTCAAACTCCCGGGGGTACGGGGGCTGGCCCCCGTAGCGCTACCCGCGCCGCCACAGATGCGCCTGTGTGGCGAACACCCCTTGCAGCTTGGCCAGCAGACGGTTCGTCACCCCGCGCCGTGGCACGTCGCCCGCTGCCAGCCGCTCTACCACGACCTCGACAGGGCATGCTGTGCCGGTACGCGGATCGAAATAGCGCGGATAATCAATGAGCGCTGCATGCACCACCCCTTCGAGGGTGACACCGGCCCCCCGTCGGGTGGGGATCGCGCCACGGTCCTCGGTCAGGCCCCAGCCGGCATAGAAAGGAGCCCCGAGGGTCACCACCTTGATGCCGCGCAACAGGGCCTCGAACCCTAGAAGGGACGTCATGGTCCAGACCTCGTCCACATGCGCCAACAGCGCAACGGGATCAGCGTGGGTCAATACGCGGTCGGCCAGCCCTTCGGCATCGATGGCACCGGGACGCAGACCGGCCTCTACGTCGGGGTGCGGCTTATACAGGATCACCGCGTCGGGATGTGCGGCACGTGCGCAGGTGAGCAGCGCCAAATTCGTCGACACATCCCCCGTGCCGGTCAGGATAGAGGCATCGTTCTCGACTTGCCCGGGCACCAAAATACGCCGTCCGGCAGGCAGGTCGGCGGGCATGATATCGCCGCCAAGGTTATACTTGCTGAGCCCCGCATCGCGTAGCGCAGCGATCAGCCGCGTGGCGCGGCGGGACTGGTCAGAGCGCAATTTAGCGCGGGCGACGATGTGGTTTTCCAGCCGGCTGGGTTTGCGGGGATCATAGTAGATACCCAAATCGTCACAGACCAGCGACAGCGGTGGCACCAGATCCGCCCCCAAGCCCCGTGACCGCAAGAACCCGTCCTCTACGCGGACCGCACCAGCGTGATCCTTTGTCTCCTTGGAGGCCCAGACCATCCACGGCTTGCCCGCCGCACGCGCCGCGTCGGGATTGTTTCGATAGGTGACAGGTGACCAGCGGCCAAAAAAACGCTGGAGCGGCTGGCGTTTCCACAACCTCATATCCGAGGCGACCCAGCCGCGATGGTCTTCGCGCCAAGCGCGGGTCTGAGCGGCCATCGCCTCTATCGCGGTTTCAATGTCACACAGGCAATCGCAGTGAGGGTCATACCACTTGGGATACAGGATCATCGTCCCTGCAAACAGCTGCGCACGGGTCAGCACCCGTTGGCGGCGCTGTACGGGGAATTCGTCCTCGGTCAGGCCCCAGCCTGCATAGAAGGGTTGCCCGAACACCCGTGGTTTATGGCCTGCGAAAATCGCCTCGAACCCCATTTGAGAAGAGACGGTATAAACGCGCACGGCCCCTTCGAACAGCGTCCAAGGGCTGATCGGGGCGGTCAGCAGGGTGATGCGGTCATTGGCGTCTTCGGGGCCAAAGTGGCCAGAGCGAAAGCCCGCCGCGGTTTCGGGGTGGGTCTTGATGATGATCCGCGCGCCGGGGTTTTCCTGCTGTGCAAAGACAAGCATTTCGAGAAACCGCGACCGGTCCGCCCCCGACGCCGCGACAGAGGCGTCCCCAAGAGTTTGGTCGATCACCAGCACATATCCCGGATCGGGGGCGGGGTGGGTTGGATCAAAGCCGCTGTATTTGGTCAGATGCGCTTCGGCTATCCGGTGGATGGCACCGCGGGCGCGGTCGAGCAGAGCTGTATCATCGAGCGGATGCGCGGTCAGGATCTCTTCGAGGTCAGAGGGCTGTTTGGGGTCAAAGTGCAACCCTTTATGGTCTACCAGTAACCCCAGTGGCGGCTCGCCCGCCCGGCCGGGAAACAGCGACCGGAGCAATGCGTCTTCGACGCGCACCACAGGCAGATCACGCTTTTCGGCCACGGCCAGCCCACGGTGGGCTGTGCCCGCGTTGCCCCAGACAGCGATGGCGTCACCTGCGCGCGGCATTCCCAGATGCAGGCTATAGCCCGACAGCTGCAGAATGCGCCGTACCCTGCGGTTGCTGATGAACCCGCCGTTAAACACAAAAAGCCGCCGGTCCTTTGCGGGGCCGGCGGCGGGAGTATCATATATTTCAGGCCCTAAAGCCATCTTTGCAGATCAGTTGCTCGACGCGAGCGACGAGAGGCTGTTGACCGAGCTGGCCGACCCCGTGATCGAGGAGATGACTTTGCTCCATTGTGTGAAGGGCGCTTCGGTTACGTAGAGCGTATCGCCGTCGCGGATCACGAAGTCACGTGCCATGAACATGCCGTTGGGCTTGGTCAAGTCTAGCACATAAATCATGCGCTGTGCGCCTTGCAGATCGTTGCGTCCCAAGACCTGTGCCACGACAGGTTCAGGTTCGTTGCGGAAGACGAAAACACCTGTTGGGTCTGCGGTGCCTGCGTTCAGGCCGCCGACCTGGGCGATGCCTTCGAGAGCCGACAGGTTCTTAGTTTCAAAAGGGACTTTTTGTTGCGCACCTGTGGCACCAAGCGCCACAAAGGACCGCGTGTCTTCCTCGATCAGGATGCGGTCACCGCCGCGCAGTGCAATGTCGAGCTCGGGGTGGTTGTACAGGTCTTCCAGCCAGATTTTGCCCTTTTGGTTGCCCCGCAGTACCGTCACCTGCGCGATTTGCGGCGTGATCGTCACGCCGCCGGCACGTGCCAGCATGGTGGCGAGGGTGCGGGTCGGGCGTTCAATGGCATAAACGCCCTGCGCGCCGACAGATCCCACAAGCGACACCGTCGCCCCATCACCGGCCAGACGGCGCACCTGTACCTGCGGGTCGGGAGTCTGCTCTGACAGTTTGTTGGTGATGATACGGCGGATCGCTTCGGGAGAGTTGCCAGCGGCCTTGACCCGACCCGCGTAGGGCACGAAGATAAAGCCAGAGCCGTCAACCTGCACTTCTTCCAGCACGGTGGCGTTTGCGCCCTGTGCCGCTAGCAAGCCGTCGTCGACGTTTTCCCAGATTGTCAGCCCCAGCGTATCACCCGGATTAATCGTGTCCGACCCAAGCTGGCCTGCGTGAATAAACCCCGAATTAAATCCAAGCGCCGGTGCGACAGCCGTCGCACGGGTCACACGGTCATTAACGGCAACGACGAAAGCGTCACCTTGCTTTTGGACCGATCCTGCATAGATTTGACGTTTGTTCGGACCAACCTGCGGAAGACCACACGAAGATACCACGGCCATAGCCGCCAATAATGCGATGGGACGCGCCCACCTGAAGGGTACGGATTTCACTGCCCGGTCTCCTCGACCTATTCTTACTCTGCCTCGAAATCGCCGATTATTTCGACGTAATTATCATCGGCTTAGCGCAGTTTGGATCGAAAAGCTACTGTTGCGGCAAAAATCTGTCAGGTGACGGCTCGCAACTGTTGCCGTGGTGCCGCGGTCCCCAGTTCCAGCGCGTCATAAGGGTCTTCGGGGGATAGCATCATATCAACGACCTGACGCAGAAGCTGAGTGCGCGCGCGGGCGGCATAAAATCCGCCGGGCACCTGCGAGGTTTCTAGCAAATACCGGCGATAGTCCTTGTAGGCCTTGTTGTCCGGGCGGGATGCGGCGGCAAAGAAATCGGTCAAGGGCTGGTTGGATACGAATTCGGGCTTTGCATAGACGGCGCTGCCAAATACCTTGAGAGGTATACCACGCCAGAGCACCTGTTGCCCCGCGGTCGAGTTCACGGTGATCGCCGTGCGCGCATCATTCAGAAGCTGTGCCAGTTTGCCGCCCCGCACGAAATGCACGCGGTCGGCTACGCCCAGATCACGTGCGACGCGCTTTACCACACGGCGCAAGGGGGCGCGGCCGTCTTCCAACGGATGGGCTTTGACGACAAGATGGTGGTGGCGTGGTGCGCCTTTGGCAAATCCCTCGAGCACGACGGTCAGGAAATCGGTCATCGTCTCGAACGGGGAATGTTCCTGAAACGAGCTGTCGTGCTCCAGTTGCAACAGCGCCAGATGGTAGGGGAAGCCGCCGAGCCGAATACGCAGCGTTGCGATCAGCCGGTCCAGCGCCAGCGCGGGCATCAGCAGCAGCCGCTTGAGGTAAAGCTTGAACTCCTTGATCACTGGCAAGCTGCGGTGCGGGCGAAAGTTGCGATACGCGCCGTTTCGAAACAGCACAAACCAGTGATACAGCGCCCCGTAAAAAACATGTTGGCGCATATCGCCCCAGTGGCCGGGGGGGAGGGGGGCCTCCATATCCGAATTGGCCAGTGCGACCTGCATCTGTTCGATCGACATCTCCATTAACCGAGAATTGCCGTTCGATCCGCCCCGTTCATAAGTGACCCAATAGGGGCGCATGTACCCTTCTTCAAAGACATGCACGGTCAGCCCGCGTGCCTTGGCTTCGGCCACGGCTTGGGCGTGGATCGGACGGGTGTCGCCGTATAGCACGATATCTGTGACACCTTTGTCGGCGAGCAGCGCAACAAAGGTGTCTTTCCACGTGTCAGCCGTACCGCGAAACGGAATATAGCTGCGCGGGTGGAACCAGAAGGCCCGATCGCCTGCATTGAACCCCACGCGCCAGACCTGCGCACCCGCCAGACGAAGCATCTTGCCCAGTCGGTTAAAGAAGGGGCCATGCGGCCCTTGCAGGAAAAGGAAGACCCGGTCACGGGGTGCTGCGGCGTTCATGGTTAGCTTTCAGTTTACCTTGTTCATCACACAGACAAACACCTGATACCGGCGAAAATGTGGCGTGTCTGTGGACTTGTCATGCTGATGGCAGAGGTCTACTTCGGTAGCGATCACTATAGAAGAGGCACGCGCATGTTTACAGGTATTATCACGGATATCGGAAAGATCTCCAAGCTCGAACAGCAGGGGGATCTGCGTGCACGGATCGAAACGGGCTATGATACCGACGGTATAGACATGGGCGCGTCGATCGCGAGCGACGGCGTCTGTCTGACGGTCGTCGATCTGGGTCCCGATTGGTACGAGGTGCAGATCAGCGCGGAGACCGTGGACAAGACCAACCTTGGCGCATGGGAGGTCGGGCGGAGGCTAAATCTTGAACGCGCTCTGAAGGTCGGTGACGAATTGGGCGGGCATATTGTGTCGGGCCATGTCGACGGCGTCGCCGAAGTGGTGGCGCTGCGCGATGAGGGCGACAGCACCCGTGTGACCCTGCGCGCGCCCAAAGATCTTGCCAGGTACATTGCGCCCAAAGGATCGGTCGCGTTGAATGGCACATCGCTGACCGTGAACGAGGTCGATGGCTGTGATTTCGGGATCAACTTCATCCCCCACACCAAAGAGGTCACGACCTGGGGCGATGTTGACGTAGGGGACCGGATCAACCTCGAGATCGACACATTGGCCCGCTATGTGGCGCGGTTGTCAGAGATGTCCTGATTGCCGCTGCTCTGCTTGCACGCACGAACGGCGGGCGAATCCCTTTGCTTGTCAGGGGGCTTAGGCGTATTTTGTAGCCGATAGCGCTGCCCGTGCAGGGCAGGGGGCTGGCGCGGCGGGTTGCT
This sequence comes from Sulfitobacter litoralis, assembly GCF_900103185.1. Taxonomy (GTDB): domain Bacteria; phylum Pseudomonadota; class Alphaproteobacteria; order Rhodobacterales; family Rhodobacteraceae; genus Sulfitobacter; species Sulfitobacter litoralis. The sequence goes on from NZ_FNJD01000005.1 coordinate 63,069, forward strand.
CTTACAGCGATGAACGCAGGGCACAGCGCCGGCTGATGGTGCGGATTTGAGTTTATTTGGCAAAATGAAGCACGGGCGGGGGCTGCCCCGCTCTGGCAAAGACGCGTGGGGTGGGGTATGTGCCTTGGCAACAAAGAGTGAGGTGAGCCCATGCAATTTGAAACGCCCGGACCCGTCGAGGCTGAATTGGCGGATACCATCGCGCCCATCGAAGAGATCATCGAAGAAGCCCGTCAGGGGCGTATGTTCGTGTTGGTCGATCACGAGGACCGCGAGAACGAAGGCGATCTGGTGATCCCGGCGCAGTTTGCGGACGCTGATGCGATCAACTTTATGGCCACCCACGGGCGGGGTTTGATCTGTCTGCCAATGACTGAAGAACGCGTCAATACTTTGGGTCTGCCAATGATGGCGGTGAATAACTCTGCCCGTCACGAGACGGCTTTTACCGTGTCGATCGAGGCGCGTGAGGGCGTGACCACCGGGATCTCGGCTGCGGATCGGGCGCTGACGGTCAAAGTCGCCATAGACGAAGACAAAGGTGCCGTTGATATCGCCACACCGGGGCACGTGTTTCCGTTGCGGGCACGCGACGGCGGGGTCTTGGTGCGGGCTGGACATACCGAGGCGGCCGTCGATATTTCGCGTCTGGCGGGTCTGCATCCGTCGGGCGTAATTTGCGAGATTATGAAGGAAGACGGCACCATGGCGCGCCTGCCTGATCTTGTCGCCTTCTGCCAGCAACATAAGATGAAAATCGGGACGATCAGCGATCTGATCGCCTACCGCCACAAACATGATAACCTATTGGTTGAACGTGACAGCCGGACTGTGACCTCCGCTTATGGCGGCGACTGGAAGATGCAGATTTTCACCGACGAGATCAGCGGCACCGATCACGTTGCGCTGTCAAAGGGCGATATCACTACGGATGAGCCTGTTCTGGTTCGGACCCACGCGATCAATGCGCTTGAAGATATCTTGGGCCTTGGCCCAAGCCCCGCTGACGAATTGCCTCGTGCAATGCAGATTATCGCTGAGGAAGGCCGCGGTGCGGTATTGCTGTTCCGCGACCCCGATCCGCGTTTGCGTTTCGAAGACGAAGAGGACGACCGTCCCCGTACCGTCAAACGGACCGGTCTGGGGTCGCAGATCATGGCGAGCCTTGGCCTGCACAAGCTGATCTTGCTGACCGACAACCCCGATACCCGTTATCTGGGGCTGGACGCCTATGACCTTAGCATCGTGGGCACGCGCCCGATCACGCAGGAGTAAGTGCAATGGCTGCTGGAAATCACACCACGCTGACGACCCCGAAATTCGAGACGCCTGTTAAGGTTTTGATCGTCATTTCGCCCTACTACTCGGATATCGCCGAAGGGCTGTTGAAGGGGGCCAAAGCTGAACTTGAGGCTGCAGGGGCCGCGTGGGACGTGGTGGAAATGCCCGGCGCGCTAGAGATACCGACCGCCATCGGCATCTCTGACCGCAAGAGCAATTTTGACGGCTATGTTGCCCTCGGTTGCGTGATCCGTGGCGAGACGACGCATTACGAGACCGTGTGCAACGATAGCAGCCGCGCGTTGCAGTTGATGGGGTTGCAGGGCATCTGCATCGGCAACGGCATCCTGACGGTTGAAAATCATGAACAGGCCGCCGTGCGCGCCGATCCTGATGGGCAAAACAAGGGCGGTGGCGCTGCAGCTGCGGCCTTGCATCTGATCGCGCTGAGCCGTAAGTGGGGCGACATTCGTAAAGATATCGGTTTCAAGCCCCGCTCGGATGAATATCTGATGGCGGGCAACAATGACGGACCCAAGACAGCATGACATCCTCCGCCGGCCTTTCGGGCAATCAAAAACGCAAGATGAAATCAGCTTCGCGGCTTTATGCCGTGCAGGCCTTGTTCCAGATGGAACATTCCTCGCAGAGCTTTGACACCGTTCGCAAAGAGTTCCTCGAGCACCGCTTTGGCGCGACCTATGACGGTCAGGAAATGATTGACGGCGACATTCGGCATTTTGCGGAATTGCTTGAGACTGCCGTGAACTATCAGGCGGCGATTGACCAGATGACGGACCGTGCCTTGGTTGCCAAATGGGCCATCGCGCGCATTGACCCTACGTTGCGTGCGCTCTTTCGCGCCGCCGGCGCTGAACTACGCGAGCAGGAAACCCCGCCCAAAGTCGTGATCAATGAATATGTCGATGTGGCCCGTGCCTTCTTTGAAGGCGGCGACGAGCCAAAGTTCGTGAATGCCGTTCTGGATCACATGGCCCGCGAGGCGCGCCCCGAAGCATTCTGATCTGGTCGTACTGTTTGGTCGGTGCGAACCGGCAGCCTGCGACGTTTACCTGTAAGAAAGTGTGACGGGACCACCGCTGCCGTTCTGTTGTATATTCCCGAGGACCTGTATGTACAGGTGGGCGCCAGATAAACGAACCAGGGCTCGAACAGAGCCAGCTCCCTCGGATTTGCTTAAGGCCACTGGAATGTAACTTTTACAAACAGGGCAGAACCCGTCACCCCCGTTAAGTAGGCGCGACGATGGCCTGCGACAAGGGGTATCTTAGCTTGCGTCGGCGTTTTCCACAAAGCGATAGCGGGTCAGCTCTTCGGGCAGCAGCAGATAGATCTCATCGGGGGGGGTAACCAGCGCGTGTTGCATAACCAACGGGTCGATTCCCATCTGATCCAGATAGGTCATGACCTCTCCCTGACCGCGCTGGATGTCTCCGACAGCGACAAAGGCGGGCAGCAGGGTGCTTTCGCCGAAAAAGTGCTGATGCACCCCGACAGAAGCATCGTCTGGCACATCGCGGCTGGTGCCTGCGGCCAATAGATAGGGACAGGCGGAATAGCAGATATCGCCGCTGCGCAGTGCCGTTGTTAGATCGGTATCGCGAAAATACCGCCCCAGACGCAGCGCATCGCTGACCGAGCCACCGGGGGAGTTCAGGATGACCCCGTCGGGTTGGGGCTTAAGCGCGGTGATCTGTTTTTCGATCCGTTCGGCATCGCCCGCCATAATGCCGCCTTCCAGCAACACCCGCGCCCCACCTTCGACGACCGTGAGGGTCAGGCGCTTGGGCAGGGGAGCCTCAGGCATGGGGCGGCCGCCGGGGCGGGCGCGGTCGGGCTGAAAGCGGCGGGTCTGGTCACCAGGTCGTGTCGGCTCTGTCAGACCTGGTGCGCGGGGGGCGAAGCCGGGCAAACGTAACCCGTCGCCAAGATCGCCCCAGAACAACATACCGGCCAGTCCAAGCTGAAGCATGAGGACGCCGCCAAGGACTCGGGCGGCGGGTGGACGCTTTGGAGAGTCGCGCAGCGGTTTCATGTGGTCTTGGACGGTGTCGACGTGACCGTGGTGTCCGCTGCGATATCAGGCGTTTGGATGGCATCGGACGCATTCGCATCCGGTGTGGGGGTGTCCACGATTGGCACACCCTTCATTGCTGCATCCATGTCGCGCATTGCCAGCACGGCGGCACGTAGTTCGGCCAACGTCAGTGTTTCTTCGATGGCGGCGCCCTCGCGGCCTTCGCGGATCGCTCCTTGGGTGATCGCAAGGATAAAGACCAGCACGGCGGGCAGCAGATCAATCGCGATGGCACCGGCCCAGGAGGGGATAAAGTTACGCGCATATTTAATGACGGCATCCGCGCTGGAAATTGGCGTATAAGTCGTCTCTGTCGGTGGGGCCATGGCCAACACGTCTTGAGCCGCGCGTTCTAGCGTCGCGGCACGTTGGGCCAGCACCTCGAGCACGGCAGTGATGGTAGAGGCCTGATTGCCGCGAACCTCGACGCTGCTGCCGTCCAGCTCGGGCAGAACGACTGAAGCCGACAAATCCTGCGCGGCACGTTCGACAAGCGGGGCCACAGACAGTTGGCGCAATCGTGTGATCAGCCCCGCAAGCCGTACAGCCTGCTCCGAAAACTCAACCGATCGCGCTTCAACGGGCCCGGGTTCAACAGTAAGGGCACGCATCCGGCTTAGGATCTGGTTGCCCTCGACAAAGGCGTCGCTCACCAGTGGCGTCTGGGTGGCGATCTGAGCTTCCAGCCCCGACAGCTCTGCCGATTTCTGGCGCAGCACGCGAAACACAGCGCCCCGACCGGCCAGCCCTGACAGCCCGCCGGTGGCCTCTTGTTCGCTTAGATCCTCGAAGCTTTGCCGCACGCGGGCCACGTCCCGTTCGAGCCCTTGGGCCGAAAGGGTGATCTCGTGCGCGCGCTCCAGCGATCCTTGGTAATCCTGTACGGTTTCGGCCAGATGTTGTTCCACCGCGGCTGAGCCAGCAAGGGCGGCTGCGTTCAGCCAGCTCGACATGGCGATAATCGCCACGGCCCCGAGCGACATCGCTCCCAGCAGACCGACCCGTGCCCGGGCACTGCGCACTGCCGGAAACAGGCGCAGCATATAGGACCAGAATACAAAAATGCCGACGGACACTGCCGCAGAATATGCGATGGCTGCAAACGCTGACATCGCGCCGTTATCATCCAACAAAGAGGACACCCCAAGATAGGTGTAGATGCCCGATGCCACAGCCAACACCCCAAGCGCTGTGCCCGAAAACGTATCAAGCCAGCCCAGATGCCCTTCAAGCTCGCGGGCGTAGCGGATGCCGCGCTGCTGATGTGTCGAATTTTCGCCGTCGCGCGCCATATAACCACCTTGTTTTCTTTTGAACTAGATAGGTTGCAGACTGAAGATTACCAAGCGCTTGCTTGATGTTCATGAATTGTTCATATTGCGGTCATGACCCAGACCACCCTGATGACCGCCCCATCCTTGCAACCCGGACAGCTCATTGCCCGTGGCGTGACGCGCCAGCTTGCGGCGCTTGGCTTTGCCAGCGTGGAAGAACTGGTGCCGACACGTGGGCTGCGCGTAGATGTCATGGCACTCGGACCCAAAGGGGAAATCTGGATCGTTGAATGTAAGTCCAGCCGCGCCGATTTCATGTCGGACAGCAAATGGGATGGCTATCTGGAATGGGCGGACAGGTTCTTTTGGGCCGTGGATGCCGATTTCGACATTGACCTTTTACCCGAAGATACCGGTCTGTTTGTCGGCGACAGCTACGGTGCTGAGCTGCTGCGCATGGGCCCTGAAAAGCGACTTGCAGCGGCGCGCCGTAAGAAAATGACGCATCTCTTCGCTACGCACGCCGCACGGCGGTTGCATTTGTTGCGCGACCCCCATGCGATGCCGCAATGGGGATAGCGCGATCCACCATTCCAAATGGAAAATATCCCGGGGGAACCGCGCCCCAGCACGGTGGGGCCTGGCCCCTGCCGGAAGGTGCAGTTTAGCTTAACGCTTGGCTTTGGCTGCCTTGCCCGCGCGATGCGCTGCGGCCATGATCTCTTCCGCGATTTCAACCGCTTCGTCCGGGGTGAAGTCCATCGGAATTTCAATCCCGCCTTCTGCTTCGATGAACAGCCGTACCATGCCCTTATCGGTCGGACCGATCTGCAGGTTGGCTTCAATGTCGCGTTCTGTGTCAATGCCCATGAGGTTTCTCCGAAACTGTGTCAGATCCCGTACCGCGCAACGATGCAAATGGCAAGTTTCTGCGTTTTCTGCGATGTGCGGACAAATCTGATTTTGCGGCACTTAGGGGCTTGCATTCCTTTTTCATGGGCGCTAGATCGACCGCAGTGCCGCCTTAGCTCAGTTGGTTAGAGCGCCTGATTGTGGATCAGGAGGTCCCTGGTTCGAGACCAGGAGGTGGTACCACTACCCCCCCCCAAAAAAAATCCGATATCGCCTTTAGCACGCCTATCAGCTCATATGCTGAGTCCGACGTTCTAAAGCATCACGGTCGCCAAGGGGTTTCGAGGACTATTTAATCGCTACACTTTGACGCAGTTCGCCAGTCATTCTGTCGAAGATCAGAATCACATCGTCTTTCGTCACGACAGCATACCAGTCGGGGCCTTGGGTGAACGTCACTGCTTTTGCGCCATCGGGCAGAGTAACAGACGTCGGTAAATCAGGGCTCTTGTTCGAGAAGCGGATGACAAGTAGCCCGATCACGACTAGAAGGCCGAAAATCATTGTGGCGGTCAGCACCGTCACCAGCCGCCGCAGGAATTTGATGTTCGGGGGCTCGGAAGGATCAGTCATGTCGCACCGTCAAATTAAGTTTACCATCACGGACAACCCGCCACCCCGCCTTGATAAGGCGCTTGCGCGGGATGTGCCAGAGGATGCGAACCTGTCGCGCACTCGGCTTGGGCGTTTGCTTGAGCAAGGGGCCGTGCGGGTGGATGGGCAGGTCGTGACCGACCCGCGCAGCCGCGCCGACGAAGGCCAAGAAATTACCGTGGATGTGGAAGAGGCCGAAGACAGCCATATCCTTGCCGAAGAAATCCCGTTGGACGTGGTTTTTGAAGATGCAGATCTGATTGTGATCAACAAGCCCGCTGGCATGGTCGTGCACCCCGCTCCGGGCAGCCCCTCCGGCACACTGGTAAATGCGCTGCTGGCCCATTGCGGTGATGAACTTTCTGGGGTGGGCGGCATGAAGCGCCCCGGCATTGTGCACCGGATCGACAAGGATACCTCTGGCCTGTTGGTGGTCGCCAAATCCGACGCAGCGCACCACGGCCTGGCCAAACAGTTCGAAAAACACACAGTGGAGCGCTATTATCAAGCGTTGGTCTACGGTGTGCCAGACGCTAATGATCCGCGTTTGCGGGGGGTGAAGGGAGCCAATTTTGAGCCCGGCAATATCCTTAAACTCACGACGCAATTAGCCCGCCACCGCACCGACCGACAACGGCAGGCGGTGTTTTTCCAAGGGGGGCGTCACGCAGTTACCCGTGCACGCACTGTGGCGCGCCTTGGATCGCCCGAGGTGTTGGCGCTAATGGAGTGTTGGCTAGAGACGGGGCGCACGCACCAAATCCGGGTTCATATGGCCCATGCTGGTCATGCGCTGGTCGGTGATCCGACCTATGGCGGTAAACGCAAGCTCGCCAAAGGCGCGGTTTCTGACGCTGCAGCCGACGCCATCCGCAGCTTTCCGCGACAAGCGCTGCACGCGGCGGTTCTGGGGTTCGATCACCCTTTGACAGGGGACTACGTTCGGTTCGAAGCCCCGCTGCCGGCTGACCTGACCAACCTGCTAGAGGCCGTGGGCTACAGCACAAGCTGATGCACAGTTGTGTGAACGACCTGTAGCATAACGGTAATTTAAGGTTTTTTGGGCCCAATACGCCCTTTCACGCGTTAGGCTGTACACTTGAAACAGAGCGGGGCGCTCTCCATATCTATGCTAATCCAAATAACATGGGCCCCGGAAATTGGGGAAAGGGACAAAGATGGCTAATTATGCAAATCTGCCAGCACCAACACCGGAAGGCGGATTAAACCGCTACATGCAGGAAATCCGCAAGTTTCCCCTGTTGGAACCAGAAGAAGAGTACATGCTCGCCAAACGCTGGGTGGAAGAGCAAGATACCAAAGCAGCACACCGTATGGTCACCTCCCACCTACGGCTCGCGGCGAAAATTGCCATGGGGTATCGTGGCTACGGCCTGCCTCAGGCCGAGGTGATTTCAGAAGCGAATGTCGGCTTGATGCAGGCTGTTAAACGGTTCGACCCTGAAAAGGGCTTCCGCCTCGCGACATATGCGATGTGGTGGATTCGTGCGTCTATTCAGGAATATATCCTGCGCTCGTGGTCTTTGGTCAAATTGGGTACCACATCGGGTCAAAAGAAATTGTTCTTTAACCTGCGTAAGGCCAAGAATCGCATCGGCGCGTTAGAAGAGGGGGATTTGCACCCCGATAATGTCACCCGCATTGCCACCGACCTTGGCGTAACCGAGACCGAAGTGATCTCTATGAACCGACGTATGTCGGGCGGTGATGCGTCGTTGAATGCCACGGTCGGCTCTGAGGGCGAGGGGACGATGCAGTGGCAGGACTGGTTGGAGGATGAAGATGCTGACCAGGCCACCGATTACGAAGAACGTGACGAGCTGGAAACCCGCCGTGAAATGCTGGCCGAGGCGCTGGATGTCTTGAATGACCGCGAAAAGGACATCCTGACCCAACGGCGTCTGTCCGACAAGACGGTCACGCTGGAAGATCTGAGCAGCCAGTATGACGTCAGCCGCGAGCGTATCCGCCAGATCGAGGTGCGCGCATTTGAAAAGTTGCAAAAACGTATGCGTGACCTTGCCCGCGAAAAAGGTCTCATGGCGACAGCTTGATCCGGAATATACGTGTTTTATCAATCCCCGCAGAGCGTTCGCTTTGCGGGGATTTTTTTGGTCAGTCATGGCCGTTCCCTTCCGTGCCAAAAGCCTGCAAACCGAGGCATTCGCTATCGGGGGTTGCACCGTTTCCCCGCTGACCTACCTATAAGAGGTAATCTAGAAGGGGATGATCATGGCCGGAGGTTGGGCAAAGGATGGTGCTGTCAGCGAACAGATCGAAGCGTCGATCAATGACGAGCTGGCCCGCCTGAAATCGCGAAAGTCACACCAAGGCGAAAGCCGTACCCATTGTGCAGAATGCGAAGAACCAATCCCCGAGGCGCGCCGCCAAGCGCTACCGGGCGTCAAGCTTTGCATTGATTGTGTGCGCGAACGCGACGGAATTGTGCAAGCACGTGGCGGTATCAACAGGCGCGGCAGCAAAGACAGCCAACTGAAATAGCCAAACGCAAAACGGGGCGCTGCAGATGCAGCGCCCCGTTTCTAATTCCAAATGGTCTTAAATCCTCGCCGAAGGCACTAAACTTTTGTGCCTACCGGCAAGATCAGTCCTCCATCGCTTCCAATTCATCGATAAAGCCCGAAATCATCGACAGGCCCTTATCCCAGAACGCGGGGTCAGAGGCGTCCAGCCCGAAGGGGGCCAGAAGCTCCTTGTGATGCTTCGACCCACCGGCTTTCAGCATGTCGAAATACTTGTCCTCGAACCCGGGCTCGCCTTCCTCGTACACAGCATAAAGTGCGTTCACCAAGCCGTCGCCAAAGGCGTAGGCGTAGACGTAGAAGGGCGAGTGCACGAAGTGGGGGATGTATGCCCAGAAGGTCTCATAGCCGTCCATATACTCGAACACCGGCCCAAGGCTTTCGGCCTGTACCGACATCCACAGGGCATTAATGTCATCTGGCGTCAGCTCTCCGCCACGACGGGCATCGTGCAGTTTGCATTCGAAGTCATAGAACGCAATCTGGCGCACGACCGTGTTGATCATGTCCTCGACTTTGCCGGCCAGTAGAACTTTGCGTTCGGCCTTGGTCTTGGCACCGTCCAGCATCTTGCGGAAGGTCAGCATTTCGCCGAACACCGACGCGGTTTCGGCCAAGGTCAGCGGCGTGGAGGATAGCATTTCACCCTGACCGGCGGCCAACACTTGGTGAACCCCGTGACCCAGTTCGTGTGCCAGTGTCATCACATCGCGCGGTTTGCCCAGATAGTTTAGCATCACATAAGGGTGCACGTCGGTCACGGTGGGGTGCGCAAAAGCACCAGGCGCCTTACCCGGTTTTACGCCCGCGTCGATCCAACCATCAGAGAAGAAGGGGGCCGCGATTTCGCCCATACGGGGATCAAAAGCGTTATAGGCATCCATGACCGTCTTTTCAGCCTGCTCCCAGCTGACGGTTTTAGGGTCGTCCATCGGCAGCGGCGCGTTGCGGTCCCAGACCTGCATGGTGTCAAGCCCAAGCCACTTGCGCTTTAGCTCGTAGTAACGGTGGCTCAGCTTGGGGTAGGCGTCGACGACGGCATTGCGCAGCGCTTCGACCACCTCGGGTTCGACGTGGTTCGACAAGTGGCGACCGGTTTGCGGTGTGGGCATGCCACGCCAGCGGTCGATGACCTCTTTCTCTTTGGCTTGCGTGTTATGCACGCGGGCAAAGGTGCGGATATTGGCCTGAAACACATCCGCCAGTTCGCGCGCCGCCGCTTCGCGCAGGTCACGCGATGGGTCGGTCAGCAGGTTCAGCACGCCTTCGATGTTCAGCGGCTCGTCGTTCACCTCGAACTCAAGCCCCGCGATGGTTTCGTCAAACAGGCGTTCCCATGCGTCGCCGACGACGCCCAGATCATGCAGGAATTTCTCCATCTCGTCGGAAAGCTGGTAATCTTTCATGGCGCGGATACGGTCAAACACGGGTTTATAGCGCGCCAGATCGGCCTTTTGGCTCAGCAGATTGGCAAGGTGATCATCCTCCAGCCGGTTCAGTTCCAGCGTGAAGAACACCAGCGGCGTGGTGAAGTTGGTGATCTTTTCCTGCGCGTCCGACATGAACTTGGCACGGCTGGAATCTGTGGTCATCTGGTAGTAGCGCAGGCCCGCGTAGGACATGATACGCCCGGCGATCTGGTTGATTTTCTCGTTGCGCAGCACGCAATCCAGCAGCTCGTTCGCATCCAGATCCGCCAGCTTGCCTTCGTAATCTTCGGCAAAGCTGCGGCAGGCTTCTTCCAGCCAGTCCAGATCACGCTTGAGCTCGGGGGCGTCTTCACTGGTGTAAAGATCGTCAAGATTCCATTCGGGCAGCTTGCCGAAGGCAGAGGCGCCGGAACCGGCGTTGGCATCAAGGACGGGGACAGGCAGTTGAAACATGAGAAACCTCTTTTTGACGTTAATTCTACCTAAGCACGGGTCCACGGCAAAGCAAGGCGATGGCAGGGTGGATCAACCGTAAATCCGCAGCATTTCTTCAAGATCGGCCAAGGTATTGGCTTCCTGAAGCGGCTTGTCCTTCCGCCAGCGCAGCATCCGTGGAAAGCGCAGGGCGACGCCGGATTTATGCCGTGTGCTGCGCTGAATGCCTTCGAAGGCGATCTCGAACACATGATGCGGGGTCACCTTGCGCACGGGACCAAACCGTTCGAGCGTATTCTTACGCACCCAAGCCGTGATCTTGCGAAACTCGGCATCCGTCAGGCCGCTATAGGCTTTGGTAAAGGGCACCAGATCATTGCCGTTCCAGACCGCAAAGGTGAAGTCTGTGAACAGGTTGGCGCGCCGGCCGGACCCCGACTGGGCATAGATCATCACGGCGTCGATGGTCAGCGGGTCCAGCTTCCACTTCCACCAATCTCCCTTCTTGCGCCCCGCCAGATAGGGGCTATCCGCACGCTTCAGCATGACCCCTTCGGCTTGCGCATCGCGTGCAGTGCCGCGTTGATCGGCCAGCGTGTCCCATGTGGCAAAGCTCAGCTGCGGCGACAGGCGGATCGGTGCGTCGTCGGGCAGGGCGGCACAGGCTTGCTCTAGCAGCGCACGACGGTCGGCAAAGGGGCGTTCTCGGATATCCTCGCCTTGCCATTCCAGCAGATCATAGGCGTGCAGCACGACGGGGGCTTCCGTCAGTAGCTTCTTGGGCACGGTCTTACGCCCGATACGGGCTTGCAGTGCGTTGAAGGATGACGGTGCAGGCTGACCATTGGGCCAGACCAGCAATTCGCCATCCAGAACCGTGCCATCGGGCATGAAATCAACCGCGCGGGCAAGTTCCGGAAAACGGTCAGTCATCAGCTCTTCGCCGCGCGACCACACGAAATATTCGCCGGCGCGCAGGATCAATTGGCCGCGAATACCGTCCCACTTCCATTCTGCGCGCCAGTCTTGCGGGTCACCCAGCTCTTGCGGTTCGGCTTCCAGCCCATAGGCCAGATAGAAGGGATAGGGCCGTGACGCGTCGGCAGAGGCATCTTCGGCTTCGACGAGCGTGTGCCATGTGGTGTCGTCGGGATGCCAGTTCCCTATCAGACGATGCGCCAGCTCGGGTTCGGGTTTGCCCGTGGCACGGACGAGGGCGCGGGTCATCAGCTTTTGGCTGACGCCCACACGAAAACCACCGGTGATGAGCTTGTTAAAAATAAAACGCTCGGTTCCGCCCAGTGTTGTCCATGCGTCCAGCACAAAGGCTTTGCGGGCCTCTTCATCCTGCGTGTAAATTTCGCGCAGGGCCGTGATCCAGGTAGACAGCGATTGGTCATCTTGCGTCGGGTTGGGGGGCAGCACCAGCGTGATCGTCTCGGCCAGATCGCCAACGATGCTATAGCTTTCCTCGAACAACCACAGTGGAATCCCCGCACGCTCAGCGGCCCATTCGCGCAGCTTGGTTGTGGTGACGGCGCGTTTGGGTCGGCGGCCGGAAAACAGCGCAATGGTCCATAGGCGATCATCATCCGGCGCGGCGCTAAAGTAATCGGCAAGAGCGGCCACTTTGACCGTCGTCTTGGTGCTTTGGTCGATGGCGTTGAACAGGGCTGCAAAACGTTTCATTCGTTCGCGTCCTTATCAAGGGACTCGCCTTCGAACTGGGTGGGCACCACCTGCGCCTGCCAGCCACTGTCTGCCAGATAGCGGCTAAAGACATCCGTATAACCATGTGTGACGTATATATTTTCTGCCTCGGTCGCCTTGATCGCCGACAACAGTCCATCCCAATCCGCATGGTCCGAAATGATAAAACCACGATCACCCGCACGGCGTCGACGTACACCCCGCACGGCCATCCATCCGCTGGCAAAGGCGGTTTCCTGCGGGCCGAATTTTTTCGACCACGCGCTGCCCAAAGCGCCGGGTGGGGCCAGCACAATCGCACCGGCGTGGTCCTTGGGGTTCAGGTCGGCATCGGCGAGGATCGTGTCGGGTAGGGTGATCCCTTGATCGCGTAGCACGCGGTTGGTGTTTTCAGTCGCGGTGTGGGTGAGGATAGGGCCTACGTCGGGGTCGAGCATCGATAGCAAACGTTGCGCTTTGCCCAAGGCGTAGGCCCCCAGAAACGCCGTCTTGCCCTGCGCCGCGCATCCCGCCCACCAGGCGTTGATCTCTGCCGCAACGGTAGATTGATCGGCCCAGCGAAACACCGGCAGGCCGAAGGTGCTTTCCGTAATGAAGTGATGACATTTCACCGGCTCGAATGGGTCGGACAGCCCGTCATCCACCACCTTGTAATCGCCCGAGGCGACCCAGACCTCGCCGTCTACTTCGACGCGGATTTGGGCCGAACCGGGGACGTGGCCAGCGGGATGAAACGACACCTGCGCACCGCCGATCTGCCGCACCTCGCCGTATGAGATGCCGTCGGCAGTGATGTCACCTAAGCGGTGTCGCATGACGGGCAGGGCGATGTCGGTGGCAAGATAACGGTTCATGCCCCAGCGGGCATGATCTGAATGTCCGTGGGTAATTAACGCACGGTCCACTGGGCGCCACGGGTCGATATAGAAATCACCCGCGGGGCAGTAGATGCCGTTTTCATTGAACGTGAGGACAGGTTGCTTGGCCATGCGCATAAGCTAGCGGGTCGGAGGCGTTTGAACAGGGTGGGTGAGTAAATCCTTGCGGATGCATGGTTTTTCTTCGTAATAACAGTAGGTTACGGGCAATAGTTCAACCCGATCTCTCGGCTACTTTTTGGCGTTTCCAAAGAACAGAGCCGCCATTTCCTCCACCGCGTTGTCGCGGATAGCTGGGGTTTCCATCAAGACTTCGTGCTCTGCGCCGTCGATGATATGCAGCTTGCCGCCTTTCCAAGTTTCCATCCGCGCATGGATACGATCCTTGTGGACGATCCGCTCGTTCGATCCGAGAAACGTGGCGCAAGGCAGGCTAGGGGCAGCACGCAGTGACAGATGTTTGGTTTCAGTCAAAGCTTCGCGCAGCCAGATAAAGCTTGGCCCGCCCAGCGATAGGTCGGGGTGCGCGTTGATCTGAGTGCGCATCATTTCGTACATCTCGGGGTCGGTCGTCAGCATGTTGCCTTCGAACGGCGCAGTCGAGACGTAGGACGCCGCCTGCGTCCCCATCGGCAAACGATACCCCTGACCAATACGCGGCATCAGCTGGCTTAGCCCCGCAGCCACCAGACGCATATGCGGCGCGATATGGATGCCCCACATCGGCGCGGTAAAGGCGGCGGCCTGCACCGACAGACCTTCCATACAGGCGCGCAGGCCGATGGCCCCCCCCATGGAGTGGGCCAGCAGGAAATACGGGCGCGGCAGCTGCAGGGCGCGGGCCGTCCGCATCATCGCTGCCACATCTTTTTGATAGTCAGAGAACACATCGACATGGCCGATGTTGCGGTCGGAGATCAGCCGATCCGACAGACCTTGCCCTCGCCAATCAATCGCGATGACCGCCAGCCCTTTTTTGGCCAGAGCGCTTGCGGTCATCGCATATTTTTCCACGTATTCGGTGCGGCCGGGGAAAAGCAGCACTGTGCCTTTTGCCCCATCCAGCGGCCAATGCGCGACGCGCAGCTTCTTACCGTCCGATGTCTCGGCCCAATGCGCCTGACCCGTCTCGGGGAGGGGCGCGATGTCGGTGAAAAAGGGCGCGGTTTCCAACATATCAGGAGAGAACAGCCGCCAGCTTCATCGCCATACCCATGTCGCCATCAATCTTGAGCTTGCCGCTCATGAAGGCACCGGTCGGGTTCGTGTCGCCGGACAGGATTGCCTCGAAAGTTTCAGCGTCTGCAGAGAGAGTTACGTCTGCTTCTTCATCCCCTGCGCGGGCACCGGTTGAATCCATCATCACAGCGCCTTCGCCTTCGATGTCGAACTTGGCAGTCCCGTCAAAGTCAGCGCCTGCCAATTTTTCATTCAGTACTGTTACAGCTTGGTTCACGATATCGCTCATCATAGGCCCTTTTCTTGGCAAATGGTGCCGACACGTCTGGAATTGTGGCGGCAGCCTGTTACATTCACTGTTGTTATGGGCAACTGCATCGTCAACCTCAAACATACCGTCGCGGCACTTGGTCTCTGGGTGTTGCTCGGGGGTATAAGTTTCGCACAAATGTCGCCCCCGATCGCGGCGGATTTGTTGCAGGATTTGCGCAATGCCCCCGCGGCAGAGGCGGCGCGAATCGAACGTGATGTGCAGCGCGCTTGGGCGCGGTCCGGGTCGGCGGCGATGGATCTGCTGTATTCCCGTGGTCGCGATGCCATGTCAGAGGGGGACACCACCTTGGCGATCGCCCATCTGACGGCTCTGACGGATCACGCCCCTGACTTTGCCGAAGGCTATCATGCCCGGGCACAGGCTTATTTCGCCGCGGGTCTCTATGGCCCTGCAATCGATGATCTGGAAACCACGCTTGCCTTGAATCCGCAGCAGTATAACGCCATTTTCGGTCTGGGAGCGATCCTGCAGGAGTTTGGCGACCTACGTGCGGCTGCCGATCTCTATCGCCGAGTGTTAAGCATTAACCCTCACCATGATAACGCGCAAAGGGCGCTGGACGGGCTGCGGCGCGACGGCATTGGGCGCACGCTTTAACGATCTAAGGAATTTCTGGTGGCAGGTGACAGCAGGGTCGTGGCCGTTTTAGGCCCGACCAATACAGGCAAGACGACCTATGCAATCGAACGGATGTTGGCGCATCGCACAGGGATCATCGGACTTCCCCTGCGGTTGTTGGCGCGCGAAGTCTATGATCGCATCGTCGCCCTTAGGGGGCCATCCGTCGTGGCGCTGGTCACGGGGGAAGAACGGATCGTGCCGCCGCGCACCCAATATTGGGTCTGCACGGTCGAGGCGATGCCCGAAGGCATAGGCGCTGATCTGGTTGCGGTCGATGAAATCCAGCTGTGTGCCGATCCTGAGCGGGGGCATGTTTTTACCGACCGGCTTTTGCGTGCACGAGGACTGCACGAGACGTTGTTTATGGGGTCCGATACAATGCGCGGGTCCATCGCGGCGCTGGTACCAGAGGCGGAATTCATTCGGCGCGAGAGAATGTCGGAATTAATTTATTCTGGTCAGAAAAAGATAAGTCGAATGCGGCCACGCAGTGCGATTGTCGGGTTTTCGGTTGAGAATGTATATGCCATTGCAGAGCTGATCCGTCGTCAAAAGGGCGGTGCGGCGGTGGTGATGGGGGCGCTCAGCCCCCGCACGCGCAATGCTCAGGTGGCAATGTACCAAAATGGCGAAGTCGACTATCTGGTGGCCACAGATGCCATCGGGATGGGGCTAAACCTTGATGTGGACCATGTCGCTTTTTCCGCGTTGAGCAAGTTTGACGGGCGGCGTATGCGACCGTTGGCCCCCAACGAGCTTGCGCAGATCGCAGGGCGGGCAGGGCGAGGGTTCAAAAGCGGGACCTTCGGTGTGACCGGTGATGCGCCCCCATTTGACGATGGTGTAGCGCGGGCGATCATGGACCACAGCTTTACGCCGCAGAAAAAGCTGAACTGGCGAAACCCGGCGCTGCAATTTGGATCGATCGACCGCTTGATCCAGACGCTTGAGGTGTCGCCTGACAATGAACGGCTGTTCAGAGCGCGCGAGGCTGACGACCTGCGTGCGCTGAAGAACATGGCCGTTGATGCCGAAATCGCGGCGCGCTGCACTGACGGCCCTTCGGTCCGATTGCTGTGGGATGTTTGCCGGATTCCCGATTTTCGTGGTATAGGCCATGCCGAGCATGCCAACCTGCTTGAGCAGATTTTCAACTACTTGCATCAGCGTGACACCATCCCCGACGATTGGCTTGCGCGACAAATTAAGCGCATTGATCGAACCGATGGCGACATTGATGCGTTATCCAAACGATTGGCGTTTATTCGAACGTGGACCTACGTAACACAGCGCAAAGGTTGGACAGGTGACGAAAGTCATTGGCGACACGAAGCACGTGTCGTAGAAGACAGACTGTCGGACGCGCTGCACGAGCGTCTGACCCAAAGATTTGTAGATCGGCGCACATCCGTGCTTTTGCGCCGGCTAGGACAGAAGGAAGCCATGGTGGCCGAAGTAAACGAGACCGGTGAAGTAACCGTTGAAGGCGAATTTGTTGGCAAGCTGGACGGGTTCCGCTTTCGCCAAGACAAAGGCGCAGGCGTTGCCGAGGATAAAACGATCAAAACTGCATCGTTGCAGGCGCTGGCTCCTCAGTTCCATTTGCGGGCGGATCGCTTCTATAACGCCCCCGACACAGAGATCGATTTCACAGAGCAGGGCGGCCTTATGTGGGGCAGTTCCGCTGTGGGCAAGCTGGTCTCGGGCTCTGATCCGCTAAAACCCGGTGTCGAGGTATTCGTTGACGACGTCGCGGGCCCCGAGGTCGCGCAAAAAGTGCAGCGCCGTTTGCAGCACTTCATTGACCGCAAAGTTGCAGCGTTGTTCGAGCCGCTGATCGCCATCTCTAAGGACGAGGCGCTGACCGGTCTGGCGCGGGGCTTTGCCTTCCGTATGGTCGAAAACTTTGGCATTCTGCCGCGCGCTGATGTGGCTGACGAGGTTAAGGCGCTGGACCAGGATGCACGGGGTGCTTTGCGCAAACACGGTCTGCGTTTCGGGCAGTTCACCATCTTTATGCCCTTGCTGCTCAAGCCTGCTCCGACGCGGCTACGTCTGGTGCTTTGGTCAATCACTAAAGGATTGAACGAATTTCCGGAATCGCCTCCTCCCGGTCTGGTAACGATCCCTGTGGATACCAGTGCGCCCGAAGGGGCTGCGACAATGGCAGGGTACCGCAACGCTGGTGAACGCGCGATCCGCATTGATATGCTGGAACGTCTTGCTGACATGTTGCGGTCGGAAGATTCGCGCGGCGGGTTTGAGGCCAAGGCCGATATGCTGTCGATCACCGGCATGACGCTCGAACAGTTCGCCACGTTGATGGAAGGGCTTGGATACAAGGCCGAGAAATCCGAACGAACAAAGGTCAAGGCTGTCGATACGGTCGTGCCGCATGACGGCGCACCAATGGCCGCTGACAAAGGTGCCGATGCAGATACGCCGGTGATGGATGTGGCTGCCGAGCAGCCCGCCGGTGGGATCATCGAAGACCCTGCCGCGGCGCAAGCGGATGATATCGTACCCGCGACTGCGGACATGCCCGATGACGGCATTGCCCCTTTGGTCGAAGAGCTGGCCGAGACGCCCGAAGTCGACGATCACATCCCCGATGTGCCTGCCGAAGAGACACCACAAGGCACTGCGCCTGATGCAGAGATCGCCGGTGCCGAGCTCGAGGCATTCTATGTCTTCACATGGGGCCGTGCCCCGCGTGCGAATGCGCAGGGGCAGCGTCGCGGTGGCGGTGATCGTCCGCAGGGCAAAGGGAAACCCGGACCCCGTGGCAAAAAGGGTGCGCCGCGCGGTGACAAGGGCGGGAAGCCGCAAAAGTTCAGCAGCAAGCCCGCACGCGCCGAAAAGCCGATTGATCCTGACAACCCATTCGCCGCTGCGCTGATGGGACTGAAAGACAACAAGTAATTGTCGCAGGCGGCGACAAAGCTGCGGCTTGATAAATGGCTGTGGCATGCGCGGTTCTATAAAACGCGCTCTCTGGCGGCCTCTCGCGTTCAAGCGGGGGCCGTCAGGGTCAACGGCAGCATTGCGCAGAAACGCGCAACGCTGATCGTCGTCGGAGACGTGCTGACCTTTCCCATGGGCGACGACGTGCGGGTCATCCAGATCGACGCGATCGGTATTCGCCGCGGTCCAGCCCCCGAGGCGCAGACGCTTTACACAGATCTGTCCCCGCCGGTTCCCCGATCCGAGAAAAAACAACCTGAAAATCCAGCATTCGAGGGAAAAGGGCGCCCTAGTAAGCGCGATCGCCGTGTGCTTGATCTTTCTCGGGCGCGCCACCTTGAATGATACGCTATGCTGACGTATCTCGTGGGTTAAACCTGCCATAAAAGATGATGTTATGACCTATATCGTTAACGATGCCTGTATCTCCTGCAAATACACCGACTGCGTTGAAGTATGTCCGGTGGATTGCTTTTATGAAGGCGAGAACATGCTGGTCATTCATCCCGATGAATGTATCGATTGCGGCGTTTGCGAGCCTGAATGCCCTGCGGATGCGATCCGCCCCGACACAGAGCCAGACATGGAAAAGTGGGTTGAATTCAACCGCAAATACTCCGAACTTTGGCCAGTGATCATCACCAAGAAAGACCCACTGCCCGAGGCAGAGGAACGCGACGGCGAAGAGGGCAAGCTGGAGAAATACTTCTCTGAGGCACCCGGCGAAGGCGGCTAAGCGATTCGGCCTCTGGTCATGGGACGCGCGTGATAAAATCTGTCGCCAACCCCCAATAAACGCTGGATTAGCGTGTATTTGATCGAATACGCTTCGCCACCGCTTTCGGGGCGTCGAAATTTGTGATATACGTTATCTCAAATGATGATACCCATGCGCCAAATACCAACCGTTTTGCACAGGTTGAATCAGGACATCTAAAGTTATGAAATGAGGCTGACGGCTCTTTGGGCCGGTCGGTTTTTGTTGTCGTGACTGTATATTTACCCATGCGGGCCGTCCCCGCGCCCAAGGAGCCACTTTATGAGCAAGTCGAAGAAGCTAGATTTTCGTCCGAATGAATTCGTTGTGTATCCGGCACATGGCGTCGGCCAGATCGTTTCGGTCGAAGAGCAGGAAGTTGCAGGCATCTCGCTGGAGCTGTTTGTGATAGCGTTCGAGAAAGACAAGATGACGCTGCGGGTGCCAACGCATAAAGCGACTGAAATCGGTATGCGCGCCCTGAGCAGCCCTGATGTGATTAGCCACGCGATGAAAACGCTTAAGGGTAAGGCAAAGGTCAAGCGGGCCATGTGGTCGCGGCGTGCTCAGGAATATGAGCAAAAGATCAACTCTGGCGATCTGATCGCGATTGCCGAGGTGGTGCGCGACCTGCACCGCACCGATGATCAACGCGAGCAAAGCTATTCCGAGCGCCAGCTGTATGAAGCAGCGCTAGAGCGTCTGACCCGCGAAGTTGCTGCTGTTGCCGGTGGCGATGAGCTGGCCGCGTCCAAGCAGGTTGGTGACGTTCTAGAAAGCCGTGTCGCCGCGGCTTGATCGACGACACTGGTATCAATTTAGCCGCGCCTGATGATGTATCGGGCGCGGCTTTTTTTATGTCATGAGCAGGCGGTAGGTGGGTGTTACGAGCTGCGCTTATCCTCTTGATCGATACGCTTTAAGAACGCGGTTTCCAGATCCTTTTGCAGCTCTTTAGCGCGCGCGACATAGGCCTTGTTCTCGCTTGGCGGTACGTCAGGGCGCCATAGCGCGGCGAGCTCGCGCACAGAGGCACGGTCATGCGAATAGAACATCCGCTGCGCCTCAGCGGCCTCGTAGTCGGACAGACCGAGGTTCTCGAGCACATAGCGCCCCGCACGCAGCGAGCTGTCGAACATCTCGCGGACGATGTCATTCGCGCCGGCCTGGTACTGTTGGTATACATCGGTCCGATCATGGGCGCGGGTCACAATGTGCAAGTCGGGGCATTCCTTACGGGCATAGGCAATCAGTTGGAGCGCCGATTTGGGGTCGTCCAATGCGACGACAAGGACCTTGGCGTCGCGCAGGCCGGCCTTGCGCAGGATATCCGCGCGGGTGGGGTCGCCCAGAAACGCCTTGAAGCCAAAGCGTCGCATGACGGCGATGGTTTCAGGGTTATGGTCCAAGACGACGGTGCGAAAGCCGCTGGCCTGCACGAGCCGGTTCACGATCTGGCCGAACCGTCCGACACCGGCGATGATCACGGTGCCTTGCTCGTCGATTTCATCGGCTACAATCGGGCCGGATTTCTTGTCCATTCGTTTGCTGATCTGGTCGTAAAGGATGAACAAAAGCGGCGTGATCAGCATCGATAGTGCAACCACTAGCAGCAGGGTTTCAGCCACATCATTTGGAATAACCCCTGTGGCTACCGAGAAACTGACCATAACAAACCCGAACTCACCCGCCTGTGCCAGGCCTAGTGCAAAGAGCCAACGATCGCGGCCATGCAGTTTGAATAGGGTGCCCAACCCGTACAGGATGACCCCTTTTACCAGAATAACGAGCAGCGCCATGCCTATGATGATGGTGGTGTCGGCGAAAAGTAAGTCGAAATTAATGCCCGCGCCGACAGTGATAAAGAACAACCCCAGCAGCAGCCCCTTGAAGGGTTCAAGGTCGGTTTCAAGCTCGTGTCGGAATTCGCTGCTGGCCAGAACCACCCCCGCGAGAAAGGCCCCAAGGGCCGGGGACAGGCCCACCAGCATCATCAAGAAAGAGATACCTACGACGATCAGCAGCGCCAAGGCGGTGTACATCTCTCGCAGGTTGGCTGCGTGAATAAAGCGAAAGACAGGTCGGGTGAAAAACACGCCAGTGATGATGATCCCTGCAATTGCCCCTAGGGTCACCAGTGTAATGCCCCACCCCGGCAACCCTTGCACAAGCGAGATCGCTGCCTGCGCGGTTTCGGCACCATGACCGGCTGCCGCCGGCCCGTGTCCCGCGGCAGCGTCTGCCCCATGGGCTGCATCCTCTGGGTTGACCGATATCGATCCGTCGGGCTGCATTTGTGCGGGAAGCTGCGCAACGAGCAGGGGCAGGAAGGCGAGGATCGGAATAACCGCGATATCCTGCGTTAACAGGACCGAGAACACCGACCGGCCGCCAGCAGTCTGCATCAGCCCCTTTTCCGACAGGGTTTGCAGCACGATCGCTGTCGATGACAGTGACAGCGTCAGGCCAATCGCAATTGCTACCCCTAGGGGCTGGTCATAGGCCATGGCGATGCCCATCAAGGCCGCAGCGCTTAGCACGACCTGCATGCCACCAAGCCCCAGCAATCGATGCCGCATGTTCCACAAGGCGCGGGGTTCTAGCTCTAGCCCGATGAGGAACAACATCATCACAACGCCAAATTCGGCGAAATGCTGAAGGTCTTTGGTCTCTGACCCCACGAGCCCAAAGGCTGGCCCGATTAGAATGCCCGCCGCAAGGTATCCCAGCACCGACCCCAGCCCCAAACGGGACGCGATCGGGACCGCTATCACCGCCGCGGCGAGATAGATCGAGGCTTGGAACAAGAAACCTTCCATAAGGGGCAAACTTTCATTTTTGTCGGGCTGGTCCCGAACGGGTCAATCAGATGGGCAGCGGCCCGTCTCGTTTAGGCTGATCCATAACAATCTGGCTATGCACTTTTGCGACAGCGGGATGGGGCAGCAGCACTTCATGGATCAGGTGGTTTAGGCTAGACAGGTCTGTACAGTAGACGCGTAGCAAATAATCCGCATCCCCGGTCATCGTCCAGGCGCTAACGATTTCAGCGTGGGTCGTTACAAGCTGCGCGAAGCTGACTGAATGTTCGGGTTGATGAGTGCCTAGATGCACCTGCACAAATCCTTGGACCATAAGTTCCAGTTTTTGAGGGTCGAGTTGCGCGGTATAGTTTTGAATATATCCTTCGGATTCAAGGCGTTGCCGCCGTCGGCCTGCCTGGGAAGGCGATAGATCCAACGTCTCTCCGAGCTCTTGCGCCGTGAGGTGGGCGTTACGCTGCAACGAAGCCAAAAGGCGTTTATCTGTCTCATCCAATGCCATGCGAGATTATTACATAGATCGGAGAAACAATGCGTCAACCCCGCGTCAAATGTCGGTAGGATCCATTTTCAAACGGCTTAAGCGCGAGATGCTGCGGAATTTATACGGATATTCAAAAGTGCATGAATGACTTAGATCCCACGCGTACTGATCAATTTTTAGGCAGCGTAAGGTTTCGTTTGTTAGAGAAGATGCAGCACCCGATTTGTCACGGTCCATGGAAGTGACAAAAGGGGGGCAGCGGCGCACGCGCTATCCGCGCGGCATCTTCAGTACAACGTCGCGCCCACGTCGATTATAGCGCAGCTCGCTTTCGCCGATCGCAGAGACGCGGCCACCGTCCAAACGATCCCCTACTGCGACTTTCTGATAGCGCCCGTTGCTAAGCCGGATCAGTGCGCGCCGACTGGAAGGTTTGCCGTAAACCCCGATCAGATTGATTGTACGAAGTTTAATCGCATTCTTCACGGTTGCTTGCTTTGAAACCGAAGTTTTGGACGGCACGGCCGGCTTGACCACCTGCGGCGTCACCGTTTTTGCGGCACTGGCGACAGTGACCGGCATCGGTTGCGCGCGCTCGGCACGGCGCACGAGGCGGGAAAAATTGGCCGGGCGCAGGTCGGGGCGTTTGGAAATATCGGTCGCATATCTAGTGGCGTTGTTGACCGGTTCCTGTGGAAGCGCAGCCTTGAGCGCCTCGGCCGCCGCCTTTGCTGCAGCGTCAACTTCGGCCTGTTGGGCGGCGGCTGCGGCTTTGATCACCTGAGCAGACCGTACCGTTGGGCGGAGTGCGGCGAGCTCATTCCGGATCGCGCTGTCAGCTTCAGAACTATCCGGGTCTGAACTATCCGAGTTTGTGCTTTCTAGGTTGGTTGTTTCTGGATTGCTGCTGTCGGTCGCTTCAGGGGGCTCTTCTGGGCGCAATTTAGGCCTGAACTTGGGCGGAGCGGAAGCGACAGACGCCTCAATCACTTCAGCGGCCTTAGGTGCGTCAGGCCGCGCTAAGGTGGCAGGGGGAACGCGGGCCGGCCGGCCTGCAAAGACAATCACCCCATCTGCATTCAACGTGCCCTTTTCGCTTGGAATGACCAAACCGCGATCATCCAGCTTGAACGTTGTGCCTGCGGTCGCGGGCGGTGCCGATATGATGTCGACAACATCGCCGCCGAACGACGCTAGCTTGGGCAAAGCCATCGCTTTATTCGAGGTGCTGACCGGATCAAGACCCCGTGCGAGCACGTTATCCAAGCTCAACATCGCAGGAACCTGAGGTGTTTTGGGCGCAAGGGCCCAGATGCCCGTGGTGGCGTATTTTGCCTCGATTTCCTGCGCGGTCATTTCTGTCGGTTGAAGGTTCTGTGGCGCAGACGTCTCATCAAGAACCGGGTCGCTTTCATCGCGCTGCGGCGTGGCGAGTGCTGCGACTGTCGTATCGTTCGCTTGTTTTGACGGCGCAGGGGGGGCTACATCGCGCTTTGTGCTCTGCTCTATCTTAGGTGCCGCGGTAGGAGCCGACGCCGCCGTCTGCGTGGTGTCACGGGTGCCGAAGATCCGCGAAAGGGTTAGCCCGTCGTCAAGAAACACGGAGGCCCATGCCGCAACGCCCGCCAAAAACACCAGCAAAGCTGCCGTTAAAGCCAATGCCAGAAAGCGGGGCTTGCCCCCTACAGTTTGGTCGTTGCGCGCCCCGAAGACAGTCATCCGGTCGGCTTCATTTACGTCTTTGGCGCGCGTTTTTCCGGCGACCGCAGGCGCGCTCGCGCGCGTTGGTCTGGACCGTGGCGGTAGAGGGAGAGACCTAAGGCGTTTTAAAAACGCAAAGGGCGAGGCTTTGGTCTCGTGGGCTGGCTTTGCGCCGGTCAAAGAGCTGCTATCAGGGACGGGGCCGCCGGCGTTTTCGAGGGGTTGCACGTGGCCGCGGCCGACCGCGGCTGCCACCCGTGGTGCGCTTCGGCGGCTGGAAAAATCTGCAGTGGCTTTCGTTGCAGCAGGGGCCGCAGGTGTCGACTTCGACGGCGCAGTTGTCGGCGCGCCGAGGGCAGGGGGGACTTTGCTCTCGACAGAGACTGTAGAGGTTTTGCCACCTGAGATCACCGGCGCTTTCTCGGTGGCCGACGGTTTCGGCAACGGCGGCGTGACCGATTGGGCGACGGGGTGCGCATCCGGTGCGGCCGTTCCCACAGAGGTATTGCTGGTCTGCTGACGCGTCCCTTCGGGGGCAGCCGAGGCCTTCGGCGCTGGTTTTTCGGCTTTGGGAGGGAGGGTCGTTGCCTCGGCTTCGGCTTGGATTATCGGCGCAGTCAGCCCCAGATCGGTCTTTGGAGGCGCGACAGAGATTTCAGCGATAGGGTCAGATTGCGATTGTTTTTCCTCGGGCGGCGCAACATCGCCCAAAATAACGAGAGGCTGTGTATCTGGCTCCACTTCTTCGCCCGGTTTTAGCCATTGGAAGGCGGTGCCTGTCGGCCCGAAAAACGCCTCGCCCTTGAAGTCATGATCGTCAGCCTGCGCAACGAAACTGACGGGATGAAACCGGTGCTCCGTCGCGAACGCTTCAGCCTCGATCAAGGTT
Source organism: Sulfitobacter litoralis (assembly GCF_900103185.1). Taxonomy (GTDB): domain Bacteria; phylum Pseudomonadota; class Alphaproteobacteria; order Rhodobacterales; family Rhodobacteraceae; genus Sulfitobacter; species Sulfitobacter litoralis. The sequence goes on from NZ_FNJD01000005.1 coordinate 87,996, forward strand.
TCGCGCGCGACGGCGGCAATGTGGGTGAGGGGGCCATCGTTGCGTGTGTCAAAGACCAGATCCGTAACGGCATAGGGCGTGGCCCCGTCCAGTGCACGCTTGGCTGCTTCGCGTCGCGCCTGACCGTCCAGCCCAGCTGTATCGATCGACATGAACTTGATCTGATCGTTGGGGATCAGAACCTTGCTGCGCAGGCCGCTTGGTTCAAGCGCGGTTGCGGTGGCACGCAGGGTCGCCAGTTCGGCGGCCATATCTTCGGCGTCGACCGCGACCTCGCCAATCTGCCGCCAGCCGTTAGGGACGCGGTGCAGCAGGCGAATTCCTTGAAAGGAGAGAGACAGTGCAAAGTTAGGCTTCATGGATACGCTTTTATTAGAGGCTTGGAGGCGGTGGAACATTCAGGACAGCAATAGATTGCCATTACCACGTGGATTGCCAGCAAAACAGTGTGTCGGTTCAGAGCAAAGGAATAGAGCAGTAGTTTGCTCATGAAAAGAGTCGAGCTCACAGGAGGCTTGCAGCGATCTGGGCGGAAGGCCACACAGGAGCCCAGCGGATATTACCAGAAAAAGGGTCAACAATATGCGAATGTTAAATATCAGAGTTTTCAAATTTGCGGCAATTCTTTGCGTGGGTTTCGCGTCTGGTGCGCTGGCGCAGCAAGCCCCACAAGGCATCACTGTAAGCGGCGAGGGTGTCGTTTCGCTTGCCCCGGATACGGCCACGATCCGCTTAGGGGTAAGCGAGCGCGCCGCGTCTGCCGCGGAAGCAATGGCACAAACATCCGAAAAAGTTCGTGGAATTTTAAATCAATTGGATTCACTAAAAATTGCTGGCCTCGACCGTCGGACAAGCGGGCTCTACCTGCGTCCAGTCTACGATAATGGGTCTCGCAACGACACGACGCCGGTACAAGTCTCGGGGTATGAAGCGGGGAACACGGTGAGTGTGACAGTGCGCGATCTTAGTAAACTGGGGCAGCTGTTGGATGCCGTGGTGGCCGAAGGTGCGAATGACTTTAATGGTTTGCAATTCGGGTTGCAGGATAACCAAGCCGCGCTGGAGCAGGCTCGTAAAGATGCCGTTTCAGATGCTATGGCGCGGGCGCAGCAGCTTGCCGATGCCGCCGGGGTTAAACTTGGCAAAGTGGTGAGCATGTCGGAAACCAGCCAAGGTTTCCGTCCAATGGAGATGCGCAGCGCGCAGATGAAAAGCATGGATATGCCCATCGAAACCGGTGAGGTCGACGTTAGCGCGCAGGTGTCATTGCAGTTTGAAATCGCCGGTGCAGACTAACCGTGTGAGATAGATCAAGCGCGTACCCTAGGGTGCTTTGGTTAAGGCAAACCCCGCCAGCATTACGCTTTGGCGGGGTTTTTTGTGGTTAAGCGGTTGCTATGGACAAGGCTTGATCAAGGTCGGCGATCAGGTCTGCCGCATCCTCTGTCCCGATCGACAACCGCACGACATTTGCCCCGGCACCCGCGGCTTCCTGCTGCTCAGCACTCAATTGGCGGTGCGTGGTCGAGGCGGAGTGAATGATCAGCGACCGCGTGTCACCGAGGTTGGCGACGTGGCTAAAGATTTCCAGCGCGTTCACCAGTTTGACGCAAGCATCGTACCCGCCTTTGACAGCAAAGGTGAACAAACCACCGGCCCCTTTGGGGCACACTTTTTTCGCACGTTCGAAATAGGGAGATGATTGCAGCCCTGCATAGGTGACATAGTCAACCCGGTCATCGTTCTCGAGCCAAGTCGCGATTTTCTGTGCGTTTTCAACATGGCGTTCCATCCGTAACGACAACGTCTCAGTGCCCATAAGTGTATAATGGGCAGCCTGGGGGTTCATTGTCATCCCAAGGTCGCGTAACCCGATGGCAATGCCATGAAAGGTAAAGGCCAGCCCACCAAATGTCTCGTGGAAGTTGAGCCCGTGGTAGGCTGGCTCGGGCTGGCTAAGCGACGGGAACTTGTCATTCGCCGACCAGTCAAATTTGCCCGAGTCGACGATGCAGCCTCCAGTAACTGTTCCGTTGCCGGTGAGGTATTTGGTCGTAGAATGGACCACGAGCGTCGCCCCAAGTTCGATCGGACGACACAGGTATGGCGTCGCCGTTGTGTTATCGATGATCAGCGGTACCCCCGCATCGTCTGCAACGTCTGCAATTGCCCGTACGTCCATAATGTAGCCGCCCGGGTTCGCGATCGCCTCGCCAAAGATGGCGCGTGTATCGTCGTCAACCGCGTCTTTGACGGCATCGATATCATCAAAATCCACGAACTTGCAGGACCAGCCGAAACGTTTGATCGTCTGGCTGAACTGCGTCACCGTGCCGCCATACAGCCGGGTCGACGCAATGATATTCTTACCCGGCCCCATGAGCGGAAATAGCGCCATGATCTGAGCTGCATGCCCTGAAGAGCAACAAACAGCCCCGACGCCTCCCTCAAGCGTCGCGATCCGTTCTTGCAAGACCGCCACGGTCGGGTTCGTCAGGCGGGAATAGATGAACCCCACCTCTTGCAAGTTGAACAATGCTGCTGCGTGGTCAGCATCTCGAAACACATAGGCTGTCGTTTGATAGATCGGCGTCTGTCGCGCACCGGTCGCCGGATCAGGTTTGGCCCCTGCATGTATCTGCAAGGTATCGAAACCATAATTGCTGCTATCTGTCATCGGTATTCTCCCTAAAATCGTCTGCAATATGGTTAGGTGAACCGATGTAGGCGCACAAGCCGTAGGTCGCAGGGACACCGGCTATGATGCTTCTGGATGGCGTGGGGTTAACTTGTGATTGAGCTCATCGAAGCCAATAGCCGTTTGATTTCAGGCGATTCCGAATGGCTTGTTCTTTGCGCGGAAGGTTCGTCTGGTCAAATAGGGCCCGTGCTTTACGGCCGCGTCCATTATAGACCATCCGTTTAATCGGCTCAGATCCTTTAAGAACTTTTTTAAGCTTATTTGGTGCCGCAATCTTTTCTAATAGATCAACGACATAATCTGGTTCGCGCGCATAGAGCAGGGGGATAAAACGATAGTGGCAGCTGACGGAGCCATCTATCATCCCATCTGGCAAAGTGTCTCGTCCTCCCCCAAGCGCGTGGATCACTAGCGGTAAAGCAACCTGATCGAGCCAGGGGTCAAAGGACTGCGCGCAGAGCTCTGTCGGCGGATCATCCCGAATTGCCAAAGCGTATTCGAGAAACTTTGCACCAAATTCATGGGGGCAGCGGTAGAAGAAGAATCCCGCGTTAAAATATAGATAGCGCTGCCAGTAATCATCGGGTTGGCTGTGGTCGAGACTGCTATCGAAATCTAGATCAAATTTATCATAAAGGGACTTCCACAGGCCCCCATACTGGGGCCCGTAAAGCTGAGGAACGGGCCACGTGTTGGTGCGCCGCATAGAGGCCATCGGACGTTCAAAATTGAACGGAACAGAGGCGAGATCCCCTGTAAGCAGTGTGTCTGTGTCAAAGAACACAAACGGCTCCGCGGCGGGAAGTGCGCTGATCATTTCGATCTTGTTGCCATAGGGATAGGCGTCTCCGAAGTGACGCGTTTCAAAGGGAACAATATTTGCGCCGAGTTGATGCAGCGCAGAAATTATCTCTGGGTTCTTGATCCGTGGGTCAGTGGACCATAGTGGACCCGGTTGCGGTTCCATTACATAAAGTTTGCCCTTAAAATTAGGGCTATTGTGACGCAGCGAAGCAGCAAAAAGAAGCGCTTCATACGCAAGTCGCCCGTGTTGGCCGACAATAGCAATATTGAATACTTGATCCGGTTCGGAAGCTTGGGCCACGCGCACCCCCCTATTTCTGCGACAGCAAACTCGATAGCTAACGTGTGTCACAGATACGTGCTACAGTACAACGCATCAAAGGAATATGCCGCTATACTTCAGGATATAAGCTGAGGAAAAAGTGGTGGGCGACCCTGGAATCGAACCAGGCGTGCGTCTCCGCGAGGGAGTTACAGTCCCCTGCCACACCTTGCGGCCTGTCGCCCACTTTAACCCTGTGCATTGCACCGGATGTGAAGGCGTGATTACAAGCGGGCAGTATTAGCGTCAAGGCGAAAACCTGTGAAAATCGCAGTGAATTTTACCTTGGGATAAAAGATAGAAGGTTCGGCGATGAAAAAACCTAAGTGGGTTGTACAAAAAGAGCAGGAAAAGAAGGCGGATGCGAACCAAACAGTTTGGTTGTTCGGGCTTCATGCGGTGCGTGATGCGCTAGAAAACCCTAAGCGAGAAAAAATAAAATTGATGGTGACCCCCAACGCGCAAATCAAGTTGGAAGAGGCAATCGTCAAAGCCGGCATTGAGCCTGAGGTCGTTGATCCCCGGAAATTCCGTCCTCCGCTCGATCCAGGCTCGGTCCATCAGGGTGCCGTGCTGGAAGTAAAGCCACTAAGCTGGGGCTCGCTGAAGGATGTCTGCATTGGTGCGGAGGCCCCGCGGGTATTGTTGCTTGATCGGGTGACAGACCCCCATAACGTCGGCGCAATTCTGCGTTCAGCAGAGGTATTGGGCGCATCCGCCGTCGTTGGGATGCGCCACCATGCAGCGCCCGAAACCGGTGCCCTCGCGAAAACTGCGAGCGGGGCACTTGAGCGACAGCCCTACTTGCGCGTTCGGAACTTGGCCGACGCGATAAAAGAGCTGCAGTCCATGGGGTATCTCGTTCTTGGGCTAGATGGCGAAGCCGAAGCAACGGTTGAATCCGCACTCGAAGGGAAGCGAGACCGTCCCGTTGCGCTTGTTCTTGGGGCAGAGGGGCCGGGTTTGCGCGAGAAAACCAAAGAAACGGTGGACGCCTTGGTGCGCATCGACGCCACGGGCGGGTTTGGCTCTCTAAATGTCTCGAACGCTGCTGCGATCGCGCTGTATGCGTCGCGCGACCATAGCTAAGCGTTTCGCGGTATACTTTACCAAGATTGCCACTTGCGGTTCTTGCGGGAGAATAGCGGCCTCAAATTTTGAGCGCTGGATAGCATGAGCTTTCCTGCGCTCAAAATGGATTCCCACTCTACGAAAAAAAACGAGTTCCAACGTATTAGGCTCCTGTCTCGTCCTGTCAGCCAAAACAAACCAAGGCTGGCATGTCTTAATTGCAGTCGCGTTATGGTCGCGTCCATAACCATTTCATAAAACTAAGGACGTTAAAAAAATAGGTAACATGGACTGCGAAAATCCCGGCTGGAGCGGCAACTATGAAGAGTGCGCTTAAATCAATTTTTGGCGTTGCTGTAGTACATGGCGAAAAACGGCTGATGCCTTCATACTTTGTTCACGGATATGTCAGAAGCTCTTTGAATGAAGCAAATCATTCTTATTTGTTTTTTCATGACGGCAGGCCTGGAACTCCTGCTGATCACCTAACTGTCCCTCGTTCCGTACCTTGCGCCCTCACGTTTGACGTGAAGGGCGCTTTTTTTGTGGGCGTTTAAAGTTTAGTAAGACCTATGCCATACACAGATACTCAGCTGACGAAGATTTTTAAGAATACCAAACGCATTGCTGTTGTTGGGGCCTCAATGACCCCGTTGCGGCCAAGCAATTATGTTGCGCAGTATTTGATATCGAAGGGATACGATATCATTCCGGTCAATCCAGCGCACGCGGGACTGACACTATTTGATACGACTGTCTTGGCAGGAATGTCAGACATAGTAGGGCAAGTCGATATGGTCGATATATTCCGACGGTCCGAAGCGGTTCCTGAGATTGTCGATGAAGCATTGGAGGTATTTCCAGATCTTGGCACTATCTGGATGCAAATTGGGGTTCAGCATCCTGTCGCTGCGGCGAAAGCTGAAGCAAAGGGTGTAGCTGTGATTCAGAATAGATGCCCGAAAATCGAGTTTCAGAGGCTGTTTAATTGAGGCTCGCCGGTGCTCGTTGCTATCAAAAAGATTGCCTTAGGCCGTGATGACATAATGTAGCGGCCCTACATCATCAAGTTTCGTGCGCGTCAGCGAGAGTCCTTTTCAGCCAGACCACTTTGGTGTTGGCGGCGGGTCAGTTCGGCGAATACGTCAGACAGCGCCACATCTCGCGACGCGAGCATAACGAGGAGGTGATACAGTACATCCGCTGCCTCTGAAGTCAGCTTTGCTTTGTCATTCTTAACGGCTTCGATAATTGCTTCGACGGCCTCTTCGCCGAACTTTTCGGCGCACTTCTCGGGCCCTTTGGCGAGCAATTGGGCGGTCCAGCTGCTTGTGGGATCCGAATGCTTTCGAGACTGGATCGTCGCAAATAAATCTTCGAGCATCATGAGAGCCTCATAGGAATACCGGCGTCGGACATATGTTGTTTAGCCTGAGCGACTGTGAACTCGCCGAAGTGAAAAATTGATGCTGCAAGGACTGCAGAAGCGCCGCCCTTGGTTACGCCATCAACCAGATGATCCAATGTACCCACCCCGCCGGAAGCGATCACCGGAACTGAAACTGCATCTGAGATGGCTCGCGTCAACGGAATATTAAATCCTTGCTTGGTACCGTCTCGGTCCATGGAGGTAAGAAGAATCTCTCCCGCACCTTTTTCTGCGACGGTCCTTGCAAACTCAACGGCATCGATGCCCGTGGCCCTGCGACCGCCATGGGTAAATATTTCCCACTTTCCGGGAGCGACAGTTTTCGCATCGATCGCGCATACGATACATTGACTGCCAAACTGATCGGCAGCATGCGCAATGACATCCGGGTCGGCCACTGCGGCAGAATTAAAGCTGACTTTGTCGGCCCCTGCTAAGAGCAGCGCACGCACATCTGCGACAGCGCGGACACCACCGCCAACTGTTAGCGGGATGTAGCAGTGTTCGGCAGTACGCGTCACGAGATCGAACATTGTGCCGCGGTTTTCGTGAGTTGCATGAATATCAAGAAAGCAAAGTTCATCGGCCCCCGCGGCGTCATACGCGATTGCTGCGTCCACGGGATCACCTGCATCGCGAAGACCAACGAAATTAACGCCTTTGACAACGCGACCATCAGCGACATCAAGGCAAGGAATGATACGGGTCTTTAGCATGTGATCTTTCTCGCGACGGGGGCGGGCGAAAGCGGTTGGACGGCTGTCCGCCCACCACAAACCACCCGAGAATTTGAAACCAGTTGGAAGCTTAGGCAAGCGCCTTCAATGCTTCGGTTAGGTTGATTGCACCATCATAAAGCGCCCGGCCGGAAATGGCACCGGAAATCACGCCGGTTTTTTTCAGCGCTTGAAGATCCGCAAGAGAGCTTACGCCGCCGGAGGCGATGACGGGAATGTTTACAGCGCGGGCCAATGCGGCGGTCGCATCGATATTAGGGCCTCCCATGGCACCATCCCGCATGATGTCCGTATAAATAATCGCCGCGACGCCAGCATCTTCGAACGATTTAGCGAGATCTGTAACCATTACATCGGTTTCTTCAGCCCAACCTTTCGTCGCCACGCGACCGTTTCTCGCATCAATACCAACGGCAACCTTGCCGGGAAAGGCGCGGGCCGCTTCGCGTACCAGTACGGGATTTTCGACAGCTACAGTACCTAAAATCACGCGTGCTAGGCCTTTATCCAACCAAGCTTCGATGGTCGCCATATCGCGGATTCCACCGCCAAGCTGGGCGGGAACCTTGCAGGATTTTAATATGGCTTCGACTGGAGCAGCATTAACCGGCGTGCCAGCGAAAGCGCCGTTCAGGTCCACAAGATGAAGCCAAGTGCAACCAGCATCCACAAACGACTGTGCCTGAGCCGCGGGGTCATCGTTGAAAACAGTAGATTTTTCCATGTCGCCGTGCACAAGACGCACGGCTTGCCCATCTTTGAGGTCGATAGCGGGGTAGAGGATCATAGCGTTGCCCTTGGCTTTGGGGGAGTTGGCTTCAATTGCCATGCTGCGCGCTCTATTGCAACGCAACAGAGGTGTCCCCTACGTCAAGCTTGCCTGAATCGTCATAATCGCTTCAATTTACGGTCATATCGGGAGGATATATGATGAAAATGACAATTTTTGCGGCAATTGCAAGCTTGGGATTTGCAGGCGCGGCGATGGCAGCGGATCCAGCGGTCGGCGTTTGGCAGACTCAACCGGATGACGGGGCATATGCACATGTCAAGATGGTCCCGTGTGGTAGCGCGGTTTGCGGGACGATCCAGCGGACGTTCAATGCGTCTGGAGAGTACAAATCCGAGAATATTGGCAAGCAGCTGGTTATCGACATGAAGCCCGACGGTAGCGGTAAATACGCCGGCAAAGTCTGGCGGCCTTCAAATAATAAAATATACATCGGCAAGATGGCGGTCGCGGGCAACAGCCTAAAGCTTTCCGGCTGTGTAGCTGGCGGATTGTTATGCTCTAAGCAGGATTGGCAGCGGATTAAATAACCCATTGGGCGTACTGTAATCTAGCTAAATTTGCACGAATCGGGGCGCGGGTGTAGGATGCACTCGCGCCTTGGTTTTTTGGTGCGTTGCTAAAAAGCTGTAAGGCATGTGTCGCTTGGGGGAGTGATACGATGTTTTTATTAAAATATATTTACTGTGCTGCTATTTTTGCAGTTTCTTCGACCACTGTTTTTGCTGATGTCGTCGAAGGTGTTTGGAAATCCACACCGGATGTTAACGGATTAGTCGTTCATGTACGCGCAAAGCCCTGTGGGCCAGCGCTGTGTGGGACAGTTGAACGTGCCAAAGACCGGCGTGGATATGACAAACGCTCGACCGCGGTTGGTAAGCGGGTATTCTGGGATATGAAACCGCAGCCTGATGGCAGCTATGTCGGCACATTGCTGGGAACCTCTGCCTCGGAAATGCGCAAGGCGACGATGCTCGTCCATGGCAATGCAATGCGGCTACAGACCTGTATCGGCGATGCGTGCAACGAGATGATCTGGACGCGCCTCCGATAGAAGGCATCCCCGTTGTTAGGGGCGCCAGTTCAAGAAATTTGCGATCATGCGAAGACCGGTCGTCTGGCTCTTTTCAGGATGGAATTGCATGCCGATCATGGTGTCGCGACCAATGACTGCGGTGACGTCGCCTGCGTAATCGACATGGGCCAGACGTTCTGAATTATGACGCACGTCCATATGATAACTATGTACAAAATAGGTATGATCGCCAGTCTTTATACCATCAAAAACAGGGTGGGGGTGGTCGATGATCAAATCATTCCAGCCCATGTGCGGCACCTTTAAAGCAGGGTCGCGCGGCGTGATTTTAGTCACTTCACCTTCAATCCAATCGAGCCCTGCCGTATCCTCATATTCGCGGCCCATGGATGCCATCAACTGCATGCCGACACAAATGCCGAGGAAAGGCCGCCCCTTCTCTACGGCCGCTTCGATCATAGCGGCATAGATCCCGCTTTGACCCTTTAAAGTTGCCATGCACGACGGAAACGCACCATCACCCGGCAGCACAATACGGTCAGCGCGGGCAACAACATCGGCATCCGCGGTAACGATAACATCACCTGCATCACATTCCCGCGCCATCCGTTGGAAGGCTTTGTGAGCCGAGTGAAGGTTGCCCGACTCGTAGTCAATAATAGCTGTTAACATCGTCAAAGCGCACCTTTGGTAGATGGTATATCGGTCGCTTTACGCGGATCCGTCTCAACTGCGTCGCGCAAAGCGCGGGCAACGGACTTGAATACAGCCTCTGCGATGTGATGGCTATTAATGCCGTGCAGCATGTCGATGTGGAGCGTGATGCCGCCATGGGTGCTGAGTGCTTGGAAGAATTCACGTACCAGTTCGGTATCAAAATTACCAATTTTCGCGGTGGGCAGATCAACGTTCCAGATCAGAAAGGGACGCGCTGAAAGGTCCAGCGCCGTGCGGATCAACGCGTCATCCATTGGCAACAGACAAGCACCGTACCGACGAATTCCGCGCTTATCGCCAAGGGCAGTGCTAAGGGCCTGCCCGAGTGTGATCCCCACATCTTCCACTGTGTGGTGGTCATCAATATGCAAATCACCTTTCGCGGAGATTTTCATGTCGATCAACGAATGGCGTGCCAGTTGGTCGAGCATATGGTCAAAGAAACCAATTCCGGTTTCATTGGCATAGGAACCCGTTCCGTCTAGGTTAATCTCGACACTGATTTCGGTTTCAGCAGTGGAGCGATTGATGGTGGTCTTGCGCACGTGAGTATCCTTGTCTTTCGGTATCTTATAGCAGTGCAAACCGTCGCGCCAAGTCTAAGCGTCTTTCGTCAGGTCTGGGTTAATCAGCGATTGCGGCGATACCCGCCTTATGTCAGCTTGGGCCTGTCGCAAATAGTCGAAAGTCTCCCCATGTCCACCTGCGTGTTCATTCAGATTCGGTGTCGGCCGGGCACAACCTATCGCGTTGCCGAAGAGGTCGCACTGCGGGAAATACACTCCGAGCTATATTCAACATCTGGCGATTTTGATCTTTTGATGAAGCTATACATTCCGTCGGGCAAAGACATCGGCGTCTATATCAATGATAACCTTCTGGACATCGACGGTATCGAACGCTCGCTCACGACGATGACGTTCAAAGCGTTTTGAAGCTTCTGATCTCGACTGCTGTCGTCTGGTCTGTATTGTCCGGTGCCGTGCTGGCCCTTACCTATGAGGGCGAGGAAGCTGCAGCCTTGCGTTGCGCAAATATGATTGCCCATACGGCGGTCACATTGGCCCGGGCAGAGATGATCGGTGAGCACGAAAAGACAGTTATGCTCGGCGTCACCGTTCTGATCCTAGAAAGGCATGTGAGCGGAACGCGCGGGCAGAAAAAGACGGCCATGACCATTTTGCGCGACCGTCGCACGATCGATCAGACGCTCGAAGACTATCGCAAGCATGCCGCGCATTGTTTGGTTCAGTTCCCGATCAACTGAACCTTAAGCCGCTGCGCATTTCGTTGCATAGCGCGATTCGGCGCGCGACAGCGCCCGTTCAAAGGTCTTTTTGACCCGCTGAGTTCGGTTCGCATTCGGTGGGATGGGGGTGCCGACTGACAGGCTGATGGATTTACCGTTGGCGTCACCTTGGGCCAAACTCAATGCGTCCATTTTCGCCTGTAACCCTGTTTCCATCCGGTTCCATTCAGGCAAGTTCGGATCGCGCGTAATACACAGAAATGCACCGTTGCCTTCGTACGACATGAGCAGATGAGGACAGGTGATAAGGTCAGACAACGTCTCGGCCAGGCTGGTTAAAATATGGACGTAGTCATGGCGGGATATTTGGTCGAACAGGCGCTCAGCATCATCAATAGAGACGCAAAATACCTGATATTTGTCCAATTCACTGCGTTCAAGCTGGGTGATGTAATTGCCAAGTGAAAACGATAGAATAAGCCGGCCCACATTCGCCAGATAGAGTTTATCGGCGAGTTTTATATCCGGTGGAGTCAGCGTATCGACTTCTGATAAGTCGCTGGCATCAATGCGTTTTATCGTTTTTGAGGAAACCAGCAAACGCTCTGCCACACGAATCCTGTTATAGATATCTTTAAGGTTGAAAGGCTTTGCGATGTAGTCGTTTGCACCTGCGGCAAAGGCTTTTTCGATCGAAATGGAATCAGTCTTCGCTGTCAGCATCAAGATCGGCTTATTTTCATATCCTGGAAGGGTTCGTATCCTGCCGCAAAGCTCAATGCCGTCCATTTCAGGCATATCAACGTCTAACAAAAGGCAGTCAAATGGCACTTTTGCAGCATCGATCATCTCGAGTGCTGCTGGGCCTGAAGGGGCTGTGTGCAGATCGTTCAAGTCCGCCTGTTCAAACATTGCAGGAAGAAGCTCAAGGATGAATGGATCGTCATCAACGGCTAAAATTTTCACATTGGTCTCCTTCCGAGAATTGCATCGACGTTTCGAAGCAACCTACGTCAAACTCCCTTAACGTTAGTAAACAAAACCGGCAACAATATGACTTTTTGCAAATTTCGCCTTGTGCGGGAAATATGCGCTTTTGATCAGAAAAGGTGAATAGATATCTTTTGCAATCGGAAAAACATTGCAGAATAGTTGCCGTAAAATCGGCTTATTTTTGGTCCAATGATAGGAAAATACCTAGCCTATCGGATACATCTCATGAAAATTACTGCCCTGCCAGTTTCACTTGCAATTGTCGCTCTGATTTCAGGGTGTGCCTCGTCCACAGTAGGTTTTGGGGGGCAAATAGGGACCCCAGGTACGGCCATGAGCTTTCAGGAAACTCATGAGAGCGATGCTGCAATGCTCGAACAGACCGCAGCACTTGAAGCCTTGATGCGCGATATTGTGCGCAGCTCTACCGTGAAGCATGCAGCAATTGGCGCCGCGATGGGGTGCGGCATTTTCGTACTTGCCACGGCTAACGCGTCAGGATGTATACGGGCTGCTACGGCCGGTGGCGTAGTCGGCGCGGTTAGCGGGAACCTGGCGGGAAAGCGCGAAGTCGCTCGACGCATGGAGTTGGTATCACCCAATGAACTCGTGCGTGGCATCCGTAGCTCGAACGAGAAGTTGGATCAAATCACGACCAATCTACCGCAGTTGCTTTCACGACAAGAAAAGACCGTCGCGACACTGGCACAGCGTAGGTCTTTAGGCGAACTGTCGCAGGGCGAATACAGCGCGCAAGTGGCATCTATTCGCACCCGTAGGGCGGAACTTGCCGAGGCGCTAACCTTATCCTCAAAACAGGCCAAGCTGGCGCAAAATAATCTAGCCGACGCTGCAGCCCATGGCCAAACAGGCCTAGAGTGGCACATACGCGCCATCGAGCAGTTGGAGCGTGAGGCACTGTCGGCGCGCTCAACGATTTCTTTACTGTGATAAATCGCGTTAGGTGTACCCGCTAGGGCGTGATCCCGTGCGGCATAACGTAATGCCTAGGAATAGGTATCCCAGCTGAAAAACTCTTTCAGAGCCCCATTGTTCTACTAATGTTATCCGCGGCATTTTGCGCTGCCCGTCAAACGCTCCAAGATTTGATTGGGAATAGCTTCAGTGACTTTGCTGTCAAATCCTCGGTTGCGTGGCCTATCGGATCAATTTCGGGCTAGGGGGGGCGTAGAAGTAGCGCGTCGGCTTCAGCCGCTTGCGATAGATTCGTCGTTTTCTAAGCTTCTAAACAGCCGAACTAAAGGAGGCGGCAGGGTCGGCGCTATGTACATTTGAATCTGGTGCCCGCGGGCTTGCATTTTAGCCGAAGCATTTCAGGTCCTCCATTTAATAGACTACCGTTGAAATATGAATGACTAAAGAAGATTTAAGGAAGGAGGCGTCTATAGCTGAAAAAGTCGGGTCGATGTTCCGGCAATTCAGCCCAAAGCGGCAGTGTTTTTTTGAGGTTAACCCAAACAGTAAAAGGCCACCCGAGGGTGACCTTGCTGTACTGCTGGGTAAGCAGTAACCCAGATGGAGCGGGCGAGGCGATTCGAACGCCCGACCCTAACCTTGGCAAGGTTATGCTCTACCCCTGAGCTACGCCCGCATCATCTGGTAAGGCTTGGAATACCTATAGCAGCGGTGAGCCGCAAGCAGAAAAATGAGTTTTTTTAAAATTAATTTAGCGAAGCTTTCACAGATATATCTTGAGCGATAATTCTCGGGCATCCGGGGCGTAACTACATCTGATGATTGTTTTTTTGTCGCTGAGGGGCGCCAAGCATTGATCAAAAAAAAAGGCCCCAACCGCCGTTGGAGCCTTTCGCTTATAGGTGCCAATTAATGGCTGGGTTGCTTATCCCATTCGTCCTGTTTGGGAAGAATTTCGAAGGTATGCTCTGGTGGTGGGCTTGGTAGCGTCCATTCAAGCGTATCCGCATATTCATTCCATGGGTTGGCAGCAGGGCTGCGTGCGCCACGAGTCAGGGTGTAGAACATAACACCGAAGAAGAATATGAAAGATGCAAAGCTGAGAAACGCGCCAATCGAGGACCAAAGGTTCCAGTAAGCGAATGCTTCAGGATAATCGATGTAACGACGCGGCATACCTTGGCGGCCCAAGAAGTGCTGTGGGAAGAAGGTAAGGTTTGCACCGATAAACATCGCCCAGAAGTGAAGCTTGCCAGCCCATTCTGGATACATGCGACCAGTAAACTTAGGCAGGTAGAAATAGATACCAGCAAAGATCGCGAAGACGGCACCCAGGCTCATGACATAGTGGAAGTGTGCAACCACATAGTATGTGTCGTGGTAATAGCGGTCGACCGCTGCTTGGGAGAGGACGATACCTGTCACACCGCCAACGGTGAAAAGGAACAGGAACCCGAAAGCCCACAGCATAGGCGTCTTGAACTCAACCGATCCGCCCCACATGGTTGCGATCCAGCTGAAGACTTTAACGCCGGTCGGCACAGCGATGACCATTGTTGCCAGCATGAAATAGGCTTGTTGGTTCAGGGACAGGCCAACGGTGTACATGTGGTGTGCCCAGACGACGAAGCCGAGTGCGCCAATTGCAATGATCGCCCAAACCATTGGAAGATAGCCGAAAATAGGCTTGCGGCTAAAGGTTGCGATGACGTGACTGATAATGCCGAACCCTGGAAGGATGATGATATACACTTCGGGGTGACCGAAAAACCACAGGATGTGCTGGTACAGAACCGGATCGCCACCGCCGGCGGGATCAAAGAACGCGAAACCGAAGTTGCGGTCCATGAGCAGCATGGTGATGGCACCGGCTAGAACGGGCAGGGATAGCAGAATGAGCCAGCTTGTTACAAAGATCGACCAGCTGAACAACGGCACCTTGAACAGAGTCATGCCGGGGGCACGCATATTCAAGAAGGTTGTGATCATGTTAATGGCACCAAGAATTGAAGACGCGCCCGATACGTGGACAGCGAAGATCGCGAAATCCATCGACATACCGCCTTCACGAACAGACAGTGGTGGGTACAGAACCCAGCCCACGCCAGATCCAAGCTGACCGCTGCCACCTGGCGTCAATACCGAACACACCGCGAGGGTTGTGCCGCCGACATAGAGCCAGAAAGACAGGTTGTTCATCCGCGGGAACGCCATGTCCGGTGCACCAATTTGCAATGGCATCAGGTAGTTACCGAAACCACCGAACAAAGCTGGAATGACGACAAAGAACATCATCAAGATGCCGTGCGCCGTGATCAACACGTTCCAGAGGTGCCCGTTTGGCGTACAGGTCGCAGCGCTATCAGCGATAAACCGCGCGCCTTCCATACACATATACTGCACCCCTGGGTGCATAAGCTCCAAGCGCATATATATGGTGAAGCAAACTGAGATAAAGCCAACGAGGGCTGAAACGATCAGGTACAAAAGCCCGATGTCTTTGTGGTTTGTGGACATGAACCAGCGCGTGAAAAAACCGCGCTCGTCGTGATGGTCTTGCCCGTGAATGGCTGCGTCTGCCATGCGGTGCCTCCTGAGATTGGGTTGTCAACTCACGCTCCGGCAGGGAACGCGCATTGAATTAAAGATCGTTCTAGTGCGGCTTGTCAGTATGGGCAATGGCCGCGTTTGACGCAGGGCAGGAAAAAAGACTGATCTATTGATGGTATCACTGGGGCATATGGATCTGCGCACGTGGTTCGGAGAGTGTGCATTTGCCTCAAGCTGGGTATTATTATCAGAGACATACATTGTAGTAATGAAGGAAGGTTGAACGTTGGGAGAATTTCACGTCCCCAGCTATGGCTTGGAAAAACCCAAAAAGGAGCCCAGTATCTCCAAAGTTAGGTCAGGCTAGATCGGGAAAGATGCTGGCGAACTGCTTTTTCAGCGCGATGTCAACGTCTTCCATTGCAACCGGAAGTCCGAGATCAACGAGTGATGTCACACCGTGTTGTTGAATGCCGCATGGAACAATTCCTGAAAAATGCGCGAGATTTGGATCAACATTTATACTGATTCCGTGAAAACTGATCCATTTTCGTAACCGAATGCCAATCGCTGCAATTTTGTCTTCACGAACATCCCCGGTCGAACTCAGGGGGTTATCGTGGCGCTCTACCCAGACGCCGACACGCCCTTCTTTGATTTCTCCGCTGACAGTAAAGCTTTTAAGCGTTTCGATGACCCAGCTTTCAAGGTCTTGTACAAAACGTCTCACGTCTCGGCCGCGCTTACCCACATCTAGCATTACGTAGACAACGCGTTGGCCTGGGCCGTGGTAGGTGTACTGTCCGCCGCGCCTTGTTTCAAATACCGGAAACCGTGTTGGATCGGTCAGGTCTTCAATCTTGGCAGAAGTGCCGGCTGAATATAACGGGGGGTGCTCTACGAGCCAGATGCACTCGTCAGCGCGATTCGCGGCGATAAGGGAGGCGCGTTCCTCCATCCACGCTTCAGCTTCGCGGAAATCAACAAGCTCGTTGGATGTGATCCATTCAACCATTCTAAATGCACCGGCTATGAAGGGATGGCCGTGCGCTCATTATGCGGCACTCATTTCTTGAACAACCTTTTCTAGAATTTGCACATAGTTATCGACACCCTGCGCACCGGTAACCAAGTATTTTCCGGCGAAAATCATCGACGGGACGCCTGAGATACCCTGTGATGTCCAGACCGATTGCCGCTCGCGAACGCGTTCAACGTGGCTCTTGTCCTCCAGAACCTGCCGCGCTTCATCACGGTCCAGTCCAACCTGAGCTGCAACGTCGACAAGCACTGCAGGGTCAGAGACATCCAAGCCTGCGGTGAAATGTGCTTCGAACAGAGCGAGCTTCAGTGGATGCTGAAGGTTTTGATCTTGTGCCCAATCCAGCAATTGGTGGGCGGCAAAACTATTGACGATGCGGCTCTCCGTATCAAATTGAAAATCAATCTCAAGTTCAGTGCCGATTTGAATAAGATGGGCACGATTCTGAGCGGACTGCTCGGGCGATGCACCATATTTCTCGGCAATATGCTCCGTCAGGTTTTGACCCTCTGGGCCCATTTGCGGGTTCAGCTCGAACGGATGCCAACGGATGAAAGCACCGATGTTCAAGGCAGCTAACGCCTGTTCTAGCTGACGGTAGCCGACAATACACCAAGGACACATGACATCAGAGACGATATCGATCTGAAGGGCAGGGGTGGTTGCGCTCGCTTGGGTCATATCTCTTCCTTGTTTCATATCCTCCCTTAAGTTTACGCCCTCGCGCTGATTTTCAAGTCGTGCTGCCTAATTGAATGGTAAAACACATGAATCTGAACAAGCCCTTAAGCCAGCGCATTTTAGCTCTTCACTTTGCGAAAAACTTTGTCTAAACGATCCCCACAAACCATGGCGTGCGGTCGTGGCGGAATGGTAGACGCGCAGCGTTGAGGTCGCTGTGGGGTAACACCCGTGAGAGTTCGAGTCTCTCCGACCGCACCACTGGTTTGATTTTCCATCATATTCACCACAGACGAAAACTTCCGGGACGCGGACGACCCGAATTGTCCTTATGTGTCAAACGCTTGCACCAAGTCGTTTCTCAGGTCATCAATGCTTTCGATACCGACCGACAGTCGTAGCAATCCCTCTGGTATCCCGGTGTGTGGCTCGATTGTGTGGCGATGCTCGACCAGGCTTTCTACACCACCGAGCGAGGTTGCCCGGTGAAAGACAGTTAGCTTGCTGATGACCGTAAGCGCGGCCTCTGCACCACCTTTGACCACACACGATAAAAGCGAACCAAATCCGCCGGTCATTTGAGTTTGCGCCAGCTCATAGCCATTATGGGATGGAAGGCCTGGATACAATACGGTTTCGATTTTCGGATGATCCTGCAGGAACGCGGCTAATTTCGCCGCATTGGAAGACATCTCTCTAACGCGAAGGGGGAGCGTACGCATGCCCCGGACCAGAAGCCATGCTTCGAATGGGCCGATGACCGCGCCGGCATCATGACGGTCGATCTTAATATCCTCCCATACGCGCCCGGTCACGTTATTGGTTGCTAATACGCCAGCCAATACGTCCGAGTGTCCGTTGATCCCTTTGGTGGCCGAGTGCATTACGATGTCAGCGCCGTGGCGCAGCGGCTGTTGCAATACTGGCGTTGCGGCGGTGCTATCAACCACAAGCAACCCGCCGACGGCGTGAACCCCATCAGCGGCAGCCTGTATGTCAACCACACGAAGCCAAGGATTCGACGGCGTCTCAATCAATGCGAGTGTTGGCTTGAAGCTCGCGCAAGTCTGTGTAAATGCAACAGTATCTGAGGCTTCGACCTCGCGTACTTCAATGTCACGGCGGGTGCAGAAGTCGCGTATCCATTTTGTTGTGCCCCAATAGATCTGGCTTTGTACCAATACGCGGCCACCATTAGGCACCGTCCGAAACGCAGCCGCCAGCGCTGCCATACCTGATGGAAACAAAAGGGTTTCCTTTGCCCCTTCTAACTGTGCCAGTACGTTCTCCGCGACGCGCACAATATCACTCTGATCGCGCAGGTAGATATTATCCGGACGTAGCGGCTGGTATGCTGCGTCCCGCAGATATGTCGTGGCCATTGGCAGTGCTGGGACGACACCGCCGGTTTGAACATCAATGGCACCCGCCGCTTGGGCAGCGATTGTAGCGGGGCTTAAACGAGACGTATCAGACATTTCTTAACGATTCCCTAATGGTACAGTTCTTTCAATTTACGGGACCTTTGCCCGCCGCGACAAAAACTGCCAGCCCGGAAAGCGATAATCTGACCGCTTCTTCATTTTGCCGGTAAACTCCCGCCGGAGGCGCCTATGGTCAAGGCGCGCTTTTGATCTAGAAATGGCGTCACAGGGGTTCAGACTTGTTCTTTACCCCCCCGCGGTCTATCCCGCGGCTACATCAAAACACCCCAAAACAAAGGTATCACCACATGATTCCCCGTTATTCCCGCCCCGAGATGGTTGCGATCTGGTCCCCTGAAGCCAAGTTCCGCATCTGGTACGAGATCGAGGCGCATGCCTGTGATGCCATGGCTGACCTTGGGGTGATCCCGCGCGAAAACGCTGAAGCAGTCTGGAAAGCCAAAGATGTCGAATTTGATGTGGCGCGGATTGACGAGATCGAAGCCGTTACAAAACACGACGTTATCGCATTTCTGACCCATTTGGCAGAGCATGTAGGCAGCGACGAGGCGCGGTTCGTGCACCAGGGGATGACCTCTTCTGACGTTTTGGATACTTGCTTTAACGTACAATTAACCCGTGCCGCCGATATTCTGATTGATGACATGGGGTTGCTGCTGGCCGCGCTGAAACGCCGTGCCATGGAACATAAGAATACACTGCGCGTCGGGCGGAGCCATGGTATCCACGCCGAACCAACGACGATGGGCCTTACCTTTGCGCGATTCTATGCAGAGATGGACCGCAACCTGACGCGCCTGAAAACGGCCCGATCCGAGATCGCGACCGGTGCCATCTCGGGCGCGGTTGGCACATTCGCGAATATCGATCCGCGTGTTGAAGAGCATGTGTGCGAAAAGCTCGGCCTGGCGCCCGAGCCGGTGAGCACGCAGATTATCCCTCGCGACCGCCATGCCGCGTTCTTTGCCGCCCTCGGCGTGATCGCCAGCTCGATTGAAAACGTCGCGACCGAAGTGCGCCACATGCAGCGTACCGAAGTCCTTGAAGGGGCGGAGTTCTTTTCGGCGGGGCAGAAGGGCTCCTCTGCCATGCCGCATAAGAAGAACCCTGTGTTGACCGAGAATCTGACGGGTCTGGCCCGCACGATCCGCATGGCCGTAATTCCTGCGATGGAAAACGTTACCATGTGGCACGAGCGCGATATTTCGCATTCCAGCGTAGAGCGGGCGATCGGGCCGGACACTACGATAACACTCGACTTCGCACTTCACCGTTTGACCGGCGTGATCGACAATATGCTGATCTATCCCGATAACATGCTGGCCAACATGAACAAATTCAGCGGTTTGGTGATGTCTCAACGAGTTTTGCTTGCTCTGACGCAGGCCGGCGTTAGTCGCGAAGACAGCTATAAGCTCGTGCAGCGTAACGCGATGAAGGTTTGGGAGGACGGAAAGGACTTCAAAACCGAGTTGTTGGCGGATGGCGAGGTTTTGGCTGCGCTAAGTGCTGAGGAAATCGAAGAAAAGTTCGACCTCGGCTACCATACGAAGCATGTCGACACGATTTTTAAGCGCGTTTTCAAAGACTGATCAATCGCCGACTTCAAAATCTGCATCGCTAATGCGATGCAGATTTTTTTGATTAAAAGGGTGCACACTTTAGCCCTATCGCTCTCGCTATCGTGACGCTACGCTTGAAGCTAATACTTTACCTGTGGTCCAGATCGGCTACCATCTGCGGTGTGATTAGTTCAGGAGCGTTTGAGTATGCGTGTTATGTTTGCGTCCATCCTGTCATTGGTGTTGCCGATTGCAGCCTTTGCGGCGGGCTCCGGTAATACGTCTCCGCCAAAGCCTGTCGTGAAATGTGAAGATGGGCAGGTGTATGAAAAGAAATCCAAAACGTGCGTCGATGCAAAAGACAGTCGCCTGACGCCGGACGACCGATATCAAGCTGTACGTGTACTGGCCTATGCCGGGGCCTATGAGGACGCGCAAGTCGTGCTTGCCGCTATGCCAGAATATGACGACCGGCGTCTTACCTATATGGGTTTCACCACCCGCAAGATGGGCGATCTATCGGGTAGCATGACATTTTACGCACGCGCTATTGAAGCCAATCCTGCGAACATTCTTGCACGGTCCTATCTTGGGCAGGCGCTGGTTGAGCAAGGGAATATCCCCGCCGCGCTGACTGAGCTGCGTGCTATTCGTGCGCATGGCGGGGCAGGGACGTGGGCCGAAGCCTCCTTGCGCACAGCTATCTCTACCGGTCAGACATTCAGCTATTGAAATCGCTTTCCACCCAGCTTTGCATTGCCTGCCGGGTGAAACTCGCTTGTTGCGCGGTGCCCTGCACGGTATGAACGGCAGGCCCCGCCCCTTTGGGGCGCTTTTCCTTGCAGGCAGACGCGCATGGCCAGTCCTAAATACGCTTCATATGTTCCGCTTCAACGACGCATTGCTCACTACGTAACCAATGCGTTTATAGTCGGTGTTATCCGTTTAGCATTGTTGCTGCCCTATGAGGCGCGGTTGGCTTTCGTTGGTTGGGTTGTTCAGCGGGTTATCGGGCCGGTGGCGGGATATAGGGCGCGCGCGCTAGAAAACCTAGCCATGATCTGGCCGCAAATGCCCAAAGAGAGACGTCAAGAGATTGCTTCAAAATGTCTGAATAATGTCGGGCGCAGCTTCATAGAAAACTACTCTGCGCATGACTTTCCTAAACGCATGGCGAAAAACACACCGATTGGGCCAGGCGTCATTGCGCTAGAAGCGGCCGCTAAAAGCGGCAAGCCCGTCATTCTCGTGACCGGACACTACGGTAACTACGAGGCGACGCGCGCGTGTCTTGTGGCGCGGGGGTATGACGTTGGCGGCCTCTATCGAAATATGAAAAACCCCTACTTCAACGCGCACTACGTCCAGACGATGGAAGCATTCGGCGGGCCGGTTTTTCCTCAAGGGCGCCGCGGTACCGCAGGTTTTGTGCGTCACCTAAAGGAAGGGGGGCAATTGGTGCTGTTGTTCGATCAGCATGTATTTGGTGCGCCGATGCTGGATTTTCTGGGTGTTCCCGCAAATACTGCGCTTTCTGCCGCCGAGCTTGCGCTACGCTATGATGCTTTGCTGGTCCCGTTTTACGGCATTCGCCAACCGGATGGCGTGTCGTTCGAGACGGTTCTTGAGGCTCCAGTCCCGCACAGCGACGCGGCTACGATGACGCAAGCCTTGAACGACAGCCTCACAGCGCGTGTAGAGGCGGATCCGGAGCAATGGTTTTGGGTACATCGGCGCTGGCGCAATCGGGATAAGTAGATCCAATTTGTCGATATTCTAACGGCGTCTCGCGCCTATTACCTGATGCGCGCTGCAGCGACGATCGCTCCGGCATTGCTGCGCTGGACCAGAACAACACTCGGCATGTCTCCGGTGACGGTTGCCGTGAGGGACAGCGGTGCCTGCCCGTTCCATTGATCAAGGGCCTGCCAATCGGCGACAATATTGCGGTTCTCGAACGTATGGCCTGCATTTTCGCCGCGTTTGATTTGCGTCGCTGCGATGGGGTGATACCGCAGCAAAAACACGTCAAATGGACCCGCCGCGCCGGACAGCGTCTGTGCTTTGATTTCCAGCGTGTCGCCGTCACGTGCTATCCTCAGGTCAACTTGGGCGGCATCGGACTTATGCTTATTGATGGCTTCCATCAGCTCAACCGGCTTGGCTCCGACAACATCTGTCTTGCCATTCACAATCATCTCGGGCGTATAGATAGATGTGCGTCCCCCTGTCATCGCATAGGCGCGTTGACGTTCAGCGTGGGCAGGCGCACCGAAGGGATCTTTCCAGCCAATGTAATCCCAATAGTCCACATGAAACGCCAGAGCGATCACGTCCTCCCGTTCGGATAACGCCGCAAACATCTCGTCCGCGGGCGGGCAGGAAGAGCATCCCTGCGACGTAAAGAGTTCGACCACAACAGGACGGTCTTGTGCAAAAGCAGGTGCGACGGACAGCAAGCTGGTGACAATGAGGGACGTGAGCAGGCGGGACATCGCAGGGTACTTTCGGTTTGGATGCTCAATTCGTAGACTGGGCGTATTGCAATTACCACTCAACCTTTGTTGAGGCGCTGAAACGTTATGGTCAGATGTGAAAAATGCCATGCTCCAGTACACAACGGTATACAAAAGCGGCCGAAACGCGTGTTTGCAGTTGAAACGACCTGCGCAATAAGGCATTTAGACCCCAAGTCACCGACCTTTTTTAACCCATAAAGGGAGCCATCCATGACCATTATCGTTGGCCAGGACACCGCCAAAACCCGCAAAACACTTTCTGCGGGCAGCCAATCCATCGCTTATTATTCGATTCCTGCAGCGCAGGAAGCCGGTCTGGGTGATTTCTCGAACTTGCCAGCCGCGCTAAAGGTGGTGCTTGAGAACATGCTGCGTTTCGAGGATGGTAAAACCGTCACCGTCGACGACATCAAAGCATTCGCCGAATGGGGTGCCAAGGGCGGCCAGAACCCTCGCGAGATCGCGTATCGTCCCGCCCGCGTGCTGATGCAAGATTTCACCGGCGTACCCGCGGTTGTTGACCTTGCTGCGATGCGTGACGGGCTGGTGGCCTTGGGCGGCGACGCCGACAAGATCAACCCGCTAAACCCTGTTGATCTGGTTATTGACCACTCGGTTATGATCGACGAATTTGGCAACCCACGCGCGTTCCAGATGAACGTCGACCGCGAATATGAACGCAACATCGAACGCTATACCTTCCTGAAATGGGGTCAGAAGGCGTTTAACAACTTCCGCGTCGTTCCCCCCGGCACCGGCATCTGCCACCAGGTGAACCTAGAATATCTGTCGCAAACAGTCTGGACCGACACGGACCAAGACGGCGTCGAAGTCGCATATCCTGACACGCTCGTCGGGACCGACAGCCACACCACCATGGTTAACGGTATGGCCGTTCTTGGCTGGGGCGTTGGCGGTATCGAAGCCGAAGCCGCGATGCTGGGTCAGCCGATTTCGATGCTGATTCCGGAAGTTATCGGCTTTGAGCTGACCGGTGCCATGATGGAAGGCACCACCGGGACCGATCTGGTGTTGAAAGTCGTCGAAATGCTGCGCGAAAAAGGCGTAGTGAGCAAATTCGTCGAGTTCTACGGCGCTGGCCTTGATACGCTGCCACTGGCCGACCGTGCCACGATCGCCAACATGGCCCCCGAATACGGCGCGACCTGTGGCTTCTTCCCGATCGATGCCGAAACCCTGCGCTACATGCGGACAACCGGCCGCGACGAAGACCGCATCGCGCTGGTCGAGGCATATGCCAAAGAGAACGGCATGTGGCGTGACGAAAACTATGCGCCTATCTACACTGACACGCTGTCGCTGGATATGGGCACCATCGTACCTGCGATCTCGGGGCCCAAGCGTCCACAAGACTACATCGCACTCACCTCAGCACACACTGCATTTGCAGAATACGTCAAAGGCGTGCGCGAGGGTAAAGACACCTCTGCCAATTCGGAAATCCGTTGGGAAGGTGAGGGCGGCCAGCCTGAACCCCGCGACATTCCCGGGGACGAAGGCAACCACAAACGTGGCTACGTCCAGACCGAAGATGGCAACTATCAACTGCATGATGGCTCGATCGTCATTGCGTCGATTACATCCTGCACCAACACCTCCAACCCTTATGTGATGATCGGTGCCGGTCTGGTTGCACGTAAGGCACGCGCCTTGGGTCTGACCCGCAAGCCTTGGGTTAAAACTTCGCTCGCCCCCGGTAGCCAAGTGGTGTCCGCCTACCTTGAGGCCGCAAACCTCCAAGAGGATCTGGATGCGATCGGTTTTAACCTTGTCGGCTATGGTTGCACCACCTGTATCGGGAACTCCGGACCGCTTGAGGCTCCGATCAGCAAGGCGATCAACGATTACGATCTGATCGGGACGTCGGTCTTGTCGGGTAACCGGAACTTCGAAGGCCGGATTTCGCCTGACGTACGTGCCAACTATCTGGCGTCGCCTCCCCTGGTTGTGGCCTACGCGCTGGTCGGTGACATGAACGTCGATCTGGCCAACAGCCCGTTGGGGCAGGACAAGGACGGCAATGACGTCTACCTGAAAGACATCTGGCCAACGTCCAAGGAAGTCGCTGATCTGGTCGAGCAGACCGTGACCCGCGAAGCCTTCCAGGAAAAATATGCCGACGTCTTCAAGGGCGACGAAAAGTGGCAGTCCGTCGAAACCACCGACGCCAAGACCTACGACTGGCCACCGCAATCGACCTACGTTCAGAACCCGCCTTACTTTCAGGGCATGTCGCCAGAGCCAGGCGTGATCACAAACATCGAAAACGCCAAAGTTCTGGCCGTTCTGGGTGACATGATCACAACCGACCACATCTCGCCTGCTGGTTCCTTCAAGGAAACCACACCTGCGGGTCAGTATCTGGTTGAACGTCAGGTGCCTGTACGTGAATTCAACTCGTACGGTAGCCGTCGCGGTAACCACGAAGTCATGATGCGCGGCACTTTTGCCAACATCCGGATCAAGAACGAGATGCTGGATGGCGTCGAAGGTGGTTATACCAAAGGCCCCGATGGCGAACAGACGTCGATCTTTGATGCAGCGATGGCGCATCAGGAAAACGGCACGCCGCTGGTGATCTTCGGTGGCGAGCAATACGGTGCAGGTTCGTCACGTGATTGGGCGGCCAAGGGTACGGCTCTGCTGGGCGTCAAAGCTGTTATCGCAGAGAACTTTGAACGTATTCACCGGTCTAACCTTGTTGGCATGGGTGTCATCCCGTTCGAATTCACCAACGGTGACACGCGCAAAAGCTTGGGTCTGACGGGCGAAGAAACCGTATCAATCAGCGGTCTCGACACCATCAAGCCACTGCAAGAAGTGCCGTGCACGATCACCATAGCAGACGGTTCGGTCAAAGAGATCATGATCAAGTGCCGCATCGATACCGCGATCGAGATCGAATACATCGAACATGGTGGCGTTCTGCATTACGTACTGCGCAACCTCGCGAAATCGGCCTGATCGCAGGCCACGGGCCGCCGCGTGCGACCCTAGAAAAACGCCCGCCAAGTTTCAGCTTGGCGGGCGTTTTGCGTATCAAGCCCACGCCATCACGGCAAAGTTCCGCTGTCATGCGTGAAATGACGCACTTCGACGCGTTTTGCGGTTCACAATCCTGATTTTGCCCAACAGACTGTTTGCCGAAAGCAGGCGATTTCCGCTATGCATAAGCTAATAATAAACTCGTTTTCTGACGTTGCGGTCGCGCGCTCTAAGTCTCACCCAACGACACGTCGTACCATGAGTACAGGGAGCACCGCATGGCGCATTTTCATTCAGACAATTTTAAGACGTTCCTGCGCGCCTCTACGGCTGCGGCGGCTTTGGTCTGGGGAGGATACACGGCCGGCTTCGCCGCGACGCTTGATATCACGGGCATCGACGCGGCCTCCGACCTCTACGAGACGGTCTCAGGCGGATCACTGCTGCGCGAGGAAACTGCCGAAGACGCTGATCCGACCACCCAAGAACTGCTGGCTGCCGCTCAGGCTGATTACGCTCGGTTGCTGGCTGTGCTTTACGACAAAGGGTATTTCGCAGCTGTCATCAAGATTACCCTCGACGGTGTAGATGCTTCTGCCATTGCGCCGGTGACACCGCCGAAACAGATCAACCGTGCTGTGATCGATATCGAGACGGGGCGAAAGTTCAGCTTTTCAAAGGCAGAGATCGCTCCTGTGGCACCGGAAACTGAACTGCCGGAACAGTTTGCAGCGGGAGAAACTGCAAGTCTGGGCGTGATGAAGGAAGCCGTTGCCGCTGGCATAGAGGGGTGGCGCGATCAAGGTCATGCCAAGGCCGAGCTGGCAGAGCAACAGCTGACAGCCCGTGTTCCTGACGCGACTTTGGCCGCAACGCTTCGACTGCGCCCGGGCCCACGGCTTCGGTTTGGTGAGCTGGCCGTAAAGGGCCAAAGCGACGTGACCCTGCGCCGGATCAAAAAGATCGCAGGCTTACCAACGGGAGAGGTGTATTCGCAAGAGCAGCTTGATCTCGCGGCAACGCGGCTGCGGCGCACGGGTGCTTTCAGCTCAGTCGCCATGATCGAGGCCGATCAGATTACAGCGCCAGACGTGCTGCCGATCACCGTGCAGGTGACTGACGCACCCAAGCGTCGCTTTGGTTTCGGCGCCGAACTTTCATTGCTCGATGGTCTAAGCGTTAGCTCCTATTGGCTGCATCGCAACTTGCTTGGCGGGGCCGAAAGGCTGCGCGTCGAGGGGGAGGTATCCGGTATCGGTGGCGATTCAGGCGGTACCGATTATCGCCTCGGTACGCGTTTTGAACGCCCCGCGACATTTAACGCCGACACAAATTTCTACGCGCTGGCTGAAATCGAACAACTGGACGAGGTGAATTATTTCTCGCGTCAACTCGACCTCGAGGCCGGCGTCGAACGCATCGCCAGCGAGGAACGGACCTACAGCCTAGGTGTCGGCCTACGCACCGCGCAAACCCGTGATGCCTTTGGCGAGAACGAATATACGTTGCTGACCCTGCCGCTAAGCGCGGAGCATGATTATCGCGATAACCGGCTGGATGCCAAAGACGGATATTATGCCAAAGCCAGCGTGACGCCATTTGTTGCGCTGGCCGGGTCGGATAACGGCGTGCGCAGCTATATCGATGTGCGCGGCTATAAAACCTTTGGCACCACTCGGCCGGTCACCTTCGCGCTGCGCGGTCAGTTGGGGTCGGTCTACGGCCCGACGCTGTCGGAATCGCCGGCAGACTACCTGTTCTATTCGGGCGGCGGGGGCACAGTGCGGGGGCAACCTTATCAATCGCTCGGCGTGGATTTGGCCAGTGGTGACACCGTGGGCGGGCGCAGCTTTGCGGGCCTATCCGCAGAGGCACGCTGGCAGGTCCGCGACAAAATCGGCGTCGTTGCATTTGCCGATGCGGGCTATATCGGCGCGGAAGAGTTCTATGACGGGTCAGGGACATGGCAGTCTGGGGCGGGTCTTGGCCTGCGCTATGCGACAGGCATCGGTCCGATCCGCGTCGACCTCGCGGTACCCGTTTCAGGTCCCGAGACAGATGAGAATTTTCAAGTTTATATCGGTATTGGACAATCGTTTTGATCCACTTCATGCGCCACTTTTTAGTTTCCGCCCTGATCTTTGTCAGCACTGTCGCCACGGCACAGGAGAATGACAAAGGGTTCCTGACTCGCACCATCCAAGATGCCCTGAGCGGGGCAGGCCGGACGGTCAGCATCGACGGTTTTGCCGGTGCGCTGAGTTCGCGTGCGCGTTTTGACCGGATGACGATCGCTGATGAACAAGGGGTCTGGCTGACACTGGAAGAGGTCGAACTGGACTGGAATCGCTCTGCCTTGCTGCGCGGGCGGCTAGAGGTGCAGGCACTGACGGCAAAGCGGTTGAACGTGCCGCGGCTGCCTGTCTCGGAGGAAGAAGCGCTTCCCGATCCGGAAGCCAAGCCCTTTAGCTTTCCTGCAATCCCTGATCTGCCCGTCGCCATCGACGTGGCGGATTTTTCAGTCGACGAGATCAACCTGGGCGCGCCGATTTTGGGCGAGCCGGCACAGCTGACTGTGCAGGCGACCGCGCTGTTGAACGATGATACCGCGAATGTCGATATTCTTGCTGCACGGACTGATGGCAAGAAGGGTGAGTTCAAGATTATCGCGGACCTTAATCGTAGCGATAGCTTGCTGGAAATGGCCGTGACCCTCTCTGAGGAAGCCAAGGGCATTATCTCGCGCACGCTGAAGCTGCCGGATGAACCCTCGGTTGATCTTGTTATCGCGGGTCGGGGGCCATTGTCGGACTTTGAAACGGATATTGACCTTTCTACCGATGGCGAACAGCGTCTGGACGGTCAGGTTATCGTGGCGGCACAAGGGGATAACACCACGCCGGACCGCCGCATTCGGGCTGATCTGAGGGGCGACGTGACCGCGTTGATCCTGTCGCAATACCGCGAATTCTTTGGCGCCGATGTGGCGTTGACCCTCGACGCGCTGGTTCGCGCCGAGGGTGGCGTCGATGTCAGCGACTTCGCTCTCAAGGCGCAGTCAGCCGAGCTGCAAGGCAAGATCACGCTGAACAGTGACAATTGGCCCAGCCTGATCGACATAACCGGGACCGTCGCCAGCGCCGACGGGAGCCTTGTTCTGCTGCCTGTTGCAGGCGGCAATACTTATGTGCGCCGTGTTGCGCTGGACGTGAACTATGACGTGCAAGATGGCGACGCGATCAATGCTATGTTCGACGTCAGCGAGCTTGCCACCGAAGCGCTCGCTGCAGAATCGACCCAAGTGACATTGGATGGCACCCTGCAAGGCGATGCGGGATCGGTCGGCGAATTCATGGGCGACCTCGGGTTTTCGGCGCAGGGGCTGTCGCTGACCAATGGTGCCGTCTCCGAAGCTGTCGGCAAGTCCTTGAGCGGACGCACGACAATCGCCTACACCGAAGGCACACCGGTTCAGATTTCCGATCTTGATCTGTCGGGCACAAACTACGGTCTGACGGGGGACGTAACGATCAGCGGCCCAGGCGAAAGCTTTTTGACCCAGTTGAACGCACGGCTGGAAGCCACTGACATTAGTCGATTTTCCGCTCTTGCCGGACGCGAGATGGATGGTGCGGCGAATGTCGACATCGTCGGCCAGATCACGCCTCTGGATGGGACGTTTGATCTGAATATCTCTGGTCTGACACAGGATTTGAAGGTCGGCATCGAACAGGCCGATGCCTTGCTTGTTGGGGATACAACGCTCAGCCTTGGCGCGTCGCGGGATGAGACGGGTACATTTGTCCGCGATCTGATGCTTGAGAACGACGCGCTGACCGCCAGCGGGGGTGTTGAATTGCGAAGCGATAATTCGCAGGCACGCATTGAGGCAAAGCTGAATGATATCGCGGTTGTGCTGCCGCAATATTCCGGCCCGATCACGATCAAGGCCGAGGCCGACCAAGACAGCCGCGGCTGGACAGTCGATGCAGTGACAGACGGCCCTTACGGAGCGCAACTAACAGCAAAAGGGCTCGCGACAGGCGAAAATGCTTTGCTCAATTTCACAGCTGATGTACCCGAGCTGCGCGATTTTGTACCCGAAGCCCCCGTGGAAGGTCCGGTTTCCTTGGCCGGTGTGCTGCGCCAATCGCCGGACGGGTGGCAAGTGGACACCAAAGCGACTGCGCCCGAGGATGTTACCGCCACGGTCGAGGGGTTACTGACGCCGCTTGATCTAGACTTCACCGCGTCAATCCCGCGGGTAGAGGCGTTTACCCCTCAGGTGACAGGCGCGGTCGAGGCATCGGGGACGCTCAAGCAATTAGACGAAGGCTTCCAGATCAATGCCAAAGCCAGCGGTCCTTACGCGGCGAAGGTCGCCGTTCAAGGTATGTTAACACCTATGGTTGATATCTCTTTCGACGCATCGGTCCCGAATCTTCAAGCGGTGGTACCGCAAGTGAACGGGCCACTTGCTGCGACCGGGACCGTGCGCCAGACGGAAAAGGGGTTTTTTGTCGATACCAGCGCGACCGGCCCATATGGTGCGCGCGCCATGGTTGAAGGATTGGCTACAGGCCCCGAGATGTCACTGACCTTTGACGTGTCGGTGCCAAATGTGCAGCCCTTGGTGCCGGGCGTGTCCGGCCCGCTTGCGGCGAAGGGAACGGTACGGCAAACGCCGGCCGGCATCGTCGTGAACACCAACGCGACTGGTCCCTATGCAGCACGTGCTTCGGTGCGGGGGGTGGTCACGGGGGATGCGCCTGCGTTGACCTACGATGTCACGATCCCCAATCTTGGGGCAGTGGTGCCGAAACTCTCCGGTCCGCTGAATGTGACAGGCACCGCCGAACAGGAAAACGCAGGCTGGCGGGTAAATACCAATGCCGCCGGTCCCGCTGGCACCCGCGCCACAATTGCCGGGCTCGTTGGGAATGACGGAAACCTGAACCTTGATGTGAACGGGAACGTGCCACTTGGGCTGTCGGCCCCCTTTATCGCACCACGCATCTTGCAGGGCCAAGCCCGGTTTGACCTGACGGTAAGCGGTCCTCCTGCGCTTGCGTCTGTCACGGGGACATTGCAAACCTCTGACGCGTCACTATCGGCACCCAACCTTCGGGTGTCATTGCAAAATATTGCTGCGGATGTTCGTTTGGCCAATAACCGTGCGCAAATCGATCTGACCGCTCGCGGTGCCGATGGTGGGCAGGTCAAGGTCGGAGGGGCGGTGACCCTGACGGGCTCGCTGCCAGCTGACATCCAAATCGGTCTGAATAGTCTCGTGCTGATCGACCCGTCGCTCTACCGAACGTCGCTAGATGGCAATCTTCGACTGTCAGGTCCCCTCGCGGGCGGGGCAAGTATCAGCGGCCGAATTGACGTGGGCGAGACCGAAGTGAGCGTGCCGTCGACCGGTATGACGAGCATCGGGGATATTCCGCAGATCGACTTTATTGGTGCACCTGCCGATGTCATCGCTACCCGTCGCAAGGCCGGGCTGACCGGTGCAGATGCTGGAACGGATCCGGCGGCCAGCGGCGACAGTGGGCCTGGATTCGGCCTGAATATCCAAATTAACGCGCCGCGCCGTATCTTTGTGCGGGGCCGCGGGCTGGATGCTGAATTGGGGGGCAGCCTGTTGTTGACGGGATCGACCAACCAAATCATCTCGGCCGGTCGGTTTGATCTGATCCGTGGGCGTCTTGATATTCTTGGCAAGCGGTTCGAGCTGGACGAGGGGTCCGTGCGCTTTCAAGGCGATTTGGTTCCCTATCTTCGGTTTGCCACATCGACCTCGACCAACACAGGAGAGGTCCGCATTATCATCGAGGGAAAAGCCACATCGCCCAAGGTGTCGTTTGAATCGACCCCTGATTCACCCCAAGATGAGGTGCTGGCGCAGTTGCTGTTTGGGCGCAACATTTCGGAGATTTCGGCGTTTCAAGCTCTGCAATTGGCCAGTGCCGTTGCGACACTGGCCGGACGTGGAGGCGCAGGGATCGTTGCTAACTTGCGCACAGGCTTCGGGCTGGATGATCTTGATGTGACCACCACTGACAGCGGGGCCACGGCTGTGCGCGCAGGGAAATACATCTCGGAAAATGTCTATACGGATGTCACCGCAGCCTCGGATGGGACGGCCGATGTGTCTATTAACCTCGATCTAACCAAAAACTTGACGGCCAAGGGAACGGTGGGGTCCGACGGGAATACCGGGATCGGTATTTTCTTTGAAAAAGATTATTGAACTGATCCGCGAGGCTGCAAAGACAGGGATAACGCCGAAGGGGGCCAGCCCCCGCCTCGGCGTGGCCGAGGCACCCCCGGGATTTGATCCATCTGGAAGAGCTTATCCTGCTACCCGACGCGCGGCGTGAAGCGGCCGTAGCGGCCCTGATCGTACATCAAGCCAGAAGCGTCTTCGTCGGTTTCATACGCAGCGTGGGTGACTTGGCCAAGGATGATCGAATGGTCGCCCGCCGGGTGGACGGCGTAGGTGTCGCAGTGAAAGCTTGCAAGACAGCCTGACAGCGTGGGGGCACCGTTGGGGCCTGTTGACCAGTCGAATGCGCCAAAGGCATCGCCGGACACAGCAAAAGCATCCGCAAGAGCGCGTTGGCCTGCGTCCAAGATATGCACGGCGAACTGCGCAGCCTGTGCAAACGCGTCATGGCGTTTGGAGCTGAGCGCGGGGGACCATTGCACCAACGGTGGGTCAAGCGAAACTGAGGAGAATGAATTCGCGGTCATCCCCAAGGGGCCATCGGCGGTCTGAGCCGTGATGATCGTCACACCTGTGCCAAACCGGCCAAAAGCGCGGCGCAGTTCGACTGTTGCGTCGGGCAGGGGAATGAAGTGATGCATATTGTCAGCCATATCGCAGCGGTGCCACGCGACGCTGGATTTGTCCAGACGGCAAACCCCCGTGCCTCGGCCGCCGATAATAGCGGTTTGGTGGAACCGAACCGCCCCCAACGTGTTGTCCCTTCACTGAGAGGCGTGACCGTAACATACCGGAATGCCTGTCGGAAAAGGGGTGCTGGGACATGACGTTCCATCCACCGCCAACAGGCACCCGAATGCCGACGCTCACGACTGATACAGGCGGTTTTCCCGCCGGAAGGATAGATTATGACACTGAATCGTTTTGCACCCCTCAAGCTGACTGTAGCTGCACTTGTAACCGGCGCTGCGTTGTCCACGCCTGCCTTGGCAGATGACGGCGAGACTGTGGACCACACTGAAGTCGGCTCGCTGAGCTGTGACGTTAGCGATGGCACTGGCTTTATTTTCGGTTCTACCCGTGAACTGACCTGTACCTTCAACCCCGTGCAGGAAGGTCTGGCAGACGAGACATATGTCGGCGATATCAAGCGCTACGGCATCGATATCGGCAAGACCCAGAACGGCCAAATGTCCTGGCTTGTTCTGGCACCGACTGAATCCGAATATTACGAGGGTGGTCTGAACGGCGATTATCAGGGCGTATCAGCAGAGGCGACCTTTGGCGTCGGGCTCGGGGCCAATGTGATGGTTGGTGGTTCTGAAGATACACTGGCGTTGCAGCCGATTAGCTTGAATACCCAAAATGGTGTGAACTTTGCTATCGGTGTGGGTGAAATCACCTTGCAACGTGTCGAAGGCTAAATTCGATATCTAGCTAATTTGTGACGTGAGGGGCACCGCGTGGTGCCCCTTTTCCGTTGTCGCTTCCTAGCGGTCCATTCTGTTTGCGATCAAATCGTCGACGACTTCTGGTTCTGCAAGGGTCGAGGTATCGCCAAGCGCGCCATAGTCGTTTTCTGCAATCTTGCGCAGGATACGGCGCATGATCTTACCCGAACGTGTTTTGGGCAGCCCAGGCGCCCACTGGATCACATCTGGTGATGCAATAGGCCCAATCTCGGAACGAACCCAGTTTCGCAATTCGGTTCGCAACGCGTCACTCGGGCTTTCGCCGCTCATCAGGGATACGTAGCAATAAATGCCCTGACCTTTGATATCATGAGGAAAGCCGACAACTGCGGCCTCGGCTACCTTTGGGTGTGCGACAAGCGCGCTTTCCACCTCTGCCGTCCCCATACGGTGGCCAGAAACGTTGATCACATCATCCACGCGGCCGGTGATCCAATAGTCGCCGTCCGCGTCGCGCCGACATCCATCGCCGGTAAAGTAATAGCCTTTGTAGTCGCTGAAATAGGTCTGCTCAAACCGTTCATGATCGCCCCAAATTGTGCGCATCTGGCCGGGCCAGCTGTCGGCAATACACAAAACACCCTCGACATCATTCCCGTCAATCTTGGCACCCGATGTCGGTTCAAGGACAACCGGTCTGATCCCAAAGAACGGTTTCATCGCAGCGCCGGGCTTGGTTGCATGTGCCCCCGGTAGCGGGGTCATAAGGTGCCCCCCGGTTTCGGTCTGCCACCACGTATCGACGATGGGGCAATTCCCTTTGCCAACCACATCATTGTACCAGTTCCAGGCTTCGGGGTTTATTGGTTCACCTACAGTGCCCAACAGCTTCAGGCTGCTCAGGTCGCATCCATCTACGAATGCGCGGCCTTTGCCCATCAACGCACGAATGGCGGTCGGCGCGGTGTAAAATTGATTGACCTTGTGCTTTTCGCAGATCTGCCAGAACCGGC
Organism: Sulfitobacter litoralis; assembly: GCF_900103185.1. Taxonomy (GTDB): domain Bacteria; phylum Pseudomonadota; class Alphaproteobacteria; order Rhodobacterales; family Rhodobacteraceae; genus Sulfitobacter; species Sulfitobacter litoralis. Next base: position 122,243 of record NZ_FNJD01000005.1, read on the forward strand.
TTGCGTCGGGGTAGGTGGGCACGCCTTCAAACATCAAGGTGGTCGCTCCGTTGGCGAGTGGCCCATAGACGATATAGCTATGGCCCGTCACCCAACCCACATCCGCGGTACACCAATAGACGTCACCGTCATGGTAATCAAAGGTCACCTCGTGGGTTAGTGCAGCATAGACAAGATAGCCGCCCGTGGTATGCACAACGCCTTTGGGCTGGCCGGTCGAGCCGGAGGTATAGAGGATGAACAACGGGTCTTCCGCGTTCATGGCTTCTGGCGCGCAGCTGTCGGACGCCTCTTTGGCCAGTGCTGTATAATCCACATCTCGCGTGTCGTTCCACGCAACATCGCCGCCGGTCCGACGCACCACCAGACATTTGACCGAAGCGTCGCAGGACGCCAGCGCCTTGTCGGCGTTGGCCTTCAGCGGGGTCGCCTTGCCACCGCGCGGCGCAAAATCTGCGGTGATGACGATCTTTGCGTCCGAACCTTGCACCCGTGCTGCCAACGCATCAGGGGAGAACCCGGCAAACACGATTGAGTGGATCGCACCAATGCGCGCGCAGGCCAGCATGGCATAGGCGGCCTCGGGGATCATCGGCATATAGATGATCACACGGTCGCCTTTACCTACGCCCATGTCGCGCAGGATATTCGCCATTTTGCACGTCTGGCTGTGGAGGGCGCGATAGCTGATATGCTGCGCCTCTTCTTTAGGGCTGTCGGGTTCCCAGATGATCGCGGTCTGATCACCGCGCGTTTCAAGGTGGCGGTCGATACAGTTGGCGCTGACGTTCAGCGCGCCATCGGCGAACCAGTTGATCTTGACCTGCCCAAAAGTGAAATCGACGTCTTTGACCTTGGTGAACGGTGTCATCCAGTCAACGCGTTGCGCCTGTTCTTTCCAGAACCCCTCGGGGTCCGAGATAGAGGCATCATACATCGCATCATATTTGACGGCGTTCACATGGGCCGCGTCTGCGGTTTTGTCAGACGGCGGATAGGTTTGTGTGGCGACGTTGGACATGGTTCCTCCCTCAGAACTCTGTTCGTTTGCTGCCGCACAGACGCTTGCGCGCGGCGGCTCTCCCTCGGCAGATCATAACGCGAAGTGAAAAGAAGGAAATAAGCATATGTAAACAGACGGTTTGTCTGTAAATATTTTTCCGTATTCCGCATAAATCAGTAAATTTCACCTCTCGCGATGCAAATTCCCTAGCAAACTTGGCCGATTGCCTGTCAACAGGTGCGACTGAGGCGCAGGCCGTGCTTCCAAATGACCTTAAATCCTCGCCGAAGGCTCCTTTAACCGCGTCAGGGCCCCGTCTTGGGGGGTTGGCAGCCCGCCCCCCTGAAGGTAGTATTTCGCCCAAGCGGGCCAGCAACAGTCCGCATAAGGGAGATATCAATGAACAATCTACTAAATGGCGCAGCTGTCTGCGCCCTGACCTTTGCATTTGCCTCGCAAGCGGCCGCAACGGAATGGAATGCCTCTGTCTGGGGTAAACGTCGCGCCTTTACAGAGCACGTTGAAAAGATCGCCGAGCTTGTATCGGAAAAGACAGATGGCGAATTCACCATCAATGTAAGCTATGGCGGTCTGTCCAAGAACTCCGACAACCTTGATGGTATTTCGATCGGCGCCTTCGAGATGGCTCAATTCTGCGCGGGCTACCACGCGGATAAGAACCGCGCGATCACCGTGCTAGAGCTGCCATTCCTCGGCGTTCAGAACCTCGAAGAAGAAGTCGCTGTATCCCGTGCCGTTTATGCGCACCCCGCCGTGGCCAAGGAAATGGCGCAGTGGAATGCCAGAATGCTGATGACCTCGCCGATGCCACAGTACAACCTTGTGGGCACGGGCGAAGCGCGCGACACGCTGGAATCATTCGAAGGCATGCGCGTACGTGCAACAGGCGGTTTGGGCAAAGCCTTTGAAGCCGTTGGCGCTGTTCCGACCTCCGTTACCTCTTCCGAAGCGTATAACGCGATGGAATCTGGTGTTGTCGATACAGTGGCTTTCGCACAGCACGCACACCTCAGCTTTGGTACGATCAACAAGGCTGACTGGTGGACGGCGAACCTGAACCCCGGGACTGTGAACTGCCCTGTTGTAGTCAACATCGACGCCTATGATGCCCTGACGGACGCAGAAAAAGAAGCGCTGGACGGTTCTGTTGACGAGGCGCTGGATCACTATCTGGCGAACTACGGCGAGCTGCTGGGCCGCTGGGATACCGTGTTGGAAGAAAAAGGCGTGGAAAAAGTTATGTTCTCGCCCGAGGTGTTGGCCGAGTTCAAAGCCAAAGCTGCCGACCCTGCACGTGAAGCCTGGATCAAAGACATGGAAGCCCAAGGCATCCCTGGCCAAGAGCTGTACGATCTGGTTATCAAAACACTCGAAGAAAAACGCGCGTCTAACTAAGTCGCACGGTGAAGAGGGCCTGTTTTTCAGGCCCTCTTTGTTTCCAATACCTCCCTCCCACTCATTTGAAAGGAAAGCATCATGGCCGGTTCCTCCGCCGTGCTCGAAGACGGCAGTCTGCTTAGCCGTATCGACAAAGGGCTGTTACGCCTTGAAACCGTGTTTGCCCTTGTCTCCGGAATTGCCGTCTTCATGCTGATGGTGCTTGCCGTCTGGTCGGTCGGCGGGCGTAAGTTCTTTGCCTCGCCGCTTCCCGGCTATGTCGACTGGATCGAATTCGCCATGCCGCTGATCGCGATCATGGGCATTTCCTATACCCAGCGGAACGGGGGCCATGTACGCATGGATATCCTGATCGGCCAGCTTAAAGGCCGGGCGTTATGGGCCGCTGAGACGTTCTCGGTTCTGTTGATTTTTATCCTGATGATCGCTCTTATCTGGGGGTCGTGGGCGCATTTCCAGCGGAGCTTCGATTTTGCCGCCCCCCTGTGGAGCCGCGATAGCTCTATCGATATCGGGCTTCCGATCTGGCCTGCGAAACTGATCGTGCCGATGGCGTTCTCTGTTCTGGCATTGCGGTTGTTGCTGCAAATCTGGGGATATGGACGCGCATTCGTACTGGGGTTGGAAAGCCCAGTTGCCGTACCTTTGGTACAATCCGCAGCCGAACAGGCCATGGCGGAAGCTGAACATCTAGACGGGCGGGACTGATAATGGACCCTATTGAAATTGGCCTTTGGGTCTCGGGCGGGCTGCTGCTTATGGTGGTGCTCGGTATGCGTGTGGCATTTGCCGCGGCGATGGCAGGCTTGATCGGCCTGATCTGGATTTTTTGGTCCAAGAAAGGGATGCAATGGTCCGAACTGGACTGGGCGCTGACCGTTGCGATCAAAACAGCGGGGCAGGTGCCGCATTCCAAAGTGTCTAGCCAGACGCTGAGCCTGATCCCGACCTTCATCCTGATCGGGTTTTTGGCCTATTATGCCGGTCTCACCCGCGCCCTTTTCGAAGCGGCAAAGCGCTGGATCGCTTGGTTGCCAGGGGGGCTTGCTGTTTCTACCGTCTTTGCGACGGCTGGCTTTGCGGCCGTCTCTGGTGCGTCCGTCGCCACTGCAGCCGTGTTCGCGCGCATTGCGATCCCGGAGATGCTGTCGATCGGGTACAACAAGAAATTCGCTGCAGGCGTTGTCGCGGCAGGGGGCACATTGGCATCGCTGATCCCGCCGTCTGCAATCCTCGTGATCTATGCAATCATCGTTGAACAAGACGTTGGCAAACTGCTTTTGGCGGGTTTCATCCCCGGTGCATTTTCGGCCATTGTCTATGCGATCCTGATCGTTGGTATCGCCACGATCTGGAAGAACGTCGGTCCTCCTGTCACCGGTTTTACGTGGAAACAGCGCTTCGCCTCGCTTCCCGCGGCCATGCCGATCTTTGCGGTTGTGATCATCATTATCTTCTTCGTCTACAACCCGTTCGGCGACGCGTGGGGTACCCCGACCGAAGGTGGGGCAGTGGGCGCGTTTATTGTCTTCCTGATGGCGCTGTATCGCGGCATGCGGTGGGCTGAGCTGAAGGATGCTTTGCTCGAGACAGCCAAACTGACCGTGATGATTTTTACCATCATCTGGGGCGTGCTGATCTATGTGCGGTTCTTGGGCTTTGCCGATCTGCCCGGCGCGTTTGCCGACTGGATTTCGGGGCTCGAGGCGTCGCCAGTCCTGATCCTCGTTTGCATCCTGTTGGCCTATGCGGTCTTGGGCATGTTCATGGATGCCATCGGCATGCTGTTGCTCACGCTTCCGGTTGTCTACCCCGCCGTCATGGCGCTCAACGGGGGCGAGTTCGTCTCTGCTGCGGATAGCGCTTTTGGCATGTCGGGTCCGATGTGTGCGATCTGGTTCGGGATTTTGGTGGTGAAGATGGCAGAGTTCTGTCTGATCACACCGCCTATTGGCCTGAACTGTTTCGTCGTCGCCGGTGTGCGCCCTGATCTTAGCGTTCAGGACGTGTTCAAAGGAGTAACGCCGTTCTTTATCGCGGATGCTGTGACGATTGCGCTGCTCGTGGCGTTCCCGTCTATCGTGCTTTGGCTGCCGTCACTCGCTGGCTGACATCGCCGCTTGATCCCTCATATCATCGGGTTTGACCTGCTCTGCGGACAGGAAACTCCCGATGGTATGAAGGGGTTCAAAGTTCTCGCAGACCACTTTGAACACCACAAGAAAGGGCACCGCGACCAACGCGCCGGGGATGCCCCATAACCACCCCCAGAAAACCACAGTAAGGAACACGGCCACTGTGTTCATCTCAAGGCGACGGCCTACCAGCCACGGGGTGATGATCTGACCTTCAACCAGGGTCAGGGTCAGATAGCCGATTGGGGCGAGCATCGCATAACCGACGGTATCAAACGTCACGAGCGAGAATCCAGCAACCAACAAGACACCCGCGAACCCACCGATATAAGGCAGGAAATTCAGCATGAATGCCGCAATGCCCCAGATATACGCGGACGGCAGCCCTAGGATGGTCAGGTAGGTGCCCACGAGGATCCCAAGAATCGCGTTGATCGTGGCGATGGTAAGCAGATAGCGAGACACGCGTTTTTCCACCGCATAAACTGTATGCAATGCGCGTTTCTTTTCCTTTAAAGTCGGCATCGCCTGTACAAGTTTTAGGTAAAATAGCTCTCCGGACCCCAAAAGGAACAGCGCTAGAATAAGGATCACAGCCAGCGAAGCCCCGGTCTTGCTTACGGTATCCATCGCCGTATCAAGCAGTCCAGGCTGGCGCACGACCACCTCTTGCGGCGTGGTAGCGGTGTCGGTGCCCAGCTTTTGAACCTCTTCGGATGCAGAGCGCATCGTCTCAACAGCACTGCTGACCCCGCTGAGCTTTATCTGGATTTCGCGGCCCATCTGGGGGATTTCATCGCTCCAGATCGCGACGGTACCGGCGGATAGAAGGACAACGGCCGCAATCACCAGCGTTGTCGCGGTCACCAGTAGAAATGCCGACACCGGATGTGGCACACCGACGCGATGTAGGCCGCGCCCGACGGGCGATAGGGTCAGGGCAAGTAAAAATCCCAAAACAATAGGAAGTATCAAATCCTTGGCGAAATAGGCTGTGACGAATAGAGAAATCAAGACTATCAACTGAAGCGAGCGCCGAATTGAAGGCAAATGTTCCAAGTAAAGCTCCAGACGCTAATGTATTTCAAGGCTAACGCACAAGCTGGCGGAAAAGTTCATGTGCTGCCGAGTTTAAGTTATTTTCCACCGCCGCACGCCCCTCGCCGTACGCTTGCAGACATGGTGAAATCAAACGGGGTTGAACAAGCAAAAGTATGAGACCAGGGGAAATTATGAACAGGTATATTCACCCGATGTTAATTCTTGATGCCTACGCACAGGGGTATATTGCGTGCTGGCCCCTTTTTGGGCGCTGCTGATGGGGCGGTCAGCGATCTTGGCGCTTGGTCTAGTCGGGCTGGTGCTCGGGCTGTTTGTCGTATCCCTGCTGATAGGACCGTCGACGGCATCGGTGGGTGACAGCACGTACGCGCTGATAACGGGGCAAGGAGGGCCCCTTTCTGTCGTCATGCGCGAAATCAGGCTCCCTCGTGCGCTTTTGGGGGTATTGATCGGCGGCTCTCTGGGCCTATCCGGTGCTGCGATGCAGGGCTACCTGCGTAATCCGTTGGCTGACCCGGGATTGATCGGCGTGTCGGGGTCCGCGGCCTTGGGGGCTGTGCTGGCCATCCAGACGGGGCTGGCGGCCATCGCAGCATTGGCGCTGCCCGTCATGGCGCTTGGCGGTGCTTTGTTGGGCGTGCTGCTGGTATTATTGCTGGCGGGCCCGCGGGGTACATCACTAGCGCTCATTCTAGCCGGTATCGCAATATCCGCTTTTGCCGCCGCCTTGACGTCGTTGGTGCTCAACCTGTCGCCGAACCCTTATGCCGCGAATGAGATCGTGTTCTGGATGATGGGGTCATTGGCGGACCGGTCAATGACTCATGTCTGGATTGCGCTGCCCTTCCTGCTGGGGGGCGGCCTTCTGCTGGGGTCCCTTGGGCGCGGGCTGGATGCGCTAACCTTGGGCGAAGATGCGGCAGAAGCGATGGGGATCAACCTTTTAAGGCTACGGCTGACTGTGATCCTTGGCACGGCGGCGGTCGTGGGTGCCTCTACCGCCGTTGCGGGCGCGATCGGATTTGTCGGGTTGGTCATGCCGCATCTGCTGCGCGGATTCGTCGGTTCACGACCCGGGGCTTTGCTGTGGGCTGCGACGCTCGGGGGTGCGGCGATGATCCTTGCCTCGGATATTCTGGTCCGACTTGTGGTACCGGACCGTGATCTCAAGCTCGGCGTCGTGACTGCATTGGTCGGCGCGCCGCTATTCCTCCATCTAATATACCGCACGCGGAAGGAAGGGGTATGATGCTGCTTTCATTGCATAACCTATCGGTCAAAAGGGGGCGTAAAAGGGTTATATCCGAAGTTGACCTGACGCTCGGCCAAGGCGAGGTGGTGGGGTTGGTTGGCCCGAACGGCGCAGGCAAGACGACATTGATGCGCGCTGCATTGGGGCTTATCCCCGCCGACGGGCAAAGCTCACTTGCGGCTCTTTCCGCCCGGGCGCGGGGGAAAGCTGTCGCATGGATGCCTCAATCGCGCGAAATTGCATGGTCGGTGACGGTCGAAACCGTCATCCGTTTGGGTCGCACACCCCATTTACGTGCAGGGCAAAAGCAGCGGCCAGAAGATCAGGCAGCGGTTGACCGCGCGATAGAGCAGATGGGATTGGACCGGTTTCGTGATCGCCCCGCGACGCAACTATCTGGCGGTGAACAAGCGCGGGTGCTGATCGCCCGTAGCCTTGCCCAAGAGGCCCCGCTGCTGATCGCGGATGAACCGACCGCGGGACTTGACCCGGCCCATCAAATTGCCGCGATGCGCAGCTTTACCCAAGCAGCGGCACAGGGGCGTGGTGTGTTGGTATCGCTTCATGATCTAGGGTTGGCCGCACGACATTGCACAAGGTTAATCGTGCTACATAACGGGAAAATCGCCGCGGATGGGCTGCCCCAAGACACGCTGACCCCGAGCATCGTCAAAACCGTCTTCGGCATCACTGCCTTTAGCCAGATCACCGACAAAGGTTTTGTGTTTCAAGCGCTTGACCTGACGTCTTAGCCTTCGATCTTCGTGTCGACACCGGGGATATCTACAGCAATCACGCCCAAGGACCGCGCTGTTGTCAGCGCCAGCACGGGGCTGTCGGGTCCTGCGGTGCTCACTTGATACGCCCGCATTGCGCTGCGGGTCGCGTCATCTAGTTGCGATGAAATGGCCCCGCCATAGAACCCCCGCGCCTCTAGCGCGCGTTGCAGTGTGGCGATCACGTCTGGTGTAAGTGCGCTGGTGCAGGGGGTTTCGAACCAGTTGTCCACCCGCGGGCTGACAATCTTTTGGCGCGTTTCCGTGCGGTAGATCGGCAGTGACTGAATTTCACCGGTGGAACTGATTTGCGCTGCCTGCACCTGAACTTGTTCGGTCACCGTCTCGATCACGGCTGGGGATACGGTCCGACCCCAACAGCTGCCCGGTGCCGCCCCTGCCGGGCCGTTCGTCGTCGCCTCGCGGACGCCGGGTTCGGGCAGGTCTGATTCCTCAGGGGGGGCACCACAGGCGCTTAGAGATGCCAGAACCGTGAATATGCAGGCAAATTGAGCTAAATGTGATCGTCGAAAATACTGCACAGCCGGGCCTTGCGGGTCATAGGGTCCGCCGCACGCTAGCGGGTTTTCGCAGCAATGCCTAGCTGATAGGCCGACCGCAATCTGAATAATGCGGCAATGCCGTAGGTGGGGTGAAAAGGGGGCTGGCGAAGCCGCGAGCTGCTGGGTACACATGTCGAAATTCTAAAATCGAAGGGGCAGTTAGATGGCCAAGATCACTTATGTAGAACACAATGGCACGGAACATATCGTAGATGTGGCCAATGGGCTGACCGTCATGGAAGGGGCCCGCGACAACAATATCCCTGGGATCGAAGCCGACTGCGGCGGTGCCTGCGCGTGTTCTACGTGCCATGTCTATGTGGACCCCGATTGGGTCGAAAAAGTACCTGCGAAGGATGACATGGAAGAAGATATGCTCGATTTTGCGTTCGAGCCAGACCCCGCCACGTCGCGTCTGACCTGCCAGATCAAGGTGACCGACGCCTTGGACGGCCTGCGCGTCAAAATGCCCGAAAAGCAGATCTGATGCGGATGTTGGCGCGATACATCCTGTCGCGCTTTCTGCCCATTCTGGTGGCGGGTTCCATCAGCGCGGTTCCTGTGTTTGCCGACGTGATAGCCCGCGCCAGTTTCGGCAACCCGACGACACGGTATGATCACGGTGTTTTGGGCGACGCGGTCGAATGGGGCAGCCTCACGTTCGTACTGACTGACGGCACCACACGGCGTGTCATCCTGCCACAATCTCTTGTATTCGAAGACACATCGCCGCGTCTTGCTGATCTGGACGGCAACGGCAGTCCCGAAGTTATCGTGGTCGAAAGCAGCCAAACCCAAGGTGCGCGGCTAGCGGTCTATGACGCATCGGGACGGGTTGCGCACACCCCCCATATCGGGCGCAAGAACCGGTGGTTGGCCCCAATCGGCGCGGCGGATTTTACGGGCGACGGACGGCTGGAAATTGCGATCGTCGTTACCCCGCACCTGTCAGGCTCCGTGCAACTGCTTTCCTACCAGAACAGCAGACTTAGCGTTATTGCGACGGCTGAGGGCTATACCAACCACCGCATTGGCGACGCGGAAATCGCAGGGGGAATCCGCACCTGCGGCCCGCAGCCCGAGCTGATCCTTGCCCAAATGCCATGGCACCGCGCATCGCCCGCACAGATGGTGGCCTTGCAGCTAAATGGCAAAGCACTCAGCCCGCATAGCTTTAGTGCACCCTTTACAGCTAAAAATGTGGCAGCCGCCCAAGCCTGCGCGCTTAACCCACGTTAGGCACAGACCAGTTTCCAAATGGTTAAAAATCCTGGGGGTCCGGGGGCTAGCCCCCGGTTAAGCCAGCGAGATGCGCCAGTAGCCCGCTGTCAGGACAGCGCGCGCCAGCCGATATCACGGCGATAGAACCCGCCCGGCCAGTCGATCGCCTCGACCATTTCATAGGCACGCGCTTGGGCCTCGGCCAAGGTGTCGCCCCGTGCCGTGACATTTAGAACCCGCCCGCCGACAGCCGTAATGGCACCGTCCTGCGTGGTTGTGCCGGCGTGAAACACCATGTTGCGGCTGTCTTCGGGTAGGGCGTCCAGACCTTTGATAACGCTGCCTTTATCATAGTTTCCGGGATAGCCTCGGGCGGCCATGACAACGGTGACGGCGTGATCTTCGGCCCAGTTCACGCGTGCCTCGTTTAGGCGGCCTTCGGCGGCGGCGTGCATCAGATCAAAGGCCTGCGCACCTAGGCGCATCATCAGTACCTGACATTCGGGGTCGCCGAAGCGGGCGTTATATTCTACCAATCTCGGTGCACCATCCTTGATCATCAACCCCGCGTACAGCACCCCTTGGTAGGGTGTCCCACGCTTAGCCATTTCGGCCATTGTGGGGCGGATAATTTCCGCTAGGGCGCGTTCGGCGATCTCGTCGGTCAAAACGGGTGCGGGGGAGTAGGCACCCATACCGCCCGTGTTCGGCCCAGTATCGCCGTCGCCCACACGTTTGTGGTCTTGCGCTGTGCCGATGGGCAGCACGGTGTCGCCGTCGCACAGCACGAAAAACGACGCTTCTTCGCCGTCCATGAACTCTTCGATCACCACCTCGGCTCCCGCGTCGCCGAATGTTCCATCAAACATTGTATCGACTGCGGCAAGGGCTTCGTCATCGGTTTCGGCGATGATGACGCCTTTGCCCGCTGCAAGGCCATCTGCCTTTATCACAATCGGGGCAGGGTGGTCGGCCAAATAGGCGCGCGCCGAAGCCGCGTCGGTAAAGTGGCCGTAGGCTGCGGTGGGGGCGTTTGCGGCGTCGCAGATCTCTTTTGTGAAGGCTTTGGAGGCTTCCAGCGTCGCGGCTGCTTTCGACGGTCCAAAGACCAGCACGCCTGCAGCACGCAGATCATCGCCAACGCCTGCAGCAAGAGGCGCTTCTGGCCCGATAATGACGAAATCAATGTTGTTTTCATCGACAAAACCGACCACCGCCGCGCCGTCGTTGATGTCGAACGTGGCGCAGTCTGCGATGGCGGCGATCCCGGCATTTCCCGGTGCTACGATCAGCTTGTCGCATTTAGGGTTTTGCAATACGGCCCAGGCTAGACTGTGTTCGCGCCCGCCGCTGCCCAGAATGAGGATGTTCATGGTTGCACTCCCTTGGCCTTGGTTGCTGCGCGTTCTAAGCTGGGACTGAGCCCGACACAAGTTAAAGACGGAAAGACACCGCTGATGGATCTGATCGACGACCCGCGCGAGGGGGAGAACAGCCCCGAATTCACCGTAACCGAGCTTTCGGGTGCGATTAAACGCGTGATCGAGGGCGAATTTGGCCATGTGCGGATTCGCGGTGAGGTGGGCCGCGTCAGCCGCCCGCGGTCGGGGCATATCTATCTGGACCTAAAAGATGACAGTTCGGTTATTTCCGGCGTGATCTGGAAAGGGGTTTCGGCCCGCCTCGAGACCCAGCCCGAAGAGGGGATGGAGGTGATCGCCACAGGCCGCATCACCACGTTCGGCGGGCAGTCGAAGTACCAGATTGTGATCGAGGATATTAAACCGGCGGGCATGGGCGCGCTGATGGCATTGCTGGAAAAACGCAAGGCAGCGCTGGCGGCAGAGGGGCTGTTTGCGCCCGAACGCAAACGCCCGCTACCCTATCTTCCAGAGGTGATCGGGGTGGTAACGTCGCCCTCGGGTGCGGTGATCCGCGACATTTTACACCGTCTGCGCGACCGGTTTCCGCGCAAGGTGTTGATCTGGCCCGTGGCCGTACAAGGGGCGAAATGCGCCCCCGAGGTCGCCCGCGCCATTGAGGGTTTCAACGCGCTAACCCCAGGCGGGGCGTTGCCGCGTCCCGACCTCTTGATCGTGGCGCGTGGGGGCGGCTCGGTCGAGGATCTATGGGGTTTCAACGAAGAGATCGTCGCGCGGGCGGCAGCTGCGTCGGATATCCCGCTGATCTCTGCGGTCGGGCATGAAACTGATACAACGCTGATCGACTTTGTCTCTGACATGCGGGCGCCAACGCCCACGGCTGCGGCCGAGCTGGCCGTGCCCGTGCGACACGAGCTTGTCGCCTTACTGGACGGACAAGAGGCGCGGATGACCCAAGCGCTGAGCCAGGGCCTTTCTCGGCGCGATCAGCGTCTGCGCGATATGGCGCGCGCGTTGCCGCGCCCTGACAGCCTGCTTGATGGCCCGCGACAGCGGCTGGACATGCGCGGCGCACGTTTGGGGCCCGCGCTGACCGCCGGCGTTCAAAAACGCAAAGTGCGTTTATCTGATATCTCCGGTGCGCTGCGTCCAGCGACCCTGCGGCGTACCCTTCAGGCAGAGCAACGCAGGCTGGCCGCCCTGACCGAACGCTTCCGCCCCGAGGCCTTGGGGCGTGAGCAAAAGCGCCGTCTTGAGGGTTTGATCGCCCGCTTTCGTCCCGATGCGCTGGTACAGGACCGGAAGAGAAAAGAGGAAGCCTTTCAATTACTTGCTCAGCGTCTTTCAGATGCGGGGCAGCGCCAGACCCAAGGGTGGCACAAGCAGCTGGCCGGCCTTGACCGTGTGCACGAAACGCTAAGTTATAAGTCCACCCTCGCACGTGGTTATGCGGTGGTACGGGGCGACGGCGGTGTTGTGACCACCAAACAAGCGGCACAGGATGCGTCCGCGCTCGAGATCGAATTTGTCGATGGTACCCTGAAAATCGGCGGTGGTGCCGCGCCCAAAAAGGCAACTAAAAAACCGCCAGAGCAGGGCAGCCTGTTTTAAGGGATCAAACCCCCACCTTTGGCCCGAGACAGGTAAAATCCTGCCCGCTATTCTGCGCCTCGTATAATTCGGTTGTGGCGGGATCTTCTTCGAACTGCGCGATCAGGCCAGCTGCCCCTTCGCGAAAACGCCAGCACTGTGGAGTGGGACGTTCGTCATAGGTAAAGCAGATCTTGCCATCATCTTCGTACCAGCTGCCGGATTTGCATTCTCCATCCAGAAATGACCATTCGACGCGGCGGTTGTGTAGATACCGCTCCGCGCCATAGGTCTCTCCGTTCTGTGCATAAAACAGAGTTTTGCCACGAGTATAGGCATCAAACTCATCCGCTGACATCGTCGACTGCGCGGCCAGAGGGGAGGCGGATGCTAGGGCAAGTATCAGTGCAAATTGCTTCATTGCTGCAGCGTGCCAGAAACCCTACGCGTTATCTAGTCCTGATCGCTTAGAGGCTGCCACCGGGCCACTCGGATGTCCATCACCCGACGCCAAAGCGGTGGTACAAGGGCTAGAACAGCCATCACCGGCAGGGATCGCGGAAGCATAGGCATGGTGCCCGGTATCAGGTCGAGTGCTGGAAAAGCGCGCAAAGGCCGCATATGGTGGTCGGAATGGCGCGGCGCGTTCAACATCATCGCCGAGGAATACCATGCGGGCGCATTCCAGCTGTGCTGCGGTCCCACGGGTTCGGTTTTGCCATCCTCTTTGACGGTGCGACGCAGGCCATAGTGCTGCACATAGTCAGACAGCAGCAGTTGAAATTGGGCATAGGCCGCTACGGCCAGCATCGCGACGATCCCGCGCCAGCCGGCCAGCGCAAAGCTGGCGGCGAGCGTAAGTATCGCCCCCAAGATATATATGACATAGGGGTGTGTCAGCACATGCCGCTTGCCGCGCCGTTGGCGGCTATCAGCATGTAAGCCGGCCATAAACTCCCCGCGCAGTGCACGCAGGGCATAGGCATAAAATCCCTCGCGCAATCGGGCCGAATTGGGGTCGCTGTCCGTAGCTACATGGATGTGATGCACGCGCAGATGGGCAGAGACGTGATGCCCATGCAGCAGGCTGCAATAGATCGCAGTGCCGATCCGTCTGGGCCATTTCGTCGAGGCGTGGATCAGCTCATGCGCATTGGAGTTCGAGATCTGGCCAAAAAACAGACCAAGCCCGATATAGATCAGTACCTTGTCCGTCGTACTCAAAATGGGGTTTTCCGCCAGCGCCCAAACGCCAAGCGGTAGTAGGATGAAATGCACCGCTGCAAGCACCAGGCTGAGCGCGCGACCCGTATGGGCCAGGGTTGGCAGTCTGCGCGACAGCCGGTCGAGGAAGAAGACCACCACAGTGATCGAAAACAGGGCGAATAGCGGCCAGGGACCACCCCGCAGACAGGCGACGATCAAAAGTATCGCTGGGGTCAGGCTGGCAATGCTATACCAGAACATAGGGCGGCTCCGCTGGGGTAGCTATTTCATATCCACTAAATCACGCGCGAAAAAGAGCATCTGCTACCGCAGCCACCGCGTAAAGCGCTGCGGATTGGTCGCTTTTTACCTGCGCAAGCCGCTACGGCTTTGGTAGCGTGACGTCAAAGCGATACGAGAGGGCAGATCGATGGCGTTGGATGATCACGAAACGGCGGATGCAAACGCGCCGCGAAAAGGCGTCTGGAAATCCGGCAAGGGGAAGGGGCGCAGCCACCCCAAGGGGCGTCAGTTGCAAGATGGTCCATGGGAAGACGTCCGTGGCTTGCTGGGTGACAAGCCGCGTCGTTCAGACCTGCTGATTGAATATTTGCATCTTATTCAAGATAAATACGGGCATCTTTCTGCCGCGCATCTGCGGGCTTTGGCTGAAGAAATGCGCATGAGCATGGCGGAAGTTTACGAAGTCGCAACCTTTTATGCCCACTTTGACGTGGTGAAGGAGGGGGAAACACCACCGCCCGCGCTCACCATTAGGGTCTGCGATTCGCTATCATGCGAACTCGCCGGGGCGCAGGCGCTGAAGGCCGCGCTAGAGGATGGGTTGGATGCGTCAGCGGTACGCGTCCTACGCGCGCCTTGTATGGGGCGTTGCGATACCGCGCCGGGGCTGGAGATCGGGCATAACTTTGTCGACCACGCGACGTTGGACAAGGTGAAACAGGTTATCGTGGCAGGCGACACCCATGTGCATGTGCCTGACTACGAAGGCTTTGACGCCTATGCCGCCGGCGGGGGGTATGAAACGCTCAAGAAACTGCGTCGGGATGGCGATTGGGAGGCAGTCCAAGAAAGCCTATTGGAGGCCGGATTGCGCGGGCTCGGTGGTGCCGGTTTCCCATCCGGTAAGAAATGGGGTTTTGTCCGTGACAACGCTGGACCACGCTATTTGGCCGTCAACGGCGACGAAGGCGAGCCGGGCACATTCAAGGACCGTTGGTATCTGGAACGGGTACCGCATCTGTTCCTCGAAGGGATGCTGATCGCCGCTTGGGCCGTCGAGGCAGAAAAAGTGTTCTTATACATGCGGGACGAATATCCGCAGGTACTTGCGCTGCTTCGCAAGGAAATTACGGCGCTGGAGGATGCTGGGATTGTCGCTGCGGGATATATCGACCTGCGGCGTGGAGCGGGGGCTTATATCTGCGGTGAAGAATCCGCCATGATCGAAAGCATCGAAGGCAAGCGCGGGCTGCCGCGTCATCGTCCGCCCTATGTGGCGCAAGTGGGCATTTTTGGTCGCCCGACATTGGTGCACAATGTCGAAACACTGCATTGGGTCGCACGTATCTGTCGCGAAGGGCCCCAGGTGCTGAACAGCACGGAAAAAAATGGGCGCAAGGGGCTGCGAAGCTATTCAGTGTCGGGCCGCGTGGCAAAACCTGGTATGTATGAATTGCCCGCTGGCTCAACCATCACGGATGTGATCGAAGCTGCCGGTGGCATGGCCGACGGGCATCGGTTCAAGGCCTACCAACCGGGCGGCCCGTCATCGGGGCTGCTTCCCGCCTCTATGAATGACATCCCGCTCGACTTTGATACGTTGCAGCCGCATGGGTCGTTTATTGGGTCCGCCGCAGTCGTGGTGCTGTCGGACCGTGACAGTGCAAAAGGTGCTGCGTTGAATATGCTGCGCTTTTTCGAGGATGAAAGCTGCGGTCAATGCACGCCCTGTCGCGTTGGCTGCGAAAAAGCGGTGAAGCTGATGCAGGCAGATCAATGGGATAAGCCGCTACTTGAGGAATTGTCGACCGCCATGGTCGACGCGTCCATCTGCGGTCTGGGGCAGGCCGCGCCGAACCCGATCCGCATGGTTATCAAACACTTTTCCCACGAAGTTTGATCACGCAGCACGGCGGCCCGCTTGACCTCGCCAGCCAAGCAGGCCGCTAGTTCTGTACCACCAGACAGCTGCACCCCGTGGTCCGCATCCTGTCACACAGGCGCTGGGCACCGGTGCGTGTGTCGCTGCCATATTGCCCGAAAAAGAACCCCTTTCGGCGCGAAACGCGGTTTTTCTTAAATATAAAGCCCAGTCGCTTCCCCTTGATCGCGCTGCGGCAACTTGCGGTTTGGGCGTTGGCCTTGTCGCGCGCACGCGCTTTGCTGGTCCCGAACGACACCTGAACTCCCCAGGGTTTGATCGCCGGAGCAGGGGGCGTGACCCTAAGCGCGGTGACGCGGCGGTTACGTGCCATCTCGTAGCAGGCAGGCAAGAACGGTTGGGTTTTGGACAATCGGAAGTCGGGGGTCTTAGGCGGGCCGTCGCGCCATTGCTCTGCCGTCAGGCCGGTGATGATCGGAACATAGGCGATGGTTTCGGGCGCGAGCCCCTTGCCTTCCAGAAACCCTTCGGCGCGCCGCTCGCCACCGTTATAGCCGATCGCGGCCAGACCTTCGTTGCCGTATTTCTGTTTCATTTCAGAGAGGTATTGTGCCGAATGCTCTAGCGCATCGGCGGGGCTATACGGGTCTTTCAGCCCCCGCAGTGCCGCGGTTGAAGGGATGAATTGCGCGATCCCACGCGCATTGGCGTGGCTCAGCGCGTTTTGATCAAACCGACTTTCCTGCCAGATCAACCGCGCAAAAAAGCCGCTGTCCAGCTGATGCCGATCCGAAAAAACCCTGATCGCGTTGCAGGTGTCATACACAAAATGCGCAGGCCGAATGCAATGGGCGTGGCCCCATTTGGTGCTGGAGCAGTACCGCCGATCCGGTTCGGCCTGTGCCGTTCCCGCCACCACTATCATACAGAGCATCCATAAAAATCGCATAGGGACTTGGTGTGCGACATGCTCTGCGCTGTCAATTGCTGTTGTCGCCCTTCCATCCTGTCTATTGAGCCTATAGATCATGGAAAACGCCTGACAATCCGGAGAGCGCGCTTGGCCTTTTTTCAAAAGCTGAAATCCAAAATGTTCAAATCCTCGTCCAAGATTGACGAGGGGCTTGAGGCGATTGTCGAAGACGGCGGGGCCACGGATACACCCGAAACCATCGACGAAGTTCCTGTGGATCAGGTGATGGACGCCCCCGAAGCCGCTGCCGAGGCCCTGCCCGAAGCGGTAGATGATGAGCCCGCACCCTTGCCTGCGGATGAAGAAGACACGCCTGCGTCCGTGCCGCTGCGCGAGACGATGACCCCAGTGGCCCCCGATCTGGAGCCAGCGCTGCAACAGCCGGCACCGGTTAAGCCAGGCCTGATGGGCCGGTTGATGGGTCGCAGTGCCGCAGCCCCCGTGGTGCGGCGCGTGCTGGACGACGAAATGCTGGAGCAGCTGGAAGAGCTGCTGATTTCGACAGACATGGGTGTGGATACCGCGTTGCGCGTCACCGCGAACATGGCCGAGGGCCGGTTCGGCAAGCGGCTTTCTGTCGACGAGATCAAACGCTTGCTGGCGACAGAGGTCGCGCGGATCATGGACCCGATCGCGAAACCTTTGCCGATTTATGCCAAGACGCCGCAGGTTGTGCTGGTGGTGGGCGTGAACGGTTCTGGCAAAACGACCACAATTGGCAAGCTTGCGAGTCAGTTCAAGGCTGCAGGCAAGAACGTGGTCATCGCAGCGGGTGATACGTTTCGGGCCGCCGCGGTCGAACAGTTGCAGGTCTGGGGTGAACGCGCCGATGTGCCTGTGCTGACGGCGGCGCAGGGCTCCGATCCGGCAAGTCTAGCGTTTGATGCGATGACACAGGCCGAACGTATCGGGGCGGACCTGCTGCTGATCGATACGGCCGGGCGGCTGCAAAATCGTGGCGACCTGATGGAGGAACTGGCCAAGATCGTGCGCGTGATCCGCAAGAAAGACCCAAGCGCGCCGCATAACACGCTGTTGGTGTTGGACGCGACGACGGGACAGAATGCCTTGAACCAAGTCAAGGTTTTTCAAGAGATTTCAGACGTTTCCGGTCTGGTCATGACCAAGCTTGACGGCACCGCTAAGGGCGGCGTTCTGGTGGCACTTGCAGATAAGTTCGGGTTGCCGATCCACGCGATTGGTGTGGGCGAGCAGATTGACGACCTGCAGCCTTTTGATCCGCAAGAATTTGCAGATGCTTTGTTGGGGTTGGACCCGCAGTGACGCACCATAAAGGGTCGGCAAAATGACCGAATGGATCACCCAGATCGAAGGCACCGAAGCGGGCCACCAAGCAGCGCTTTGGTTGGCGTTGGCCGCGGCGCTTTTGCATGCGGTGTTTGGCGCATTGCAAAAAGGGCGGCATGACCCGTGGCTGACCCGCGGCGCGATCGACTTTTCCTATTGCCTAATGGCAGCGCCATTCGCGCTTTTTGTCGTGCCCTGGCCCGAGCCGCATATGTGGGTCATTTTTGCCGGCGCATGGGCAATTCACATTGTTTACAAGCTGTTGCAGGCTTGGGCCTATACCAAAGGGGCTTATACTGTCGTTTATCCGGTGGTGCGGGGGACGGGGCCTTTGTTCACGGTCATTGGTGCCTATCTGATTTTCGAAGAGAGCTTTACCGGCGTACAGTGGTTGGGTGTTGGCGTGCTCGTCGCGGGGATCTTTGGGCTGGCGCTTTACAACTTTGTGTACCTCGTGTCCGAACGCGATACGCTGAATGCGGCCTTGGGGCTTGCTGTTCTAACAGGGCTGTTTGTCGCGCTGTACACGACCTTTGACGCATACGGCATCCGCGCGACAGGGGATCCGTTTACCTTTCTGGCGTGGTTTTTCATGATCGACGGTCTGGTGATGCCCGTGATCGCCGCCCGACGCTGGCTGCGCATGGACGACCGTCCCGACCTTGGTCCGCTGATGACCCGCGGCGTTGCGGGGGGCTTTGTCGCGTTCTTCAGCTTTGGGTCGATCATGCTGGCAACGCGCCTGGACAAAGTGGGCGAGGCCGCAGTGCTGCGCGAAACGTCGACCGTGTTTGCGGCGCTGATCGGCTGGTTGGTGCTGAAAGAAACCGTAGGCCCGCGCCGCATTGCCCTAATGGCGCTGATCGCGCTTGGGGCGGTGATCGTGGAAATGGGCGGATAACTGGAGAGCAAGATGAGCACGACACGCGAGATTAACCCCTTTGTCAAATCGGCGCTGGAATACGGGCCGGTGCTGATATTCTTTGTCGCCTATCTGCGCTTCAAGGACGAAACGTTCACCCTTTGGGGGACCGACTACAGCGGCTTTATTGTTGTCACGGCGGCCTTTGTACCGCTGTTGATCCTGGCGACGGGGGCGCTTTGGGCGCTGACGGGCAAGATCAGCCGGATGCAGGTCACCACAGTTATTTTGGTGACGCTGTTTGGCGGGCTCTCGGTCTGGCTGAACGACGAACGGTTCTTTAAGATGAAACCTACTGCGATCTACCTTCTGTTCGCGGTGCTGCTGGCGATCGGCTTGGCGCGCGGGCAATCGTATTTGAAATACGTGATGGAAGAGATGATGCCCCTGAACGACGCTGGCTGGATGATCCTGACCAAACGGCTGATGCTCTGTTTCTTTGGTCTGGCGCTCGCGAACGAGCTGATCTGGCGTTTCACCAGCACCGAGACATGGGTTTATTTCAAAACCTTCGGGCTGACGGCAGCGGTGTTTGTGTTTTTCATGACGCAAGGGCGGTTGTTTCAGACCTATGGTCTTGAGAAGGACGAAAGCTGAAGAGGGGGCCAACCCCCGCTGCCCCAAGTGGGGCAGCACCCCCGGGATTTTTTGCCATTTGGAAGGCGACTGCCAAGGGATCTTGCTGTTGTAGTTGACGGGAGCGGGCGAGGGGCGTAGCAGATGGCATGTGGCGATTTGATACCGGATTGCGGGCCACGGGCAGAGGAATCTGCCAAATTCCGCTAAAAGGTCAGGATGAAAGCCCCCTTTCGCTTGACCGCGTCTGGGGTTTTTTTACGCCTGCTGCGCAGCAGGTCAGGAAGGATAAAAGCATGAGCGACAATTGGAAACCACGGACCAAGGCTGTGCACAGTGGCACGCGCCGCAGCCAGTATAACGAAGTCTGTGAGGCAGTGTTCCTGACCCAAGGGTTCGTCTATGAGAGCGCCGAGCAGGCCGAGGCGCGGTTCCAGTCGCTGGGTGACGACGAATTCATCTATGCACGCTACGGCAACCCGACCGTGCGCATGTTCGAAGACCGTATTTCCGACCTGTTGGGATATGAGGATTGTTTCGCCTGTACCTCTGGTATGGCTGCGGTCAGCGGTGCGCTAACGTCGCTTTTGAAGGCAGGTGATCATGTGGTCGCTGCACGGGCGCTCTTTGGGTCGTGCCTGTATGTGCTTGAGGATATCTTGGCGCGTTTCGGGGTCGAGGTCACCTTGATTGACGGTACGGATAATGCTGCATGGGATGCCGCTATCCGCCCTGACACGACCATGGTTTTCTTCGAGAGCATTTCGAACCCCACGTTGGAAGTCGTCGATATGCGCCATGTGGTGAAGGCGGCGCATGCCGTAGGCGCGCTGGTGCTGGTGGATGACGCGATGGCGACGCCGGTGTTTTCCTATGCCAAGGAATGTGGCGCGGATATCGCGATCATCTCGACCACGAAACATGTAGACGGGCAGGGGCGTATGCTGGGCGGCGCAATCTGCGGTCCCAAAGAGCTGATCCGCGGCCCCGTCGAGGCTTATATGAAGCATACCGGTGGCGCGATGAATCCGTTCACCGCCTGGACACATCTTAAGGCGCTTGAAACGATCGACCTGCGGGTGCGGGCCCAAGCCGACGCCGCTTGGAAGATCGCTGACGCGTTGAACGGACACCCCAAACTCAGCGCGGTGCGCTATCCAACCCATGCCAGCCATCCGCAGCACGCGCTGGCTATGTCTCATGCGCCGTCAGCGGGTACTGTTTTCGCGGTAGAGGTCAAAGGTGGCAAGGAGGCTTGTTTTGCCTTTCTTAACGCGCTCGAAATCATCACCATTTCGAACAACTTTGCTGATGCAAAATCCATCGCGACCCATCCGGCGACGACAACACACCAGCGCCTGCCAGACGACCAGAAAACAACCCTAGGGATTACACCGGGTCTTGTGCGCTTGTCAGCGGGGCTTGAGGACGTGGATGATCTGATCGCCGACATCCGTCAGGCTTTGGACACATTGAAGTGATGCAGCAGGGGCTTTACCCGTTCCGTTGGACGGAACATTGGTAAAGCCCCCGTTTTCGCTTATATAGGGGATATCTTGCGAAAGGGCCCTGCCATGAATATCGCCGCGACAGTGATACCGGACCGTGATGACGCGGTTGCAGCACTTGATACGTTGCGGGCCTGGGCGCGCAAGGCCGATGCGATCGAGATAGAAGCGCTAGATCCGTCGCTCGCCAAATTGTTGCAGAACGTCGAAAGCTATCCGCAATTCAACCGAGACTATCCCGGTGATTTTGCGGTCGGCGATAATTATAAAGCGACGTTGCCGGATTTGCAGAACGGCCCGTCCAGTCTGATCCGCGGTGCGAAACAGCAAATCCAGCATGTTGGGATTTCAAATTTTCGCCTGCCAATGCGGTTCCACACACGTGACGGCGGCGATCTGACACTCGAGACCTCGGTCACCGGGTCGGTCAGTCTGGAGGCGGATAAAAAGGGCATCAACATGTCCCGCATTATGCGCAGTTTCTACAAGCACGCGGATGAGGTGTTCAGCTTTGAGGTGATGGAAGCCGCGCTGGACGACTATAAATCCGACCTCGAGAGCTATGACGCGCGTATCCAAATGCGGTTCTCCTTTCCGGTAAAAATCGGAAGCTTGCGGTCCGGTCTTTCGGGATATCAGTATTACGACATCGCGCTGGAACTGGTCGAGGCAGGCGGCGCGCGCAAGAAGATCATTCACCTTGATTACGTCTATTCCTCGACCTGCCCGTGTTCGCTGGAACTGTCCGAACATGCGCGTGCCACGCGGGGGCAGCTGGCCACGCCGCACTCGCAACGATCGGTTGCGCGTATTTCCGTTGAAGTGAATTGCAATGAAACCTGCCTGTGGTTCGAAGACCTGATCGACCTCGCGCGTCGTGCTGTTCCCACAGAGACGCAAGTGATGGTGAAACGTGAGGATGAACAGGCCTTTGCCGAGCTGAATGCAGCCAATCCGATTTTTGTCGAAGACGCAGCGCGGCTGTTTTGTGAACAGCTACAGGCTGAACCTCGGGTGGGCGATTTTCGCGTCGTGGCCAGCCATCAAGAAAGCCTGCACAGTCATGACGCCATTTCGATGCTCACGCAGGGGGAAACCTTCGCCGCGCAGAGCATTGATCCAAAACTGTTCAGCACGCTGTTCCACGTCGGCTGAGTCTGCGCCACATCGTCCGATGCTACGCTCCCTTTTGTAGGGCTATTTTGCCGATATTCTCACATTGCGCGGTTTATGCGCAGCTGCTCGCCGTGTTTGCGCGAAACATGGGCGCAGTCATGCTGCGATGCGGCATGTTCGGGATGCTGCTATGCAGAAACGTCGGTTCTCATCCCCCACTGCTTCGCTATATTGAGAGGCAGAACAAGGTAACCGGCAGAAATGCCAAGGTAAATCGAGAGTTTAGTATGGCTTATAACAACACAATTTCGCACAGCAATGTCCCGACCATCAAAGCGCCTTTCGCCGTCATTGGCGGATTTTTCGCAGCGATCTGGACGGGGTTGGTCAATATGGGCGCAAACTCGGGTCGCATGCGCCAGGTTACGTTCCTGCAATCGAAAACGGACGAAGAGCTGTCGGCAATGGGCATCAAGCGTGATGAAATCGTGCACCATGTCTTCCGCGATACATTCTACGTCTGAACGTCTTTCAGTTTGATTTTGAACGGCCCGAGTGTGACTTGCTCGGGTCGTTTTGCGTTTTACGATAGGGCGTGTCCTTGACACCGACGCGCCACCGCGCCAACGCTGCGCAGATGTTGGATTTGCGCCCTGTTGGATACGTCATCGGCCTGTTGGTGTCGGTGCTTGGCATTGCGATGATCGTGCCGATGTTGGTCGATATTGCCGAAGGGCGCGGCCACTGGCCCGTCTTCGTAGAGGCGGGTCTGATCACGATGCTGGGCGGCAGTATGATCGCGCTGGCCTGCGCCAATGGCGTCAAGGAAGGGCTGACTATCCAGCAGACCTTTTTGCTGACCACAGCGGTCTGGTTGATGCTGCCGCTGTTCGGCGCACTGCCGTTTATGCTGGGCGCGACCGAAGCACGTTTCGTCGATGCTGTCTTCGAGGCCATGTCGGGCATGACCACCACCGGATCGACGGTATTTACCGGATTGGATGATCTGCCCAAAGGGTTGCTGCTGTGGCGTGCAATTCTGCAGTGGCTCGGCGGGATTGGTATCATTGTTGTCGCGATGGTTTTCCTGCCCGAGCTGCGGGTTGGTGGTATGCAGATTTTCAAATCCGAAGCCTTTGACACCTTTGGTAAAATTTTGCCACGCGCCGGTCAGATCGCCAGCCAGATTTCGGTCATCTATGTATGGCTTACTTTTGCCTGTGCCCTGACGTATTTAACCTTGGGGATGAACGTCTTTGACGCCACGGTTCATGCGCTCACAACCGTGTCCACGGGCGGGTTTTCGAACTATGACGCGTCTTTTGGGACATTCGCTGGCAATGCGGAATACGCGGCGTCGATCTTCATGGTGCTCGCGGCGTTACCGTTCGTGCGCTATGTGCAATTGTTGAACGGCAACCCGCTGGCGCTCCACCGTGATCCGCAGGTGCGGGGGTTCTTGATGACGATTGCTGTCTTGGTCGGGCTGATCTTTATCTCGATCCAGTCCGTGTTTCCGCAGCACTGGGAGCAATCCCTGCGCGAAGCATTGTTCAACATCACGTCGATCATTTCGGGCACAGGGTTTGCGTCGGTCGATTATATGACCTGGGGCTCGTTTCCCGTTGCGCTGTTCTTTTTCACCGGCTTGATCGGGGGTTGCGCGGGGTCGACGGCCTGTTCGATCAAGATCTTCCGATATCAGTTGTTGTTCGCGTCAATCCGCGCCCAGTTGCAGCGCATCCGCTCGCCCCACGGCATCTTTACCCCGCGCTATGATGGCCGCCCTATCAGTGGCGATGTCATGATTTCGGTCATGTCTTTCTTTATGTTCTTCACGCTGACGCTGGGGCTGGTTGCCGTGGCGCTGAGCATGACCGGACTGGATTTTGTGACCTCGGTATCGGGGGCGGGGGCCGCGTTGGGGAACATCGGGCCGGGTTTGGGCGACATTATCGGCCCCGCTGGCAATTTTAGCACGCTAAACGATACGGCCAAGTGGATCCTTACGGCCGCGATGCTGGTCGGACGGCTGGAACTTATGGCGGTCTACGTTATTCTGACATTCAAATTTTGGAGAGCATAATGAGCGATACACAAACCCGTCCCTTGGGGGCCCAGATTTCTCATATGCTCAAGGCCCGCGGGGTAGAGGTAATCTTTGGCATCCCCGGCGTGCACAACCAAGAAATGTATCGCGGCATCGAAGAGGCAGGGCTGACCCATGTTCTTGCACGGCACGAACAGGGAGCCGGCTTTATGGCCGACGGCTATGCCCGTGCGACGGGCAAGCCTGGGGTCGCGTACGTTATTACCGGTCCGGGTCTGTGCAACGTGATGACGCCAATGGGGCAGGCCTATAGCGATTCCGTGCCGGTGCTGGTGCTGTCCTCGTGTCTGGACGAGACGGCGGCACGTAAGGGGCAGTTGCACCAGATGAAAGACCAGCGCGCCGCGGCTGAAACCGTCTGCGACTGGTCCGAGGTGGCGTTGACCGCGCCTGCGGCGTACCAATTGATCGACCGTGCCTTGACCGAATTCGCCTCCGCTCGGGCGCGATCCAAACACATCTCTGTGCCGATCCACCTGCTGGAGGCCGAAGCCGCGCCCGCAAAGCCTATGTCGGTCAGCGCAACACGACCCGCCGGCGATCCCGCCCAAATCAAAGCGCTGGCGCAAAAGCTGCAGGCCGCGCAAAAGCCGTTGTTCATTTTTGGCGGCGGCGCTGTAGGCGTGCAGAACACCGACGCGCTACTGGCCCGCTGGCAGGCAGCGAGCATGACCACCTATGCGGGTCGCGGCATCGTATCGCCTGACGCACCATTGCACTTCGGGGCCTGCCTTGCGCGGGAAAGCAGCGTGGATGTGATCGCGCAGGCAGATCTGGTGATCGCAGTCGGCACCGAGCTGGCAGAGGTGGATATGTGGCGCCCTGAATTGGGACACTCGGGCGAACTGGTACGGATTGATATTGATCCTTCCGTTCTGGCCGACCCGCAGGCGGCGGGCTTTGTAATCCTTGGGGATACGGCGCAGGTGATGTCCGCGCTGGATGCCGCCTTGCCCGCAACCGGGACCGCAAAAGGGTGGACTGCCGCCGAGGTCGCTAAGTGGTGCAAGCGCTGGCGTTCCGAGGTGGATATGGAGCGTCCGGGCATCCTCGCCGTGGTTGACGCCGTTAAGGCCGCCACGCCCGAGGGTACGATGGTCTATTCCGACATGACGCAATTCGCCTATGCCGCAACCGAAGTATGGGAGATGGACCGCCCCGGCCACTGGCACCACCCCTACGGCTTTGGCACCTTGGGCTATGCCACGCCTGCGGCGATTGGCGGGGCCATCGGACGACCCGGGCTGCCGACACTGGCGATCATCGGCGACTACGGTTTTCAATACACGGTGCAGGAACTTGGCGCAGCGGTAGAGCTGGGCCTGCCATTGCCCATCATCCTTTGGGACAACGGCAAATTGGGCGAGATCGAAGACATCATGACCCGTGCGCAGATCGCGCCGAATGCCGTGATCGCCCACAATCCCGATTTTTGTAAACTGGCAGAGGCCTACGGCGCGAATGCTGTCGCCCCAAAATCATTGGCAGAGCTGCCCGAGGTTCTGGCCAAAGCCTTCAGGGCAGATCGTCCGACGTTGATCTATCTGACGCCGCAAACCGCGGTCTGATCTGTCTTTGCGTCTAAGGCAGCGATTGCAGCTTGGCCCCGGTCTCCGGCATAACGCCGGGGGCCGGGGTTTTCTTTATTCCCAGCAGCTGACCAGAACGGTCATGCCCTTGGCTTTTTCGCGCAGGTCGTGCGGCTTGATCGCGGTGCTGGCAACGGTTGTGTCCACGCTGACCCCAGCTTTTTGCGCGAGGTCCGCAATGACCTTGGCTTCTACGGCAAAAGCGACATCTTCGGGCAGTTCGCGTGCGCCATCCGCACGGGGCAGCAGCATCCCCAGCACGCGTCCGTCGCTATCAAGGATCGGGCCGCCTGCGTCGCCACTGCGGGCAGAAAGCGCGAGGCGGGCGATGTTCTCCTCGCCCTGTAGCCCGCGCACATCGGCCAGCGTGCCGTAGGTTACGGTGGCAGAGCCAAGCACGCCCTCATAGGGGAAGCCGGCAACAGCAATTTCAGACTGCAACCGCGGTGGTACAGTGTTGAACTTGGCCACATCCAGCGGTGAAAGTGCGACGCGGGGTTTCAATAAGCTGATGCCGCTGGCCGTATCATCGATCAACACCTCAAGCTCTGTCTCGTCGTCCAACGTCAGGCGGCCACAGCTTTGAACGGCCTCAGAGGTCGTCGCCACCGTCCCCCGCCCGTCAATGAAGAAGCCGGAGCGCGAGATCTTTGGCGACCTAATTTGCAGACCGGAAACAAGGTCAACAGCCTGACGATCACCAGACCCTGCAGTCGCATCCAACGTGCCAGACAGGCGGGTAAAGGATTTCGTCATCTCGGTGATCACGCGGCGACGGCGGTCTTCGTCACCGGCGGGCCAGATCAGGGTAAAGCCTTTGATCTCGCCATTCTCGAGCGACACCTGCGTCTGGCTGACGATACGCCCGTCTTCGCCGATCAGTTCAAAGCTGTTGGATTTACGGTCACGTGGGCCTTCTTCGGGCACGATTTCAAGGGTTTGCATGATGTCATACAAACCAAAGAGGGTGTCCTGATCGCCAGCCTGACTGATCAGCAGAACCCGCGCATCAATGTCGCCGGTGCCGTTGTAATGGGCAAAGGGGGGCTCGAACCGGTCAAAGGTGACCACCTTGGTTGGCATCACCATTTCGATGCCAGCTTCGGTGTTGCGCACGGTCTGCAACCCCAGCCCTTCTAGCACGGCATTATATTGGCCTAGCAGAGCCGCCCGTTGCAAAGTGGTCAGCACGCCAGTCGCGTCATAGCCGTTGGCCTCTTGCCAATCGGCCATAGACCCGCGGGTGCCCCGCCCGAAGGCACCGTCAATCGCGGCATTATAAAAGCCGGCCCACTTCAGCGCGATCTGTAGCTGTTCGCGGGCGTCGCTATCCAGATCACGCTCATTGGCGCGAGCCTCTGACAAAGTTTCGTCCTTGGGTGGCTCTGGTAGGACGGGCACCTGCGTGGTCTCGGCCTCTGCAGCGAGGGCTTCTTCTAGGTCCAGCGCTTCGCCGGCGGGGGGCAGGGTGGTCTGTGTGATCTCTTGGTCCGTCTGCGTCTCGTTCGGGGCGGCGGGCTCAATCGGAGAGATCAGCGGAATGTTCAGGACATTCGCACCGACGGGCCAGAATTGCTGTTGGAATTTATCAGAGAGCTGAATGAAGCTGTCGCGCGGAATCACCCCGTCCTGACGGTAGCGGCGCAGCAGGAGTTCTGCATCGTCGCGCACGTAGGGACCAACCGCGATTCCATACCAGCCGCTTCCCAAGGCAAATCCGTTCACATCCTCAAGGCTTGCGCTGTAGGCACGCGCACGCTCGGTCGCCGCTGCCAGATTAGGCTGGGCTTCTACCTGTATCCAAACCACATCATCGGCAGACTGTGCAAAGGCGAACGGGGCGATAAACAAGGCGGTGATCAGGGCCGCAAACAGTCGCGTCATAGGTATGGGTGCTCTCAAGGATTTAAACTTGCAGTAGATAAGCAGGAACGCGCGCAAAATACCATGCTTGAGACAGCGCAAATCATCACAAAGCTGCCAATTGACCCGACCGCGACAGCGCCTTAGGAAAGGCGCGCAGCAGCAAAGGCAAAATCTTATGTCCGACCCGGTCCAGCGCCCCCGTTCATTTCAGGAAATCATCCTCGCCCTACAGTCCTATTGGGCGCGACAGGGCTGTGCGATTCTGCAACCCTACGACATGGAAGTCGGCGCAGGCACGTTCCACCCGGCGACGACCCTGCGCGCGCTTGGCACCAACCCATGGGCCGCAGCTTATGTGCAGCCGTCGCGTCGTCCGACCGATGGGCGATATGGTGAAAACCCCAACCGTTTGCAGCACTACTATCAGTTTCAGGCGCTGATCAAACCCAGCCCGCCCAATTTGCAAGAGCTGTACCTTGGCTCGCTCGAGGCAATCGGGATCGACATGGCGCTGCATGACATCCGCTTTGTCGAAGACGACTGGGAAAGCCCGACATTGGGCGCGTGGGGTCTGGGCTGGGAAGTCTGGTGCGACGGCATGGAAGTGTCGCAGTTCACCTATTTCCAGCAGGTCGGCGGTCACGACTGTCATCCTGTATCGGGAGAGCTGACCTACGGGCTTGAGCGTCTGGCGATGTATGTTCTGGGGGTCGATCACGTGATGGACATGCCGTTCAACAGCCCTAACGCGCCGATCCCGCTGACCTATGGCGATGTGTTCAAGCAGACCGAAGAAGAATACGCCCGCTGGAACTTTGATGTCGCCAACACCGACGTGCTGCTGGACCACTTTGTCGAGGCTGAAAACGAGTGCAAGGCGATCCTTGCGCATGATGCGCTTGACCCCAAAACCGGCAAGCGCATCGTCATGGCGCACCCCGGCTATGACCAATGCATCAAGGCCAGCCACATCTTTAACCTGCTGGATGCGCGCGGCGTTATTTCGGTGACAGAGCGTCAGGCCTATATCGGACGCGTGCGTACCCTTGCCAAAGCCTGCGCTGACGCGTTTGTTCAGACACGGGCCGGCGGCTGGTCGGAAGATGCGGCATGAACGGTAAGATCGTAGGAGGCGTCATCTTGGTTGCAGCAGCCATTGCAGGTCTCGCGCTTTATTATTTGCAGGTCTACGGATATTATCACGAGGTCGACGCGCCGGACGAAGGCGTGTTGCTGGTGTCGGTCAATTCGAACACCTCCGAGCCGATCTTGACCGATAATTTTCGCGCCATCGACGCCGACAGCTCACCCATCCGCTATCGCGCGTGTTTTGAAACCTCGCTGAGCCTCGCGATGCTGACCGAGACTTATGTCGTCAGCGACGAAATCACGCCGCGCAACGCGCCGGGGTGGTTTCATTGCTTCGACGCCAAAGCCATTGCCGCAGAGATAGAGGAAGGCACCGCGCTGACCTTTCTGGGCCAGAAGAACATTAATTACGGCGTGGACCGCATCGTCGCGATCACCTCGGACGGGCGCGGCTATGTCTGGCACGAACTGAACGACTGTGGCGACAAATCCTATGACGGCACCGTGGTGGGCGAAGCCTGCCCGGAACGCCCTGCCGATTGACCCTCACGCGGATCACCGGCCCTTTGACATAAGCGCTGTTTGCGCGACACATAATTAACCGCACCCAAGCGACACGCGGCCCCGAAAGGTACGAACCCATGCCCGACCTCCTGATAGAGCTTTTCTCGGAAGAAATTCCCGCCCGTATGCAGGCGCGTGCGGCGGATGATCTTAAGAAACTGGTGACGAACGGTTTGGTGGATGCGGGTCTGACCTATGCCTCTGCCGCCGCCTTTTCGACACCCCGGCGCCTGACGCTGACGATCGAGGGGATGCTGGACGCCAGCCCGTCGCTGGTCGAGGAACGCAAAGGCCCCAAGGCCGACGCGCCTGAAAAAGCCATCGAAGGGTTTTTGCGCGGCGCGGGCCTGACCCGTGACCAGTTGGAAGAGCGCGACACCCCCAAGGGCAAGATCCTCTTCGCCTTGATCCGGAAGCCGGGCCGCCCCGCAGCCGAGATCGTGGCAGAAGTGCTGGAAACCACTATTCGCAATTTCCCATGGCCAAAATCCATGCGGTGGGGCAGTGGCACGTTGCGGTGGGTGCGTCCGCTGCATTCGATCCTGTGCATCCTTTCTGCCGAAGACGGCGCGCAGGTTGTGCCCCTGACCGTCGACGGGATCACCGCTGGCGACACCACGCGCGGGCACCGGTTTCTGGCACCCGATACGATCACCGTCAGCAACTTTGAAGATTACAGCGCCAAGCTGAAACGCGCCTTTGTCGTGCTCGACCCCGCAGAGCGGCGCGATACGATCTGGAACGACGCGACCAATATGGCCTTTGCCAACGGGCTTGAGGTCGTCGAGGATGCGGGGCTTTTGGCCGAGGTCGCAGGGCTGGTGGAATATCCCGTCGTGCTAATGGGGCAGATTGGCGAAGATTTCCTTGGCCTGCCACCGGAGGTGCTGCAAACCTCGATGAAAGAGCACCAGAAGTTCTTTTCCGTGCGCAACCCCAAGACGGGCCGCATCGAACGCTTTGTCACCGTGGCCAACCGCACCACCGCCGATGGTGGCGCGACCATTCTGGCGGGGAACGAAAAAGTGCTCTCCGCACGTCTGTCGGACGCCAAGTTCTTCTGGGAAAACGATCTGCGCATCGCGCAATCGGAGGCCGGGATGCAGACCTGGGTGGACCGCCTGTCCAATGTGACCTTCCACAACAAGCTAGGCACACAGGCCGAGCTGATCTCGCGCATGGAAGCACTGGCTGGGGAACTCGCCCCGATGGTCGGGGCCGATGCCGATGAAGCCCGCGCCGCCGCACGCTTTGCCAAGGCCGATCTATCGTCCGAAATGGTCTATGAATTCCCCGAACTTCAAGGGCTTATGGGCAGCTACTATGCCAAAGCCGCCGGCAAATCCGACGCCATCGCCGCCGCCGCCCAAGACCACTATGCGCCGCTTGGCCCATCCGATGACGTGCCAACCGCACCCGTGTCCATCGCCGTGGCGCTGGCCGAAAAAATCGACAAGTTGACAGGCTTCTGGGCGATTGACGAAAAACCGACCGGGAGCAAAGACCCGTTTGCGCTGCGTCGCGCGGCGTTGGGGGTTATTCGGATTTTGGTTGATGGCAGCGTCAGGTTGCCGCTGTCCCCTATTTTTGAACATTGGTTTGATGCTGCAGTCTCAGTATTTCAGACGTCAGGGTATCATATTGTTCTACCGCCAAAGGATGGTGGTAAATTGGCTTTCGGTCCTGACTATCGAGATCCGATTGCTTTTGATGACTTCGGTAATTGTGTCGGCTTTGTATCTGGCAGCAGTATGGCCGAAATTGACTTTGAATTCGCTGAATACGTGCTTAGCACACCAAGAAACTGGTCAAATAATCTCCTCTCCTTCCTCCACGACCGCCTCAAGGTCTACCTTAAAGACCAAGGCGTCCGTCATGACATCATCGACGCCTGCATTGCGATGGAGGGCAACGACGACCTGACCCTGCTGGTCAAACGCGCCAAGGCGCTGAGCGAGACGCTGAAAACCGACGACGGGGAAAACCTGATTCAGGGGTTCAAGCGCGCCAACAATATTCTCAGCCAGGCCGAGGATGCGGATGGGGTGGAATACTCCTTCGGGGCGGATATCAAGTTTGCCGAGACGGAAGAAGAGCGCGCCCTGTTTGCCGCCCTTGATACCGCAGAGGCGCAGATCAAACCGGCGATGGAGGCTCAGGACTTTGGCACGGCCATGTCCGCGATGGCATCCTTGCGTGGGCCGATTGATGCGTTCTTTGATGCGGTGCAGGTGAACTCTGACAACGCGACGATCCGGCGCAATCGTTTGAACCTGCTCAGCCGTATCCGCACGATCTGTAGCTCGGTTGCGGATCTAACGAAGATCGACGGGTAACGCAGCAGACCCGACACGATGGCAAGGCGATCACGCCTTGCCAGACCACGGTGAAAGCCTATGCTGCGCAGGAACCAAAAGGTGCCGCAGTGCAGAAAATCGCCATGACAACCCTTGTGACCCAGACGGCCCCCATCGCGAATGATACGCATGGGGGGCGGGCGAAATGTTTGCAGCGTCTGGTCCGTCTTGATCTGCCGGTGCCGCGCACCGTGGCGCTGCCCTTTGATGTCGTGCTCGAGATCGCGCAGGGGCAGATCCCCGATCTGCAAGCGGTCGCTGATGAATTCCCCCAAGACGCGCTGCTGTGCGTGCGCCCCTCTAGCCAGGACCCCGACTGGGGCGGGCCGGGGGCGGTGATGAACATCGGCATGAACGACGCGCGTTATGCCTATTATTGCGAACGCATGGGCGAGGGGCCCGCATCGGCTCTGTATACTCGTTTTGTCCAATCCTATGCCGTCAATGTGGCACGGCTGGACCCCGATATGTTCGACGACGTCGAAGGGGACGGGCGCGAGGCGCTGCTGCAATCCTTACGCGCCTACGAGCTTGAGACCGAAGAAAGCTTCCCCCAAGACCGCGTGACGCAACTGACCGCCGTGCTCAGTTCGATGGCGCGGGCGTGGGAAGGCACCTCGGCGCGGCTGCTGCGACAGGCCAAAGGCGCGCCAGCGGATGCGGGGCTTGGTCTGATCGTGCAAGAGATGGTGTTCGGTGTGGGCACCGGCATCTGCGGGTCGGGCGTGTTGCAGCTGGTCGACAGCACCACCGGCCTGCCACAGATCACCGGACGCTACCTGAGCCAGTCGCAGGGGCGCGACGCGTTGCAGGACACGGCCGATGCGCTGTATCTAACGCGTGATCCACGCGGGCCATCGCTTGAGGAACACGCCCCCGAAGCGTTCGAGATGCTCAAACAGCACGCCGCGCTGATGCGGGTGCGGCTGCGCGCTGAAATGCAGGTGGAATTCGTCATCTCGGACGGAGAGCTCTTTATCCTCGACGGGGTGCGCGTATCGCGGTCGTCACGGGCGGCGGTGCGGATTGCCGTGGCGCTGGCGGACGAAGGGATTATCCCGCGCGAAGAGGCGCTGATGCGCGTCCAGCCCCGCACGCTGACAGAGCTGTTGCACCGACAGGTTGACCCCCGCGTGAAACGCGACGTGATCGGGCGCGGCATTGCTGCCAGCCCCGGCGCTGCCACGGGCAAGATCGTATTCAACGCCAATGACGCCCAAGCCAGCGCCGCACGCGGCGAAAAATGTATTCTGGTGCGCCGCGAAACCTCGCCCGAGGATATTCGCGGGATGCATGCGGCCCAAGCCGTGTTGACCGAACGCGGCGGCATCACCAGCCACGCGGCGGTGATCGGGCGCGGCATGGGCCTGCCGTGCGTTGTTGGCGCATCCTCTATGCGGTTTGATCTGGTCAAAGGGTTGATCACGGCCTCGGACGGGCGGATGTTCAAGGCGGGTGACGAAATTACGCTCGATGGCACCTCGGGCGAGGTGCTTTGTGGGGCTGCGGACATGCTAGAGCCGCTGCTGGACGCGACCTTTCAAAAGCTCATGTCCTGGGCCAAGGACGCAGCGGACATCGGTATTCGTGCCAATGCCGACACACCCGCCGACGCGCAGACCGCACGGAATTTCGATGCGCAGGGGATCGGGC
This sequence comes from Sulfitobacter litoralis, assembly GCF_900103185.1. GTDB lineage: Bacteria > Pseudomonadota > Alphaproteobacteria > Rhodobacterales > Rhodobacteraceae > Sulfitobacter > Sulfitobacter litoralis. The sequence continues at coordinate 155,608 of NZ_FNJD01000005.1, forward strand.
TTTGCCGGACAGAGCATATGTTCTTTGACCCCAGCCGCCTTACGGTAATGCGCGAGATGATTTTTGCCGACACCAGCGAAGGCCGTCGTGCGGTGCTGGAACGCCTTTTGCCGATGCAACGCGAGGATTTCATCCAGCTGTTCCGCATCATGCAGGGGCAGCCGGTCTGTATCCGTCTGTTCGATCCCCCCTTGCACGAATTCCTGCCCACAAGCCGTACCGGCCAACGCGATCTGGCCGAAGCCTTGGATTTGCCGCTGTCGGATGTGACCCGCCGGATCGAGGCGATGACAGAATACAATCCGATGCTTGGCCTACGCGGCGTGCGTCTTGGCGTGACTGTGCCCGAAATCTACGAGATGCAGGCCCGCGCGATCTTTGAGGCCACGATCGAAGCCAGTCGCGACGGCGAACCTGTCGTGCCCGAGATTATGATCCCGCTCGTGTCGGCCAAGCGCGAGGTGGAGCTGATCAAGGCCAGCGTCGACAAGATCGCAATGGCGGTGAAATCCGAACGCGGCGCTACCTTCACCTACCGGCTGGGGGTGATGGTCGAAACGCCACGTGCCGCGCTGCGCGCCGGAGAGATTTCGCCCCACTGTTCGTTCCTCAGTTTCGGGACGAACGATCTGACGCAAATGACCTACGGGCTTAGCCGCGATGACGCGGGACGGTTCATGTCGACCTACGTTCAGCAGGGCGTCTTCCCCGAAGATCCGTTCCACATGCTAGATCGTGACGGCGTCGGAGAGCTGCTTCAGCTGGGGGCCGCGCGGGGGCGGGCAGCACAACCTGGGATTACGCTATCGATCTGCGGAGAGCACGGCGGCAACCCCGAATCGATAGATTTTTGCCGCGCAGCGGGATTCGATTATGTTTCTTGCTCACCTTTTCGTGTTCCGGTTGCCAGACTCGCCGCGGCGCAATTGGCAATCGCAGACAAGATAAAGTAGTTCTTGGCGTCTACTCGCCTATATATAGGGTCTGTCCGCGGGTTCCCGCGCAACCGGTTTCAGCAGGGTTTACGCCCGTGACCATCTTGGGTACGCGGCGCTGTCCGAAACTACTTGCGAGGCGCTCAATGCGTTCTTTTCAGAAAATCTCCTCCTGCGCTCTGTTGGCGCTGTCTTTGCTTACTCCTGCTGTGGCCTCCGCTAGCCCGCAACAGGCCAAAGCACTGGCTGACATCGAGGCCAAAGGGCTGAGGTCTGTCGGGTCGGAACGTCTGGAAAGCATGATCGCATCCGCCAACGCTGCCAGCGATGTTGAATTTACCCGCGCGTGGTTGTCCGAGCAGCCCAAAGCGTCCGGCGGGGAGCAATGGCGCTGCCTTGCAGAAGCGCTTTACTTCGAAGCGCGTGGCGAGACAGTCAAAGGTCAGTTCGCTGTGGCCGAAGTCATTATGAACCGCGTGAAGTCTTCGCAGTTTCCCGGATCGCTGTGCAGTGTGATCAACCAAGGGACGGGCCGCAAATACCAGTGCCAGTTTACCTACACCTGTGACGGCAACGCCGAAGTGATCGCCGAGCCGCGCGCCTATTCGCAAGTTGGAAAAGTCGCGCGCGCCGTTCTGGATGGCAAGGCACCTTCGTTGACCGGCGGTGCCACCTACTATCACACCACAGCCGTAAGCCCCCGTTGGTCCCGCGTGTTTACGCGCACCACCAAGATCGGCGTGCATATGTTCTACCGTGATGGTGTCCAGACCGCGTCCAACTAAGCGGCTTTTCTGTCGCCTTTGATGGCTGGTCAGCCGTGTCTGGCTTTGGTACATCCGGGCGAACGGTCTAGGATCGTGTGCAGGTGAGACAAGCAGAGGCCAGATCCTATGACGAGTGACACGCGGCTTGCCTTTGCGCACCCATCAGAACGAGCGGCAGCGACGGCGGGGCCTGAACCACTAGACCGGATTTCCCTGCGCGATCATATTGTTGCGGTCGAGATCGGGGCCTTTCAGGCCGAACGCGGTGTCACACAACGCATCTGTTTTAATATCGTCGTAGAAGTCCAGCCGTTGACCGGCCCTGTAGATGACGACGTGGATCGCATTCTGTCCTATGACCGCGTGACCGAGGCCATCGCCTACGAGCTTTCAGACGAACGGCTGAACCTGCTTGAAACCTTGGCCGAACGGGTCGCGGATCGTATCTTGCTGGAGCGACAAGCGATGCGGGTTTTTGTCCGTATTGAAAAGCTGGACCGTGGCCCTGGTGCTTTGGGCGTTGAAATCGTGCGTGCGCGGGATGATGCACCTGGCAGTCAGCCCGACGCGCAAGAGGTCCCGCATCCAGAACTGGTTTATCTAAGCAACGAAGCTATCGCGTCGCCCTTCTTGGCGGGCTGGCTGGATCAATTGCATCAGATGGGGCGCCCCCTGATCCTGTGCGTCGGGGCGTCAGATGCCACTGCGCCGCAGCTTGCACATAAGATGGCGCAGCGCCGCATTGATTTGCTGGCGATTGAGCAAAACGCTTGGGTGCTGGCGTCAAAGGATGACCGCTGCGTCGTTGTCGCCACCCGGACAGAGCTCGATTGGGCGATGAAGAACGGGCAAACCAGTGTGTGGGCTCCGTCAAAGATCGTGTTGGACAGCGTCGATACCCCGTCCGTACAGCCACGCGATGCCGTGGCACTGGCTGCATGGTTTGCCGCCAGTTTTGACGCGACAGAGATGCTGGTGATCGGGGCCAGTTTGCCCGCCAAAGCGTCGGTGCCGTTGCGCGCCGTTGCTGTGGACCAAGACAGGTTGTGAGCAATGACCGACTATTTCAGACCTCTCGTCCAGATTGGCCCTGCGCGGCCTGATGCTGCGGTGCCGCTTGCGGGGGGGTGGGGCTGGTTCACCCATGCAGAGGTTCTGTCCCGCAGCGCGTCGTCCCGCGTCGTGCCCGCGGCCAACATTCCTGCAAGCGTCTTGGCCCGGCTGACCGCAGCCCGTACCGAGATCGCCAGTCTGTCGCTGGACCGCCCTCGTATCATGGGTATTCTGAACACCACACCCGATAGCTTTTCTGACGGTGGCCAGCATGCTGCCGTGCCTGACGCGGTCCGAGCAGGGCAGGCGATGGTGACAGCAGGTGCTGATATTTTGGATATTGGTGGCGAATCTACGCGCCCCGGTGCCGATTTCGTGCCCGTATCCGAAGAGATAACGCGCACAGCGCCCGTTATCGCCGCGTTGCGGGGCGCAGGGCTGCGCACGCCGATCTCCATCGACACGCGCAAGTCAGCTGTGGCCGAAGCTGCGGTTAGCGCCGGTGCCAATCTCGTGAATGATGTATCGGGGTTTACCTTTGATCCCGCGCTTGGCCCCCTTTGCCAGACGCTCGGGCTGCCGGTCTGTGTCATGCACGCCCAGGGCGACCCAGCGACGATGCATCTGGACCCGCGCTATGACAATGTGCTGCTGGATGTCTACGACGCGCTGGAACGGCAGATCGCCGTGCTGGAGGCGTCGGGCATCCCCCGCAGTGCCATTCTGGCAGACCCGGGCATCGGGTTTGGCAAAACCCAAGAGCACAATCTGGCGCTTTTGGCGCGGCTGAGCCTGTTTCACGCTCTGGGGACGCCAATCCTGCTGGGGGTATCGCGCAAACGGTTCATCGGAACGATCGGCAATGCGCCGCAAGCGCAGGACCGCGCGCCGGGGTCAATCGCCGTGGCGCTTGCAGGATTGGGGCAGGGTGTGCAAATGATCCGTGTGCATGACGTCGACGACACCCGCCAGGCGGTTGCTTTGTGGCATGCCGCATATTTTGGGAGCATTTTATGACAAAGTTATTTGGAACTGACGGTATTCGCGGACGGGCAAATGTTTACCCGATGACAGCCGAGGTCGCATTAAAAATCGGGGCCGCTGTCGGGCGCTATTTCAGCGCAGGCCGCGACGGGGTGCGCCGCGTTGTTATCGGCAAGGACACACGCCTGTCGGGCTATATGTTTGAAAACGCGCTGACGGCCGGGCTGACATCCTCGGGGATGAACGTTCTTTTGTTGGGGCCGGTGCCGACGCCGGCTGTGGGGCTGCTGACGCGGTCCATGCGGGCCGATCTAGGGGTCATGATTTCGGCCAGTCACAATCCGGCGACGGATAATGGTATCAAGTTTTTCGGCCCCGACGGGTTCAAGCTGAGCGATGCAGTAGAGGCAGAGATCGAAGCCCTGATCGCGGGTGGCGTAGAGATGAACCCTGCCGACAAAATCGGCCGTGCTAAACGGATCGACGATGGACGTTTCCGGTATGTAGAGCGGGTCAAATCCTCGTTTCCACGCCAGATGCGTCTGGACGGCTTAAAGGTTGTAATCGACTGCGCGAACGGGGCCGCGCACCGCGTCGCGCCCGAAACCCTGTGGGAACTGGGGGCTGAGGTGATCGAGATCGGCGTCTCGCCGAACGGCTTCAACATCAACGAGAATTGTGGATCAACCCACCCCGAACGCGCTGCAGCGGCGGTGGTGGAGCACCGTGCCCATGTGGGCATTTGTCTGGACGGTGACGCGGACCGCGTGATCCTGATCGACGAGACTGGCAAGGTCGGTGACGGGGATCAATTCATGGCTCTCATGGCGTCCCGATGGGCGGCCGAAGACCGGCTGGCCAATAATGCCTTGGTCGCCACCGTGATGAGCAACCTTGGCCTTGAACACTTTCTGCAAGGCAAGGGGCTGCGGCTCGAGCGGACCTCGGTCGGGGATCGCTATGTCGTCGAGCGTATGCGTGAAGGCGGGTTCAATCTGGGCGGCGAACAGTCGGGACACATTGTCATGACTGACCACGCTACCACCGGCGACGGGCTGATGGCAGGGCTGCAGTTTCTGGCAGAGATGATCCGGTCGGAAAAGACCTCGTCCGAGTTGCTGAATAACTTTGAACCCGTGCCGCAACTCCTTAAAAACGTAAGGTTTTCTGCCGGTCAGGTGCCGCTAGAAGACGCTCAGGTGCAAGGGGCCATCGCACAGGCCGAGGCAGATCTGGCCGGTCAGGGGCGTTTGCTGATCCGCAAATCCGGCACCGAGCCGCTGGTTCGTGTCATGGCCGAGCATGAGGATGCAGGGCTGATGAAGCGGGCAGTCGATTCCGTCGTGGATGCTGTAACGGCAGCTGTCGCACCTTGAGTTGAGAGCGAGGCCGCTGGCGGGGAAACCTGCTTGGCGGCCTGGGCTCTGCTTTTGCTGGTGTTACATCGTGGGCGTCTGCGGGATGCCTTCGGCGAGGATTTTAGGCCATTTGGAAATCAGGGACGCGCGCGCGTCAGCAGGCGGCGGAAGGCTCCGTATTGGCTGAGTGCGACGCCCGCAAGGATCAGAACCATCGCATAAAGCAGCGAGGGTGGCAGCGGTTCGTTCAGCACAAGCGCGCCGAGGCAGACGGACCAGACAGGGACTTGGTAGTTCACCAGTGACATGAAGACCGGTCCCGCGCTGCGTATGACCACGACGCGTAGGAAGTTCGCAGCGGCGGTGGGGAGGAGCCCCAGAAACGCCAGCGCAGCGAGGATCGGGGGCGACGGGCGGGGCGGCAGCCCCTCGATAGTCAGGGCCATCGGGATGGTAATGAAAGTGGCGATGATCAGCAGGATCGTGGCGAGCCCGATGGCGTCGATCGCGGGCAGGCGGCGCATGATGATAGAGCTTGTGGCGTAGCATCCCGCCGCGGCCAAGCAGGCCAGTCGCCCTTGGGTTTCAAGCGCGGTGCCTGTGCTTTCAAAAGCCTGCGCACCGATCAGGATGACGACGCCGAGAAACCCTAATGAAAACCCGATTGCCTTGCGCGGGCTCATTGCTTCACCCGGGACAAAGAAATGGGCCAACGGAAGGATGATTAGGGCGGTTGCGGCCATCGTGACCCCCGCAAACCCCGACGTCACGTATTGCTGTCCCCAAGCGAGCAAGCTGAACGGCACCGCAGAGCTGGCGGCCCCAATGAAGATCACTGCGGCGAGGTCTGCGCGGGTCGGAGGCGTGGTAAACAGGCGGAACCCGCGTAGGCCCCAGATCGGGATCATCACAGTGGCGGCGAGCCCCACACGGGTGGCGGCGATCCAAAACGGGGGCATTTCAGTCAGCGCGATTTCCGTCACCAGAAATGTGCCGCCCCAGATGAAAGCCAGAAGCAGGATCAGCAGCCAGCTGGATTTGGTGATGGTGGGCACATCTGACATGCGGTTTCCTTGGTCAACGAACAGCGCCCAATCTGTGACAGTCGGCTCGTCAGAAGAAAAGGCCCGGTGCGAGACCGGGCCTTTTCATGTCGCTTAAGAAGCGATTAGTTCTTGGATTTGTCGACCATTTTGCCAGCAGAGATCCAAGGCATCATTTCGCGCAGCTTGCCGCCGACGACTTCGATCTGGTGCTCGTCATTGGCGCGACGCGAGGATTTCAGCGTGGGCTGACCAACCGAGTTCTCCAGCATAAAGTCGCGTACGAACTTGCCCGACTGGATATCGCTCAGCACGGCTTTCATGCGGGCTTTGGTCTCGTCGTAGGGCAGGATGCGCGGGCCGGAGACATATTGGCCGTATTCCGCGGTATTCGAGATCGAGTAATCCATGTTGGCGATGCCGCCTTCATAGATCAGGTCCACGATCAGCTTGGTTTCATGCAAGCATTCGAAATACGCCATTTCGGGCTCGTAGCCGGCTTCGACCAGTGTTTCAAAGCCCATGCGGATCAGCTCAACGATGCCGCCGCACAGAACAGCCTGTTCGCCGAACAGGTCGGTTTCGCATTCTTCGCGGAAGTTGGTTTCGATGATGCCGGACCGACCGCCACCGATGGCAGAGCAGTAGGACAGGCCGATTTCCAGCGCTTTGCCGGTGGCGTCGGTGTCTACTGCAACGAGGCAAGGCACGCCGCCGCCTTTGGTGTATTCACCGCGCACGGTGTGACCGGGGCCTTTAGGGGCCATCATGATGACGTCGATGCCTTCTTTGGGCTCGATCAGGCCGAAGTGAACGTTCAGGCCGTGGGCGAATGCGATGGCGGCGCCTTCGCGGATGTTGTCGTGAACGTATTTCTTGTAGGTTTCGGCCTGCAATTCGTCGGGCATGGTGAACATGATGACGTCAGCCCAGGCTGCGGCTTCGGCAATCTCCATAACTTTCAGGCCTTCGCCTTCGGCTTTGGCTTTCGACGCGGACCCTTCGCGCAGAGCTACGACGAGGTTTTTCGCACCGGAGTCACGCAGGTTCAGCGCGTGGGCGTGGCCTTGGGAGCCATAGCCGAGGATGGCGACTTTCTTGTCCTTGATCAGGTTTACGTCGCAGTCACGGTCGTAATAAACGCGCATTGGGGCGTCCTTTCGGGTTAGTTAAAATCTGAGGTGACCATATCGAAGCTGATGCGAGATGCCATTGCCGGATTGTGAGTTTATTTGGCAAAATGAAGATGGTAATGCGCGTTAAGTTTAAAAAATGGAAAAATCATGCTTGATGACATGGATCGTCGCATTCTACGCCATTGGCAGGCGGATGCGGGGCTGACACCGGCGGAATTGGCGGACCTGACAGGGCTGACGGCGGGCAAGGTATCGCGCCGTATCGTGCGCATGCAGGAGGCAGGTGTCGTGCAAGGGGTGGCGGCTGTCGTGGACTGGGCAGCCTTGGGATATACTGTCGAGGTGTCTTTGCGGATCACGCTGGACAAGACGCAGGGCAACGCCTTTGACCGCTTTCTTGACGAGGCGCGAAAGCTGCCAGAGGTGATCGAGATCCAGACCTTTCTGGGACGGGTTGATGTACGCTTATCGGTGATTGCGCGGGATATGGCGCATTACCAGCAGATTTACCGCGCGGGTATTCTGACCCTGCCGCATATCGCGGATATCGAGGCGCTTATGCATGTGGCGCGGATCAAGTCAGACGAGGCTTTGCCGCTATGATTTCGCTGGATGAGGTAGACCACCGGCTGATCCGATCGCTTGCACGGGATGCGACCCAAAGTGCGGGGGCCTTGGGCCGCCATCTGGGCCTGTCGCAGCCTGCCACATGGCGGCGGATCAAACGGTTGGAGGAGGCAGGCATTCTGCGCGGCAAGCGGCTGAGATTGAACCGCGAAGCCTTGGGGTTTGGCGTGACCGTCTTTCTTGGCGTCAAGCTTGCCACCAAAGGCCGTGTGAGCCTTGAGGATTTCGAACGCGCGGTCAGCGCCATTCCCGAGGTGCAAACCGTGGAGCACGTCTTGGGGCTTTATGACTATCGCTTGCGGGTCGTCGCGCGTGATCTGGCAGACTTTGAACGGGTTCTGCGACGCAGGATTATGACGTTGCCGGGGGCGGGTGCAGTCGAGGCAAACGTGCTGCTCAGCGAGGAACGACTGACCGGTCCATTGGGTCTGTGACTTTGCCCCACGAGGAGCTATGTTCGCGCGAAACCATCAGGAGGATATCATGCCCGCTTTGCTAAATTCAGTTGACCCGGAAGGGCTTGAAGAGTTTTCGGTCGTGTTCACCGACCGGTCCTTGAACCATATGAGCGCCGTGTTTCAAGAGGTCATGCGTGACATCAGCACTCTGCTCAAGGACGTATACAACGCCGATGCCGTGGCGGTGGTCCCCGGGGGCGGCACCTACGGGATGGAGGCGGTCGCCCGTCAGTTCGCACGGGGGGCCGAGGTGCTGGTCGTGCGCAACGGCTGGTTTTCCTATCGGTGGAGCCAGATCATCGAGAGCGGCGATCTGACCGGCAATGCGACAGTGATGAAGGCGCAGATGCAAGGCAACAGCACGCCGTCGCCGTTCGCGCCATGCCCCATCGACGACGTAGTAAAAGCCATTGAGACGCACAAACCGCAGGTGGTGTTTGCGCCGCATGTTGAAACCAGCGCCGGTGTTATCCTGCCGGACGACTACATTAAGCAGATGGCACAGGCGGCCCATGCCGTTGGCGCGCTCGTGGTGCTGGATTGCATCGCGTCGGGCTGCGCTTGGGTGGATATGAAGGCGCTTGGCGTCGACATATTGCTGTCCGCGCCACAAAAGGGCTGGAGCGCATCCCCCTCTGCCGGGCTGGTCATGATGTCGGACCGCGCTGTTGCACGCATGGGAGAGACCAAGTCTGACAGTTTTGCGATTGATCTGGGCAAGTGGCACAGCATCATGAGGGCCTATGAAGACGGCGGCCACGCCTATCATGCCACCATGCCGACCGATGCGTTGCGCCTGTTTCGCGATACAATGCTGGAAACCAAATCCTATGGTTTCGACCGGCTGAAGGAGGCGCAGTGGCGTCTGGGGGATTCTGTTCGCAAGATGTTGGCCGACAAGGGCGTCGTCTCTGTCGCGGCGGAGGGGTTTGCCGCGCCGGGCGTGGTTGTCAGCTATACCTCGGATCCGTCGGTGCACAACGGCAAAGCCTTTGCCGCCGAAGGGATGCAGATTGCTGCTGGCGTGCCGCTGATGTGTGACGAGCCAGAGAATTTTCAGACGTTCCGGCTGGGGTTGTTCGGACTGGACAAGCTTTACGATGTGGATGCGACGCTCGCGCGTTTGGCTGCCGTGGTTGATAAGGTTCTGTAAATAAAGCTATGCGGCAGGTTATTCTTGCCGCATACCGAGCCCCATCTCCATCAACATGCGCCGGACAGGCGGCAGCGCATAAAGCGCGCTCAACCCTTTGGCACGAGCGTCGCGGGCCAAGGGCGTTTTCGCCTGACTGGCGCGGTTCAGCAGATCAATGCCACGCAGGCGCAGCTGGATATCGCCAAAACGGGCCTTGTGGTAGGCGTCCAGCATCGGCTGGCTTCCCAGATCGTCGCGGTATTTTTGGGACAGCTCCAGCAGCGTCGCGATGTCTTGTAGCGACATGTTCAACCCCTGTGCGCCGATGGGGGGCATGACGTGTGCAGCTTCGGCGATCAGGGCAATGCGTTCCCCCGACAGCCGCGCCGCGTGTTGGCTGATGATCGGCCAGATAGCGCGCTGTGATGCTAATGTCAGCGGGCCAAGCACCTGTGCGCTGCGCTCTGTTGCGGCGAGAGAGAAGGCATCGGCGTCTAGCGCCATCCGGGCGAGCGATGCCGCGCCGTCATCCATCCACACCACCGCAGAGCAGGGCAGGCCGTCGCGGTCGGGCAGGGGCACGAGGGTGAAGGGCCCGCCGCTGCGGTGCACTTCGGTTGATACGTTTTCATGAGGGGTCGGGTGTGTGACTGCAAAGGCGAGCGCCTTTTGACCATAGCTTTGGCGGGTTACCTCTATGCCGGCTGCGTCTCGCATCGGACTGTCGCGCCCATCAGCGGCAACCACCAGTTTGGCCGATATCTTAGTGCCATCGTCGAGCCCTACGCGTGCCCCGGTGGTGCGCGTGAATAATGACGTCGTCGCTGTTCCGGGGCGAAAATCGACATTCGGTAGGGCGGTTAAACGCTCTAACAAAGCACGCCGCAGCAGCCAGTTCGGAAAATTCCAGCCAAAGGGTTGATCCGAAATATCAGCAGCATCAAATGCGCGACTGGTCAGCGGTGCGTCGCCATCCCCGCCGGCGTCAATAATGCGCATGACCTGCAAGGGTGCTGCATGATCCGACAGATGCGCCCATATCCCTGCCGCCTCGAGCACGCGGCGGGCTGGCTGCAACATCGCAGTAGAGCGCATATCGGCCCCCTGCGCCGTGCCATCGGTCACTGGGGGCGTCGGGTCGACGCAGACCACATTGAACCCTGCGCTGCCGAAGGCTGCCGCCGCTGTCAAACCGGCAATGCCGCCGCCCGAAATCAAAATGTCACATGTCATGGTCATCAGTTAGTCCGTAATTTTTGCAAGAAAAGCTGAAAGATCATCGGTGTGAAAGTGAATATGCGGCGCGGGCTCTGCTCTTTCTGCGACGTGCACCGTGCCCATCCCCATTTCGTGCGGGGCGATCAGGTTGCGCGGGTCGTCTTCGAACATGAAGGCGGACGATGGGGTCAACGCATCGGTGGCGAATATCAGATCATAGGCGGCGCGTTCGGGTTTGGGTAAATATTGAGCGTGCTCAACGCCATAGACAGCATCAAACAACCCCGACAATCCCCGTGCGGCAATGACCTTCTCGGCGTAGGGGGCTGTCCCGTTGGTATAGATAATCCGACGCCCCGGCAGTGCGGCGATCCGCGCCGCAAGCAGCGGATCAGGTACCAGCGCGTCAAAGGTAATCTCGTGTACCTCATGCAGATACGGGCCAGGATCAAGGTCGTGTTCGCGCATCAGCCCCGCCAAAGTCGTGCCATAGGTGTGCCAGTAGTGCTTGCGCAGATGATCCGCGCGCCGTCGGTCTACGTTCAGCGCGGTCATTACCCAGTCGGTCATGCGCTGTTCGATTTGGTCAAACAGGCGCGCCGACGGCGGATAGAGCGTGTTATCAAGGTCGAACACCCAAGTGTTCACGTGAGAGAAATCGGTATTTTTCATAAGGACTTGCTACGCCGCCTGAGGGTACTGTGCAAGATCACGGGGTTGCGCAATTGGACGCGGGGGCTAAGGTGCCGGAGCCTTTTGAAAGAGAACCCATGACGACGCCACGCTCCGGACCCACTGACGCCTATTCGATGATCTTGGACGCGATTGATGTGGGCACCTATCGACCCGGCGATCGCTTGGTAGAAAGCGAACTGGCCGAACGGTTTGGCGTGTCCCGAACGCCGGTTCGCGAAGCATTACAACGGCTTGAGACGCAATCTTTGCTGGCGCGGGACGGCCGCAGTTTGATCGTTGCATCGCTGGATCACAACCAGATGGCCGAGCTTTACGTTGTGCGCGGAGAGCTGGAGGGGCTCGCCGCGCGGCTTGCAGCGCGTCATGCAACGACTGAAGAAGTCCGCGTGCTGCGTGAAATGGTCGAGGAAGACGATGCATTGCGCGACAACCCGGCCGCGCTGGCACGGGCAAACAGGCGGTTTCACAAACAAATTCATCTGGCGTCCCACAACCGATATCTCGTGCAGCAACTTGATCTGGTGCATCGGTCCATGGCCCTGATGGCGACGTCATCATTGGCGGTGGACGGACGCGGCGCAATTGCACAGGATGAACATGATCGCATTGTGCAGATGATTGAACAGCGCGACGAAGACGGTGCGGACGAAGCCTTGCGGACGCATATCTCGGTCGCGTTTATGACGCGGCTGAAGCAAGAGGCCGCGCAACGCAAGGAGGAGGGTTAAGGGGGGCGAGCCGATCTGGTTTGCATCCCATTGTCGGATTTGTGGCTGACGCCATGTTCGGTTTTGTCCCAATAGAACGGCATGACCACGAATTCATAAAGTGCCTTATAGGCCGCGAATGACCCTAGAATAAAATAGAACGGCAACGTTATTGCCCACGGAATAAGGTGCCGGTGCTGAGACCCGGATACGGCCGTCATTGCGATGGCAATACTAAGAATTTCGGCAAACACGAAAAACCCAAATAGGCTATAGAATGCTTCAGGCCCAAGGGTGGTTTCAACAGGATGTGATGCACCGAAAAGCGGAAGGCAGAAGGTCCAGAGAAATGGGGCGAAGATAAACTGGCAAAATGTCGCGAGGAACAGCGTTTGCACGCCAAGGAAGCGGATGATCCCCACGTCTCGGATCAGTTGGAGCGGCGCGCGGCTGTGTACGACCCATGTAATCAAGAAGCCTTTCAGCCAGCGCGACCGTTGCTTGATCCAGGGCCATGCGCGAAAGTTGGCTTCTTCGTAGGTGACCGTTGGTAACAGGTCGGTTCGGTACCCATGCCGCGCAAGCCGCACCCCGAGGTCGGCGTCTTCGGTGACATTATGGGAATCCCAGCCACATAGCTTTTCCAGGATAGGACGTCGGAAGAAAAGCGTCGTGCCGCCTAACGGGATGATCAGCCCCAGATGCGCGACGCCCGGAAGAATAACGCGCCACCAAGAAGCATATTCCAGCGCGAAACAGCGCGAGATCCAATTGGTCCGCGCGTTGTAATAGTCCAGTACCCCTTGGACGCAGGCGACATTTGGTGGGGCGTGCTCAAAATGTTGTACCACGCGGTCAAGCTGGTCGACTTCGGGCGCATCTTCGGCGTCCCATACGCCGATGATGCTGCCGTTGCAAAAATCCAGTGCATAGTTCAGTGCGCGCGGCTTGGTGCGCAGCTTTCCTGCTTGAGGGACTTCGATCACATCGAACCAAAAAGGCAGCCTGGTGCGCGCAATCGTATCACGGGTCATCTGATCGCCTTCTTCCAACACCAAAACGACTTGAAGCAATGCCTTGGGGTAGGTCAGTTGACCAAGCCGCGCAATCAAAGCGCCCGCAATTTCCTCTTCGTGCAGAAGGGGCACAAGAACGGATACTTTGGGGCGTCTTGCAGGCACTGGCGGCGGGGCGGGATCCGACGCATGTGGGGTGTTCCCCCATAAGCACCGTGCAACGAAAGATGACAGCCGCAGGGTCATGATCATGGCGCTGCAACACAACGCCAAGGCGACAAATGCGGTGAACGTCCATGCCGGTAGCGCTATAAACAGGAGGGCTGCGGCACCGCCTACAGTGCAGGCCCAAAGACGTCGCCCTGGACCGGCAATGCGCCAAGTACGGCAGCTTTGATCCGCAGGGACACGAGTCGCAGCGCGCCTCGCTAAAACAGGTCCATAAAGTGCTGTGATCCGTCGATCAATCTGGGCGGGTTCTGCAAGCACGGGGACAATATCAAGGTCGACATCACCGAAGGCTTCCCCTTCGATCTCGCTCAGCCGATCTGGCCTGCTTGTTGCTAAAAAGAGAGTTTTACCCAAGCATCGCCACGGCACGATCTTGTGCCGTAGACATTCTTCGGCTGTTAGATGGCGCGCGAGGGTTGCTTTAGGCGGGTCGGTGTCAAGATCAACCTGCTGGATCTGATGTTGGAGTACCAGCGCCTTGGTCACCTCGCTGCGCGAGACGAGGCCTTGGGCAACGAGTATATCCCCAAGGGGCGCATCAAGGGTTTGCTGCGCTTCGAGGGCATGAACCAAAGCGGCCTGATCGATCAGGCCGGCGTCAACCAATATCCGGCCCAAGGGCCGATACCGCCCGCGTACACGCGCGGGTTTTGGTGATTTCAGCTCTAGCCCAAGGTTGCTCATCGGTCGAATCCCTTCCTTTCGGAATAATTCGACCGTGGCAGAGTTACCTTAATGCGGCGTTAATTGCGGGTGAAGGAAGCGCCCGCGCCCTTGCAGCTTAGCTGGCCCGTTCCGCCATGGCCGTGGCGAAACGTTCGAATAGATAAAAACTGTCTTGCGGGCCGGGGCTGGCTTCGGGGTGGTGCTGGACGGACCAAACCGGACGCCCCTCCATCCGAATGCCGCAGTTGGATCCGTCAAACAGCGATTGATGCGTTTCCACGATACCGCTTGGCAAGCTTTGCGCATCAACGGCGAACCCGTGGTTCATCGAGGTAATTTCAACTTTCCCCGTATCGATATCTTTGACCGGGTGGTTCGCCCCGTGATGGCCGTGGCTCATCTTGACCGTCTGACCGCCCAACGCGAGCGCTAGCATCTGGTGACCAAGGCAGATGCCGAAAACCGGAAGCTGCGTTTTTTCAAGAACTTCCTTGATCATCGGCACGGCATAAACGCCGGTCGCAGCGGGGTCGCCAGGGCCGTTCGACAGGAAAACGCCATCGGGATTATGAGCCATTACATCTTCATATGTTGCAGATGCGGGCAGGACCGTGACATCACAGCCAGCCGAAGCGAGGCAACGCAGGATGTTGCGTTTGGCACCATAGTCGATCGCAACAACTTTATGTGGCGCATTCTCCTGCTCGGTATAGCCCTCTGGCCAGGCCCAACGCATTTCATTCCAGCGGTAGGATTGCTTACAGCTGACGTCCTTGGCCAGATCCATGCCTTCCAGACCGGCGAACGCGCGGGCAGCTGCGACCAGAGCTTCGACATCAAAGATGCCGTCCGGGTTGTGTGCCAGTGCCGCATGGGGCGCGCCTTGCTGACGGATTGCCCGAGTCAGGCGACGTGTATCAATGCCACCGATGGCGATACGCCCGCGGGACGCCAACCAGTCGGACAGCGGCTGTACGGAGCGCCAGCTGCTTGGGTCCGTAGGCATCCACTTTACGACCATACCCGCCGCTACCGGATCGCCGGTTTCGTCGTCTTCGGGGGTGGTGCCAGTGTTGCCGATATGGGGGAAGGTGAACGTCACGATTTGCCCCGCATAAGACGGGTCGGTCATGATTTCCTGATAGCCGGTCATTGCTGTATTAAAGCAAAGCTCGGCCACGGTTTCGCCCGTTGCGCCAAAGCCCATGCCGTAGAAAAGCGATCCGTCCGCTAGCGCCAGGCAGGCAGTCGGACGAGGTGATGTGGTCGCGGTCATGTGGGGGGCCTCCAGCGGCAGGTATATGGAGTTAAACGGTGGCAACCTAAGGCGGCGTGCTGCCGGGGTCAATAGGGTGTCTAAAATGAAATATGCATATTTAACAATGACTTAACGGTCCTGTGTGGCATTGCCTGCGCGGCGCAATATGTCTATGTTGCACGGCTTAATTCCCCTTAGGGTCAAAAGGACGATGGTAATGGTACTGCGGACTCGCATCTCGGAAGCACTAAAACAGGCAATGAAGGACAAGGCGGCCAAGCGCCTTTCGACCTTGCGGCTGATCAACGCGGCGATCAAGGACAAAGACATCGCGGCGCGCGCTGATGAAGGCGATACTGGTGTTGGCGACGCAGAAGTGCTCGCGATTTTAGGCAAAATGGCGAAACAACGTATGGAATCGGTACGCGCCTATGAAGAGGGTGGCCGGCTTGACCTAGCCGACCGCGAGCGCGAAGAGATCGGCGTAATCGAAGAGTTCTTGCCGCGCCAACTGACCGAAGAAGAAAGCACTAAAGCGGTGGATGACGCGATCGCCGAAGTGGGCGCGACCTCGATCCGTGACATGGGCAAGGTGATCGGCTTGCTCAAGGGGAAGTACACGGGACAAATGGATTTTGGCGCGGTTGGGCCCAAAGTTAAAGAGCGTCTGAGCTAACGCTCAACGGAGCAATGAACGGTTCAGCTCGTCGTAAAGGGTGATCCGTTCTTCCTCGCTCAGGAATGCGCCTATTTCGACCTCACGTCCCATCCCGCGCAGGGTCACATAATGGGGTACGGGGCCGTCTTTTTCATATTTAGTGACGACGGCCCAATGGCGATTACATTGCCACTCCTTGACGTCCCCTCCGGCTGTGTGATGCGATAAATGGGCGGTGTGGTGGTCGAGTGTAAACACTTCTTCAATCTTTCTGGCCTTATGGTTGCGCTGTAGCGCCCAGTAAATGCCTGCCACGGCGGCCAGAATGAAAGGAAGCAATCCCCATAACAACACCGTCCCCAGGAGGGACAGTACAGGGATCAGAATCAGGATAAAGGTTGTCAGGATAAAACTGGCAAAGCCCTTTGCCGACAGGGATTGATGCGGCCGCAGGGTTAGAATCTGCGTCGGGGCGTTGGGTGGTGATCTCCATTCATAGGGCATTAGGACGTCCATCCGCGGCGCTGGTTGGGAATATCTGGCTTGGCATATAGCGGACAATCAGGGCCAAGCGACACAGCATAGACACGCTTGGCCCCTCAATCGGTTATTCTAGTTCGACCAGCAGATCCTTGGCGTCGATCTGGCCACCTGGGGTGACATGCACCGCTTTGACCACTGCATCACGGTCCGCATGAATCCCGGTTTCCATCTTCATGGCTTCGATGGTGAGCAGCAGGTCACCTGATTTGACCTTTTGCCCCACAGTCGCCCCGACAGAGGCCACAACCCCTGGCATTGGTGCGCCGATGTGATTGACGTTGCCGATCTCGGCCTTCGGTCGCTGGGCCGTCGTCGCTTTGACCAGGCGGTTGGGCACACGCACCACGCGCGGCTGACCGTTCAGCTCGAAAAAGACTTTGACGTCGCCGTCTTCATTGGTCTCGCTCAGCGCTTGCAGGCGGATCTCAAGCGTCTTGCCCGGGTCGATCTCCGCGGTGATTTCTTCGCCGGGCTCCATCCCGTAGAAGAAGGTGCGCGTCGGCAGCACACGGACGGGACCATATGTTCGGTGACGCCCCATGTAATCCAGAAAAACCTTCGGATACATGAGGTACCCCGACAGGTCGTCGTCTTCGACCTGAGCCCCTTCTAGCAGGTCGCGCAGCTCCTTGCGCGTTGCCTCTAGGTCCGTGGGGGGCAGATGGGCACCGGGACGTGCTGTATTAGGTTTTTCGCCCTTTAGAATCTTGTCGGCAATCGCGGCTGGGAACCCGCCGGGGGGTTGGCCCAAATTGCCGCGCATCATATCGATCACACTGTCCGGAAAGGACATTTCCGCCTTGGGGTCTTCGACCTGCATGCGGGTTAACCCTTGGGATACCATCATCAACGCCATATCGCCCACAACTTTGGAAGACGGGGTGACTTTGACAATATCGCCAAACATCTGGTTCACTTCGGCATAGGTTTTGGCAACCTCGGGCCACCTGTCGTCCAGCCCCATTGACGCGGCTTGCGCCTTGAGGTTGGTGAACTGACCACCGGGCATCTCGTGCAAATATACCTCGGAGGAGGGGGCCTGCATGCCTGTCTCAAAGGCTGCATATTCCTTGCGTACATCTTCCCAATAGTTCGAGATTTCGCGCACCGCGTCCATCGACAAACCTGTGTCGCGATCTGTGTGCTTCAGCGCCTCGACAACCGACCCGAGTGTCGCCTGAGAGGTGTTCCCCGATAGCGCATCCATCGCGCAATCTACTGCATCGACACCCGCTTCTGACGCCGCCATGATGGTCGCGATGGCCGTGCCTGCGGTGTCATGGGTATGGAAGTGTATCGGCAGTCCGACCTCGGATTTCAGCGCTTTAATCAACGCTCTGGCGGCATTTGGTTTAAGCACACCGGCCATGTCTTTGAGACCTAAAATATGTGCGCCGGCCGCCTTCAGTTCTTTGCCCATGGCGACATAGTATTTTAAGTCGTATTTGGCGCGGTCCGGGTCGAAAATATCACCAGTATAACAGACCGTACCCTCACAAATCTTGTTGTTCTCGATCACCGAGTCCATCGCGACACGCATATTCTCAACCCAGTTCAGGCTATCAAAAACGCGAAATACATCTACGCCTTCGGTCGCGGCAACGCGGACAAATTCCTGTACCACATTGTCGGGGTAGTTGGTGTAACCAACGCCATTCGATCCCCGCAGCAGCATCTGGGTCATCACGTTGGGCAAGGCCGCGCGCAGGTCGCGCAGGCGTTGCCACGGACATTCCTGCAAAAACCGGTAGGCCACGTCAAAGGTGGCACCACCCCAACATTCCATAGAAAAAAGTCGTGGAAGATTAGCAGCATAGGCCGGGGCAACCTTGATCATATCATGGCTGCGCATCCGCGTGGCGAGCAAAGACTGGTGGCCGTCGCGCATGGTGGTATCGGTGATAAGCAACTGCCGCTGTTGTTCCATCCAGTCGGCGACAGCCTGAGGGCCCTTCTGCTCGAGCAAATTGCGTGTGCCCATCATGGGTTCGGCGCGGGCAGCAGGGGGTTGTGGCGCGCGCACTGCTGCAGCGGGGCGCTCGAACCCTTCTGTCTCGGGGTGCCCGTTCACCGTGATGTCGGCGATATAGGTCAACACTTTTGTCGCCCGGTCGCGTCTCTTTTCAAACGTGAACAGCTCTGGCGTTTGGTCGATAAATTTAGTGTGGTAGCTGTTGTCGAGGAAGGTCGGATGTTTCAGCAGGTTTTCGACAAATGCAATATTCGTAGACACGCCCCTGATGCGGAATTCGCGTAGGGCGCGGTCCATGCGGGCGATCGCCTGCTCTGGCGTTTGCGCTTTGGCGGTGACTTTGACCAACAGGCTGTCGTAATACCGCGTGATAACGCCGCCGGAGTAGGCCGTGCCGCCATCAAGGCGGATGCCCATACCGGTCGCCTCGCGAAAGGCGGTGATGCGACCATAATCAGGGATAAAATTATTTTGCGGGTCTTCCGTGGTGATCCGTGTCTGTAGGGCATGGCCGTTCAGCTGGACATCCGCCTGGGTCGCCTTCCCTGTCGCCTCGGCGATGGTCTTGCCCTCGGCGATCAGGATCTGGGCTTGTACGATGTCGATGCCGGTGACTTCCTCGGTCACGGTGTGTTCAACCTGAACCCTCGGATTTACCTCGATAAAATAGAACTTACCGTCGTCCATATCCATGAGGAATTCGACGGTGCCCGCACATTCATAGTTCACATGAGCGCAGATTTTTCGGCCCAATTCGCAAATCTCGGCACGTTGTTCGTCGCTGAGGTAGGGGGCGGGTGCGCGTTCTACAACCTTTTGGTTGCGGCGCTGAACCGAACAATCTCGTTCAAATAGATGGTAGATTTCGCCGTGGCTGTCGCCAAGAATCTGCACTTCGACGTGGCGCGCCTTGAGGATCATCTTTTCCAGATATCCTTCGCCGTTTCCAAAGGCAGCTTCGGCCTCGCGCCGCCCTTCTAAAACTTTTTCTTTAAGCTCGCTTTCGTTGTCGATGGGGCGCATCCCGCGTCCCCCCCCCCCCCAAGATGCCTTGAGCATGAGCGGATAGCCAACTTCTGCAGCCTGTTTCCGCACGAGCTCCATGTCGTCGCCCAATACATCCGTCGCGGGCACGACCGGCACACCGGCTTCCATGGCGACACGGCGCGCACTGGCCTTGTCACCCAAAGCGCGCATCGTTTCAGCCCGAGGACCGATGAAGGTAATGCCATTTTGCGCGCAAGCATCTACAAAATCGGGATTTTCTGACAAGAGCCCATAGCCGGGATGAATCGCATCCGCCCCAGAGGCTTTTGCGACACGAATAATTTCATCAATGCTAAGATAAGCGGCAACGGGCCCTAATCCGGCTCCGATCCGGTAGGCTTCGTCCGCTTTAAATCGGTGCAGCCCCAGCTTATCTTCCTCGGCGAACACCGCGACCGTCTTTTTTCCCATCTCGTTGGCCGCACGCATAATTCGAATGGCGATTTCGCCGCGGTTCGCGATTAGAATTTTCTTAAAGTCGGTCATATATAGGCCTTCCTGCTGGCAAGAAATCTTCGTTTTCAAGCATGTAGCGTGATCTGTAACGCTGCGCTGCGGCATTGTTGCGTCTGAATGACGTTCCGTGCAAGCAGAAGTTTTTTTGATTTGCTTGGATTTTTTACCCTTTGGAAAGATGTTGGCTGGTACGAAGGGGGAGGTCCAAACGCGGCAACCGATAGAAGGAGGAGCGGACAGGTAAGATACAGATCACATCTTCGCCCTAGAACGCATTCAGCGAAGAATTTGTTAGAATTGCACCAAGAACATTTTGCGAACGCGTCTTTTATTTAGCGGTCTTGCACGATAGATTGGCGGCATGAATGATTTCGACGAAATGGCCGCCTTTGAGGGCGCTTCCTTATCATCGCGCGCTATGGCTGCGCGTCCGCAACCCTATCTAGACGGGTTAAACCCTGCGCAGCGCGCCGCGGTAGAGCAGATGGACGGCCCCGTCTTGATGCTGGCCGGTGCGGGGACGGGCAAGACCAAGGCGTTAACAGCGCGGATCGTGCATCTGATGAATACCGGACGTGCCAGGCCGAATGAAATTCTTGCCGTGACCTTTACCAACAAGGCCGCGCGAGAGATGAAAAACCGCGTCGGACATATGCTGGGGCAAAGTATCGAAGGGATGCCTTGGCTCGGCACTTTTCACGCGATCTGCGTTAAGCTGTTGCGTCGTCATGCTGAATTGGTGGGGCTTAAATCGAATTTTACCATTCTGGATACGGATGACCAGCTGCGCTTGCTCAAGCAGTTGATCAAGGCGGAAGGCATTGATGACAAGCGTTGGCCCGCGCGGCTACTTGCGGGGGTGATTGATGGTTGGAAAAACCGGGCTCTGACACCTGACAAGATTTCTGCGGCCGATGCGGGGGCTTACAACCACCGCGGCTCAGAGCTGTATGCGCAGTATCAGGCACGATTGAAGGACCTGAATGCCTGTGATTTTGGTGATTTGCTATTGCATATGGTCACCATTTTTCAGCAGCACGAAGATGTGTTGGGGCAATACCAGCGCTGGTTCAAATTCATATTGGTGGACGAATATCAGGATACCAACGTCGCCCAGTATATGTGGCTTCGCCTGCTTGCATCCGACCACAAGAATATCTGCTGCGTTGGGGATGACGACCAGTCGATCTATGGCTGGCGTGGGGCCGAAGTGGGTAACATCCTACGGTTCGAAAAGGATTTTCCCGGGGCGCATGTCGTCCGGCTTGAGCAGAATTATCGTTCAACACCGCATATTCTCGCCGCTGCATCAGGCGTGATTGCTGGAAACGAGGGGCGTTTGGGCAAGACGTTGTGGACGGAATCCCGTGAGGGGGAAAAAGTTCGTTTGATCGGACATTGGGATGGTGAGGAAGAGGCGCGCTGGATCGGTGATGAAATCGAAGCATTGCAACGTGGAACCAGAGCGCTGGACCCTTATACGCTGGATGATATGGCAATTCTCGTGCGGGCCTCACACCAGATGCGGGCTTTTGAAGACCGTTTTTTGACCATTGGGCTACCATACCGCGTGATTGGCGGCCCGCGGTTCTATGAGCGGTTAGAGATTCGCGACGCAATGGCTTATTTCCGAGTGGTGACATCACCGGATGACGATCTCGCGTTCGAGAGAATCGTTAATACCCCGAAACGTGGTTTGGGCGACAAGGCGCAGCAGAATATTCAGAAAACAGCGCGGGAGAATGGTGTTAACCTCGTTGAAGGAGCACGCATTCTGTTGGCGAATGGGGGCATCGGTGGGCGCGGCGCGGCGCAGCTGCGCTTGCTTATTGATGGTATTGAACGGTGGTCTGAACTGGCAAGGGGCCCTCGGCTGCAAGTTGTGGTCGAAGATGATAGCGTGATCGACGAGGGCGCGCCGCAGTTTCACAATGAATATGGCCCGCCCGAAGTAAGCCATATCGAACTGGCGCAGATCATATTGGATGAAAGCGGCTATACCGGTTTTTGGCAGAACGACAAAACGCCAGAGGCACCCGGGCGGCTTGAGAACCTGAAAGAGCTGGTTAAGGCGCTGGAGCAGTTCGAGAATCTACAGGGTTTTCTGGAACACGTCAGCCTGATCATGGACAATGAAAGTGACGATGGTGGCGCAAAGGTGTCGATCATGACGTTGCACGCGGCCAAAGGGCTGGAATTTCCGGCTGTTTTTCTGCCCGGTTGGGAAGATGGGCTTTTCCCGTCGCAGCGGTCTATGGATGAATCCGGTCTTAAAGGCTTGGAGGAAGAGCGCCGGCTTGCTTATGTTGGGATCACGCGGGCGGAGCAGCTGTGCACGATTTCATTCGCGGCCAATCGGCGCGTGTTCGGACAGTGGCAAAGCGCCATGCCGTCGCGGTTTATTGATGAACTTCCCGAAGTGCACGTTGATGTGCTGACACCGCCTGGTTTGTATGGCGGCGGGTATGGTGCCGCGATGCCCAAATCGAATCTGCACGAAAAGGCGGCCGAGGCGAATGTTTATAACTCGCCGGGATGGCGCAGGTTGCAGACGCGCAGCCAGGGGCGTGGGACCAGCCAACCCGCCGAGGTCCGCAATATGACAATCGATATGTCTGCCGTTAGCAGCTTTGCCATGGAGGAACGGGTTTTCCACCAAAAGTTTGGCTATGGTAAAGTTATTGGAATCGAAGGGGATAAGCTTGAGATCGCCTTTGACAAGGCGGGCGTCAAAAAGGTCGTTTCGCGCTACCTGAGCACGTCAGACGACGTTCCGTTTTGAACGGAGCGTTGACGCCTTAATGAAATATCAAAGTTTGAATGCAAGAACGGCGGTGCTTTGGGAGGAAAGCACCGCCGTCTTTATCTACGTCCCCAATCCAATCGGGAGGAAAGGGGGAAGGGGACGTTAGTGAAAGCCGCCGGTCTCAGGGAGGAGGAGGAGACCCGAAGCTTTCTACAGGCACACAACAGGGAGGGTGCGTGTGCCCGATCCGGTATCAGTTAAGCAGCGTTGCGCGCTGTTTCCAGTGCGATGCCGCGAATTTGCGAGCGGCCCATGCCCAAGTCGTTCAGCTCGCGGTTTGACAGAGAGCTGAGTTCGTTGAAGGTCGAGCGGTATACCCGGCGTTGTTTGCGGCGAGTCTCAAATGTGGACATCAGCGCGGCAAAACGGTCTGCCAGGGTCGGTGCGGTTGTGGTGTTCAAGTAGGCCATCGGAGTACCTCGTCTTGTTTCGTCTGAGTTCGTTATCATTCGTCTTGTGTTGGTTATGTAGGAAAATGCTGCAGCTGCACAACAGCCAGATCGGCAATGCTGCTATGCAGAAAGTGCATAGGGGAAGGTGACGTAACATCCTGAACGGGAACAAAAATAACCACAGCGCAAACGCTTGGATCCGGAATTGCGATGATGTGAAAAAAATGGCGACGATACCAGGGAGGAGGAGGGTATCGCCGCCGAAAACAAACACATCCGGGAGGAGGATGGATGGTTTGGTCTTAAACTTGGAGCGCAGTATCTGCGTTCCTGAAGTCTTTTTGACCTATTTGCTGCGCCTGCACAATTATCTAATCGTGCAATGCTGCTATGCAGCGAAAACATGGGGTGAATGCGTAATTATTGGGCGGAAAATGTTCGTTTTGCTTGGGTCCTGTGCGGGATTTGAACGCAGGGTTGCGATTTGGCCAGAAACTGCCATGTCAAAGGCAGTCTCTAAAGGAAAACGCCATGCCACTCTCTAAATCCGATGTTGAAACTGCTCTGGCGCGCGTGAAGTTGCCGGACGGTAAGTCGATACTCGATCACGACCTTATTCGCGCTTTAACTATTGAGGGCGATGTGGTGCGGTTTGTTATAGAGGCACCGAATGCGCAGGTCGCGGCGCAGATGGCCCCCTTGCGTGACGCGGCGGAGGCGGTCGTGCGCGAGATTGATGGCGTCAGTTCCGTCACGGTTGCTTTGACCGCCCACGGCCCTGCGCCCAAACAAGCGGCACCCAGCCTCAAGATTGGCGGACATCCGAAGGCGCAGGATGGCCCGATGAAGCCGGCAGGTGTTCAGCGTATTCTGGCCATCGGGTCTGGCAAGGGCGGTGTCGGTAAATCCACCGTCAGTTCCAACCTCGCCGTGGCGTTGGCGCGGGCAGGGCGCAAGGTCGGTCTGCTCGATGCCGATATCTATGGTCCCAGCCAGCCGCGGATGATGGGCGTGAACAAGCGGCCAGCGTCGCCGGACGGCAAGACGATCATTCCGCTGCATGCCCATGGGGTAACCTTGATGTCTATCGGCTTTATGATGGAAGAGGGTAAAGCGGTCGTTTGGCGTGGCCCTATGTTGATGGGCGCGCTGCAGCAAATGCTTGGGCAGGTGGAGTGGGGCGAGCTTGACGTGTTGCTCGTCGATCTGCCGCCGGGGACAGGGGATGTGCAACTGACCCTTTGCACCAAATCCGAGCTGTCCGGCGCGATTGTGGTGTCGACACCGCAGGATGTGGCTTTGATTGATGCGCGCAAGGCGATTGATATGTTTAATACCCTAAAGACACCCGTGCTGGGTTTGATTGAGAATATGTCACTGTTTGTCTGTCCTGATTGCGGGTCGCAGTATGAGATTTTTGGCCATGGTGGTGTTGCCGCAGAGGCAGTCAAAATGGATGTGCCGCTATTGGGGAGTCTGCCTATTGATCTGGACACGCGCCTCTCGGGCGATAGTGGTACACCGGTCGCGGCGGGAGATGGTCCGATGGCGCAGGCCTATGCACGTATCGCTGAAGGGTTAATTAAAGGCGGGATGGCTTAGGGCGGCCCACTTCTCCCTCTGTCTTAGAGTTTAACGCCGCGCATGTATTTTGTGCGGCGTTTGTGTATCTGACGCGAGCGCCAATAATTCCGAGCTATGGGAGCGTATGGGAATTGCCGTGGGAAATCATGGGAGCCCGCTCAGCTTCTTGTGCTGGATTGGCAAGATGATTCGGCGGAAATTGGCCGCCTGCGGCGCGGAATCCCCAGTTTGCGGAGCAAAGCTAAATATTTGGTGTATAAATTGCAGAACAGGTGGCGAACCTGGCTTGTGGATAACTCTGTGGTAAAAAAATGTTGGGAAATTGTGGGAAAATTTGGCGCGTTCATTTTTCGTCAATATATTGTGGTTATACGCCATAACTTGCCGATATGAGCCAGAAATACGCCCGATATTCTCCCCACATGTTGTTTTACAACCCTGTGTAAAACCAAATTTAGTGTGCAATTCCCAAAAAACTTATAGACGCCCATCAATTCCCATGGCATCCCTAGTGCATCGGATGAGAACGGGACACGGGGCACCAAACGACCCCAACGACCAAATAAAACTCTAGCAGGTTCATACAGGCACCTCGCTTTCATCAGACCAAGAGATCCGGCGCGCGAGCGAGCAGACATCCCCCCCAGGTGGCGCGCGCAGTCGGACTTCCCCGCCAAGGCGGGACGGGCGGCGGGTTGATCAGTGGCAGCAGATCAACCCGCCGTTTCTACATCTACCGCCGGGGGCAAAAGTTTAAGGCGCATCAGCGTCACAGGCAGGGACACACACGTGAGCCGCAGGTTCAGAGGCGAAAGCCAACACAAGGTCGATACGAAGGGGCGGGTGTCTATCCCAGCCTCTTTTCGTCGTGTGTTGGAAGCCGGTGATCCGAATTGGCAGAACGGTGGCACGCCCGAGCTGGTAATCGTCTATGGCGACAGCCGCCGCAGCTATCTTGAATGCTATACCATGCAAGCCATCGACGAGGTCGATGACAAGATCGACGCCCTCCCACGTGGATCGATGCAGCGTAAGATGTTGCAGCGCCTGTTCCACGGTCAGTCCTTTCCGACCTCGGTCGATGAAACGGGCCGTTTGGTGCTGCCAGCGAAGCTGCGCAACAAAATTGATCTGGAAAACGAAGCATTCTTTATCGCCGCCGGTGATACCTTCCAGATCTGGAAGCCCGAAACCTACGAGACCGAAGAAAAGGCCCGCGAAGAGGAATGGCTGGACGAGCTGCCAGAAGACTTTGATCCGATGGCCTTCCTGGACGGCAAGCCGGAGGCTTGATCGATATGAGCGGACCCAACGATACCCCTTCCGCCCCCCATACTCCGGTTCTGCTGCGCCCCTTGCTGGCGGCGGTGGCCCCTGTGTCGGGGCGTTGGCTGGATGGCACCTTCGGCGCGGGCGGCTATACCCGTGGACTGCTGGACGCAGGTGCTGCGCAGGTGGTGGCCGTGGACCGTGATCCGCTCGCGTTTGAAATGGCGCAGGCCTGGGCCGGTGACTATGGCGACCGGATCATCATGCAGCGCGGCGTGTTTTCCAAAATGGACGACTATGCACAGGATCTGGACGGGATCGTGCTGGATCTGGGCGTGTCCTCCATGCAGCTTGATCTGGCAGAACGCGGGTTCTCTTTCATGCGTGACGGGCCGCTTGATATGAGGATGAGCCAGGACGGCCCCCCTGCGGCGGATATCGTCAACGAGGCCGAGGAAGAGGTGATCGCCAATATCCTGTTCCAATACGGTGAAGAACGCGCCAGCCGTCGCATCGCCAAAGCGATCGTACGTGCCCGCGAAGAGGCCCCGATCACCACAACGCTGGCGCTTGCAGGGTTGGTCGAAAGCTGTTTGCCGCGCTCGAAACCCGGCCAGTCGCATCCTGCGACCCGCAGCTTTCAGGCGCTGCGCATTGCGGTGAACAATGAATATGGCGAGCTGTTCAACGGGTTGATGGCGGCGGAACGTGCGTTGAAACCCGGTGGCCAGCTGGCCGTCGTGACCTTCCACTCGGTCGAAGACCGTATGGTCAAACGCTTCCTGACAGCGCGTGCGGGGGCAGGGGGCAACGCCAACCGCTTTGCGCCCGAAATTGAAGCACCCGCGCCGCAGTTCAAGATCCTCAAGCGCAAGGCCATCGGGCCCGACGCGCAAGAGCTGGAAGAGAACCCGCGCAGCCGCTCGGCCAAGCTGCGCGTCGCAATTCGCACTGATGCGCCTGCGGGCAGCATCGATGCCAAGACACTCGGCATGCCTATGGTCAGGGGATTAACCGTATGAGAACCGTGCTTTACATCCTAACCACCTTTTCGGTGATCGGGCTGGCCTTCTGGGCCTACCGCGAGAATTACGCGACCCAGCAAGCCCTGAGTGATGCCGATGACCTGCGCTATGAAATCCGCGAAGCCTACAGCCGTCTGGCCGTGCTCAAGGCGGAATGGGCCTATCAGAACCGCCCCGACCGTCTGCGCGATCTGGCAGAGCTGAACTTTGACCGGCTGAACCTTTTGCCGCTGCATCCTGACCAGTTCGGATCTATCGATCAGGTGAGCTACCCGCCGCTGCCAGAACTGCCGCTGTTCGAGATCACCGACGGCGTTGACGTATCCTCGATGGAGGCTCCCGAATGATCCGCACCCCACTGCGCCCGCTGGCCCGTATTCTTGAAGCCCGTCAAAAGGGCGAAAACCCCGACGCGATCGAGCGCGAAAACAAGCGTATCCGCCACGAGCAGATGCGCGACGCCTCGCGGCAACGCGCCGAGGGGCGATTGCTGGTTCTGGGGGTCTTCTTCTTCTGCGCCTTCACCGTTGTGGGCGCGCGTATGGGGGTCATGGCGACCACCGACCCGACAGAGCCGCGCGCGGCGGCCCCCGGTTCCGTGATCTCGGCCACCCGCGCCGATATTGTGGATCGCAATGGCAATCTGCTGGCGACCAATTTTGAGACACATGCGCTTTATGCGCAGCCGCACCACATGATCGACCCGCAGGGGGCCGTGAAAAAGCTGATGGCCGTGTTTCCTGACCTGAACGAAGAACGCCTGCTGCGCGACTTTACCGGCAAGCGCAAGTTCTTGTGGATCAAGAAGAAAATCAGCCCTGAGCAGATGCAGGCCGTGCATGATATCGGCGAGCCGGGCTTGCTGTTCGCGCCGCGTGATATGCGCCTTTACCCCAATGGGTCGCTTGCCGCGCATATCATGGGCGGGGCCAGCTATGGCCGCGAGGGCGTTCATGCCGCCGAGGTGATCGGCGTCGCGGGAGCAGAGAAATACTTTGACGATTATCTGCGCGATCCGGCCAATGGCAACAAGCCGCTGGAACTGTCGATCGACATGACCGTACAGGCCGCGTCCGAGCGTATTCTTTATGGCGGCATGAAGCTGATGAACGCCAAGGGGGCGACCTCGGTCCTGATGGATGTGCACACGGGCGAGGTGATCAGCGCCGTATCATTGCCCTCTTTCGACCCCAACGACCGGCCTCATGCCGCCGTCACGGGCGATGCGTCCGACAGCCCGCTGTTCAACCGGTCGGTGCAAGGCGTCTACGAGCTGGGTTCTGTCTTCAAGATTTTCACCGCGGCACAGGCGATCGACCTTGGCATTGCCACGGCGGATACGGTGATCGACACCTCTGGCCCGATGAAGGTCGGCGGCTTCCGCATCGGCGAATTCCGCGGCAAGAACTACGGCAAGCAGACGGTGACGGGGATCATC
This sequence comes from Sulfitobacter litoralis, assembly GCF_900103185.1. GTDB lineage: Bacteria > Pseudomonadota > Alphaproteobacteria > Rhodobacterales > Rhodobacteraceae > Sulfitobacter > Sulfitobacter litoralis. Next base: position 184,086 of record NZ_FNJD01000005.1, read on the forward strand.
GTGCACAGCTCCAACCGCGGGACAGGGCGGCTTGCGCTTGAGATCGGCGCGGAGCGTCAGCAGGAGTTCCTGAAAAACCTCGGTTTTTTTGAACCAACCGCGTTCGAGATCGTCGAAGCCTCTGGCGGCAAGCCTTTGCTGCCGCAGCGCTGGCAAGAGCTGAGCACCGTAACCGTCTCCTATGGCCACGGCCTGTCCTCCAGCCCGATGCATCTGGCGGCGGGCTATTCTGCCATCGCCAATGGCGGGCACAAGGTCACCCCGACGTTGCGCAAGCAGTCTGGCCCCGTGGTCGGCCCGCGTGTGATGTCTGAACGCGCGGCGGCGGATGCCCGCGCAATGCTGCGTGCCGTGGTGACCGAAGGCACGGCCAGCTTTGCCGAAGTGCCCGGCTACCAGATCGGCGGCAAGACCGGTACGGCGGATAAACCCGGCCCCCGGGGTGGCTATCTTGAGGATACGGTCATCGCGACCTTTGCCAGTATGTTCCCGGCGCATGACCCCAAATACGTGCTGATCGTCACGCTGGACGAACCTGTCGAGACCTCGGGCGACAAACCGCGCCGCACCGCCGGTTGGACAGCCGTGCCCGTGGCTGCGGAAATGGTCCGTCGCGTCGCCCCCCTGCTGGGTCTGCGACCAACTGTTGAACCGGACAGCCTCGCTGATATAACGCTCTCCAGCAGCAACTAATATAAAGAGCGTCCCTATGGGCACACAGGCCGTCCCGTTATCCTCCCTTGGTCTGACCGCGAAAGGGGGGGGCAACCCGCCCGTTACAGGTATCAGTGTCGACAGCCGTCAGGTCCAGCCCGGCACCCTGTTCGCCGCCATACCCGGCAGCAAGGTCCACGGGGCCGAGTTTATCCAATATGCACTTCGCATGGGCGCGGTGGCCGTGTTGACCGACGCCGAGGGGGCCACACTGGCGGCTGACGCGCTGGCACAGGCCGACGTGGCCCTTGTCGTCACCGACGCCCCCCGCGAGGCGCTGTCGCGCGCGGCAGCCCTGTGGTACGGTGCGCAGCCGCAGGCGATGATTGCCGTCACCGGCACCAATGGCAAAACCTCTGTCAGCACCTTCGTGCGGCAAATCTGGATCGAGATGGGGTTGGCCGCTGTCAACCTTGGCACCACTGGCGTCGAAGGCGCATGGGCCGCACCGCTGGCGCATACCACGCCCGAGCCCATCACCCTGCACCGCACCCTGGCCGAAGCCTCTGCCAACGGCATCACCCATGCCGCGATGGAGGCGTCGAGCCACGGGTTGGACCAGCGCCGGCTGGATGGCGTGACGCTCAATGCGGCGGGGTTCACGAACTTTACCCAAGACCATCTGGACTACCACGAGACCTTCGACGCCTATTTCGACGCCAAGGCCGGACTGTTCTCGCGGGTGCTGCCCGAGGACGGAACGGCGGTGATCAATATCGATGATCCCAAGGGGGTCGATATGGTCGCTATCGCACGCGCCCGTGGCTGCGAGGTGATCACCGTGGGGCGCGACGGCGGCGATCTGCATCTGACCGGCCAGCGCTTTGACGCGACGGGGCAGGACCTGCGGTTTAGCTATCGCGGCAAGACCTATCAGAAACGGCTGAACCTCATTGGCGGATTTCAGGCAGACAACGTCTTGCTTGCAGCGGCGCTGGTGATCGCCTGCGGCGGCACCCCTGCGCATGTGTTTGATACATTGCCACATCTGACTACCGTGCGCGGCCGCATGCAGCTTGCCGCGACCCGCGATAATGGCGGGGCGGTATTTGTGGATTATGCCCACACCCCCGACGCCATCGCCACAGCACTTCAGGCGATGCGCCCGCATGTGATGGGGCGTCTGGTGGCGATCGTGGGGGCAGGCGGCGACCGTGACCGCGCCAAGCGTCCGCTGATGGGGCAAGCCGCTGCGTCCCATGCAGATATGGTGTTTGTGACCGATGACAATCCGCGCTCCGAAGATCCCGCAAGCATCCGTCATGCCGTGATGCAAGGTGCCCCCGACGCCACCGAAGTCGGCGACCGCGCCGAAGCGATTTTGCGCGGCATCGACGCGATTGGCGCAGGCGACGCGCTGCTGATCGCGGGCAAAGGACATGAAACCGGACAAACCATCGGGGATGATGTGCTCCCCTTTGATGATGTGGAACAAGCCAGTGTCGCTGTCGCGGCGCTGGATGGGAGACTGGCATGAGCTTATGGACAGCAAAAGAAGCTGAACGCGCCACAGGTGGCCGCGCCATCGGCGCATGGTCTTGCGACGGCGTGTCGATTGATACCCGCACCATCGCACCAGGCGATCTGTTTGTCGCGCTGAAGGATGTGCGCGACGGGCATGACTTTGTCGCCATGGCGCTGGACAAAGGGGCAGGGGCTGCATTGGTCACCCATGTGCCCGAGGGCGTGGCCGACGATGCGCCGTTGCTGGTCGTCGATGATGTGCTCAAGGCGCTCGAGGCGCTTGGCGCTGCTGCGCGTGCCCGCACGCAGGCTAAGGTCGTCGCGGTGACAGGCAGCGTCGGCAAAACCTCGACCAAGGAAATGCTGCTCGCAATCTTTGCGGACCAAGGGCGCGCGCATGCCTCTGTCGACAGCTATAACAATCACTGGGGCGTGCCGCTGACGCTCGCGCGGATGCCCGCCGATACGGAATACGCCGTGATCGAGATCGGCATGAACCACCCCGGAGAAATCTCTCCGCTGGCACAAATGGCGAAGCCTGACGTTGCCATGATCACCACCGTCGCCGCCGTCCACCTGGAGGCATTTGCGAATGTCGCCGAGATCGCCGTGGAAAAAGCCGCGGTGTTCGACGGGCTGCAGCCGGGTGGCGTTGCCGTGATCAACGCCGATATCGAACATGCCGCGATCTTGATGGCCAAGGCCGTGGATCGTCGCCTGCGCGAGGTCGAATTCGGTGAACATGGCTATCAGTACAAACTGCTGGATGTGCAGGTGCAAGGCGATACCACGGTGGTGCGCGCCGACGCCGACGGCACACCGCTGCTGTTCAAGATCGGCACACCGGGACGGCATTTTGCGATGAACGCTTTGGGCGCTTTGGCCTGCGCGCAAGCGATGGGGGCTGATCTGGCTCTTGCTGCCGCGTCGCTGGGACGTTGGACCCCGTATAAAGGCCGCGGCGTGCGCGAAGTGATCCAGCTGGATATTGTGGACACCCATCTGACGCTGAACCTCATCGACGATAGCTATAACGCGAACCCCACTTCGATGGCTGCCGCCCTAGAGGTGCTGGCCGCTGCCGACGTGACCCATGACATCGGACGGGTCAGCAAGGGCAGGCGTATTGCCTATCTGGGCGACATGAAAGAACTCGGTCCCGACGAGATCGCGCTACATGCCGGTCTGGCGCATCTGGAGGCGACTAAAACGCTGGATGTGGTCCACTGCGTCGGTCCGCTGATGAAGTCCTTGTACGATTTGCTGCCCGCGCATCAACGCGGGGAATGGGCCGAAACCGCAGCCGAGCTGTTGCCGGGGCTGTCGGGGCATCTGGACAGTGGCGATGTTGTGCTCGCTAAAGGGTCCTTGTCCATGAAACTAGGGCTGATCGTTGACGCGATCCGCAAAATGGGCCATCCGGTCCCGAATGAACGACGGGGCTGAGCCCACTAGATTTTGAGTTAGGACGCGTACGATGCTCTATTGGTTGACCCTCCTGTCGGATGGCGGCGATTTCTTTAACCTTTTCCGCTATATCACCTTCCGTGCCGGTGGGGCCTTTCTGACCGCGCTGATTTTCGGCTTTCTGTTCGGCAAACCGTTGATCGCGGTGCTGCGCAAACGGCAGGGCAAAGGGCAACCAATCCGTGATGACGGCCCAGAAGGGCATTTCGTCAAGGCGGGCACGCCGACCATGGGCGGATTGCTGATTGTCGGCGCGTTGCTGACCTCGACGCTGCTTTGGGCGCGGCTGGACAACCCGTTCGTCTGGATGGTGCTGCTGGTCACGATGGCCTTTGCCGCCATCGGTTTCGCTGATGATTACGCCAAGGTCAGCAAGCAAACGACCGCAGGTGTTTCGAGCCGGATGCGCCTGTTGCTGGGCTTTATCATCGCGGGCAGTGCGGCCTATTGGGCGGCGCAGTTCCACCCCGAAGAGCTGCAAAACCAGCTGGCCCTTCCCGTATTCAAAAACACGCTGATCAACCTTGGTTATCTTTTCGTGCCCTTCTCGATCATCGTGATCGTAGGCGCGGCGAATGCGGTGAACCTGACCGACGGGCTTGACGGGCTGGCCATCATGCCGGTGATGATTGCCGCAGGGGCGCTTGGCGTGATTGCCTATGCCGTGGGGCGCGTCGATTTCACCGAGTATCTGGACGTGCACTATGTACCGGGCACAGGCGAGATATTGGTGTTTACCGCCGGTATCTTTGGCGGGGGTCTGGGGTTCTTATGGTACAACGCGCCCCCCGCTGCGGTCTTCATGGGCGACACCGGTTCATTGGCCCTCGGCGGGGCCTTGGGGGCCATTGCGGTCGCCACGAAACACGAACTGGTGCTGGCGATTGTCGGCGGTCTGTTCGTGGTCGAAGCCCTGTCGGTGATCATTCAGGTTCTGTATTTCAAGCGCACGGGCAAACGCGTTTTCCTGATGGCACCAATCCATCACCACTACGAGAAAAAGGGCTGGGCCGAGCCGCAGATCGTCATCCGCTTTTGGATCATTTCGTTGATCCTGGCGATGATCGGTCTGGCGACGCTCAAGGTTCGCTAAGCCGATATCGGAATTGATGAAAACAGGAAGGCGCGCTGCAGAAATGTGGCGCGTTTTGCTTTTGGAGGAAGGGGGGCCAGCCCCCCCCCAGCCGTTCTGGTTCGTGTGGTCGATGTTGACCATCTTCCCCCCGGTAGAGGCGGGGGGAAGGAAACTGCTATTGGAGCGACTTAATCCTTCAGCCATTTATTATAAAATGTAAGCGTTGCTTCAGGCTTTGAAGTTCCACGGTAGCAGCTGATCAATGTCTTTCTGTTTATGGCCATTGACGATAGCTGTGATGACACTGGACAGGTAGTTGTGCGGCTCGATCTGGTTCAGTTTGCAGGTTTCGATCAGTGACGCGAGCATCGCCCAGTTTTGCGCGCCCGCGTCGTGACCGGCAAATAGCGCGTTCTTTCTTTGCATGGCGATAGGGCGGATGGTGCGCTCCACAGCGTTGCTGTCCATTTCAATGCGGCCATCGTCGAGGAACAGGATCAGGCCTTCCCAGTATTTGGCGATGTATTTTAAGGCGTCTCCGGTCGGTGATTTGGCTGACACCTGC
>NZ_FNJD01000028.1 GCF_900103185.1 Sulfitobacter litoralis
CCAAGCGCTATCCGGCCATCGCACCGAGCTGGCGCAGAGCCTGGAACGAGGTGATCCCGTTTCTCGACTACCCGCCCGAAGTGCGCCGACTTATTTACACGACGAATGCCATAGAAGCTTTGAACTCGAAAATCCGGCGTGCGGTGCGAACCCGCGGCCACTTCCCGAGCGATGAAGCGGCGGCGAAGTTGATCTACTTGGCCCTCAATGCTACTTCCGTCGAGTGGAAGCGATCTGTGCGTGAATGGCACCGCGTTAAAAGCCAACTCGCCATTATGTTCGAAGAACGCTTTCCCATGGCTTAACTAAAGGCGCCAGGGCACAAAATTACGCACACTCCCTTTTGAACCGCAAAGGATCATCTACAGCTGCTTTGAACCTAAGCGCAGCTATCGGTCCAACGCCCGGAACGGTCATCAGCCGCATGCAGACTTCATCGTGGCTGGCCGCGCGCTTCACACGGCGATCCAGCTCAAGATAGTGTTGATACAGAGCGACCCGCGCGTCCAGCAGCGGAACCAGGGCATGTATGAGGACGTCATCCATTTGGATCATAGGCCGTACGATATCGTCAAAGCTTCCATGGCTGACGGTTTTGGGCAGACGCAAGCCAAAGATCTTTAGCAAGCCGCGCACTTCATTTGCAAGATCAATGGTCTTGTTGAGCAGCGCCTTTCGGCTGCTCAAGAGAGCCCTTAAGCCATGCGCTTCGCGGCTCTTCATATGAACCGGACTGAACCATCCCGTGCGCAGAATCTGCGCGATCCCTCGCGCGTCATTCTTGTCGGTCTTGTTGCGCATCGCTGAAAGAGCGGCATTCACTTGCCGCGCCTCCATGCAAACGACATCAAAACCCTCGGCTTGCAAACCAAAGAATAAGTGCTGGCTCATCGTGCCCGCTTCAAAACCGACCCGTTCAATCGGATGCAGGAACTTCCTCAGCCAGTCAGAAATGTCACTCACTTCGCAAGCAAGCTCGCGTTCAAGCATAACTTTTCAATTGGTATCGACGATGCAAACTGCGCACGACCGCAACGACACATCTAATCCAGCATAATATTTCATCTTCAATCTCCCTTGTTCACAGTAATCCTGTAATCTTATCGGGAGCTCGACCTCAGGACAGAGGGCAGCTCAATTACGCATGCTTTGTCCGCATTGCCGACACTCGAGGCAGAAGCGCTTTCACAGATATTGTTCGCGACTGAGTGTTCGTCAGAACACCGCCTCGTGCGCGCCTCCCTCCAGCGCGGCATCACGTTCCATCAAAGATTTGCTGATTGAGAGCAGCCTTCGCTTTTCTTGCCGAACCCAGTGCGACCAAAGCCGAGGACTTGCCCTGAACAAGCCTCGCAGGCCACGTAGGTTAATCCTGAAAAAACTGCACTTTCAATTTCCGTCGACGCCTGAGCGCACCTATGTTTAACCTAAGGAGCTAAAAAGGGGTGACCATTAGTCGAGTGATGCAAATCCTTAATTCGGCTGCGAATTCGCCAATGGCCGCCCATAACTTGTGAAATGGCCACTTTCGCTACGAAAATGGCCAAAATAAGCTTGTTATCATAAGATGTGCCTAACCTTAAATCACCCGCACTTGCTGTGACCGCAGCTGCCGCAGGTCATGCAGCCTTCGACCATGCGTAGGTCGTATTGGCCGCAGCTGCTGCAGGCTTTACCACGCGGAGCGTCAAGGCCGACGACCTTGGCTTGCGGGTCGGATTTCAGCCCCTGCCCTTCGCCGGCGATAAAACCGGTGGCGATCAGGTGTTGTTCTATCACGCCACCGATAGCGGCCAGCATCGACGGGATGTACTTGCCCCGCATCCAGGCCCCGCCGCGCGGGTCAAAGACGGCCTTCAGCTCTTCGACGACAAAGGACACATCGCCACCGCGCCGGAACACGGCGGAAATCATGCGTGTGAGCGCGACGGTCCAGGCAAAATGCTCCATATTTTTTGAGTTGATGAACACTTCGAACGGACGACGGTGGCCCCCGATCACCACATCATTGATGGTGATGTAAAGCGCATGCTCGCTGTCGGGCCATTTGATCTTGTAAGTGGACCCTTCCAGCTCTTCGGGGCGGTCCAGCGGGTCAGACATATAGACGACTTCACCGCCTTCTTCCGACGTAGCCTGCGCCGCAATTTCACCGGGCGCTGTGTCCGCGCTTTCGGAGACTGACAGAACCGATCCGGTAACATCGTTGGGGCGGTAGGTCGTGCAGCCTTTGCAGCCTTGATCCCACGCCGCCATATAAACATCCTTGAACGCGTCAAAGCTGATGTCTTCGGGGCAGTTGATGGTTTTCGATATGCTGCTATCGACCCACTTCTGCGCCGCAGCCTGCATTTTGACGTGGTCCAACGGTGCCAGCGTTTGGGCATTGACGAAATAGTCGGGCAACGGCGTGTCACCTTTCAGATCGCGCCACATTTGCACAGCGTAATCGACGACCTCTTCCTCGGTGCGGCTGCCATCCTTTTGCAGAACCTTGCGTGTGTAGGCATAGGCAAAGACCGGTTCGATCCCCGAGCTGACATTGCCAGCATAAAGACTGATGGTGCCGGTGGGCGCGATAGAGGTCAAAAGCGCGTTGCGGATGCCGTTTTCAGCGATGGCGTCGCGTACATCATCGTCCATCTGCTGCATGGTGCCCGACGCCAGATAGGCGTCCGCCTCGAACAGCGGGAAGGCACCCTTTTCCTTCGCCAGATCGACCGATGCAAGATACGCAGCCCGCGCAATCGCCTTGAGCCAGGCTTCGGTCTGCTCTGCCGCTTCGTCCGAGCCATAGCGCAGCCCGACCATCAACAAGGCATCCGCCAGACCGGTGACGCCCAGACCGATACGACGCTTGGCTTTTGCTTCGGCCTGTTGTTCGTCGAGCGGGAATTTCGACACATCGACGACGTTATCCATCATGCGCACAGCAGTCGCGACCAGCTTGTTCAGTGCCTCGACGTCCAGCTGAGGGTTGTCGCCAAACGGATCGGACACCATCCGCGCCATGTTGATCGACCCCAGCAGGCACGCGCCATAGGGCGGCAAAGGCTGCTCGCCACAGGGGTTGGTGGCGGCGATGGTTTCGCAATAGCTCAGGTTGTTGGCTTCGTTGATGCGGTCGATAAAAATCACACCGGGTTCGGCGAACTCATAGGTCGCCTTCATAATCCGGTTCCACAGATCACGCGCCTGAACGGTGCGGTACACTTTGCCGTTGAACAGCAGATCCCAGCTGGCATCTGCCTTGACCGCATCCATGAAGGGGTCGGTGATCAGCACGGACATGTTGAACATCCGCAGCCGCGCGGGGTCGGATTTTGCGGAGATGAAATCTTCGACATCGGGGTGGTCGCAGCGCATCGTGGCCATCATCGCGCCGCGGCGCGACCCGGCGGACATGATTGTCCGACACATCGCATCCCAGACATCCATAAAGCTCAGCGGGCCAGAGGCGTCAGCGGAGACCCCCAGCACATCCGCGCCACGGGGCCGGATAGTGGAAAAGTCATAGCCGATCCCGCCGCCCTGCTGCATGGTCACGGCGGCTTCTTTAAGCATATCAAAGATGCCGGCCATGCTGTCAGGCACGGTGCCCATGACGAAACAGTTGAACAATGTCACACGGCGCGCAGTACCTGCCCCGGCAGTGATCCGTCCAGCGGGAAGAAATTTGAAATCCTCCAGCGCTTCGTAAAATGCCTCTTCCCATATTTCAGGTGCATCTTCGATCTGCGCGAGATCGCGGGCAATGCGCCGCCAGCTGTCTTCGACCGTTACATCGCGCGGCGTGCCATCCGCATCTTTAAAACGGTATTTCATGTCCCAAATCTGTTCGGCGATGGGGGCGGCAAATCGTGACATATTCGATTCCTTGAGGGCTGTTTGGGAAGGTGTTCACCATACCCCAAATCAAAGCGCAAGCACAACAGGTTGAAGCCGACGCACTAACGTCTACATTATGTCGTGTCCGGAGCATGCGGATGCAGGAGGATTCTGTGAAAAATCATATTAATCTCATCAAGTTGTCGGTAGGCACTGAAACCGTCGATGATCTAGCTGCATGGCAGGAAAAAAAACAGGCGCGGACCAGCGACGGTTTTCCCCGTCACGTGACTCGCATGTGGCCCAAGCGCGAACCCGAAATTCTGAACGGCGGGTCAATTTTCTGGGTGATCAAAGGCGTCATCCAGTGCCGCCAGAAAATCCTGCGTCTGGAAGAGGCTTCGGGCGCGGACGGCGTACGGCGTTGCGCGATTGTACTTGATCCCAAGATTATCCGCGTTCAGGGCAGTCTCAAACGACCATTTCAAGGCTGGCGATACCTTGCCCCTGAAGATGCGCCCGCCGACCTGCCAGAGGGCCGCGAACATGAAGAGCCCCTGCCCACAGAACTGAACCGCGCCCTGGCCGAGATCGGCGTGCTCTAGCAGCAGCCCCTGAGCCCGCAGCCCCCGCGGGATTTGAGTTTATTTTGCAAAATGAAGCAGGGCTGCGCGTGCCGCTTCATTTTGCCCTTAAACTCCCGCCGGAGGCGCATCTGCAAGATGCCGCGCGTCAGCGCGTCAGGACAGCCGCGCCAGCAGGGCGGTCATCGTGGCGCGATCGGCGTCATCCATATCCGCCATCCGGCTTCGCCACAGCGTCGCCTGTGACCGCAGGATCAGCCCGTCAGACAAGATCTTGAGGTGATTGGCGCGCAACGTCTCCCCGCTCGAGGTGATGTCGGCAATCGCCTCTGCGGTTTCATTCTTGATCGTGCCTTCGGTCGCCCCCTGGCTGTCGACCAGCGCATAATCCGCGACACCGGTGCTGCGCAGGAATTCCCGCACCAGCCGGTGGTACTTCGTCGCGATGCGCAGGCGAAACCCGTGTTTGTCGCGGAACGCCGAGGCAGCGGCATCCAGATCGTCGAGCGTATCGACATCGACCCAAGCTTGCGGCACCGCGATGATCAGGTCCGCATGGCCAAAGGCGAGCTCTTCCACCGGTGCGACAAGCTGATCCCACAACGCCAGTTTCTCTTGCACAAGATCTGTGCCAGTGACGCCCAGATGGATGCGCCCTGCGGCCAGTTCGCGGGGAATTTCACCCGCAGACAGCAAGATCAGCGACACGCCGTCTATCCCTTCGACAGCACCCGCGTACTCACGTTCGGATCCCGTGCGCTGCAAGGTGATCCCCCGTGCCGCAAACCATTCAAAGGTTTTCTCCATCAGACGCCCTTTGGAGGGCACACCGAGTTTGATCGTCATTGACCTGCCTCCAGTTCCAGCATCAGCCCGGGGCGCATCACGCCGCCGACCGCGGGGATTTCACCGCCCTGCCCCAAACGCCGGGTCAGCGCGTCATAGCGTCCGCCTGTGGCAATGGTGGGCAGGTCGGGCCGTGTCGCTGCGCGGAAGCCAAAGACGAACCCGTCATAATATTCCATTGATACGCGGCCAAAGCTGGCTTCGAACATCAGGTTTCCGGTATCGACACCGCGTGCGGCAAGCGCCTTTTCCCGTGCCGCGACACGGTCCACCGCGTCAGAGATGGCGGGCATATCAACGGCAAGGTCATGTAACTGACTGATCGCATTGGGCATGGTTTCACGCACATCCAGCAGCGCCAGCAGCAAGGAAACCTGCGTGCGCGACAGCGCCGGTTCGGCAGCGTCGGCACGCAGGGCCGCGATGCGGGTTTCGATCTCGTCCAAACTGCGCAGTCCGATCAGCGGCGCGGTGATCGCACCATCACTGGCCAGCAAAGCGGCACGCGATGCAGGCATCGGCGTTTTACCGGCATAGCGGTCAAGCAGCGCACGGAACCGGCGGGGCCGCCAGATGTGCCGCATCAACGCAGCCTTGCGCGAGGCAGATGTATCGAGCCCCGCAACCGCTGCCATCAGGATGCCGATATCCCCCGTCACCGCCGTGACCGGCAGACCGTCCAACGCGCCATGGATCAGGGCAAAGACTTCGGCATCGGCTGCCGCGGGATCGCCGCGGTCGAAGACTTCGTAGCCCGCCTGAATATATTCATTGGCGCGGTTGGGGTCACGTTCTTGACGGCGGAACACTTCGCCTGCGTAGGTATAGCGTGCCGGGTCCGCACCATGGGCCATATGCATCTGCACCACAGGCAAGGTATAATCGGGGCGCAGCATCTGTTCGCCCCGCATCGCGTCCGACGTCACGTATGCACGCGCGCGAATGTCTTCGCCATAGAGATCGAGCAGGGTTTCGGCAGGCTGCAAGATCGGCGGCTCAACCACCGCTGCCCCCTGCGCCTCGAACAAGGCGCGCAGGCTCGCGGCCTTGGCAAGGATTTCGGATCGGGTCGCCATCAGCGGTTCAGCTCCAGTATTTCACGCACTTTGGCGACAAGGTCACCACGCGCCACTTCATATTGGCTCGGGCGGTCTTTCCATTCCTCGAGCGTTGCGCTTTCAGCAATTTTCGCGCCTAGGATAAGGTCCTTGATCTGGATCATGCCCTTGTCAAATTCGTCGCCCCCCGCGATCACTGCCACCGGGCTGGCGCGACGGTCCGCGTATTTCAGCTGGTTGCCAAAGTTTTTGGGGTTGCCCAGATAGACCTCGGCGCGGATGCCGGCCTGACGCAGTTCAGCGACCATCGCCTGATAGTCGGCCATACGCGCCTTATCCATCACGGTCACCACCACCGGCCCTTCGGCCTGCGCTGACATCCGGCCTTTGGCCTGCAAGGCCGCCAGTAGACGGTCGACACCGATAGACACACCCGTTGCGGGGACTTCCTGTCCGGTAAAACGTTTGACCAGATCGTCATAACGCCCCCCGCCCGCGACAGAGCCAAAGTTGCGCACGCGCCCTTTGTCGTCCTTGATCTCGAAGGTCAGTTCCGCCTCGAAAACCGGACCGGTGTAATAGCCAAGACCGCGCACAACGGATGGGTCAATCTCAACGCGGTCAGAGCTGTACCCACCGGCCGCCATCAGATCGGCGATGGTTTCCAGCTCGTCTACGCCTTGCGCCCCTGTCTCGGAACCCGCGACCAGTTCACGCAGCCGTGCGACGGTTTCTGCACCGGTGTCGCGCTTGGCCTGCATGAATCCCATGACAACATCGGCCTGTGTATCTGTCAGGCCCGCCCCATCGGTGAAATCACCGCTGTCGTCCTTGCGGCCCGCGCCCAACAATGCGCGCACGCCGTCCAGCCCCAGCCGGTCGAGCTTATCAATCGCACGCAGCACGATGCCGCGCTCGTGGGCAAAATTGTCGGGGTTGGCAGGGTCGAGCACGCCTGCGACCTCCATCACACCGTTGAGCACTTTGCGGTTGTTCACCCGTACGATGTAGTCGCCGCGGTCGATCCCGACTTCTTCCAGACAATCGGCCAGCATCGCGCAGATCTCTGCATCCGCCGCAACCGACGGCGCGCCGACAGTATCGGCATCGCATTGATAGAACTGACGGAACCGGCCCGGACCCGGCTTTTCGTTGCGCCAGACCGGTCCCATCGCATAGCGGCGATAGGGCGTGGGCAGATCATTGCGGTGTTGGGCATAGACCCGCGCCAGCGGTGCAGTCAGGTCATAGCGCAGGGCCAGCCAGTCGCCGGGCTTGTCAGCCTCGGCATCCTCTTGCCACGCAAACACACCTTCGTTGGGGCGGTCCACATCGGGAAGAAACTTGCCCAAAGCCTGCACCGTTTCTACGCCAGAGCTTTCCAAAGCGTCAAACCCGTAGCGATGATAGACCTGCGCAATCTTGTGCAGCATCTCGGCGCGCTGCGTGACTTCTGCACCGAAATAATCACGAAATCCCTTTGGCGTTTCGGCCTTGGGGCGGGGAGTCTTTTTTGGCTTGGCCATTGGATCACATCCTGTGGGCTAAATATCGCGCTTCGCGTCTAGCCCAACCCCCCGCTAAGGGCAAGCGACGCGGCCCCGCGCTGTGCAGACCTGCGCACGCACCCCCCCTTATCTAACGCAGCGCAACCTGTTAGGAGAGCGGCAAATGCGCAAGCTGCGAAGGTGCCCTCATGGATAAGCTCGAAGAACAAATGGCCCATCTGATCCGCACGGTGGATGACCTGTCCGATGTCGTTGCCCGTCAGGAGACAGAGATCGCAATGCTAACGCGGCGGGTCCATATGCTGATGCAGCGCGAAGGTGAACGCGAGGCGTCAGGCTCCGAAGGCGTCGTTATTGGGAATGAACGCCCGCCGCACTACTGATCTGGGGCTACTGGCGGCGCAAGACAGCTGCCGTCGTGCCAGATGGCCGCCGTCAGATTTCCTCTACCTCCATCACGCCGGTCAGGGACCGGATCGCGCCCTTGATCTTGGGGGTGACAGGGTATTCGGCACAGAGGTCAACTTCGACCTCGCCGGGCAACGTGGGGTCCATCAGGCACAGTTGCACCGGCCCCTTGCCCGCGCTGCGCGCCGCAGATCGCGCACCTGCCAAGACATCGGCGACCGCCTGAATCGCCCCTGCGTCCTCCACAAAGATGCGCAGCCCCATATTGCCCGCATCCTCAACCACCGTGTCGATCGGCACCACAGACCGGCCCAGCAGTTTCAGCTGGTCGCTTTCCATTGTGGCCTCGACCATGACCACAACCTTTGATCCGGTTTCAAGGTGATCTCGTGCCAGTTCCAACGTGTCCGAGAACAATGTCACTTCATAAGCGCCCGTCGGGTCCGACAGCTGCGCAAAGGCAAAGCGATTGCCGCGCGCCGATTTACGTTCCTGCCGTCCGGCGACGATCCCGGCCAAACGGGCGTTCATCGCGCCTTTGATCGACACTTTTTCGGTCAACTCGTCCAGCGTCAGAAACGGTACCCCACCGGTTGCAGATTTGCGCTTCATCGGACCCATATAGTCATCCAGCGGGTGCCCCGACAGATAAAAGCCGATGGCTTTGAATTCTTCGGTGAGCCGTTCAGCGGCCTCCCAGTCATCGCACGGCACGATACGCGGTTCGGGCAGATCATCGCCCGCCTCGCCAAACAGCGACACCTGATTAGAGGCTTTTTGTTCGTGGATCGCGGCTGAATAGCTGACCAAGCCGTCCAACGACTGCCAGACACGACGGCGATTATTGTCCAGCTGATCAAACGCACCAGACCGTGCCAACATTTCAAGCGGGCGTTTGCCCACCCGTTTCAGATCAACCCGCCGCGCCAGATCAAAGAGCGTGGCAAACGGCTTGTCCACACCGTCAATCTTGCGCCCTTCGGTGATCAGCTTCATCGCCTCCACACCGACGTTCTTCAACGCCCCCAAAGCATAGACCAACGCGCCCTCGACCACTTTGAACGTCGCATCACTGCGGTTCACGCAAGGCGGCACCCACGGCAGTTCAAGCCGTTTGCGGACCTCTTCGAAATAGACCGCCAGCTTATCCGTCAGGTGGATATCGCAGTTCATTACGCCGGCCATGAATTCGACCGGATGGTTGGCCTTGAGCCAAGCCGTCTGGTAACTGACCACCGCATAGGCCGCAGCGTGGGATTTGTTGAAACCGTAGTTGGCGAATTTTTCCAAAAGGTCGAAAACTTCCGACGCTTTCTTTTTATCGACGCCGTTGGCCATCGCGCCTTTTTCGAACTTCGGGCGTTCCTTGGCCATTTCCTCGGCGATCTTTTTACCCATCGCACGGCGCAGCAGGTCAGCGCCGCCAAGGCTGTAGCCCGCCATGACCTGCGCGATCTGCATAACCTGTTCTTGGTAAACGATAATCCCCTGAGTTTCCTCTAGGATGTGGTCAATCGACGGATGCACGGATTCCCGTTCGCGCTGGCCGTTTTTGACCTCGCAATAGGTGGGGATATTCTCCATCGGGCCGGGACGGTACAGCGCCACAAGAGCCACGATATCCTCGATACAGGTCGGTTTCATCCGTTTGAGGGCATCCATCATGCCGCTGGATTCCACCTGGAACACCGCGACCGTCTTGGCGCTGGCATAAAGCTTGTAGGATGCCTCGTCGTCCAACGGGATGGTGGCGATATCGTCGATCAAGCCTTCGGGCGGCGCAAACAGCTCTGTCCCGTCAGCGGCGACATGCAGGTGACGGCCCGAAGATTTGATCTGGTCGACCGCGTTCTGGATGACGGTCAGGGTTTTGAGGCCCAGAAAGTCGAACTTGACCAAACCGGCCTGCTCCACCCATTTCATGTTGAACTGCGTCGCGGGCATGTCGGAGCGCGGATCCTGATACAGCGGCACCAGCGCGTCCAGCGGCCGGTCCCCGATCACAACTCCCGCCGCGTGGGTCGATGCGTTGCGCAACAGCCCCTCGACCTGCTGGCCATAGTTCAACAGCCGCGCGACGACTTCCTCGTTCTTGGCCTCCTCGCGCAAACGTGGTTCATCCGCCAGCGCCTTTTCGATGCTGACAGGTTTCACGCCCTCGACCGGAATCATCTTGGACAGACGATCCACCTGCCCGTAGGGCATCTGCAGCACCCGCCCGATGTCACGCACCGCCGCCTTGGACAAAAGCGCCCCGAAGGTGATAATCTGCCCCACCTTGTCGCGCCCGTATTTGCGCTGCACATACTGGATCACCTCTTCACGACGATCCATGCAAAAGTCGATATCAAAGTCAGGCATCGATACCCGTTCGGGGTTCAGGAACCGTTCAAACAGCAGTTGATAGCGCAGCGGATCAAGGTCGGTGATGGTCAGCGCATAGGCCACCAGACTGCCCGCCCCCGAGCCCCGCCCCGGCCCGACGGGAATATTGTTGTCCTTGGCCCATTTGATAAAATCCGCAACGATCAAGAAGTAGCCGGGGAACCCCATGCCCTCGATGATGCCCAGTTCAAAATCCAGCCGCTTTTCGTAGTCTTCGACGCTGGTGGCATGGGGGATCACCTTAAGCCGGTTCTTCAGCCCCTCATGCGCCTGCCGCTTCAGTTCTTCGATCTCGTCATCCGCAAACTTCGGCAGGATCGGATCACGACGATACGCCATAAAGGCACAGCGTTTGGCGATCTCTACGGTGTTGTCGATGGCTTCGGGCAGATCGGCAAACAGCGTTACCATCTCGGCCTGCGACTTGAAATAATGCTGCGCCGTCAGCCGGCGGCGTTCGTGCTGCTGATCGACATAGGCGCCGTCCGCGATACAGATCAACGCATCATGGGCCTCATACATTTCGGCCTTGGGGAAATAGACGTCATTCGTCGCGACCAAGGGAATACCCATAGCATAGGCCAGCTCGACAAAGCCGCGTTCGGTCAACTGTTCAGCCAGCGGTTGGCCGTCCTCACCGGGGTGGCGCTGCAATTCGACATAGAGCCGGTCCGCAAATGCCCCGTGCAACCGCGCCATCAATGCCTCAGCGGCAGGGCGCTGCCCGCCTTGCAACAACTGCCCCACAGGCCCGCCCGCGCCACCGGTCAGGCAGATCAGCCCGCTGTTCAGCGCCTCCAGCTCCTCCAACGTGACCTGCGGCAGCACACCGCCCTTGTCGATATAGAGACAAGAGTTCAGCTTCATCAGATTCTCATAGCCGACCTCGGATTGGGCCAGCAAAACGACAGGGGCAGGATCGCGTGGCTTTTCCCCCGGTTGCACCGTCACATAGGCCAGATCAACCTGACAGCCGATGATCGGTTGCACGCCGGCCCCCGCCATAGCGACCGAAAATTCCAACGCGGCGAACATGTTGTTGGTGTCGGTCAGTGCCATTGCGGGCATTCCGGCACTCTTGCACAAATCAGGCAGCTTTTTCAGCCGCAACGCCCCTTCCAACAACGAATATTCGGAGTGCGTGCGCAGGTGAATGAATCGGGGTGCTTGTGCCATAGCGCCAACTTACCCAAGCCCACCCGCAGTCACCAGACCCACCGGTGTCACGCGCGTCGTTTTCCGGCAATACCGCGCACGACCAAGTCCTTATCCTACAAAATCTCTTGCCAAGCCCCCTCGCCCCCGCCTAGCCTCGCTGAACATTTGCCCGCGCCGCGTTCTACGTCGCATCGAACGTCGCGCAGATCACGGGCTAAGGTACCGCGGCGGAACGAACCTTATGGACATCACTTTTCTCCTCAACGGGGAAGTCGTGTCACTGACCGGCGTCTCTCCCACCACGACGCTGCTGGATTGGCTACGCGAAACCCGACATCTGACCGGCACCAAGGAAGGCTGCAACGAAGGCGATTGCGGCGCGTGTTCCGTCATGATCAGCGACGACCAGGGCCACCGCGCCCTGAACGGCTGCATCCTGTTCCTGCCCCAGATCAATGGCAAAGCCGTCACAACCGTCGAAGGGCTCGCGGCACCTGATGGCAGCCTGCATCCGGTGCAGCAAACCATGATCGACTATCACGGCAGCCAATGCGGCTTTTGCACACCGGGCTTTGCCGTCACCATGGCCACCGACCATTTGAACGGGGCCACTGACCACGACACGCAACTTGCTGGCAACCTGTGCCGTTGCACCGGCTACGCGCCGATCATCCGCGCCGCTCAAGCCGCAGAAACCGCCCCCGTGCCCGCGCACTTGAAAAACCTCAAACTTCCAAATGGCCCTAAATTCTCGGGGGGGCCGGCGCAGCCGGACGGGGGCGGACAGCCCCCAGCGACCTCGCACCCCACGACCACAGATGAACTCGCCCGCTGGTACGCCGATCACCCCGACACGACCTTGATCGCAGGGGCGACGGATGTGGGGCTTTGGGTCACCAAACAATTCCGCGATCTGGGGCCGGTGGTGTTTCTCAACCAGATCCCCGACCTGCGCGGCATCACCGATGGCGGCGATCACTGGCGTATTGGCGCGGCTACCACCATTTCAGCGCTCGAGGCGCATTTCACACCGCTCCACCCCAGCCTAGGCGCGATGCTGCGGCGGTATGGCTCGGCGCAAGTGCGCAACGCGGCCACCATCGGGGGCAATATCGCCAATGGCTCGCCCATCGGGGACGGCCCTCCGGCGCTCATCGCGATGGGGGCAACATTGCACCTGCGTCACGGCGACACCCGCCGGAGCCTACCGCTTGAGGACTTCTTTATCGACTACGGCAAACAGGACCGCGCCCACGGCGAATTTGTTGAGGCGATCACCGTACCAAAGCTGCCAACTGCCAAAGATGACACCCTGCGCTGCTACAAGATCAGCAAACGTTTCGATCAGGACATCTCGGCGCTGTGCGGCTGTATCAACATTACCCGAGAGGGCGACCTGATCACAGACGCGCGCATCGCCTTTGGCGGTATGGCGGGCACGCCGAAACGGGCGACACAAACCGAAGCGCTGCTGGTCAATCAATCCTTTGACGAGGCCACGATCCGCCGCGCCATGGATGCCTTGGCGCTGGATTATCAGCCGATGACCGACATGCGCGCCTCGGCGCAGTACCGCTTGCTGACCGCCCAGAACCTGCTGTTGCGCTATTTGCATGACCTGAACGGTTTGCCCACGAACCTGCACGAGGTGACAGCATGAGCGTTGCTAAATCCCTACCCCATGACGCCGCCAAGCTCCATGTTACGGGGGCTGCCCGGTATGTCGATGACATCCCGACACCGGCCACAACGCTGCACATCGCCTTTGGCCTGAGCACGGTGGCCGCCGGCACGCTCAACGGCATGGACCTGCGCGATGTCGCTGCCGCCCCCGGTGTGGTGGCGGTACTGACGGCGGCAGATTTGCCGTTTGACAATGACGTATCGCCGTCCAACCATGACGAACCGTTGCTGGCCACCAACGCGGTACATTACGCGGGCCAGCCTGTGTTCATGGTTGTCGCGACGACCCACCTTGCGGCACGCCACGCGGCTCGGCTTGGGGCGGTGGACATCACCCCAACCGCCTCGATCCTTTCCATTGAAAAGGCGCTGGCCGCCGAGTCCCGCTTCGAAGACGGCCCCCGCATCTACCAAAAAGGCGACGCCGCAGCCGCGTTGACCACCGCCCCCCAAAGCCTGAGCGGGACGATCAATATCGGCGGACAAGAGCATTTCTACCTCGAAGGTCAGGCCGCCCTCGCCCTGCCGCAAGATAATGGCGATATGGTCGTCCATTCCTCGACCCAGCACCCGACCGAGATTCAGCATAAGGTGGCAGAGGCGCTTGGCACCCCGATGCATGCCGTACGGGTAGAGACCCGGCGCATGGGCGGGGGTTTTGGCGGCAAGGAAAGTCAGGGCAACGCGCTCGCCGTGGCCTGCGCCGTCGCAGCCGCGCGCACAGGACGCCCCTGCAAGATGCGCTATGACCGTGACGACGATATGATCGTGACAGGCAAACGCCATGATTTCCGCATCGACTATACCGTTGGCTTCGACGCCGATGGCCGGATCAAGGCGCTGGATTTCACCCATTACACCCGCTGTGGCTGGGCGATGGACCTGTCCCTGCCCGTCGCCGACCGTGCCATGCTGCATGCGGATAACGCCTATCACCTCGATAACATCCGCATCACCTCGCACCGGTTGCGCACCAACACCCAAAGCGCCACAGCATTTCGCGGCTTTGGCGGGCCTCAAGGGATCGTGGGGATCGAACGGGTGATGGACCATATCGCACAATCACTCTGCCTTGATCCGCTGGCTGTGCGGCGGGCGAATTTCTATGCTGATGTGATGCAGCCTGACGCGACCGGAAAGGTCCATGACGACCGCGCTGTGCCCGATGATACCGAGGCTGACCTTGCTTCTCGCGGGGCACCGCCTGCACCGCAAGGCGGCACGCCACCTCAGCCCACGGATATGCAAACCACGCCCTACCACCAACCCGTGCAAGACTGCATTATCAACGCGCTAACCGACCGGCTGGCCCAGACATCAGACTACGCCGCCCGCCGCGCCGCCATTGCCGACTGGAACGCGACGCAGCCGATCCTGAAACGCGGCATCGCGCTGACGCCGGTCAAGTTCGGCATTTCTTTCACCCTCACCCACCTTAATCAGGCGGGGGCGTTGGTGCATGTCTATCAAGACGGGTCGATCCACCTGAACCACGGCGGCACGGAAATGGGTCAGGGCCTCTTCCAGAAGGTCGCGCAGGTCGCCGCCAACCGCTTTGGCGTTGACCTGTCGGCGGTCAAGATCACGGCGACGGATACGGGCAAGGTGCCCAATACCTCGGCCACGGCGGCGTCTTCGGGGACGGACCTGAACGGCATGGCGGTGCAAGCGGCCTGCGACACAGTCCGCGACCGCATCGCCGACCATCTGGCCGAGCGTTATCAGACCACCGCTGACCAGATACGCTTTGCCGACGGGCAGGTTCATATCGGGGAAGAGGTGATCAGCTTTGCCCAAGCCGCCGCCTCTGCTTACGAAAACCGCGTGTCGCTGTCGTCTACCGGCTTCTATAAGACGCCCGAAATCGAATGGGACCGCATCAAGGGCCGTGGCCGCCCGTTCTTCTATTTTGCTTACGGCGCCGCAGTCACCGAAGTGGTGATCGACACGTTGACCGGCGAAAACCGTATTCTGCGCGCCGACATCCTGCATGACGCGGGCGCATCGCTGAACCCCGCGCTGGACATCGGCCAGATCGAAGGCGGCTATGTGCAGGGTGCGGGCTGGCTCACGACCGAGGAACTGGTCTGGGACGCCAAAGGCACGCTGAAAACCCACGCGCCCTCGACCTATAAGATCCCCGCCATCTCTGACCGGCCCGATGTGTTCAACGTGGCGCTTTGGGACGCACCCAACCCCGCGCAAACGGTCTATCGGTCAAAAGCGGTGGGGGAGCCGCCTTTGATGCTGGGGATCTCGGCCTTCATGGCGCTGTCGGATGCGGTGAGCGCCTGTGGGGACGGGTTCGGCGACCTGCAAACACCCGCCACAGCCGAGGCAGTGCTGACCGCCATCGGGAAGGCCCGCAATGCCCTTTGACCGTGCAGCCCTGTCGCAGGCCGTCGCCGCGCATGGCACGGTGGCGCGCATCGTTGTGGTGCAGGTCAAAGGGTCTGCCCCGCGTCCGGCGGGCACGTCGATGTTGGTCTGGGCGGGCGGTGCGTCGGGCACCATCGGCGGCGGCCAGCTTGAGCTACAATCGATGCGCGATGCCGCCATGATGCTGGCGGGTGGCCCCCGCAGCAAACTGACCCGCGCGGCCCTTGGTCCCGCAATGAACCAATGTTGTGGCGGGGCGGTGACAGTGGTGATCGAGGTTTTCGATGCCGTCACGCTGGACGCCCTGCCCGACACCTACCCCGACATCTATCTGCGCGCGATTGATCCCGCCGCCCCGCCCCTTGCCGACAGCTTTCGCGCCAAAATTGACCGTGCCAGTGGCAGCGCGACACCGCTGGCCATTACCCTGCACGGCGGCTGGTTGGCAGAGCCGTTGTGGCAGCCGTCGCGTCAGGTGGTCATCCACGGTGCGGGCCATGTCGGCAGCGCGCTGGCGCGCATTCTGGCCCCCTTGCCGCAGTTCCGCGTCACACTGGCCGACCCGCGCCCCGGTTATCTGGATACCTTGCCCGAAGGCGTCACCGGCGTGGATGGCCCTTGGGGTGCAGCACTGCACGGCGCCGAAGATGACGCTGCGCATTTCATCATGACACCGGCCCATGATGACGATCTGGACCTGTGCCACCGCCTACTGCAACGCGATTTTGCCTTTGGCGGGTTGATCGGATCGGACACAAAATGGGCGCGGTTCCGCAGCCGTTTGGCCGCCCTTGGTCATGCGCCCGAACAGATCGCCCGCATCACCTGTCCCATCGGCGCGCGGCAATTTGGCAAGCATCCTCAAGCGATTGCCCTCGGAGTAGCCACGCAACTCTTGCAATTTGGCCCTGCCCGCACGAATAAACAGCCAAGTTTGACACAAAAGGAACGCTGCGCATGACCGACACGCCCCTTCTAGCGCTTTCCGGGCTGACCAAAGCCTACCCCGGTGTTGTCGCCAATGATGACGTGTCATTGCGCATTGCGCCGGGCGAAGTTCATGCGCTGCTGGGGGAAAACGGTGCCGGCAAGTCGACGCTGGTCAAGATGATCTATGGGTTGGTCAAACCCGACAGCGGCACGATGCAGATGCACGGCACCAGCTTTGCCCCGCAAGAACCCCGTGCCGCCCGCGCCGCGGGCGTGGGCATGGTGTTCCAGCATTTTTCCCTATTTGACGCGCTGAGCGTGGCAGAAAACATCGCCCTCGGGATGGAGAACGCGCCCAGGCTGCGCGCCCTCAGCAAGCAAATCCGCGACGTGTCAGAGGCCTACGGCCTGCCGCTGGCCCCCGACCGGATCGTTGGCGACCTATCCGCAGGCGAACGCCAACGGGTCGAGATTATTCGATGTCTGCTGCAAGACCCCAAGCTGTTGATCATGGATGAACCCACCAGCGTTCTGACACCACAAGAGGTTGAAATCCTGTTCAAAACCCTGCGCAAGCTCAGCGCCGAAGGCACCGCGATCTTGTATATCTCCCACAAGCTTGAAGAGATCCGCAGCCTGTGCGACAGCGCGACGATCCTGCGCTTGGGCAAAGTCGTGGGCCATTGCACCCCGTCGGAAACGACAGCGCGGGACATGGCAGAAATGATGGTGGGCAGCACGCTCAAGACGCCGACGCGGGCGGGCAAGACACCCGGCGCGGTGAAATTGGACCTAAGGGGGCTGTCTGCGGCCTCGCCGAGTTCCTTTGGCATGCCGCTGCGTGATATTACCGTGCAAGTCCGCGCAGGCGAGATTTTGGGCATCGGCGGTGTCGCGGGCAATGGGCAAGATGAACTGCTGTCGGCGCTGTCGGGCGAGTTGCTGACCGCCGCTGGCATGGTCGGGTTCGAGGGTCAGGACGTGGGCCAACTTGGCCCCACCGCGCGCCGCCACTTGGGCATTCTGACCGCGCCCGAAGAACGTCTGGGCCATGCCGCCGCCCCAGATATGTCCCTGACCGAGAACGCAATGCTGACCGGTGCCGTACGCGAAAAGCTGGAACGCCGCGGGATGTTGAACTGGCCCGCCGCCAAACGGTTTGCCGAACGCATTATCGCCGATTTCGACGTCCGCACACCCGGCCCCGGCAATGCCGCGCGGTCGCTGTCCGGCGGGAACCTGCAAAAATTCGTCATCGGCCGCGAGGTGTTGCAACGGCCGCAGGTGCTGGTCGTCAATCAGCCGACATGGGGCGTGGATGCCTCTGCCGCGGCGTCGATCCGGCAGGCGCTACTGGATCTGGCTGAAAACGGCACTGCGATGATTGTGATTAGTCAGGATCTGGACGAGCTGATGGAGATATCGGACCGCTTTGCCGCGTTGAACGAGGGCCGCCTGTCAGAACCACGTCCGGTGCAGGGGCTGACTGTGGACGAGATCGGATTGATGATGGGCGGGGCCAATGGGATGGAGGTGGCGCATGTTTGACGCGTCGCTTGCGGGGGTTTCACACCCCCACACCCCCGTGGAGTTTTCCCTGCAAAATGAAATATTTGACAAGAAATGGTGTGTGGCATGATGCGGCTTGAGAAACGGCCTCAGGCCAGCCGGGCGTTTTCCTATGCCACGCCGGTTCTGGCGGTGATTGCCACGATGGTTTTTGGCGGCGCGCTGTTCGCAGTGCTGGGAAAAGACCCGCTAGCGTCGATCATGACGATCTTTTGGGAACCTCTGTTTGGCGATTTCGCGTTTTATTACCGCCCGCAACTGCTGGTCAAAGGCGCGCCATTGGTGCTGATCGCCATCGGGCTGTCGCTGGGATTCAAGGCCGGAATCTGGAACATCGGAGCCGAGGGCCAGTATATCATGGGTGCCCTTTGTGGGGCCGGGGCGGGTCTGGCGTTCTATCCGGCAGAAAGCGTGTTTATCTTTCCGATCATGGTGCTCGCCGGGGCGCTTGGCGGATGGGTCTGGGCCATGATCCCTGCCGTGCTGAAGGTGAAATTCGGCACGAATGAAATCCTAGTGTCGTTGATGCTGGTCTATGTCGCAGAGCAGTTCCTTGCGTCGGCCAGCCTTGGGTTGCTGAAAAACCCCGAAGGCTTTGGCTTTCCGGGCAGCCGCAACCTTCAGCAGTATGCATCCGCCCATAATGGCGAGCTGTTTGCCGGATCGGGCATGCATTGGGGTGTGGTCGCGGCCTTGATCGCGGTGATCTTTGCCTATGTGTTGCTGGCGCGGCACCGTTTGGGCTTTGCCATCCGCGTCACGGGCGAAGCACCCCGTGCGGCACGGTTTTCGGGTGTGAACCCGACACGGCTGGTGTTGTTTTGCATGGGCATGTCGGGGCTGCTGGCCGGTCTGGCAGGCATGTTCGAGGTCGCAGGCCCCGCAGGGCAGATCACCATCGATTTCAACGTCGGCTACGGGTTTACCGCGATCATCGTCGCCTTTCTGGGGCGGCTGCATCCGGTGGGCATCCTGCTGGCCGGTGGCCTGATGGCGCTGACCTATATCGGCGGTGATATCGCACAAAGCCAGTTGGGCCTGCCCGCCGCCGCCATTCAGGTATTTCAGGGGATGTTGCTGTTCTTCCTGCTCGCCTTTGATCTTTTCACCCATTACCGGCTGCGTCTTGGCCGGACGGAGGTCGCGTAATGGATCTGTCTGCAATCAATCCGATCCTCTTTGTCGCCGGCTTTCTGGTGGCGGCGACGCCGCTGATCTTTGCCGCTTTGGGCGAGCTGGTGGTCGAGAAATCCGGCGTGCTGAACCTTGGCGTCGAAGGGATGATGATCATCGGTGCAATCTGCGGCTTTGCCACTGCCGTTGAAACCGGATCGCCGCTGCTGGGTTTTGCCGCCGCGGCCGTGGGCGGGGCGTTGTTGAGCCTGCTGTTCGCCTTCTTGACGCAGATCACATTGGCCAATCAGGTCGCGTCGGGCTTGGCGCTGACGCTGTTCGGGCTGGGGTTTTCGGCTTTGCTGGGGCAAAGCTATGTCGGGGTAAAACCGCCGCGGCTGCCGGATGTGAATTTCGGGCCCCTGCATGACATCCCCGTCATCGGACCGATTTTCTTTTCCCATGATATCATCTTGTACCTTGGCTTTGCGCTGGTCGTCGCGGTCTGGGCCGTGTTGAAATTCACCCGCATGGGGCTGATCCTGCGCGCCGTAGGTGAAAGCCACGAGGCGGCCCACGCCCTTGGCTATAAAGTCGTGCGGATACGAACACTGGCGATCATGTTTGGCGGGGCCTGTGCCGGATTGGGCGGCGCCTATATCAGCCTGATCCGTGTGCCCCAATGGACCGAAGGCATGACCGCAGGTGTGGGCTGGATTGCGCTTGCGCTTGTGGTTTTTGCCAGCTGGAAGCCATGGCGGCTGTTGCTGGGTGCCTATCTTTTTGGCGGCATCACCCAGCTTCAACTAAATCTGCAGGGTGCCGGCGTTGCTATTCCCGTAGAGTATCTGGCAATGTCACCCTACATCATCACCATCCTTGTACTGGTGATCCTTTCTGCGGATAAAAGCGCTGCTCCGGCATCGCTGGGCCGCATTTTTCACGCCTCAAACTAGGGGCATATCTTCAAGCGCCGGCAAAAAGGCGCGTTACTCAGGGGACTACGTTATGAAATTCACCACACTTATGGCCAGCGCGGCTTTGGCGCTTGGGCTTGCAGGCGGGGCCTATGCCCAGGACAAGACCAAGGTCGGCTTTGTCTTTGTTGGCCCCGTCGGCGATGGCGGCTGGACCTATGAACACAACCAAGGTCGTTTGGCTGTCGAAAAGGAATTCGGCGACGCGGTCGAAACCGTGTTTGTCGAGAGCGTGGCCGAGGGCCCCGATTCCGAGCGTGTGATGACGCAGATGGCATTGGACGGTGCGGACCTGATCTTTACCACCTCGTTTGGTTATATGGACCCGACCATCAACATCGCGGCCAAATTCCCGGATGTGAAATTCGAACACGCCACCGGCTACAAGCGTGCCGACAACGTGTCGACCTATTCCGCGCGTTTCTACGAAGGTCGCGCCATTCAGGGTCACATCGCGGGCAAGATGACCAAATCGAACATCATCGGCTATATCGGGTCCTTCCCGATCCCCGAAGTGATCCGTGGCATCAACTCGGCCTATATCCACGCCAAGAAGGTGAACCCCGATGTCGAGTTCAAGATCGTCTGGGCCTACACATGGTTTGACCCTGCGAAAGAAGCAGACGCCGCCAAGGTTCTGATCGAACAGGGTGCGGATGTTGTCTTGCAGCACACCGATTCCACAGCACCTCAGGCGGCGGCACAAGAAGCAGGCGACGTGATCACCTTTGGTCAGGCGTCCGACATGGCGCAATACGCGCCCAAGCCGCGCGTCTCGTCGATCATTGACGACTGGGCCCCCTATTACATCGCCCGCACCAAAGCGGTCATGGATGGCACATGGGAAAGCACAGACACATGGGACGGCATCGGTGCCGGCATGGTTGGTATCGGCGAGATTACGGACGCCGTACCTGCTGATGTGAAAGAGGAAGCGCTGGCGCTGAAAGCGTCGATCGCGGACGGGTCCTACCACCCGTTCACCGGTCCGCTGAAAAAGCAGGACGGTTCGGATTTCCTGGCCGACGGCGAAACAGCCGATGACGGCACGCTGGCGGGCATGAACTTCTATGTCGAAGGCATCAAAGGCGACATTCCGAACTAAGCCGGACGTCCCGATAAACAATACAAAGGCCTCGCATCCGCGGGGCCTTTTTTATTTCGAGGTCATCACGTTACCCGCTGTCTTGCGACAAAAAGCGTCTGGCGCGTCTTGATCGAGCGGCCTACAGAAAGCACATGCGTTTTCTGCCCGCCTTTCCTTGTCAGCTGCTTGCCACCATTCTGGTGCTGCTGTCGCTTGCGACATCGGGGTTTGCGCATCGTTTCGCGCCAGTAGACTTGTCGCCCGAGCTGCAAGCCTATGTTGCCAATGGGGGCGCGCTGGCGGACCTCTGCGGCACTGGTGATAGCCCGCACTCAGGCAATATGGCCGATTGCAAGACCTGCCGTCTGATCGGTGCCATGGCGCTGCCCGAAGCGGTCACCGGCCTGCCCGTTCCCGTGCTTGAGAAAACGCAAACCCTGCGCTTTGTGGCGAAACGGCTGCTGCACACACGCAAGCCTGACCCCAGCCGGCTGACCCGCGCACCGCCCCAAGTCTGAACATCTATCCCATCTGTTCATTCTTTCCGCCTGCCGATGATGCAGGCCATTAGGCTTGGAGCCCTCATATGACCACCCCTACCCCCACCGCGCAGCCCCAAGGGCGCGTGAACAAACTCTATTTCGCGGCGTGGCGCTGGCATTTCTATGCCGGATTGTTCGTGCTGCCCTTCCTGTCGATCCTCGCCGTCACCGGCATGGCGATGTTGTGGATCGCGTGGATCGACGGGCGCGACGGTGAATATACCCCCGTGACCGTGCAAGAAACTGTCCTGTCGGTATCCCAGCAGTCGCAAGCCGCAGTCGAGGCCGTGCCCGGCGGCACGCTGGTTCAGTATGTGGCACCGCGCGCGCTCGATCTGGCGGCGCTGTTCCGCGTGGACCACGATGGTGATGCGGTCATGGTTGCAGTTGATCCCTATACAGCCAAGGTGATCGAGAGCTTTCCGCGTCGGTCCGGCTGGTATGATTTCGCGGATGGCATCCACAGTGATCTGATGCTGGGGGTGACCGGTGATCGCATGATCGAAGCCGCGGCTTCGATCGCCTTGGTGCTGATTGCAACCGGGCTTTATATGTGGTGGCCCCGAGGTGCAGGCTGGCGCGCAACGCTGGTGCCGCGTTTCACCAAAGGTCGCGCCACGTGGAAATCGCTGCACGGTGTCGTGGGCATCTGGGTGTCTGCGTTTCTGGTGCTCTTCCTGATCTCGGGCTTGTCTTGGGCGGGCATCTGGGGCGGCAAGATGGTGCAAGCCTGGAGCCAGTTCCCCGCCGAAAAGTGGGATGCCGTGCCCCTATCGGACGACATCCACGCCAGCATGAACCACCACCGCCGCGAGGTGCCTTGGGCGCTGGAACAGACGCCGATGCCTGCTTCTGGCAGCGACACAGGGGCTGCGGGCGTTGCAGGGGCCGTCACGATCGACAGCATCGACGCACTGGCGCGCGAGATCGGCTTTGACGCGCGTTATCAGATGAACCTGCCGCAGGGCGATACCGGTGTCTGGACGCTGAGCCGCGATTCCATGAACTCTGACAGTTCCGACCCGATGTCGGATCGCACCGTGCACATCGACCAGCACAGCGGCAATATCCTCGCCGATGTGCGTTATGCCGACTATTCGCTTGCAGGCAAGGCGATGGCGGTCGGGATTGCGCTGCACATGGGCACCTTGGGTCTGCTGAGCGTACTGGCCAATACGCTGGTCTGCCTGTCGGTCCTGTTCCTCTGCGTCAGCGCGCTGGTGCTTTGGTGGAAGCGTCGCCCTACCGCCGCTGGCCGTCTGTCCGCCCCGCCCATGCCGTCAGAGCTGCCGCTGTGGCAAGGTGCCGTGCTTGTCGGGCTGTTCGTCTCGATGGCCTTTCCCATGGCGGGGGCCGTGCTGCTGAGCGTGCTGGCGGTCGACGTGCTGATCCTGTCGCGCCTGCCCGCGCTGCGCCACCGCCTGACATGATCTGAAAAGCACCCCCGCGCCACCCGTCAAAGACGGCGCGGGGGATGCATCCCCACTATTCATCCGGCGGCAACACGCTATCATCAGCGTTATGATTAAAATCCACCACCTGAACCGGTCCCGCTCTCATCGCATTTTGTGGCTGCTCGAAGAAATCGGCGCGCCCTATGATGTCATTCCCTATAGCCGCGATACCAAGACCAATCTCGCCCCGCCCGAGCTCAAGCGCGTGCACCCGTTGGGCAAATCCCCCATGGTCGAGATTGACGGCACGCTGATTGCCGAGAGTGCCGCAATCACCGAAGTGCTCTGCACCCGTTTCGCCCCCGAGATGATACCGGATCGCGACAGCCCCGCCTATCTGCAGCACCTAGAACTGATGCATTTCGCAGAAGGCTCTGCCATGACGCCGATCCTGCTGAACCTCTATGTCAGCCGTTTAGGCGACGCCGGTGCACCACTGCATCCGCGCATCACGTCTGAACTGGACAACCACTATAGCTACATGAACAGCCGCGTGCGGGCGTCAGGCCACTTTGTGCAGGATACGCTGTCGGCTGCCGACATTATGCTCAGCTTTCCGGCAGAGATCGCGATGCAGCAGGGACGCGCCAAGGATTATCCGGCGCTGGCGGGATTTGTCGAAATGATCCACGCGCGCCCCGCCTACGGTCGCGCCACCGCGCGCGGCAAGACCGACACCTAACCGCGCGGTTGCACGTCCCACCGGCCCGTGTCACCCATATGCGAACTGCTTGGGGCTGCTGAGACAGCCCCAAGCGGAAACCATTGCAACGGACAGGGGCCGCATATGAAACAGCACACATCCGATATCCTTGTCATCGGCGGTGGCATCGCAGGCATTTCGGCGGCGGCGCGCCTGTCCGGTGACGCCCAAGTCACGGTGATCGAAGGGGAAAAAGCGCTTGGCTATCACGCCTCTGGCCGGTCGGCCGCGCTGATCGAAGAGAACTACGGTGCCCCTTCCGTGCAAGCGCTGAACAAGGCCACCATCGGCTATCTGCGCGACGGCGGCTACCTGTCCCCGCGCGGACTGATGATCATCGCGGATCGTCATGAGGAAGAGGCGTTTTATAGCGATCTTGCGCATATGGGCGTTGAACAGATCTCCCCCGACGACGCACTGCGTCTTGTCCCGATTCTCGCTGCGGAACGGATCGCTTTTGCGGGCTATCACGCCGACGCCGATGATATTGATACTGACCGGCTGCTGCAGGATTTCGCCAAGGAGCTGCGCCGCAACGGTGGGCAGATCGACACGGGGCACCCCGTGACCGCGATCGCCCGCATCGGCGACATGTGGGAGGTCACCGCAGGCGCACAAACCCACCACGCGAAGAAACTGGTGAATGCCGCCGGAGCGTGGGCCGACCAGATCGCCATTCTGGCAGGCGTCGCACCGCTGGGGATCACGCCTTTTCGCCGGTCGATGGCGCGGATCGCGGCACCGGGTGGGTACGACCTGTCGCGCTGGCCGATGTTCTTTGGCGTGGGCGAAACATGGTATGCCAAGCCCGACGCGGGCGCGCTGCTGATCTCGCCCGCCGAAGAGGACCCGACAGACCCCCATGATGCGTGGGCCGACGACATGGTGCTGGCCGAAGGGCTGGAGCGGTATCAGAATATGGTCGCCGTGCCGCTCACCAAACCCATCGCGACATGGGCGGGGCTGCGCAGTTTTGCCCCTGACCGCACGTTGGTGCTTGGCCCCGATCCCGCGGACCCCGATTTTATCTGGAGCGCGGGACAAGGCGGATACGGCTTCCAGACCAGCGCTGCTGCCTCGCAATTGGTGGCCGACCTGACCCTTGGCAACACCCCCTCCCTGCCCGACACAGTGGTCGCGGCACTGCGCCCCGACAGGCTACGCCCATGACCGGCAAGCTTCCCCCCTCCGCCAGCGTGGCGATCCCCGCCAGTGGCGCGATGCTGCACGCGCCCGCGGCCGACCGGAACAAAGACGCCCTGTGCGATCTGCTGCGCGAACACGCGCCGCAAAAAGGGCGTGCGCTCGAGATCGCCAGCGGCACAGGCCAGCATATCGCCGCCTTTGCCCGTGCCCTGCCCGATCTGCACTGGCAACCGACTGAACCCGCACCCGACCGCCGCGCCAGTATAGACGCCTATATCACCAAGGCGGCCTTGCCGAATGTCGCCCCCGCAGCACCGCTCGACGCCACGGCGACGAGCTGGAACGAAACTCTGCCAGCGCAAGACCTGATCTTTTTTGCCAACCTTTTGCACCTGATCCCGACGGACGCGGCCCAGCGTGTCATCACCGAAGCCGCCCTGGCCCTCGCCCCCGGCGGCGCGCTGATCTTCTATGGCCCGTTTGTCCGCGATGGCATCCTCACCTCGGAGGGAGACCTGAGGTTCGACGCCGAGCTGCGTTCCGCCGACCCTGCCATTGGCTACAAAGATACGGTCGACATCACGCGTTGGCTCAGCGATGCTGCGCTGAGCCCCATCGACCTTGTCGAGATGCCCGCCAACAATCTGGCCTTTATCGCACGAAAGCCGTGACCCTATGCCCCGACTTCGCGTTCTTGCCTTACTCTGCTCTTTTGCCCTCTCTGCTTGTGGCGCGCCGCAGATCTCTGTGCCCTTGGGGGACGTGACGGCAGCCAATTTCGGTGACCGCAAGCCGTTTGACTGGCCCGGCCAAAGCCCCGACCGCTATGCGGTGCACGGCATCGACGTGGCCCGTTTTCAAGACCCGCTGAACTGGGGCGAAGCACGGGTTTCGGGGGTGAACTTTGCCTTTATCAAAGCAACCGAAGGTGGTGATTTGCTGGACCCAATGTTCCAGAACCACTGGGACGGCGCAGGCCGTGCTGGCGTGGCACGCGGGGCCTATCACTTCTACTATTTCTGCACGACACCCGAAAAACAGGCCCGCTGGTTTATTGAAAATGTGCCCAAAACCGCCGGCATGCTGCCCCCCGTGCTGGATCTGGAGTGGAACCCGTTTTCGCCCACCTGCACACTGCGCCCGCCCGCCGATACCGTACGCCGCAACGCGCAAACCTTCCTGAGCATCCTGCGCGCCCACTATGGCCAGCAGCCCGTCGTCTACACCACGCCCGAGTTTTATGCCCAGAACGACATGGGGCGTCTGCGCGATGTGGAATTCTGGCTCCGCTCCACCGCCGCGCACCCGTCCGAGAAATACCCGAATGAACGCTGGACCTTCTGGCAATATACCAGCACAGGCCGCGTGACCGGAGCGCAGGGCGATATCGATATCAACGTCTACGCCGGCAGCCCCGCCAGCTGGGAAAACTGGCTTTCGCGGCGTCAGGTGCGGTAAGACGCGAAAGCAATCTATCAGGGTGCCACCTTGGACGTTGCAATTATAAAGTGAAGCTGGCACGATTTCTCAAGCGGAAATGGCAGGCACATGGCGACGCGTCGAAACTGGACCGAAGACGAGGTAACAGAGGCTTTGTCGCTGTATCTGCGGCTGCCCTTTGGCAAGTTCCACTCTGGCACACCGCAAATTATCCACATGGCCGAACGCATCGGGCGCACGCCGTCGTCTGTGGCGATGAAACTCTCCAACCTCGCCGCATTGGACGAAACGCTGCCGCAAAAGGGGCTCGCCAATCTGTCAGCGATGGACAGGCAGATGTGGGCGCGATATCGGCAGGATCCCTCCTTTGTATTTGCCGCCTATGAAGCACAGCTTGAGCCGCCAAAGCCCCAGATGGCCGGTTTTTCGGAACAACGGCAAGCAGACTGGATCGCCAAGCAATCAGAGGTCACCCGACGTGCGGTGGTGCAGCGCCGCGGTCAAAGCTTCTTCCGCGAAATGATCCTGAACAACTACCGGTCACGCTGCGCGCTGACAGGGATCGATGACGCGCGTCTTCTGACCGCAAGCCATATTGTCGGGTGGCAGGAGGACAAGGCGCAGCGGTTTTACCCTGAAAACGGTATCTGTCTGAACGCCCTGCATGATCGCGCCTTTGACCGGCATCTGATCAGTTTTGACGACGACTACCGCATGCTCATCGCCGATGACATGCCTGATGAAGCCAAACGCAAACTAACTGCCGGGGTATCGGAAAGCCTGCAACTGCCCGAGCGGTTCCTGCCCGACCCTGCGTATCTACAACATCATCGACAGCGCATGGCCGAGCGGCAGAACAGGCCGCCGCTCGGTTAAGGTCAGGCTTTACCCATCCACGCGGATCGTCGCGTTCTTGGGATCATAAGGACTGTCCTCGACGATCTCGGCGTCCCACAGCTGGTCGAACATCTTGATCTTTAGCTTGGTCCCGACCACGGCGATCTCGGGTTTGACATAGCCCATGCCAATGGATCTACCGAAAGCCACCGAATACCCGCCCGAGGTCAGACGACCCACACGTGTGTCCCCGTGGTATAACACTTCGCGACCCCATGGATCGGCATCTTCTGGCCCGTCAATCAGGATCGTCACACATTTGCTGCGAATGCCATGTGCCTGCATCGCCTCCTTGCCGTGGAACTCTTTCGACAAGTCGACAAAGCGCGGCAGGTCGGCCTCAAGCGGGGTGGCGTCGCGACCCAGTTCATTCCCGAAGGCGCGGTATGATTTCTCCTGCCGCAGCCAGTTCTGCGCCCGTGCGCCGACCAGTTTCATCCCGTGCTTCTCGCCGGCTTTCTCAAGCAGATCGAACAGGTGGTTCTGCATCTCGATCGGGTGGTGCAGCTCCCAGCCCAACTCTCCGGTATAGGCGACGCGGATGGCACGCACGGGCACCATCCCAAGCTCTATGTTGCGCATGGTCAGCCAAGGGAACCGCTTGTTGCTGAGCACCGTTTCGGGATCAGCGTCCTTGATGATCTCTTTCAAGACATCGCGCGATTTCGGACCGGCAATGGCAAAAACACCCCATTGCGTGGTCACATCATGGCATTCGATATAGCCGAACTCGGGCGCTTTATCGGCGATGGCCTTGCGCAGGAAATCGCTGTCATAGGCGGTCCAGGCACCGGCAGACACGAGGTAGTATTCATCCTGCGCCAGCCGCACAATGGTATATTCGGTGCGCGTGGTACCGTTGATGGTCAGCGCATAGGTCAGGTTGATCCGCCCGACGGACGGCAGTTTGTTACACGTGAACCAGCTCAGGAATTCCGTCGCCCCCGGCCCCTTGACCAGATGCTTGGTAAAGGCGGTGGCATCAATCAGCCCCACACCTTCGCGGATCGCCTTGGCTTCCTCTACCACATGCTCCCACCACGCACCGCGCCGGAACGACCGGCTGGCGTGATCGTCAAAGCCCATGGGTGCAAAGTAGTTCGGACGTTCCCAGCCGTTCACATGGCCAAACTGCGCACCACGGGCAGCCTGACGGTCATAGGCGGGCGAGGTCCGCAAGGGGCGACACGCAGGGCGTTCTTCGTCGGGATGGTGGAGGATATAGACGTGCTCATACGCTTCTTCGTTCTTGCGCGCGGCATATTCGGTGGTCATCCAGTCGCCATAGCGTTTGGGGTCCAGTGACGCCATGTCGATCTCGGCCTCGCCGTCGACCATCATCTGCGCAAGGTAGTATCCCGTGCCCCCTGCCGCTGTGATCCCAAAGGAAAACCCTTCGGCCAGCCACATATTGCGCAGACCGGGCGCCGGACCAACCAGCGGGTTGCCGTCGGGCGTATAGCAGATTGGCCCGTTGAAATCGTCCTTCAAACCGGAGTCGGCGCAGGATGGCACACGTTCGGCCATCGCCATATACTGATCCGCAATCCGGTCCAGATCCAGCGGGAACAGATCGGCGCGGAAGCTGTCCGGCACGCCGTATTCAAACCGGGCCGGTGCGCCGTGCTCGTAGATGCCTAGAATCCAGCCGCCGCGTTCTTCGCGCGCGTAGGATTCATTGTCGGCGTCGCGCACAACCGGATGCTCCGGATTGCCTTCGGCGCGCCATTTGACCAGCTCCGGATCCTGATCCATCACGATAAATGTATGTTCTACCGGAATGGCGGGCATCTTGATCCCAAGCATCTGAGCCGTCCGCTGCGCGTGGTTGCCGCTGGCGGTGACAACATGCTCGGCGGTGATCACGACCTGCTCGTCCGAGGGCACTAGGTTGCCGCCCTTCTCGACCATCTTGGTGACGGTGACTTCCCAAGCTTCCCCGTTCCAGTGAAACGCATCGGCCTGCCATCTGCGTTCGATCATCACGCCGCGCTGCCGCGCCCCTTTGGCCATCGCCATGGTGACGTCGGCGGGGTTAATGTAGCCGTCGGTATCGTGATACAGTGCGCCTTTCAGATCGTCGGTCTTGATCAGCGGCCATTTTGCCTTGATCTCATCCGGCGTCATGAAGGTGTAGGGCACGCCACAGGTCTCTGCCGTGGAGGCATAGAGCATGTATTCGTCCATGCGCGCGTCCGTCTGCGCCATGCGCAGGTTGCCGACCACGGCAAAGCCCGCGTTCAGACCGGTTTCTTCCTCAAGCGTTTTATAGAACTTGATCGAATAGTCATGAATGTGCGTCGTCGCAAAGGACATGTTGAAATAGGGCAACAACCCCGCCGCGTGCCAGGTAGAGCCAGAGGTCAGCTCGTCCCGCTCAAGCAGCATCACATCATCCCATCCGGCGCGGGCCAGATGATAGGCAATCGATGTGCCGACGGCACCGCCGCCCACTACCAGTGCTTTGACTTGAGTTTTCATGAATCCGATGCTCCGCCAGAATAGGTCCTAGCGACATTTAGCAGCCCTTGCGCAAAACGCAGAACCCAGCCGACCAAAGACAGCACAAATGCGACCAACGTCGAAAAACTCGCGCATCCGCCGCTTCCAAATGGAAATAAATCCCCGCCGGAGGCATCGCGTCCCTGCCCTAGGCAGGGACCGATTTAGTATTTTGCGCTAACCTGTTACGCGACAGCTTCGGGTAGAATCTTGCCCGGGTTCATAATATTATTGGGGTCTAGCGCCTGCTTGATCGCGCCCATGACATCGACTGCGGCCCCAAGCTCTTTGACCAGATAGGGGCGTTTGCCCTGTCCGATGCCATGCTCACCCGTGCAGGTCCCCTCCATCGAGATCGCGAGCTCGTTGAGCCAGCTGATAAAACTTTCGGCGCGGGCGACTTCATCCGCGTCGTCCATATCCAGCAGCAGCGAGGCGTGGAAATTGCCGTCACCTGCGTGGCCGACGATGGGCGCGATCAGGTCCAGCTCCGCCGCTTTGGCGTTCGCGCGACCGACCGCTTCGGCCAGCCTTGAGATCGGCACACAAACGTCGGTCGCCACCGCCTTGCAGCCGGGGCGCAGGGCCAGCATCGCCCAATAGGCATCATGGCGCGCTTGCCACAGCTTGTTGCGTTCCTCCATCGTGGTGGTCGCCTGATAATCGGTGCCGCCGTTTTCATCGGCGAGCGCTGCGAATGTCTCAGTCTGTTCGACCACCCCCGCGTCAGAGCCGTGGAACTCCAGCAGCAACATCGGCGTTTCGGGTAGCGACAGCTTGGCATAGCCGTTCACCGCGCGCACGACCATCGCGTCCAGCAGCTCTATCCGCGCGACGGGCAGCCCGTATTGGATCACGCTTTGCACCGTTTCACAGGCCGCCTCGACCGAGGGGAAGGAACAGCGGGCAGAGCTGATCGCCTCGGGGATGCCTTGCAGCTTCAGCGTGATTTCGGTGATCACGCCCAATGTCCCTTCAGAGCCCACCATCAGACGCGTCAGATCGTATCCCGCAGATGATTTGCGCGCCCGTGCGCCAGTGCGGATTACCGTGCCATCGGCCATCACCGCCTCGACCGCCAGCACGTTGTCCTTCATCGTGCCATAGCGCACCGCATTGGTGCCCGAGGCCCGCGTCGCCGTCATCCCGCCAAGCGAAGCATTGGCCCCGGGATCAATGGGAAAGAACAGGCCCTGATCCCGCAGATGGGTGTTCAGCGCCTCGCGGGTGACGCCGGGTTGCACGCGGCAATCCAGATCGCCGGCGTTGACTTCGAC
The DNA here is from genome assembly GCF_900103185.1 of Sulfitobacter litoralis. GTDB lineage: Bacteria > Pseudomonadota > Alphaproteobacteria > Rhodobacterales > Rhodobacteraceae > Sulfitobacter > Sulfitobacter litoralis. Next base: position 31,475 of record NZ_FNJD01000028.1, read on the forward strand.
CACCGCGTCCATCTGGGTGACGTCAATCGACACACCCCCCGCGGGCGCATTCACATGCCCCTCAAGCGAGGTGCCGGTGCCAAAGGCGATGACCGGCACCTTATGCGCGGCGCAGACCTTGACCACAGCGGCGACATCGTCGGTCGAACGGGCAAAGACCACGGCGTCGGGGGCCTGATTTCTGATCCAGGTCGTCGTATGCCCGTGCTGTTCGCGGATCGCTTCGCCCGTCTGGAATCGTTCGCCGAATTGCTGCTTGAGGATACCCAAAGCGGTGTCGATCCCGGTCTCGTTGCGGGGCATGTCGGTGGTCTGTGCCATGTGGTCTTTCCTTTGGTTCAGAATGGGCGATCACTCGCCAAGGGCGATGCCTTCGCGGCGCGGGTCAGCCCCGCCGCGCAGATCATCGCCAATCGAAATCATATGCAAGCCCGAGGTCAGCGCGCGGGTGTTCACCTCGTAGCCAAGCGCGGTCAACGCATCGGCCATCGCGGCGGCGTCGGTGCCTTCTTCTAAGTCATAGGGGCCGAAACGGTTGATCGCATGGGGCAGTGCTGCAGCTTGTTGCACATCCATACCCCAATCCAGATGCGCGATGATCGCGCCCGCGACATAGCCGATGATGCGGCTGCCACCGGGGCTGCCCACGGCCAAAACCGGCGCGCCATCTTTCATTACAATCGTCGGTGCCATCGACGAGCGCGGGCGTTTTCCCGGCTCGACCCGATTGGTAATCGGCACGCCATCGGTATGCGACCGGAAAGAGAAATCCGTCAGCTCGTTGTTCAACAAAAGCCCGCGCACCATCAGGCGGCTCCCAAAGCCGTTTTCGATGGTGGTGGTCATGCTTGCGACATTGCCCATGCTGTCCACGATCGACACATGCGAGGTCGAGGGCAGCTCGATAGAGATATCATCGGCAAAGTTTAAGGCATGGTCAAAAGCGGGCGCGCCCGCGGTGACTTCGGGCAGCGCATCGTCGCCCTGCAACAACTGGGCGCGTTCCGCCAGATAGGATTGGTCGAGCATACCGGTCACCGGCACCGGCACATAATCGGTATCGGCCACATAGCGCCCCCGATCCGCAAAGGCGAGCCGCGAGGCATCGCCGATCAGCCGCAGCACATCTGCGTCCGCCGGTCCGGCGCTCAGGTCCGCGTTTTCCAACAGCCCCAGTATTTGCCCAACGGCCAGCGCACCAGAGGACGGCGGCCCCATGCCACAGACCTCATGCCCGTGATAGGGCGCGCAAAGGGCGTCGCGTTCCTTGACCCGATAGATCGACAGATCGGCCTCTGACAGCACACCGGGGTTGGTGGCCCCTTGGACAGCCCCCACGATGTCGCGCGCAATGTCGCCGGTATAGAAAGCATCGGCCCCGCGTTCCGCCAGCGCTGCAACCGTGCGGGCATAATCGGGATTCTTGAGCGTATCGCCTGCTTGAACCGGCACGCCATTGGGCATGAAGTAATCTGCGGTTGTCGCGGAGGTTGCCAGCCGTTCGGCGTCATCAGCCACCAGCCCCGCAAGGCGTGGGGACACGGCAAAGCCCTTCTCGGCCAGTGCGACAGAGGGGGCCAGCAGCTCGGCCCAGGGCTGGTTGCCCCATTTCTCATGCGCTGCGGCCATCAACGCAGGGGTGCCCGGCGTGCCGACCGACCGCCCGCCAACGACGGCGTCAAAGAACCCCAGCGGCACACCTTGATCGTCCTGAAAGAGTTGCGGCGTGACCGCCAGCGGCGCGGTTTCGCGCCCGTCCAGCGTGGTCAGCTTGCCCGATGCGGCGTCATACCAGACCAGAAACGCCCCGCCGCCCAGGCCAGAGCTTTGCGGTTCAACCAGCCCCAGCATCGCTTGGACGGCGACCAGCGCATCGGCAGCGGTGCCGCCCCGTGCCAGCACATCCGCCCCCGCCTGAACCGCATGAGGGTTGGCGGCGGCGACCATCCAGTTCTGAGCTATGACGGGTTCGCCCGCATCCTTAGCCTCGAAGGCGGCGGTGATCTGCGGCGACATGGCGGTAAAGCTGCCTTGACCGGCACCTTCGGGGGCGACGCTATCGGCGGCCTGTTGCGCGATAGCGGCCCCGCTTACAAAACCGCCTATGGCGATGGCTGTGCAGGTCCGCCCGATGTATTTTACAATGTGATGTGCAAGCATGGTCCCCTCCCCGTTCCGGTGCTCGGGGTCAACCTACTTGTTTTTAGCGCCAGCGCAAATTGAACCGTGCCGGCGCCGCGCCTAAAGCATCGAGGGTACGACCTGATCCGGCGGACGGTGCCCGTCTTCGAAGGTCTTGATGTTGATGATGACCTTCTCGCCCATCTCGACGCGGCCCTCTAGCGTGGCCGACCCCATATGCGGCAAGAGCACGACATTGGTCAGCTCGCGCAGACGCGGATTGATGGCTGTGCCGTGTTCATAAACGTCCAGCCCAGCCCCTTGCAGCTCCCCGGCGCGCAGCATCCGCGTGAGGGCATTTTCGTCGATAACTTCCCCCCGAGAGGTGTTTACGATCACCGCATCCGGCTTCATCAGTTTAAGCCGGCGGGCGTTCATCAGGTGGAAGGTGCTTGGGGTGTGGGGGCAGTTGATGCTCATCACGTCCATCCGCGCAACCATTTGATCAAGGCTTTCCCAATAGGTCGCGCCTAGGCTCTCTTCGATCTCGGGGCGCAGGCGGCGGCGGTTGTGGTAATGAACCTGCATCCCGAACGCGGCAGCGCGGCGCGCGACAGCTTGACCGATACGCCCCATCCCTAGAATGCCCAAGCGACGGCCGCTGACACGCCCCCCAAGCAACGCGGTCGGGGCCCAGCCCTGCCAGTCGCCTGACTGCATCTGCGCCATCCCTTCGGACATGCGCCGCGTCACGGCAAGAATCAGGGCCATGGTCATGTCTGCGGTGTCTTCGGTGAGCACACCGGGGGTGTTCGAGACCAAGATACCGCGCTGCCGGGCCGTCATCACGTCAATATGATCGACGCCCGCCCCGTAGTTCGCGATCAGTTTAAGCCGGTCCCCCGCCTGCCCGATCAGGGCCGCGTCAATTTCGTCGGTCACGGTGGGCACTAGAATATCCGCGGTTTTCATGGCTTCGCCCAGTTCAGAGCGGGTCATCGGCGTGTCATCATCGCGCAACGTCACATTGAACAGTTCCGTCAATCGCTTTTCGACGACTTCCGGCAACCGTCGCGTGACTACAACACTTAGCGGTTGCTTTGACATTGTGGGCCTCCCAAATATGGCTTTGCACTGTGCTTGATGGCATGGTGTCCCAAGCAGAGACGAGGCACAAGAACCTCGCAGGGCAAAACTGCATTAAATCAACGGCAATAGACCAGACAGGCAGTCATGATACCGAAGTTACGTTCCGTCCTTTTAGGCGCTTTTGCAGCTGTTCACCTGTTCAGCGCCCCCGTTTATTCGGAGGAGGTCGGACAGGTGACGAACCTGCCGGTGCCCCGCTTTGTGTCTATGAAAGCCAGCGAGGGGAATGTGCGGCGCGGTCCTTCGCTGACGCACCGGATCGATTGGGTGTTCAAACATCGCGACCTGCCCCTGCGCATCACGGCAGAGCACGGCCACTGGCGCCGCGTCGAAGACCGCGACGGCATGGGCGGCTGGGTCCATTATTCCCTATTATCCGGCACGCGCACCGTTTTGGTCGAACAGGACCGCCTGCAATTGCGGGCGCGTCCCGACCCAAAGGCCCCTATCGAGGCAGAACTTGAACTGGGCGTGATCGCGCGGCTCGGGGCATGCGACCTTGAATGGTGCTACTTGCGGGTCGACGGCTTTAAGGGCTGGGCCCCTAAGGCGCGGCTGTGGGGCGTGGGCGCGCAAGAGCTGCGCGACTAGCCCTGCAATTGCACATGGCGCGATCTTGGGCTTAGGTGACGCAACACCTTACCCAGCGATCAGGAGCCCCCATGCAAGCAGTCACCTATTCAACCCTTGGCGAAGCGTGTGATGTGCTGACCCTGACCGAAATGCCAACCCCTGCCCCAGCCGCGAACGAAGTGCTGGTCCGGCTGTCAGTATCGGGGGTAAACCCCTCTGACGTGAAATCCCGGCGCGGCCGCCCCGGCGTGACCCATCCGCCGTTCGATCAGGTGATCCCGCACAGCGATGGCGCCGGCGTGATCGAAGCAGTCGGCGCAGGTGTGGACCCCGCCCGCGTCGGCCAGCGCGTCTGGATCTGGAACGGACAATGGCAGCGGCCTTTCGGCACTGCCGCGACACATATCGCCCTGCCACAGGCGCAGGCGGTACCGCTGCCCGATGACGTGAGCTTTGAAACAGCGGCCAGCCTTGGCATCCCCGGATTGACCGCAGCCCATGCGGTATTCAACGGGGGGGATGTCGCCGGACAAACACTTCTTATTCAGGGGGGCGCGGGCACCGTCGGCTATCTGGCGGTACAATTCGCCACTTGGGCCGGCGCACGTGTCATCGCCACCACCGGGCAAAGCGGGGCCGAACGCGCAAAGTCCGCCGGTGCCGATGTGGTGGTAGATTATAGTGCGACCGATCTGGCGCAACAGGTGCTGGATGCCAACGGTGGCGCACCCGTCGACCAGATCATCGAGGTAGAGTTCGGCGCAAATATCGCGCTGGATGCCGAAGTGATCAAACCCAACGGGCGCATCGCGGCCTACGGGTCTGCCAAGGTGATGGAGCCGACACTCCCTTTCCTGCCCCTGCTCTTCAAGGCGGTCACCATCGACATCATCCTCGTCTACCTGCTGACCGAAACCGAACGTGCCTTGGCAATCGAAAAAACCCACCAGGCATTAGCCGACGGCGCGCTGCACTGTCCGGTAGAGCAGACATTCGCATTATCGGACACAATCAAAGCACACGAGGCCGTTGAGGCCGGTGCCCGCGCCGGTGCCATTTTGATCGACTGCGAGGGCTGACAGCGTTAGCGCACGGCATACCCCGCGCCCCTGCAGCGGAGGAGACGGCGGGGGTGCGCCCCCTCGTCCCTTTCCGCGCGATCAAATTTTGTCTCAATAGCGCGATATTAGGAGGCGTTAGGTTCCCTCCGACGGCGTAAAGCCGTTGAACACCGCCAATAAGGCACAGCCTGCGCCGCCCGAAACGCGGATCAAAAATAAATTCCGAGATTCTCCTCACTTTTTCTCCAGAAAGGTATTGCACCCCCCCGCACTCCGGACTAATTACGCCCACACGTTGGGATGTAGCCAAGTGGTAAGGCAACTGTTTTTGGTACAGTGTACCGTAGGTTCGAATCCTACCATCCCAGCCAACTTTCTTACTCACACTCGAGTTAACAAAGACTTAACCAAGTCTGGCACGTCGTGTGTGTCACAGTCTCAAACTGCTGTGACACAGAGTGTGACACATGGCCTTGCGCGCTATGCCCAGCAGCAGCGCGTTTCAGTCCGCGGAAACCACCGACGAAAACCTAAATATCGAGCCGGCCCCTACCTGTAGAGCGAAGGAAATGCTGGCAGAACAGGGCTTTTAATCCGGAAGACCAAAGATGTGTCCGGAAGAAGCCGGATCACTATCCAGCCTTATAAATATGACGATTGGTACGGGAGGGCGTTGTTGCAGGGACCCCCGGTCGGCTGATATTGGGTGCGTTCTGTTCGTTTCAGGATGCTGTAAATGCCGTACAAGTTCAACGCCGATCGGCGTGACAAAATTCCGAAGCAAAGGCATCGAGTAACAAACTGGGCCGAGTATAACGAAAGCTTGCGGCGGCGTGGTGATCTGACGGTCTGGATCAGCGAAGACGCACTTTCCTTGTGGTCGGCGCCGCGCCGTACCACGCGCGGCGGACAGCCGCACTACTCTGACTTGGCGATCGAGATGTGCCTGACGCTGGGTCTAGTTTTCAAGCAGCCTCTGCGTCAAACCCAAGG
>NZ_FNJD01000060.1 GCF_900103185.1 Sulfitobacter litoralis
CTTCACACCCCGGACTTCTCGAGCCGCCGATGGGGGTTCGCATGGCGCGACCAAACCGGCGTCCATTTTACGATTGCGTCATCGGTGATGCATTCCTCACCTGTGACAATGGCGTCGATGGCAAGATCCTTGATCAGGGCGAAGATGCGCGAGGTCACCCCACCGGTCAGTGCAAGTATCTGCTTGAGCGACTTGACAGATTGGATTTCTTCTCGAGGGGCATTGCCGCAATGAGTGTTTGGATCATGTCCGAGAACTCGGCATCGTCGCGCCAGTTCGGCAGGTGATGTTCATCCAACCGCCTGGCAAGCTGGATATCACCACGGATGGCATCGACGGCCTCGCTGACCCCCAGGCAGACCAGTGACACTTCGAGTTCATTGCTGAGATACCGCAGAACATTGAGAAAGCGGCGCTGTTCGCGGTGGGTCCCGGCCAAGAGGTTGTGGACCTCGTCGATCATGATCATCCGCAGGCCAAGGTCGCGCAAAAGCGCGACGACACGGACTTCGAGGGAGGCCACATTTTGAGCGCGCGCGCCCAGTGCCGTGGCCGGTGCCCCGACGGACGCCAGGATGTGCAGATAGAACCGCCGTTCGTCGGGAGCTGGTGGTGCTTGCAACAGCAAGAGCGGCGTTCGCGTAATTCCCGATGCTGGGTCATATTCCGGTGCATATCTGCGCGACAGGTTGCGGGCGATCATCGTCTTGCCGATCCCGGACGCGCCATGCACAAGAAGGCCAGGCATACGGGTTTGCCTTGGCGCTTCGATCATACCCTGCAAACGGTCCAGAACTTGTTCGGCCCGCGGAAAGCCAATCCAGATATCCGATTGAATGAGGGCGATCCGACCGTCTTCCTCTGTTGTCCCTGCCCTCAATTCACCATCTCTCCACTTTGAACAATGGGCGCGATGTATCACCCGTGTCGATCGGGCGCAGCCCTTCGGTTTTCGAGACAGCCGAGTTGGTGCCCTCCAATGTCCCTTTTCTTTCACGGGATCGGCGTTCGGCCTTCGTTAGGCCCCGGCTTTCAAACTCGATCTGGCGTTGCTGTCGGATCAGCTCAGCCAGGACCAGCTCATTGGACCCGGATTTGCCAAGGGCACGGGCCTTCCTCATGGCTTCGCGATATTCCCAGAGCGGCACGGGCGGAATTTCCAAGTTTCTGTAACGCGCCTCAACATATCGGCCATCGTCCAATTCGACCCAGATCATTGAGATATCGCGAGGGTCGTAGCGGACGACCATCTTTCCATCCCCGCGCCCGATGTGGCCTGCAAGCGCATCGGACCAGTACCGTATCTGGAACAGATGGAGGCCGTCACGCCTGACCTTGCGCAGTTCACTTGGCAGAAAGCTCACCCGAAAGGCTTCAATCTCGAAGGGGATATCGCCCATCATTTGCTCTGAGA
>NZ_FNJD01000014.1 GCF_900103185.1 Sulfitobacter litoralis
AATCTCGCTCCACCACGAGTTGGCCAATCTTGGAATGCAGCTTATCGACTTCAGCCGCGTTAACCTGTTCTGGTGCAGCACCTCGGCGCGTGAATGCCGTCGCCATATTTTCTATCGCCGCCCGCTTCCATGTGCCGATCTGAGTCGGATGAACGCCGTATTTCTTGGACAGCTCTGCCAGCGTCATCTCCTCACGGATCGCTTCAAGCGCAACACGGGCTTTGAATTCTGGCGAATGGTTCTTTCGTTTTGTCATTTTGGATCGTCACTTTCATCATGCGATCCATCTTAACAGCCGGTCCGAATTTCCGCGACCACCTCTATCTACACCACCAACGCAATTGAAAGCTTGAACCGTGTAATCCGCAAATCGATTAAGACGCGGGGATCGTTCCCGACCGAAGACGCAGCCACGAAGCTGATCTACTTGGCGATCCGCAAGTTTGAGAAAGGCGGCCGAAATGTTCGAGAATGGTTTGCGGCCCGCAATCATTTCGCCATAATGTTTGAGGATCGCTTCAATGCGTGACTGTATCTAAAACCCGCATGGGCCAGACCAGATACACAAAGTTCATGACACTCCCCGGGTGCATCTTTTCCCATAGGCAAAGTCTTGCCTCGAAGAGCCCAATATTCTCTGAGTTTGCGACGTTCAGGCCCGACGAATTCAAGCAGGTCAGTATATACCCAATTTGGTATTGAAGTAGTTCGCCACTTCCGCCCTTTGCCAAAGACTGGGATGCCTACGCGCCAGGTACCGATAGGCTTCGCATCAAGCAACTTCGGGATGTCGCCACACTGCATTTGAAGCATATCTTGCACTCTTAGGCCGCCGAAAGCCATAAGACCTGCTGCTACGCGATTCCTCACGCTATTTTGGTTTCGAACCCAGTTCGCCAAGTCTTCGACTTCAGGTATTTCCCAGTGCTTATGCCGAAGTTCATGCCTATCGAGGTAAGATTTGTTGACGGTCGCTAAATAGGGTGAGAAGGCCTTTTTCCGATAGCCGGTTGCAGTGCAAAACAATAAGAAAGAGTTCGCTATGCCTATACGTGTCAGAACTTGACTCGGGCTGGCAGACCTTAGGTCGGGGCGCCGTTTATCAGTTTGGTCGCGCTCATATTCTTCCAAAGACCCAGCCGAATTTAATCCCACCTTTCTATAGGCTGTAAGGTGTTTCCAAGAAAATCGTTCGAAATTACCGTCTTCCTTACCGCGGTATTCGCACCAAGCAAGGAAATGCAAAAGATGTTGATGATATTTAAGCAAGGATTGGGGGGCATACTTCATTCTACCAAATTTCAACTGACTTTGCTCACGGCCCGCTTGTGTGAAACTGCGTGTGGCTGGATTGCTCATAAGTGCATCCATCAGGTTTCCCTGCTCCAGCGCGACCAAAAATGAAGTCGCTGCGCGAACCGGCAAGTTGGTTCTTTGACAAATAATAGCGGTCGAAATTGCCCGTTCGTGCGGTGTTGGTTTGGCGCTTATAAAAGATGATGGCTTAAATCTTTTGGAGTTCATGCTTTGTTCTTAGTGCGCTTCGGGGGGTAAATCAAGACCTAAAGGAACGACTGAAATAGGGAAGAATAACAACATATCAGAAAAACCATAGCACATGATCGGCACACCCAGATCATCCACCGCACGCGCCAGTTGCCAGACCTGATCGGGGCTTAGAAACTGTGCCTCGTCGATAAAGATACAGGCGCAAGGGCCGGAGGCGAGACGCTGTTCAATCTTGGCCAGCAAATCTTCGCCCGTCTCGAAGGTGTCGGCCTCATGCCCGATGCCGATGCGAGACGCGATGCGCCCGTCGCCTGCGCGATTATCGAATTTCGCGGTCATCAGATAGGGCACCATGCCGCGTTCGACATAGTTATGCGCTGCCTGCAACAGCACGGTCGATTTGCCCGCGTTCATAGTTGAATAATGAAAGTAAAGCTTTGCCATGGCCCTCTTTAGCGTCAGGCAGCCGCCGCGTTCAAGATCGAGATGTACCCGTTGGCGCAACCATCAAGAAACCGTCCAGACCGCTGCAGAAATGACCCACCGTCGCGGCGACGAACGGTGGGCCGCATCTGATCTAGCCCCGACGCTGGACCAGAACAGAGCCTACCGAATAGCCAGCCCCGAACGAACAGATCAGGCCGGTATCACCATCGACCAGATCGTCAGAGTATTTTGAAAACGCGATGATGGATCCGGCAGAGGATGTGTTGGCGTAGTCTTGCAGGATATTCGGCTGCTCGCCTGCTTCGGGCTCACGCCCAAGCACTTTGCGACCGATAAAGTCGTTCATCGATTTGTTCGCCTGATGCAGCCAGAGACGCTTCAGGTCCGTGGCCTCGACCCCTTCGTGGGCCATGTGGCCCGCGATGTGTTCGGCGACCATGGGCAGCACTTCCTTGAACACCTTACGTCCGTTTTGCATGAACTGCATGTCACGCCGGTCTGCCACGCCATCGGGGCGCGAGCGACGCAAGAAACCGTTGTTGTTGCGGATGTTGTTGGAAAATTCGGTCGCGCAACGGGTTGATTTGATTTCAAAATAAGGGCCAGACGCATCCTCTGCGCGTTCGATCAACACGGCCGTTGCCACATCGCCAAAGATAAAGTGGCAGTCCCGGTCACGCCATTCCAGGTGGGCCGAGCATATCTCGGGGCAGACCACCAGCGCCGAGCGGATCGAGCCGGAGCGGATCATATCAGCCGCCGCTTGGATGCCGAAGGTCGCGGAGGAACAGGCAACGTTCATGTCAAAGGCAAAGCCATTGATGTCCAGCAACTGCTGAATTTCGATCGCGACCGCCGGATAGGCGCGTTCGAGGTTCGATGCCGCGCAGATCACGGCATCCACATCAGCGGCAGTCTTGCCTGCCTGTTTTAGTGCCTTTTGCGCCGCATCCAGAGCCATCTCGGCCATCAGGCCGGGTTCGTCATCTGATCGCTGACGCAGCAGCGGATGCATCACTTTGGGGTCAAGAATACCCGTCTTATCCATGACATAGCGCTGCTCGATGCCCGATGCCTTGACGATGAACTCCTCCGAAGAGTGTTCCTTGGCGGGCAGCTCTCCTGCCTCGATCTCGGCGGCATGTTCGAGGTTGTACAGATCGGCATAGGCGTTGAACGCCTTGACCAGCTCGGCGTTAGTGATGACCTGTTCCGGCGTAAAAATGCCGCTACCAGTAATGGCGGGTGTGTACATGGGTAAACCTTTTTCAGCGTTGTCCGAGTAGGCCAAAGAACGGCTGCCGGGTCAAGACCAGCGGGCGCTGGCAGACAAGGGCAGGGGACAATGAGGGGGAGGAAAGGGGGGACCTGCGCCAAGCAATCCGGCGCGGCGCAGGTCCACGAGGGCGTTTAGCCCTGAAGCGATTTAACGCCGATTTCATCTTCGGCTTGCGCCTTGATGGCCAACGCAGCGGCATAGGCACCGGCAGCCGTGGTGAAATACGGGATCTTGTCATACAGCGCGATAGAGCGGATGGATTTGCTATCCTCAACCGCTTGCGTGCCTTCGGTGGTGTTCAGCACCAGATGGATCGCGTCGTCCTTCATCATATCGGTGATGTTCGGACGGCCCTCATAGACCTTGTTCACGATCTCGCAGGCGATGTCATGCTCTGTCAGCCAAGCCGCAGTGCCGCGGGTGGCGCGCAGGGTGAACCCTTGGTCCAGCAAGATGCGGGCGGCGGTCAGCATCTCTTCTGACTTGTCCATATCCTTGACCGAGAAGAACACACAGCCCGACCGCGGCAGCGGGTTGCCGGCCCCCATCTGGGCCTTCAGGAAGGCACGCGGGAAGTCGCGGTCCCAGCCCATGACCTCGCCGGTGGACCGCATTTCTGGCCCTAGCAGCGTGTCGACACCGGGGAAACGCGCAAAGGGAAGCACCGCTTCTTTGACCGAGAACCAAGGCATGTTCGGATCGGCCAGCGTCATCGGATCGCCCAAGGGTAGCACGTCGTCATAGGCGGCATCATCGCGGTAGGGCGCACGCAATGGGAAGGCCGAAAGCTTTTCACCGGCCATGATCCGTGCCGCGATTGACGCAATCGCGCTGTCTGTCGCCTTGGCAACAAACGGGACGGTGCGCGAGGCACGCGGGTTGACTTCGATCAGGTAGATTTCGCCATCCTTAACCGCAAACTGGATGTTCATCAGGCCCACAACGTTCAGCGCCAGCGCCAACGCCTTGGTCTGTTTTTCGACCTCTGCGATAATCTCGCTGCTCAGTGAGTAGGGCGGCAGCGAACAGGCGCTATCGCCCGAGTGCACGCCGGCCTCTTCGATGTGCTGCATGATGCCGGCGACATGAACGTCGGTGCCGTCTGACAGCGCATCTACGTCAAGTTCAACCGCACCGGACAGGTAGTGGTCCAGCAACACGGGGCTTTTGCCTGATACGACAACGGCTTCGCGGATATACCGTTCAAGGCTGGCCTGATCGCGCACAATCTCCATCGCGCGGCCGCCCAGAACGTAAGACGGGCGGATCACCAGCGGAAAGCCGATGTCTGCTGCGATCTCAAGCGCTTCGGCGTCGGAGTGGGCGATACCGTTATGCGGCTGTTTCAGGCCCAGCGATTGCACCAGCTGCTGGAACCGTTCGCGGTCTTCGGCAAGGTCGATCATGTCGGGCGTGGTGCCAAGGATCGGGATGCCCGCCTCTTGCAGCGCTTGCGCGATCTTCAGCGGTGTCTGGCCGCCGAACTGAACGATGACGCCGTGCAGCGTGCCGTTTTCCTGTTCGACCCGCAGAATTTCCATCACATGTTCAAAGGTGACGGGTTCGAAATACAGCCGGTCCGACGTGTCATAGTCGGTCGACACGGTTTCAGGGTTACAGTTGACCATGATCGTTTCATAGCCCGCGTCGGTCAGCGCATAACAGGCATGACAGCAGCAATAGTCAAACTCGATCCCTTGGCCGATCCGGTTCGGACCACCGCCTAGAATGACGACTTTTTTACGATCGCTGGGGCGGGCTTCGCATTCGACCTCGCCAAAAGCCGGAGCCTCGTAGGTCGAATACATATAGGGTGTTTGCGCTTCGAATTCGGCGGCGCAGGTGTCGATCCGTTTGAACACGGCCTTGACGCCAAGGTTCAGACGGGCACGGCGCACGTTGTCTTCTTCGCGACCTGTCAGCGTGCCAAGACGCGCGTCGGTAAAGCCCATCATCTTGAGCTTGCGCATGCCATCCTCGGTCAGCGGCAGACCATCCTTGCGGACCTCTGCTTCGGCATCGACGATCTCGCGGATGCGGGCAAGGAACCACGGATCGAACATGGTGACGCCGTGGATATCCACGTCAGACATGCCGTGACGCATCGCCTGCGCAATGGTGCGCATCCGGTCCGGCGTTTGCTTGCTGATCGCGGCAATCAGGGCGGCTTCGTTCTGCGCCGCATCGGCGGGCAGATCGCTGTCGAGCCCGGGAATGTCGACCTCGTCAAAGCCGGTCAGCCCGGATTCCATCGACGCCAGCGCCTTTTGCAGCGACTCGTGGATCGTGCGGCCAATGGCCATCGCTTCGCCCACAGATTTCATCGCCGTCGTCAGATAGGGCTCGGAACCAGGGAATTTTTCGAATGCGAACTTCGGGATCTTGGTGACGACATAGTCGATTGTCGGCTCAAACGAGGCAGGCGTCACACCGGTGATGTCGTTGTCGAGTTCATCGAGTGTAAAGCCGACAGCCAGCTTGGCTGCGATCTTGGCAATCGGGAAACCCGTCGCCTTGGAGGCCAACGCCGAGGACCGCGACACGCGGGGGTTCATTTCGATCACAACCATGCGCCCGTCAGCGGGGTTCACGGCCCATTGTACGTTCGAGCCACCGGTCTCTACGCCGATCTCGCGCAGCACGGCGATCGAGTGGTTGCGCATGATCTGGTATTCTTTGTCGGTCAGCGTCAGGGCAGGGGCCACGGTGATCGAATCGCCTGTGTGTACACCCATCGGATCGATGTTCTCGATCGAGCAAACGATGATCGCATTGTCAGCGGTGTCACGCACCACCTCCATTTCGAACTCTTTCCAGCCAAGCAAGCTTTCGTCGATCAGGATTTGCCCCATTGGCGACGCGTCCATGCCCGAGCGGCAGTAGAATTCGTAATCGTCGCGGTTATAGGCCACGCCACCGCCGGTGCCGCCCATGGTAAAGGCAGGGCGGATAATTGCGGGCAGGCCGACATAGTCCAGCGCGTCGAGCGCAAGCTGAACCCCCGCCGCAAGGTCTTTCTTGCCGCTGGCCGCAACCGGCGCTGTGACGATGGTTGCCTTGGGGTTTTCGATGCCCAACCGGTCCATCGCTTCGCGGAAAAGTTTGCGATCCTCTGCCATTTCAATGGCTTCGCGTTTCGCGCCAATCATCTCGACGTTGAATTTCTCCAGCACGCCCATCTCTTCGAGCGCGAGCGATGTGTTCAGCCCGGTCTGGCCGCCCATTGTCGGCAGCAGCGCGTCGGGGCGTTCTTTTTCGATGATCTTGGCGACAATTTCAGGGGTGATGGGTTCGATGTAGGTGGCATCTGCCAGCCCGGGATCGGTCATGATCGTCGCAGGGTTGGAGTTCACGAGGATGACCCGGTAGCCTTCTTCTTTCAGGGCCTTGCAGGCCTGCGCGCCGGAGTAGTCGAACTCGCACGCCTGACCGATGACAATGGGCCCCGCTCCAATGATCATGATCGACTGGATATCGGTTCTTTTTGGCATGGCTCAGGCCCCCGGATGTTTGCAAATTCTCCGCGTTATAGGCCTTGGGGACAGAGGTGCAAGGGGGCATATCGGGATAGGGGGCGTGTTTTCAGGCAACACCCGCGTAGCAGGCACGCAGCGTTATGCCGCGCGGTGCCGGTTTCCCTTAACCAAGGGTCAGAAATGCCCGCAAAGAGGCCTCGAAGTCGCGCGGCTTTTCCGCATGTAGCCAGTGGCCTGCGCCCGGCAGTTTGGCAAAGCGGGCCTGCGGGAACAGCCCCTTGATGACGGGGCGATCTTCGGATTTGACATAGGCCGAGGCACCGCCGGACAAAAATAGCGTCGCCCCCTCATATTGCCCGTCCACCCCGTCGGGCCAGCCGACGATTTTGGACATATCGGCTTCAAGCACATCAAGATTGAGCTTCCACGTCTTGTTGGGCACATCCAGTGACTGGGTGAAAAAGCTTTGTAGCGCGGGCTCAACGCCAGCAGCGGCCAGTTGCTCTGCCGCGTCAGAGCGGCGGGCGAGCGTGGCCAGATCAACGCTGCGCATCGCGTCGATAAATTCCTGCTGGCTGTGGCCATAGGTGACGGGGGCGATATCGGCCACCACCAGTCGGTGCACCAGTTCGGGATGGTTCAGCGCCAGCATCATCGCGGCCTTCCCGCCCATCGAATGCCCGCAGACATCCATCGGCGCGCCAAGGTGTCGGATGACCTCGGCCAGATCAGTCGCCATCTCGGGGTAGCTTTGGCTTTGCGCACGCGGGCTGTCCCCGTGGTTGCGCATGTCGACCGTGATCACGTGGCGCTGGTCGGACAGACGTTTGGCAATCACACCCCAGTTGCGCCCAGACCCGAAAAGACCATGCACGATTAACAGGGCGGGGGCGTCGGTAGCGGTGCCATATTCGGTATAATTCAACATGCCCAAAGATGTAGGGCCATTGCAGCCAATGTGCCAGAGCGTTTAAGGTCGCCCCATGTTGGATCAAAAAGACCTAGATAACAAAGCAGAGGAATTGCAACGTGGGTTGCAGGACAAATTGGGCGTGCAGGGGCGCGATGTCTCTCATGCACTGGCCCGTGCCGGACGCCGCTTGCCAGCGCGGGTGCAGCGCCAAGGCAAAGTCTTTGCGCAGGCGGTCTTTATGTCGCGCAATCCCAAGGTGGCACGACAGCTTGACGGTGCGACGACGCAGGCCGCCTATGCCGAGGTGATGACCCACATCGAAGGCATCGACGTGGTCGAGCGGCGCAAGGACCGGTTGCTGCACCTTGCCGCCAGCGTGGCGTTCAACCTGTTGTTCGTCACGGTCGCCTTTATCACCTTTCTATGGTGGCGCGGGTACATTTAACGCGACAGGTAGAGAAGCTGCACAATAACAAAAGCCCCGCCGCAGAAATGCAGGCGGGGCTTTTGCGTAAGGCGTTGGTGGGGCGCTGCCCCGCCCTTGCGGGCCCCCCGGGATTTTATCCCATTTGGATGGGCCCGGAGCGCGGCGCTTTAGAGGTCGGGGTAGATCGGGAAGCGGGCGCAAAGCGCTTCGACTTCGGCTTTGACTTTTGCTTCGACGTCGGCGTTGCCGTCGGCCCCATTGGCGGCCAACCCGTCGACGACTTCGATGATCCAGTCAGCGATCTGGCGGAATTCATCCTCTCCAAACCCGCGGGTGGTTGCAGCGGGCGAGCCCAGACGGATGCCGGAGGTGACCATGGGCTTTTCAGGGTCAAACGGTACGCCGTTTTTGTTGCAGGTGATATGCGCACGACCCAGTGCTTTTTCGGTGTCGTTGCCTTTGACGCCTTTGGGGCGCAGGTCGACCAGTAGCAGGTGTGTATCAGTGCCGTGGGTGATCGTGTCGAGCCCGCCTTTGATCAGCTGGTCGCTGAGGGCCTGGGCGTTTTTAACGACCTGCTGGATGTAGGTCTTGAACTCGGGCTTAAGCGCTTCGCCGAAGGCCACGGCTTTGGCCGCGATGACATGCATCAGCGGGCCACCCTGAATGCCGGGGAAGATGGCCGAGTTGAACTTTTTGGCCAGCGCTTCGTCGTTGGTCAGGATCATGCCGCCGCGCGGTCCGCGCAGGGTTTTGTGGGTTGTGGTTGTGGCCACATGCGCGTGGGGGAAAGGCGAGGGATGTTCGCCCGCTGCAACCAGACCGGCAAAATGCGCCATGTCTACGTGCAGGTAAGCACCGACCATATCGGCAATTTCGCGCATGCGTTTGAAATCGATCTGGCGCGGGATGGCAGAGCCCCCTGCGATGATCATTTTTGGCTGGTGCTCTTTGGCCAGCGCTTCGACCTGATCATAGTCGAGCAGATTGTCTTCCTTGCGCACGCCGTACTGGATGGCGTTGAACCACTTGCCGGACTGGTTCGGCTTGGCCCCGTGTGTCAGGTGGCCGCCCGCGTCCAGGCTCATCCCCAGAATGGTGTCGCCGGGTTGCAGCAGCGCGGTGAACACACCCTGGTTTGCCTGCGAGCCAGAGTTCGGCTGGACGTTGGCGAAGTCGCAGTTGAACAGTTTGCAGGCGCGTTCAATGGCCAGGTTTTCTGCCACGTCGACAAATTCACACCCGCCATAATAGCGACGGCCCGGGTACCCTTCGGCGTATTTGTTGGTCATCACTGACCCTTGCGCCGCCATAACAGCCGCAGAGACGATGTTCTCGGAGGCGATTAGTTCGATCTCGTTACGCTGGCGGCCCAGCTCGTCTGTGATGGACCCAAAGATTTCGGGATCGGCTTCGGACAGGGGGGTGGTGAAAAAACCGGTCATGGGCATGGTTCCTTTGACTGCAGATACGGGTTGCAGGTGGTCTAGCTTAATCCGGTACGGGGGTGAAGGTCGTATTACGCCGGTCGCACCGTCATATGCGGCAAAGCTGGTAGGCCCGCGCGATATGTGGTTCTTTTGACTGTGAATATCCCTCATTGGAAACATCCGCCCATGAAGATCGCTTTTATCGCAAGCCGCTCTGATGTTGCACAAGATGCGCTGACCGCGCTCAGCGCCCGATATGGCAATGCCACGCGCGAAGAGGCCGAAGTGATTGTGGCCCTAGGGGGCGACGGGTTCATGCTGCAGGCACTGCACGACTCGCAAGAATTGTCGACGCCGGTCTATGGGATGAACCGCGGCACGATCGGGTTCTTGATGAACACCTATGCCGAGGAAGATTTGGTGGCGCGGCTACGTGCCGCCGAGGAAGCGGTGATTAACCCGTTGGTGATGGTCGCGACCCATGCGAATGGCGAAACGTCCAAAGCGCTGGCCCTGAACGAGGTCGCCCTGCTGCGCGAGGGCCCGCAGGCGGCCAAGCTGCGCATTAGCGTCGATGGGCGCGTTAGGATGGAAGAATTGGTCTGCGATGGCGCACTGGTGGCGACGCCTGCCGGGTCCACCGCCTATAACTATTCCGCACACGGCCCGATCCTGCCGATTGGCGCGGACGTGCTGGCCCTGACGGCGATGGCGGCGTTTCGGCCACGCCGCTGGCGCGGGGCCTTGCTGCCGAAAACGGTGACCGTGCGCTTTGATGTGCTGGAGCCCGCCAAGCGTCCGGTGATGGCTGATGCGGACGGTAATTCGTACCGGGATGTCGTGGTCGTCGAAATTGCGTCAGACCCGCTGATTGAACACCGTATTCTGTTCGATCCGGGTCATGGGTTGGAAGAACGGCTGATCAGTGAACAGTTCAACTAATCCGCGCGACAGGCGGAACCGCATCGGCTTTTGCGCGTTGAAATTCCGAGACGCATGAGGGGCCAATATGGTGCTTTCATCGTTTGGAATTATAGCAAAAGGAGACCTGACATGAATTGGGATACAATCAAAGGTAACTGGAGCCAGATGACCGGTAAGGTTAAAGAAGAATGGGGCGATCTGACCGACGATGACCTGACAGAGGCCGCCGGTGAGCGCGACCAGTTGGTCGGCAAGATCCAGGCTCGCTACGGCGTGGCCAAGGACGAGGCTGAGCGTCAAGTCGACGGTTTCGTCGCCAAGCATTAACCTGCCCAGTGATTGAATAAAGAAGGCGGCTCAATGAGCCGCCTTCTTTACGTTTGGGGACACGACGGCGCTTAGGTGACCTTGGCATATCCGATGGTTTGCAGCGCTGCCTTGATCTCGTCCAGAATGGCGGGATCATCGATCGTGGCAGGCAGCTTGAAGGGCTCCGAATCCGCGAGTTTGACCATCGTGGCCCGCAGGATCTTGCCCGAACGGGTTTTAGGGAGGCGGTCCACCACCAACGTCATTTTGTAGGCCGCAACAGGCCCGATCTGGTCTCGTACCAGCTTTACGCATTCGGCTTCGATCTCTGAACGCGGACGGTTGACGCCTTTGGACAGGCAGACAAACCCCATCGGGGCCTGTCCCTTCAGCTGATCGCTGACGCCGATCACGGCACATTCGGCAACATCAGGGTGGCTTGCCAGAACTTCCTCCATCGCGCCGGTCGATAGGCGGTGGCCCGCGACGTTAATCACGTCATCGGTGCGCGCCATGATATAAAGATATCCGTCCTCATCAATCTTTCCCGCATCGCCGGTTTCGTAATATCCCGGATAGGTCGTGAGGTAACTTTTGCGAAACCGCTCTTCGGCATTCCACAAGGTTGGCAGCGTGCCGGGGGGCAGGGGCAGCTTGATCGCGATAGAGCCGAGCGTGCCTGCAGGCTGTGGTTCGCCTGCCTCGTTCAGAATCTGCACATCATAGCCGGGCATCGGCACCGTGGGGGAGCCGACCTTGACCGGCAGCGCCTCGAGCCCCGCGGGGTTGCCGACGATGGTGTAGCCGGTTTCGGTCTGCCACCAATGGTCATAGACAGGTTTGCCCAGCTTTTCTTGCGCCCAGATCACGGTATCGGGGTCGGCCCGTTCCCCCGCCAGATAAAGCGCACGCAAGCACGAAATGTCGTATTTCCCGATCTCTTCGCCCTTGGGGTCTTCGCGTTTGACGGCGCGGATCGCGGTGGGGGCGGTAAAGAAGCTGCGCACATTGTGTTCAGAGATAACGCGCCAGAAGGTGCCCGCATCAGGTGTACCCACGGGCTTGCCTTCGAACACGACTGTCGTGTTGCCATGCACCAGCGGGCCATAGCAGATATAGCTGTGGCCCACGACCCAGCCCACATCGGACGCGGCCCAGAACACGTCGCCGGGATCGACGTTATAGATGTTCTTCATCGTCCAGTTCAGTGCAACCAGATGGCCAGCGGTCTGGCGCACGACGCCCTTGGGCGCGCCGGTCGTGCCCGAGGTGTAAAGAATGTAGGCGGGGTGGTTGCCCTCGACCGCAATGCAGGGGGAAGGGGGCGTGCCTTCTTGCGCGTCGTGCCAATCCAGGTCGCGCCCCGGTATCAAATCGCAGGGGGCCTGTTTGCGCTGCAGGATCAGGCAGAAATCGGGTTTATGGTCGGCCTGTTCGATGGCCCCGTCCAGCAGCGGCTTGTAGGCCACCACGCGCGAAGGTTCCAACCCGCAGGACGCGGCGATGATGGCTTTGGGGGTGCAGTCGTTGATCCGCACGGCTAGCTCGTTTGACGCAAAGCCGCCGAATACAACCGAATGCACCGCCCCGATCCTCGCACAAGCCAGCATCGCCTCAAGTGCTTCGGGGACCATCGGCATATAGATGATCACGCGGTCGCCTTTGCCCACGCCATTCGCCTGCAGCACACCTGCGACGGCGGCGACGCGGGTTTGCAGCTCGGCAAAAGTAATCTTGGTCTGGGTGCCGGTGATCGGGCTGTCGTGGATAATCGCCACCTGATCGGCGCGGCCGTTTTCGACGTGCCGGTCCACGGCGTTGTAACACGCATTTACCTTGGCATCCGCGAGCCATTCGTACAGATCATTACCTTTTTCGAACAGCGCCTGACGCGGAGCTTCCTCCCAGTCGATGGCTTTGGATTGCTCTAACCAGTAGGCTTCAGGATCGTCCTGACAGCTTTTGTAAATGTCGTGATACCCCATAAGCGGCTCCCTCCCGTGAACGCGTATCACTTTTGGTAGGCCAGAGCCGCGGGCAAGAGCAAGAGCTTGCGCCTAAAACACGTGCCATCCAGCAATAAATTTTACAGGAGCCGCTGTGCTGCCTGTGTGGAAATTGACAAGCGCGTTCTGGCCGATGCACGGCATCCTGCCAACGACCGGATGCAAAATGTCGGATTCAGACCATTGCGTCGAATTTGGATCAGACCGGGGGCGGTAAGGGGCGCAGCGTCGGGTTCAGGGGCCGCATATCGCTGCCCCTTGCGTCTTTGAACAAAGGTCCAAGACAATGGGTGACAAGCTCGCCAACAAGAAGAAAAAGTCCAAAGCCGACGCGCGGCCTGCCAAGCCGACGCCAAGCAACGTGTCCGATATCAAGGCACCGTTTGCCGCAAAAGGCATCAAGCCGGCCAAGTAATCCCGCGCCGGTTCCGGTCGAACGCCGCCCCCCGCGTGAGGGCGGCGTTTTCACATGGGGCTTAGCCGTATTCGGCGACGGGCGTGCCCGCGATAGCCCCGACGTTCAGCAGCCCGCGTGCGGTAATGGAGGATGACACGATGTGGGCGCGGTTGCCCATCCCCATCAAGATCGGTCCGACCTCAAGCCCGCCCCCCTTCATTTTTAGGATGTTGCGCACGCCCGATGCGGCGTCTGCATGGGCAAAGACCAACACGTTGGCGGCTCCTTCCATCCGGTTCGAGGGCAGCAGTCGTTTGCGCAGCTCGGGATCAAGCGCGGCGTCGATGTTCATCTCGCCTTCATAGCAGAAGTCGTGGTTGCCGGCGTCCAGCAATCGCAGCGCGGCACGCAAGCGTTTGCCCGATCCTTCCCCCTGATTGCCGAACTGGCTTTGCGAACACAGCGCGATTTTGGGTTCGATGCCAAAGCGCTGCACATGGCGCGCAGCCCCGATGGCGATCTCGGCGATCTGTTCGGGGGTGGGGTGCAGATGGACCTGCGTGTCCGCGATGAACAATGGCCCGTCTTCAAGGATCATCAGCGACAGGGCCCCGTGCGGGCGACGCCCGTCGCGGCCCAGAACCTGTTCGATATAGTTCATGTGCCAGCGGAATTCCCCGAAGGTACCGCAAATCAGGCTGTCGGCCTCTTCGCGGTGGACCATGACAGCACCGATGGCAGTGGTGTTGGTGCGCATGATCGCGCGGGCGATGTCGGGCGACACGCCACGGCGGGCCATCAGGTTGTGATAGGTCTCCCAATAGTCGCGGTAGCGCGGGTCATTTTCGGGGTTCACCAGATCCACAGTCTCGCCCAGTTTGATGGTGAGACCCGCCTTTTCGATGCGGCGTTCGATGACATCCGGGCGGCCGATCAGGATGGGCCGCTCGTTGGTTTCCTCGACCATCGCCTGCGCGGCGCGCAATACGCGTTCGTCTTCGCCCTCGGCAAAGACGATCCGGCGAGGCGCAATGCGGGCGGCTTCGAAAACGGGGCGCATCAACATGGAGGATTTGAAGACCGAGCTGTCCAGCTTGTGGCGGTAAGCGGCTAGATCCTCGATCGGGCGGGTGGCGACGCCTGTCTCCATCGCGGCCTTCGCCACGGCGGTCGAGACGACACCGATCAAGCGTGGATCAAAGGGTTTGGGGATCAGGTAATCGGGGCCGAATGTCAGCTGCTCGCCCTGATAGGCCGCTGCCGCCTCGGCCGACGTGGTGGCGCGGGCGAGGGCTGCAATGCCGTCGATACAAGCGATCTTCATCTCGTCGTTGATGGTCGTTGCGCCGACGTCCAGTGCCCCCCGAAAGATAAAGGGGAAGCACAGCACGTTATTGACCTGATTGGGAAAATCCGACCGGCCCGTCGCGATAATCGCGTCAGGGGCAACGGCGCGGGCAAGGTCGGGCATGATCTCGGGCGTGGGATTGGCCAAAGCAAAGATGATCGGCTGCGGCGTCATTTTCTGCACCATTTCAGGGCTCAGCACACCGGGGCCGGACAGGCCGAGGAACAGATCGGCGTCATGGATCACATCGGCCAGATCACGCAGGTCGGATTTCTGCGCGTATTCCGATTTGATCGGGTTCATGTCGATCTCGCGGCCCTCGTAGACCAGACCGTGAATATCGCACAGCCAGACGTTCTCGCGTTTGACACCGAGTTTCAGCAGCATGTTCAGACAAGCAATGCCCGCCGCGCCGCCGCCGGTCGACACGATCTTGATGTCCTCGAATTTCTTGCCCGCTACAAAAAGGGCGTTCTTCACGGCGGCACCAACAACAATCGCCGTGCCGTGCTGGTCATCGTGGAAAACCGGTATGTTCATCCGCTCGCGGCAGATGCGTTCCACGGTAAAGCAGTCGGGGGCCTTGATGTCTTCGAGGTTGATCGCGCCAAAGGTCGGTTCCAGCGCGCAAACCAGATCGGCGAGCTTTTCAGGGTCGGTTTGGTCAAGTTCGATATCGAAACAGTCGATATTGGCGAACTTTTTGAACAGGACGGCTTTGCCCTCCATCACCGGCTTGGACGCAAGCGCGCCGATGTTGCCAAGCCCCAAGACTGCGGTGCCGTTGGTGACAACGCCCACCAGATTCGCGCGGGTGGTATAGAGGGCAGCCGTTGTGGGATCAGCCTTGATTTCAAGGCAGGCTTCGGCGACGCCGGGGGAATAGGCCCGCGCCAGATCACGGCCATTTGCCAGCGGTTTCGTCGCACGCACTTCGAGTTTTCCGGGCTTGGGAAAGGCGTGATAGTCAAGCGCGGCTTGGCGCAGATTTGGCGCATCGGTCATGTTTTGGCGGTCCTTTAAGAGAGTAGTTTAGCGTTAAACTAAATTTCAAGCCGCGCCAATACGACTTTTGGAAAGGGGCGCTGCACCGCGCAGGGCAGGGGTGATCATGCAGGTGGGAGGGGGCCAGCCCCCATCGCGGCAGGCCGCGATCCCCCGGAGTTTGCCTGGCAAAATGAAGCTGCGCATTTTTCCGCTTTTGGCATCGCAACTTTGGCGAAAGGTTTTTATAGTTTTATGAAACCTTGGGGGATTTATGACCAACGATTTGCGCCAGCACGCCAGCGCCGTGCAAGAAAATGCCTATGCGCCCTATTCCAACTTCAAGGTGGGGGCGGCGCTGCGCACGGCGTCGGGGTCGATTTTCGTCGGCTGCAATGTAGAGAACGTGGCCTACCCCGAGGGCACCTGCGCCGAAGCGGGGGCGATTGCGGCGATGATTGCGGCGGGCGAAACAGCCTTTGTCGAGGCTTATGTGATCGCGGGAAGCCCTATGCCCGTCACGCCCTGCGGCGGCTGTCGTCAGAAACTGGCAGAGTTCGGACAGGGCGAGGCGCGCGTGACCATGGCGACCGTTTCTGGCGTTGAAGAGGTGATGACGATGGCCGAGCTGCTGCCCGGCGCCTTTGGCCGCGCCCATATGGAGCGCTAGGCCATGGATGCCCGCGCGATCCTGTCCAAACTGCGACACCGGCGGTCATTGAACCGCGAAGAGCTGGTCTGGTTCGCGATGGCTTTGGCAGATGGTCGGGTCAGTGATGCACAGGCCGGGGCGTTTGCGATGGGTGTCTGTCAGGTCGGCCTGAGCGATGTGGGGCGCGTCGCCCTGACGCTGGCCATGCGCGACAGCGGACGGGTGTTTGACTGGGACCTGAACGGGCCGGTGTTGGATAAGCATTCCACTGGCGGCGTGGGCGATTGTGTAAGCCTTGTGCTGGCGCCGGCTTTGGCAGCTTGCGGGGCCTTTGTGCCGATGATCTCGGGACGCGGGCTGGGGCATACCGGCGGGACGCTCGACAAGCTCGAAGCGATCCCGGGGGTGAATACCACGTTGGACGAGGCGCAGTTTCGCGCGGTGGTGGCGAGAGCTGGCTGCGCGATTGTCAGTGCGACCGACGGTATCGCGCCTGCGGACAAACGGCTTTATGCGGTGCGCGATGTCTCTTCGACCGTGGACAGTCTGGATTTGATCACCGCGTCGATCCTGTCGAAAAAGCTCGCGGCGGGGCTGGACGGCTTGGTATTGGACGTCAAGGTCGGCAGCGGTGCCTTTATGAAGGATCTGGCGCAGGCGCAGGCGCTTGCCACAGCGTTGACCAAGACTGCGAATGCCAGTGGATGCCGTACAACGGCGGTGATTAGCGACATGAGCCAACCTTTGGTGCCAAGCCTTGGCAATGCGCTTGAGGTGGCAGAGGTGATGCGTGTCCTGACGGGGCACAGCAAGGTGCCGATCGTATCGGTCTGTGCGGCCCTTGGGGGTGTTTTGCTGGCCAATGCCGGGCTGGCCGGCGACGTGCAGGTCGGCGCGGATATGATCGCCCAAGCGATCCGGTCGGGGCGCGCGGCGGAACGGTTTGGCGTGATGATCGCCGCCATGGGTGGCCCTGCGAAGTTCGTTGAAAACTGGACGCGGTTCCTGCCCGAGGCACCAATCATCCGCGAAGTGCCCGCAGCCAAAGCCGGTTATGTGACAGCGATTGACGGCGAAGCGTTGGGCCTTGCCGTGGTCGCCTTGGGCGGCGGTCGCGCGGTCGAGACGGACCAGATCAACCCCGCCGTCGGGATTTCCGACGTTGTGCGGCTTGGGGCCAAGGTGTCGTCCAAAGGCCCGCTGGCAGTCGTTCATGCCGCCCGCGCCGATGATGCCGAACGTGCAGCGCAGGCGGTGCGGGGCGCGATTACGATTGGCCCGAAGCCGGTCCCTATCCCTGATTTGATTGTAGAGAGGGTCGGCTGATGGCGCGTGCTTTTCTGATTGTAATGGATTCAGTCGGCATCGGCGGTGCACCGGACGCGGACACTTTCTTTAACGGTGCAGTGCCAGACACCGGCGCGAATACTCTGGGTCATATCGCGCAGGCCTGTGCGGAGGGTGGTGCAGAAAACGGGCGTAGCGGCCCTTTGACAGTACCGCATCTGGCGTCGCTGGGTCTGGGCCCCGCGATTGAACTGGCCAGCGGGCTTCGTATCGACAGTCTGGATTGCGTCCCCAGCGGCACATGGGGGGCAGCGACGGAGGTGTCGCGGGGCAAGGATACGCCGTCGGGGCATTGGGAATTGGCGGGTTTGCCCGTGCCGTGGGACTGGCATTACTTTCCCGAGGTGTCGCGGTCGTTTCCGCCCGAACTGGTGGCGCAGCTTGCGGCCTTTGCGGGGACGGACGAGATTTTGGGCAACTGCCACGCCCCGGGCACCGCCATTATCGAGGAGTTTGGCGCGCAACACATCAAGACCGGTTTTCCGATCTGCTATACCTCGGCTGACAGCGTGCTGCAGATTGCCGCCCACGAGGAAAGCTTTGGCCTGCAACGGCTGTTGGACCTATGCGAAAAGATGGCTCCTATTGCGCATGAAATGAAAGTCGGTCGTGTGATCGCACGCCCCTTTGTCGGGGATGCACAAAGCGGGTTTACCCGCACGACCAACCGTCGCGATTTTGCAATCAAGCCGCCTGCGCCGGTGCTGAGCAACTGGGTGCAGGAAAGTGGTGCGCGTGTGTATGCGGTGGGCAAGATCGGTGACATCTTTTCGATGGCCGGTTTTGACGAGGTGCGTAAAGGGCCGGACGCGGCGCTGATGGGACATCTTGGTGATTTGATCGACACCGCCGAAGACGGCAGCCTGACCTTTGCGAATTTCGTCGAATTTGACAGTCTTTACGGGCACCGGCGCGATGTGTCGGGCTATGCTCGTGCGCTTGAATGGTTCGATGCCGAGATCGGCAAGCTGCTGGGGCGACTAAGGGTCGGCGATATGCTGGTTCTAACCGCAGATCATGGCAATGATCCGACATGGGTCGGCACCGACCACACGCGCGAGCGGGTGCCAGTTCTGGTGGCAGGACGGGGTGCTGGCACGCTGGGCCAGATCGGTTTTCGCGATGTTGCAACGCTGGTGGCGCGGCATCTAGGGGTTGCGGTGCCCGATTAATCTCTGCTCGGCGGCGTATCGGTCGGGTGGGGGCCAGCCCCCATCGCGGCAGGGCCGCGATCCCCCCGGAGTTTGACTGGCAAAATGAAGCCTGCCCGGACGCGGTGGTTGCGGGGCACGGCTTTTCGGGGCATGAGTTCAGCCAAGTAATATGGAGAGCGCCCCGATGTCCGATATCATTGACCACCTGACCGTCGTTAATCATCCACTGGTGCAGCACAAGCTGACAATCATGCGGGATAAATCGACGTCCACCGCGGCGTTCCGCCAGTTGCTGCGCGAGATCAGCCAGCTTTTGGCATACGAGGTGACGCGCGGCCTGCCGATGACGACCAAGCGGATCGACACGCCAATGCAGCCGATGGACGCGCCGACGCTGGATGGCAAGAAACTGGCGCTGATTTCGATTCTGCGCGCGGGCAACGGGTTGATGGACGGCGTGCTTGAGCTGATCCCGTCGGCACGGGTGGGCTTTGTTGGCCTGTATCGTGACGAGGAAACCCTGCAGCCCGTTGAATACTACTTTAAGGTGCCAGAGGGATTGGATGACCGTTTGGTTATTGCCGTGGACCCGATGCTGGCGACGGGTAATTCATCTGTGGCGGCGATCGACATGCTGAAGAAGGCGGGCGCGACCAATATCCGGTTCCTGTGTCTGCTGGCTGCCCCCGAAGGTGTGGCGCGGATGAAAGAGGCTCATCCCGATGTGCCGATTGTGACCGCGGCTGTCGATGAGAAGCTGAACGAGCTGGGATATATCATTCCCGGGCTTGGTGACGCCGGTGACCGGATGTTCGGGACCAAATAAGGCGCAAATGGGCGATCCGGTGATCAGGGTGCTTTACTCTGAAACCGGGATCGCGCATGGTTTGTTTACTACATTGTGTGGGGGCGCAGATGAAATTTACTAGTATTGTGGCTGTAGCGGCGTTGATGAGCGCACTTGGCGCAGGAATTGCACAAGCGCAAAGCTTTCGCGACCAGCCAGCGGAATTCCCGTCGGCCTCGTATAAAGGCAAGCAATATGTCGACAGCAAAGGCTGTGTGTACATTCGGGCCGGTATTGATGGCAATGTGACCTGGGTGCCGCGCGTCTCGCGCAAGCGTCAGGGGGTGTGCGGGTTCAAACCGACCAATGTGCAGACAGCTGCCAGTGCACCTGCCGGTGCTGCTGACGCGCCGGTACAGATCACCGTGAACAGCGCGCCCGTCGCGGCCAAGCAGCCCACGGTTGCGGCACGGCCCTTGCCACAGCGCAAGGCCAAGCCGGTTGTTGTACGCCAGAAAGCACCCAAAGTCGTGCGCCAGCCGGTGCCGCGCTCTGTCGATGTGCCAGCAGCCCCTATAACGCAGGCTCCGGTTGCTGTTGCGCAGGTCCCCAGCACGTGTGCAGGGCGGTCGGCGATCAGCCAGCAATATTCCGGTTCGCGGACCAAAGGGGTTGTTGTGCGTTGCGGTCCGCAAACCGCGCCAATCCTGCCCTCGACAGCGCAGGTTGCTGTGACGGGAACAGCGCCGTCCCATGTGAGTACGACGCGCCGTGTGACGGCCCCTGCAAAACCCGCGCCTGCACATGCCTATACCCGCATTGTGCCAAAGCACGTCGCGATCAACCGCCAGAACACCTATGCCAATGTGGCCGTGCCAAAAGGCTATCGTCCCGTGTGGGAAGACGATCGTCTGAACCCGAAACGGGCAGAGCAGAACCTCGCCGGACGGTCCCAGATGCTGCTGATCTGGACCAACACCGTGCCGCGCCGTTTGATCAACCAGAAGACTGGTCAGGACGTTACGGCGCGCCTGCCGCTGGTTTATCCTTATACATCGGTTGAACAGCAGCGCCGTGACTTGGGCGACGTGACCTTTGCCAAACGCAACGGCCAACTGGTCAAGCGCATTGTACGCAACAAAAATGCTGCCCCAGCTAAGCGCAAGCCGGTCTATTCCAGCCGCTCTGCGCCCAAGCCGGTGGCAACTGCACCCGCGACCCCGCGTGCTGCGGGCAAGACCTATGTGCAAATCGGCGTCTATGGTGACAGCGCAAACGCACAACGCGCCGCGCAACGTATCGCGCGGATGGGCATGGGCGCGCGGATCGGCAAATCCACCCGCGGCGGCAAGACCTATCTGTCGGTGCAGGCCGGACCTTTTGGCGCGTCCTCGGCCCCTGCGGCATTGGGCAAGCTGCGCGGTGCTGGCTATGGCGATGCTTATATCCGCTGACAGTCAAGTGCGATCACACAGACAAAAGGCCAGCCGGAGCGATCCTGCTGGCCTTTTGCGTTTTATATCAGTGTGTTGATGTCTGCGTTACCCGCCGCAGATGTTTTGTAACCGCAGCCAGTCCGCGTCGCTGAGCAGCGGGTCGGTTTCTTTGCCGTTCATCGGATCGCCCTCGATCAGGGGGAGGACCGTTTCGCCGGTGATGTCGCGCGCCTGCGCATAGGGAGTGCTGTGCAGCCGCTGCTTTTCGAACCGTGCGAGCAAGGCATCTACCGGTGGTTCGGGGGACGGTTCGGCCATCAGGTGCTCCGCATACCGCGTCAGGGCCGCGTCGGATACATCGCCGGTCGTTAGTAACCGGAAGTTTTCGCGGATACTGATCGTCGCCAGCATATGTTGCAGCGGATCTGTGACGGTGCGTTTGGTTTGCTCTGCCAGAATATAGCCGCCAGCAATATCGGGGGACTCGTAATCTTCGAACAGGGTTTTGTTCAGCACAATCAGACCGCCTGGCAGGTGCAGGCTGGGACGGGTCATGGCCGGCAGCACAACCATCGGTTCCGACGACAGGCGCGCTCCGAGTTTTGCCAGCGCAGTCCGACCCCGCGCATTGGTGCAAGCGCCACCCGACACCCGTTCGATCTTTTTCAATAACGACGTCCCGATAGAGGTGCGTTTGACCTTGGGGACAACCTTGAGGGTGTGATCTTGTAAGGCACCGGGCAGCCAGAACAGCGCCACGGCCGCCACCACCAGCGCAGAGGTCAGCACCCCGGCAAAGCGCAACCGGCCGGGACGGGGGCGGTGGCGTTCGACGACACGACGCAATGTTTCGATGGCGTCGATCATCTCTCCCTCGTTGTCGGGGATTTCCAGCGTTTCACTTGGGTCGCCATCGGGGTGGTAAATAGCAGGACGGATGCCGGGGTTCGACCGTGCCAAAGCCGCCAAGGACCAATGGGCCAACGCCTGATCCCTAAGGTCAGAGATTACCAGCGTCGCATCGCCGATCGACACGATGACCTCGCGACGTTGCGCATCCGGGGCCGAACGCCAGAGTCCGGTTGCTTCCAACCGAGCGTATTTGGAAAGGGCTGTCATATCCTGAAGTATAGTGCCTAACTGTTTTGGATAGTTTACCACCTGACACGGGTTGAGCAATGGGTGGACTTGCGACAGCATAGGAGAATTCTAAAGGAGCGCCCCGATGCAAATCAAACCCGCACATCCAGATGATGCCGCCAGACTGGCCGAGATGTGGTATCAAGGATGGCATCAGGCGCATGCCAGCGTTGTCCCTACAGCATTGACGACCCTGCGCACCCCCGAGGAATTCACGATGCGGATGCGCGTGCATCTCAAACATACGAAAGTGGCTTGGGTTGACGGACAGATTGCGGGCTTTTTTATGGTGGATCACGACGAGATCTATCAGTTCTACATCAGCGCCACCTTTCAAGGCTCTGGTCTGGCGCAGCAGATGATGGAGGCGACAGAGGCAGAGCTGGGCCACGGGTTGAAATGGCTGGCCTGTACGGTCGGCAATACGCGGGCTGCGCGGTTTTACGAGGCCTGCGGTTGGGTGCAGGCGGGCACGATCCCCTACGAGGTCGAAACCGGCGAAGGGCCGCTACAGATTGACGTCTGGCGGTATGAAAAACGGCTCGGGCCGGTCAATCAGGCAGAGACGATGATCGTTGCCGATCCGATCATCTCTCAAAACGTGATGTAGCATTAGCTATGACTTCGCGGCCTCGGCGCGCAGTTCGAATTTTTGTACCTTGCCGGTCGAGGTTTTTGGCAGCTCCTGAAAGATAACCCGTTTAGGCGTTTTGAACCCTGCAAGGGTTTGGCGGGCAAAGGCGATCATGCTGGCTTCGTCGCTTGTTGCACCGGGTTTAAGCTCGATAAACGCGCAGGGCACTTCACCCCATTTATCATCCGGCTGCGCGACCACGGCAGCAAGGTTTACATCGGGATGGCCCATCAACACGCCCTCTACCTCGATAGATGAAATGTTTTCCCCGCCCGAAATAATGATGTCCTTGGCGCGGTCCGCAATCTGCATGTGGCCATTGGGGTGTTGCACCGCCAGATCGCCGGAATGGAAATATCCGCCTGCAAATACTTCACGTGTTGCGGCGGGGTTCTTGAAATAGCCTTTCATCACCGAATTGCCGCGGATCATGATCTCGCCTTGGGTGGCACCATCCAGCGGGACTTGGGACATTTGGCTGTCCATCACGGTGATATCCTCCATCATGGGCATGGCGACGCCTTGGCGGGCTTTGATCGCAGCGCGTTCGGCCCCTTGAGCGTTGTCCCACGCGGGGTCCCACAGGCATTCTGTCACATGGCCATAGGTTTCGGTCAGCCCGTAGACCTGCGTGACGTTGAACCCCAAGGCTTCGATTTTGGACAGGGTGGCGGGGGCGGGGGGTGCACCGGCGGTGAACACCTCTACCTGATGGTTGAACGTGCGGCGTTCTGCTTCGGGGGCGTTCACCATCATGTTCAGGACAATAGGCGCACCGCCGAAGTGGGTCACGCCTTCGTCTGCGATGGCGTCATAGATTGCGGCTGCGGTAATGTCGCGGCAGCAGACCAGCGTGCCGCCAAGCAGGGGCATCATCCACGTGTGGTTCCAGCCATTGCAGTGAAACAGCGGCACGATCTGCATGAACACAGGCCGCGTCACCATGCGCCAGCTCACCACTGTCCCCATGGTCATCAGATAGGCGCCGCGATGATGATAGACCACGCCTTTGGGCCGCCCCGTGGTGCCAGAGGTATAGTTCAGCGCAAGGCTTTCCCATTCGTCGCTTGGCATATGCCATACGAAGGCAGGGTCGCCTTGCGCGATAAAATCTTCATAGGTCGGATGACGCCCTGTCGCGGCAAAACCGGCATCGGGCACTTCGATGAGCAAGGGCGCAGGCCCGTCCAGGTCGGCACAGGCGGCTTCGGCCAGATCGATGAACTGCGTATCAACCAGCAGCACCCGCGCTTCGCCGTGGTTCAGGATATAGCGCACCGTCGCCACATCCAGTCGCGTGTTAATAGTGTTGAGCACGGCACCGCAAGCGGGCACGCCGAAATGGGCTTCGGCCTGCGCGGGAATGTTGGGGAGCAAGCTAGCAACCACCTGACCCGCTTCGATCCCAGCCCCCGATAGGGCAGAGGCCAGCTGCGAGCAGCGCGCGTGATACTGCGCATAGGTCACACGGTGTGCGCCGTAGATCACCGCCGTTACATCGGCAAAGACATGCGCTGCACGCTTCAGATGCGACAACGGTGTAAGCGGCACATAGTTCGCCGCGCATTTGTCCAGCCCGTCTTCGTTTGTCATCCAGCCCATGGCGCACCTAGTCGGTCGTTTCTTGGTTCCGGTTACTATTGCGCAGCATCCCCCGTTTTGGGAAGGATGATAAAAGCAGGCGAGGGAAGAATGATGGGTCAAAGCGCAAAACGACCGACCGTGCCCAGAGGCAGGCGGCAATGATTATCAGCCGCGGGCGCAGCTATATCTTTGTGCATATTCCAAAGACGGGGGGCACATCGCTGGCATTGGCGCTTGAGGCGCGGGCGATGAAAGATGATTTGCTGTTGGGGGATACGCCCAAAGCCAGCAAACGGCGCAAGCGGCTGCAGGGGGTCACGGCGGCGGGGCGGCTATGGAAACATTCGACGCTCGCCGATATCGAAGGCGTCGTGACCCGCGAAGAGATCGGCCAGATGTTCGGCTTTGCGCTGGTCAGAAACCCGTGGGACCGGATGGTCAGCTACTACCACTGGCTGCGCGACCAAGGGTTCGATCATCCGGCAGTGGGGCTGGCCAAGTCGCTGGAGTTCGGCGCGTTCGTTCAGTCACCTACCGTGCAGGGTAGTCTTGCTGCGTCCCCTTATGGGTCTTATCTGCGCGACGGTGCAGGTGTAGATCAAAGCAACCTGTTCGTCCGGATCGAGCATTTCTCGCAGGATGCGCAGCCATTGTTCGATCATCTGGGGTTCGATCTGACATTGCCCCGCGAAAACGCCTCTGACCGCGCTGCGGGCTATCAGGGGTATTATACCGCAAAAACACGCAACCTGATTGCCACGGCCTGCGCCGAGGATATCACCCGTTTCAGCTATAGTTTCGACAGCTGAGAGCAGGCCCCCCATCGATCGCCGCAACGCAAAACGGCCAGCATGAACTGCTGGCTGTTTCTATTTTGTGTGGTGTCGCCTGAAACTCAGGCGGCTTTGGCGTCGGGGCCGAAGCGACCATAGAAGCTCTGGTTCTTCTCTGCCATTTCACGCAGCAAGTCGGGGCATTTAAACCGCTCGCCAAACTTCGCTTCCAGCTGGTCACAGCGTTCCGCCGCATAGGGCGTGCCGATGATGTCGAGCCAGCTGAACGGGCCACCGGACCAAGGCGCAAAACCCCAGCCAAGGATCGCGCCCACGTCGCCTTCGCGGATGTCTTCCAGCACGCCTTCTTCCAACGCGCGAACGGCTTCCAGCACTTGAACGAACATCAGGCGGTCCTGCACATCGCGCAGGTCTGGCTGTTCGTCGGCCAGCGGGAACTTGTCGTGCATCCCCTTCCAATAGCCCTGACGCTTGCCCTTTTCGTCATAGTCAAAAAAGCCCGCGTTCGCCTTGCGGCCCAGACGACCCAGATCTTCCATCCAGAAGATCAGATCATCCGCTTGGCTGGCAGGATAGGCATTGCCCATGGCCGCCTTGGTCGCGCGTGCAATCTTGGCCCCCAGATCGATCGAGGTCTCATCGGTCAGCTGCACCGGCCCCACAGGGAAGCCCAACAGCTGTGCCGCGTGATCTACCAGCTGCGGTGCTGCCCCTTCGGTGATCATCCGGGCGCCTTCGTTGGCATAGGGGATGATGCAGCGGTTGGCATAGAAGAACCGCGCATCGTTGACCACGATGGGCGTTTTGCGGATCTGGCGCACATAATCGAGCGATTTGGCAACCGCACGGTCGCCTGTTTCGGCGCCCTTGATGATCTCGACCAGCGCCATTTTTTCGACCGGCGAGAAGAAGTGGATGCCGATGAACTGATCCGCACGGCTGGACGCTTTGGCCAGCTCGGTGATCGGCAGGGTCGAGGTGTTGGAGGCAAAGATGCAATCTTCGGGGATCACGGCTTCGACGCGCTTGGTCATCTCGGCCTTGACGGTAGGGTCTTCGAATACGGCTTCGATGATCAGGTCGCAGCCTTTCAGCGCATCCAGATCGGTGGTCGCAGTGATCAGGTCCAGCGCGGCGGTTTTCTTTTCTTCGGTGGATTTCTTGCGCGCGATGCCCTTGTCAAAGAAGCTCGCGGAATAGGCTTTGCCCTTGTCGGCGGCTTCTTGGGTCTGGTCGATCAACACGACCTCGATCCCGGCCTGTACGGACACAAGCGTGATACCCGCACCCATCATGCCGGCACCCAACACGCCTAGCTTCTTGACGCGCTGATCGGCAACACCTTCGGGCCGCACTGCACCTTTTTCCAGCGCTTCCTTGTTCAGGAACAGCGACCGGATCATAGCAGAGGACGACGGGTTCAGCAGGATGTTGGTGAACCAGCGTGCCTCGATCTTGAGCGCGGTATCAAACGGCACAAGTGAGCCTTCGTAAACGGCGCTCAGCAAGGCCTTGGCCGCAGGGAATGCGCCTTTGGTCTTGCCGTTGACCATCGCATTGGCACCGACAAAGGTCATGAAACCCGCAGGGTGATAGGGTGCGCCGCCGGGCATCTTATAGCCTTTGGCATCCCAGGGCTTCAGGATGTCCGCATCCTTGGCGTTCAGGACCCATTCTTTTGCAGCAGCCACCGGATCAGCGACAACTTCGTCAATCAAGCCGGCAGATTTCGCGGCGGCAGGAGCAACCATCTTGCCTTCCAGCAAGAAGGGGGACGCCGCCATCGCGCCTAGTTTGCGTGTCAGACGGGTTGTGCCGCCCGCGCCGGGAAAGATGCCGACCATGATCTCGGGCAGACCGATACGGGCCTTGGGGTTGTCGGCAACAAAGATGCGGTGTGTCGCAAGCGGCAGTTCAAGCCCGATGCCCGCGGCAGTGCCGGGCAGGGCAGAGGCAATCGGCTTGCCGCCCTTATTGGTCTTGGCGTCCATGCCTGCGCGTTCGATCTTGCGCAGCAGGGCGTGCATTTTCATTGTGCCGTCGAACAGCCCCTGTGCGGGGTCATCGCCCGCGTCTTCGCGCATTTTGGCCAGCAGGTTCAGATCCATGCCACCGGCAAAGGACCCGTCCTTGCCCGACGTGATCACGGCCCCCTTGATGGCGTCGTCGGACAGAACCGTGTCGATGATGCTGTCCAGTTCCGACAGCCCCTCGATCGACATGACGTTCATGGATTTTCCGGGTACGTCCCAGGTGATGATGGCGACGCCGTCGGCGTCTGTCTTAATGGTGAAATCGGTCATTTATATCTCTCCCTGATTTGGAGTGTGTTACGAGCGCTGAGGCGTGTAATCAGCGAATTTTTCAAGCAGCGATCTGATCAACTCGATTGTCGCTTTGGGGCCTGCGTCGCAATCTTCTTCGCTCAGCAAGACCCGCTTGAAGTCATTGAAACTCTCGCGGTCGAAACTGTCGCTTGGATCATTGCGGTGTTTAAAGAACAGCGGCGGGTCATTCTGGTACAGACGCACATAGGTACCGCCCCGCTCGACTTTGACCTTAAGATCTTTCAGGCCCTTTTTGGGGGCCATTTCAGCAACGGCAAGAAACGGGTGGGATTCATGTACCATTAGACGCGCTCGATGATGGTTGCGGCACCCATGCCGGAGGCAATGCACAGAGTGGCCATGCCAACTTCTTTATCCGACCGCTCCAGCTCGTCCAGCAGTGTGCCGATGATCATCGCGCCGGTCGCGCCCAAGGGGTGACCCATAGCGATCGATCCGCCGTTAACGTTGACCTTGCTCTCATCAACATCGAACGCCTGCATAAAGCGCATGACCACGGCCGCGAAGGCCTCGTTGACCTCGAACAGATCGATGTCGTTGATGTTCATTCCATTGTCGGCAAGAATTTTTTCGGTCACGGGAACGGGGCCGGTGAGCATGATGGTCGGGTCGGTGCCGATCTTGGCCGTCGCCCGAATGCGCGCGCGCGGCTTGAGGCCGTATTTCTCGCCAAATTCCTTGTTGCCGATCAGCACAGCCGCGGCACCATCCACGATACCCGAGGAGTTCCCGGCGTGGTGAATGTGGTTGATTTTTTCGAGGTGCGGATATTTCATCAGCGCGACCTTATCGAAGCCCGGCATGACCTCGCCCATCTGCTGGAACGCCGGGTTCAGCGCGCCGAGCGATTGCATATCGGTCTGCGGGCGCATGTATTCGTCATGGCTGAGGATCGACAAACCGTTCTGGTCTTTGATGTCGATCACGGATTTTGCAAAACGGCCTTCGTCCCATGCTTTCTTTGCACGTTGTTGGGATTGCACGGCCAGTTTGTCGGCCTCGTCCCGGGTAAAGCCGTATTCCGTCGCGATAATATCAGCCGAGATGCCCTGCGGCACAAAATAACGGTCCATTGCGAGCGACGGATCAACGGCAATCGCAGCACCATCGCTGCCCATGGCCACGCGGCCCATCATCTCTACGCCGCCGGCGATATAGGCCATGCCCGCGCCGCCCTTGATCTGGTTGGCGGCCAGGTTCACGGCTTCCATGCCAGAGGCGCAGAACCGGTTGATCGCGAGGCCGGGGATGCGTTCGTCCAGATCGGATGCCAGCACCGCAGAGCGCGCCAGACAACCGCCTTGTTCCATCACCTGGGTCACGTTGCCCCAGATCACGTCCTCGACGGCGTGGCCTTCAAGGTTGTTACGCTCTTTGACGGCGTTGAGAGTCAGCGCGGATAGCCGCAACGAGGTGAGCTCGTGCAGGGCACCGTCTTTGCGGCCCTTGCCACGCGGGGTGCGCAGGGCGTCGTAGATATATGCTTCGGTCATGTGGTGTCTCCCTTTGGGTCAGGCGCGGTCAGCGGGGCTGCCGGGCATCAGGTCGTAGGGGGCTTTCCAGCCCGGTGTTTCGCTCAGACGCGTAAGCCACGCGTCGATATGGGGCCAATCCTCGCGGACAAATCCGAAAGGCTCGGGGTAATAGAGATAGCCGCAGCAGCTGAGATCGGCGTTGGTGATACCGTCGCCGACGATCCAGTCGCGGCCCTCAAGGTGGTCGTTCAACACGGCATAGGCGGCAGACAGACGCCCCTGCATAAAGCCGATGACTTCTTTGGGCTGCTTGTCCTCGGGGAGAAAGTTTATCAAGAACCGCGTCATACCGGCGTTCGAGCTGAGCTTGTGGTTGTCCCACAATACCCACCGCAGGATCTCGCGGCGCTCTTCGTTGGTGCGGCCGCCGAATTTGCCCGATTGTTCCGATACATAGTCTTGGATCACACCGGATTGCGTCAGCCGGATGTCACCGTCGATCAGCACAGGGGCTTCGCCCATGTTGTTGATGGTGGTGCGGTAATCCGGTGTGCGGGTTTGGCCGCCAAAGAAATCGACCTTCACCGGCTCCCAATCCAGCCCCGACAATTGCAACGCAAGCGCCGCCTTATAAGCGTTCCCGCTTTCGCCAAAGCAATGCAGTTTGATGGTCATCTGAACCCTCCCTCAAGTCCTGTATGTTGATCCGTCAGCACGTGGGGGTTTCACACCCCCACACCCCCGTGGAGTTTATCCGGCAAAATGAAGATGCGCGGGTCTGTGTTATTCAGTTACTAATCATCTTGTCGTATTCAACCCCCGCGCGGCAGGCTGGAGAGCCGGGTCGCGTGCAAAGTGAAGCCCTGCTTTGGTCGTGCTGATCGCGTGATCAGGGCAGGGTGTTTCGCTTCATTTTGCCCCTTAAACTCTCCCCGAAGGGTCGGGTTCGGCAGGGCACTTGGGTGGTGGTGGTGTGCTACCTCTTTCGTCCGTCCAGTTCCGCATTAAAAAGCCGCAGTCTTGCGGTTAGGTTTTCCTCGTCAATCACGCTGTTGAAGTTCTCGAAGAGAAATGACAGCGCTTCGCCTTCGTCCAAACCGGCCTCTGCCGCAAATTTCTTGAGACGGCGATAGCCGTCTTCGGTCATGGCAACGGGAAAGCGGCGGGTCAGGCGGAAACGTTTGGGCAAGGGGCATCCTTTCAGTCAGCGGAGGGGTGGGGCATGTCCCCACCCCGATGCAGCCTAGAAGTTTGCCGCGTCGAGCGCCATCACAGTATCCGCGCCGGTCTCGATCCGCTTGAGGTGCAGCGCCGTCGCGGGCAGTTGGCGGGCCATGTAGAAACGGCCCGTTGCCAGCTTGGTCTCGTAGAAGGTCGCGTCACCGGTTCCGTCCTTCAGCGCTTTGTTTGCGGCCAGCCCCATTTTTGCCCACATCAGGCCAAGGCAGACATGCCCGAACATATGCATGAAGTCGTTCGACCCCGAGAGCGCGTTGTTCGGGTTCTTCATGCCGTTTTGCATGAAATACATGCCGGCCGATTGCAGGTCTTTGCTTGCAGCCTTAAGCGGCTCCATAAAGCTGGCGTCGAATTCGGCGTCCTGGCCGGTGTTTTCCTTGATGAAGTTTTTGACCAAATCAAAGAACGCCATAACGTGTTTGCCGCCATCTTGCGCCAGCTTGCGGCCCACGAGGTCCAGCGCCTGTACGCCATTGGCCCCTTCATAGATCATGGCAATACGGGCATCGCGGGTGAACTGGGACATGCCCCATTCCTCGATATAGCCGTGGCCGCCATAAACCTGTTGCGCCTTGACGGTCATGTCATAGCCGACATCGGTCAAGAAGCCTTTGATAACGGGGGTCATCAGCGACACGAGGCCGTCTGCGTCTTTGTCATCCGCACGGTGTGCCGCGTCGATCAGGCTGGCCCCCCAAAGGATAAATGCCCGCGCACCTTCGACAAAGGATTTCTGCTCCATCAGGCTGCGGCGGATATCGGGGTGTACGATCAGCGGATCGGCGGGTTTGTCGGGGTGTTCGGTGCCGGTTACCGCACGGCCTTGCAGGCGGTCGTTGGCGTAGATCAACGCGTTCTGGTAGGCGACATCGGCCTGCGCCAGACCTTGCATGCCGACGCCGACGCGGGCTTCGTTCATCATGGTGAACATGGCGCGCATGCCTTTGTGTTCGTCGCCCAGCAGGTATCCGACAGCACCGTCATAGTTCATCACACAGGTTGAGTTGCCGTGGATACCCATCTTTTCCTCGATGGAACCGACGGTAACGGCGTTGCGGTCCCCAAGGGAGCCGTCTTCGTTGACCATGAATTTAGGCACGATGAACAGCGACACGCCCTTGATGCCTTCGGGGCCGCCGTCGATTTTGGCCAGCACCAAGTGGATGATGTTGTCGGCCATGTCGTGTTCGCCGGACGAGATAAAGATTTTTTGGCCGGTGATTTTATAGCTGCCGTCGTCTTGTGGGGCTGCCTTGGTACGCATCAGACCCAGATCGGTGCCGCAGTGGGGCTCTGTGAGGTTCATGGTACCTGTCCATTCGCAGGACACCATGTTTGGCAGATACGTATCTTTTTGCGCGTCGGACCCGTGCGCCAGAATTGCGGATGCTGCACCATGGGTCAGACCCTGATACATGGTGAACGCTTGGTTAGAGGCCGAGAACATCTCGCCGACAGCGGTGCCCAGAACGTAGGGCATATTCTGGCCGCCGTACTGCTCTGGCATATCCAGACCGGTCCAGCCGCCTTCTTTGACCTTTTCAAATGCTTCTTTAAAACCTTTTGGGGTGTAAACGACGCCGTTCTCCAGACGGCAGCCCTCCCGATCACCGACTGCGTTCAGCGGTGCCAGCACTTCGGAGGTCAGCTTGCCGGCTTCTTCGAGAATGGCAGAGGTGAAATCCGCTTCAAGCTCGTCGTAGCCGGGGGTCGACGACGCGGTGACGTTCAGCACGTCGTGCAGTACGAATTGCAGATCTTTGATCGGGGCGGTGTAGCTCGGCATGTGGTGTTCTCCCTTGGCCATCTGGCCGTCATTTGGTCAGTATAAATTGGTCGGTGTATAAGGTGATCGGCTGCGCCGGACCGTGGCTTATTCTGCCGCGTTTCGGGCGCTGTTGATGGAGGCGATCATTTTTTCCCCCCATTTTAACTGGTTTTGCAGGTCGTCTATGGCGTTGTTGAGGTCGTCGCGTTGCGCCTCGAGGTCGGCCAGACGTTCGCGCGCGATGTCATAGGTACGCGCCAATTGGGTCTGTTGCTGGTCACCCATATGATACAGGTCCAGCAACTGACGGATTTCTTCGAGGCTGAAGCCAAAGCGCTTGCCGCGCAGGATCAGTTTCAGCCGCGCACGGTCGCGTTTGGTAAACAATCGCTTTTGGCCCTGACGTTCAGGGAAAAGCAGTTCTTTTGCCTCGTAGAACCGCAGGGTGCGCGGGGTGACGTCAAAGGCTGTACACATCTCGCGGATGGTCATCGTAGTGGTCGACATATGGGGTACTCGCTATTCTATCACATTAGTAGAACGGTCAACTGCGCCTATATGAGGAGCGATATAACCTAGAAGCAAGCTTACGTAATCCAGACGTCACGTCAAACGTTTGCTTTGCGTTGGGTAATTGCACGTAACCTGACCTAATAGGCTTTTTCTGATACTTTTGTTGATCATGGGGTGTTGCCGCCTAAGTTGTTTGGGGGGAACGCCAATGGCGACGGGGGAGCGGACATGCCCAAGAAGTTGGGTTCAGATAGATTTGTGGACCGCCTTAGCGAGGTGCGGAGTGTTTCGGCGCTGTGGTTGCTGGTGAATCGTTTTGCCAAGGCGCAGGACTTTCGCACGGTGACCTACCATAGTATTGATGTGCAATCCTTGGGGGACTCTAATTTCGGGGCTGTCGCGATCGGGATTCCGCACGTGTTCCAGCGCATGTACACTGCCGAGCGCCTGTATCTTGACGATCCGTTTCCCGCCTTCGCGGCGTCGCGGATCAGCCCGTTTTTCTGGCAGGATCTATCGCAGATGACCACGCTGACCGACAAGCAGCAGGCCTACCTGCGCATCGCCAGAGAGCACGGTTTCGCTGATGGGCTTGTCTGTCAGGTCTTTGGCCCTCAGGCGCGCAACGCATTGGTGAGCATCGGTTTTCACGAGGGCAGACCGCGCCCGTCTCAGGCCGAGGTGACGGCGCTGCAAATGGCGAGCCAGCTTGCCCATTTGCGCTTTTGTGCATTGGTCGAGGGGCCGGGGGCGTCTTACCGCCGACTGTCCCCGCGCGAGCTAGAGCTGCTGCGCTGGATCGCACGGGGGAAAAGCAACACGTCAATCGCGCAGATCATGGGCGTATCGAGGCATACGGTTGATACGATCATGCGGCGTTTGTTCGGCAAACTGGACGTGACCGACCGGACGCGCGCTGCAGTGAGGGGGTTGGCTTTCGGCTTGATTGATCAATCCCTCGACAACCTGGCCTGAGACCACCTGCGCATGTCGCGTAGCTACGGGACATGCGCCCGGTCTGGTCGCAGCATAGGTATGGCAGCTTCTTAAATGAGAGTGGACAGCCCCGTGGCCCAGAATAAGACCTCGATCCCTTCGGTGATCCCGACTGCAATTGATCTGACGCAAAGCATGGGGATTTCAGCCTCTTCGGCGTCGAAGGGGCTTTTGGACGCTGCAAAGCTGGCCGAGGACGTGGCCTATGAATTTGCCGCTAATCTGGACGCGGATTCGCTGACAGAGTTAATTGTTGCGGCGGCTGACCTGACACGTCTGTCCGATGTGATGCGCCGTATGGCAGCGCGTCAGGTCTGAGCTTTGCGGGGCGGCGCTAGTGGTCCGACTCGCCTTTTGACGCGCATTTGGCCAATGCGGCTTCGGTATCATCGCGCGACTTTTGCAGCTCTTCTATGGCTTCTTCCAATTGCTTGCGCTGTTCTGCCAACTCTCCCAATTGGCGGTCCGCGCTGACCACCCAAGCCCGCATTTGAGCTTCGGTGCCTTCATTTTCATAGATCAGCAACCACTGCCGGATACCTTCTAGGGAATACCCGAACTTACGCCCCCGCATGATCAACTTCATGCGCGCGATTTCCCGGGCACCATAGCTGCGTGACCGTCCCTCACGCTCGGGGTGGAGCAGTTCTATATACTCGTAGTAGCGCAGCGTGCGCGGCGTGACGTCAAACTCCGCACACATTTCTTTAAAGTTCAGGCGTTTGTCGGTCATCATGGTCTCCTCAGTTTCGGAAACTATGCGGTTCACTTTCCAAGCGCAACACTGGGGTTGCTCTTGCTTGGTCGCTCGGTTGATATGGGGGGAATAACGCCAAGGAAGCAAAAAATGTCAGACAAACTTCGCATTGCCAAGCAGTTCATCTCCGCGCTGCCCTACAGTGGGGCTTTGGGGATGGAGCTGCAAGAGCTGGATGGCGGGGTCTCTGTGATCGACATGCCGTATGATGAAAGACTGGTCGGCGATCCGCGCACGGGTGTCTTGCATGGCGGGGCCGTGTCGGCGTTGATGGATACCTGCTGCGGGGCCGCGGTGATGAGCCACCCCAGCAATCCCGGCGGCACGGCAACCATCGACCTGCGCATAGAATACCTGCGGGCGGCTGTGCCGGGGCAGCGCATTACCGCGCGGGCGGAATGTTATCACGTAACGCGGTCGGTCGCCTTTGTGCGTGCCACAGCGCGAGATGAAGAAGACGGCAGCCCGGTCGCCACCGCCACCGGCAGTTTCACCGTGGAGGGCAAACGATGAGCACACGTCGCAAACCCGAAACCGTACAGGTCGTCAAAAAGCGCCGTGATGCGGCCTTGCGTGCGCTGGTGGACGGCGTGCCCTATATCACCTTTCTAGGCATCCAGTTCGATCGTCGCGGGGACGAGCTGACTGGCATCTTGCCCTATTCAGACAAGCTGATCGGCAACCCGATGCTGCAGGCGTTGCACGGCGGGGCGACGGCGTCATTTCTCGAGGTCACGTCGATCATCACGCTCAGCTGGGAACACCTGTGGGCCGATCTGGAATCCGGCGCGCTTGCCGTGGACGAAATGGACGCGACGCATCTGCCACGTTTGCCTAAAACGATTGATTTTACCGTTGATTATCTGCGGTCCGGCTTGCCGCGTGACGCCTATGCGCGGGCGCGGATCAACCGATCGGGGCGGCGCTATGCGTCGGTGCATGTCGAAGCATGGCAAGACAACCGCTCGAAGCTTTTCGCGCAGGCCACGGGGCATTTTCTGATGCCGCAAAGCCGTGACTGACGCGATCCCCAAGGGCGAGGTCAGCGCCGTCGCCCTTGGCAAACTTTCTGCCAAAGAAGTCGTCACGCACCGCCGTGTGCTGAACATCGCCATCCCCATTGTCATCTCGAACGCCACAGTCCCCATTTTAGGGGCGGTCGATACAGGCGTGGTGGGGCAGATCGGATTAGCGGCCCCCATCGGTGCTGTGGGCATTGGCGCGATCATCCTGTCTTCGCTCTACTGGGTATTCGGCTTTCTGCGCATGGGCACCGTGGGGCTAACTGCGCAGGCGGCAGGGAATAATGACGATGCAGAGGTCGCAGCCCTGCTGACGCGCGGGCTGCTGATCGGCGGGCTGGCGGGCTTGGCACTGGTTTTGCTGCAACTGCCGCTGTTCTGGGCGGCGTTCCAGGCGTCTCCGGCCAGCGCAGAGGTTGAAACGCTCGCACGGTCCTACATGGGCATCCGCATCTGGTCCGCGCCGGCGGCGATTGCGATCTATGCGATAACCGGCTGGTTGATCGCCCAAGA
Organism: Sulfitobacter litoralis; assembly: GCF_900103185.1. Classification (GTDB taxonomy): domain Bacteria; phylum Pseudomonadota; class Alphaproteobacteria; order Rhodobacterales; family Rhodobacteraceae; genus Sulfitobacter; species Sulfitobacter litoralis. Next base: position 35,609 of record NZ_FNJD01000014.1, read on the forward strand.
GCGTACCCGTGCCGTCCTGGTGGTACAGCTGTGGATGAACGGCATGAACATCTTGCTGGACCTGTGGTTTGTGCTGGGGCTGGATTGGGGCATCGAAGGGGTCGCCATCGCGACGTTTCTGGCCGAATGGACGGGGGCGGCGCTTGGGCTGTGGTTCTGCCGCGCCGCTTTTGCCGTGCCCGCGTGGCGAGACTGGGTGCAGGTTTTCGACAGACCGCGCTGGATCAAAATGATGAAGGTCAACGGCGACATCCTTGTGCGGTCCCTATTGCTACAGTCGATATTCGTCTCGTTCCTGTTTCTGGGGTCGGGCTTGGGCGACGTCAAGCTCGCGGCCAATCAGGTGCTTTTGCAATTTTTGATGATAACGGCCTTTGCGCTGGACGGGTTCGCCTTTGCTGCCGAGGCGTTGGTCGGGCGTGCCATGGGCGGCAAGCAACGCGATATCTTGCGTCGCGGTGCGCTGCTGACCAGCGGCTGGGGCCTGTTGGCCTGCGCACTGATGACGATTGCCTTCGCATGGGGCGGCGGCATGATCATTGATCTGATGACCACCGCGCCGCTGGTGCGGGCAGAGGCGCGGGTGTTCCTGCCCTATATGGTCGCGGCCCCGTTGCTGGGGTGGGCATCATGGATGCTGGACGGGATTTTCATCGGGGCCACACGGTCGCGGGACATGCGCAACATGATGGCGGTGTCGTTTGTGATTTACTGTGCGTGTGCGGCAGTGCTGGTCCCGTGGCTGGGCAATCACGGGCTGTGGATTTCGCTTCTGGTGTCCTTTGTCGCCCGTGGCGTGACACTGGGGCTGCGCTACCCTGCGCTGGAACGTGCCGCGGGCTAGGAGACGTTGTGCCGAGGGTCGGGGCAGCGTCGCTTGAACGGCGCCCCGAATTCCATCAAAGCCAAGCGCTGCGGTTACAACCGACGGCATCGGCGACGGTGTCAAATCCGTCTTGCTTCAATAGCTTATCGATCCCTTTGGCGATGTCCGATGCCAGCGACAGACCGCCATAGACCAGCGCGGTATAAAGCTGCACCGCCGATGCACCTGCGCAAATCTTGGCATAGGCATCTTCGGCCGAGCTGATGCCCCCGACGCCCACCAGTGGAATATCCGTGAGGGTAGATAGTCGCGCCAACACACGGGTGGACTTTTCGAACAGGGGCGCGCCCGACAGCCCGCCCATCTGGTCGCGCTGCGCGTTCTTCAGGCCGGCGCGGTCCAGTGTTGTGTTGGTGGCAATGATCGCTGCGACATCTGCGTCATTTGCAACCTCGGCCACATCGGCGATCTCTGCCTCGGTCAGGTCGGGGGCGATTTTCAGGAACACGGGCGTATCGCCGCGGACCTCCATAACGCCGGCCAAAAGCGCGGCAAGGGCGGCCTTGCCCTGAAGGTCGCGCAGCTTTTCGGTGTTGGGCGATGATACATTGACTGTGGCGAAATCGACGTGGTCGCGGGCCAGCTCCATCACGCGGGCGAAATCGGCGGCGCGGTCGGTGCTGGTCTTGTTGGCCCCAAGGTTCAGCCCCACGGGCACACCCGCGCCGCGGCGTGCCAGACGGGTGCAGATCGCCTGCATGCCTTCGTTGTTAAAGCCAAAGCGGTTGATCGCCGCGCGGTCCTCGGTCAGGCGGAACAGACGGGGTTTGTCATTGCCGGGTTGGGGCAGGGGCGTGGCGGCCCCCACTTCGATAAAGCCGAAACCCGCGTTGGACAGCGGCGCGACGGCGGTGGCGTTTTTGTCAAACCCCGCAGCAAGCCCGACGGGGTTCGGCAGGCTCATCCCCGCCAGCGAGGTCTTTAGCCGCTTTGACGTGACCGGACCGGGCGCGGGCGCAAGGCCAAGCCGCAGTGCGGTGATCGCCAGACCATGCGCAGTTTCAGGATCTACCTGATGCAGGGCGCGCAGCCCCAGCTGCTCGACCATACGCTTCATGCAAATTCATCCGTTAGGGGCAGCGGGGCGCTGCGGATCAGGCGCGATGTGACAACCGCAGCCTGACGGTGCACCACTGCCTGTTTGTACCGCGGGTCCGAGATCATCTGCAAAAACGCGTGTGCGTTGGGGTATTGCGCGATGAACATCACATCCCACGCCTCGTCCGAGGGGCCGATCAAGGTCGTCTCGAACTGGCCACGCCACAGGATCGACCCGCCGACATCTGCCAGCACCGGCCCACTTTCCGCGCCGTAATTCTTGTAGGCTTGCGCCCCTGTCAGCGCTTTGGCCGCCAATGCGTGATCGTCGGGGTAGGCGGCCGTGTCGCGCAGTTTGACAAGGTTCACCATGTTCAGCGGCGTGTCGCGGTCCAGCCCCTTAAAGGCATCAAACTGGGCGCGATCCGGGTCAATATAGCCTGTCATTATTCGGCCTCCTTAAAGCCAGCGGGAAAGTCATGCGCCCCGTCCACCAACGGCAGCGGCTGCGCCCAAACAACGTCTTCTAGCGCCAGTGCGCGGTACAGATGCGGGAATTTGGCACCGCCCCGCGATACCTCCCATTTCAGCGCATCGCCAAGGCGGTCAGTCTCTACGGCCAGCAGAAACAGATCTGCCTCGCCCGCAAAGTGTTTCGCCGCAGTTTCAGCGGCCTGTTCAGAGGTCGAGAAATGCACATAGCCGTCGGCCACATCAATCGGCGCGCCGGCGGTAGAGCCGTCGCGGCGCAGGGCCTGCCATTCATCGGAGCGGAAAATTTTGTAAATCAACATAGCCGCTGTGATGCCTTGGTCGGTGCAAACGGTCAAGGGCTGTGCGCTTTGCCGCAGCGCAGGGCGGTGACCTTGGGGAAGGGCGGGTTTGCGCTCAGATGGTCTTTGACAAGGGGGCAAACTGGGGGTCACCATAGGTGCATAATTCAACCCAAAGGGGGGACCCATCATGAAACGATTCCTGACAGCCACGGCAGCGCTCGCGCTGACCTCGGGCATGGCAGCGGCGGACTACAGCCTGACCATCCTGCACACTAATGACTTTCACGCGCGGTTTGAACCGATCAGCAAATACGACGGACCGTGCTCCGCCGAGGATAATACCGCCGGTGAATGTTTCGGTGGCACCGCGCGGCTCGTCAACGCGATCAAGGACGCCAAGTCGCGCACCAACAATCATGTACTGGTCGACGGCGGGGATCAGTTTCAGGGCTCACTGTTCTACACCCACTACAAGGGCAAGGTGGCGGCCGAGATGATGAACATGCTGGGCTATGACGGCATGACCGTGGGCAACCATGAATTTGACGACGGCCCCGAAGTGCTTGCCGGCTTTATGGAGGCGATCAACTTTCCCATACTGATGTCGAATGCAGATGTATCCGCCGAACCGCTGCTGGCCGACAAGCTGGCGAAATCGACCGTCATCGAACGCGGCGGCGAGAAAATCGGCCTGATCGGGCTGACCACCGAAGACACGCCTGATTTGGCAAGCCCCGGCGAGAACGTCGTGTTCTCTGATTCAGTGGCCGCCGTGCAGGGCGAGGTCGACCTGTTGACCGCGCAGGGGGTAAACAAGATCATCGTGCTGAGCCACTCGGGCTACAAGGTGGACCAGATGGTCGCGGAAAACACCACGGGTGTCGATGTGATCGTTGGCGGGCACAGCAACACACTGCTGAGCAATACCCAAGAACGCGCCGAAGGGGCGTATCCGACTATGGTTAATGAAACGGCGATCGTGCAAGCCTATGCCTACGGCAAATTTCTGGGCGAGCTGAATGTCTCCTTTGACGACGAAGGCAACATCAAGGAAGCCTCGGGCGAGCCGATCCTGATCGATGCCGGCGTCGCCGAAGATGAAACCACCGTCGCGCGTCTCAGCGAGTTGGCCCAACCCCTGGAAGAGCTGCGCAGCAAAGTCGTCGCCGAAACCACCGACGCGATCGAGGGCGACCGGTCGGTCTGCCGCGTACAGGAGTGTCAGATGGGGAATCTGGTCGCCGACGCGATGCTGGCCCGTGTGGCAGATCAGGGTATCGAGGTCGCGATCCAGAACAGTGGCGGTCTGCGGTCCTCTATCGATGCGGGCGAGGTCACGATGGGCGAAGTGCTGGCCGTACTGCCGTTTCAGAACACGCTGTCTACATTTCAGGTCACCGGCGCTGCGCTGGTCGAGGCGTTGGAAAACGGTGTGAGCCAGATCGACGAAGTCGCCGGTCGTTTCCCCCAGGTCGCGGGCATGACCTTTACCGTTGACCCAAGCGCTGACGCGGGCAGCCGGATCAGCGATGTCACCGTTTCGGGTATGCGGCTAGATCCGGAAAAGACCTATGGCGTCGTGTCCAATAACTACGTGCGCAACGGCGGCGACGGCTATGAACCGTTCAAGACCGCGCAAAACGCCTATGACTACGGTCCGGATCTGGCAGATGTGACGGCTGAATTTATCGCCGCCAACGGGGCCTACACGCCCTATACAGATGGCCGCATCACGGTGAAGTAATCAGCCTGCTGTAAAAAGAAACGGCGCGCCTCTAACAACAGGGGCGCGCCATTCTCATGTCTCGGCGCGGCGCAAGCCGCAGACTGTCCGATATATCAGTTGCTTAGCGGTGCCGGATCAAAGCTGACTTCACCACTGTAGCTTACGGGGTTGTCCCCCTCGGACGCGCCGATAAAAGTGACTTGAGCGCCTGCTTCTACCGTATGGCGATAGCTTTCGCCGTTTTGCAGCGTTCCCGACGTCCATGACCCGTTGCCGCCGCTAACGGTTCGAGCGGCATTCGCGTTATTGACGAAACTCAGCTCATCTCCGGCTTTGACGTAGATCACTGCAGGAAAAAAAGCCTCGTCGAAGATGATGATGTCATGCGTCTGCGCCGTGGCCGCGTTGGCCGTCGCAAGCGTCATAACGGTGGCACCGACCGCGGCGAATTTGGTAAATGAAATTGGCATTCCAATGCTCCCTTTCAAAGGGGCCCCCCCTAAATTGATACGTGGGAGGTATCGTGCCATTACGGCGGAAATAGGGCATCTGTGCCGCTATACCTTGCCGATATGTTAAAGAACTTGGCCCGTCTGCCCGTCCAGCCATGTCATGAACGACTGCAGGGCTGCGGTTTCAGCGCGATCTTCTGGCCAGACAAGGTAGTAGTTCCCGATGCTTTGCGTTGTCTGGGTCGACGCCAACACCAGCTGGGCATCACGCAAATAGGGCTCGGCTGAAAACGTAGGGAGCAGCGCCACCCCCAACCCGTGCACCGCCGCCTGCGCCATTGTCGAAAACTGATCGAACATCATACCGGCGGGGGGCTCTTGCGTGACACCAAGGGCGCTCAGCCAGCGCGACCAGCCGCGCGGGCGCGTATCCAGGTGCAGTAAGGGAAACCGCAGGATCTGGCTGGGGTCGTCCAGCGGTTCAGTCAGCAGCTCGGGCGCACAGACAGGCACAACGGTTTCCGGCATCAGCGATAGATAGCGCACGCCGGGCCAGTCTTCCTTGCCAAAATGTATTGCAGCGTCAAAGGGGCTGTTCTGAAACGAAAACGGGTGCAGTCGCGTGCTGAGGTTCACCGTCACCTCTGGATGCGCCTGAGCAAAGTCGCGCAGCCGTGGGGCCAACCAGTGCATTCCGAAGCCGGGCAGGATCGCGAGGTTCAACGCGCCTGCAATCGGGTTTGTACGCGCAGTTATCGACGCCTGTGCCAGCCGGTTCAACACATCACGTACCTGAATTACATAGCTTTTACCGGCCTCCGTCAGAACCAGTTGCCGCCCCATCCGGTCCAGCAAGGCGACGTTCAACTGCGCCTCTAACGTCTTGAGCTGCCGACTGATCGCGCTTTGCGTGAGTGACAGTTCCTGCGCCGCGAGCGTGGCGCTGCCCAACCGCGCCACAGCTTCGAAGGCGAGCAGGGCGTTGACCGAGGGAAGGAACCGACGCGGGGCGATCATATGACTTAAACTCATAGGTTCAGGAGTAACCAGCGATAGTCTTTCGCCGCATGCTTTGCAATACTATGGCCAAATCTGAACCCCGAGGAGGATATAAGATGAGCACCGAATTGCCCGTATTGAAAGCCAAAGACGCCCCAGACATGGGCAGCTTTGATTGGGCGGATGCCTTCCGCCTGAGCGAACAGTTGACCGAAGACGAGCGCATGATCCAAGAAAGTGCGCGCGCCTACGCTCAGGAAAAACTGCAGCCCCGCATCATTGACGCCTTCGCGAACGAAACCACAGATGAAGGTATCTTCAAGGAAATGGGCGACATGGGCCTGTTGGGCGTCACGGTGCCCGAGCAATACGGCGGTCTGGGCGGCAACTATGTTTCCTACGGTCTGGTCGCCCGCGAAGTTGAACGTGTGGACAGCGGCTACCGGTCGATGATGTCGGTGCAATCCAGCCTCGTGATGTACCCGATCTATGCGTATGGCTCGGAAGAGCAGCGCATGAAGTACCTGCCCAAACTGTCCAGCGGTGAATTCATCGGTTGCTTTGGTCTGACCGAACCCGATGCAGGCTCTGACCCTGCGGGCATGAAAACCCGTGCCGTGAAAACGGCCAACGGCTACAAGCTGACCGGTTCCAAAATGTGGATCTCGAACGCGCCGATCGCCGATGTTTTCGTGGTATGGGCCAAGTCGGAAGAGCACGGCGGCAAGATCCGCGGCTTTATCCTTGAAAAGGGCATGAAGGGTCTGTCCGCACCAAAAATCGGCAACAAGCTGTCGCTGCGCGCATCGATCACAGGCGAGATCGTAATGGACAACGTCGAAGTCGGCGAAGATGCGTTGCTGCCCCATGTCGAAGGCCTGAAAGGCCCGTTCGGCTGTCTCAACCGCGCTCGCTATGGCATCAGCTGGGGCGCATTGGGGGCCGCTGAATTCTGCTGGCACGCCTCGCGCCAGTACGGTCTGGACCGCAAGCAGTTCAACAAACCGCTGGCGCAGACACAGCTGTTCCAAAAGAAACTTGCTGACATGCAGACCGAAATCGCGCTTGGCTTGCAAGCCTCGTTGCAAGTGGGTCGCTTGATGGACAACGCCAACGCCGCGCCCGAGATGATCTCCATCGTCAAGCGCAACAACTGCGGCAAGGCGCTGGACATCGCCCGCATGTCGCGCGACATGCACGGCGGCAACGGCATCAGCGGTGAATTCCAGGTCATCCGCCACATGATGAACCTTGAAACCGTGAACACCTACGAAGGCACGCACGACGTGCACGCGCTGATCCTGGGCCGCGCCCAGACCGGCCTGCAGGCGTTCTTCTAAAGCGACGACAGAGGGGGCTTTGGCCCCCTCTCATCCCATCCTGCACGTGGCTGAAACAGCTTGCTGTAGGATCGTGCCCGACCCCTCATGACATTTCCAAATGGCTTTAAATCCCGGGGGACCGGGGGCTGGCCCCCGTCGCCGCTCCGCGCCAATCGCTGGGACTACAGTGCACGCGCACGCGCCACGAAAGCCACTGCATCTGCGGGGGCCTGTCCCATCTGGATCGACGGGTCGAACAGGTCTTCGGCCACGTCGGGATAATCTGCCCGCACCAGATCGGCCAGCGGCACCTGCTTTGCCATTGCGTCCTGACACAGCTGTTTTGTGATCTTCTGAGCTTGGGGGCGAGGCATGGTTTCGGCCAGCGCAAAGCTGAGCGCTTCGGCGTGGATCAACCCCAAACCATGGGTCAGCGCGCTGTGCATTTTGACAGGATGCGGCGTCAGCCCCGCAACGAGCGTTTTGGCATGGGTCAGGGCTGCGGCAAGGCTCAACGTCAATTGCGGTACGGCCATCCATTCGGCAAACCACGCACCGCCGTCGCGCTGGTGCTGGTGCGCGGCAGCGGCCTGAAGCGTGGCACGCTGGCCGGTGAACTGATGCCCCAAGGCGACAATTGCGGAGGGCGCTACTGGGTTCTGCTTTTGCGGCATGGTGGACGAGGCACCAGCCGCGCCAAGGGCAAGCTCGGCGGTTTCGGTCATGGTCAGCGCCAGCGTGCTTTGCGCGATATGCGCCAGCGCTGCCATCACGCGGCCCTGCCAATCGGCGATGCGCAGCACGGGGCCACGGTCCACATGCCAGCTGCGCCCGGGATCCCTCAGGCCAAGCGCTTGGGCCAGTTGCGCACGCGTCTCGGCGGCTGTCGGGCCAAGCGCCGATCCCGTGCCAGCCGCCCCCGATAGGGACACGAACAGCGACCCTTCGCGGAGCGCCTCAAGCTGGTCCAGCGCATCACACAGCGGCATGCCCCATTCGGCCAGAACCGCGCCCCAGCTGGTGGGAGTGGCGTGTTGACCGTAGGTGCGGGCGGGCATCGGCAGGGACTGGTGCTGTTCGGCACCTGCCGCAAAGGTCGCGATGATGTCGCGCAGGTCCGTTTCGGCCAGCTTAAGCGCCTGGCGCAGTCGCAGCATCAGCGCGGTATCGATGATATCCTGACTTGTGGCCCCCCAATGCACATGCTGAGCAAATTCCGGTGCCTGCATTTCGGCGCGGAACTGGGCCAACAGTCCCGGTACAGACACGCCGTTTTCCCCCGTAGAGGCCGCAATCGCGCCGGGATCGACCTGAATTTCCAGCGAGGCACGGTGGATCGCGGCGGCGCTCAGTTCGGGGATGACGCCAAGGCTGCCTTGTACTTTGGCCAACGCGCCTTCGACCAGCAGCATCGCGCGGATCGCAGCGGTGTCGGAAAACAGCCGCCCCGCGTCACCGGTGTTGAAAAGTTGTGCGAACAGGGGGCTGTCAAAGACGCTGGCGGCCATGGGTTACCTCGGAATGATATCGTCGATGATCCGCGCCAGACCGGCGGGATCGGTAAAGAAGGGTGAATGCCCGCAGGCCATTTCATGAACATCCGCGCTTGGCCAGTCCTTCGTCATCGTGACCTGATAGGCGGGCGGGATGGTGCGGTCGTCCATACAGCGGATATAGCTGCGCGGCATGGCATCGGCGCGCGCGGTATCGGGCAGGGGTTTGATCGTCGGGGCAACGGCCTGTGCGCAGAGCCGAGCAGCCGCAAAGCCCGCGACGTCCGGTGGGCAATCGTGATAGAAAAGCGTCTCGGTCATGGCGGTATCAAGGGTAAAGCTTTTGCCATCCGGTGCCAGACGCACGGCGGGCATCAAGGGTTGGCTCGGGGCCTGTTTGCGCATTTCTGCCAGCGATAGCCCCGCAGCGGGGACATAGGCGCATAGATAGATCAGCCGCGCCATTGCGCTTGGATCTTTTTGCGCCGCAGCGCCGATGGCGAAGCCACCCATCGAATGCCCGACCACCACCGTTTCGGGGGTAGAGGCTGCAAGCACCGCGTTGGCATAGCCGTCCAACGTTACCGCGTTGACGGGGGTGGTGTCGTCGCCGTGGCTTGGCAAGTCGATGGCGCGCGGGCTGTGCCCAAGCGCACGCAGCGCCGGGATCAGATCGCGCCAGCACCATGCGCCGTGGCATGATCCGTGAACCAATAGAATATCAGACATGTCCTACGCTTTCTAAAAACTCGGTCAGCAGATCCGCGTATTCCTGCGGGTGCTCGACACAGGGCAGATGGCCGGCCTTGCGGATGATCTTGAACTTCGCCCCGGGGATGAGATCGATTGTTTCGCGTACCAGATCAGGCGGAGTGGACCCGTCATCGGAACCTGCGATCCCCAGCACCGGCAGGCGCAGCGCCGCCGTGGGCGTATAGAAATCCGTGCCCGATATCGCGGCAGAGCATCCCGCGTAGCCTTCGGCCGGCTGACGCACGACCATGTTGCGCCAAAGTTCAATTTCAGGCGTGGCGCGGAAGGGGGCGGCGAACCAGCGTTCCATGATCGTGTCGGCCATCGGTTCAATCCCGCTGTCCTGCACGGCGCGCACGCGGTCGGCCCACATATCCTTGGTGCCGATCTTGGCGGCGGTATTGGACAGCACCATGGCGCGGATCAGGTCTAGCCGCTTGGTCGCGAGCCCTTGGGCGATCATCCCGCCGATCGACAGGCCGACAAAGACGCAGTCCTTTACGCCCAGATGATCCAGCAGCTTTTCCGTATCGCCGATCAGCGCACCCATCGCATAGGGCGCAGGCGGACAAGACGACAGTCCATGACCGCGTTTGTCAAATCGGATGATACGCAGTCCCTTGGGTAGCAGCGGCAGGATCGGGTCCCAAAGGCGCAGATCGGTGCCCAGTGAATTGGCAAACACGACAGGCGCGCCATCGTCAGGGCCATCCACGCGGTAATGCAGGCGCACATCGCCGGTATCGAAAATATTCATGTCAGAACCTCCTCAGGGGGTATCAATCAAGGGTGGCGAGCGCGCGGGTAAAAACATCCGTATCCACATTCCCGCCTGATATCGTGACGATCACATCATCGCCTTCGATCTCGTCCCTGCGAAACAGAGCGGCGGCAAGGGCGACGGCACCGCCGGGTTCTGCCACAAGTTTCAGCCGGTTGAACGCATGGCCAATCGCCTGCAGCGCCTCGTCATCAGTGACGACAAGGCCGGGGCCACACAACCGTTTGAGGATTGGAAAAGTCAGGTCGCCCGGTTGCGGCGTAACGATGGCATCGCAAATCGACCCGCCAAGCGCGGCATTGCGCTTGATCTGCCCTGCGGCCAGCGACCGCGCGGCGTCATCAAAGCCATCTGGTTCGGCGGTGCGGACGCGCAGCCCCGGTGCGTCAGCTTCCAGCGCCAGCGCAATGCCAGAGGTCAGCCCTCCGCCACCACAGCAGACAATCACATCGGCACAGGCGATCCCCGCCTCGGCGGCCTGCTGCGCGATCTCGAGCCCGGTGGTCCCCTGACCTGCAATGACCAGCGGATCGTCGAACGGTTTGATCAGCGTCAGTTCCCTTTCCTGCGCCATAGCCGCGCCAATCGCATCGCGGTCCTCGGTCATGCGGTCATATAGCACCACTTCGGCCCCAAGCGCTCTGGTGTTGGCGATCTTCAGACGGGGCGCATCGGCGGGCATGATGATCACGGCAGGCACCCCATGCAGCTTGGCCGCATAGGCAACCCCTTGAGCGTGATTGCCGCTGGAAAAGGCGATAACCCCCTTGGCGCGTACGGATGTCTCCAGTGCTGACACCGCCGACCAGCCGCCGCGAAACTTGAAGCTGCCGGTGTGTTGCAAACACTCGGGCTTGACCCAAACGCGCCGCCCCGCGATGTCATCCAGAAACGGAGAGTTCAGCAAAGGCGTGCGCCGCACGTGCCCCTCCAACCGCCGCGCTGCCGCGCGGATCATGTCGATGTTCATTGCATCATCCCGATCCATTCGTTCAAGGCCTCAACCGCCTCGGGTTCGTCCAGAAACGGAATATGCCCGCGCCCCGGCACCCTTGCGACCACCATATCAGGGCGGCGGCGTTCCATCTCTTGCAGAGTTTCCTCGCTCAGCAGATTGGACGCCATGCCACGGATGCAGGCAATCGGCAGCCCGTCAAACGCGTCAAAGAAAGGCCAAAGATCGGGCGAGGGCGCTGAAAACGCCTTGGCCACCGCATCGCGCAAATGCTTGTCATAGGTGATCTGCAAGCCGCTTTCGGTCTGGGTGTAGTGCTTTTGCGCTTCCTCCAGCCAGCGGCTGTCGGGCACATTTTCAAATTCTGGGAACACACGCGGCATGGCGGCGGCGGCTTCGGCATGGGTCTTGGCGGCGGGGTTGCGGCCAATGAATTCCATGATGAAATCCAGCCCCTGCGGGTCGATATGTGGCCCCACATCGTTAAAGGCGACGCCCAGCAACCGGTTCTTGGCTGCCTTGGCCAACCCCAACCCATTCAGTCCCCCGCGTGACGTCCCAAGCACGGCGACCTTGTCGATCCCCAGATGGTCCAGCAGCTCCAACGCGTCGCGGCATTCAACGGGGGGGGAATAATGCGACCAGTCGGGATCAAAGTCGGAATGCCCCCGCCCGCGATAATCCATCTTGATCAGACGCACGTTTTTCAGATGCGGGGTTACATAGTCGAAATCCGCCGTGGTTCGCGTCAAACCGGCAAGGCAGAGAATCGGTAGCCCCTGACCTTCATCGGCAAAATAGAGCGATAGCCCGTCGGATGTGGTGAAATGAGCCATTATACGCCTGCCAGTTCTGGGATGCCGTTCAGGTCCTGCAGCACATGAACGGGCTTCCATGGTAAACGGTCCATCGGTTCGCCCGCACGGTTGACCCAGGCGGTCGTGAAGCCAAAGCCGGTTGCCGCCGCTGCATCCCAGCCATTGGACGATACAAACAGCACTTGTGATGGCGTGCAGCCGAACTTTTGGCCGACCAGTTCATAGACACGCGCATCAGGCTTGAAGATTCCTACGCTTTCGACCGACAAAACGGCATCCAGCGTTTCGGCCAGACCGGCGGATGACACCGCCCCTTCGAGCATCGCCGGCGACCCGTTCGATAGGATTGCCGTGTTCAATCCCTTATCCTTCAATTTTTTCAGCATCTTAGGCACTTCGGGAAATGCCTGAAGCTCCCAGTACAACGCCAGCAAACGAGCGCGCAGGGCAGGGTTGTCGTCGTGCCCGGTCTTTTCTAGTGCCCAGTCCAGACCCTCTTGGGTGACCTGCCAGAAATCATCATGGGTACCGGTGACAGCGCGCAGCCAAGAGTAGCTTAACTGCTTTTGTCGCCAATGTTCCGCGACCTGTGGCCAGCTGTCTTTTATCGCTGCAAAGTCCGGCTCTGATGCGGCTTGCCGTGCGGCGGCGGCCACATCGAACAAGGTACCATATGCATCGAACACGCATGTTGTTATCGCCATGATTTTCCCCCCTGAAATATCCTGCCGCGAGACTGTCACGCGCCGTCCGAACAGAAAAGGCCGAAAAACTGGCCGCAGGGGGGTTTACGACAGGGAGCAGGCTTGAAACACTGCGCGCCGAACCCGGAGCACCCGCGCAGATACGCGGCCTCCTGTATTTTCCCTTTATGGATCGGAGCTTTCTATGACGCAGGTTAAATCCGGCGATACCGTTGCTATTCACTATACTGGTACGTTGCTTGACGGCAGCACCTTCGACAGCTCGGAAGGGCGCGAGCCTTTGGAATTCACGGTTGGGTCCGGCCAGATCATCCCCGGCCTCGACACCGCGATGCCCGGGATGGAAGTCGGCGAGAAGAAAGTCGTCAAAATTGACAGCGCTGATGCCTACGGCGATGTGAACCCCGAGATGCGTCAGGCCGTGCCGCGCGAAGGCATCCCTGCGGATATCCCGCTGGAAATCGGCACGCAGCTGCAGATGCAAACCCCCGACGGGCAGGCGATGCCGGTGATGGTTGTCGAAGTCGACGACTCCACTGTCACACTTGATGCGAACCACCCGCTGGCAGGCAAAGACCTGCAGTTCGACATCGAACTGGTAAAAATCGCCTAAACAGGCCCATACAGTCCGGCGCTTTTGATCGCGCCGGACTGTATGGGCCCAAGAAACCGCTCGAAACCTCGCGCGCCGCGCAGTATGCAGCGGTTATGGACAGTCAAAACACCTTCGACATTTTTATCGTGGCCACCCCCGGTCTGGAAGACATGCTTCTGGCCGAGGTGACAGAGAAAGGCTTTGCCAATCCCGTCACCACGCCCGGCGGGATCACGGTGCAGGGCGACTGGCCCGAGGTATGGCGCGCGAACCTGCAACTGCGCGGTGCCTCGCGCGTGCTGGCGCGGATCGGGTCCTTCATGGCGTTCCATCTGGCGCAACTGGACAAACGTGCACGCAAGTTCCCCTGGGGCGATGTGCTGCGCGCAGATGTGCCGTTACGGGTACAGGTGACCACGAAAGCCTCTAAAATCTACCACGCCGGTGCCGCGACACAGCGGATTGAAACCGCCCTGCGCGAAAGCCTCGGGGTGACGATCTCGCCCGAAGCGGCGCTCGTGCTCAAGGTGCGGATCGACGACAATGTAGTGACCATCAGCCTCGATACCTCGGGCGAGTCGCTGCACAAGCGCGGCCACAAGGAAGCCGTCGGCAAAGCGCCGATGCGCGAGAACCTAGCCTATCTGATGCTGCGTCAAGCGGGGTACACCGGCACCGAGACTGTGGTCGACCCGATGTGCGGCTCAGGTACGTTCGTGATCGAGGCCGCCGAGATCGCCATGGGCCTGAACCCCGGCCGCTCGCGCCATTTCGCTTTCGAGGACCTCGCCAGCTTTGATCCCGATCAATGGGCCGCCATGCGTGACGATACCGCCACGTCGACGCCGCTGCGGTTCTACGGTTCCGACCGTGACGCCGGTGCCGTCCGGATGAGCAGGATGAACGCGGAACGGGCAGGGGTATCAGAGGCGGTGCAGTTCGAAAACCACGCCGCGGGGGAGCTGACCCCGCCAGACGGACCGCCGGGCCTTGTCATGGTGAATCCGCCCTACGGCGGCCGCATCGGTAACAAGAAACTGCTTTATCCGCTTTATGGAACGCTTGGGCAAACGCTGCTCACGCGCTTCAAGGGCTGGCGCGTCGGCCTCGTCACATCGGAACCGCCCTTGGCCAAAGCCACCGGCCTGCCGTGGAAACCCCAAGGCCCCGCCATCGCACACGGCGGCATGAAGGTCTGGCTCTACCAAACCCCGCCCCTACGCTAAACGCGACGCCCTATTTCCAAATGGTCTAAAATCCCGGGGTCCGGGGCAGCGCCCCGGTCCGCCAGTACCGTCAAAGATGTTCGGCCTGTGGCATCCCCAGCACATGGAACCCGCCATCCACGCGGATGATCTCGCCCGTGGTGCAGGCACCGGCATCCGAGGCCAGATAGACCGCTGTCCCGCCAACAGCTTCAAGTGTCGCGTTGGACCGCAAGGGGGCGTTCATGTCGGTGTGTTTATAAGTCTTGCGCGCGCCGCCAATCGCGGCACCGGCAAGCGTTTTCATCGGGCCGGGGCTGATTGCGTTGACGCGGATGCCTTCGGGCCCCAGATCATTCGCCAGATAGCGCGTGGCACTTTCCAGTGCGGCTTTGGCTACGCCCATCACATTGTAGTTCGGCGTTACGCGGTTTGATCCCATATAGGTCAGCGTCAGCAGCGTGCCGCCATTCTCGACCATCAGCGGATGCGCCCGCCGTGCGACCTCGATGAAAGAATAGGCCGAAATATCCATCGAGTTTTTAAAGTTCTCGCGGCTGGTGTTCAGGAAGCGGCCTGTCAGCTCGGACTTGTCGGAAAACGCGATGGCGTGGACAACGAAGTCGATCGTGGACCACCGCGCGCCCAGTTGGTCAAACGCGGCATCAAGCGAAGCATCATCGGTCACGTCGACATCGACCATGAAATCCGACCCGACACTCTGCGCCAGAGGCTCAAGACGCTTCCCAAAGGCTTCGCCCTGATAGGTGAAGGCCAGTTCCGCACCGGCTTCGGCCATTGCCTTGGCAATACCCCAAGCGATGGAGCGTTCGTTCGCGACGCCCATAATCAGGCCGCGTTTTCCTTTAAGCATTTCTGACATTTGCTGTCCTTACTCTTGGAACTTGGAAAGGATCATCGATCCATTGGTGCCGCCGAACCCGAAGGAGTTGGTCATCACCGAATCCAGACCGGCATTGTCCACACGCTCTAGCGCGATTTCGGACGGGTCCAGTTTCGGGTCCAGATCAACGACGTTGATGGATTTCGTGATAAAGTCATGTTTCAGCATCAACAGGCAGAACACAGCCTCTAGTGCGCCGGCGGCCCCTTGGGCGTGGCCGGTCATCGACTTGGTGGAGCTGACGGGTGGCGTGCTGCCTTTGCCAAAGACGCGGCGGACTGCTTCGATCTCGCCCACATCGCCGACTGGTGTGGATGTGCCGTGAGCGTTGATATAGCCGACCTTACGGCCCTCGGGCAGGGTTTCCAGCGCCAGACGCATGGCGCGTTCGCCGCCCTCGCCAGAGGGGGCTACCATGTCGTGACCGTCAGATGTCGCCGCATAGCCGGTGACTTCGGCATAGATCGTGGCACCGCGCGCCTTGGCGTGTTCAAGTTCTTCGAGCACCAACATGCCGCCGCCTCCCGAAATCACGAACCCGTCGCGGTTGGCGTCAAAGGCGCGGCTCGCTGTTTCAGGGGCGTCGTTATACTTGCTGCTCATCGCGCCCATGGCGTCGAACAGGCAGGACAGCGTCCAGTCCAGCTCTTCGCCGCCGCCTGCGAACATCACGTCTTGCTTGCCTAGCATGATCTGTTCCGCTGCGTTGCCGATGCAATGCAGCGAGGTAGAGCAGGCCGAGGTGATGGAATAGTTGATGCCTTTGATCTTGAAGGCGGTCGACAGGTTCGCGCTGACGGTGGACGACATGCATTTCGGAACGGCAAACGGCCCGATACGCTTGGTCGCGCCGGTGTCCCGCACAACGTTATGCGCGGTGAACAACGCCGAGGTCGACGGCCCGCCGGAGCCCGCCACAAGGCCGGTGCGCGGGTTGCTGATCTGGTCATCGCTCAGGCCCGCATCCGCGATGGCTTGCTGCATTGCGATATAGGCATAAGCGGCACCGCCGCCCATGAAGCGCAGCGCACGTTTGTCGATGTGATCTGCGACGTTGATCTTGAGTGTCCCGGCAACCCGGCTGCGAAAGCCGTGCTCTGTCATTTCGGGGCTGGCGACGATGCCGCTGGTCCCGTCTTTAAGCGATGCCAGAACTTCTTCTGCATTGTTTCCGATGGACGAGACAATTCCCAATCCTGTGACAACGACGCGGCGCATGGGCTGCACTCCCTTGATCTGTGTGGGGCGGGTGCCCTCTTGATGCTGCGCGGCCCGCACGCTTGTCGCGGGGCCGCACGTTCGTTTCCCGTTTGCCGCCTATGGGGCGACAAATCAAGTCATCAGTCTGTCTGGATGATCAGCAAGATGATCGGATGTCCGCTCAGCTCTCGCTTAGCGCGACCTTCATGTCTTTGACCTGATAGATCACTTCGCCGTCAGCTTCGACGATGCCATCGGCAACGCCCATGGTTAGGCGACGGGTCTGGATCGCTTTGGTAAAGTCGATCTTGTAGGTCAGCAACTTGCGGTCAGGGCGTACCATACCGGTCAGTTTCACTTCGCCGACACCAAGCGCATAGCCGCGCCCCTGCCAGCCGCGCCAGCCAAGGTTAAAGCCGGTCAGCTGCCACAGGCCATCAAGGCCCAAGCAGCCGGGCATGATCGGGTTGCCGGGGAAGTGGCAGTCAAAGAACCACAGGTCAGGCGTGATGTCGAATTCCGCCGTGATGTGCCCTTTGCCGTGGGCACCGCCATCGGCGGATACGTCTGTAATACGGTCCATCATCAGCATCGGCGGGGCGGGCAGCTGCGCGTTGCCTTCGCCGAAAAGCTCGCCACGGGCGCATTTGAGCAGAGCTTCTTTGTCAAAGCTGGTGGGGTAGTCGGCCATAATATCGCGGCTCCTGAGGGCTGAATTTCAAATCCCGGCAGGTTTAGCATTGCGCACCGCAGGCCCGCAAGGGCGCAGGCAGATCGCATTTACGCCACGGCGCAGGGCGGTGCTGGCAGGTGTTTCGGGATTTCCGTTTGAAAACCATCGCCATTGCCCCTTATATATAGCGCATGAGAGGTACTTATAGCCAATGACCCAAACAACACAGCAGATCAGTTCTGAGTGGCTTGCCAAGGCGGGCCTGCGTCCCACGCGGCAGCGCATGACGCTGGCGCATCTGTTGGTGGGCGACGGTCAGCACCGCCATGTCACCGCCGAAAGCCTGTTTGACGCGGCCAAGGGGCAGGGCGATGCCGTGTCGCTGGCAACCGTCTACAACACCCTGCGCGCTTTTTGCGATGCGGGGCTGATGCAAGAAGTCACGGTTGACGGGTCCAAAAGCTATTTCGATACCAACACCCATGATCACCCCCATTTCTTCTGGGAGGACGAGGCACGCCTATCCGATGCGCCCTCTGATCAGCTTGTGATCGCGCAGTTGCCCGACGCCCCCGAAGGGGCCGAGATCGCATCGGTTGATGTGGTGATCCGCCTGCGCCGGAAGGTTTAGGGCCTTTCGGTCAGGGACGCGGCTTTTACCGGTTCCGTCCGTTCAGAACCACTGCCCCGGTTCCATCAACCCCAGATCCAGCAGTTGGCGAGAATGCCATTCAAACGGCGCAGAGTTATGCCATTTGAAGCTGGCGATACTGTCCCTGCTGCCCGGATTGGACTTGAGCGCCTTGGCCGTGCGGAAAGAGCAGACGGAGGCTGTGATATTGTGATGCCACGGGCAGGCGTAGGTGTTGTATTCCTGATCCGAGAACGTGTGATCGCCAAGCATCCGCAAGCCGGGTTTGGCGCGGAACAGGGAAATGCGGTCGATCTTGCGCCGCGCCGCTGGCACGTGTTCCTCAAAGCGCCACCGTAATCCGCCAAAGAAATCCAACTGCCGCTCTTTGGGGGCGGCGTCCGGCGTCTCTTGACGGGCCAGCGCATAATAGCCGGACCGATCCATAAAGGCATTGTCCAAGGACACGGCGTTGGGTGCCGTTTCAAGATCATCTGCGTAGAGGTCGACGACATAGGTCAACATCGCATCGCGGCGCTCTTCGGTATGAAACGCCAACATCTCGCCCACTGTGCGCGTCTCGCAGAAGGGGTAGAACAGGTATTCCGCGTTATAGCAGACATACAGCCATTGCCCCGGCGCGGCCTCGATCACGGCGTTCACCGCATCTAGCAACGCGCCATCGCGGTCCATGTTATAATCCACGCGCAGCACGCCTTTGCTTTCGGCCACATCGCGGGCCAGTGCAAAGCTGGGGGGCATAAAGGCAACCAAAGTGCCGAACCCAAGCTGCTGGTGATGGCGCAACGTGGTCTCAATCTCTACCGCGTCCTCAACCATGATGAGCGCAATGGGCCCCTTGCTCAGCACCGTTTTGCTGTCACTGATAAAATGGTCAAGACTGCGGTATTGCATGACACCCCGGTGGAAACTGCGCTTTGTCCTAAATCTGTCAAATCGGGACGCATTGCAAGAGAACGCTGGCGCTGTTAGACCGCGCTTTTGCACCTTTGATCAACGGACCCTGCCATGACCGCGCCAAAAAAGCTGTTCATCAAGACCTACGGCTGCCAGATGAACGTCTACGATAGTGAACGTATGGCCGAGTCTCTGGGCGATACTTACGTCGAGACAAAGACCGCAGCCGATGCGGATATGATCCTGCTGAACACCTGTCACATTCGTGAAAAAGCGGCCGAAAAAGTCTATTCCGAGCTGGGCCGTCTGAAGCCACTGAAAGAGCTGAACCCCGATCTAAAGATCGGGGTGGCCGGTTGCGTGGCGCAGGCCGAAGGGGCAGAGATCATGCGCCGTCAACCGGCTGTTGATCTGGTCGTGGGGCCGCAATCCTATCACCGGCTCCCCGCGATGGAGGCCCGCGTGCGGTCCGGCAAGACCGCGCTAGATACGGATTTCCCCGAAGAAGACAAATTCGAAAAGCTCAAGGGCCGCGGCAAAGCGAAACGTGCACCGTCTGCATTTCTGACCGTGCAAGAAGGGTGCGACAAGTTTTGCGCCTTCTGCGTGGTGCCCTATACCCGTGGTGCCGAAGTCTCGCGCCCTGCAACCCGTGTGCTGACCGAAGCGCGCGAACTGGTAGAACGCGGCGTGCGCGAAGTCACTTTGCTGGGTCAGAACGTCAACGCCTATCACGGCGTGGGCGCAGAGGGCGCGGATTACACGCTCGCCCGTCTGATCAAGGAGCTGGCCAAGATCGACGGGCTGGAGCGGATCCGCTATACCACCAGCCACCCCAACGACATGGACGACGCGCTGATCGCGGCACATGGCGAGATCGACAAGCTGATGCCCTATCTGCACCTGCCCGTGCAATCCGGCTCGGACCGTATCCTCAAGCGGATGAACCGCAGCCACACCGCCGAAAGCTATCTGCGGCTGATCGAACGCATCCGCGCCGCACGCCCCGATATCGTGATGTCGGGTGATTTCATCGTTGGCTTCCCTGAAGAAACCGACGCGGATTTCGAGGCCACGATGGAACTCGTGCGCGAGGTCAAATACGGCTATGCCTATTCGTTCAAATACTCGACCCGCCCCGGCACGCCCGCCGCCGAACGCCCACAGGTGGAGGCCGCCGTGGCCGATGAGCGGCTGCAACGTCTACAAGGTCTTATCACCGGCCAACAGCGCGAGATCCAGAACAGCATGGTCGGCCGAGACCTGTCTGTACTGGTGGAAAAAACCGGCCGCGAGGCAGGGCAGATGGTGGGCAAATCAGAATACCTCCATTCCGTGCATATTGACGACGCGCAGGCCGAAGTTGGTGATGTTGTGCGTGTCAGAATCGTTGATGCCAAAACCAATTCACTGACCGCACGACAAATTTAAGTCTCGCATGCCGCGCTTTGCCCGCTTTGATTGTAGACCAAAACGGCTGCAATCGCGGGTAAATGGCGTAAGTGTGGCAGTAATATAGTAAATATGGCCGCATTCGCGCTTCACAGAGCCTCGTTTACCTCCTAATCTTACCACATATAGCGGACGACCATGGTGCCTGGGGTATCTTTGGGTTTTCCGACTGGGGGACAGAAGAAAAGGACGAGGGCTGTGTTCAATACAATTTCCAAGGGGCTACGGCTGTTTGCGGGCACCATGATCGCCGCGACATTCGTGCTTCAGGCATCTGCTGCCGATGCACAAACAAGATCTCAACAGGGCCGCGACAAGGGCCAGTATATTCCAACGATCTGGGTTGATCCCGACGGGTGCGAACACTGGGTTATGGATGACGGTGCCGAAGGCTACATGACGCCGCATGTCACACGTCAGGGTATTCCGGTCTGCCGCCGGGGGAACGTCTGCGGCGTAATGAACACGGATCAGTTTTTCAAGACTGACAGCTACCGCGTGCACCCGCAAGGCCGCGCACGTCTGGCCGAATTCTTCAAGTCGACAGGTGCTGTGTCCTATATCGTCAGCGGTCACACCGACAGCCGTGCGTCGGATGCCTATAACATGAAGCTGTCGCTGAACCGTGCCAATGCTGTCGCTAGTATTGCACAGCAGTCGGGGGCCCGCATCGCGGATGTTCGCGGCTACGGCGAGCGGATGCCAGCAGCGTCCAACGGCACATCGGGCGGTATGGCTAAGAACCGCCGCGTCGAAATCATCTGCATTCGCTAAGGGGACAGTAACGTGATGAAAGCTAAGATTATGATGGTCACCGCCTGCGCCCTGACACTGGGTGCTTGCGCTGACTACGAAGGCCGGGGCTACCCCGCCGATAAATCCGTTGACCGCGGTTTCGACAAAAAGCACCTGAGCCAGCTTCAGGCCGGTATCTGGGTCGACCCCAATGGCTGCGACCACTGGATCATCGACGATGGCGTCGAAGGCTACCTAAGCCAACGCTTGGACAAATACGGCAAGCCGGTCTGCTCTGGCGTGGCCCAGCCCACCTATACGGCGGGCGACTTCAAAGGCGGCTCGCGCGTCCGAGATCCCAACTGATCTTGCGACCACTCCTGCACATAGGATCGGGCCGGCGCGTTTTACGCTCCGGCCCTTTTTTGTCGGTGCCAAGGGGTACACAGTTTGAAAACATGTCCCATATTAATCCAAAGACATCTCCAATTAGGAAAACGCTTTGCCATCTAGTGATACAATGACATCTCCTGCCTCTCACGCGCAGCAGCTTGAATTTCCGGATAACCGGCTGCTGATCGACCTGTGCGGCCCCTATGACGCCAATCTGACCGCCGTAGAAACGGCGCTCGAGGTGCAGATTGTGCGCCGGGGCAACCAGCTGTCAGTGATTGGCGATGATGACGCGGCGACGCGTGCCGTGGCGGTGCTGAACGGGCTTTATGCTCGGCTTGAAGGCGGGCGCAGTGTCGAACCTGCGGATGTCACCAGCCTGTTGCGCATGGGTGATTCCGCGGCAGGGACAGGCGTGCGTCCGGGCGACCAGATCGAGATGCCCAATCTTGGCGGCGTCGAAATCCAGACCCGCAAGAAACGTGTCGAACCGCGCACCGCTGCACAAAAGGCCTATGTGCAATCGCTGTTTGACAATGAACTGGCCTTTGGCATCGGGCCTGCCGGTACGGGCAAAACATATCTGGCCGTGGCTGTCGGCGTCTCGATGTTCATTGGCGGCCATGTTGATCGCATTATCTTGTCGCGCCCCGCGGTCGAGGCGGGCGAGAAGCTGGGTTATCTGCCCGGCGATATGAAGGACAAGGTCGATCCCTACATGCAGCCGCTCTATGATGCGCTCAACGACTTCTTGCCCGGCAAACAGCTGGCCAAGCTGATCGAAGAGAAAAAGATCGAGATCGCACCGCTGGCCTTCATGCGCGGGCGGACCTTGTCCAACGCTTTTGTTGTATTGGACGAGGCGCAGAACGCGACCTCTATGCAGATGAAGATGTTCTTGACCCGTTTAGGCGAAGGGTCGCGTATGGTGATTACAGGCGACCGGACCCAGATCGACTTGCCACGCGGCGTGCCGTCGGGGCTGCAAGACGCGGAACGGCTGCTCAAGACGATCCCCAAGATAAGCTTTAATTACTTCACGTCCAAAGACGTAGTACGTCACCCGCTGGTTGCCGCGATCATCGAAGCTTACGAAGCCGATACAGGCCACGCGTAATGTTTGGCTGCTTCATTTTGCCAAATAAACTCCGGGGGGCCGGGGGCTGGCCCCCGGTGGGGCGCTGATGCAGTCGCTGGATATGATCGAGGAAGACCCGCGTTGGGCCGATCTGGACCTAGAGGCGCTGTGCCCGCGTGTGATATCGACCACGCTGGCGCATCTGTCGCTGGAAGCCAGCGTCGCCGAGGTCACTGTGCTGGCCTGTGACGACGCGCATATCGCGACGCTGAATGCTGATTTCCGCGACAAGCCTACGCCAACCAATGTACTGAGCTGGCCCGCGGAAGAACGCGGTGCCGCGCAGGATGGCGAGATACCGCTGCCGGTCACGCCGGGGTTCGACAAAATGCTGGAACTCGGCGATATCGCGATTTCATATGATACCTGCCACGCCGAGGCAGAGGCCGCAGGCAAGCCGATGGTTGATCATGTGACCCATTTGATTGTTCACGGCGTGCTCCATCTGTTGGGCTATGACCACGAACGGGACGGGGATGCGGCCCTGATGGAACGGTTAGAGGTAGAAATACTTGGTAAATTAGGGTTGGATGACCCATATAGACACGACGCAGCGCAACCGCCTGCCTAAACACATAAAGACAGGACCCGATGGGCGATACAGACGGATCATCTGAGGCGGCGCAGAGCGCGCAGTTGGAAGACATAAAACCGGCCTCCGAGGCTGAAGAAACCGAAGACTCCCCCAAATCCGGTGGTTTCTTTTCGCGGGTCATGGGTGCACTCAGCGCGTCAGACCCCGAGGAAGAAGAAGAAATGACCGCGGCGCAGACCGACCGGCTTTCCACCCGCGGCATGATGAACCTGCGTCGGATGCGGGTCGAGGACGTTGCGGTGCCCAAGGCGGATATCACCGCGATACCCGTCGGCTCGACGCTGGATGAATTGGTGGGCGTGTTTAAGGAAAGCGGTCTAACGCGGTTGCCGGTTTACGACGGGACGCTCGATACGCCCGTTGGTATGGCCCACCTCAAGGATCTGGCACTGACGCACGGATTTAACGGCAGATCTGCCGAGTTTGATCTTACTGCAATGCTGCGTCCCTTGCTGTTCGTGCCGCCGTCAATGACCATCGGCGTGCTGCTGACCAAGATGCAGGCAGAACGGCGTCATATGGCGTTGGTGATAGACGAATATGGCGGCGTCGACGGGTTGGTCACGATCGAAGACCTCATCGAACAGGTGATCGGCGAGATCGAAGATGAACATGACGTCGACGAAGGAAAATACTGGACCGTTGAAAAACCGGGCTGCTACCTTGCGCTGGCCAAAACGCCGCTGGATGATTTCGAGGCAGAGATCGGGCGCTCGTTGACCGACCACGACGATGTGGATGAAGAGGAAATCGATACGCTTGGCGGGCTGGTATTTATGCTGTCGGGTCGGGTACCGGCGCGCGGCGAAGTGGTTGTGCACCCCGACGGCCCCGAATTCGAGGTCATCGATGCGGATCCCCGCCGGATCAAGCGGTTGCGTGTGCGTATGGCCGGATCTCACTGATGACACTGCGCAGTGCCGCTTGGATGCGGTTTGGGGCAGCGGTGCTTGCCGGCGTTGTCGCGGCCTTCGGGCAGGCCCCTTATGATTTGCCGCTGGTTTTGCTGGCCGCCCTCGCGGCGGTGCTGCTGATCTATCGCAGCGTTGCGACGTCGCGCCAAGCGGCGGCGATCGGCTGGGGTTTTGGCTTTGGGTATTTTATCCACGGCTGGTCATGGCTGGTGTCGCCTTTCATGGTTGATCCCGAACGCTACGCTTGGATGGCCCCGTTTGCCGTCGTCGGGCTGACCGGCGGCTTGGCGCTGTTCTGGGCCGCGGCCTTCTATGGCGCGCGCAGGCTGTCCGCGCAGGTCTGGCCGCTGATCTTCGTGCTGCCCGCGGCAGAAATGGTGCGCGGGTACCTGTTTACTGGCTTCCCTTGGGGTATGTTCTCGCAGTCTTTGGTCAACCATTGGCCGGGGCAGGGTCTGTCATTGATTGGCCCCTACGGGATGACACTTGCGGTTGTCGCGCTTGCCGTGGCCGTGGTGCAGCGCGCCCGTGGATCCGTGCTGTGTCAGGCTGCTGTCTGGGGCGCACGCGTATGCACTGTGCTGGCTTTGACCGTCCCCTTCGGCGGTCCAGATGTCGTTTTGACCCAGCATATGATCCGCATGGTGCAGCCCAACGCGGCGCAGAAAGATAAGTGGGATCCCGGCAAAATACCGGAATTCTTTGATCGTCAGCTCGCGCTGACCAGCGCTCCTCCGGCGCAGGGGGACGCGGCCCCTGATCTGATCCTGTGGTCTGAAACCGCCATCGCGTGGCCGCTGGATCTCGCCCATGGCGCGTTGACCTATATCAGCGAAGCCGCCGCCGGTACGCCCGTTGTGCTGGGGGTGCAGCGGCGCGACGACATGGCCTATTTCAACTCGGCTGTGCTGCTTGGCCCCGATGCAGAGGTCGTGCAGACCTATGACAAACACCATCTGGTGCCGTTTGGCGAATATATCCCCTTTGGCGACATTCTGGGTCGTATCGGACTGCGCGGCATGGCGGCACAGTTTGGCAGCGGCTTTTCCTCCGGTCCGGGAGCAGAGCTGATGGACCTGGGGGATATGGGTGCCGCGCTGCCTTTGATCTGCTACGAGGCCGTGTTCGCCCGCGACGTCAACGCGGCACCGGCGCGTCCGGCGTTTCTGATGCAGCTCACAAATGATGCGTGGTTTGGCAAGGGGCAGGGGCCGTTGCAGCACTTGGCCCAAGCGCGGATGCGCGCGATAGAGCAGGGCCTGCCCATGGCGCGCGTCGCCAATACCGGTGTGTCGGCGATGATTGACCCTTGGGGCCGCATCACGAAAAGCCTGGCTTTGAACCAAGCCGGATTTCTGGATGCGCGTTTGCCTGCCCCAAGCCCTGCGACACCCTATAGCAGGTGGGGCGAATGGCCTTTTCTTTTCATCACTTTGGCCGGATTTGCCCTTGTTATCCTGCGCAATCGACGCAACTTAAAGTTTGACCACAGGGGCCGGCATAGCTAAGCCCCGCTAATCGGCCACAACGGCTTCCTGACGTGGCTATGAAACCTATTGGAGCACTAAATGTCCCGCAAGAATTATACGTTCACTTCGGAATCCGTTTCCGAGGGCCACCCGGATAAGGTCTGCGACCGGATTTCCGACGCAGTACTTGACGCCTTTCTCACCGAAGAGCCCGAAGCGCGGGTGGCAGCCGAGACTTTTGCCACAACCAATCGGGTGATCATCGGCGGCGAAGTGGGCCTGTCAGACAAGTCCAAATTGGACGAATACCTTGGCAAGATCGACGGCATCGCCCGTGCGTGCATCAAGGATATCGGGTACGAGCAGGACGAATTCCACCACGCCACCTGCGAGATCACCAACCTGCTGCACCCCCAGTCGGCGCATATTGCGCAGGGTGTGGACGCGTCAGGTGACAAGGAAGAAGGCGCGGGCGATCAGGGCATCATGTTCGGTTTCGCCACCACTGAAACGCCAGAGCTGATGCCGGCGCCTATCCACTATGCTCATGCGATCCTGCGCCGTCTGGCCGAGGTGCGCAAAGACGGTACCGAGCCAACGCTGCGCCCTGATGCGAAAAGCCAGCTTTCCGTGCGCTATGAAGATGGCAAACCTGTTGGCGTGTCCTCTATCGTGCTGTCGACGCAGCACGCTGACGCGGGCCAGACCAGCGCCGACATCCGCGATATTGTCGAACCCTATATCACCCATGTCCTGCCCGAAGGCTGGATCACACCGGACACCGAATGGTGGGTGAACCCGACGGGGACATTCGTGATTGGCGGTCCTGACGGTGATGCCGGCCTGACCGGTCGTAAGATCATCGTCGATACCTATGGCGGTGCGGCACCGCACGGGGGCGGCGCGTTCTCGGGCAAAGACCCGACAAAGGTTGACCGCTCTGCTGCCTATGTCGCGCGCTATCTGGCGAAGAACGTCGTGGCCGCGGGTCTGGCAGAGAAATGCACGATCCAGCTGAGCTATGCGATCGGCGTATCAAAGCCCTTGTCGATCTATTGCGACACCTATGGCGGCGACGCCGATGTGTCGGATGCCGCGATTGAAAAAGCGATCCGCCAGATCATCGACCTGACCCCACGGGGCATCCGCGAGCATCTGGAGCTGAACAAGCCGATCTATGAACGCACAGCTGCCTATGGCCACTTTGGCCGCGCGCCCGAAGCGGATGGTGGGTTCAGCTGGGAAAAGACCGATCTGGTCGATGCACTGAAAGCCGCACTGTAAGCCGTCGCGGTATTGGACACGAAAGGGCGGCCCGTGGGCTGCCCTTTTGCTTTGGCGGGCCGTGTGGAAATTGGGCACCACGCCCCTAAGACGCGGCGCTTGCCGATAGGGAAATGGCTGATGCCCTTGGTCAGGAACCCTTTGATCGGTGTCGGGCTCATCTCAAAACCGTCAGCAAGGCAGGCTTTTGCGTCGGGGGATCACGCGAAATGTTGCGCCCGTCCCCCTCGCAGGCTAAAGCCAGCGCCATGACACATCCTGAACGCCCCCGCCGCAATTTCTACGGTCGCCTTAAAGGCAAATCGCTTAAGCAAAGCCAGAAAGGCTATATCGAAGAGGACCTAGAGGCGCT
The DNA here is from genome assembly GCF_900103185.1 of Sulfitobacter litoralis. Lineage (GTDB taxonomy): Bacteria > Pseudomonadota > Alphaproteobacteria > Rhodobacterales > Rhodobacteraceae > Sulfitobacter > Sulfitobacter litoralis. The sequence continues at coordinate 62,770 of NZ_FNJD01000014.1, forward strand.
GTCCCCCGGTCCCGTCGATTGGGATGCGAACCCGGATCGCACACCGCTGGATCTGCCGACTTTGTTTGATGGCAAACCTGTCTGGCTCGAGATCGGCTTTGGCGGTGGTGAACATATGGTGCATCAGGCCGCTCAAAACCCCGATGTGGGTATCATCGGCTGCGAACCCTATATCAACGGGGTCGCGATGCTGTTGGGCAAGATCCGCCGCGCGGGGGTCGACAATGTGGCGATCCACCCCGGCGATGCGCGCGATATCTTTGACGTGCTGCCCGAGGCGTCGATTGACCGCGCTTTTCTGCTCTATCCCGATCCTTGGCCCAAGACCCGCCATCACCGGCGCCGCTTTGTGACGCCTGAACACCTTGAACCGCTGGTGAAGGTGCTCAAGCCCGGTGCGATTTTCCGTGTCGCGACGGATATCGAGGACTATGTGCGCCAGACGCTTGAACAGGTACCACGCCACGGGTTCGAATGGCTGGCCGAACGCCCCGGCGACTGGAAAGAACCGTGGGGCGATTGGATTTCCACCCGCTACGAACAAAAAGCGCTGCGCGAAGGGCGCGTGCCGCATTACCTGACATTCCGCAAGATCTGAGCGGCAGGCAGGCTGGACTGACGCGGGCGATGGACGGGACAGGATCGCTGGTTTAAGACGGACTTTCAGGAATTTTTTTTGAGGGTTCTCCATGTCCAGCCACGCCACGCCCGTCCCGATGACCTCTACCGCTTGCGGCCCGCTGTCCGGCGTGGCCGAGGTGCCCGGCGACAAGTCGATCTCGCACCGTTCCCTTATTTTGGGCGCGATGTGCATCGGCGAAACCACCATCAGCGGTCTGCTTGAAGGCGATGACGTGCTGGATACAGCCAAGGCGATGCAGGCCTTTGGCGCTGAAGTGACCAATATGGGCGGCGGCAACTGGTCCGTGCGCGGCGTCGGCGTTGGCGGTTTTGCTGAACCCGACGGGGTGATCGACTGCGGCAACTCCGGCACGGGGGTACGGTTGATCATGGGGTCGATGGCAACATCCCCGATCAGCGCGACATTTACCGGCGACGCCAGCCTGAACGGTCGCCCCATGGCGCGGGTCACCGACCCGCTGGCGCTGTTTGGCACGCAAGCCGTGGGCCGCAAAGGCGGGCGTTTGCCGATGACCATCGTGGGGGCCGCTGACCCGGTGCCCGTACGCTACACCGTGCCGGTCCCGTCGGCGCAGGTGAAATCTGCCGTGTTGCTGGCCGGCCTGAACGCCCCTGGCAAGACTGTCGTGATCGAGGCCGAGGCCACGCGCGACCATACGGAACGGATGTTGGCGGGCTTTGGCGCTGAAATCACAGTCGAAGACACCGACGAGGGCCGTGTGATCACTCTGACCGGCCAGCCAGAACTGCAAGCGCAGCATGTCGATGTCCCGCGCGATCCGTCCTCGGCTGCGTTTCCGGTCTGTGCCGCGTTGATTGTGCCGGGGTCGGATGTGCTTGTGCCCGGCATCGGGTTGAACCCGACACGGGCAGGGCTGTTCACCACGCTGCGCGAGATGGGTGCCGACCTGACCTATGAGAATGAGCGGACCGAGGGCGGCGAGCCTGTCGCGGACCTGCGGGCAAGGTTTTCGCCCGATCTGAAAGGCATTGAGGTGCCACCAGCCCGCGCAGCGTCGATGATCGACGAATATCCGGTGCTGTCTGTCGTCGCCTCCTTTGCGCTGGGCCAAACGATGATGCGCGGCGTCAAAGAGCTGCGCGTCAAGGAAAGCGACCGGATCGATGCGATGGCCAAGGGGCTGCGCGCCAACGGGATCGAAGTGGACGAGGGCCCTGATTGGTGGGCGGTCACTGGAAGGGGGCATGGGAATGTGCCTGGCGGTGCGACCTGTGCCAGCCAGCTGGACCACCGGATTGCGATGTCTTTCATGATCCTTGGCATGGCCGCGACGTCGCCCGTCAGTGTGGATGACGGGGCACCCATCACTACGTCCTTCCCGATTTTCGAGCCGCTGATGAAACGTCTTGGCGCGAATGTGACACAGGGGGAAGCATAATGTTGGGATTTACCGTTGCGATTGACGGGCCAGCTGCAGCGGGCAAGGGCACCGTAGGGCGCGCTGTTGCTGCTCATTTCGGCTTTGCGCATCTGGATACCGGCCTGCTGTACCGTGCCGTCGGGGCCAAGGTGCTGGACGGCATGACCGCCGAAGAAGCCGCGCTGACTTTGCAGGCCGATGACCTCGAAGACGACCAGCTGCGCACCAATGCCGTAGCAGAGGCCGCGAGCCTCGCGGCTGCGATTCCCGCCGTGCGTGCGGCCTTGGTCGATTTCCAGCGCAGCTTTGCCATGCGAGCAGGGGGCGCGGTTCTGGACGGGCGTGATATCGGCACCGTGATCTGCCCCGATGCACCGGTAAAGCTGTTCATAACCGCCACACCAGAGGTGCGCGCGCAGCGTCGCTTTGCCGAGCTGAGCGCCAAGGGGGCAGAGGTCACACTCGAAGGGGTTTTGGCCGATGTTCAGGCGCGCGACGCGCGCGACAGCACCCGCGCCGAGGCACCCTTAAAGCCCGCCGCGGATGCGGAACTGATGGACACCTCGACCATGGATATCGAAACAGCCGTGGCCCGCGCAGTCGCACTGGTGGCAGCACGGCTGGGTGTTTGAGCATATGGGAACGAATGGTGCCGTTTAACGTTGGTCCAAGACGTGCTTGGCGCTAGGCTCGGTACGACAGGAATAAACAAGAGGTGCTGATTATGAAGACCGCTCAAGATTATCTCGACGCTGCCAATGAAGTTGTCCCCAAGATGGACGCCAAGGATGCGATTGCGAAACACGCCAAGGGCGAAGGCGTCTTTATTGATGTGCGCGACTCTGGTGATATCGCCAAAAGCGGCACAATCCAGGGCGCACACCGCGTGCCGCGCGGTATGATCGAATTCCGCGCCGATGCGAACAAAGAAGAGATGTATAACCCGATCTTCAAAAAAGACGCTGAAATCTATCTGATTTGCGGGGCGGGTGGCCAAGCCGCGTTGTCGGGCAAGACCCTACACGACATGGGCTTTAGTAATGTTACCAACATCGGTGGTTTCCCCGGCTGGAAAGACGCGGGCGGCCCGACCGAAGCCTAAGCGTCACGGCGCATGACCAATGACGAAAGGGCAGGCTGTGGTCTGCCCTTTCGTATATCAGACCCTCGCATACGCAGGCTATAAAGGGTGCCAGCCCTTGCGTTTGCTGAAAAGCGGGGCTATACGCGCGACTGTCTAAGGGGCGGATACACGTTTCGGGCGCAGTATATCAGGCAGGGTCGGTTTCATCCGGCCCTCTTTGTTTTGCGGATCGAATCCCATCGTGGATGACAACTTTAACCACAGACCGGCGGAGACAACCGCGCGGCCAGAAACCAAATGCTAAAGGAAAATCAAGCTACATGGCTATGAACTCAATGGAAGACTTCGAAGCACTTTTGGAAGAAAGCTTTGAAATGGACACGCCCGCAGAGGGCTCAGTTGTCAAAGGCAAGGTTATCGCGATCGAAGCGGGCCAAGCCATTATCGACGTCGGCTACAAGATGGAAGGCCGCGTCGAGTTGAAAGAATTTGCCGAGCCTGGCGAAGCTCCGAAAGTGGAAGTCGGCGACGAAGTCGAAGTGTTCCTGCGTCAGGTTGAAAACTCGCGCGGCGAAGCTGTTATCTCCCGTGAGATGGCGCGTCGTGAAGAAGCTTGGGACCGTCTTGAGAAAGCCTATGCCGCAGAAGAGCGCGTTGAAGGCGCGATCTTTGGCCGTGTTAAAGGTGGCTTTACCGTTGATCTGGGCGGCGCTGTTGCCTTCCTTCCGGGTTCCCAAGTTGACGTGCGCCCCGTGCGCGATGCCGGCCCTCTGATGGGTCTGAAGCAGCCATTCCAAGTTCTGAAAATGGACCGCCGTCGTGGCAACATCGTTGTATCGCGTCGTGCAATCCTTGAAGAATCCCGTGCCGAACAGCGTGCCGAAGTGATTGGCAACCTGACCGAAGGTCAGGAAGTTGACGGTGTGGTCAAGAACATCACCGAATACGGTGCGTTCGTTGATCTGGGCGGCGTTGACGGCTTGCTGCACGTCACAGACATGGCATGGCGTCGTGTGAACCACCCATCCGAGATTCTGGCGATCGGCGAAACCATCAAGGTTCAGGTCATCAAGATCAACAAAGAGACGCACCGCATCTCCTTGGGTATGAAACAGCTGCAAGAAGATCCATGGGATCTGGTTCAAGCCAAGTACCCGCTGGAATCCACGCACACTGGCCGCGTCACCAACATCACCGATTACGGTGCATTTGTTGAGCTGGAGCCAGGCGTTGAAGGTCTGGTTCACGTGTCCGAAATGTCTTGGACCAAAAAGAACGTACACCCCGGCAAGATCGTTTCCACCAGCCAAGAAGTCGAAGTCATGGTTCTGGAAATCGATGGCGCCAAGCGTCGCGTTTCCCTTGGTCTGAAACAGACCATGCGCAACCCATGGGAAGTGTTCGCTGAAACACACCCAGAAGGCACCGAAGTCGAAGGCGAAGTCAAAAACATCACCGAATTCGGTCTGTTTGTTGGCCTGCCAGGCGACATCGACGGTATGGTTCACCTGTCCGACCTGAGCTGGGACCAGCGCGGCGAAGAAGCGATCCAAGACTACCGTAAAGGTGACACGGTTCAGGCCGTTGTTTCCGAAGTCGACGTTGAAAAAGAACGCATCAGCCTGTCGATCAAAGGTGTGGGCGGCGACAAGTTCGCAGAAGCAGTGGGCGGCGTGAAGCGCGGTTCCGTTGTGACTGTGTCCGTGACCTCCATCGAAGAGGGTGGCATCGAAGTCGAATACGAAGGTATGAAAGCCTTCATCCGTCGCTCCGATCTGTCGCGTGACCGTGCCGAACAGCGCCCCGAGCGTTTCTCGGTTGGTGACAAGGTCGACGTACGCATCACCAACGTGGACGCGAAAGCGCACCGTCTGGGCGTCTCGATCAAAGCACGCGAAATCGCAGAAGAGAAAGAAGCAGTCGAGCAGTATGGCTCCTCTGACTCCGGCGCGTCCTTGGGTGATATCCTCGGCGCCGCTCTGAAGGGCGACGAATAAGCCTTAGCGCTTATCGCACACAATTTAGGGCCTCGCAGTGCAGACTGCGGGGCCCTTTTTCGTTCCGAATCGCAAGGGGGTGCAATGGAGCGGGTGAGGGCGGCTGGCCGCGCCATTCCGGGTGCCGGTGTGAATTATGGCCAAAAAATGACTGCAAAACAGCGACTTCCCGCCGTTTAATCACGATAATAGAAATTTGGATGACTTCACGAACGCGTTTGGTTTGCTATAGTCCCCTCTAGTTAAGACATAAATTGCGCACCTCGGAGGACGTTAAATGATCCGGTCAGAACTGATCCAGAAGATTGCCGATGACAATCCCCATCTCTATCAGCGCGACGTTGAGCGGATCGTGAATACTATCTTTGAAGAGATCACCGGCGCGATGGCCGCCGGGGACCGTGTCGAGCTGCGCGGCTTTGGTGCTTTTTCGGTCAAAAAACGTGACGCGCGCGTGGGACGGAACCCTCGTACTGGGGAAACGGTTCATGTAGAAGAAAAGCACGTGCCGTTCTTCAAGACCGGTAAACTGCTTAGAGATCGTTTAAACGGGAATTCCTAATGCGCTATGTTCGCTACCTCTGCATCGCAGTCTTCGCCATTGCACTGATCGCGGTCGCCTTGGCCAACCGGTCTATGGTGTCGCTGAAATTGCTGCCGACCGAGGTTTCGGGCTGGTTCGCAATGAACCCTGAAATCCAGGTGCCGCTGTTCATTGTTATTCTGGGCAGCATCATCGCCGGCCTTCTTGTTGGTTTTGTCTGGGAATGGATCCGTGAATACGGCCAACGTGCTGAAGCCGCCCGTCAGGCCCGCGAAATGCGCCGGTTGGAGCGTGAAGTCGCACGGTTGAAGGGCGAGAAGTATCAGGACCAAGACGAGGTTCTGGCGTTGCTGGATCAAGCAAGCTAAGCGGGCCTATGCCCCTTAGCGCAGGAACCATTCGATGACCCAAAATTTGCATGTGAAATTCTGCGGCTTACGCAGCACGCAGGATATTGCCGCGGCGGCTGCCGCTGGCGCGCGCTATGTCGGGTTCGTCTTTTTCGAAAAATCCCCGCGCCACGTCACGATCGAACAAGCCGCTGAACTGGCTGTAGAGGTGCCGATGGGGCTGTGTAAGGTCGCGTTGACGGTCAATGCGGATGACGCCTTTCTGGACGCGCTGACTGCCGCTGTGCCCCTTGATATGCTGCAGCTACACGGCCAGGAAACGCCCGAGCGTGTCGCCGAGGTCAAGGTCCGCTATGGGCTGCCGGTGATGAAAGCTGTAGGGGTCGCGGATGCAGATGACCTGCCGCAGATCGATGTCTATATGGCTGTAGCGGACCAGATCCTGATTGATGCTAAACCACCCAAAGGGGCGGCATTGCCCGGTGGCAATGGGCTGGCCTTTGACTGGCGTCTGGTTGCCGACCGCACATGGGATAAGCCGTGGATGCTGGCAGGTGGCTTGACGCCCGACAACGTGATAGAGGCGGCGCGTATGACCGGCGCAAGGCAAGTCGATGTGTCTTCCGGTGTGGAAAGCGCGCCGGGTGTCAAGGACGCGGGGCTGATCGCGGCATTCGGAAACGCCGCGAAAGTCTGAGTATTGGCAGGTTGCCCCCTTAGAAGGTTAGGGGGTATTCCTTGGCCAGCGCGTCGAACTTCATCAGCGATGCGATAAGGGCTGGCATCTGGTCCAGATAGATCATGTTGGGCCCGTCCGACGGTGCATTGTCAGGGTCTTCGTGGGTTTCAATGAACACCGCACCTACACCAATCGCTACAGCAGCGCGTGCCATGACCGGCGCAAATTCGCGTTGTCCGCCGCTTGAACCGCCTTGCCCGCCGGGTTGCTGGACCGAATGCGTCGCGTCCATCACGACAGGGTATCCGGTCTGCGCCATCTGCGGCAGGCTGCGCATGTCGGCGACCAGCGTGTTGTACCCAAAAGAGGTGCCGCGTTCTGTGAGCAAGATGCGCTTGTTGCCGGTGGATTCGATCTTGGCAACGACATTGGGCATGTCCCACGGGGCCAGAAACTGGCCTTTCTTAACATTGACGACCTTGCCCGTATTGCCAGCGGCCAGCAGCATATCGGTTTGGCGGCACAGGAAGGCGGGGATTTGCAGGATGTCCACGGCTTCGGCAGCGATGGCACATTGGGCCTCGGTGTGAACATCCGTTAGAACCGGCACGCCGATCGACTTGCCCACAGACTGCAACACGGCCAGACCTTCGTCGATGCCAAGCCCACGTTTACCGCCAAGCGAGGTGCGGTTGGCCTTGTCATAGCTGGCCTTGAACACGAACTGCGCGCCGACCGCGTCGCAGGCCTCTTTCATCTGGCCGGCGATCATCTGGGCGTGTGTTTCGCTTTCCAACTGGCAAGGGCCTGCGATCACCGTCAGCGGGCGATCATTCCCGATAACGACATTTCCAACGGTGACTTGGGTCATTTTGTTACCTGTTCTTTCAGAATAGAGGAGGTCAGCGATAGCATGAGGTAGATGCCCGCAAAGATCAGAAATGTCAAAATCGTGTTCTCGAACTTGCGCGGATATGTGGCGGATTGCGATGCGACAGGGCGCACCGCGACGGTCAGATAGCGCACCTGACGGCTGGCTTCGGTACGGGCCTGTTCCATCTGTGTGAGCGATGCCTGAAGTGCTGCATCTGCGGCGGCCAAATCGGCCTGCGCCAGTTGCAAGCTAACGGCCTGCTGCGCAAGAGAGTTCGTACCCTCTGTGGCGCTGTTCATGCGGTCGTTCAGCTTGTCCAGCTGTGCGCTAAGGCGGCGCACGTCGCCTTGGGCACCGTCCACCTTGGCACGGTTGGGGCGCGGGTTGTCGAGCAGGGCAGCAAGTTCGAGTTCCTTTTCCAACAGCAGTGTTTCGTAGTTGGTGATCTGCCCGCGGATCGACGCAATAACAGCCTGCGGATCGACGCCATTTTCAACTTGCAGCTTGATTAGCGCCTCCTGCGCCTCGCGGCGTTTGGCGACAGTCTGTTCATAAGCCTCGCGCGCGTCGCGCATACCGTCCTCGCGCTTTTGCTGCGACAGGGCGTTCACGCGTTCCTCGGCATAGTCGAGCAGGTGCTGAGAGAAGTCAGTGGCAACTTCCGGATCGGCGGCGATGACCTCCATCCGGATCATCCCTTCGGTGGGATCGTAGCCGATTTTGACGTTGTCCTTGTAGAATTTATACGCCTCTTCGTTTGACGCATCCGGGTTCATCCGCTGGATCGGGTCAATCTCGGGATTAGAGAAATGCTTCATAAAGCCAACGTCGCGGTCCAAGCGCAGCATAGCGTCTTTGGACTGCAGGTAACTTTGCGTCGCGATACTATCGGCAGAGTTGGCAAATTGCGTCGGCAGCAGCCCGCCAAGCGGGCCAAGCCCGCCGGTGCCCTCGTTCTGAATGATCAGGAACTGGCTGTCGGTCGCATACATCGGGGTGGCGATTTTATAGAAATAATAGCCTCCCATCACCGTGGGAAGTCCGACGAAAAACGCCAGCCGCACCGCCAAAAGCGCCATCTTGCGGCGACGACGTTTGGTGATGTCGCGCTGGATATCCGAGATTTCGCGCATCCGACGTTCCATCGGCTTAACGTCGGTGGAGGGCACATTACGCCCGCCTGTAGGTATCGTTTGCGGCAGTTGAATTCGGTTCTTGGACAGGGCCGTACCCGTGGATTTCTGATCTTGCGGGACGACGAGCTCCAGCATGTTGGAACGTTGGAACGGATCAATACCCTGATCGCGCAAGAGACGTACCGCATCAAAATCCGAGGTTGGCGCAAGCCCGTGTTTCTGGGCCACGCGCCGTGCCATCCGCAACTGGCGGCCGGTCAGCCCTTCGCGACGGATCGCGTCAATGTCCTGCTCGCCGCTGACTTCATCCGCCGAAGCAACCTCTCCGCTGCGCGGAGCCGGCGACGGGGTGGAACGCGGGGGCGCAGACGCGGGCGAAGGTGTCGTGGCTTGGGTTCTTTGGGCAGCTTGTGATGCGTTTTCCTGCGCTTCGCCTGCGACAGGCGGAACGTCGGAAGACGTAGCCGAAGCCGCCTTGGGCTTAGCCGTGTCGGTGCCCTGCGGGGTTGCCGCAGGGGCCGCGCGTTTGATGCGGAATTTTCTAGCCTTGGGTTTCGTAGTCATAAAGCTGTTTGGCCTCTTCCAAGGTGTCGAAGATATGAAGCTTTCCGCCAAGTAGTACAGCAGCGGACCGCGCGAATTGTTCCAACGTCTCGGCTTGGTGCGACACGATGATGATCGTGGTCGTTTGCAGGCGCTCTTGCAGAATTTCGCCCGCCTTGCGGTTGAACTCAACGTCTGTGGTGCTCGGCATGCCTTCGTCGATCAAATAGATGTCGAAATCAAGCGCAAGCAGCAGTGAAAAGGAAAACCGTGATTTCATCCCGGCGGAATATGTCCCGACCGGCTGGTCAAAATATTCACCCAAACCGCACAGCCAGCGGCAAAAACTTTCGACGTAATCAGGGTCTAGCCCATAGAGCCGCGCAATATAGCGGGCGTTTTCCATGGCAGAGATCTTGTTGATGACGCCGCCCATAAACCCCAATGGAAAGCTGATGTTGCAGCCCCGTCTGATTTCGCCTTCGTCCGGTTTTTCAAGCCCCGCCATCATATTGATAAGGGTCGTCTTACCGGTGCCATTGGGGGCGAGGATGCCAAGGGAATGACCCAAATCCACACGAAACGACACATGGTCCAGAATGACCTTGTGTTGCGTGCCAGTCCAAAAGGACTTGGATACGTTGTCAAATTCCAGCATGCCTGCTCCGATTGGTGCTGTTGCGGGTCTGTCGCGCCCTGTTTCCCGAGGCTTGTGCGGTGTCTAGCCCACTATTTTGACTATATTATGTCGTAGATGAGACCGTATTTACAAGGAGCCAAAGCATAGGGCACGCCGCAAGGGCAGGCCAGCGGCAACACGAAGCAGTCAACGCCCGAGCCATGCCCCGGTTGAAACCGGCACCCCGACCCTTAGGTCTAGGCACATGACAGATATCCGCCCGGAACTTAGCCAATGTACCCTGTGCGCCGACCGCTTTGCCGCGACGGCGACGGCGCATCGGCCTAATCCGGTCGTGTGGTTTCAGCCGGGGGCGCGGCTGCTGATTGCCTCGCAGGCACCGGGGTTGCGGGTTCACGAGGCGAACACGCCGTTCTGGGATGCCTCTGGTAAACGCCTGCGCGACTGGCTGGGCGTGGACGAGGCGACGTTTTATGACCGCAGCCGTGTGGCGATCATCCCCATGGCATTCTGCTTTCCGGGCTATGATGCCAAAGGCAGCGACCTGCCGCCCCCGCCGATCTGTGCGAAAACATGGCGGGCAGGGGCACTGGACACTGTGCCCGATGTGCGGTTGACCGTGTTGATCGGGGCCTATGCCATGCGGTATCACTTGCCCGAGTTCACCACTGTCACCCGTGCCGTCGCCAATTGGCAAAACCACCCAGAGGGCGTCTTTGCCTTGCCTCATCCGTCGTGGCGCAATACCGGTTGGCTCAAGAAAAATCCGTGGTTCGAGGAAGAGGTGCTTCCCCGGCTCCGCGCTGCTGTAAGGAATGTACTGGATGACTGACGCGACTCCGCTGGACATCGCCCATGCCGCCATGATGGCCGATGAAAGCGATGACGCCGCCCGCCTGCGGTTCTATGAACGCATGGCCGATGTGGAGCTGTTCCTGCTGCTCGAAGATGAACCGGACGCCGATCAGATCAGCCCCGTTCTGCTGGATGATGCCTATGTGCTGGTCTTTGACCGAATTGAACGCCTGGCAGCCTATGTGGGAGAGCCCGCACCCTATGTGGCGCTGTCGGGGCGTGCGATAGCAGGTATGCTGGAGGGGCAACCGCTTGGCATGGCGGTCAACCTTGATGTGGCCCCGTCGGCGATCCTGTTGCCCGACAGCGCGGTGGCATGGCTGCGCGAAACGCTCGCCCACGAAGCCGGAGAGGTCGAGGCCCGCATTGACCGCGTCCTACCGCCGACCGGCCTGCCCGAAACGCTGATCGCCGCGATTGATGCCAAGCTGGCGACCGCCACGGGCATGGCCGCAGGGGCTTGGTTGGTCGGGGTCGAATATACCGGCGGCGGGCGCGGGCATCTGCTAGGCTTTGTCGGCGCAATCCCGCGGGCCCAAGATGCGCTTGTGCGTGCGGCATCCGAGGCGCTGACGTTTTCGGGGATCGATGCAGGGGCAATGGACGTGGGATTCTTTGCGCCGTCTGATCCGACGGTCGAAAAACTGTCAAAGGTCGGACTGCGCTTTGATCTGCCGCAGATGGACCCGCTGGAGAAAACCCCACGGATGGAGGCTCCCGGATCTGATCCGTCCAAGCCGCCGATCCTGCATTAACCGGTACCCGCCAAAGCCGCTTGCATCCCGCCCCGCTTGGCGCGATCAATAGGCCATGACATTGAACCCCGCCGATCCCGCATTCGAGGCCGCGTTGCGTGCCGATCTGTCGCCCGACGTGTTCCGCGAGGTCGAACCGCGCTATCTGGAAGAACCACGTGGGCTCTATGCGGGGAAATCCGCAGTACTGGCGCTGCCGCGCACGGTCGAAGAGGTCGCGACCCTGATCCGTCACGCCAATGCAGCGCGGGTCGGTGTGATCCCCTACGGCGGGGGCACCGGATTGGTCGGGGGGCAGGTGGCCGAATCCGGCCCCGCACCGCTGATCCTGTCGCTGGAACGCATGAATAAACTCCGCGCGGTGTACCCTGATGAGAACGTGCTGGTGGCCGAAGCGGGGATGATCCTGTCAGACGTGCAAGCCGCCGCCGAAACCGCCGACCGCCTATTTCCCTTGACGCTCGCGGCCCAGGGTTCTGCCCGCATCGGGGGCAATCTGGCGACAAACGCAGGCGGTACCGGCGTGCTGCGCTATGGCAACGCCCGTGATCTGTGTCTGGGCCTTGAGGCCGTGCTGCCCGATGGCCAGATCTGGAACGGGCTGACCCGATTGCGCAAGAACAACACCGGCTACGATTTACGTCATTTGCTGGTCGGGGCCGAGGGCACGCTTGGCGTCATCACCGCCGCGGCGCTGAAACTCTTTCCGCGTCCGGCCAAGACGGGAACCGCGCTGCTGGTCGTGAACTCTCCGGCAGCGGCGCTGAAACTGCTGTCGCTCGCGCGCAGCCAGCTGGGCGAGATGATCAGCGCCTTTGAAATCATGAATGGCGTCGGGCTGGATTTCCTGACCGAAAAAATGCCCGAGCTGCGCCAGCCCTTCGATACACCCCCTGAATGGAGCGTGCTGATCGAATTGGGGCTCAGCGGTGAACTGGACCCGATGGCATCGCTTGAAACGCTGTTCGCCGCCGCCTTTGAGGCGGATCTCGTCACTGACGGGCTGATCGCGCAAAGCCAGCAGCAGTCCGAAGATTTCTGGGCCGTCCGCGAGATGATGCCCCATGCCAACCGCCAGATCGGGTCGATCTCCAGCCACGATATCTCGGTCCCCTTGGGGGCGCTGCCTGAGTTTATCATTCGGGCGGGCGAAAAAGTCACGGCACTTGGGGATTTCAGGATCAACTGTTTCGGTCATGTGGGCGACGGCAACCTGCACTATAATGTTTTCCCCGTGCAGGGGCGCAGCCGCGAGGACCATCTGGACGACCGTGGCGCGATCAAGGCGGCGATCCACGATCTGGTGCATGAATTGGGCGGTTCTATCAGCGCGGAACACGGCATCGGGCGGCTCAAGGTCAAAGACCTCGAACGCTATAGCGATCCCGCGAAGCTGTCGGCGCTGCACGCGATCAAGGCAGCCTTGGACCCCAAGGGGATCATGAATCCCGGCGCGATGTTCCCTGCGCCGGAGTAAGTGTGTCGGCGGCGCGGCTTACGCGCCGTCAAACGCGCAGAGCGCGTTGACCTCCATCCCCATCGCTTCCAGCCGCTTGCGCCCGCCAAGTTCTGGCAGGTCGATGATAAAGGCACAGGATACGATCTCGCCGCCCAAACGCTGGATTAGCTTGATCCCCGCCTCGGCGGTGCCGCCAGTGGCTAGCAGATCATCGACGACCAGAACCTTCTCACCGGGTTTGATCGCGTCGTCGTGCAATTCGACAATCGCCTCGCCGTATTCGAGCTTATAATCCTGTGAGATGGTGCGACCGGGCAGCTTGCCCTTTTTGCGGATCGGTACGAACCCTACCGACAGCTGGTGCGCAATTGCGCCGCCCAGAATAAATCCGCGCGCCTCAAGCCCGACGACCTTGTCGATGTCGATACCGGCATAGGGGTGCAGCATCTGGTCGATGGCCATACGGAACCCGCGCGGGTCGGCGAAAAGCGTGGTCACATCGCGAAACATGATTCCTTCGTGAGGGAAATCGACAATGGTACGGATGTAATCTTGAACCTGTTTCATGCAGTGCTCCGGTCGTTGGGCTTTGGTCGGTCGCCACACCAGCGCAACAACCGCGCCACAGCGTTAAGCGACCCGCCCTCTGTCAGCAAGCATGTTCCACAGCGCGGCCGCGCCGGACATCACGTCAAGAACCGCACCGCCTGTCTTCATTTTGCCAAATAAACTCACCTGCCACAGCACCCGCCACGGGCGCTGCGACAGCGTTTGCAGCGCGCCCTAAAGCACCCGACCGGCGACGGCATCCAGCTTGGCTACCAGTGCTGCGTCGCGCATTTCAGGCTGGGTCATGATCGCATACTCCAGCGCGCGGTCGCAGCCATGCGGGCAGGGGGCGCGGTCAGCCCCAAGCAACTTTGGCAGGCGCGAGACCAACTGCCGGCCCTTGTCAGCGTTGCCCGTCAGCGTCTCGATGATCTTGGTCACGTCAACCTCGCCATGATCTGGATGCCAGCTATCGTAATCCGTGATCATCGCGATCGACGCATAGCAAAGCTCTGCCTCGCGGGCCAATTTAGCTTCGGGCATATTGGTCATGCCGATCACATCCGCGCCCCAGCTTTCACGATACATCTTGGATTCGGCCAGTGTGCTGAACTGCGGGCCTTCCATCGCCAGATAGGTGCCGCCACGGTGCACATTGATGCCAGCGTCGCGCGCTGCAGTTTCGCACGCGTCGCCCAAACGCGGGCAGGTGGGGTGCGCCACGCTGACATGGGCCACGCAGCCGGTGCCAAAGAACGACTTTTCCCGCGCAATGGTCCGGTCGATGAACTGGTCTACGATGACAAAATCACCCGGTGCCATTTCATCGCGGAACGACCCGCAGGCAGACACACTGATCACATCCGTGCAGCCCAGCCGTTTGAGCGCGTCAATATTGGCGCGGTAGGGCACGCTTGAGGGCGCATGCACATGCCCGCGACCGTGTCGCGGCAGAAAGGCCATTTCTACCCCGTCGAGCCTGCCGGTCAGGATTGCATCCGAAGGCGGCCCCCACGGGCTTTCCACGGTAAGCCACTCGGCCCCCTCCAAGCCATTGATATCATAGATGCCGGAGCCGCCGATCACGGCGATTTTAGTCTGTGTCATGAAGGTGCCTTTGGATTGAGTTGGCGGCAGAGTATCAAGCGTAGCCCTTAGGGAAAGCCTCAAATCCGGGGTCGGACCCTCCCGTGCCTTTCATTTTGTTCACGTTTCAGCTAGGAGGCGGCAACGACCTTTCCAACTTATTGATGCGATTTGACCCGAAGGATGCCCGATGGCGCGTACCACGTTCCGTAGTTTTACCAAAAATCTTGATGTGACCGATCTGCGATGGATGCCGGGAGAGGGGTTCTCTCCCTCGCGTCTGCGCATTGAACTTTTGTCGGGTCTGACCGTCGCTCTGGCCCTCGTGCCCGAAGCGGTGGCCTTTGCCTTTGTTGCGGGTGTGAACCCGTTGGTGGGGCTGTATGCGGCGTTTCTGGTCGGTCTGATCACCGCGTTGATCGGGGGGCGTCCGGGGATGATCTCTGGCGCGACAGGGGCCTTGGCCGTGGTGATGGTGGCCTTGGTTGCGCAGCACGGTGTTGAATATCTGTTCGCCACGGTGGTGCTCATGGGGCTGATCCAGATTTTTGCGGGCGTCATGCAATGGGGCAAGTTCATGCGGCTTGTTCCGCATCCCGTGATGCTGGGCTTTGTAAACGGTCTGGCAATTGTTATTTTCCTAGCCCAGATGGGCCAGTTCAAAGTGCCGGGCACGATGGTCGATACAGGGCACGGCATGTCGGGCGGCGAATGGCTGTCGGGCAGCCCGTTGTATCTGATGCTGGCGCTGGTTGCCGCGACCATGGCGATCATCTGGATCATGCCACGTTTGACCAAGCTTATTCCCGCGCCGCTCGCAGGTATCGGCATCATCGCCATTCTGGTGATCGCGACCGGCATGGACGTACCGCGGGTGGGGGATCTGGCCTCTATTGAGGGTGGCTTCCCGATGTTCCACATGCCGTTTGGCGACGGGCTTGGCCTGTATGGCACCGCGTTGGCTCCGTTCAACCTTGAGACGCTTTATATCATTCTGCCCTATGCCGTTATTCTTGCGGCGATCGGCCTTATTGAATCACTGCTGACGCTGAACCTGGTCAGCGATATGACAAATACCCGCGGCGGTGCCAGTCAGGAATGTATCGCACAAGGCGTGGCGAATACCGTAACAGGCTTCTTTGGCGGTATGGGCGGTTGTGCGATGATCGGCCAGTCGATGATCAACGTCAAATCAGGCGGGCGCACACGGGTTGCGGGGATCGCTGCGGCGGTGTTCCTGCTGCTGTTCATTCTGGTCGGCGCGCCACTGATCGAACAGATCCCGCTGGCAGCACTGGTCGGGGTGATGTTCATGGTCGTGATCGGCACCTTCGCGTGGAACTCCTTTGGTATTCTGCGCAAAGTACCGCTGACCGATGCCTTCGTGATCCTGCTGGTCACCGTCGTCACCGTATATGAGGACCTTGCGGTCGCGGTGGTCGTCGGTGTGATCGTGTCGGCGCTGGCCTATGCGTGGAACAATGCGCGTCGCATCCACGCCAAAACCTACACCACGCCCGACGGGGCCAAGGTCTATCAAATTCAGGGGCCTTTGTTCTTTGGGTCTTCTGAGGGGTTCGTGGAGCTGTTCAACGTCAAGGGCGACCCCAGTGAGGTGATCGTCGATTTCGAGGACAGCCGCGTGGTGGATCAATCTGCCCTTCAGGCGATCGAGACGATTGCCGCGAAATACGAAGGCGCGGGCAAGCGTATCCAATTGCGCCACCTCAGCCGCGATTGTCACCGTTTGCTGAAGAAGGCCGGGCATCTGATGATCGATAGTGACGATGATCCCGAGTATCAGGTCGCCGTGAACTATCAGGTTCGTACCGGTATCCTTGGCGGCCACTAATCCGCCCGACCGACTGAAACGAAAAAGCCCCCGATGCAAACCGCATCGGGGGCTTTTGTTTTTGTGCTGAAAAGGTCGGATCAATCGTCGGGGCGGATGATCTCGAACACGTCGGTCACCCGGGCGTAATCGCGATAGCCCAAGCGGGAAAGGGGCTGGTAGGTCGTCACATCGAACCGCCCGTCCTTGATGCAATCGTCGCGCATATGCACGCCCACAACTTCGCCGAAGACGGCAAAGTTGTTCTCCCCTTCGATTTTGACCATCTGGGTCATGCGGCATTCCAGACTGGCAGGCGCCAGTGCGACACGTGCGCAGCTGATCTGGTCGCAGTCCGCTTTTTCGATCCCCGCATGACCGAATTCATCGGCTCCATGAGGCAGTGTGGCCGAAGAAGCGTTCATCGCATCGCGCATCGCATATTCAACAATGTTAACACAGAAGACGCCGGTTTCACGGATATTCGCCATGCTGTCCTTGGTCCCGTCCACATCGGCTTTGGTGCCGGTTGACGCAAACATCACCTGTGGCGGCGTATAGGCAACACCATTGAAAAAGGAGTAGGGGGCCAGATTGTCGTTCCCGTCCGCATCGCGGGTTGAAATCCATCCGATGGGGCGCGGTGTGACAATCGCGTTGAACGGATTATGGGGCAGCGGGTGGCCATCTTGCGGGCGGTAGAACATCAAAATCTCCTCATGGTTTGCACCTATGGCTAGCGCCATGATAAAGGCAGCGCCACAGGAAAACCGTCCAGAGGGCCACGCCTTGTATCACATCACCCCCGAGACGGCCGCAGATCGCTGGGAAGTCGAAGCATTATACGACACCTGCTTTGCGCCCGGGCGCGAGGCGCTGTCGTCCTATCGCCTGCGTGATGGCGTGCCGCCGGTGGCAGGGCTGAACCATGTGGCACGTGACGCGGGTGGTATCCTTGCCGGGGCTATTCGCTATTGGCCAGTCTGTATTGCCACCCATCCCGCGCTGTTGTTGGGGCCGGTTGCTGTGCACCCCACGCGTCAGGGCGAAGGGCTCGGCGCGTTGCTGATCGAAGGGAGCCTCGCGCAGGCGGCCCCACTGGGGTGGTCGCGGGTGATGCTTGTGGGGGATGCGCCTTACTACAACCGGTTCGGGTTCAGTTTGCTGTCCGAGGTGGTGATGCCGCCGCCGACAAATCCTGAACGGGTGCTTGGCCGTGCGCTGGTAGAAGGCGCATGGGAGGGCATTTCAGGGGATGTCACTGCTTGGCCACATTGAAAGTGGCGAGGCATTAGCCCACATTCTAGCGAAACAGGCAGAGGCTCCGGAAAATGCAAATCGAAAGCAACCTACCCAGCACCATTGATGTAGAGGCACGGCTGGACCAGATCGCCAAGCGCTACAAGAGTGCGGGCGGGGTGGGGATCAACGTGTTGAATGTCATCGGCGGTAGCGCCGAAGGCCTCATCGACAAACTACCATCGCCGATACGGCGCAATCTTGAAAGCGCAACCGTCAAGGCGCTGGGCCAGGCGATGAAGGCTGCGACCACGACACGGTCGATGGTGCCGGATCAGAAAAGTTGGTTGAACATTGCAGTGAGCGCGGCAATGGGGGCTGCGGGCGGTGCAGGTGGTTTGCCCACGGCGCTGGCAGAACTGCCGGTGACGACCACGCTGCTGCTGCGCGTCATTCAGGGCGTTGCGGTCGAACACGGGTTCGATGCCCATGCGGAAAACGTGCAATTCGATTGCGTGCAGGTGTTCAGCGCCGCGGGGCCGTTGTCAGAGGATGACGGGGCCGATCTGGCGTTTCTATCGGCACGGGTCGCGTTAAGTGGGCGGGCCATGCAGGCGGTGATTGCCAAAGTGGCACCGCGTCTGGCGCTGGTCTTGGGGCAGAAGCTGGCCGCGCAGGCGGTGCCGGTGCTGGGGGCGGTGGCCGGTGCAGCGACCAACTATGCCTATACCAGCTATTACGAAGATATGGCCCATGTGCATTTCGGGCTGCGCAAGCTGGCGATTGATGCGGATGTGCCCCACGAAGAACTGGTCGAGCGGCTGCGCGCTAAGGTCGGGCTGCGCAAGATCGCCTAGCGTCCGATGCTGCCCGGCGCGACTGTGGTGGCCTTGAGGATCGCATAGCAAGTCATGCCCGGTACCAGCCCCAGTTCGGCAACAGCGCGGGCGGTCACGCGGCTAAGCAACCGGTCGCGTCCCGCCCGCAGGGCAATGGCTGCGCCCGGACCGTCGCCGGGGTGAACCGCCTCGACCGTGACGGGCAGCACATTGACCGAGCTCAGCCCCTCGGGGCGGGTCAGGGACAGGATCACATCCTGGGCCAGAACCCGCAGTCGCACGCGCGCACCGGCATCGGCGTGCACGCCGGGCAACTCTAGCTCTCCGGCGCTGATCCGCAGGGTCGTGATCCCGTCATTCCCATGCTCAAGGACATCCGCCTCGATCACCGCACCCGCCTCGCGGACACCAAGCAGGGGCACGGCGGCGGGGTCTGACATGACATCGAACAGCGGGCCCTGCGCCTGCACCTGGCCATTCTGGATCAGCACCAGCGTATCGGCCAGCCGCGCGATCTCGTCCACCGCGTGGCTGACATACAGGATCGGCAGCCCCAGCGGCCCGTCGCGCAGACGTTCAAGAAAGGGCAAAATCTCTTGCTTGCGCGGCCCATCAAGACTGGCCAGCGGTTCATCCATCAGCAGCATGCGCGGGTGGCTTAGCAAGGCACGTCCCAAGGCGACCCGCTGTTTCTGGCCGCCCGACAGGGTGGCAGGGGCGCGGGCCAGCAAGGTTTCTAGGCCCAACAGGGCGACCACATCCTTTTGGGCGGGGCCGGTGCTGCCGCGCGGCGCATAGCGGGCCCCAAACATCAGGTTCTGTGCCACGGTTAGATGCGGGAACAGCCGCGCGTCCTGAAATACGGTGCCAAGGCGGCGTTTATGCGGGGGCACATAGATGCCGCCTTCGGTGTCCATCAGCACCTCTCCGTCGATCACGACGCGCCCGCGGTCAGGCTGCAAAAGCCCCCCAACCGCGTTGATCACGGTCGATTTTCCGGCCCCCGACCGGCCAAACAGCGCAGTGATGCCCGGCCCGGCTTCAAGCGCGAGGTCCAGCGCAAAGCCGTCAAAGCGGTGCGACAGGGACAGCGAGAGCGTCATGCGCCTGCAATCCGTTTTGCGACGCGGCGGGCCAGCACCTCGGACAAAAGCACAGCGCTTACTGCGATGACCGATGACATAAGCACCATCGCCACGGCCTGACCCTCGCCACCGGGAATTTGCAGCGCGGCCCAGATGGCGCTTGGCAGGGTTTGCGTCTGGCCGGGGATATTGGCGACAAAGGTGATCGTGGCCCCAAACTCGCCCATGGCTTTGGCAAAGCCCATCACGGTCCCCGCCAGCACACCGGGCAAGATCAGGGGCAGGGTGACACGGACGAAAACCGCCGCGCGGGGGGCGCCGAGCGTGGCAGCGGCGTCCTCGAGCCTGGGGTCCACCGCCTCTATCGCCAGCCGCATGGCACGGACCATCAGCGGGAACCCCATGATGATCGCGGCCAGCACCGCGCCGGACCAATGGAACGCCAGTTGAAGCCCGATTGCGTCCAGCGCACGGCCCAAGGGCGCGTTCCGCCCGAACGCCATCAGCAACAGATAGCCCGTCACCACAGGCGGCAAAACCAGCGGCAGGTGCACGGCGGCATTCAGCAGCGCCTTGCCCCAGAACTCACGTCGCGCCAGCAACCACGCCACCCAAAGCGCAAGCGGTATTGCCAGCAGTGTCGCCCAACAGGCCACCCAAAGCGACAGGCGCAGCGCGTCCCATGCGGCGGCGTCTACCGTCATTCGGGCCGCGGCTCGAAGCCGTAGCGGGCAAAGACCGCACGTGCCCCCTCCGAGCGCAGATGCGCCATGAAGGCGGCCCCGCTGTCCGTCAGAGCCGCGGCAGGGTAGGTGATCGGGCTGTGTGTATCCTTTGGGATGTCATAGACGATGCGAACCTGCGGCTCTGCCATAGCGTCGGTGCAGTAGACCACACCAAGCGGCGTCTCTGCCCGTGCAACAAGAGCAAGGGCGCTGCGCACGTTATCTGTTTCTGCCAAATGCGCAGAGATGGCTTCCCATTGTCCGGTCTTTTCGAACCATTCACGCGCATAGATACCAGCGGGCACAGCGTCGCGCTGCCCCATAGCCAGCCGTGCATCGCCAAGGGCACCTGCCAGATCGGCAGGGTCGGGTGCGATGTCGCTGTCGGCGGGGGCGATCAACACCAACGCATTGCCCAGCAGATCAACCACGGCGTCGGGATCAACCGCGCCGCGATCGCGCAGCCAGTCCATCCAGACCGGCGCGGCCAGCAGGACCACATCGGCAGGGGCCCCCGCATCAACCTGCCGCGCCATGGTGCCCGATCCGCCAAAGGATAGCGCCACATCACCGTTATAGCCGCGCGCGACCTCGTCCAGCGCGCCGCGCAGGCTGGCAGCGGCAAAGACGGTCACCGAAGGCTGCTCGGCCATCGCGAGGGTGGGCAGTAACACTGCAACGACATGAGGCAAAAAACGTTTCATCCGCGCAGTATCAGTCAAGCGGTTGGGGCGTGCAAGGGCGACGGGTCTTGTCAACTTGGCACGGGTAGGCTTTTCTTGATGCACCATCTTCGGAGACAGAATTCCTCGCATGAAACAGTTGCCCATATCCCTGCAAGGTGCCCGCAAGGGAGAGGTAAGAACCCAGTTCGCGGCGCTGTGCTATCGCGTGCGTCAAGGCAAGGTGCAGGTGCTGCTGATTACCTCTCGGGGGGCAAAACGCTGGATCGTGCCAAAGGGCTGGCCGATGGATGCCAAGACCCCCGGTGCAGCCGCCGCACGCGAGGCGTGGGAAGAGGCAGGCGTCAGGGGGCGCGTCACGGGGGGCTGTCTGGGCGTCTATGCATACCTCAAGGCGATGGACGACACTGCGCAGTTGCCTGTCCTCGCCATGCTCTACCCGATCGAGGTCAAGATATTGGCCGATAAATATCCCGAAGCGGGTCAGCGGCGACGCAAATGGATGTCGCGCAAGAAGGCTGCCAAACTGGTGTCCGAGCCCGAGCTGGCGCGGATGATCCGCGATTTTGATCCGCGCGGGCGAAGCTAAGCCGCTTGACGGGGCCGGATCGCACCCCCATTTTAGATACCTTAACGACGAGAGGATGCCTGCGGGCGCGATGATCAAGTTTTCGCTGAAGTGTGAACGCGACCACCAGTTCGAAAGCTGGTTCAAATCTGCCGCCGCCTTTGATGCGCTGGCGCAGGCGGGGCATTTGACATGTGCGATATGCGGGTCGCCCGAGGTTACCAAAGGCATGATGGCCCCGCGTGTCTCGACCGGCGACGCCCGCACAAACAGCCCTAAGGATGACACGAAGCCGGACACGGCGGTGCCCGTCCTCTCGAAACCGCAAAGTGAGCTGGAAAAGGCGTTGAAAGCCTTGCGCAAAAAAGTCGAATCTTCGTCGGAATATGTCGGCAACAATTTCGTTAAAGAAGCCCGCGCCATGCATCTTGGCGATGCGCCTGACCGGTCGATCTATGGCGAAGCCCGTCTGGACGAAGCTGTCGCCCTGATCGAAGAAGGTATCCCGCTGACGCCACTGCCGTTCCGGGCCAAACGCTCCACCTCTTAGGACCGGCTGAACAGGGGCGGGCCCCGTGTTGTATACCTGTGCACTCCCAGCGGCCTGCGGGCTTGCTAAGGGCGGCGCTTGCGCGTACACCGCGCCGGAGTTTTGCAACGGGGGACATATGCCTGTTCTGGTGATGAAGTTTGGTGGCACGTCGGTGGCCACTTTGGACCGTATCCGCCGCGCGGCCAAACGCGTGGGCGTCGAAGTGGCCAAGGGCTATGACGTGATTGTCATCGTTTCTGCCATGTCCGGAAAGACGAACGAGCTGGTCGGCTGGGTAAACGAGACCTCTCCGATGTATGATGCGCGTGAATATGACGCTGTCGTATCGTCCGGCGAGAACGTGACCGCAGGCCTGATGGCGTTGACATTGCAGGAAATGGACGTACCGGCGCGCAGCTGGCAGGGGTGGCAAGTGCCGGTCAAGACGACCTCGGCGCATTCGTCTGCGCGGATCGAAGACATTCCGCCCGCAAATATCATGACCAAATTCGGCGAGGGCATGCGCGTTGCGGTTGTCGCGGGCTTTCAGGGCGTTTCCCCCGAGGGCCGGATCACCACGCTGGGGCGTGGCGGATCAGACACCACCGCGGTCGCTTTTGCCGCTGCCTTTGATGCAGAGCGTTGCGACATCTATACGGATGTGGACGGGGTTTACACCACCGACCCGCGGGTCAGTGCCAAGGCGCGTAAACTAGACAAGATCGCCTTTGAAGAGATGCTGGAACTGGCGTCGCTGGGGGCTAAGGTCCTGCAAACCCGGTCGGTTGAACTGGCGATGCGTTACAAGGTCAAGCTGCGTGTATTAAGCAGTTTTGAAGAACAATCAGACGAGGCTGGAACGCTGGTCTGCGCCGAGGAGGAAATTATGGAAAGCAATGTAGTATCCGGTATCGCGTTTTCGCGTGACGAAGCAAAGATGACGCTGGTTTCGGTGGCGGATCGCCCCGGCATTGCCGCCGCGATCTTTACCGCGCTGAGCGAAGGTGGCGTGAACGTCGACATGATCGTTCAGAACATCTCGGAAGAGGGGCGCACCGATATGACGTGGTCTTGCCCTGTCGATCAGATTAAACGCGCCGAGGCAGCGATTGATGCCGCGAAAAAATCGGGCGAGCTGAATTTTGACGATCTGATCGCAGACACGGATGTGGCCAAAGTGTCGGTCGTGGGCATCGGCATGCGCAGCCATACCGGCGTCGCGGCCAAGATGTTCCAAGTGCTGTCGAACGAGGGCGTGAACATCAAGGTCATCACAACTTCCGAGATCAAAATCTCTGTGCTGATCGACCGCAAATACATGGAGCTGGCCGTTCAGGCGCTGCATGACGCGTTCGAGCTCGACAAAGCTGCTTAAATCGCAGGCGTATCGCCCATGTGGATCGCTGCGTTTTCCCGCCTCGGGGGAAAACGCATCTTCCTGCCCCAAAAAGCAGATGATAGATGTCAATGATAACAGGCGTTTCATTTTCGACGCGCCTGTGATCTAAGCTGGCATCGCCGGGGGGAATTGATCGCATGGCTGATGGGATAGAGACAGAAAGCCGCAAGCTGCTGGGGCGTCTGCGCGATGCCATGGCCAGTGATGACGCAGGGCAGGCGCGGCTGGATAAGATCACGCATCTGATTGCGTCTTCGATGGGCTGCGAAGTCTGCTCTATCTACCTTTTTCGCGACGAAGACACGCTGGAGCTTTGTGCGACCGAAGGGCTGAAAGCCGACGCGGTTCACGAAACGCGCATGAAGATGGGCGAAGGGCTGGTCGGTCGCGTTGCTAAGCGCAAACGTATTATAAACACGCCAAATGCCCCGCAGGCCCCCGGTTTCCGCTTTATGCCGGAAACGGGCGAAGAGCTGTATTCAAGCTTTCTGGGTATACCGGTGCAGCGCTTGGGTGAAATGCTGGGCGTTCTGGTTGTCCAATCCAAAGCTGCCCGGGAATTTTCAGCCGACGAAGTTTACGCGCTGGAAGTGGTCGCCATGGTGCTGGCCGAGATGACCGAACTGGGGGCCTTTGTCGGTGAAGGAGCCGCGATGTCGGCGCGCCACAGTCAGCCGGTCCTGCTGCGCGGCACCGTTGCCCAAGAAGGCGTCGCCGAAGGCCACGTCTGGTTGCACGAACCGCGCGTCGTTGTGTCAAAGCTGGTAGCGGACGATCCCGTGGTCGAAACCGCCCGCCTGAACGAAGCCGTTGACGATCTGCGCGTCAGCGTAGACCAGATGATGGCGATGGCGGGGGGCGACAAGGACCAGCAGCAAGTGCTTGAAGCCTACCGGATGTTCGCCAACTCCAAAGGCTGGTTGCGTCGGATGGAGGAAGACATCGGCCGCGGTCTGTCCGCCGAGGCGGCTGTCGAAAAAGAACAATCCTTGGCGCGTGCCCGTATGGGGCAGGCCGCTGACGCCTACCTGCGCGAACGGCTGTCCGATCTGGATGACCTGAGCAACCGTTTGCTGCGTATTCTGACCGGGCAGGGCTCAAACACCGGGGCAGAGATGCCCGCCGACCCAATTTTGGTTGCGCGTAATATCGGGCCGGCGGAACTGCTGGAATATGGCCGCTCTCTGCGCGGTATCGTGTTGGAAGGTGGATCGGTCGGTAGCCATGCCGCGATTGTCGCGCGGGCGCTGGCGATTCCGCTGATTGTTCACGCCGCGCGCGTGACCAATGACGCGCTAAACGGTGATCGGATCATGGTCGACGGTGAACAAGGTGTGGTGCACCTGCGCCCCGATGAAACCGTCGCCTCTGCATTTCGTGACAAGATCGCGATGCAGGCCGAGGCGCAGGAACGATATGCCTCGATCCGCGACAAAGCAGCGATCACCAAATGCGGCACCACGGTCGGTCTGCATATGAATGCGGGGCTGATGGCTGACCTGCCCTCGCTAGAGGGGTCGGGGGCCGAAGGTGTGGGGTTGTTCCGCACCGAGCTGCAGTTTCTTGTACGCAGCCAGATGCCCAAACGGTCCGAGCTGTCAGCGTTGTACAGCCGTGTGCTGGATGCCGCGACTGGCAAGCGGGTGGTTTTCCGGACGCTGGACATCGGGTCGGACAAAGTGCTGCCCTATATGAAGCCCAATGACGAACCGAACCCCGCGTTGGGGTGGCGTGCGATCCGCGTGGGACTAGACAAACCGGGTATGATGCGGATGCAGTTGCAAGCGTTGATCCGGGCCGCAAACGGACGCCCGCTGTCGGTGATGTTCCCCTTTGTCGCACAGTTCGAAGAATACCGCGCTGCCCGTGCCGAGATGGACAAGACGCTTGCCCGCGAGGCCCGATTGGGTCACGTGCTGCCGTCGCAGATCGAAGTGGGCGCGATGCTGGAGACCCCGTCGCTTGCCTTTGCCCCAAAGAAGTTTTTCGAAGAAGTTGAATTTCTGTCGATCGGTGGCAACGATCTCAAGCAGTTCTTTTTCGCAGCCGATCGCGAGAATGAACTCGTGCGCCGCCGTTATGACACATTGAACGTCAGTTTCCTGACCTTTCTTGAAAACATCGTTGGCCGCTGCCGTGAAACCGGAACACCGTTGTCGTTTTGTGGCGAGGATGCGGGCCGCCCCGTTGAGGCACTGTGTTTTGCCGCGATCGGGATCACCACTCTTTCCATGCGTCCTGCTTCTATTGGGCCGGTCAAAAGCATGCTGTTGCGGTCTGATCTGAACGAAATTCGCGAGGTCATCTATGCCGCGCGGGATCGTGGGGACCAGTCGGTTCGCCCCGCGGTGATGGAATATCTGCGCAGCCAAACCCACGAAGTGCGCCGCCTGCCGTAACGATGTGTGCCGGTACCGTTCGAAACAGCATCAAGACCGGATTTAGCCACTCGACTGCAAGGGGAGGGCGTTCACAAAATCCAGACTTGGGGGGGCATTTTTTTGCGAGCGAAGCGACCGGCGCTGCATCACCGCCCAGTTTCGCAGAGCGAAAAAAGAAACCGAAATAGTGGCTATGCGCGTGCGGCTTTATTCCCTTTAATGCCCTCAAATCGCAGCGCGGAGGAATGCTGCGGGCAGCTATGGGAGAAGCGCGGGCATATGAACCCTTTTGTATTCAACACCACCAAATCCGTCGTATTCGAAAACGGCGCCGCTGTGCGTATCGCAGAGCTGGCAGGCAGTCTGTTGGGCGAGGCCTGCCTGCTCATCACGGACCCCGGTTTGCGCCAGCTTGGTCTATGTGATCCTTGTATCGACGCGCTGGAAAAGGCGGGTCATCAGGTTACCATCTTTGATGAGGTAGAGGCGGACCCCTCGCGCGAGACACTGATGCGCGCAGTCGAGGCAGGGCGGTCCGCAGGGGCCACGGGTGTCATTGGCTTTGGCGGCGGATCATCGCAAGACGTGGCCAAGCTGGTGGCGCTTCTGCTTGGCTCTGACGAGGACCTGGATGCGGCGTGGGGGGTAGGGCAGGCGAAAGGGCCGCGCTTGCCGCTGGTGCTGATCCCCACGACCGCTGGTACCGGATCCGAGGTCACGCCCGTGTCGATCATCACCGTCGGCGCAGAGGAAAAGCGCGGCGTGTCGTCTCCTGTGATCCTGCCTGACATGGCCATTCTGGACGCGTCCCTGACGGTTGGACTGCCTGCGCCGATTACGGCGGCAACGGGGGTCGATGCGATGGTCCACGCGATCGAATCCTACGCGTCGGTCAATGCGAACAACAACCCCGTGTCCAAGCTGCTCGCCCGCGAAGCTTTGCGCTTGCTTGGGGCCAATATCGAAGCCGTGGTGGCTGACGGCAGCAATGTCGACGCCCGCGGTGCAATGTTGTTGGGATCCATGTTGGCGGGTCAGGCTTTCGCTAATTCTCCTGTCGCGGCGGTGCATGCGCTGGCCTATCCCATCGGCGGCACCTTTCACATCCCGCACGGGCTTTCCAACGCGCTGGTGCTGCCTCATGTACTTCGGTTCAACGCGCCAAATGCCGGCAGTGTCTACGCCGAGATCGCTGCAGATGCCTTCCCTGCACTGGCAGATGTCGAGGGCAGTCAGGCCCGTACGGCAGCCTTTATCGATGCGGTCTCGGACCTGTCCGCCAGGCTCGGGCTTCCCCAGCGTCTGCGCGACGTGAATATTCCACAAAGTGCAATCCCCAAGATGGCCGAAGATGCGATGGTGCAGGCGCGTTTGCTGGTCAACAATCCGCGCGATGTCACGCAGGCCGACGCCCAAGCGATCTATGAGGCGGCTTGGTAATGGCCGCTCGCGTACCTGCTGCCACGCGGGCTGATTATGCCGATTTCTATCCGTTGCAGACCCGCTGGAACGACAATGACGCCTATGGGCATATGAATAATGTCGTCCATTACGCGCTGTTTGATACGGCCGTGAATGGGTGGTTGATCGAACGCGGATTGTTGGATCCGCAGACCAGCCCGGTGTTCGGGCTCGTGGTTGAAACCGGCTGTCGGTATTTTGGGGAAATGAAATTTCCTGACCGTGTGACCGCAGGTTTACGGGTGGCGCAACTTGGCAAAAGCTCTGTGCGGATGGAACTAGGCCTGTTCAAGAATGACGACGACACGGCCTCTGCCGAAGGGTTCTTTGTGCATGTCTACGTGGGGCGCGAAGACCATCGTCCGAGTGAAATTCCCGCGCTGACCCGTCGCGCCCTAGAGGGGCTGCAAACCACCTCTTGAGCGTGGCGTAATCCCGCGCGTTCAGGCTTGGCGGTTGCAAATGCTTGGTGTCCACATGTTATACATCACCGAATCACAGCGTCTTTCTGCATCGCGGCATTTCGTGCCGCGTGCGATGACGCATTGAAACTTAACACTAAACTGGAGAAATCTCCTCGTGTCCAAGAAGAAACGTATCGTCGTTAAAATCGGATCCAGCCTACTGGCCAATGAAGAAAAGCTGACATTGCGCTATGCTTTCATGAACGGACTTATGGCGGATTTGGGGGACCTTCAGGACCAGGGCTACGAGATCATCCTGACCTCTTCGGGGTCGGTCGCGCTTGGCCTGAACATGATCGGCAAACGCCCTGAGGAAGCCGGTATTCTGGACAAGCAAGCCGCTGCCGCCTGTGGCCAGCCGCTGCTGATGAATGCCTATCGTCAGGTTGCGAACGAATATAACTTTGACGTGGCACAGATGCTGGTGACCGTCGAAGATATGGAGGAACGCCGTCGCTTTTTGAACATCAAGAACACCATGCTGCGGCTGTTTGAAAACCAGATCCTTCCCATCATCAACGAAAACGACTCTATCGCCACGCGCGATCTGAAAGTCGGGGACAATGACCGTCTCTCGGCCAAGGTCGCCCAGATGGTCGAAGCGGATCACCTGATCATTCTGACCAGCGTCGAAGGCCTGTATGACCGCGATCCGTCGGAACCCGGCGCGCAGTTCATCGAAGAAATCGAGGACGTGTCCGAGCACCTCGAATCCACCAAGAGCATTAGCGAATTGGGCAGCGGCGGCATGCTAACCAAGATGCTGGCAGCCAATATGGCCCAAAACGCCGGGGTCGAGACGATCATCGCCGACGGCATCATCGAACGCCCGATTTCCTCGGTACTG
This sequence comes from Sulfitobacter litoralis, assembly GCF_900103185.1. Taxonomy (GTDB): domain Bacteria; phylum Pseudomonadota; class Alphaproteobacteria; order Rhodobacterales; family Rhodobacteraceae; genus Sulfitobacter; species Sulfitobacter litoralis. The sequence continues at coordinate 91,399 of NZ_FNJD01000014.1, forward strand.
AACAACGAACGCCGCCACACCCGTTGTCTGGCCTCGGGGAGGGGGGCTTCGCCTTTGATGATCTGGCTCAGCAACCGTTTGCAGGTCGCCGGTACACTTGTTGTTTCTGACGAAGCTGTCCGTGCGATCACGGCCAAGGAGCGCGGCTTGCAACGTGATGACCTCGTGTCGATCCAAGGCGAGTTTTCGAAAGGTGACGTGCTGCACGTCTATGACGAGCAGGGCAACGAGTTTGCACGCGGTCTGACCAACTTCTCTTCCGAAGAGACCATCCTGATGGCGCGGAACCCCGAAATGGAGATCGAGGACGTCATCGGCTACAAGACCAAAAGCGCGGTTGTCGGGGTGGAAAACATCCTGATCCTTGAGGATCACCACCTGCAACTCGACGCGCCGGAAGAAGGCGATAAGCCGGTCATCTCGGTTTAACTGACCCTTGGACGGCGGGAGATATTTTTCCCGCCGTTTTGCTCTAAACTGGGCTAGACATTTCCCACAAAAATCGGGATAAGCGCCAAACGCATTGGGGCTCACGGCCCGAATGATTGCCGCCGCCAAGGCGGCCGAGGCGAGTTGGCGGAGTGGTTACGCAGCGGATTGCAAATCCGTGTACAGGAGTTCGATTCTCCTACTCGCCTCCATTTATTTTCAATGGCTTGTGTGTCTTTGGTCATTGCGAGGGGTGCTCCGTTTACAGGTGCGTTTACAGTTTTGTTCATGAATTGCCCCCTTTTGCCTTTGCTAGCTTGATCAAAACGGCGTCGGTTTCGTCAGGCGAAACTCGGGCGTAGTTCTCGATTACATTTGCCGCGTAGCGCACCGACCAGCCCATGTGGTTAGCGATTTCCGCAAGAGATAGATCCGAGTTCAAGAGCCGCGTTGCAGCTGTCCCGCGCGCATCGTAGAGGCGCAGGTCATCGGAAAGCTTGGCTTTGTCGCGCCACTGACGGACACCCTCAGACGCGCGGTGTGGGGTCAGGGCGTTGCCATTGGCATTCGTGAGTATCAACAATTGGCCAGACGGCGTCGTGTCGATCACCTTGGCCATTGTGGGTGTAATTGGAATGTGGGCCAGCCGCTTACGCTTGTTGGTCCTGACGCGTAGGCGACGGCCAAGCGGGGTCAGTTCAACATGGGCTGACGTCAGCTTGATCAGATCCGCAGGGCGTAGGCCAGTTTCACATGCTGCACAGAGAATGCGACGAGCCCATTCAGGCGCAATCGCATCAAAGGCCTCACGATCACCTTGCGTCCAGACAATTTCAGAGCGATCGACATCATAGAGCCGGTGCAGCTTGTGGCAGTGGTGTTCGGAAAGTTTGCCTTCTGATACTGCCCAATTGAGCATACGGACGGCATGAACGCCTGACATATCATGCTGTTTTGGAGAGTGCTTCCAAAGAGCGCGCCACGCGTTCATTTCGCCACGTGACCCGCGTTCTTCAAAGATGACCGCAGGCGCATCCTTGAAATGATCAGCAAACCGAAGCGCCCATTTTCGAATGTCAGCCTGCGACCGATCACCCTTCGGCATCGAGGTGCTGGATAGGAATTTGTCAACCATGTGGGGGGTCATATAGTCGGCAGATTGCGGACGTGCAGTCGCTTCTGTGAATGCATGAAAGAATGCGCGTTCTGTCGGATACTGTGTTGATTGTCACTGAGAACTGACCCGGCATTTTCACCGAGACTTGACCCACCCAGTTGTTATGTTCTTTGCTTTATGATGGCGTCAATGCCGCTTTCTCCTTTCGTTTTTGTTTGGCTGTCGCCGAGCTGGCCTTGAACCGATAGCTGTCATTGCCGGTCTCGAGAATGTGGCAACGATGTGTGAGGCGGTCGAGGAGCGCGGTGGTCATCTTGGCATCACCGAACACGCTGGCCCATTCGCTAAAGCTCAGGTTGGTTGTGATAACGACGCTGGTGCGCTCGTAGAGTTTACTCAGAAGGTGGAACAGCAACGCGCCACCCGAAGCGCTGAACGGCAGATATCCCAGCTCATCCAAGATCAACAAATCGGCTTTCACCAGCGCCTCGGCGATCTTTCCTGCCTTGCCTTGGGCCTTTTCCTGCTCCAACGCATTGACCAACTCGACCGTGGAGAAGAAGCGCACACGCTTGCGATGATGCTCGATTGCTTGAATGCCGAGGGCGGTAGCGACATGCGATTTTCCCGTTCCAGGGCCCCCGATCAGCACTACATTCTCAGCCGCCTCCATGAACTCGCAT
>NZ_FNJD01000006.1 GCF_900103185.1 Sulfitobacter litoralis
CCAGCCGGGCAAGCCACAACAGAATGCCTACATTGAGCGCTATAACCGCACCGTTCGCGGCGAATGGCTCGGGCAATACATCTTCGAAACCATTGAGGAGGCACAAGACCAAGCAACTGAATGGCTCTGGACTTACAACAACGAGCGACCCAACATGGGTATCGGCGGCATGACACCCGCCATGAAACTGAAAACAGCCGCCTGAATTCTACGGTTGGACCCCATTAAAAATGGGGGGATTACCTTAGCCCTGGTGAAGCTTGTTTGAGATCCAGCACCGTTAGCGCGAAAACTTCGGTATCAAGATCAGTATTTTCTTCGACATGTTGCGCGAGCGTTTTAAAGGTATCATCTACAATTGATTGAGCCGGGAACCCGTGGGCGATCCGCATTGTATCGGCCTGAGCAACCCCAGCGGCTGACATTAAACTTAGCGCAGCGGCCACCTTTATTAGATTATTTTTCTGCATCACTTTCCTCCTCCTCGCTTTAGCCGCTTGGGCCAAAGCACTCCCCTCGCCAGACTCAGATATCTGACAAAAAAATGATGCACTGAGACGGATTATTTATCAAGTATACTCATTATATTGGTAAAACTCATTTACTATCATATAGTTAAACCAACATCCTACACTCAAAAGATACCAAACCTATGGCAAGATATGGAACGAACTTCAAAACCCGAGGACCAAATTTTAGGTAATTACGAAAAGTGTTTGATGATTCTGTATTTCACAGCCATTTCCAAAATGAAGAAACTTTACACCCTTGCACTAGCTCCAAAAATCAAGTCGTAGACACCGACGTTCGCTGAGCAGCAGCGCGGATTTCGAGTGCAATGCGGACCTTATTACTCAGAATTAGCTATCAAAGTTCAATCTATCACCACACTGCGAATTCCATAGCGCTATTGCTTGTTGGTATAGAAACGAAAAAAGGTGCCCGGAGGGCACCCTAAGTTTCTCATAGCCAAGCACATCGTTTACCACTCGTTTGTTTTATGCCTGCGGCTTGGCCGTCGCTAGGGGCTTGCGCACCGGCCCCCTGTTCGATGGAATGAGAGAAGAAACTATCTCTTTTCTCATTTCGAAACTGCTAAGATCTTGAAGCCGCACTAGGGCTCGATGCTATTCCGTTTGTACCCACATGCCCCCAAAAGATGTCTCGTTCCCCTCCGTGATTGCTGTACTAGACCATCAAACTCCATAAAGGATCTGCCCCCAGCCCGCGTGAATAAAATCAACAACTTACGCGAACTGGGCGTTAATCAGCCTGTAAATGGCCGCCGAAACACTCGAAATGGGCTTCATATGCTTGGCTTTTTAACACACCCGCTCAACTTGGCTTAGCTGCAGCCGGATGTGCCGCCGCAGGTGTTGCACTTCATGCAGGTGCCGTTGCGGACCAGAGTGTAGTTTCCGCATTCGCCACAGGCTTCGCCCTCGTAGCCTTGCATCTTTGCCTTTACCCGTGCGTCCATGCTGACTGCGCTGCTCGAGACCGCAGTGGTTGACCCCATGGTCGTGGAGGCGGAGTGCTGCACAGCCTGTGGCATCGCACGGTCCAGGGTCTGGGTGCCGCCCGGCCCCTGCCCGCCTTGCAGCAAGACCAAATCTTGCGGCATCCGGTTGCGCAGATAACCGGTAGAGCTGATCTGCCTGAGAACTTCCAGTGACCGCGTTGCCGCAGTTTCCGAGAGTTCTGAGACGTTCGCAACGCTCTCCTGATCTCCGCGTCCGATGCTGTCAAAGCTGGCACCTTCAGGCTGGACATGGGCCAGATCGGTCCGATCCAAATAAGACACGGCCAGTTCGCGGAACACATAGTCCAGGATCGAGGTCGCGTTCTTGATGCTGTCATTGCCTTGCACCATGCCGGCGGGTTCGAACTTGGTGAAGGTGAACGCGTCAACGAATTCCTCGAGCGGGACACCGTATTGCAGGCCCACGGACACGGCGATGGCAAAATTGTTCATCATCGCGCGGAAGCCCGCGCCTTCCTTGTGCATGTCGATAAAGATCTCGCCCAAGGAGCCGTCTTCGTATTCACCGGTGCGCAGATAGACTTTGTGCCCGCCCACATTGGCCTTTTGGGTATAGCCCTTGCGCCGCTGAGGCATCTTTTCGCGGTGCGATTTAATGATCTCTTTGACGATAACTTTTTCGACGATCTTTTCAGCCAGTACGACAGCCTTCTCGTGGGCGGTGCCGGATTCCAGCGTTTCTGCCGCCTCGTCGTCATCTTCGACCAGCGCAGAAGCCAGGGGCTGCGACAGTTTCGATCCGTCACGGTAGAGCGCGTTGGCTTTCACCCCGAGGGACCAGGAAAGCTCGTACGCGCTTTGGCAGTCTTCGATGGTGGCGTCGTTTGGCATGTTGATCGTCTTGGAGATCGCCCCCGAGATAAACGACTGTGCTGCGGCCATCATGTAGATATGGCTATTCACAGACAGGTAGCGCTTGCCCTTCTTGCCGCAGGGATTGGCACAGTCAAAGATGCTGTAATGTTCAGGTTTGAGGAATGGCGCGCCTTCCAGGGTCATTGTGCCGCAAACGTGATCGTTGGCTGCTTCGATGTCTTTCTTGGAGAAGCCCAAAGATTTCAGCAGGTCAAACGTCGGATCATTCAGCTTTTCGGCAGGGATGCCAAGGACTTGGGTGCAGAACTCCTCGCCAAGGGTCCACTGGTTAAAGACAAAGCGGATGTCAAAGGCCTGCGCCAGCGCCGCGTCGATCTTGGCCAGCTCATTGGGACCGAAACCGTGGCCAACCAACGTGGTGTGGTTGATCGCTGGTGCGTTTCCGATGGTGCCGTGACCGACGGCATAGCTTACCATCTCTTCGATCTGGGCAGATCCGTAGCCGAGCTTTTCAAGCGCTGCAGGTACGGATTGGTTAATAATCTTGAAATAACCACCGCCCGCGAGTTTCTTGAATTTCACCAGCGCAAAGTCAGGCTCGATCCCGGTGGTGTCGCAATCCATGACCAGACCGATGGTGCCCGTGGGCGCGATCACAGACGTTTGGGCGTTGCGATACCCGTGCTTTTCACCAAGGCGCAAGGCCTCGTCCCATGTTGCCGTTGCAATGGCGATCAGGTTGGCTTGAGGGCAGTTCGCATGATCCAGCGGTACAGGCTTGACCGAAAGTGCATCGTAGCCGTCTGCATTTCCATATGCCGCGTTGCGGTGGTTGCGGATGACGCGCAGCATGTGGTCGGCATTCTTGGCATGGCCCGGGAAGGCCCCCAATTCACCGGCCATCTCGGCCGAGGTTGCATAAGATACGCCGGTCATGATCGCGGTCAGCGCACCACATAGCGCTCGGCCCTCGTCGCTGTCGTAGCTAAAGCCCATATTCATCAGCAGACCGCCAATGTTGGCATAGCCCAGACCCAGCGTGCGGAAGTCATAGGACCGCTGCGCGATTTCCTTGGACGGGAACTGCGCCATCATCACCGAAATTTCCAGCGTAACAGTCCACAGACGCGAGGCGTGCATATAGTCTTCGACCATAAACTCACCGTCTTGCAGGAAGGTCAGTAGGTTCATCGACGCAAGGTTACAGGCCGTGTCGTCCAGGAACATGTATTCTGAACAAGGGTTTGATCCGCGGATCGCGCCGTCTTCTGGGCAGGTGTGCCAGTCGTTGACCGTGTCGTGGTACTGGATGCCCGGATCCGCGCAGGCCCATGCCGCGTGGCCGACCTGTTCCCACAGATCACGGGCGCGGATGGTTTTCGACACGCGCCCTGTGGTGCGGTCCAGCAGTTCCCAATCGGCGTCTTTTTCGACGGCATGCAAGAACGCGTTGGTCACACGGATCGAGTTGTTGGAGTTCTGGCCCGATACCGACGAATAGGCTTCGGAATCCCAGTCTGTGTCGTAGGTCGGGAATTCAATCGACGTGTGGCCCTGTTTGGCATAATCCAGCACGCGCTTGACGTATGTTTCTGGGATCGCGCATTTTTTCGCGCTGCGGATTGCTGCCTTCAGCTGTTCGTTCTTAGCGGGGTCATAGGCATCGGCCTGCGTCCCATCCCACGCCTTGATCGCGGCGAAAAGCTTGTTCAGCTCGCGTTCATGCATTTTGGAGCCGGCGACGATAGACGCGACCTTCTGCTCTTCGATGACCTTCCAGTTGATAAAATCCTCGATATCGGGGTGGTCCGCATCGACGATTACCATTTTCGCCGCACGCCGCGTTGTGCCGCCGGATTTGATCGCGCCCGCCGCTCGGTCCCCGATCTTGAGAAAGCCCATCAGACCCGACGACTTACCGCCCCCCGAAAGCTTCTCCCCTGCCCCGCGAAGGCTGGAAAAGTTGGTGCCCGTGCCCGAGCCATATTTGAACAGACGCGCTTCGCGGACCCATAGATCCATGATGCCGCCGTCGCCGACCAGATCGTCAGCAACCGACTGAATGAAACACGCATGGGGCTGCGGGTGTTCGTAAGAGGAGGTCGAACGCGTCAGCTTGCCGGTTTTATAATCGACGTAATAATGCCCCTGTGCCGGGCCATCGATGCCATAGGCCCAGTGCAGACCGGTGTTGAACCATTGCGGGCTGTTTGGCGCACCGCGTTGACTGGCCAGAATGTGGCGCATCTCGTCATAATAGGCTTGGGCGTCCTCTTCGGTGGTGAAATAGCCACCTTTCCAGCCCCAGTATGCCCAAGCGCCAGCCAGACGGTCAAACACCTGCTTGGAGGACGTCTCTCCGCCCATCGTGGCATCTTCGGTGGGCACGGAACGCCACAGGAATTCCGGCACCCCCTTTTCTTTGACCTTCTTGGTCTCGGAGGGCACGCCCGCTTTGCGGAAATACTTCTGGGCAATCACATCAGAGGCGACCTGGCTCCAGCTTGAGGGTACTTCGACGTTATCGAGGCGAAAAACCACTGACCCGTCAGGATTGCGGATTTCGGAGGCGGTGCTCACAAAGTCCAGTTCAGCATATGCATCCTGACCGGATTGCGTGAATTTTCTTTCGATTTTCATAAGTGCCGCCCCAATTTCCAAACTCTTAACCCGCGGCATGATGAAGCCGCACGACGCTGTCGCAGATGTGCACCGTCGCCTGTACACCGGTCAGGCCAGCCCCGCATCGGTGCCATTTTGACTGGCGCAAACCCGCGGTACCTGAAGTCACCTGATCCAAGCGCCGCCCCCATCTGACACCAGATATAGTGCTGCGCCCATCAACTCACACAAACTGACGTATGCGGCCCTATCGGGTCAACGGGTTTATTATTGTCTTTCGGAAACTAGAGGCTTGACCGGATCGGCATTTTTTGAAGCTTTGGCGAATGCGGCGATTCAGCAAAATGATATGCACAGAGCACAAACGGGGTGACCCGAATTTGGCATCTCGGATAAAGTTAACAGACACTGGAGTTTAGCACAGTTGCCTCATGCATCGCCTGAGTTATCCACAAAACACCGCACAGCCGGCTGGGGATAAGAAATGCTGAACTGTGGACTATTATTTTTTTAGCCGTCACCAGATCTAGGCTGCAAAGCGGGGCCATTTGGCCACATCTAGAAGGCGGTTCTGTTGCAAAAACGTAAGATTGCACACAAATACAGCGTTCTGATCTGCATGAAGCAGATCAGGAACACTATATGTGGTGGTTCTTAAAGTGGTCGGGGCGAGAAGATTCGAACTTCCGACCCCCTGTACCCAAAACAGGTGCGCTACCAGGCTGCGCCACGCCCCGACTGCGGCCTACTTAGCCCCAAGCAATCGGATTGAAAAGCCCTAACTGCACAGAAAACGATAGTTTTTGAAGAACTAACAGGGCCACGCGGGATTACGCCCTGCAAAGGCAGGATGGCGCAGCTGTGTGCCGGTGGTAATGCCCATGCGCGCGCTTAACCCGCCGTTGATTTCCAACACAGCAAGCAACGCATCACTGCCCCCCTCCAACGGAGATTCGTCGAGCGGAATGGCGTTGCGGTGGATATTCTGAACCACACCCCGCGCATCAATGAATAACAGGTCCAGCGGAATCAATGTGTTACGCATCCAAAAGCTAAGGCGTTGGGGACGGTCATAGATAAAAAGCATGCCCGCACTACCCGGCAGCGATGTGCGATGCATCAACCCTTGGGCGCGCTCACCGTCATCATCGGCGACCTCGACGCTGAATCGCGCCTGCCCCCAGTCCCCCCGCAAGGTCACGCTGTCTGCGCGACACGCAGCAGACGCGCCACCTGCGACGGCCACCGCAGCAAGCGCCAGAACGCCCGTGCGGATCAGCTTTGCGCGGTGCCAGATGAATCGAGCCGTATCGTTTCCCATGCATGTACCTCAGCCGCCATTTGCCCGCGCTCACCTTGGATCACGCGGAGCGCCAGCGCCTCGCCCGGCTGCAAATCCGACAAACCCGACTGGCGCAACACCTCTATATGTAGAAAGATGTCTTCGCTTTTGCCAAACACATTTGCGAAACCAAAGCCCTTTGACTTGTCGAACCATTTGACCCGAGCAGGTTCCAGTGGTGCCGCAGCCACGAGGGCGGGGTCGATGCCCACAATATCGGACAGGGCCATGGCCTGGGCTGTGGCAGGCGGGTGCACGGCATGGATCTGCGTCGCTTGCACACCGCGGTCGGTCTTGTGAACCGTAAGATCAATGCGCGCACCATCTGCAACCGAGCTTTGACCGTAATTGCGCAACACATTGACATGCAACAGGATATCGGGCCCGCCTGAGTCTGAGACAACGAAACCGAACCCCTTTGCAGGGTCGAACCATTTCACCACGCCGGAAACGGCAGAGCTATTGCTGGATACTTCTGACACAAATGTCCTTTGGTCTTCTCTAGGTCAGGCAACTAAGTGCCCGCGTACAAAATATCAGCGACAAAAATCGCCTTATGGGTTTAATCTCGTTACGCTCCAATCGTCGCTTGGTCCGGCACGTCGCCAGACAAAACGGTCATGCAATCTATACTCTCCGTCAGCCCAGAACTCTATCTCAACCGGCGTAATCCGGTAGCCACCCCAAAAAGCGGGGCGGTCTGGGTTTGGTCCCTTCTTGGCGGTAACCTTTGCCACCTCGGTGACCAAGGCCGCGCGGCTGGCAAGCGGGGACGATTGGTCAGAGGCCCAAGCCCCCAACCGGCTTTTGAGCGAACGTGATTTATAATAAGCGTCCGCCTGTGGGCCTTCTTCTTTCGTAATGGTGCCGCGCACACGAATTTGTCGGCGCAGCGATTTCCAATGCATCACAAAGGCGGCTTTGCCCGCGTGATCCAGTTCTTGCGCTTTGGCGCTGGTATAATTGGTGTAAAAGACAAAGGCCGCGTCTTCTATCTCTTTCAGCAGAACCATCCGAGCATTTGGCAACCCGTCCGCATCCACAGTGGAAAGCGCGATGGCGTTCGGGTCGTTGATTTCGGTCTTGGTGGCTTCATCGAGCCAGCGGCGTGCGATCTCGAAAGGGTTATCGCCGGCAAATATACCTTTGCGCGCTTCCATAATCCTGACCCCCTTCTATGCGCAGCAGCGCAATCTTGCGCCATTGCTGTATATCAAATGACATATAAGAACAACTAAAGACACCCCCGCGCCTGGATCCGCCAAGGCGGCTTACTACGGAGTGCTCTGAAAGAGCCGCGGTCATCGTGCAGCCTTGATGCCAAACTATCAATAGCATAAACCGGATAAAAGCTCAGTGACATAGTCGAAGGAAAAACAATGGCAAATGACTTTATGGCAGGCAAACGTGGACTTATCATGGGCCTTGCCAATGACAAGTCGATTGCCTGGGGAATCGCACGCACTCTTGCTGACGCAGGTGCAGAGCTGGCGTTTTCCTATCAGGGCGAAGCGCTGAAAAAGCGTGTTGGCCCGCTGGCAGCACAGTTGGGTAGCGACCTGGTTCTGCCCTGTGACGTTGGGTCGGAAGAGTCGATCGATGCGCTGTTCACTTCTCTTGGCGAACGCTGGGACGGGATCGACTTTATCGTGCACGCGATCGGGTTCTCGGACAAAAACGAATTGCGCGGGCGCTATGTGGATACCAGCCGCGCCAACTTTGCAATGTCGATGGACATCTCGGTCTATTCCTTCACCGCTGTGATGCAGCGCGCGGAAAAGATGATGAAGCCGGGCGGCAGTGCCGTGACCCTCACCTATTACGGTGCGGAAAAAGTGATGCCGCATTATAACGTGATGGGCGTCGCCAAGGCTGCACTAGAAGCTTCGGTGAAATATTTGGCCGAAGATCTGGGCAAAGACGGCATCCGCGTCAACGCGATCAGCGCCGGCCCGATCAAGACTTTGGCCGCCTCGGGCATCGGCGACTTCCGCTATATCATGAAGTGGAACGAATATAATTCGCCGCTGCGCCGCAATGTCACCATTGACGATGTGGGCAAATCGGCGCTGTTCCTGCTCAGCGATCTTGGGTCTGGCACCACGGGCGAGAACTTGCATGTGGACGCGGGCTATCATGTTGTCGGCATGAAAGCCGTCGACGCCCCAGACATGACAAAGGAATAACGACATGAGCAAGGATGCCTCGCGTCTGCCCCACGAAAAAGGGTTTCACATCAGCTGGGACCAGATTCACCGTGACAGCCGGGCGCTGGCGTGGCGATTGGACGGTATGGGCCCTGACGACGGCGGCTGGCGGGCTGTGGTCGCCATCACCCGTGGTGGTATGGCCCCCGCAATGATCGCCGCGCGCGAGCTGGACATTCGCACTGTCGATACGATTTCGATCAAGTCCTACGACCATCAGGATCAATCAGATGCGGTCGTGCTTAAAGCCCCTGATGCAGAGCTGATGGGCGATGGAACGGGCATCCTGATCATCGACGATCTAGTGGATTCAGGCAAAACCCTCGAGGTCGTCCGCAGACTTTATCCCAATGCACATCTGGCGACGGTCTATGCCAAGCCCAAAGGACGCCCGCAGGTGGATACGTTCATCACCGAGGTCAGCCAGGACACGTGGATTTTCTTTCCTTGGGACATGGCCTTGCAATACGTCGAACCCTACCGCGGCAAGGACTGAACGCGCGCCCGAAAATACATGCCTTCGGCGAGGATTTAGGACCATTTGGAAGCAGCGGCTACGCGCCGCGTCAGACTTTGCGCTGGTCTGCTCGCCGGATCCCCCCTCCCTCGCCCAGCCTGGAGCACCTTTGACATGATCCCGCGTACCGCTGCGACTTTCTCTCCCCCGGTGATGGAGGCGCGCCGGTGGTTGTCGGGCGTCCATTTTGACGCTGACCGGCCCTTGATCAACGTCAGTCAGGCTGCCCCTGTCGACCCGCCCCCGCAGGCAATGCGTCAGGCGATGGCGGATGTCGCGCTGAATAATGACGACGCGCATCTTTATGGCCCTGTGCTGGGCCTGCCCGAATTACGCGACGAGCTGGCCGCTCAGGTCAGCGCTCATTACGCCGGTGCCGTGGAACCTGCGCAGGCGGCAATTACATCAGGCTGCAATCAGGCATTTGCCGCTGCGATTGCCACGCTTTGTGCCGAGGGCGACGAGGTGATCCTGCCGGTGCCGTGGTACTTTAACCATAAGATGTGGCTGGATATGTCAGGCGTGGCAGCCGTGCCGCTGGCTGTGGGCGACGCGCTTTTACCGGATCCCGATCACGCAGCTTCGCTCATTACCGACCGCACCCGCGCCATTGCCTTGGTGACGCCAAATAACCCCGGCGGCGTCGAATATCCCGAAGAGCTGGTGCAGGCGTTCTTCGACCTGGCCCGCGCCCGCGGCATCGCGCTGATCGTCGATGAAACCTATCGTGATTTCGACAGCCGTTCAGGCCCGCCGCACCGTCTGTTTCAAGACCCCGACTGGCATGACACGCTGATCCACCTCTATTCCTTTTCCAAAGCGTACCGTCTGACGGGGCACCGCGTGGGTGCGATTGTCGCATCTGAGGACCGGCTGACCGAAGTCGAGAAGTTCCTTGATACGGTTGCAATTTGCCCCGGGCAGATCGGACAGCATGCCGCCCTTTGGGGCATGCAGAACCTTGACAGCTGGCTTGCCGGCGAGCGGCGCGAAATCCTTGCGCGGCGTCAGGCGATTGCGGACAACATGCACCAGTTGGACGCCAAAGGCTGGAAGCTCTTGGGGCTTGGCGGCTATTTTGCCTATATGTCCCATCCGTTTGAGGAAAGCTCTGCTTTGCTGGCCCCGAGGCTGGTACGGGATGCGGCGGTTCTGACCTTGCCCGGCACGATGTTCCACCCGACAGAGGACCCCACCGGCGCACGTCATTTGCGGATCGCCTTTGCCAATCTGGATGTCGCAGGGATCGACGTGCTGTTTGACCGCCTGACACAGGTTTAACGGGCCTCTTGCCCCCCTGCCACGCACCGCATAGACAGGGCAAAATGTGCGTTTAAGGGATGAGACCATGAAAGCCAAAGGCAACAGCTTTACGAAAACCGCAGTATGGGGGCTCATGGGTCTTTTGATCCTGGGTCTGGGCGGTTTTGGGGCGGTCAATCTGAACGGCAGCGCACGCACCGTTGGCGAAGTGGGCGACAAATCGATCTCCGTCGATAATTATGCCCGCGAGCTGCAACAACAGATCCGCGCCATCGAAAGCCAGTCCGGCGAGCAGCTTAGCTTCCAAGAGGCGCAGGCCATCGGTCTGGACCGCGCCGTGCTGCAACGTCTGGTGCGTCTGCGCGCGCTGGACAATGAGGCCGACGAGATGGGGCTGTCGATCGGTGACACAAACCTGCGCGAACGTGTTGTGGAAATTCCCTCTTTCCAAGGTGTTGACGGGAATTTTGACCGCGAGGGCTATCGTTTCGCGCTGCAACAGGCCGGTCTGAACGAAAACGAATTCGAACAATCGCTGCGCGAAGAAGCGGGCCGGACGCTGTTGCAACAGGCAATCACCGGCGGTGTTTCCATGCCCGAAGCCTATGCGAACACGTTGGTGTCCTATGTGGGCGAGCAGCGCAGTTTTACATGGGCCAAGCTGACCCAAGACGATCTTGATGCGCCCCTGCCCGACGCGACTGACGCCCAGCTACGAGCCTTTTATGACGACAATGCCGATCGTTTCATGCTTCCCGCCAGCAAGACAATCACCTACATCACGATGGGTCCGCAGGATCTTTTGGACGAGGTAGAGCTGACCGACGAAGAGCTGCAGGCAGCCTATGACGACCGCGCCGACGAGTACATCCAGCCAGAACGCCGTCTGATCGAACGTCTGGTCTTTCGTGATCAGGAAGCTGCCGATCAGGCCGCCGCCGCACTAGAGGTCGACGGCACCACCTTCGAGGCGCTTGTGGCCGACCGTGGTTTGTCCCTGTCAGATGTAGATCTGGGGGACCTGAGCCAGCAGCAGCTTGGCGCGGCGGGCGACGCGGTGTTCAATGCTGAGGTCGGCGATATTGTTGGCCCCCTACCCAGCAACCTCGGGCCTGCTTTGTTCCGTGTGAACGGCGTGCTGCCGTCGCTAAACACCACCTTCGAAGAGGCGCGCCCGACGCTGGTACAAGACCTGGCCGCCGACCGCGCTGCACGTCTGGTCGAGGTCCGCGCCCGTGATCTGGACGATCAACTGGCCGGTGGTGCCACGCTCGAACAGATCGCAGAAGACAGCAAAATGACCCTCAGCACCATCGAATGGACGCAGGACAGCAGCGAAAGCATCGCCGCCTATGCCGGTTTCCGCGAAGCTGCGACGCGCCTGACCGAGAACGATTTTCCACAGATCGAACAGCTGGATGACGGCAGCGTCTTTGCCATGCGTCTGGACGGCACGAAAGAAGAACGCCCCAACCCATTCGACGCCGCGCGCGCCGATGTGGCAGCGGCATGGCGAAACGAACAGTTGATCGACGCCCTGCGTGCCAAGGCAGAAACCCTGCAGGCAGAGCTTGCTGATGGGGGCGATTTCGCGGAGCTGGGGCTTGAGCCCAAGACCGGGTCTGACCAATCTCGTGACGCGGTTGTCAGCGCTGCCCCCCAAGGATTCATTGCCGCTGTGTTTGATGCAGCACCCGGTGATGTGAAGCTGCTTGAAGGCACCGACGAGGTCGCACTTGTGCGCCTTGATCGCATAAAAGATGCAGCCGAGGATGACCGGATGACACAGGTCAAAACCCAGATTGCCGCGCAGCTGGATGATCAGCTTTCTCAGGCGCTGTTTGCTGCGTTTTCCGACGATGTGATCCGCCGCACGGCACCGCGCGTCGACCAGCAGGCGATTGACGCCGTTCACGTGAACTTCCCCTAAGGTAGGTCTCCCATGTCGTTGACACCCGATTATGACAGCTTTGCCGCCGGCTATGTGGCGGGCAACAACCAGATCGTTTACACCCGCCTGGCAGCCGATTTGGACACGCCAGTCTCGTTGATGCTGAAACTCACCGGTGCCGCGCAGAACGCTTTCGTATTGGAATCGGTGACCGGCGGCGAAGTGCGTGGGCGCTATTCCATCATCGGCATGAAGCCGGACCTGATCTGGCGCTGTCAGGGCACCACGTCGGCGATCAACCGTGCGGCACGCTATGACGTTGATGCCTTCGACGACGTCGAGGGGGACCCGCTTGATACATTGCGTGCGGTGATCGCGGAATCGAAGATCGACCTGCCCAATGACCTGCCCCAAGCCGCCGCAGGGCTGTTCGGCTATCTGGGCTATGACATGATCCGGCTGGTGGAACATCTGCCGAATGTGAACCCCGACCCCTTGGGGCTGCCCGATGCAATGATGGTGCGCCCTTCGGTGATTGCGGTGCTGGACGGGGTCAAGGGCGAGGTCACCATCGTCTCCCCCGCTTGGGTGTCGGACGGACAATCGGCCAAGGCCGCCTATGCCCAAGCCGCCGAGCGTGTGATGGATGCGGTGCGCGATCTGGAACGGTCGATGCCCGGCACCAGCCGTGATCTGGGGGACGCCCATGAGGAATCCGCCCCTGTCAGCAACTTCACCCGCGAAGGCTATAAATCCGCCGTTGAAAAAGCCCGCGACTATATCGTAGCGGGCGACATCTTTCAGGTGGTGCCGTCGCAACGGTGGGCGCAAGGGTTCTCGCAGCCGCCGTTCGCGCTCTATCGCAGTTTACGCCGGACCAATCCGTCGCCCTTCATGTTCTATTTCAATTTCGGTGACTTTCACGTCGTCGGGGCCTCGCCCGAAATCCTCGTACGAGTGTTCGGTGACGAGATCACGATCCGTCCCGTCGCGGGCACCCGCCGTCGTGGTGCTACGCCAGAGGAAGACCGCGCCCTCGAGGCCGACTTGCTGGCCGACGAGAAAGAGCTGGCTGAACATCTGATGCTGCTGGATCTCGGCCGCAATGACGTGGGCCGTGTTGCCAAGATCGGCACGGTGCGTCCGACCGAGGAGTTCATCGTCGAGCGCTACAGCCATGTGATGCACATCGTGTCCAACGTTGTGGGCGAGCTTCGCGAGGATCGTGATGCGCTGGATGCGTTCTTTGCGGGGATGCCCGCAGGCACCGTTTCGGGCGCACCGAAGGTTCGCGCGATGGAGATCATCGACGAGCTGGAGCCCGAGAAACGCGGGCTGTACGGCGGCGGTGTCGGCTATTTTAGCGCGGGCGGCGACATGGACATGTGCATCGCGCTGCGCACTGCCGTCATCAAGGACAAAACCCTGTATATTCAAGCCGGTGGTGGTGTTGTTTATGACAGCGACGCAGAGGCGGAGTATATGGAGACGGTGCATAAATCCGACGCTATCCGCCGCGCGGCGGCCGACGCGGCGCGGTTTGCAGGTCAAGGGAACAGCTGAGGATGCCGACGCAAGCCCCGTTCGAGATTTCGGGTCAACAAGTGGCACCCGGCTCTCGGGCACAGATCGACTTGCCGATCTCGATCCTGCCGGACCACACGCCTGTCGGTCTTTCACTTGAAGTGATCCACGGCAAACGCCCCGGCCCTACCATGTTTGTCAGCGCCGCTGTTCACGGGGACGAGCTGATCGGGGTCGAGATCGTGCGCCGTCTGCTGCGTGCGCCGCAGTTGAAATCTTTGCGGGGCACGCTGCTGGTGATCCCGGTGGTAAACTCCTTTGGCTTTTTGAACCGGTCGCGGTATCTGCCGGACCGTCGCGATCTGAACCGCTGTTTTCCGGGGCATCCCTCGGGGTCATTGGGATCGCGGCTGGCGCATATCTTTTTGAATGATGTGGTGCTGCGCTGTGATTTCGGGATCGATCTACACTCTGCCGCGATCCATCGCACCAACCTGCCGCAGGTGCGTATTTCTCCATCAGACGCCGTCACGCGGCGCATGGCCGCCAGCTTTGCTGCGCCGGTGGTGCTGACCTCGCCCCTGCGCGACGGATCGCTGCGCGCGGTCGCTGCCGCCAAGGGCACGCCCGTGCTGCTGTACGAGGCGGGCGAAGGGCTGCGGTTTGACGAGATGGCTGTGCGGGCGGGCGTTGCGGGCATTCTGCGGGTAATGCATGTCGAAGACATGCTGCCGGCCAAGGGCATCGCCCCCTCGCGCCGCCAATCCCATGTTTGCTCCAGCTCTACCTGGCTGCGCGCGCCGGTCGGTGGGCTGCTGCGTACCTTTAGGGCCGAGGGGGAAACCGTTAAAGAAGGCGACGCTTTAGCAACCGTCTCTGATCCGTTTGGCAAGACTGAAGAAGACATTACCGCCCCCCATGACGGCATCCTGATCGGCCGCGCGATCCTGCCCGTGGTGAACGAGGGCGACGCGGTCTTCCACTTGGCAAAACTGTTGCCCAAGGCCGTCGCAGATACGGTCGAGGATATGATTACGCAGCTCGAAAGCGACCCGCTGTTCGACGAAGACGAGATTATCTAGGCTCGCCA
This sequence comes from Sulfitobacter litoralis, assembly GCF_900103185.1. Classification (GTDB taxonomy): domain Bacteria; phylum Pseudomonadota; class Alphaproteobacteria; order Rhodobacterales; family Rhodobacteraceae; genus Sulfitobacter; species Sulfitobacter litoralis. Next base: position 14,816 of record NZ_FNJD01000006.1, read on the forward strand.
CATCCGGCCACGTCGAAGCTCACGCAGCGCGCAGGTTTCGACGGTTTTATCAGCAGATCATTCAGGCGTGGCGTTTTTCAGCACGGCCGAGACAGGGGCGAGTGCCACTTGGCTTGCACGGTCCTGCAATCCCCAGACCAACAACGCCGAGATCGTCTCGGGCCGCATCCGCCCCATCATGATCACCGACCCTTCGATGCCCGCCTTGAATGCGGCCTGATCCAGAAAGCGCCGGATCACGGTGGACGTCTGGCCCTTGCTGTCAAAGTCGCGGAACACTGGTGCTGCCGGCACCCCCTCTTTGACGGCCAGTTTCGGCATGGTGTTCAACCCTTTATCCTGGGTCACCAGCCCATAGCCGCCCTGCCCGAGGATCGCCGTCACCTGATCGGCCGTGGCCCGGTCGGGCTGCAGGCCGGCACCCAACCCTTCAAGCACACCGATCACCTCTGGCAATCGCGAAAAAGCCACCGCCAGCGTGGTTTCGGCATCGCTGGGCTGCGCGCCTTGGGGCAGGTCGACCATCGCCAGCACCTCGAAGCCTTCGTCGCGGTAGATCTTCATCCGTTCTGCCGCGTCCGGTAGGCTGACATCAACCGCAAAGCTTAGAGGGTAAGGAAAGCTGCGCAACGCAGCGATGCCGACCTCTCCGCCTTGAAGATCGCTGCCGACATCCATCAAGAGCACGCTCATCAGGGGTTTGTCGTCAGGGTTGGCAAAAGGCTGACCGAAACGGGTGATCGCCGGGCCTTGACCCGCGGCCTGGACCTGCGGCGCGACCTGTTCACCTGACTGCGCGGTTGGCAAGCGGTTGATCGTGACGCCTGTATCGCGTTCCGATGTAATTGCCGCTGGCGTTCCAATCGTCGGGCGCCCGTCCGTGCGTTGGTCAGGCGCACCAAAAACGACATCAGCCGGTGCTTCCGTTGGCTGCGCGTCTGGGGCACTTGGCGCGGTGGCAATGTCGGTATCCGGCGTGGGTGTCGCGGGGGCCGCAATGTCTGCATCGGCCTCGATGCGCGGTGCCGTCTGGGTTTCAATCGCGAGCGTATCCGGTGCAGTGGGCTCCATCGGCGCAAGCGCCATCGGATTCGGCAGGATCGGATCATCAAGCGCAATGTCCGGTGTGGCGGCGTCAGGTGCAGTGACGGGCGCGGCTGCATCGATATCCAGCGCGACCAACGGTGCAGGTGCGGGTGCAGGTTCAGGCGCTTGTTCTACCTCGGTTTCTGCCATCTTACCCGATTCTGCATCTGGCGCAGCATCGGGGGTGTTCTCTGCTTGAAGTTCCTCGGCAACGGCAGCCTCGCTCTCGAGCACCACAACGTCCGGTTCATCCGCCTCGGGCACCGCTTCACTCTGCGGTTCGGGCATGGGGTCTGCGACAGGATCAGGCTCTGTCACGATCACAACATTGTCAGTGCTTTCGGCCAAATCCTCGGACGGTGCAACGATCTGTGACCGAGGTAATTGCGTCGTCTCAGGGGCTTGGGGCACAATATCAAGATCACTCTCGTCGCTTGGCGTAGGTGCGTTTGACAACGGCGCTGGCCCGATAGGCACCATAAACGAAGCAACCCCAGCCACGCCAACACTGAACACCGCACCAATAAGGATACCGCCAATAAACCCGCGTGACATATTATGATCGCTCCTGTTTTTGTTCCGGTTCGCGCGGCTCTGCCGACCTGCTGCCCTTGACGATGGGTCTTAACCCTGAACATGTATTAGTGGACATTATACCGTGTTTTTGCGCGGTTCCTCTAGCCCTAAACCCTGCCCCAATACAAAGAATTACCGTATGCTGCTCTTGATCGATAACTACGATAGCTTCACCTACAACCTGGTACACTATCTGGGTGATCTCGGGGCCGAAGTTGAAATCCGCCGCAACGATCAAATCGACGTGCAGGCCGCGATGGCGATGAACCCGTCGGGGATCATCCTGTCACCCGGTCCGTGCGACCCTGATCAGGCGGGCATCTGTTTGGCGCTGACCGCTGCAGCTGCCGAAACAAGCACGCCGCTGTTGGGCGTGTGCCTTGGGCATCAAACGCTTGGTCAGGCTTTTGGTGGCAAGGTCGTGCGCGCGGGCGAGATCGTGCACGGCAAAATGGGCATGATGCACCACAAGGGTCAGGGCGTTTTTGCGGGGCTGCCGTCGCCCTTTGCCGCGACACGCTATCATTCGCTGATCGTCGAGCGCGCCACCCTGCCCGACTGCCTTGAGGTCACCGCAGAGCTTGAAGATGGCACGATCATGGGGCTGCAGCACCGCGATCTGCCCCTGCATGGCGTGCAGTTCCACCCTGAATCGATCCGGTCGGATCACGGGCACCAGATGCTGCAAAACTTCCTGAACAACGTAAAGGTGCCCGCATGAGCGATGCTCTGAAACCTCTGATCGATGCGGCCGCCAATGGCCCGCTGACCCGGGATCAGGCCGAGACCGCGTTCCAGATCCTGTTCGAGGGCGAAGCGACCCCCAGCCAGATCGGCGGCTTTCTGATGGCTCTGCGCACCCGCGGCGAGACGGTGGATGAATATGCCGCCGCAGCCTATGTGATGCGCGCCAAATGCAATCCCGTCACCGCCCCTGCTGGAGCGATGGACATCGTGGGCACCGGCGGCGATGGCAAGGGCACGCTGAATATCTCTACCGCGACGGCTTTTGTTGTGGCGGGTGCGGGCGTGGTTGTCGCCAAACATGGCAACCGGAACCTGTCGTCGAAATCGGGTGCGGCGGATGCACTGACGCAGATGGGGCTCAAGGTGATGGTCGGGCCCAAGGTCGTCGAAGCTGCCCTGCGCGATGCCGGCATCGGTTTCATGATGGCGCCGATGCACCATCCCGCGATTGCCCATGTCATGCCCACACGGTCCGAGCTGGGAACCCGTACGATATTCAACATTCTCGGTCCGCTGACTAACCCCGCTGGCGTCAAACGGCAGCTGACCGGGGCTTATCGCCGCGATCTGATCCGCCCGATGGCCGAAACACTTGGCGCGCTTGGCTCTGAAAAAGCGTGGCTTGTGCATGGCTCTGACGGGACGGACGAGCTGACGATCACGGGTACCAGCTGGGTCGCAGCCCTGAACCCAGACGGCACCATCTCCGAGTTCGAGATCACGCCCGAAGACGCCGGACTGCCCGTACATCCGTTCGAAGATATCATAGGTGGCACACCCGAAGAAAATGCTCGCGATTTCAACGCACTGCTAGATGGCACCCCCTCGGCCTACCGCGATGCGGTCTTGCTTAATTCGGCAGCGGCGCTGGTGGTGGCGGATGCGGCACCCAACCTGAAAGCCGGCGTTGAGATGGCGCGCCACAGCATCGACAGCGGTGCTGCGCGTGACAAAATCACCCAAGTCGCGCGGATCACCCAAACCGCATGAGCACCCTCGATCTGTCGCGGCTAGGGGCTTGGCGCAATCTTGCGTTCTTTGACGATACACTGCCGGGGATCGCCACTGCGCTTGCTGCTGAAGATCGCCAGATTTTACCCCCGCAACCGCAATTTTTTGCCGCGCTTGAACACACGCAACCCGATGCGGTGCGGGTGGTGATCCTGGGCCAAGACCCTTATCCTACCCCCGGCCATGCCCATGGCTTTGCCTTTTCGGCCCACGCCGACACCAAACCACTGCCCCGATCGCTATCCAACATCTTTAAAGAGATGACCGACGACCTCGGGGCCTGTCCGCGCACTGCCGACCTACGGTTTTGGGCGGATCAGGGCGTGCTGCTGCTGAACACGACGTTGACGGTACCGGCAGGGGATGCAGGTGGCCATGCCAAGCTTGGGTGGCATCTGTTGACGATGCAAATTCTGGACCGCCTGTCGGACCGTCCCCGTGCCTATCTTCTGTGGGGGGCCCATGCGCAAAAGGCAGCACGAGACGTGGACGGCGCAGTGAACCTTAAGCTGGAAACCCCGCACCCTTCGCCGCTGTCTGCGCGACGTGGGTTTTTCGGGTCACGCCCCTTCTCGCGCTGCAATGACTGGTTGCACGCCCAAGGCCAAGGCTCCATAAACTGGGCAACCCCGGAGACATCATGACCGATACCAACACTGGCACCATCCTAGACAAGATCAAAGCCTACAAGCTGGAAGAGATCGCCGCCGACAAGGCCGCCAAACCGCTTGAGGCCGTAGAGGCAGAGGCACGCGCCGCCTCGCCCGTACGCCCCTTTGCCGACGCGTTGTTCGACGCCTCGCGCGAGGGGTACGGGTTGATCGCCGAGGTCAAGAAGGCAAGCCCGTCAAAAGGGTTGATCCGTGCCGATTTCGATCCCGCCGCGCTAGCAGCCGCCTATGCCGCCGGTGGTGCGACCTGCCTGTCGGTGCTGACGGACACGCCCAGCTTTCAGGGGGCCAAGGAATATCTTGTCGCCGCCCGCGAGGCCTGCACCCTGCCCGTGCTACGCAAGGATTTCATGTACGACCCCTATCAGGTCGCCGAAGCCCGCGCGCTTGGGGCCGATTGCATTTTGATCATCATGGCATCAGTCAGTGACGCACAGGCGATAGAGCTTGAAGATGCCGCCGCCCAATGGGGCATGGACGCGCTGATTGAAGTGCATGACAAGCAAGAGCTCGACCGCGCTGCCGTGCTCAAAAGCCGGATGATGGGGATCAACAACCGCAACCTCAAAACCTTCGAGACTTCGCTGGATACCACGCGCCTGCTTTCAAAACATGTAGATGTAGAAAAAATGATCGTATCTGAAAGCGGGCTGAACACGCCCGACGATCTGGCCGATATGGCAAAGTACGGATCGCGCGTGTTCCTGATCGGGGAAAGCCTGATGCGCCAAGACGACGTAGAGGTCGCAACCCGCAACTTGCTTGCGACGCCGTTGCGTCCGGGGGGCATGTAATGGCGCTTACGCATTTTGACGGCAAGGGCGACGCGCATATGGTCGACGTGTCGGACAAGCCCGTCACATCACGCGTCGCCACCGCAAAAACTCAAATTAAGATGCAGCGCGAAACCTTTGATATCATTACCGAAGGCCGCGCAAAGAAAGGTGACGTCATGGGCGTCGCCCGTTTGGCTGGCATCATGGCGGCAAAGCGCACCGCTGACCTGATCCCTCTGTGTCACCCGCTGCCCATCACCAAAGTCTCTGTCGAACTTACACCAGACCCCGAACTGCCGGGGCTCCAGATCGAAGCGACCGTCAAGACCACCGGACAGACCGGCGTCGAGATGGAAGCGCTGACCGCCGCCTCTGTCACCGCGCTGACCGTCTATGACATGGCCAAGGCCGTGGACAAAGGCATGGAAATCGGAGGCCTGCGGGTCGTGCTGAAAGACGGCGGCAAATCGGGCCGGTACGAGGCAGAATGATCTCCGTCAGCGACGCCCTGTCGCATCTCTTTGATCTCGTCATCGCCACCGAGGTGGAAGAGGTCCCGCTGCGTCTGGCCGCGGGCCGAGTGCTGGCACGCGATGTTATTGCCACCCGCACCCAGCCGCCTTTCGCAGCCTCCTCTATGGATGGCTATGCCCTGCGCCAGACAGAGGTCGAGCCCGACGCGATGTTCAAGGTCATCGGCGAAGCGGCGGCGGGCCATAGGTTCGACGGTGTGGTCAAGGCAGGTCAGGCCGTGCGCATCTTTACCGGTGCCCCTGTCCCCGAAGGCGCTGATTTCGTTGTGATCCAAGAGGATACGACCCGTCGTGGCGATCTGATCATGCTGGGCCATGACATCGGCCCCAAGACCAATATTCGCCCCGCCGGTGGGGATTTCCATGCAGGCGACACGATGGATACCCCGCGCCAGCTGCGCCCCGCCGATATCGCGCTGCTGGCGTCGATGAATGTGGCGGCGCTGCCGGTCTATGCCAAACCACGCGTTGCGATTATCGCCACCGGGGACGAGCTGGTGCAACCCGGTGAGGTGCCGAACCCCGACCAGATCATCGCCTCCAATACCTTTGGCCTGGCCGCTTTGTTGGAACAGCATGGCGCGCAGTGCCGCATGATCCCGATTGCCCGCGACACGGTGCCGTCGCTGACCCAAGCCTTTACGATGGCGCAGGATGCCGATCTGATCATTACCATTGGCGGTGCTTCTGTCGGCGATCACGATCTGGTCGCCCCTGTCGCTGCGCAGATGGGGATGGAGCAGTCTTTCTATAAAGTCGCCATGCGTCCCGGCAAACCTCTGATGGCGGGCCGGTTGCGCGATGTGCCGATGATCGGCCTGCCCGGCAATCCGGTATCAGCTATGGTCTGCGGCACCGTCTTTGTCGTACCTGTCTTGCATAAAATGCTGGGGCTACCGGCCGTCCCTGCCACCCGTGTTGATATGCCCCTAGGGGTCGATTTACCCGCCAACGGACCGCGTGAGCATTACATGCGCGCGATGGTGCGTGACGGAGCGGTTCACCCCGAAAGCAACCAAGACAGTTCGCTGCTGGGTATCCTGTCACGCGCCGATGTGCTGATGGTCCGCCCGCCCGACGACGGCCCACGTCAAGCCAAAGAAACCATTGGTTGTATCCCCCTGTGACTGTTGACACAAAACAAGAACATCTCTAGAACAAACCCCAAATAGAAACGGGGAATGTCCGGATGCTGACCAAGAAACAACTCGATCTGCTGGCCTTTATTCACAAGCGCGTCCAACGCGATGGCGTGCCGCCCAGCTTTGACGAGATGAAAGAAGCGCTTGATCTGCGGTCCAAATCCGGCATCCACCGGCTGATCACAGCGCTGGAGGAACGCGGATTCATCCGCCGCTTGGCACACCGCGCCCGCGCGATCGAAGTTGTGAAACTGCCAGATACTCTGGGTGGTATGTCTGGTGCCGGCTTTACCCCGCGCGTGATTGACGGCGACCGTCCCGACGGACCGCCCCCCTCTGCTGCGCAACCTGTCAGCGCGCCCTCCTTTGATGTGCCAATGATGGGCCGGATCGCTGCCGGTGTCCCGATCGAGGCGATCAGCACCATGACCCAATCGGTCGCCGTCCCAGGCGGCATGATCAGCGGCAGCGGCGAACATTACGCGCTTGAAGTCCAAGGCGATTCAATGATCGACGCTGGTATCAATGATGGTGACGTGGTGATCATCCGCGAAACCTCTGTTGCGGACGATGGCGACATCGTGGTTGCGTTGGTCGAGGATCACGAGGCGACGCTCAAAAAATTCCGCCGCCATGGTAGTTCGGTCGCATTGGAAGCCGCCAACTCCGCCTATGAAACGCGGGTTCTGCCGTCGGATAAGGTCAAGGTGCAGGGACGTCTGGTCGGTTTGATCCGCACCTACTAACGGTTATTTTTCTTCTTTTGACCGCCATGCTGTCCACAATCGCGCGCCCGCCTTTTGGCGGGCCGTTTGCATTGTCACCTGCCCCTTGTTGATCTTTAGTACAACCGAACCCGTGCCGCGCAGCCTTTCGGGGTCAAATATCTTACATCCGCCTCGAAGCGGTGGGTCAGCCATAACCGAGAGCACCACGATCTGACTGGCCTGACAGTCCCCGAAGGCAGTGCGCGCGCGTTTGCCTGACAGGTGAATGACCTCTGCGCCCCCCAGCTTGGGCCGAGCGCGCCAACGCGCTGCGGCTTGGGCCTGATCTGCACCATCTCCGTCATTCTCTAGCCAGTTGAGCGCCACGAACCCCGCGCCTTTTGGCTTGCTGAGCGCTCGGCCTGCGGGGGTCATCACACCCACCAGACTGCCAGTGTCCGAGATCAACACCGCTGGACGCTGTGCACTGTTCCACAACACCCCTGCCGCAACGACAGCGCCCAGACCGGCAAACCGCAACCAGCCCTGCCACAGCAACAGCCACAAAAATCCAAACGCCAGCAGTGGCAGCACCCAGGGGCTGGGTGCTGGTACGTGCCCCTGTGCCCCGTCGATCCCTGCAACGCTTTGCGCGACCAATAAAATCCAGCGCAACCCCGCGCCCATGACCTGAAGGGGGATCCACTCTAGCCCCAGCGGTGCCATGATCAAGGCCGCCACGGCAGCGGGCATCACCATGACCCCCATCAAGGGGACCGACAGCAGGTTCGCTATCAGCCCAAAATGCGCGATCGTATTGAAATGCGCCGCCCCGATGGGCGCGGTAAATGCCCCCGCCACGGCCGAGGAAATCACCGTCGCCAAGGCAGGAGCCAACCATTTCGGCCCGAGCGAGACGTCGGCGCTGCGCAGCCAGCCAAAGATGGCAACCAATCCGGTGGTCGCAGCAAAAGACATCTGGAACCCCGGCCCCGTCAACGCTTCGGGGCGCAGGACGAGGACGATGGTCGCAGCAATTGCAACGGCGCGCAGGGTCAGCGCCCGCCGCCCGATGATCAATGCACCAAGCGCTACGGCGACCATGATAAACGCACGTTCGGTTGCGACATTGCCGCCCGACAGCAACAGATAGCCGCTGGCCGCAATCAGCGCGCCCGCAGCTGCCATGCTGCGCGTGGGCCACCTGAGCGCGACCCACGGCACCAGCGCCAACATCGCGCGCAGTGCCCCGAACACCACGGCGCTCAGCAGCCCCATATGCAGCCCTGAAATTGCCAAAAGATGCGCGAGATTGCTGGCGCGCAGATCGCGCAACGCGTCTTGGCTGATCGCACTCCGATCACCGGTCGTAATCGCTGTGGCGAACCCGCCTATGTCACCGGGCAACACGGCTTGGATATGTGCCGACGCCGCCATCCGCAAACGGAACACGGCCAGCCCCCGGTGCCCCTCGGTGGCAGGGCGCGCCGCCAGCAAGGGCGTGCGACTATAGCCGACGGCCCCTAGGCGTGCGAACCAAGCGTGACGCTGGAAATCAAATCCCCCCGGCTCAACAGGTCCGCTTGGCGGTGACAGATGCCCCGTGGTCATCACCCTCAACCCCGGTGTGATCGCTGCATCAAAGGCTCTGTCCCCGTGCAAGGACACGCGGACATGCAGAGGCGTACGCCTTGTCGAGATGCGTTCTAAAACCACCTGATCCAGCGTCAGACGTTGCGCGTCAGACTGGCTCCGGTCCAGGGCCACCACCCGCCCTGCGATGGGCCCATAGTAGCGCCACGCCAGCACCGGTCCGCCAACAGCGTGCGCCCGCCACGCCGCGAGATCAAACCCGATCAAAACCAGCGCAGCGCCCAGAATAACAGGCCCCGCAGCCTCGCCCGCCCATACTGCGAGGGCCACCAGCAGTGCAGCACCACCAGCCCCCCACAGCAAAACCGACGCCGAAGGTTCTACGCGCTGCGCGAAATAGGCCCCAATGCCCACGGCCAGACATACGGGCACCCAGCCGATCAGATGCCCGCGCTGCGCGCGCATTGTCTGCGTCCCATAGGACAACAGCCCCATACTTGCCCCCGTTCTCTGCACTGGGTAGATAGTCGGTAACGCTAGCTCCAAAGGAGTTAGCAAATGATAAACGGCACCCCGAACGGGCGTTTTCCGTGAACTTCTGCTGCAAAGGATCCTCCGCCCATGACAACGCCCGTCGTTACCCGTTTCGCCCCGTCTCCTACCGGTTATTTGCACATCGGCGGCGCGCGGACGGCGCTGTTCAGCTGGCTTTATGCGCGCGGACGGGGCGGCAAGTTCCTGCTGCGCATCGAAGACACCGACCGCCAGCGCCACACACCCGCAGCGACCGAAGCGATTCTGCAGGGCATGGCGTGGCTGGGTCTGGACCATGACGGCGATGTGGTCAGCCAGTTCGAAAATGCGCCCCGCCATGCCGAGGTGGCGCTGCAGCTTCTTGCCGAAGGAAAGGCCTATAAGTGCTTTGCCTCGCAAGAAGAAATTGCCGCGTTCCGGGATCAGGCCAAGGCCGAGGGGCGCAGCATCCTGTACCAATCACCTTGGCGTGATGCCGCGCCCGAGACGCATCCCGACGCCCCTTATGTCGTCCGTATCAAAGCCCCACAAACCGGCGAAACTGTCATCCGCGACGCGGTGCAGGGTGACGTGGTGATCGGGAACGACCAGCTTGATGACATGGTTCTGTTACGTTCGGACGGTAGCCCCGTATACATGTTGGCCGTTGTTGTTGATGACCACGACATGGGCGTGACCCATGTTATTCGCGGGGATGATCACCTGAACAATGCCGCGCGTCAGATGATGATTTATACCGCCATGGGGTGGGACGTACCGGTTTGGGCCCACATCCCGCTGATTCACGGCGCGGATGGCAAAAAACTGTCAAAACGTCACGGTGCCTTGGGTGCGCAGGAATATCAGGCCATGGGCTTTCCTACCGCCGGTATGCGCAATTACCTCGCCCGTCTGGGGTGGAGTCATGGCGACGACGAATTCTTTACCGACGCACAGGCGCAGGACTGGTTCGATCTGGACGGTATCCGCAAAAGCCCCGCGCAGTTCGATTTGAAAAAGCTGGAAAACATCTGTGGTCAGCATATTGCCGCGGCGGATGATGCTGCATTGCGGCACGAGATCGAGGCTTATTTGACCGCAGCCGGGCTGCCAGCGCTCACAATTGCGCAAGCGGACGGGTTGGAGCGGGCCATGTATTGCTTAAAAGAACGCGCGAAGAAATTCCCTGATCTGCTTGAAAAGGCTGAATTTATCCTCGCCGAACGCCCCATTCAACCGGACGAGAAGGCGATAAAGCACTTGGACAATGTATCCCGTGGTATGCTGACTGAATTGACGCCGCAGTTGCAGAATGTTACTTGGGACAGAGAAACGCTGGAGGAGGCGCTGAACGGCTTTGCTGCCGCTCACGATACCAAATTTGGCAAATTGGCGGGGCCGCTGCGCGCAGCACTCGCCGGGCGGGCGGCAACCCCATCAGTTTTCGATATGATGCTGGTACTTGGGCGCGACGAAAGCCTTGCCCGCTTAAACGATGCAGCTATCTAAAATATGCGAATGCATATTCCTGATATGCACAGAAATAACTGAGGGGCGGACCGTCTCGGTACCACCCCAGTCGATGGCATAACGCGCGTCGATACCACAATAGGAAGGGACTTCATGGCCGAAAGTACAAAATCCGCAACGTTGACCATCGACGGGAACAGCTTTGAACTGCCGATCTATTCCCCATCGGCGGGACCGGATGTTTTGGATATCCGCAAGCTGTTCTCCCAGGCGAATGTTTTTACATATGACCCTGGTTTCACCTCGACGGCGGCATGCGACAGCACGATCACCTTTATCGACGGTGACGAAGGTGTGTTGCTCCACCGTGGGTATCCGATCGACCAGCTTGCCAGCGAATCCCATTACCTTGAGGTGTGCTACCTGCTGCTATACGGCGAGCTTCCCTCGGCAGCCCAGCTTGAAGAGTTCGAAGATCTGGTCACCAACCATACCATGATCCACGAGCAAATGATCAACTTCTTCCGTGGCTTCCGCCGTGATGCGCACCCAATGGCTATCATGGTCGGCGTCGTCGGCGCGATGTCTGCCTTCTATCATGACAGCACCGACATCAATGATGCGCACCAGCGCGAAGTCGCGACGATCCGTTTGATTGCCAAGATGCCGACGATTGCTGCGATGGCTTACAAATACACCATCGGTCAGCCGTTCATCTATCCGCGCAATGATGTGGATTACGCCGGTAACTTCCTGCGCATGTGTTTCGCCGTCCCTGCCGAAGACTATGTGGTTGATCCGATCCTGTCGCGCGCGATGGACCGTATCTTTACGCTGCACGCGGACCATGAACAGAACGCATCGACATCGACCGTGCGTCTGGCGTCTTCCTCGGGCGCGAACCCCTTTGCGTGTATCGCAGCGGGCATCGCATGCCTTTGGGGTCCCGCACATGGCGGCGCAAACCAAGCCTGTCTGGAAATGCTGAAAGAGATCGGCACGCCGGACCGGATCCCTGAATTCATCGCCCGCGCCAAGGACAAGAACGACCCCTTCCGCCTGATGGGCTTTGGTCACCGCGTTTACAAAAATCACGATCCACGTGCCACCGTGATGAAAGAAAGCGCGGACGAGGTTCTGGAACTGCTGGGCGTGGAAAACAACCCGATCCTGCAGGTTGCCAAAGAACTGGAAAAACAGGCGCTGGAAGATCCGTACTTTGCAGATAAAAAGCTATTCCCGAACGTCGATTTCTATTCGGGTATCATCCTCGAAGCGATGGGTTTCCCAACGTCGATGTTCACGCCCATCTTTGCGCTGGCACGGACCGTTGGCTGGATTTCGCAGTGGAAAGAGCAGATCAGCGACCCTCAGTTGAAAATCGGTCGCCCCCGTCAGCTGTATCTTGGCGAGACACCCCGCGATTACGTCGATATCGAAAAGCGCTGAATTCCAGTGTGTTAGATCTGAAACGCCCCGCCTCAATGGCGGGGCGTTTTGCATTTTTGATCAAGGGTACAGGGTACAGGATCGACTCAAAGAGATTCGTTTCGCAGCGGCACCATCTGGGCAAATGTGATCAAAGCACCCTTTTCAAGCCTACTGTTTCGACAGACTTTTCAGTATTTCGAAACCATCCCGCTTGAAATATGACGGTTTTGTATCGTTGTTTCGAAACCGCGCATAATCGGCGATCGTCATTGACCAAGTGGCGCGATCACCCCAAGTTCAGCGTTAATACATCACAAAGGCGTCCGATCAGACGCACCGTCGCGCAAATGGCGCGCGCCGCCTATGCGGAAAGGACCACCGTATGAAGGACCCTCGGCCCCGACTACAATGGGATAACGCGACCAGTCTCAGCTGCAAAACCGCACGGCACCACCCGGCACCGCAGGGGTCTTTTGTGCACGACACTCAGCAGAAATGCGACCAGATTGCAGTGGTTTATGACAAGGGTCAGATGCCGCCAAGGATCACCGTTAAACAGGTGTCGGGCAGCGTACATACCGTGCTGGCAGACGGAATAGCGGTCGCCGTCGTAGCAAGCGCCTCGCGTCCGACCCTCAACCCCGATGATGTGTTGCTGGTCGAACGCTCAGTTTAGACGAATTACCGCCCTTCAAAGCGCGCAGGGCGCTTCTGCATGAAAGCTGTCACGCCCTCTTTAAAATCACGCGACTGACCGCATTTTCCCTGCTCCTGTGCCTCCAGCGACAGCTGATCCTCAAGCGTGTTGTCCCAGCTGGCACGGATGGCATTTTTTGCAGCCGCATATGCGCTGGTCGGACCTTGTGCCAGATGCGCTGCTTTGGCACGCCAATGCGCGTCAAAATCCGCATCGGCAACGGCTTCCCAGATCATGCCCCAATCATCAGCCTGGCGGGCCGAAATCTTGTCGGCGAACAGGGCTGCGCCCATAGCCTTGGCGGTACCCATTTGACGGGGCAGCGTGTACGTTCCGCCAGCGTCTGGCATCAATCCAATGCGCGTAAAAGCCTGAAGAAAATAGGATGATTCCGTCGCAAAGACCACGTCGGTCGCTAGTGCGAGGTTTGCCCCTGCCCCAGCCGCCGGACCATTCACGGCCGCAATTGTGGGCACGGGGCAGTTGGTGATCGCCTGCAACATCGGGCCATATTCTTCGCGCAAGGTCCGCTCTAGATCCAACGATCCCTTGCTGGTGCTATCGCTCAGATCCTGACCGGTGCAAAATGCACGGCCTGCGCCGGTGATGACGACGCAACGCGCGTCTTTGCCGGCTTGGGTAAACGCGTGTTCGATCTCGGCCCGCATCTGCGTCGTGAGCGCATTCATCTTGTCAGGGCGGTTCATTGTGACCACGGCTAGCCCGTCGTTGAGGTCATAGGTCAGGGTTTGATAGTCCATGGCGCGGGTCCTTAATTTACAATTCCTCTGCACCTTACCCATAAGACGACGCGCTGCCAGCGAAACCCCGCGTTAATCTTTTAGAATATCGTCCAGACGTGCCTGTTCATTGGCGCTCAGCGGGGCCTGTTCTTCACCCGGTGTCCGAGCACGGCCGCGCAGATAGACAAGCCCGACCCCGCCTGCCAGCAATAGCATCAGCGGCCCCGCCGCCCAAAGCACCCAGGTTGATCCGCGCGCCGGTGGGTTGAGCAACACATACTCGCCATATCTGTCAACGATATAGGCCACCGCCTCTGCATCGGTGTCGCCTGCGACCAAACGCTCGCGCAGCAAGATACGCAGATCACGCGCGAGGCTGGCGTTGCTTTCGTCGATGCTTTCGTTGCGGCACACGAGGCAGCGCAACCCTTTGGACAAGGTCCGAGCGCGTTGTTCCAACACCGGATCAGACAGCACCTCGTCTGGTTGAACCGCCCAGGCTGGCGTACCCAATAACATCAGCGCGAGGACGAGCGCCCTCATTGCGCGGGTACCTGCTTTGTTTTTGCGGCCCCCGCCGCAACACGGTAGCGACGGTCCGAAAGGCTTAGGAGCCCACCAAGCGCCATCAAAGCGCAGCCAATCCAGATCCAGTTGGTCAGCGGCTTGATATAGGTACGCACCACCCAACCGCCGCCGGCCTGTTCATCCCCAATCACGACATAGACGTCGCGCAGCAGGTTATAGTCAATCGCAGCCTCGGTCGTGGGCATCTGTGCCACGGGATAGAACCGTTTCTCAGGCCGTAGCTGCGCGATCTCTGCCCCGTCATGGAGCAGTGTCACGCTTCCGGTGGTCGATACATAGTTTGGCCCCTGACTGCGTTTGACATCATCCAGCTGTACCGTATAGCGCCCCACGTCATAGGAACCACCAAGCGGCACCGCACGGATATCGTCCATAGACCACGCGGTAAGGCCCGCGACGCCTGCCATCGTGACGCCAAGCCCCGCATGGGCCACCATCTTGCCCCAGTCTGCCCGCGGCATCCGGCCAAGCCGGCGCAGACGGTTCTCACCGCGTCCGGTGCGGCCCCAGAGGTCGACAATGGTGCCCATCACAATCCAGGCTCCTAAAAACAACCCCAGCGGCCCCAATAAGCTGCGCCCCGATTGTATCGCATAGGCAAGCGCCCCGATCGCAATTGCCAAGACAAACACATACCGCAGCGGTTTCAGTGCGCGTGTAATAATCGCACGTTTCCACGGCATCGCAGACCCGATCGGTAGGATCAGGCCCAACATAACCATGAAAGGTGTGAAGGCCGCGTTAAAGAACGGGGGGCCAACGCTTAATTTTCTGTCGAAAAACATTTCTGCCAGCAATGGCCACATGGTACCGATGAAAACCACAAAACAAGCGACCGCCAATAAGACGTTATTTACCAACAGCGCCGACTCGCGGCTCACCATGCTGAAGACGCCTTTCGCTTCTAGCGCACGGGCGCGCGCGGCAAAGAGTACAAGCGCGCCGCCCATGAAAAATGCCATGATCATCAAGATAAAGACGCCGCGTTCAGGGTCATTCGCAAACGCGTGGACCGAGGTCAGCAGGCCAGATCGCACGATAAACGTCCCGATCAACGAAAAGCCGAACGCAAGAATCGCCAAAAGAATTGTCCAGCTTTTCAAACTCTCGCGCTTTTCAACCACGACTGCCGAATGCAGCAGTGCTGCCGCCAGTAGCCACGGCATAAAGCTTGCGTTCTCAACAGGATCCCAAAACCAAAACCCGCCCCAGCCAAGCTCGTAATAGGCCCACCAGGACCCAAGCGCGATACCGATGGTCAGGAAAATCCATGCCGCAAGCGTCCACGGGCGCACCCATCGCCCCCACGCGGCGTCGATACGCCCCTCGATCAGCGCGGCAACGGCAAAGCTGAACGTCATCGAAAGCCCGACATACCCCAGATACAAAAACGGCGGGTGAAACGCGAGCCCGGGATCTTGTAGCAGGGGATTCAGATCCTGCCCATCAAACGGCGGTGTAGCAAGACGCAGGAACGGGTTAGAGGTAAACAGGATAAAAGCAAAAAACGCGACGCCAATTGCAGCCTGTACCGACAACACCCGCGCGCGCAAGGTTGGAGGTAGATTGCCTCCGAACCACGCGGCCATGGCCCCGAAAAGCGCGACAATCAGAACCCAAAGCAACATGGACCCTTCGTGATTGCCCCAGGTGCCGCTGATTTTATACAATAGGGGCTTCATTGAATGGCTGTTTAACACCACCAGCCGAAGCGAGAAATCGGAGCTTACAAAGGCCCACATCAGCGCGCCGAAGGCCAGTAATGTCAGCGCGAACTGCGCGCCAGCGGCGGGCTCTGCTACGGCCATCCACCCTGGCCAGCGTTTATGGGCACCGACAAGGGGTACCACCATTTGAACAATGGCGACGCCAAAGGCGAGGATAAGGGCGAAATGTCCGAGCTCTGTAATCATCCTGCGACCATAGGGCGGAGCGCGGTGCCGTGCCATGGGAATTCACACCTAAATCACGTCAGTGTGCGCTGCAAAGCGTCGCAGGGCCCGCCTTAGGCCGCAGCCTTGCGCCAATCGTCCAGTGCAGCGTTGTCCGTTTCCCCCGGGGCCACCGTTGAAACAACTGGGATCGTGTTTTCGGCCTCTAATTGGCCCTCATCAGTTTGCAGCACATTCAAGTGTTCGATGTGTCGCATTACCGCCGGCGTCTGCGCTATGGTACGCGCGATAGAGCGTTGAAATTCTTGCGTTTTCACCTGATGCCGCGCGCCAAAGTAGAACGATACCACAGCGCCTAGTAACCACCATAAAGGTTCGGGCACCAACGCCACGCCTTGCATGCGACTGGCAAACCAAACCGGATTAACCATTGCTGCGACGAACAATCCCAATGTTCCAAGCGCTAAGGCCGGTCGCGGAAGGCGATTCACACCGTTCATAATGCGATCAAAACGTCCCACCGGCGCGACGTTGAACTCAGCCGCAAACTGCACCATCGCCTGCTCTAGCGCGGCCGCATCACGCGCAGCGGTATTTTCGGCATTCTGGCGGAATACTTCGACAGTATCGCGCAATACATTCCGGCCATCACCAAAAACGAGGCCTAAAGCCTTATCAATCACCGCCATGCTTCGACCCTTTCGTTAAAGTCACGCGGGCTCAAATGATACTGCGGGGACATAAATTCCTCAGCGCGTTTGATCCATCCCCCTTTCGTGCCAGCCCGCGTGCGGGCGTATTTGCGACTTGCCGGTCGCTGATCGGCCAGCCCGAAATAATAGTTGCGCCGCGCCACAGCATAGGCGTCCACAAACTGTGCCGGCGCTTGCGCATAAGCGTGTCCCGTCGCACTCAAGGTCTGCGGCCCAAGCGCACCATCTACAGCCACATCAAACCCCATATCTCTTAACAATCGCTGAAGAATTTTCACCGCATTGCCGCCCGCATTGACGTACATATCGAAAACAGACGGCTGCAACGGTTCTGGCAGATGGGCGATTTTAGGTTTGTGGAAATAATGTGTGATGAAAATCTCGGTCGCCTGAGCCTGGCTAAGCGCTTGAACATCTGCAACATTCACCGCGCCATCGCGATTTAAATCCAGCCCCAGACGGCGCATTGTATGGATAGTGACACCATGTTTGGTCGCCCCACCCGGATCATCTGGATCATTTACAAAGCCCCCTTCACGCGCAACGATGGACTTGGCAATTTCTTCAACAGTTTGCATCAAATCGGCCCTTCTTACAATTTTGTCCCTGCAAGAATGGCTGTTCATATGTTAATTAATTCCGGCATCGCCGTACGCATCAGCCCTCGGGGGCCACGTAGACGCCTTGCTCTTTCAATGCGTCCACGACTTCTTTTGGCATGTAGTTTTCATCATGTTTTGCAAGGATTTCAGTCGCTTCGAACGTTCCGTTGATGTATCTTCCCGTTCCAACCATCCCCTGATTTTCCTCAAAAAGATCGGGCAGCACACCGCTATAGGTCACAGGAACCGTCGCGCCGCCATCGGTCACGGAGAAGCGGATGGTCAGGCCATCGCCGCGCACAAGGCTGCCCTCTTCGACCAGCCCGCCGATGCGAAACACCTCTGTCGGGGCGGGCGGCTCTGCGATCACCTGACTGGGCGCGCGGAAAAAGTTGATCCCATCACGCAAGGCATATCCAATCAGCGCGGTAGACAGCACAAGCGCCACCACCGCGACACCGATAACCTGTATACGCCGCTGCTTTTTAAGACTTTTCATGAGACCTCAGGGAAATAGCGGAGCCATCATCAGCCCCTCGACCTCGTCAATACCTAGCATCAGATTGGCGTTTTGCAACGCCTGCCCGCTGGAGCCCTTGGTCAAATTATCAAGCGCTGCGACCACGATTGCGCGCCCTTCAATCCGGTCAGCCACCACACCGATATGGCAAAAATTCGACCCACGAACATGACGCGTGCTCGGGGCCTCGCCAAACGGAAGCACCTCGATAAAGGGCTCGGCATCATAAGCATCGGCCAAGGTCTGGTGGATATTCTGTGCTTCACCTTTAACGTAGACGGTCGCAAGAATACCGCGGTTGGCCGGCAACAGATGCGGGGTGAACTGCACTTTGACTGGGCGGCCTGCGATGGCTGAAAACTCCTGATCGAATTCTCCCAAATGCCGATGCGTGCCCCCCAACGCATAGGCGTGGTACCCCTCGGACAGCTCTGCATGCAGCAGGTTTTCCTTAAGCGACCGCCCCGCACCGGACACGGCGCATTTCAGGTCCAGTATGATATCGTCCAGATCGATAACGCCCTTTTCTATCAAGGGGCGCAGGGCGAACTGACCGGTGGCGGCATTGCAGCCGGTGCCAGCAACCAAACGCGCGGATTTGATTTCTTCGCGGTAGAATTCGGTGAGGCCATAGACGGCCTCCTCCTGCTGGTCTAGCGCGGCATGAGGATTGCCGTACCACTTGGCATAGGCTTCAGGATCGCGCAGCCGGAAATCAGCCGAAAGGTCAACGATCTTGAGGTCTTGGGGCAGGTTCGCGATGACCTCTTGGCTGGTTTTATGCGGCAGCGCACAAAAGCACAGATCGATCTGTGAAAAATCGATTTCATCAATGGTCACCAGGGCAGGTAGATCCATGTGGCGCAGGTGTGGAAACACCTCAGCAATTGTTTGCCCCGCCTTAGAGTTCGCCCCCAAGGCTTTGATCTGCATAGAGGAATGGCCGGCAATTAGCCGGATAAGTTCTGCGCCGGTATAGCCGGAGGCACCAAGAATGGCGATATTATGGGTCATGTCGGGTTCCGTTTGGAAGGTGTTAGAAAATTCGTGTTAGGCCGCCTGGAAGGTCAACGGTCGTCGCAAGAATTGCGTTGCACGGCTGCTGACCTTTTTGGGGTCGCCCGTGGTCAGGAAAGCCGCCACGCCCGTGCCCAGCATATTGGGGTGACGCTTTAGATAGTCGCCTAGACTATGGGCGACCAGATTGGCTTGGCTGAACACTTTGACATCGGGGCCAAGCGCGTCCTGAAAGGTTTCCTGCATCAGCGGGTAATGGGTGCAGCCCAGAATGGCCGCTTCGGGCGCGGGCATCTTGCGTTTCAGCGCGTCCACATGGCTGCGGACCAGCGCTTCGGCGAGGATGAAATCACCGTCCTCGATCGCGTCCACGACACCACCACAGGCCTGCGCTTCGACATCGACACCGATCGCCCGAAAGGCCAGTTCACGCTGGAACGCACGGCTTGCAACTGTCGCAGGCGTCGCGAACAGCGCCACGTGCTTTAGATCCACCTCGCGCGGGGGGGAGTTGTCGCCCCATTGGCGCTCAGTCATCGCCTCGATCAGCGGTACAAAGACGCCCAACACGCGCTTGTCCGACGGGATCCACCCTTCCTGCATCCGACGCAGCGCCGCGGCAGAGGCCGTGTTGCACGCCAAGATCACCAGATCGCAGCCCGCATCAAACAGACGCTGGGTTGCAGCTGTGGTCAGGTCATAGATGTCATCCGCATTACGCACACCGTAGGGCGCATGGGCGCTATCGGCCAAATACACGAAATCCACATCCGGTAGCTGCGCCTGTACGGCATCCCAAACGGTCAGCCCGCCTAGCCCAGAATCGAAAATACCAACTGCCATAACACCTTGCCGTCACCTGTCGGCACGATGCCGATCTTCAAATTCAAACCCCAGATCAAAGTATTTTGACGGGCCTGGTGACAACTCATACGTCGCTTTGCGCAGGAAATCCATCATAGCTTTTGCGTCTTTTGCCATGGGGTCCAGGACGTTTCTGCCGATGGGTTCGCCGATGACCACGCGCACGGGCGTGTCGACCCGTTTGCGGAATTCCTTGATCAGCAGACCCATGCGCAGGGTGTGGTGCATGTGGCTGGCAATCTGGAATAAGCGGCTGGTGTGCCCGTCAAAGTAGATCGGCACGACGGTGGCATCCGATTTCGCGATCATACGGGCGGTAAAGCTACGCCAGCCTGGGTCCATGGGGCGCGAAAACGGCCGTGCGCTGGTGCTGACGGTGCCCCCCGGAAAGATACCAACCGCGCCGCCCTGCCCCAAATACTCCAGCGCGGTCTTGCGCGTGCGCAGGTTCAGCGCCAGCGCGGCCTTGTCCTCGTCAAAACTGATCGGCAGTAGATGGCGGTTCAGGTCGGGTGCGCGGTTAAAAACCGAATGGGCCATGATCTTGAACCCGTCCCGCCGGCGCGCCAACATATGCCCCAGCATCAACCCGTCCAGAATACCATAAGGATGGTTCGCCAGCGCGATGACAGGCCCCGTTTCAGGGATATTCGCCAGACTGCCGCCCACGACGTCAAGCGTCAGCCCATAGCGCTGCACCATCACATCAAAGAAGCCGATCCCGCGCGCCATGTCGTCTTCATAGCCGGTGGCACGTTTCATCAGCCCCAACCGCCCTGTGCTATTCTCCATCAGCCGGATGAAGGCACGCGCGGGCCGCGACTTGGCGGAATAGGCATAGCTGATGTCACGCGCTGTCAGAGGCCGAAGATCGGGCTGCAAGAGGGTCAAGGTCGGTTCCTTTTCACGGGCTTTGCCCTGCCCTCTAGCAGTGGATCATGACAGTCGCGTGACAGACAGCCTATTCAGACTATTCAGACTATTCTGCCGCCCGCGAGCTTTGCGTACCCCCCGACCGGATCACCGCCAGCAGTTCCTCGCGACGCTTTGCAGCCTTGGCTTCATTCGCCTGTTTCACCGGACCAAAGCCGCGGATCTGCAAGGGAAGCTCTGCCAAGGCGACAATCGCGTCACGGGTGCCCTCGGTCAGCTTGGGCAGGACGTCCTTCATGTCGGCCTCATACTGGGTGATCAAGGACCGTTCCATGCGGCGTTCCTCGGTGCGGCCAAACGGATCGAACGGCGTGCCGCGCAGGAACTTCATGCGTGACAGCAGCTTGAACGGTCCCTCCATCCATGTGCCAAAGGTCCGTTTCATCGGGCGACCATCAGCGCCGGCCTTCGACATGATCGGCGGGGCAAGGTTAAAGGTCATCTTGGGGTCACCGTCAAACGCCTCTGCCACCTTGGCACGGGTGGATTTCAACAGGCGTGCGACCTCGTATTCATCCTTGTAAGACAAAAGCTTGTGATAGCCCAAGGCCACGGCCTCTTTCAGGCGGTCATCCGTGATCTTATCCAACATCGCGCCATAGCGTTTAGCCAAACCCTTTCCCTGATAGGCCGTCAGGTGGTCTTTCCGGAAGGCGATTTTTTCGTTCAAGGTTTTTGGCAGCGCGACGACATTTGGCGTCATTACACGCTTGGCGTCTTCGGGGTGCAGCACGGCCCAACGGCCCAGTTCAAACGCGCGCAGGTTCCGTTCGACCGCAGCACCGTTTAAGGTGATCGCCTGTTGCAGGCTGTCCAGCGACAGCGGGATTAGCCCCTGCTGCCAAGCCGCGCCAAAGATCATCATGTTCGAATAGATCGAATCCCCCAGCGTCGCCTTGGCCAGATCAGAGGCATCAAACAGCGCGACGTCATCCTTTAGCCGCGCTTCAAGCGCGAGGGTCAGCCGGTCATACGGCATCTGGAATTCAGTATCGCGGGTAAATTCCCCCGTGATGATCTGATGCGAGTTCACAACCGCCCCCGTCCGCCCAGCGCGCGTCAGGCCAAGTGTCTTTGTGCCGGCAGAGACAACAAGGTCCCCCCCGATCAACGCATCTGCTTCGCCTGTTGCCACGCGAATGGCGCTGATGTCTTCGGGACGGTTCGCAATACGGCAATGGATATGTACGGCACCGCCCTTTTGGGCCAGCCCCGCCATTTCCATCATCCCAGCGCCCTTGCCGTCAATCTGTGCCGCTTGCGCCAGCACAGCACCGATGGTCACAACGCCGGTCCCACCAACACCGGTGATCACCACGTTATGCGTGCCATTGATCGCAGGTAAGGTCGGCATGGGCAGGTCGGGGATCTTGACCTCTGTCGTGGGGTCTTTGCGGATCTTGGCCCCTTCCAGCGTCACGAAGGACGGGCAGAATCCTTTGACGCACGAGAAATCCTTGTTGCACGATGATTGGTCAATCGCCCGCTTGCGTCCCAGCTCTGTCTCTTCGGGCACGATCGAGACGCAGTTGGACTGCACACCACAATCCCCACAGCCCTCGCAGACATCGGTATTGATGAACACCCGCTTGTCGGGATCAGGGAACAGCCCCCGCTTGCGACGACGACGTTTTTCGGCGGCACAGGTCTGGATATAGACGATTGCGCTGACGCCCTTAAGCTTTGCGAAATTCTCTTGCACGGTTTGTAGATCGGCACGCTCGTACATGGGCACGTCGCCAAAGGCCTTTTGATCCACATCCTCTTTCTCGTCATAGACTACAGCGATATTCTTGACGCCCATCGCCTTGATCTCTGCCACGATACGCGGCGCGTCCAGATCGCCTTCGTTATGCTGGCCACCTGTCATCGCAACGGCATCGTTATAAAGGATCTTGTAGGTGATGTTCGTCTTGGCCGCGATGGCCGCACGGATCGCCAGATTGCCCGAATGGTTGTATGTTCCGTCACCGAGGTTCTGGAACACATGCTCGCGGGTCGAGAATTTGGATTCACCGATCCAGTTCGCCCCTTCCCCCCCCATATGGGTAAAGCCCGTTGTCTCGCGGTCCATCCATTGCACCATATAGTGACAACCGATCCCGGCGTAGGCGCGGCTCCCCTCTGGTAGCTTGGTTGATGAGTTATGTGGACAGCCTGAACAGAAGTACGGCACACGCGCGGCAATGTCTTCGGCGTTATCGGCACGTCGCGCGGTATCCAGCGCTTCCATACCGGCCTTGATGCCGTCGGTCGTCCGACCTTCCTCGATAAAGATACCGCCCAGCTTTTCGGCGATCCAGATCGGGTCCAGCGCGCCACGGGTGGGGAACAGCTCTTCGCCATGCTCCATCCCGGCACCACCGCCTTTGTGCCAGCCATAGACGCGGCGATGCGTATCCGAGAACAGCGCCTCCTTGATCTGCACCTCGATCAGCTTGCGCTTTTCTTCGACGACAATGACCAGATCAAGCCCTTCGGCCCAGGAATGGAAGCCCTTCATATCCAGCGGGAAGGTCTGACCGATCTTGTAGAGCGTGAGGCCCAGACGTTCGGCTTCGTTTTCGTCGATGTTGAGCAGGCTCATGGCGTGGATCACATCCAGCCAATTCTTACCCGCAGCCGCGATGCCGATCTTAGCTCCGCGTTTGCCCCACATGCGTTTGTCCATCTTGTTGGCATGGCTGAACGCTTCGGCGGCATATCGTTTATAGTCAATCATCCGCGCCTCTTGCAGATGCGGCGTGTCTTGCAGACGGATGTTAAGCCCCCCTTCGGGCATATCAAACTGCGGCGTGACCAGCTTCATCCGGTTCGGGTCGCCATTCACCACCGATGTCGCCTCTACGGTGTCTTTCATCGTCTTGAGACCGACCCATAGCCCGCTAAACCGGCTTAGCGCCCATCCATAAATACCGTAGTCAAGGATCTCCTGCACACCGGCAGGACTGACAACAGGCATATAGGCATCCACCATCGCCCATTCGGACTGGTGCAGCACGGTAGAGGATTCACCCGTATGATCATCCCCCATAGCCATCAGTACACCACCATGTGTGGACGAGCCTGCCATATTGGCATGGCGCATCACATCACCAGAGCGGTCCACCCCCGGGCCTTTACCGTACCACAGGCCAAACACACCGTCGTACTTGCCTTCGCCGCGCAGCTCTGCCTGCTGACTGCCCCACAGGGCGGTAGCGGCAAGATCTTCGTTCAGGCCCGGCTCGAACACGACGTTATGCGCGGCCAGCGACTTGGCGGCGCGTTCCATTTGCAAGTCCACGGCCCCCAAGGGCGACCCGCGATATCCGGTCACATAGCCCGCGGTGTTTAGACCTGCGGTTTTGTCCCTTGAGGCCTGCATCATCATCATGCGCACCAACGCCTGTGTGCCGTTCAGCAACACTGGCGATTTCTCAAGGTCATACCGGTCAGTTAGTGAAATTTTCTGCGTACCCATAGCGCGTCCTCCCCTACGTGCAATCAATAGCTATTCCCTCACACTAGGTCACAAAAGCTGACCTGTCTAGCGTTGTGACCACCCCTAGATCGCAATGCAGCGGGCGCGCGCCCTTGATCTTTTGCACACTCACCCGATCTAGCCGTGATAAGATAAGCCTATATGCCCCGATGCACCCTGTCGCAGGGTTGTTTTTAAACCGTATTCCGCGCAAAGATGG
The DNA here is from genome assembly GCF_900103185.1 of Sulfitobacter litoralis. GTDB lineage: Bacteria > Pseudomonadota > Alphaproteobacteria > Rhodobacterales > Rhodobacteraceae > Sulfitobacter > Sulfitobacter litoralis. The sequence continues at coordinate 39,324 of NZ_FNJD01000006.1, forward strand.
CTGCTCTTGCGAACAGCGCGCACATCACAAAAGGTCGCCCTCATGGATTGGGACAAGCTCAGAATTTTTCACGCCGTCGCGGACGCCGGCAGCTTGACCCATGCGGGGGACAAACTGAACCTGTCGCAATCTGCGGTCAGCCGCCAGATACGTGGGCTGGAAGAGCAGTTGAATACCAACCTGTTCCACCGCCATGCGCGCGGGCTGATCCTAACGGAGCAAGGCGAGCTGCTGTTTGATGCCACAGTCGCAATGTCGAAAAGGCTCGATACCGCAGCGGCACGCATCCGCGACAGCGAAGAAGAGGTCTTTGGCGAATTGCGCGTCACAACGACAACAGGCTTTGGTACATTGTGGCTGGCACCGCGCCTGCCCAAGCTTTACGAGAAATACCCTGACCTTAAGGTCGACCTGATGCTGGAAGAACGCGTGCTGGACCTTCCTATGCGCGAAGCCGATGTGGCCATCCGCATGAAGGAGCCATCGCAGGCCGATTTGGTGCGCAAGAAGCTGATGATGATCAAGATGTGCATGTATGCCTCACCCGCCTATCTCGCGGCGAACGGCACGCCCCAGCGGCTTGAGGATATGTCGGATCACCGCCTGATATGCCAGAACACAGACAGCAATCAGGTGCACGCGGGCCTGAACCTGATCCAGCAGCTTATGATGCATGACGTGCGGTCGATGCTGACGGTAAACAACTACTTTGGCGTGCTCCAAGCGGTCATTAACAATCTCGGGATCGGGGTTCTGCCTGACTATCTGATCCAAGACTTCCCCGACCTCGTGCAGGTGCTACCCGAGACCGAGTCGGCGGATGTGCCCGTATTCCTTGCCTACCCTGAAGAGCTGCGTTCTTCCAAACGCGTCGCGGCATTCAAGGATTTTGTCCAAGACGAGATCATCACCCACCGCAAACTGCTGCGCGAGAAGGAATCCCGCTAGCTATGCGAAAACCGCATAACGGGCATGTCATAGATTAACGATTCCCGCCTTGATCCACGCACTCGCGCCACTTAATTGAGCGGTATGAAGACGGGCGGCTCCGTGCCGCTTCTTCATACCTCCCTGTTGGACTCGGCCGAGCTTCGTGCTCGGCCTTTTTTTTGGCTGACGCTCTTCTCCCGCCTTAGGTCTTTTCCCCGCGCTGCGCTTGATCTAAGAGGTGTGGCATATTGCTAGGGGAAAACGCGCATCATGACCGAACCAGCCATCACGCAAGAACTGATTACAAGCCACGGCATCAACGCCGATGAATATCAGCGTATTCTGGACATCATCGGGCGCGAACCCACATTTACCGAACTGGGGATCTTTTCGGCCATGTGGAACGAACACTGTTCCTACAAGTCGTCAAAGAAATGGCTGCGCACGCTGCCGACCGAGGGCCCTCAGGTGATCTGCGGACCGGGCGAAAACGCGGGCATCGTCGATATCGGCGACGGCCAGGCGCTGGTTTTCAAAATGGAAAGCCATAACCACCCCTCCTACATTGAACCCTATCAGGGTGCGGCGACTGGTGTGGGCGGCATCCTGCGGGATGTCTTCACTATGGGCGCGCGTCCTATTGCGGCGATGAATTCGCTTAGCTTTGGCTCGCCTGAGCATCGCAAGACGCGCCAGCTGGTGCATGGCGTCGTTGCAGGCGTTGGCGGCTATGGGAACTGCTTTGGCGTTCCAACTGTCGGGGGCGAGGTTCGCTTTGATACCGCCTATGACGGCAACTGCCTTGTGAACGCTTTTGCTGCCGGCCTGGCCGACACAGACAAGATTTTCTATTCCGCCGCTTCCGGCGTTGGCATGCCGGTCGTTTACCTTGGCGCGAAAACCGGCCGCGACGGTGTGGGCGGCGCGACCATGGCGTCAGCCGAGTTCGACGACACCATCGAAGACAAACGCCCCACCGTTCAGGTTGGCGACCCCTTTACCGAAAAGCGCCTGATGGAAGCCACGCTAGAGCTGATGGCGACCGGTGCTGTAATCTCGATTCAGGATATGGGGGCGGCGGGTCTGACCTGCTCTGCCGTGGAAATGGGCGACAAGGGCAACCTTGGTGTACGTCTGGACCTCGAAAAGGTCCCGACCCGCGAACATGCCATGACCGCCTATGAAATGATGCTGTCGGAATCCCAGGAACGTATGCTGATGGTCCTGCGCCCCGAACTCGAAGCCGAGGCGAAAGCCGTCTTTGACAAATGGGACCTCGACTTTGCTATCGTGGGCGAAACAATCGCCGAAGACCGTTTCCTGATCGTGCACAATGGCGAGGTCAAAGCCGACCTGCCGCTCAAGGCGCTGTCGGGCAACGCCCCCGAATATGACCGCCCCTACGTAGAGACACCCGCAGCCGAACCTCTGTCGGATGTGCCGGGCATTGATCCCATCGACGGGCTGCACGCGCTGATCTCCAGCCCGAACTACGCATCCAAAGCGTGGGTCTATGAACAATATGATACGATGGTTATGGGCGACAGCGCCCGCACACCGGGTCTGGGGTCGGGTATTGTGCGCATCCATGGCACAGACAAAGCCATTGCGTTCACCTCGGATGTGACACCGCGCTACGTCAAGGCGAACCCTGTCGAGGGCGGCAAACAGGCCGTGGCCGAAGCCTACCGTAATCTTTGCGCCGTCGGGGCCCTGCCGCTGGCGACCACCGATAACCTGAATTTCGGCAACCCCGAAAAACCAGAGATCATGGGCCAGTTCGTCGGCGCGCTGAAAGGCATCGGCGAGGCAGTTTCCGCGCTGGATATGCCCATCGTGTCGGGCAATGTATCGCTGTACAACGAAACCGACGGCAAAGGCATCCTGCCAACGCCCACCATTGGCGCGGTCGGCCTGCTGAAACACACAGACGAGATCATCGGCAAAGAGGTCCGTGACGGCCATGTCGCTTTGGTTCTGGGTGCCAGCGAAGGGCACATCGGGCAATCCGCCCTGCTGCTCGAAGTCTTTAACCGCCGCGACGGCGACGCGCCCCATGTCGATCTGGCCTTGGAAAAAGCCCACGGTGAATTCATCCGTGCCAACCGCGAGCTGATCAAAGCCTGTACCGACCTGTCTGACGGTGGCCTTGCGCTTGCCGCGTTCGAGCTGGCCGAGGAAGCTGGCGTCGGGGTCACCCTGGATTCCGCCGATACACAGGTTCTGTTTGGCGAGGATCAGGCGCGCTACCTGATTGCGTGCAACTTCGACCAAGCCGAAGCCTTGATGGTCGCGGCCCAAAGCGCCGGTCTGCATCTCGAAAGCGTCGGGAAATTCGGCGGCGACCAAGTGAACTTTGGTGGTGTCAAAGCGCCGCTGGCAGATTTGTCGGCGACCTACCGCGGGGCCTTTGCAGCCACCTTTGCCTAAGCCCTAACGGTCGATTAGACCCATCAAACGCGTTTTCTCGCCCCTGTCATCGGGGCGGGAAATCACCTCTGCCAGCTCCTCGAGCGAGGCAATCGAATGGCCGGCGCGAAAACTGTCAACATAGGGCAGCATCGCACGAATGCCCGCCGCCTTGGGCGCAAAACCGTCCCACCGCAACAACGGGTTCAACCAGATCAGCCGCCGCGCTGACAGGTGCAGCCGCTGCATCTGCCGCGCCAGATCGTCGGGCGCGTCGCGGTCCAGCCCGTCAGTGATCAGCAGCACAACGACACCCTGCCCCATGACCCGCCGCGACCAATCGCGGTTAAACGCCTCTATGCTTGCGCCTATACGGGTACCGCCTTCCCAATCCTGCGCCTGTGCCCCTGCCGCCTTCAGCGCGGCATCCACATCGCGGGTGGCCAGATGGCGCGTGATATTGGTCAACCGCGTCCCGAAGGTAAAGGCATGTACCTGTGCCCATCCCGCGCCCTTGGCATTGCTCACCGCATGCAGGAAATGCAGCACCATGCGGGAATACTGGCTCATCGAACCGGATATATCACAAAGCACCACCAGATTAGGATAGCGGGGGCGTGGGGTCTTAAATGCCAGTTTATCCATCTCGCCGCCGCGCCGCAGCGCGGCCCGCAGGCTGCGCGCCGCATCAATCCGCCCCCTCGGAGAAGCCATAGCACGGCGCGAGGGCATGGGTTTAACCGGCAGGCTCAACCGCGCCAGCATCTTCTTGGCCTCGGCCACCTCGGCGAGGCTCATCAGTTCGAAATCAAGGCTGCGCAGACGTTCGCGCGAGGACATCGTGAGGCTCGCGTCGACCTTGATCTCTGTCTCGCGATCATCATCGGGCCCTTCTTCTTCGCGGTCGGGCGCCTCGGCACCATCCAGCAGGGCTTCGGCGGCGCGTTTCTCGGCGGCTTGAGCGGGGCGGTCTTCCTGTACGCCACGGATCGCCGGCAACATCGCCGCCATCATATGTTCCAGATACCGCGGATCGCGCCAGTACAAACGAAAGAGCTGCGCAAAGATGATCCGGTGTTCGGGACGGTTCACGAAACAGGCGTGCAGCGTCCAGTAGAAATCTGTCTTGTCGGTGAACCCCGCCACCTCTACCGCGCGGATCGCGTCAATCACGCCGCCCGGGCCTATTGGCAGGCCCGCGCGACGCAAGGCACGGGCGAAATGGGTGATATTGCCGGCAAGTTTAGGATTATCCGGCAGCTCTAATGGCAGATGTTCCATCAGGCAGTTGCCCACCGGGGGCTGTCAGCCCCCAGACCCCCGAGGATTTTTGTCCATTTGGAAGCAGTGGCGCGGCTCAACTGGAGGGGTCCAGACTGGCTTTGGCTTGATCCAGAATCCGTTTCGCTTCGGAACCTTGCAGCTTGGCGATGTCATCTTGGTATTTCAGAATAGCCCCGAGCGTGTCGGCGATGGTTTCGGGGCTCAGGTTGATCACATCCAGTGCAAGCAAGCATTTTGCCCAGTCGATTGTTTCGGCCACGCCAGGCTTCTTGAACAGATCTTCAGTGCGCAACTGCTGAACAAAGGCCACCACCTCGCGGCTGAGCGCGCTGGAGGCTTCGGGGGCGCGGGCGGCCAAAATCTCCATTTCGCGGGTGAAGTCTGGATAATCGACCCAGTGGTAAAGGCACCTGCGTTTAAGCGCATCATGCACCTCTCGCGTGCGATTAGACGTCAGGATCACGATTGGTGGTTCGGGGGCCTTAATCGTGCCAAGCTCGGGGATCGTGACCTGAAAATCGCTGAGCGCTTCAAGCAAGAAGGCCTCAAAGGGGGCGTCCGTGCGGTCAAGCTCATCGATCAACAAGATCGGCGCACCCCGCTCGTCAGGGCGCATCGCCTCGAGCAAGGGCCGTTCAATCAGGAAATCATCGCTGAACAATTCGGTCGTAAGCTGACGTCGCGAGGTATCGCCCGCCGCCTCCGCCGTGCGGATGGCGATCATCTGTGCCGGAAAGTTCCATTCGTAGACAGCCGTCGAAGCATCCAGGCCTTCGTAGCATTGCAGCCGGATCAACTTGCGGTTCAGCGCAAGGGCAAGCGCTTTGGCGATCTCTGTCTTGCCGACGCCCGCTTCGCCTTCCAGAAACAGCGGGCGGCCCAACGTTAGGCTCAGGAAGACGACTGTCGCCAGCGGGCGGCCGCAGACATAGCCCTGCCCCGCAAGCAGCTCTTGTACGGCATCAATCGAAGGGGGCAGTTGCATGGCGTTCTCCCGTTTTGGCTGGCACGAGTGGTGCATTCTGATCCGGCGCGGTCAAGGGCCAAGCGCGTCTGAGGCCCGAGACTTTGCCTTGGATGCACCACACAATGTGCTATAAATATGCCTTAAATCTCCGCATTTTTGCCTTAATGCGCTGATACCTCATACCAAAGCCTAGGGTGCCTTGTGCCCGTTTACGATTGAGGACGTTTACCATGATCGATACCCCCTTCACGCTCGAGACTTCATTTGCCGATTTTTCGAAAGATGCGTGGCTAGATGCTGTTGTCCAAGTCGCGCAGGACGATGGGTTCTACGAAACGCTCGGGCGCAAACATCATGCGATCTTTTTGAAAAAGACGAAAACTCTGCTGGTCAGCTTTGAAACCATCAGCGGGATGCGCGCCCTGTCATCATTGGCACACCCTTTGGGGTGGGAAATGGTCCGCAACGAAGACTGGTCGCATCTGTGCATCGCCTCCGAAGGGGATACGTGGTTTCGCGACGAAAATGTCTATGCGTTCTTCGACCGGTTGATTGACGACGGGTTTTTTGACGAATTCGACCGCGTTGTTTTTTATGGTGCAGGTCCGGGTGGCTATGCGGCGGCGGCCTATTCTGTTGCGGCCCCCGGCGCACGGGTTGTTGCCATTCAACCGCAAGCGACGCTGGATCCTAGCGTGGCCGAATGGGACGATCGTTTCATCGAGATGCGCCGTACCGACTTCACATCCCGTTTCGGCTATGCGCCCGAAATGCTGGACGCTGCCGAAGCCGCATATGTTATTTATGATCCAGCAGTGCCCTTGGATGCGATGCACGCCAGCCTCTTTACCCGACCCAATGTCACCAAATTGCGCATGCGCCGTATGGGATCAGCATTGCAATCCAAGCTGCTAGATCTGGATCAGTTCGAAGCCGTACTGACCTTGGCCGCCGAGGACGACTTGACCGTCGAAAGCTTTGCGCGCTGCGCACGTGCGCGTCGCGATCACCGCCCCTATTTGCGTAGCCTACTGAACGCACTGGAGCAGGATCAGCGCGAAACCTTTATCCTGATGCTATGTCGCTGGGTAAACGAGCGCATCTCTGCCCCGCGTTTCGCACGACGTCAAAAGCAGATCGAGGCCGACATCGCGCTTAGAAACGCGCCGGCGGGCGACGCTGACACGGATCAAGACGAGGCCGCCCAAAAGTCGGGGTAACTGCAATAGAACCGCCGCAGGTGCCATCCCAAGACTAGCGCGCCTGCACGCCCTGTGCTAGCGGGGAGCCCATGACACAGACCCTCACGCTTCGACGTCCCGATGATTGGCACCTGCACCTGCGCGACGGCGCGATGCTGGATGCCGTATTGCCCTATACCGCCGCGCATTTTGCCCGTGCGATCATCATGCCAAATCTCGTGCCTCCGGTGGTGCGCGGTGCAGATGCCGCTGCCTACCGTGATCGCATCCTGCGTGCCCTGCCGGAAGGCGCGGATTTCACGCCGCTGATGACGCTTTATCTGACCGAAGACACCGACCCTGATGATGTGGCCGCGGCCCATGCCAGCGGTCTGATCACTGCGGTCAAGCTTTACCCTGCCGGCGCTACGACCAACTCTGCCAGTGGGGTCGCAAATTTCGACAACGTCGCGCCTGTGCTTGAACGGATGGCCGAGATCGGCCTGCCCCTGTGCACCCACGGCGAGGTGACCGACCCCGAAATCGATATTTTCGACCGCGAGGCCGTATTCATCGACCGCGTGCTGGACCCGATCCGCAGCCGCCACGCTGGGCTGAAAGTCGTGATGGAGCACATCACCACCGCCGACGCCGCCCAGTATGTGACTGAAAGTACAGGCAATCTGGCAGCAACCATCACCACGCACCATCTGGTGATCAACCGCAACCATATCCTCGCGGGGGGGATCAAGCCGCATTACTACTGCCTGCCCGTTGCCAAGCGCGAGATCCACCGGCTTGCCTTGCGTGCTGCAGCGACATCCGGCGATGCGCGCTTCTTTCTGGGCACGGATTCCGCGCCCCACACGGACGCGAACAAGCTGCTACCCTGCGGCTGTGCCGGTTGCTTTACCGCGCCCAATACCATGTCGATCTTGGCAGAGGTGTTCGAACAGGAAGACGCGCTAGAGCAGCTTGAACGCTTTACCTCGCTCAACGGGCCCGATTTTTACGGGCTGGCACCGAATGATGCGACGATGACGCTGACCCGCACACCGGCACGCTATCCCGATCTTATTGACACGCCTGAAGGGCCGGTCACCGTTTTTGATCCTCTGATGCCGTTGAACTGGTCCGTCAACTCTGATTGACCACCCCGCGATATAGACTTTTGCCGGCCCAGCTATGATGCGGGCCGGCAACCAACGACTGCCTTTGCCAAGGCCCCAAAAGGAACGCACGACATGATCCCTACCAGCTACCCCGACTCGACCGAAATGGCGCGCCTGACCGCGCGGATGTTGCTGGAGATCAAAGCGGTCCATTTCAACGCGACAGAGCCTTTCACCCTTGCTTCGGGTCTGCCAAGCCCAACCTATATCGATTGCCGCAAGCTGATCAGCTATCCGCGCATCCGCACCACTTTAATGGACTTCCTGACGGTGACGGTGATGCGCGAAGCCGGTTTCGAAGCCTTCGACAATATCGCGGGCGGTGAAACCGCGGGCATCCCATTTGCCGCGATGGTGGCTGAACGCATGGCTCTGCCGATGACCTATGTGCGCAAAAAGCCCAAAGGCTATGGCCGCAACGCCCGCATCGAAGGTGAGATGACCGAAGGCCAACGGGTCTTGCTGGTCGAGGATCTGACCACCGATGGCGGCTCAAAGATCAGCTTTGTCGACGCGATTCGCGATACCGGTGCGACCTGCGCTCATACGGCGGTGATCTTTTACTACGGTATTTTTCCGCAGACCGAAAAGACCTTGGGCGATCACGGGGTTACGTTGCACAGCCTGTGCACCTGGTGGGATGTGCTGGCCGAGGCCAAAGCGCAGAACGCGTTTGACACAGAAACCCTGACCGAAGTCGAAGCCTTCCTGAACGCGCCCGAAGCGTGGCAGGATGCGCGGAAAAAATCCTAGGAAATCCACATGATATTGTGTCGCGTGGTGTAAAATCACGCGACATATGCTACGCTAGCGCATAGATCAGGTTATCCACAGCTTATAAAGATTGCGGGATGACGGGCGGCTCGGGTAGATAAGCCTCGGGTCATTAATCAGTGGGGCAACACGTAGCATGAACGAGATTTCAAGCATCGACGGTAACCAGCTAACGGTTCAAGCGGCCGAGACAATGCCGCATTCCATCGAAGCGGAACAGCAGTTGTTGGGCGCGATCCTGACCAACAACGACATCTATGATCGGGTGGCGTCTGTCATCGGCCCCAAGCATTTCTACGACCCCGTTCACGCCCGCATCTTCGAGATCGCCGCCGCACGAATTGCCAAGAACAACCTTGCCTCCCCCGTGACGCTCAAGGCGTTCATGGAGGATGACGAAGGGCTGAAAGAACTGGGCGGGCCTGCCTATCTCGTGCGTCTTGCCGGTGCCGCGATCAGTGCCTTTGCCGTACGTGACTATGCGCAGATGATATATGATCTGGCGGTGCGCCGTGACCTTATCCAGCTTGGCCGCGATATTTCGGCCAAAGCAGCACAGGTCGATGTCGCGTCAGAGCCGCGCGAACAAATCGTCGAGGCCGAACAGAAGCTTTATAAGCTCGCCGAGCAGGGTCAGACCGAAAGCGGTTTTCAAAGCTTTCTGAAAGCCGTGACCGATGCGGTCAACGTGGCCAATGCGGCCTACCAGCGCGACGGTGGCCTATCCGGTGTCTCTACCGGTTTGATTGATATGGATAAAAAGCTGGGCGGCTTGCACCCGTCCGACCTTTTGATCCTTGCGGGTCGTCCGTCGATGGGGAAAACCTCGCTTGCGACGAACATCGCCTTTAACGTTGCCAAAGCCTACCGCCGTGGCACCTTGCATGACGGCACCGAAGGCGCTGTCGATGGTGGCGTTGTCGGGTTCTATAGCCTCGAGATGAGCGCAGAACAGTTGGCCGCGCGTATTCTGTCCGAGGCGGCAGAGATCCCATCGCAGCAGATCCGGTCCGGTGATATGACCGAAACCGAATTCCGGCGCTTTGTGGACGCCGCCAAGGCGCTCGAGGCCTGCCCGCTGTATATCGACGACACGCCTGCCCTGCCGATCAGCCAGCTGGCTGCCCGTGCGCGGCGGCTCAAGCGGACCCACGGGTTGGACGTGTTGATCATCGACTATCTCCAGCTGGTGCGCGGTACGGGCAAAGGCGAAAACCGGGTGAACGAAATCTCGGAGATCACCATGGGCCTCAAGGCCATTGCCAAGGAGCTGCACATCCCCGTGATCGCGCTGTCGCAGCTGTCACGTCAGGTGGAAAACCGCGAAGATAAACGACCGCAGCTGTCGGATTTGCGTGAATCCGGGTCGATTGAACAGGATGCCGACGTCGTGATGTTCGTGTTCCGCGAGGAATACTATAAAGAACGCGAAAAGCCCGGTGATCACGAGCTGGACAAAATGGCGATCTGGCAAGAAGAGATGGAGCGTCTGCATGGTCGCGCCGAGGTGGTGATCGGCAAGCAGCGTCACGGACCGATTGGCACCGTCGATCTGAGCTTTGAAGGACGCTTCACCCGCTTTGGCAACCTTGTGAAACCATGGCAGAGTGAAAACAGCGGCGGCGATCAGGAGTTCTGATCGCCCCTCACATACGTTACGCGCAGCGGTTTAGACCACTGCTGCGCGGGCGATCTCTGCCTCTGACAGGTTGTATTTCGCGGCAAAGCGGTCCCGTGCCGCGACCAGCCTTTGGTCATCGGGGCGCATCCCCAACGTTCGAATGAATTCGATCCGTTGTTGATGCTTCAGCGCATCTCGGTCGATTGATGTCCCCATCACGCGATCGATCACTTCCCCGCCGGGGCTGACGTGAAACCATTTACTAAAATCGCGGAAATGGTGCTGGTTGTGCAGCGTGGTCACGTACCGCTCTACCCGCGTTTTGGACACGTTCACATGTGCTGTCATGTGGAACCACTCATAGATCAAAAACGTCAGCACGCCGCCCACAGGCACCACTGCCATCGAAACCCACCCCGCCTGCGGCACCCCGATCAGCGCGAGCACCCCCCAAAGCACGCCCCCGTTCATCACCAGCATCGGCAACGCCACCCAGATCGGAACGAAAAACAGCTTGGTGTTCGTCGGAAAATCATGGTGGCCGTAGTGCGCCATATAAAGCAGGTCAAACGCCCACTGCGCCCTTGGGGGTGTCAGGTGGAAAACATAACGATGCAGATTGTATTCATTCAGCATCTGCGCAGCGACCCCCAACGGGACCAGCGCCCAGATCCACAGCGGCGCGAACAGCGCCAAGCCGATAAGCCCTGCCACGCATGCGACCGCCATCACCGCGACAGCCGCATGCGAGAACATGATACGCAGACGCATCATGCGCGTGCCTCCTTATTCAGGAGACATGGTTTCATAGCGCAACCCCTTGGCGGTGTCCTTGTCGAACCCCTTCCAATAGTTGTGGTCCTCTTTCGGGGTACCGTCCTCGTTCATCGACCAGACCCCGTCGTTGGAGTTTTCGACGAGATCAAGATAGCCGTCCATTTCGGCGTCGCCTTTCAGGTGCTGCCCCATCCAGACCGTGGCGAAATGCTGGGCAATATTGTTCATACGCGCCGTGTCCCAGACCGGATCGGTGTAGTGGCTCGAGACATTGAACCCCAGATCAGCGTCATCGCGGAAGGATTCTGCCGGTGCAGGCATGGGTGCCGCCGCATTGTGGCCGCCATTTTCAAAAGTCAGCAAGGCACGGTCGACGCTGCTTGCGTTCTCCCAAATTCCGCGCACCCCCTTTTCGTAAAGCGATACCATGTCTTCCGACCCTGCCATGAACAGCATCGGAATCTGTACGCCCTTCAGCCCTTCGGCGTCCCAAAAGCCTGTGTTCATACCCCAGGGGCCGATTGCAATCGCGGTCTTGATCCGCGGGTCAGGCAGGTTGGTATGCGTCTCTGATCCCGCCTGATGGATACCCAAGGTGCCGTGCGGTCCGCCCCAGCCATATCCGACCGAAGCTTCCGTCACGCCGCCGCCTGCAGTAATCACCGCGCCGTAGCCGCCCATCGAATAACCGATCAAACCGGTGTTATCGGCATCAACTAATCCGTTCAGGAATGAACTTTCGTCCTGCGACAGACGCGCCATTTCATCCAAAACGAACAGCTGGTCCAGCGACCGGTTCACCAGCGTGGAACCAAAGGCAGCCTGCGTGCGATAGGTCGAATCCGTGTGGTCTATCGACGCCACAACATAGCCTTTCGACGCGATGTTTTCGGCCAGATGCGACATCAGGAACCGGTTACCGGGATATCCGTGAGAGACGATGACCAGCGGATAGGCAGCGTCTGGCTGGGCAGGATCCACGTCGCGCATGGCTTTGCCTTGCAGGGTGACTTCGGTCTTGCCATCGCGGATGAACGCCTTGATCGCGGTGTCGCCCGTGGCCCCCTCTGCTGCGGGGTACCAGACCTCGACGGTTAGGGGGCGGTCATAGCGTGGCAGGGTTTCTGGCTTATCAGCCGCCGGATCAATAGACAGAATATCGATCTGGTCCTTATGCACCAGATCAAGCTGGCGCACCCCGATGGCAGCATCCCCGTAGGCCGCCATATCCGGTGCGTTCGGCATCTGTGTGTCGATCCGGTTCTCTGCTTGCGCCATGGGTGCGGCCATTGCTGTAATCACCGCCAAAGCGGACCCCGTCGTCTTTGTTGCAAATCGCATGATGTTTTTCCCGTCCTATAATCCGGCTGCTGATCGTAGCCTGTCTTTTGTCAGGCACAGGCTACCCAGTTCGCGGCACCATGCAAGCGTCATGCGAAGGTTTCGTTACGTTAGGGAAATCAGTTCGATAAACCGCCGGTGGTCCCCAGGATGACGGATATTTGAACGCGACAGGTGCTGGTGGCTTGACCTTCGCGGGTATCCGGTCGAAACAAATCCTATGACAACAGCGACCCTCTCCATCGACCTCAACGCGGTTGCCGCCAATTGGCAGGCGCTGAATGAAATGACCGGCTGCGAAACTGGTGCCGTGATCAAGGCCAACGCCTATGGTCTGGGGATAGACCGCGTCGCCCCCGTTCTGGCAGCCCAAGGGGCGCGCAAGTTCTTTGTTGCCGTCGCCGAAGAGGGCGTAGCGCTGCGCCGCGTATTGGGGCCCGGCCCTGCGATCAACGTCTTTGCAGGGCATATGCCCGGAGACGCCGATATGATCCGCTCTGCCGCGCTGACACCGATGATCAATTCGGTCGACCAGCTGATCGCGCACGTGGAGACCCTGCCCGGCCATCGTTTTGGTATTCAGCTTAACAGCGGTATGAACCGTCTAGGCATGGATCCCGCCGAATGGAGCGCGCTGCGCGACATCGCACTGGCCCAGAACCCGACGCTCATTATCTCTCATTTGGCCTGCGCAGACGAACCGAACCACCCGATGAACGCCCGCCAGCTGAAAACCTTCCACGACATGACCGACGGGCTGAACGTACCACGGTCACTGGCGGCCACGGGTGGCATCCTGCTCGGGCGTGATTATCACTTTGATATGACCCGCCCCGGTATCGGACTTTATGGCGGGCTGCCCTTTATGGATGCACAGCCCGTGGTTACGCTGGATGTGCCTGTTATTCAGGTACGCGAGGTCAGCACAGGCCACCCTGTCGGCTATGGCTGCGCATGGACTGCGCCGCGCCCGTCGCAGGTCGCCACAATTGCTGCCGGCTATGCAGATGGGCTGATCCGCGCCTTGGGCAACGGGGCCACCCTGACACATGAGGGCCGCAGATTGCCGGTCATCGGGCGTGTCTCTATGGACTTGATTACGGTCGATGTGACCAGCCTTGCCGAGGTGCCCGAACACTTGCAGTTGATCGGTGGCCATCAATCGGTCGATACCGTCGCAGGGTTTGCGGGCACCATCGGCTACGAGGTGCTGACCGCGCTAGGAGCCCGCTATGATCGGGTCTATGTCGAATGATCCACCGCAAAAAGACGTAGGCCGCACAAAGACGCTGCTGCGGTTTTTGAACCTGTCGTTGCTGATCCTTTATCCCGTCGCATGGGGTGCGCCGCTGTTGCGTGCGGGCGTGCTACCGCTGTTCGGACTGACCGAGATCTCGGTTCTGAGCGGCTTGAGATCGCTTTGGCAAACCGACATGCTCTTAGCGTTGGTCGTAGCACTATTTGCGTTGGCGGCCCCTTACGCAAAGACCGTCGGGCTGACGCTGGTGCAGTTTGATCTTATTCGCCCGCGCACCCTACCTATCTTGCAGGTAGCTGGCAAACTGGCGATGGCAGATGTTTTTTTAATTGCCCTCTATGTGACCTTGGCCAAAGGGATCGGGATCGGTCGGATAGAGACGGCCTGGGGGCTCTATCTCTTTACTGCATGCATTTTAGCGTCTGTTTTCATAGGGTATCATACGCAAAACATGGTCGACCCTCGGAGGCAAACCTCACACCCCACTTCACGCTTGGGTTGAATTTAGGGTGTTTTAACCCTGTTAAATCGATTCATTTGCTAAAAAAAGAAGATTTTCTTCGCCTTTTGCCGGCGCCGGCATATTCTTGCTTATAACAGACACACAAGCACAAGGTGAGACAGATGAACGCGTTGACAGCACTTATCCAGTATATCTTTCAAAGACTCGCAGTCGCGCTATTCGCTATTGCCGCCGTGGCGATTACCGTCTCGACTGTGATGGCGGCCTTGGGATTGTGGGCATGGGTCGAACTGCCCATTAGCTATGCCGGTGAACCGGTCGAGAAAGCGGGCATGTACGCCCAAATCGGGCTGACCTTCTTGGCTGTCGGTCTTTGCTTTTTCTTACCGACCAATCGCCGTGTGATGCAGCTTGAGACGTCGCATCGCCAGTTCTCGATGAATATGGATGATGTAACCCGCGCTTATGGTGCTGTGCATGCGGCGGATCGCGGTGAAGTGTTTCAGATGTCGTCAGAGTTCGACTCTGTGCGTGAACGTCTGGCCTATCTGCGTGACCACCCTGACCTAAGCACGCTAGAGCCCGCCCTTCTCGAAGTTGCGGCACAGATGAGCCATATCTCCAGAGAACTCGCGACGGTCTATGCAGACGCAAAAATCGAACGAGCCCGCAACTTCCTGAAAGAGCGTCAGGAAGAAGTGAACCTGTTCAACAGCCGTCTGGATCAGGCCAAAGGTATCACCACCGAGATGAAGCATTGGCTGCACGAGGTCGAGCTTGAAGAAAGCGTTGCTGCGGCACAGCTGGACCGTTTACGCGCCGAAATGCGCGAGATCATGCCAGAGCTCGGCATCGACCGCATGGTGACCGCCGCTGACATGGCGCGCGATTCACGGGTTGTCGAACTGCCCCCCAAAGCCGCAGAGTAACTCTGCGTGACCTAAACGGTTTTACTTTGACGTTGCTCGTTTGTTCGGCCAGAAAGACGCATGGCTAAATCTCCCGTTACATTCTCTTGCGCCGCCTGCGGTGCTACCTACAACAAGTGGTCCGGGCGCTGTGACGCCTGTGGTGAGTGGAACACGATCCAGCAGGATAAAGGCGCGGCCTCGGGTCCGCCCAGCAAATCGCTGGGCACACGGCGCGGTGCCGCGATGGTGCTGACAAACCTCACGACCAAGGACACCCCCCCGCCCCGCAGCCAGTCCGGCATTGCCGAGCTTGACCGCGTGTTGGGCGGCGGGCTTGTACCCGCGTCTGCCATTCTGGTGGGCGGTGATCCAGGTATCGGGAAATCCACTCTTCTGCTGCAAGCCGCCGCGCATTTTGCCCGCAGCGGATTGAAAACAATCTACGTCAGCGGCGAGGAAGCATCGGCACAGGTGCGTATGCGGGCACAGCGGTTGGGGCTGGCCGATGCCTCGGTGCAGCTGGCCGCCGAAACCAACCTCCGAGATATTCTGACCACGCTGGAAGAAGAGAAACCCGATCTTGTGATCATCGATTCGATCCAGACCATGTGGGCAGATAATGTTGATTCCGCCCCTGGCTCTGTCAGTCAGGTCCGTGCCGCTGCGCACGAGCTGACGAGCTTTGCCAAAAGACGCGGCGTATCGGTCATCCTTGTAGGCCACGTCACAAAAGACGGGCAGATCGCCGGCCCTCGGGTTGTTGAGCATATGGTCGACACCGTGCTCTATTTTGAAGGCGAGCGCGGGCACCAGTTCCGAATCCTGCGCGCGGTCAAAAACCGATTTGGCCCAGCGGATGAGATTGGCGTGTTCGAAATGACGGGCCAAGGGCTGGCCGAGGTGACCAATCCCTCTGCCCTGTTCTTATCCGAACGCGGCACCCCTGCGGCGGGGTCGGTTGTTTTCGCAGGTATTGAAGGTACACGCCCCGTCCTATGCGAGCTGCAGGCGCTTGTGGCCCCCTCGCCTCATTCGCAGGCGCGGCGCACGGTTGTTGGCTGGGACGGCGGCCGTCTGGCAATGATCCTCGCCGTGCTAGAGGCGCGCTGCGGCATCCCCTTTGCGGGGCTGGATGTATATCTGAACGTCGCAGGCGGCATGAAAATCTCGGAGCCGGCAGCAGATCTTGCGGTTGCTGCGGCGCTGTTGAGTGCACGAGAAGACGTGGCCCTGCCCGCAGAAACCGTAGTTTTTGGGGAAATCAGCCTGTCCGGTGCGCTACGCCCCGCCAGTCAGACCGAAAATAGGTTGAAAGAAGCGCAAAAACTTGGTTTTACCAGCGCCATCGCGCCCGCGGGCGGAAAACCTGTGGGCAAGAACGGCATAACGCTTAATACCATGAGCGATCTAACCGGATTTGTAGGCGAAATATTCGGGGCTGGTTAACCGCCCCTTCAAGGAAGGCAAGACGATCATGGAAGGTTTTACCATCATTGACGGGGTTGTGGCGCTTGTCATAATTCTGTCCGCTTTGCTGGCCTATGGCCGCGGGCTTGTACGCGAATTTATGGCCATTGTCGGCTGGATCGCCGCCGCGATACTCGCGTTTCTCTTTGCGCCGCAGGTCGAACCGCTGGTGTCAGAAATTCCGGTTGTGGGCGAATTTCTTGCCGACAGTTGTGAATTATCGATTATCGGGGCCTTTGCCATTGTCTTTGCCATCGCGCTGATCGTGGTGTCGCTGTTCACCCCGCTGTTCTCGTCGCTGGTACAGCGATCGGTTCTGGGGGGTCTTGATCAGGGGCTTGGGTTCCTCTTTGGTGTGGCCCGCGGCATCCTGCTGGTTGCAATCGCGTTCTTTGTCTACAGCACCGTGATCACAGGCCAGTCCTTTACCATGGTTGATGAAAGCCGCTCTGCTCAAGTGTTCGGGCGCTTTACCGGCCAGATCGAAGACCAAAACCCCGAAGCTGCACTGGGTTGGATCACCACCCGCTATGAAGCCCTGGTTGGTGCCTGCGACGTCTGATCGCCGCCAAAACTTCGACATAACATACCTACGCCCCCGTTTTCGGGGGCGTTTGCGTTTCGGCATATGTTGCATCGCAGCATTTGACAGAGCAAAATGTAACGGCGGGGTGACAAGGCGCGTTCGAAGTCCTACATAGCCCCTATCCCTTCATCGGATTCGGAGTTTCCCCGTTGTCCAAGATCATGCCCCCCGCACACCCGTTTGATTCCTCGTATCTGCGTGACGCAGATGATGGGGATAAACTTAAAGAAGAATGCGGGGTGTTCGGCGTGATTGGCGTTGCAGACGCCTCGAACTTTGTCGCCCTCGGCCTGCACGCGCTGCAGCACCGTGGTCAAGAAGCGGGCGGGATCGTCAGCTATGACCCCACCGCCGGCTTCCAATCGGCGCGCCGCTTTGGCTATGTGCGCGATAACTTTACCTCGCAAAAAATCATGGAAACACTGCCCGGCGAACTGTCGATCGGGCACGTGCGCTACTCTACCTCCGGTCACAAAGGGCCGACAGCGATCCGTGACGTGCAACCGTTCTTTGGTGAATTCGCCATGGGCGGTGCAGCGATTGCCCATAATGGCAATATCACCAACGCCAACGCCCTGCGTCGCGAACTGATTGAACGCGGGTCGATCTTTCAGTCCTCATCGGACAGCGAATGTATCATCCACTTGATGGCGCGCTCGCTTCAGCAAAACATCCCCGAGCGGATGGAAGACGCCCTGCGCCGTGTCGAAGGCGCGTTTTCGGTTGTGGCCATGACCCGCACCAAACTGATCGGCGTGCGCGATCCATTGGGTGTGCGACCGCTGGTTCTGGGCAAGCTCGGCGACGGCTGGGCGCTAAGCTCTGAAACCTGCGCACTGGACATCATCGGTGCCGAATTCGTTCGTGAAATCGAACCGGGCGAAATGGTAGTCATCACCCCCAAAGGCGTCGAAAGCCACTTTCCGTTCCGCCGCGTCGCATCGCGCTTTTGTATCTTTGAACACGTCTATTTCAGCCGTCCTGACAGCATCCTTGGCGGGCGGTCGGTCTATGAAACCCGCGAGGCGATCGGCCGTGAACTGGCCAAAGAATCCCCCGTCGACGCGGATCTTGTCTGCCCCGTGCCAGACAGCGGTACGCCGGCGGCCATCGGGTTCAGCCTCGAATCGGGTATCCCATATGCAATGGGGATCATCCGAAACCAATACATGGGCCGGACCTTCATCGAGCCGACCGAACAGATCCGCAATATGGGCGTCCGGCTAAAGCTCAACGTGAACCGGGCGCTGATCAAGGGCAAGCGGGTCATTCTGGTTGACGATTCGGTCGTCCGTGGGACCACCAGCCGCAAGATCAAAGAGATGATTCTTGATGCCGGCGCGAAGGAAGTCCACTTCCGCATTGCGTCGCCGCCCACAGCATGGCCGTGCTTTTACGGTGTGGACACGCCGCAGCGCGAAAAGCTGTTGGCCGCGACCATGTCAGAAGAAGAAATGCGCGAGCACCTTCAAGTGGATAGCCTCAAGTTCATCTCGCTTGACGGGTTGTATCGCGCCGTGGGCGAAGCAGAGGGCCGCAATAACAAATGCCCGCAGTATTGCGATGCGTGCTTCTCGGGCGACTACCCTGTCACCCCTAGTGACCAGATCAATCAAGGGTTCGAGATGAAGCCAGCCGCCGAATAGGGCCGCTTCGTCCAAATCAACGCCGCAAGGGCGGGCGCAGGGATCAACCCCTCGCCCGCCCTTTTGCGTTTTTGCCCCTGCGCCACTGGCAAGGCTTTGCCGACCTACAAGCCAGTCTTCGCCAGCCTCCGTCCTGCCCTCTTCCGGATGATGGGCGGCTTTGTTAGCTCCGCGGTCTAACCACCTTTCGACACCAGAGCGCACCAAGAGGCACCCATGGCGACCGACGATAAAAGCACACCGACACCGCAAAAAGTTCTTAGCCTGGCGACGCAGCAGGCATCCTTGCCCAAGCTTGCGCTGATTGGCACTTTTGGCAGTCCGACCGACCCCGGCGCATTGATCCGCGATGGCCGCGGGCGTATCCACCGGGTCACTTTGAACGACAAGATCAGCGACGGAATTGTTGCAGCCATCGGCGACGACAGCGTGGTACTGTCGCAGCGCGGTCGTACCGTGACGCTGAAGCTGCCCAAGGGCTAAGCCGCGCGCACGATTGCCGCCTATGTTGCCCCCGTATTGGCTCCGTGCCGCTGCGACGCCGCGCCCCTCTTGACGGGGGGCAGTGGCTCAGGCAAAGCCACTTCATGACAAAAACAGCTCTTATCACCGGCGCGTCCCGCGGCCTTGGTGCCGCTTTGGCCGAAGCGCTTTGCGACACGCATCACATCATTGCAGTGGCCAAAACCACTGGTGCTCTCGAAGAGCTGGACGACCGGATCCAGGCCCGTGGCGGCAGTGCGACGCTGGCCCCGATGGACATCATCAATGTCGATGCAATGGCGACCCTGTGCCGTGGCATTTACGACCGTTGGGGCAGCCTTGATCTTTGGCTGCACACTGCCGTCCACGCCGCCCCATTGGCCCCGACCGATCACATCGACGGCAAGGACATGGCGAAATCTGTCGCGTGCAACGTCACCGCCACCTCGACACTAATTACCTATGTGGCACCGCTGCTGGGGCAATCGGGTCAGGCTGTGTTCTTTGACGATCCCGTCGTGGCGACCAAGTTCTTTGGCAGCTATGGGGCCACCAAGGCCGCACAGATCGCGCTGGCCAAAAGCTGGCAAGCCGAAAGTGTAAAAATCGGGCCGCGCGTGCACGTCATGACGCCTGCCCCCATGCCAACCGCCACGCGCGCACGGTTCCACCCCGGCGAGGACCGCGAAACGCTGAACACGCCGCAGTCGCAGGCCGCTGAAATTCTGGCGCAACTCGCGGCTTCCCAGCCCTAAAACTTGATGCGGTGAAGGCTCCTGCCTTGCCGCGCCGCGCCCCGTCGCTTATCAAGGCGCAAAGGGGAATTTATGCGCATTCTGATCACGAACGACGACGGTATCCATGCTCCGGGTCTTAAGACCCTGCACGCCATTGCCACCGCACTGGCCGGACCCGACGGCGAAGTATGGACTGTGGCCCCTGCCTATGAACAATCCGGCGTCGGCCATTGCATCAGCTACACCAAACCCATGATGGTCGAGAACGTCAGCGACCGCCGCTTTTCCGTCGAAGGCAGCCCAGCCGACTGCGTGATGGCAGCGCTGCACGATTGTATGCTGGATGCCCGTCCCGATCTGGTGCTGTCAGGCGTGAACCGTGGCAATAACGCGGCTGAAAACACGCTTTATTCCGGCACAATCGGCGGCGCGATGGAGGCCGCTTTGCAAGGCATCCCCGCAGTGGCCCTGTCGCAATACTATGGTCCGGAAAACCGCGATCTGGACGATCCCTTTGAAGCTGCCGCATCACACGGGGCCGATGTGATCCGGCGCATTCTGGACGCCACGCCGCCCCACGGGTCGGGCTACCGTCTGTTTTACAATGTGAACTTCCCCCCCGTGGCTGCCGCCGATGTCCAAGGTATCCGCCTTGCCCCCCAAGGGATGCGCCGCGACACCACGTTCTCGACGATCCCGCAGCTGTCGCCTTCGGGGCGGCGGTTCTTGTGGATCAAGGGGGCCGACCAACAGATCCCGACGGACGCCGGCACCGATGCGGCGCTGAACCTCGATGGCTATATCACGGTCACGCCGATGCGCGCTGACCTCACGGCTCATGACACATTTGACGCGCTTAAAGCCATCAATACATGAGCGACGAAGAAGAAATCACGGACGCGACCCGCAAGATGCAGTTTCTTTACGCACTCCGCTCCAAAGGCGTGACCGACGCCCGTGTCTTGAACGCGATGGAACAGATCGACCGTGGCCCGTTTATCCGTGGCCTGTTTGCCTCGCGCGCCTACGAGGACATGCCCCTGCCGATTGCCTGCGGCCAAACGATCAGCCAGCCATCCGTCGTCGCCCTGATGACGCAGGCGCTCGATGTGTCATCGCGTGACAAGGTGCTCGAGGTCGGGACAGGATCTGGCTATCAGGCTGCGATCCTCAGCAAGCTGGCGCGGCGCGTCTATACCATCGACCGCCACCGTCGATTGGTTGTCGAAGCCCGCCAGATTTTCGAAGACCTCGCCCTGTCAAACATCACCGCGATCATCGGCGATGGCAGCTTTGGTTTGCCCGAACAGGCCCCCTTTGACCGGATCATCGTGACCGCCGCCGCCGAAGACCCCCCCGGGCCCCTTCTGGCACAGCTCAAGGTGGGGGGCATCATGGTGGTGCCTGTCGGCCAATCGGACACGGTTCAACACCTCATACGGGTGCGCAAAACAGAGACCGGGCTGGAATATGACGAGCTGCGCAAAGTGCGCTTTGTTCCCTTGCTTGAAGGGCTGGGAAAAGACGGATAATTGCAGTATAGCAAGGGGAACTCCGCCCGAACGGGGACCCCAAGGCGCATACGGCACCGAATACGAGGACGAGCAGATGACCCAACCAAACGTGACCCGTACCCTGAGGCTGACGGTACTGGCGGGCAGCTCTGCGCTTTTGCTCGCTGCTTGTGACCGCCCCCTGGATATGGATTTGCGCGGCGGCTTTGGTGACGGTTTTACCACCGCCCATGCAGCCACCGGACCGCTGGACGAACGCCCCGCACCGGACAACCGCGGGGTGATCTCTTACCCTAATTATCAGGTCGCGGTGGCGCGGCGGGGTGACACGCTGGCTGATGTCGCAACCCGCGTAGGGTCTGATGTGGGCAGCCTGTCGCGCTATAATGGCATCGACGCCACAGTCCCCCTCCGCAAGGGAGAGATCATCGCCTTGCCGACGCGCGTATCCGAACCGTCACCAGCAACGGGGGCATCCGGTACCGGCCCGATCACCACCGCTGCGGTCGATATTCAGTCCATGGCCGGCGGCGCGATTAACCGCGCGCCCGCCACCCCCGGCGTGCAAACCACTGCCCTACCATCGGCCCAGACCATGACCCGCGAAAACCCAGCGAAACAGACCGGGATCGAACCCATCCGCCACAAGGTCGAACGCGGCGAGACCGCCTATACCATCGCACGCCTCTATGCCGTACCGGTAGAAACACTGGCCGAATGGAACGGGCTCGGTGCTGATTTCTCTGTCCGCGAAGGTCAATTCTTGCTGATCCCTGTCGCGCAACAGGCCGCGCCAAAACGCAGCGCCGCTGTGCCTGCCACAGCAACAGCCACTGCGCCGGCCCCCACGGCCCCGACACCCACCAGCCTGCCGGGCACCGGATCCCCCACACCAACCCCGCCAAGTGCAGCAAAGCCCCTGCCCCCTGTGGATGAAAAACCCGCTGCACCAAAACCCGAACCCGCGGCGGCCAAACCCGTCGCTGATGTGGGCAAGACCACACAGCCCGCATCATCGGGGCGCATGTCGCCGCCCGTTCAGGGCAGCATCATCCGCGCCTATTCCAAGGGCAAGAACGAAGGCATCAACATCAAAGGCACCCCGGGTGCTGCCGTGAAGGCCGCCGATAGCGGTACCGTCGCCGCGATCACCAAAAGCGCCGAAGGCGTGCCGATCGTCGTGATCCGCCACCCTGACAACCTGCTGACTGTCTATGCCAACGTCGCCAATGTGTCGGTCGCCAAAGGGGATAGTGTGGCAAAAGGGGCGAACATCGCCAAACTGCGGCCGGGCGACGATTCATTCGTCCATTTCGAGGTCCGCAACGGGTTTGATAGCGTCGACCCGACACCCTATCTGAACTAAGCAGCCTGAACTAAGCTGAATTTTCTAATGTTAAATTTGGTCCTGTGGCCCCCCGAAGGGGACCGCAGCTAACCTATACTGGCGCAGTCACAAAGTGACGCCGCGCCGCCCAGCCAGATCAACAAAGTACTGCCACGCCACACGACCCGACCGCGCACCGCGCGTGGCCTGCCACTCAATCGCTTCGCTATGTAGGGTCTTGGCGTCAATCTCTACGCCATAGGCATCACAGTAGCCGCGGATCATATCCAGATATTGCTTTTGATCGCAGGGGTGAAAACCCAACCACAGCCCGAAGCGATCCGACAATGACACTTTTTCCTCAACCGCTTCGGCAGGGTTGATGGCCGAACCGCGTTCGTTTTCGATCATATCGCGGGGCATCAGGTGGCGGCGGTTCGACGTGGCATAAAGCACGACATTCTCGGGCCGCCCTTCGATCCCACCATCCAGAACCGCCTTGAGCGATTTGTAATGCGCATCGTCATGACCAAAGCTGAGGTCATCGCAATACAGGATAAAACGCTGCCGCGCGCCACGCAGAAGGTTCAGCAACCGGCCCACCGACGGAAGGTCTTCGCGCTGCAACTCAACAATGCGCAACCGGTCATGGCTTTCGCGGACATGGGCGTGCACGGCTTTCACGAGGCTCGATTTGCCCATCCCCCGCGCGCCCCAAAGCAGGGCGTTGTTGGCAGGCAGTCCAGCGGCGAACTGCGTGGTGTTGGCCAGCAACGTATCCCGCGCACGGTCCACACCGACCAGCAGCGACAGATCGACTTTACTGACCGTTTCTACCGGTGCCAGATGGTCAGGCCCAGTCTGCCAGACAAAGGCACCTGCCACTTCAAAATCGGGGGCTTTCAGCGGCGCAGGAGACATCCTCTCCAACGCCGCTGCGATACGGTCCATAGGGTCACGGTTCACTTCAGGTCGTCCTCATCCTCTTCGAACTCTGCAAGGATCGGGTCATCATATTCGTCATCATAGTACCCGTCTGCACGCAGTTGTTCTTCTCGTTTGCGTTCGACACGCCGTACAAGAAAGATAGAGATTTCGTAAAGCCCATAGACCACAACAAACAGGATACCTTGGGTGATGACATCAGGCGGTGTGACCAGTGCAGCCAGCACCAGAATACCGACAACCGCATATTTGCGCACGTTGCCAAGCCCTTCGGCGCTGACCAGACCGGCCTTGCCCATCAGCGTCAGCAGAACCGGCAGCTGGAAACACAGGCCAAAGGCCACAATAAACTTGATCGTCAGGCTCAGATATTCCTGCGCAGAGCCCTGAAAGGCGATCGCCGCGATCCCGCCTGCGTTATCCGTGCCCTCCCCCACAAGCGTACCGGCCTGCTGGAAACCAAGGAAGAAATCGAACGCCAGCGGCGTGACGACGTAAAACGCAAAAGACGCGCCCAAAAAGAACATCAGCGGGCTCGAGATTAGGAACGGCAGGAAGGCACCCTTTTCGTTCTTGTAAAGACCCGGGGCCACAAACCGCCACAGCTGATAGCTGATGTAAGGAAAGCCCAAGACCAGCCCGCCCAGCAAAGAGATAGAGATAGCGACGAAAAAGCCCTCTTGCAGCTTGATTAGGATCAACCCGCAATCGTCCTGACCGCGCTCGGCCATCGCTGAACACAAAGGGTGCGTCAGAAAGTTAAAGATCGGATTCCACACGGTAAAACAGATCACCATGCCGATGATAAAGGCGATCACCGAATGGATCAGCCGCGTGCGCAGCTCTGCCAGATGCTCGATCAGCGGGGCGGCACTGTCGTCAATATCGTCCGAAGCACTCATGTGTCACTCTTTTTGGCCGCTGGCGCTTTAGCCGCGGCTTTCTTGGCCGCAGGTTTCGCTGCAGCAGGTTTCTTTGCGGCTGGCTTTTTTGCAGGCGTCGTCTTTGCAGGCGTCGTTTTTTCAGGTTGGGCTTTGGCTGCCGGAGCCTTCTTGGCCGGCGTTTTTTTCGCAGGGGCCTTCGCAGCCTCTGTCGCCGTCTTTTCGATCTGGGGTGCTGCGGACGGCGTGGCTAGATTTGCCTCGGCGGCTTCGGCCTGCGCCAGCGCTTCCGAGGCTTCACGCTGCTTGCGCTCTGCTCCGGCGCGGGCGGTCGCAGCCTGGATCTTTTTCACATCCTCGGCGCGCTCGGCTGCCAGCTTGCCGGTATTGCTGTCGGGGTCAAACTTCGTAAGCGATTTGGTCGCGGATTTCACCTCGTCCATCGCTGATCCCAGCGGGTTTGTGGCTGTCTTCAACGACTTGCTCAAGCCCGCCGACATCTCGCGCATGCCGGTGTCGTCGGCCGCATCATTCATTGCGCTGCTGAATTCACGCGCCATACCCTTGGCCTTGCCGACAAATTGACCGACCTTGCGAAACAGCACGGGCAGGTCTTTTGGACCCACCACGATCAGCGCAACAACGCCGACGACCAACAGCTCTGACCACCCCATATCAAACATGAGAGCTTACACCCGGTCCTTGTCGGTCTTCGTTTCGGTGACAACAATTGTGTCATCGCTCAGCTCTGCGGTATCCTTGTCGCCATTTTTGACGTCGTCTTCGCCTTCGCTGATGCCCTTTTTAAAGCTGGTGATGCCTTTGCCCACTTCGCCCATCAGGCTGGAAATCTTGCCGCGCCCGAACAGGACCAACACCACAACTGCAATCAGCAAAAGACCCGGAAGGCCGATATTGTTCAACATAGTCTCTACTCCATATTCCGAATATAGGCACGGGCGGGACTGCCCCCGTGCCAGAAAACTCTGATCCTTTTTAGGCCCGCGCTCCGGCAGCTTGAAGAGCCAAACCAACGGCGGCGCTACATCGTGTCGCAAAATTTGTGTGACCGGACTGCGCCCCATACGCTCCTGACAGTTTTTTGGCAGTTGCCTTGCGCCGCCGTCCGACACGTGGCACATCCTTTACCATGCGTCGCAGTGATCGATTGTTTTCCTTGCTCTCCACTTTGGGTGACCACCAATTGCACCGTGCCGAAGATCTGGCGCGGGCGAAGGGCGTGTCCTTACGCACGCTTTACCGAGACATCGCGAGATTACAGGCGTCGGGTGTGGCGATCACGGGCACCCGTGGTGCAGGCTACCGTTTGACGCCCGCCACCGTGCTGCCGCCCCTGTCCCTGTCGCAAGAAGAGATAGAGGCCCTGCAGCTTGCCCTCGCGGTTGTGCTCGAAACCACCGATCCCGACTTGCAGGCCGCCGCGACATCCCTCGCACAAAAGATCGACGCGGCGCTGCCTGAAAGTGGGCACCCTGACACGCTGGACTGGCAACGGGTCGAACACCCATTCGCCAATGCTGCACGCGGAATGGCGCATCTACCGGTACTTCGCGCCGCCATTCGCGCGCGCCAGAAGCTCAGGATCGTCTATAATGCCGACAACGGATCACTCAGGACGTTGGTCTTGCATCCCCTTGCGCTGACCCACGCGGCCCGCAGCTGGCTCCTGTCAGGCTGGAATGAAGCTAACGAGAAAACTGAAACCCTTCGCCTTGACCTGATCGAAGACACGCACCCACTGCCCGAACTGTTTACCGCGCCGCCAGACTTCCAAATGGATTAAAATCCTCGCCGAAGGCATCCCGCGTGCACACCACAGACAGAGTTCCGCGTTTTACCTCGCAGGATGCACTGGGAAGACAAAACAGCGGTCGCGGCGCACGGTCAGCCACATGACGGCCCCCGGTTGCGGCAGGAAGACATTTGGCACGGTGGCACGCAGGGTGCTGCCGTCATGGTCCATCACGAATTCCACCAGACTTTCATTGCCCATGAACCGCGCACGGGCGACCACAGCGCGGGCCGCTGTCCCATCCGTAGACGTCGGCAAAGGCCCTTTGCCCCCGCGGTCAAAGTCGATCCGTAAATGCTGGGGCCGGAACACAATATCCACCTGCGTTCCATCCGGCACGCCGGGGGCCAGAAACCGGCCAAAGACCGTATGCGCCAGCGCCCCCGTGACCTCGGCCCGCAGCACATTTGCGTCTGAGAAAAACGCGACCGAGGCACGATCGACAGGACGCGTATAGACGTTATAGGGGGCCCCCTGCTGCACGATTCTACCGTCGCGCATCAACGCGATTTCGTCGGCCATGCGCATGGCTTCTTCGGGTTCGTGGGTCACGAGCAATACGGCGGTGCCCTCTTCTTTCAAGATACCCAACGTCTCGTCGCGGATGTCATCCCGCAGACGGTTATCAAGCCCCGAGAAAGGCTCGTCCATCAGCATGATCTTGGGCCGCGGGGCCAAAGCCCGCGCCAGCGCCACGCGCTGCTGTTCACCGCCAGACAGCTGATGCGGGTAGCCGTCGATGAACCGCAAAAGGTCGACACGCTCCAACAGTTCTTCGATGCGGGCGCGGCGTTCAGCCTTGTTGCCCGTTTTCAGGCCAAAGCCTACGTTATCGGCTACGCTCAGGTGCGGAAACAGGGCAAAGTCCTGAAACATCAACCCGATCTCGCGCCGCTCGGGCGGCACGCGGAACACCGTGTCGCAAATCAGCTTGCCGTCCACATGGATCGTGCCGCTGTCCTGCATCTCGACACCCGCGATCATCCGCAGGGTGGTCGACTTGCCGCAGCCCGACGGCCCCAACAGGCAGGTCACCTGCCCCGGCATGATCTTCAGGCTGACGTCATCCACGACAGCCCGCCCGCCATAGGCGCGCTGAAGGTTCTTGATTTCCAGCCGGGGATGCATCTCGGTGAAGTCTGTCATGGGCGCGGTCTAATCCGATCAATTCACTCGGGATCGACCGGTATCAGCCCCGCCGCGTGCCCGCAAGCACCGCTGCAAAGCCTGCGACCAGAACGCTCACACAAATCACCAAAAGCTGTTCGTATTTATGCCCCTCGGGCAGCACGGCAGCAAAGGCGGGCCATGCACGCGCGAAATAGGCAAACGCCCCCAGCATCGCGGCCCCAAAGGCGGCGAAATAGGCCCAAGCTGCAATCTGGCGCTGCATCACCAGCCCCACAATCAGAACCGGCGTCAAAAACATCGACGCAGTGCCCGACACGGCCACCGCGTCAAAAAGCGTCGCATTGCCCCACAGAGTCAGCACCGTGCCTGCGGCCATAAAACCCAGCATCACAACCCGCCCGCCATTCAGGCTGCGCGGCGCGAGCTTCAGCTCTTCGACCACCAGCCTTGCGGCAGAAGAGAGCGCGGAATCCAGCGTGCTCAGCGCCGATATCAGCAGCGAGATCATGAGCGCGACAAACACCCACGCAGGAAACATCGTGGCCCAGGTGCCAATCAGCTCGCCCTCGTATGCGGCACCGGCAAGGCTTGCCTGAATACCGAAAAAACCAAAACCGATGATGCACAGCGTCGAGATCCAGAACGCATGCACGAAGGACCGGCGCGTCGTTTGTGGATCAGCAATGAACCCGCGATCCATCATCACCGGATCATGTGCGGGGTAGGAAAACACCTGCAACAGCGCCACCGCCAGTAGCACCCATCCGTTATAGGCCCCTGTCGTCCCCGGTGCCGTGACAACCGCGCCCAGATCAAAACCGGGCGAGACGACCAGCGCCACAAAAGCGACGCCGAAGACCACCAGAAACACCACCATCTGCACCACATCGGTGCGCAGCGCAGCACTGAGCCCACCCCAAGCCGAATAACCCAAGCCCACAAGCGCCACGATCAGGATCGCCGGCGTGCCGCTGCCCTCAAGCACAGCGTTAAAGATCAGCCCCACCACCAGCAGGTTCGCAAATACCTCGGACAAGAGCCGCAGGGCGATCACCAGATTATAGCAAGCGTTCCCTGCTCCGCCAAAGCGTGCCCCGAGCCAATTCTGCACGGACATGGCCCCGTTCTGGCGCAAACGGCCCACGATAAAACCGCCGGACAGGAAGGACCCGTAATACGCGGCATAGGCCAGCGTCCCCGCGATGCCGTAGTAGTAGCCCAGGATCGCCGCATTCATCAGGCTGCGGGCGAAAATCCATGTGGTGACCTGGCTCAGCACCAGCGTCCAAAGCCCCGGTGCCCTGCCTTGGACCGTCACCCCGCCAAAGAACCCTTCTACAGAGGCACGCCGAGGTGCAGCCAGCAGACTTGCGGCGATGATCGCACCGAAGAGGACAAACAGAACAATGGGGGACATCAGGGGTTACCTTTGCAAAAGACTGTAACAACCATGGGTAACCGAGCAAAAACTGCCGCGCTATCTATCGCGCGGCAGTCTGTCGTAAACGTGATGGAATATGTCAGCCCGTCCGCTGCGCGCGCCCCATAGGTGCCGCAGCGTCAGGCCCACGGCTTACATCGTCATGTTTGTCGCGCCACCGTCGAGCAAAAGGTTCTGCCCGACGATAAAGCCCGCGTGTTGCGAGCACAGAAAAGCGCAGGCCGCGCCGAATTCATGCCGCGTGCCATAGCGACCTGCTGGGATGGTCGATGCGCGCTCTGTGCGGGCCTCGTCCAGCGTGATGCCCTTTTGTTTGACGACACCCCCATCCAGCGCATCGGCGCGGTCGGTGGCGTGGATGCCGGGCAGTAGGTTGTTGATCGTGACACCCTTGCCCGCGACCTGACGCGAGGTCCCCGCGACATAGCCGGTCAGACCGGTACGGGCAGAGTTGCTGAGCCCCAGAACACCAATTGGCGCACGTACGGATTGCGAGGTAATATTGACGACACGGCCCCAGCCACGGTCCATCATCGCAGGCACCAGCGCTTTGATCATCGCAATGGGGGCAAGCATGTTCGCGTCGAGCGCCTTGATGAAATCGTCACGGTCCCAATCGCTCCACATGCCGGGGGGCGGGCCACCTGCATTGTTGACCAGAATGTCGATGTCGCCTGCAGCGTCCAGCACCAGCTTTTGGCCTTCGTCCGTGGCGATATCGGCGGCAATGGTGGTGACTTCGACGCCATAGTCCTGACGGATGCGTTCGGCGGCTGTTTCCAGATCAGCGGCACCGCGTGCATTCATCACCAGATTCACCCCCGCTTCGGCCAGTGCCTCTGCACAGCCCAGGCCAAGACCCTTTGACGATGCGCAAACCAATGCGCGTTTTCCTTTGATTCCCAGATCCATAGCGATCTCTCCCGATTGATGTTCGCGCAAGTCGTAGCACTGTCTTCGCGGACAATGCCAGCAAAAGGCCAAAGGCTTGACCCGAATGGGACACAATCCTATGGCAAAGAGACAAGAACCACCGGCAGTTGTGTGACTACCGACCCCGATATCATTTACCTTTCGCGCGCAAAGGCCCGCCCCATGACCTCGCCCCGCCCTTCCCCTCCGCAAAGCGTCCCTGTCTTTCGTGCGACGCAATTCACGGCGACGGATGGTGCGAATATGGGCGACGCGCTGTCCTTTGCATCAGAGCTGCTGCTGGATGATGTTTACGAGCTTTCCTATGGCGCGGCCCCTGTGCGCCTGTCGATACAGACGGCAGCAAACGGCAGCCTGTCGATCGCACCTGATACGCAAACCGGCACCAGCGGGGCCACGCTGCATCTGGATTGTGCGCTGACCTTTATGTCGCCCGACGGGCAGATCAACGACGCGATCCTACTGGTCGAGGTGGCGGACGATGGCCACGCCGAGGCGATATATCTGATCCCGCTGAGCGCGCTGTCGCCGAAAGTGGAATACCGGCTGGTTGGCATCGACACCCAGACCATGCGTCAGAAATTCGCTCAGGTCGCCTGCGTATCCTTTACCCGCGGCACGCACATCACCATGGGCACCGGCGAACAGCTTCCGATTGAAGATCTGGTGGTGGGCGACAAGATACTCACCCGCGATGATGGCGTGCAGGCAATCCGCTGGATCAGCCAGAGCACAGTGCGCGCCGTCGGTGAATTTGCCCCGATCTGCATTGATGCGGGCACTCTGAACAACGAGAATGACCTGATCGTCAGCCCCGACCACCGCCTGTTCATCTACCAACGCCAAGACCGTCTGGGCGCGGGCCGCTCGGAACTGCTGGTCAAGGCGCGGCATCTGGTGAACGGTGATACGGTGCGGGTGCAAGATGGCGGCTTCGTCGATTACTTCCAGCTGCTGTTTGACAGCCACCAGATCATCTATGCCGAAGGGATCGCAGCGGAATCCATGCTGATCGACAGCCGCACCAAGGGCGTGCTGCCGCAAGAGCTGTCGGATGCCATGGGCGATGTCATCCCCGGCCATTCCGACCTGCCTCATGCGGGGCTTGATGTATCCGAACCGCTGCTTGACCGCCCCGACGCAGCTGAACTGCTGCGCCGCGCCAGTATGCGCTAATCAGCCAAAGAATTCCTCGCGCACGATCTTATCATTTTCCACGTAGTAAACGGCGACCTCTTTCATCTCCATCACGTTGCCGCTGGCCTTTTCGCGTGCGGCAACGTCGAACATAACGGCAAAGCGATCATCGCCATGGAGCATCGGGTCGCTGACGTTCTGACGCGTCACCTCCATCGCGCCGTCCCACCAGGCATGCTTGCCCTTGATCCCGTCGAGGCCCTTGGTTTCGCGCCCGTTACCATGATCCATTGCCTCAACCGACACGGCATCCGCCGCATAAAGCCGATCAAGGTTCGCCACCTCGTGCCCCTCGCGGCACCCTTTCACCAAAGCTTCTGCAATCTCTTTCAACTCCATCGTCTTCTCCCTTTCTATGACCTCACGCACCTCATAGTACCCGATTTCCACCCGCGGGCCCAAAGAAATGCCACCCATCGCCTGATCCAAGCAGCCTTGCGCGTGTGTTCGGGCGTGGATATATGCCAATCCATGTTGGATACCCCCTCAAACCGCCCCGCTTTGCCTGCCGAAATCGCTCGGCGTCGCACCTTTGCGATCATTTCCCACCCCGATGCGGGGAAAACCACGCTGACAGAGAAATTCCTGCTGTTCGGTGGGGCGATCCAGATGGCCGGTCAGGTCCGCGCCAAGGGCGAGGCCCGGCGCACACGGTCCGACTTTATGGCGATGGAAAAAGACCGCGGCATCTCTGTCTCGGCCTCGGCCATGTCGTTCGATTTTATGAACAAGGGCACGAATTTCCGGTTCAACCTTGTCGACACGCCGGGCCACTCGGACTTTTCCGAAGATACCTACCGTACGCTCACGGCGGTGGACGCGGCCGTGATGGTAATCGACGGCGCGAAAGGTGTGGAAAGCCAGACGCAAAAGCTGTTCGAGGTCTGCCGGATGCGCGACCTGCCGATCCTGACCTTTTGTAACAAGATGGACCGCGAAAGCCGCGATGTGTTCGAGATTATCGACGAAATTCAAGAAAACCTCGCGATTGACGTGACCCCCGCGAGCTGGCCGATCGGCGTGGGCCGCGACTTTATCGGGTGCTATGACATCCTGCGCGACCGGCTGGAACTGATGGACCGTGCCGACCGCAACAAAGTATCCGCAAGCATCGCGATCGAAGGGTTGGACGACCCAAAGCTGGCCGAACATGTGCCCGCCGCGCTGCTCGAAAAACTGCGCGAAGACCTTGAGATGGTGCGCGAGCTGATGCCGCCGCTGGATGCCGAGCTGATGGCCGAAGGGTCTCTGACGCCGATCTGGTTCGGGTCCGCAATCAACAGCTTTGGCGTCAAGGAACTGATGGATGGCATCGCTACCTACGGGCCGGAACCACAAATTCAGTCGGCGCAACCAAGGAATATTTTACCTGAAGAAACAAAGGTTTCCGGCTTTGTCTTCAAGGTTCAGGCGAACATGGACCCCAAGCACCGTGACCGCGTTGCCTTTGTCCGCCTTGCCTCGGGCCACTTTACACGCGGCATGAAACTGACCCATGTGCGATCCAAAAAAGTCATGTCTGTGACCAACCCTGTGATGTTCCTTGCCGCCGACCGCGAGCTGGCAGAGGAAGCCTGGGCCGGTGACATCATCGGCATTCCCAACCACGGGCAATTGCGCATCGGTGACACGCTGACCGAAGGCGAAGCGATCCGCGTGAGCGGAATCCCCTCCTTTGCGCCGGAGTTGCTGCAAGGCGTCCGTGCGGGTGACCCGATGAAATCAAAACACCTTGAAAAAGCGTTGATGCAATTCGCCGAAGAAGGTGCCGCCAAGGTTTTCAAACCCGCCATCGGGTCCGGCTTTGTCGTGGGCGTCGTCGGGCAATTGCAGTTCGAAGTGCTCGCCAGCCGGATTGAGCTGGAATACGGCCTGCCTGTGCGCTTTGAGCAATCGCAGTTCACCTCGGCACGCTGGGTGAACGGTGACCGGCAAGCTGTTGATAAGTTTACTGAAACCAACAAACAGCATATCGCTCTAGATCATGATGGCGACGTCGTTTACCTGACGCGGCTGCAATGGGATATCGATCGCGTCGACCGCGACTACCCCGATGTGCGCCTGACCGCGACCAAGGAAATGATGGTCTAACTTGGGCTTGCCAGCCCGACACGCGCGCCGCACATTGGCCCCATGACTGATGTGACATGGGGCATCGCCTCTACCATTCTGGCACCGACGCGCGACATATTGCAGTTCGCCGCCTATCATTTGGCGGCGGGCGCGCACCGGCTGTATATCTATCTTGATGCGCCTAACGACGAAGCCTTTGCCCATCTGGACGCCCATCCCAAGATCCGCGTCATTAGCTGCGACGCCGCCTATTGGAAGCAGCGCAAGCGCGAACGCCCCGAGGCGCACCAGCAACGTCAGACGGCCAATGCCACCCACGCCTATAATCGTCGGCGCGAGGTCGACTGGCTGATCCATATGGATGTCGACGAATACCTTGTCGCCGACCGCCCCATCGCAGACATACTGGCGCAGTGCCCCACCGATCCGCCCGCCACCCGCATCCGCCCGATGGAGCAGCTGTCGGGCGACCCGTCTGTGTTCAAGGATTTCATTCCCAGCGGCCCCGACCGCGCACGCATCGTGGCGGAACTTTACCCGACCTATGGGGCCTATCTGAAAGGCGGATTTCTCAGCCATCTGGCGGGCAAGGTCTTTGTCCGCACGGGGCTGCCGAACATGCATCTGCGCATCCACAATGTCTTTCAGAAAGGCGATATGCTGGCCTGTCATGATGCCGCGACGGGCATCTCGCTGGCCCATGCCCATGCAAAATCATGGGATGACTGGATCGGTGCCTATCGCTACCGCGTGACGAAAGGCAGCTACCGCCCCGAACTGCGCCCGAACCGCCCGTATGACCAAGGAGGCCTTTCGCTCAATGACCTCTTTTCGATGATCGAGGATGAAAGTGGCGAAGTCGGATTGCGCAGGTTTTTCGACGAAGTCTGCGCGGATACGCCCCAATTGCGCGCCCGTCTGCGCAGCCATGGCCTGCTACGCGAGGTTGATCTGGGCCTCTCCGACCATCTGGCAACACATTTCCCCCGCTTCACAGCGCCTTAGCGCATCCGTTTGACCTGACGGGCAGTTCTTGCTAATGGATGCGGAACATGTCGCGGAGAGCCTCCGCCCCTTGGGCCATGCGGGCCGACATGAATGCTGCCGCGGGCCAAATGAGCGTCCGCTATCATCGGACACACATGACAAAATTTTCTGATCTAAACCTTAATCCTAAAGTCTTAAAAGCCATTGATGAGGCCGGGTATGAAACCCCCACGCCAATCCAGGCCGGTGCGATCCCTCCTGCCCTTGAAGGCAAGGACGTATTGGGAATCGCCCAGACAGGTACCGGCAAAACTGCCAGCTTCACCCTGCCCATGATCACTCTGCTTGCCCGTGGACGCGCCCGCGCCCGCATGCCACGCAGTCTGGTGTTGTGTCCCACGCGGGAACTGGCAGCGCAGGTCGCCGAAAACTTCGACACCTATACCAAGCACCTGAAATTGACCAAGGCGCTGTTGATCGGTGGCGTTTCGTTTGGCGAGCAGGACAAGCTGATCGATAAAGGCGTCGACGTTCTGATTGCGACGCCAGGTCGTCTGATTGACCATTTTGAACGCGGCAAACTGATCTTGTCCGACGTCAAGATCATGGTCGTCGACGAAGCGGACCGGATGCTCGACATGGGGTTCATCCCCGATATCGAACGTATCTTCCAGATGACCCCCTTTACCCGTCAGACGCTGTTTTTCTCGGCTACCATGGCGCCAGAAATCGAACGTATCACAAACACCTTCCTGTCCGCCCCCACGCGTATCGAAGTCGCGCGTCAGGCAACCACGAGCGAGAATATCGAGCAAGGCGTGCTGATGTTCAAACCCTCGCGCAAGGACCGCGAAGCGACGGAAAAGCGCAAGGTTCTGCGCGCGTTGATCGACGCCGAGGGCGACAAATGCACCAACGCTATCATCTTTTGCAACCGCAAGATGGATGTGGATACCGTGGCCAAATCGTTGAAAAAATACGGCTATGACGCGGCACCAATCCACGGCGATCTGGACCAAAGCCAGCGGACCAAAACCCTCGACGGGTTCCGCAATGGCGATCTGCGCTTCCTTGTTGCTTCAGATGTTGCGGCACGGGGCCTTGATGTGCCGTCGGTCAGCCACGTCTATAACTTTGATGTGCCGTCCCATGCCGAAGACTACGTGCACCGCATTGGCCGGACCGGCCGCGCGGGCCGCGACGGCAAGGCGATCATGATCTGCGTCCCACGTGATGAGAAGAACCTCGAAGACGTCGAACGTCTGGTACAGCGCGAGATTCCGCGACTGGAAAACCCGTTGGGTGGCCAAGAAATCAAAGCTGACCTCCAGACAGATGCCCCTGCTGCTTCAACCGAAGCTGGAACCTCTTCGGATAAGCCCAAGCGGACCCGTTCGCGCAGCCGTAAGAAGCCTGAAACGGCTAAGACTGACGCCGATCAGGCCGTGACCCCACAGGCGGCATCGCCACAGGCAGATACAGCGCAGACGGATGCAGCGCAGGCCAGCAGCCCAAAGGCTGACGCGCCGAAAGGTAGAACCAAACCAGCGGCCACGCCGCAAGCGAACAAATCCGACAAACCTGCGCAGGGCAGCACCGAAAAGGCCGCTCCGCAAAAGGTGGACGCCACGCAGGACGACAAGTCGACCAACCGTCGCAGCCCCCGTGGCGGGCGTGGGGATAACACTCGCAATGACAACAACCGCCAGCAGAACAACCGCAATGACAACCGTGTCGTCGGTCTGGGCGATCACACGCCCGAGTTCATCGGCCTGAGCTTTGCCGAGCGCTGCGAATAACCCTTCGCTTCCCCTGACCATCTCATAAAAAGGCGCAGAGGATTCTCTGCGCCTTTTCTTTTGCGCAGTACCCTGTCGCGTGTCCCCCATCAGTCTTCCATACAAACGCAAAACGCCGCGCAGTGGCCTGCGCGGCGTTTCGATTTAATGTGTCGATGCCTTAGCTTAGACGGCTGACAACGATGGTGACTTCGGGCTTTTTGCCGATTTCATCATTGGCCGACTGGCGCACGGTGCGCTTCAGTCCGTCGTGCAGCTTGTCGTCGTCGCGCAGTGTCTTGGCATTGGCGCGGCCAAGGAACTGCGCCAGATCGGCCTCAAGCACTTCGACGAGCGACGTCTTGGACCGGCCCTGCTCTGGCAAGCCCATAGCGTCGACCCAAGGGTCGCCCAAAGCTTCGTCGTTTTCGTCCATGATCACCGTCACAGTGACGTGGCCGTTCAGCGCCATGCGAATACGGTCGCGTACAACGCCGTCCATCGCGCCAATTTGCGTCGACCCGTCCAGATAGGTGCGCCCGCTGTCGACATATTCAACAACCTTTGGCTCGTTGCCCGATAGGTCGATCATCATGCCGTTCACGGCCAGAACACCCTTCATCCCCTTGGCGTTGGCGATTTTGGCGTGTTCGCGCAGGTGGCGATGCTCACCATGCATCGGGATCAGGATCTGAGGTTTTACCACATCATGCAGCGTTTCCAGATCGGGGCGGTTGGCGTGGCCCGACACGTGGTACAGACCCGAACTGTCATCGACGATATCGACGCCCATTTCGGAGAACGCGTTGATCACCTTGATCACGCCACGCTCGTTGCCCGGAATGGTTTTGGAGGAGAACAGGAACATGTCCCCCTCTTTCATCTCCAGCCCCATGTATTTCCCGCGCGCCAGCTGTGCCGACGCCGCACGGCGTTCGCCTTGCGAACCGGTCACCAACAGCATCAGGTTTTCACGCGGGATGCCGCGGGCTTCTTCCGGGCTCACGACCGGAGGGAAGTCTTTCATCACGCCCGTTTCAAGCGAGGCTTCGACCATGCGTTTCATCGCACGACCCAGCAGAACGACGGAACGCCCTGCCCGTTCGCCAGCATCGGCCAAGGTTTTCACCCGCGCGACGTTCGAAGCAAAGGTCGTCGCGACGACCATACCCTGTGCGGTGCCCAGAAGCTTTTCGATCTCTGGCCCGACAGTCGCCTCGGAACGGCCGGCGTTCTGCGAGAACACATTTGTACTGTCACAGATCAACGCTTTGACGCCGTCCTTGGACACATCGGCCCAAAGTTCGGGGTCATAGGCCTCACCGACGCCCGGTGTCATGTCGATCTTGAAGTCACCCGAGTGGATCAAGCGATCGCCCGCTACGTCGATCACCAAGGACGACGATTCAGGGATAGAGTGGGACATGGGCAGGAAGCCGACCGTGAACGGCCCGACAGTCGTCTGCTGCGGCCACGGTGCCACGGTGGTCACCGCGTCTTCGGGGTGGCCGTATTCATCCATCTTGCGCTTGGCAATGTTCGCTGTGAACTTGCGCGTATAGATAGGGGCGCGCAGGCGGTCATAGGTATGGGCCACGGCACCGATGTGGTCCTCGTGGGCGTGGGTGATGAAAATCGCCTCGATCTGGTCGCGGCGTTGTTCAAGCCAGGCGATATCGGGGATGATCAGATCCACGCCGGGGCTTGTGTCCATGTCAGGGAAAGCCACGCCGAGGTCGACAACAATCAGCCGCTCCTTGCCGGGTTTCCCGTATCCATAAACATAGGCATTCATGCCAATTTCACCTGCCCCACCGAGGGGCAGATAGATCAATCTTTCGCTGCTCATATGACTAAGCGGTATCCTTGTTATAGTTATAAATCACGGTCAAGCCGTGCATCGTCAAATCATCTTGGTATGCATCAAACAGATCGACTGTCTGTTGAAACAGCGGGGCCAGCCCGCCTGTCGCAATCACGCGCATTTCACGGCCGCGTTCAGCCTTTATCTGGGCACATATCTCACGGACGAGGCCGACATAACCCCAAAAAATGCCCGATTGTATGCAAGAGACGGTATTTGTACCGATTACCGCCTGTGGTTTAGAGATGTCTACATGAGGTAAGGCGGCCGCGGCGTTATGCAATGCCTCGAGGCTCAGGTTCACGCCGGGGGCGATCACCCCGCCGATATAGGCCCCGTCGGTGTCGACCACGTCAAAGGTCGTCGCGGTGCCGAAAT
Organism: Sulfitobacter litoralis; assembly: GCF_900103185.1. Classification (GTDB taxonomy): domain Bacteria; phylum Pseudomonadota; class Alphaproteobacteria; order Rhodobacterales; family Rhodobacteraceae; genus Sulfitobacter; species Sulfitobacter litoralis. Next base: position 77,593 of record NZ_FNJD01000006.1, read on the forward strand.
CGACAACAATCAGGTCGCCACCGAACAGATCATGCCCGGCGACTGTGTTTACCAGACGGTCAGGCCCCACGGCTGTGCCTACGTCTACACGCACATCAACGGGCAATCGGCAATCTGGTTTACCCACCACAATCGGACGCGTGTTAAAATAGCGGTCCGCCAGCACCCGCAGATTGAACACCACCCGCGGCACCGTCGAGCTGATGATCACATCGGTGATATCCGCCTCCACGCCCTGAAATTTCATCAAGGTGCTGAGCCAGACGTAATATTGATCAGATGTGCGCTGCCATTCGGTCGATGTGCGCCAAGTCGCAATAAACCGCGTTCCGTCCCAGATTGAAAAGACTGTATTGGTATTTCCGCAGTCAATCGCCAATAGCATGGCACATCCCTTCGCTCGCGTTTAGAAAAATACATCCGCCGCTGTGATGGGCACGCGGCCTTTCGGGGTGCGCAGGATCAGGTTGCCTTGGGCATCCACGTCCTCGAATACACCGCGGGTCTCGTCCTTCATGGTGCGGGCGACGATCTCTTCGCCCAACCGCGCTGCATGGGACAGCCACGCAGCACGGATTGGCGCAAAACCATAGGTCTGGAATTGGGTTTCCAGCTGCGCGTATTCCGCCGCCAAGGCATTCAGAAAAACCTCGGGCGGAACGACCTTGCCCGTTTCTGCCACAACCGACACAGGGCGCAATGCCCCCGCTTCAACCTGATCGGCACCCGGCGCATGGGCGAGATTGACCCCGATCCCGATGGCCAGAAAATCGCCGATACTTTCCAGTAGAATTCCAGCGACTTTGCCGCCGTTCAGCAGCACGTCGTTGGGCCATTTCAGGGTAAACGCGCCTTCGTCCCGCGTGGTCGCCACAAACGCACGGCGCAGTGCTAGGGACGCGACGAAGCTGCGTAATGCAGCAGTCGAAGGTGCTTCGGTGCGCCGCATCATCAAGGTTGCGGCAAAATTCCCCCTAGGCGTGGCCCAGGACCGTCCGCGCCGGCCACGTGCGGCGGTCTGTTCTTGCGCAAGGATCCATGTCGCACCGGCAAGCTGCGAGGATTGCCGCGCCGCTTCGCTAAGGGTGGAATCGACGCTATCGAAAACCTGCCGCCCATAGCCGTCGGGCCAAGCCGCTGTTTGCGCTTTGACCCCTGTTGGATTCATGCCGGAACCGGTGTTGCCCAGGGGTGCCACCTTCGGATCAGTTTACCAGCGTCGCCGCCGCAGAGATCGCAGCAGTCTCGACGCCGAACAGATTAACAATGCCAACCACCATGATCACGGCAGCGGCGACAACAACGCCGGATAGCAGGCTGCTTTTACCCTCATCCAGACGGTCATCCCCTTCGGCCCCGAAATACATCAAAAAGACGATGCGTAGGTAATAATAGGCCCCGATGGCCGAAGCGACAGCACTGGCGACAACCAGCCAGATCAGCCCCGCGTCGACGCCCGCTTGCCACACACCCAGTTTGGCGAAGAAGCCCAGCATCGGCGGCACACCAGCAAGCGAGAACAGCAGTACCAACATCGCCAGCGCCTTACCCGGTGCGCGCTTGGAATACATGTTCAACGCAGTGATGTCGGTGACAGGCTGGCCGTCTTTCTCCATCCCGAGGATAAAGGCAAAGGTACCGATGTTCATGGTCACGTAGATCGCCAGATAGACCAGCATGGATTTGACACCCAGCTCTGTACCCGCAGCTAGGCCGATCAACGCGTACCCCATGTGGGCAATCGAAGAATAGGCCATCAGACGTTTGATGTTGGTCTGACCGATCGCGGCGACAGCGCCAAGGAACATGGACAACACTGACAAAAGCGCGATGATCTGGCTCCAGTCGGCGACAGCATTGCCAAAGGCATCATGCAACACGCGGGCAAACAGCGCCATCGCGGCAACCTTGGGAGCTGTGGCAAAAAAGGCCGTGACCGGCGTCGGCGCACCCTCGTAGACGTCAGGCGTCCACATGTGAAAGGGCACAGCGGACACTTTGAATGCCAGGCCGGACACGACAAAGACGATACCGAACAGCAGGCCAAGCGAGGTCGGGCCTTCGCTCGCGAGGCTCATCACGCCCGCAAATTGGGTGGTGCCGGCATAACCATAGACCAGCGACACACCATAGAGCAGCAGACCGGATGACAGTGCACCCAGAACGAAATACTTCAGCCCTGCTTCGGTAGACTTCACGCTATCGCGGCGGAGGGACGCAACAACGTACAGTGCCAGCGATTGCAGCTCGAGGCCCATGTACAGTGTCATCAGATCGCCCGCGCTGACCATCATCATCATGCCGACAACGCTCAGTGCGATCAGAACCGGATACTCAAACCGTAGCAGGCCGCGCTTTTTCATATAGGCTTCGGACATGGCCAGTACCGCCGCCGCGCTCAGCAGCATGGTGACTTTGGCAAAACGGGCAAAGCTGTCTTCGATGAACAGACCGTTAAACGCGATGCGCGTTGTGCCACCACTGGTCATACCGATCCAGATCGCAAGCAACGCCATCACGATAGCTGTGGCCCAGACCATGACGCCTGCAGCGGCGTCCTTGTTGGTGTAAACCGCCCCGAGCAGTGCCAGGATCGCAAAAAGCGCCAGCAGGATTTCGGGCAGGATGACATTCAGATCAGCGGAAATCATCGCGCGGTCCTTTATTCTGAGGCCGTCTGGACAGCGGCACCTGCCGCCTCCAGGGCCGTATCATAGCTATCAACAAGGGCGGCGACCGAGGGGCCGATTATATCGAGCACCAGCGCCGGGTAGACGCCCAACAGCAGGGTCATCACCACCAAGGGGGCAAAGATCCAGCGTTCACGGCCCGACATATCGGTGATCGTGCGCAGGCTTTCCTTGATCAGGTCACCCATCACCACGCGGCGATACAGCCACAGCGCGTAACCCGCCGAAAAGATCACACCCGAAGCAGCAACCGCTGCAACCCAAGTGTTCACCTGGAATGTGCCCATGATCGTCAGGAATTCCCCGACAAAACCCGATGTACCCGGCAGACCGACATTTGCCATGGTGAAGAACATGAACACCAGCGCATAGGCAGGCATCCGGTTCACCAGACCGCCATAGGCGTCAATCTCGCGGGTGTGCATCCGGTCATAGATGACGCCGACGCACAGGAACAGCGCGGCAGAGATAAAGCCGTGGCTGATCATCTGAAAGATTGCACCGTCCAAGCCCTGCTGGTTGAAGGTAAAGATCCCCATCGTGACAAAGCCCATGTGGGCCACGGAGGAATAGGCGATCAGCTTTTTCATATCCTGCTGCACCAGTGCCACGAGCGAGGTGTAGACGATCGCAATCGCCGACATCCACAGCACCAGTGGCGCCAACACGTCAGAGCCCACAGGGAACATCGGTACCGAGAAACGCAAGAAGCCGTAGCCGCCCATCTTAAGCAAGATCGCCGCAAGCACGACAGACCCCGCGGTCGGTGCCTGAACGTGCGCATCTGGCAACCACGTGTGGACCGGCCACATCGGCATTTTAACCGCAAAACTGGCAAAGAACGCCAAGAACATCATGGTCTGCAATCCGCCGACCACAGTGATCCCCGCAATCGAGAAGGTGTCGGACGCGAAGGTATGCGTCAGAAGACTGACTTCGCAGCCTCCGATGCAAGTCGTGCCCGCATCCGCATACATCATCACCATCGCCACCAGCATCAGGACCGACCCGAGGAAGGTGTAGAGGAAGAACTTGAACGATGCATAAATACGGTTCGCCCCGCCCCAGATGCCAATAATCAGGAACATCGGGATCAGACCTGCCTCGAAGAACAGGTAGAAGAGCACGAGATCCAGCGCCATGAACACGCCCAGCATCAACGTCTCGAGAAGCAGGAAGGCGATCATGTATTCCTTGACCCGCGTCTCTACGTTCCAGCTGGCAGCGATGACCAGCGGCATCATAAACGTGGTCAGCATCACAAACAGGATCGAAATGCCGTCAACGCCCAGACGGTACTGAAGGCCCATCAACCATTGTGCCTCGTCGACAAACTGGAAGCCGGTGTTGGACGGGTCAAAGTCGAACAGAATGAACAGCGAGATCAGGAACGTGACTGTTGTGGTGATCAGTGCCAGCCATTTTGCATTGCGCCCCGCCGCGGCGTCTTCGCCCCGCAGGAACACAGCCAGAATAAGCGCCGCAAAGCTGGGCATGAAGGTAATGATGGAAAGCAAGTGATGATCCATTAGTGTGCCCCCCCGCTCATCGTCATCCAGGTCACAAAGACCGCGATGCCGATCACCATGGCGAAGGCGTAGGTAAAGATATAGCCGGACTGCGCGCGCCCTGCCAGACGGGTGAGGAACGGAATGATCCCCATGGCGACACCGTTCAGCGAGCCGTCGATCACATTACCGTCCCCGCGCTTCCAGAAGAAGCGGCCGATGGCCATCGCGGGTTTGACGAAGATGACATTATACAGCTCGTCGAAATACCATTTGTTCAGGAAGAACAGGTACAGCGGGCGTTGGTTGGCTGCCAGACGGGCCGGCAGGCTCGGGTTCCAAATGTAGAACCACAGCGCCATGACGAGGCCAAAGACCATCGCGATGAACGGGCTGACCTTGACCCATGCCGGTGCGGCGTGGGCGTCATCCAGTACGTGATTGTCTGGCGCGATGTACAACGCCCCCTCGCCCGGTGCGCCGGCAAAGGCTGGACCGTGATGGCCTGCGTCTTCACCGTGATCGCCCGCAGCTTGATCGCCAGCATCGGCGTGGTCGTCCTCGGCCCCTTCGACGTGGGTTTCACCACCGGCAGCCATTTCGGCCATCGGGATACCGTAGAACTCTCCTACATCCTCGGCGTGGCCGAAGAAGCTGTTGTACCACACCATACCGGCAAAGATCGCACCAAGGCTCAGGACGCCAAGCGGTACCAGCATGACCATCGGGCTTTCATGCGCGTGATCATGGGTATGCTTATCGCCGCGTGCCTTGCCAAAGAAGGTCAGGAACATCAGGCGCCAGCTGTAGAAGCTTGTCATCGCAGCAGCGATCACCAGCATCCAGAAGCCGTACATAGACCCGCCACCCCAAGCGCTTTCGATAATCGCATCCTTGGACAGGAAACCCGCGAAACCGAAGTGTGTCAGCGGAATGCCAACACCGGTGATCGCCAGCGTACCAATCATCATCGCCCAGAAGGTATAAGGAATTTTCTTACGCAGTGCGCCATAGTTGCGCATGTCCTGTTCGTGGTGCATCGCGTGGATCACCGACCCTGCGCCCAGGAACAACATCGCCTTAAAGAACGCGTGGGTGAACAGGTGGAACATCGCGGCGGAATACATGCCAACGCCAGCGGCCACGAACATATAGCCAAGCTGCGACATGGTCGAATAGGCGATCACGCGTTTAATATCGTTCTGCACCAAACCGATTGTCGCTGCCACGAATGCTGTGGTGGCCCCAAGGAAGGTGACGAACATCATCGCCTCAGGCGCGACCTCCATCAATGGCGACATACGGCAGATCAGGAAGACCCCTGCTGTTACCATCGTCGCCGCGTGGATCAGCGCCGACACGGGTGTCGGGCCTTCCATCGCGTCGGGCAACCAGGTGTGCAGGAACAGCTGCGCCGATTTACCCATCGCGCCGATAAACAGCAGGATCGCAATCAGGTTCGCGGCGTTCCATTCGGACCACAGAAAGCCCAAAGTGGTTTCGGCCAGATCAGGCGTCGCGGCAAAGACATCATCGAACTTGATTGAGTCCGTGAGGTAGAAAAGCGCCATGATCCCCAGTAGAAAGCCAAAGTCGCCCACGCGGTTCACCACGAAAGCCTTGATCGCCGCGGCATTCGCCGATGGCTTTTTATAATAAAAGCCAATCAGCAGATATGATGCGACGCCCACGCCTTCCCAGCCAAAGAACATCTGAACCAGATTGTCCGAGGTCACGAGCATCAGCATCGCGAAGGTAAAGAATGACAGGTAAGCAAAGAAGCGGGCACGGTAGGGCTCCGCATCCGAAAAATTCTCGTCGTGGGCCATGTAGCCAAAGGAATACAGATGCACGAGGCTAGAGACCGTGGTGATCACGATCAACATGATCGCGGTCAGCCGGTCCAGACGGATCGCCCAGTCGGTCGACAGGCTCCCGCTTTCGATCCAGCGCAGAATCTGGATGTGCTGGGTTTCGCCGTCAAACGATAGAAAGACAATCCAGCTGAGCAGCGCCGCAAGGAACAGCAGACCCGTTGCCACATACTGACCAGCTTTCTCGCCAATCAGCTTCCAGCCGAAACCACAGATCAATGCACCCACGAGTGGTGCGAAAAGAATGATCGTTTCCATGATCTTAGCCCTTCATCACGTTGACATCTTCGACCGCGATCGTACCCCGATTGCGGAAGAAGCAGACCAGAATAGCCAGCCCGATTGCAGCTTCGGCAGCGGCGACGGTCAGGACGAACAGTGTGAACACCTGCCCCACCAGATCACCCAGATAGTAAGAGAAAGCGACAAAGTTGATGTTCACCGCCAAGAGCATCAGTTCAATCGACATCAACATGATGATGATGTTCTTGCGGTTCAGGAATAGCCCGAAAATGCCAATGACGAACAGCGTCGCCGCTACCGTCAGGTAATGTTCAATTCCGATCATGTCGTCCCTCGGTTCTCTTGCCCTTTTCAGGGGTTCTTTAGTTCTTGCCGCGGAATGTTTCCATCCCGATCCCGTCGCATCTAGAAAATGCTGAAGCCGCCTACGACCACAATCAAAACGACGACAAGTACTACAATTGTATTACGTGACATGGAGTATATCCTTGATAGGACAGGCCGATTATAGGCCCTGCCCGGGTTTCACATCATTCAGTTTCATTGCCAGTTTCGGATCGCGCATCATCTGGTCGACCACGTTCTGCCGTTTGACATCGCCGCGATGGCGCAGCGTCAGTACGATTGCACCGATCATAGCGACCAGCAGGATCAGCCCCGACAGTTGGAACAGCAAAAAGTATTGGTCATACAGGATCAGACCCAAGGCGGCAGTGTTATGCACCTCGTCGGTGATCACCTGGGTACGCAGCCCTTCGGCGGCAGAGTTCGCATCCCATGCGCCAAACGCCATGACAAACTGCATCAAGATGACCAGACCGATCAGCAATGCCAGCGGCATATAGCGCGCCATCTCGGCCTTGAGTTCGGCGAAATCAACGTCCAGCATCATGACAACGAACAGGAACAATACCGCGACTGCGCCCACATAGACGATGATCAACAGCATCGCGACAAATTCGGCGTTCAGCAGCACGAAAAGCCCCGCCGCGCTGAGGAAGGACAGGATCAACCACAGCACCGAATGCACGGGGTTGCGGCTGATCACAGTGAACAGCCCGCCGGCGATCACGCTGATCGCGAAGAGGTAAAATGCGAAAACGCTCATGCGTCACCTTCCTTGTCATCCAAAACACCCTGCGCAATCTCCATCGCGCGGGTCATGGCGGGGATGCCGGCGAAAACCGCCATCTGCCCGATCGTCTCTATCACCTGCTGCTTATGCGCACCGGCCTCTACCGCGTGAATTACGGCTTGGCGCAGCGCAATGTCATTCTGGGCACCCTGCATGGTCAGCCCCGAAATCGTCAGCAACATCCGCGTCTTGGCATCCAACCCGTTGGGGTTCATCGTATTGCCAAAAAACGTTTCCATCATGTCTTTGGGCATCTTGCCCATCATCGCCTCGAACCCTTTTGGCGAAAACGCGTCCATTGCAGGAAAGCCTTTGGCCATGTCCTGCATTTGGCGCATCATCTCTTCAAAGGGGTTTTGGCTATCGGTCATCGGTACGGCGCGTCCAGTTCGAGGTTGCGGGCGATCTCTGCTTCCCAGCGTTCGCCGTTGTCCAGCAGCTTGGCCTTGTCATAGAACAGCTCTTCGCGGGTCTCGGTCGAGAATTCGAAATTCGGGCCTTCGACAATTGCGTCAACCGGGCAGGCTTCCTGACAGAAACCGCAATAGATGCATTTGGTCATGTCGATGTCATAGCGCGTGGTCCGGCGACTGCCGTCTTCGCGTGGCTCAGCATCAATCGTAATTGCCTGCGCCGGACAGACCGCTTCACACAATTTACACGCGATGCAACGCTCTTCGCCGTTGGGATAACGACGCAGCGCATGTTCGCCACGGAAACGCGGGCTTAGCGGGCCTTTTTCGTGCGGATAGTTGATCGTCGCCTTGGGCTTGAACATATACTTAATGCCAAGCTTCAGGCCTTGGTAAAAATCCTGCAGCAGGAAATATTTTACGTGACGGGTATAGTCGGTGTTAGCCATATCAGCCCCCTACTGTCCAACGGGCATAAATGCCCCAGAACCAATCGAATTTCGCGGCGAAGGAGACGAAGACAACCCAGAACAGGCTGAACGGCAAGAATACTTTCCATCCCAAACGCATAAGCTGGTCATAGCGGTACCGCGGGGTGATCGCCTTGACCAACGAGAAGAAGAAGAACACCAGCCCCATCTTGGCGATCATCCAGAAGATACCGTCTGGCAGGCCAGGGATCGGCGACAGCCAGCCGCCAAAGAACATCAGCGAGATCAGCGCGCACATCAGCACCACGGCGACCAGTTCACCGATCATGAACAGCAAGAAAGGCGTGGAGGAATATTCGACCTGATAGCCAGCAACCAGTTCGGATTCCGCTTCGGGAAGGTCAAACGGTGGGCGGTTGGTTTCGGCCAGTGCCGAGATGAAGAACAGGATCAGCATCGGGAAGTGCGGCAGCCAGTACCAGTTCAGCAGACCGTAGTCCCCGCTTTGTGACAAGACGATGTTGCCAAAGTTCATCGAACCGGAGCTGATGACGACGCCGATGATGATCAGACCGATCGACACCTCGTAGGAAATCATCTGCGCCGCAGATCGCAGTGACCCCAGGAACGGGTATTTGGAGTTTGACGCCCATCCGCCCATGATCACGCCGTAAACTTCTAGCGACGAGACCGCGAAGACATACAAGATCGCCACGTTGATGTTCGACAAGACCCAGCCGTCGTTGAACGGGATCACCGCCCAGGCGACCAGCGCCATGACCAAGGTCACCATCGGGGCCATAAAGAACACGGCGCGGTCAGCACCGGCGGGCACGATCACCTCTTTGACAATGTATTTCGCGAAATCCGCAAAGGATTGCAGCAGACCGTAGATGCCAACAACGTTGGGCCCGCGGCGCAGCTGGACCGAAGCCCAGATTTTCCGGTCGGCGTACATCAGGAACGCAAGGGCAAGAAGCAGGGGAATCACAACAAGGAAAATCTGGCCAATAATCAGCAGGATCGTCCCCAGCGTGGTGTTGAAAAAGAAGTCAGCCATAGGTCCTCACACCGTCGGTATGCCTTTTTCCATGCAGTTCTGCACGGTCACTTCGGCATCTATTGTCTTCAAGCCCGCAGGCAGGCTCGGCGAGATGGTGTAAACAGCATCTGCGTGCCAGACACCACCCTCGATCTCAACATTTGTACGCACGTGGCGGGCAAAACCAAAGCCCCGGATCAAAGTATATCGGGCCGCAGCACATTCCGCATATTCCGCTACATTCTCGGATGACCGCGCTTTGGTCATCGCCACGTCAAACTGGACAAGATCCCCGTCCAGCAATTTGGTTTCGACACCGCGATATTCAGGAATGAAATCTTCGGCCATGGGCGCTTGCGTTTCGCAGGCGCCCAGAACCAAAGGCAACATCATTCCCAAAATCCTCACTCCGCCGCCAGTGGTGTTTCACGGCGGGCTTTGGCGTTGGCCGAAAGCTCTGCCATCAACTGGCTCGCACGGGCAATCGGGTTGGACAGGTAGAAGTCAGCAATCGCGTGACGGAACGGACTGTCGCCCAAGCTGCCCTGCGCCACCGGCTGCCAGTCGTTTTCCGCGACCTGATCGATATCCCCCAAATGCGGCACATCAGCGACCAGTGCTTTGCGCAATGCCGCCAGCGAATCGAAGGGCAGTTTCGCATCCAGCTCGGCGCTGAGCGCACGCAGGATGGCCCAGTTTTCCTTGGCCTGACCAGGGGCAAAACTGGCGCGTGCCGCGAGCTGCGGGCGGCCTTCGGTGTTGACGAACAACCCACCCTCTTCGGTATAGGCGGCACCGGGCAGGATGATATCGGCACGGTGCGCGCCGCGATCCCCATGCGAGCCTTGATAGATCACGAAGGGGCCAGCAGGAATGTCGCCTTCGTCCGCACCAAGGTTATAGATCACGTCGGCGGCCAGCACATCATTGATGCCGTTTTCAGCTACGGCCCCTATATCCATCGCGCCCACACGGGATGCGGCGGTGTGCAAGACCATAAAGCCAGACTTCGTCGCTTCGGCCAGCGCCATAGCAGCGGCCAGAACCTCTGCCCCGTCTTCACGGGCCAAAGCGCCCATGCCCACAACGATGACCGAGGATTTCTCGGCGATGTCGGCATGATCCTTTTTCAGCAGTTCGTTCAGCAACGACGGGCTGTCGCCCAGATGGTCGTAGTCATAGGTCAGATCGACAGCGGAGCCCATCAGGGCGACGTCAGCCCCACGCGTCCAGGCTTTACGGATACGCGCGTTAAGCACCGGTGCTTCCACGGCGGGGTTTGCGCCGATCAACATGACGGCTTGTGCCGTGTCCAGATCTTCGACCGTGGCGGTTCCGACATAGCCCGACCGGTTGCCCGCAGGCAGCTTCGCGCCATCGGTACGGCATTCCACAACGCCGCCCTGCCCTTCGATCAGTTGTTTCAATGCATATGTAGCCTCGACCGACGCAAGGTCACCGATCAGACCGGCAACATTCTTACCCTTCATCGCAGCAGCGGCAGCGGCCAATGCTTCGGGCCAATCAGCTTTGCGCAACTTACCGTTTTCGCGAATATAGGGCGTGTCCAGACGCTGACGGCGCAGACCGTCCCAGACGAAACGGGTTTTATCGGAAATCCATTCCTCGTTCACGCCGTCGTGGTTGCGCGGCAAAAAGCGCATGACTTCGCGGCCTTTGGTATCCACACGGATGTTCGACCCAAGCGCATCCATCACATCAATCGATTCTGTCTTGGACAGTTCCCAAGGCCGTGCGGTGAAGGCGTAGGGTTTAGAGACCAACGCCCCCACGGGGCACAGGTCAATGATATTACCCTGCAGGTTCGAATCGAGCGTCTGCCCCAGATAGGCTGTAATCTCGGCGTCTTCACCACGGCCGGTCTGGCCCATCTGGTGAATGCCCGCGACCTCGGTGGTGAAGCGTACACAACGGGTGCACGAGATGCAGCGCGTCATATGGGTTTCAACCAGCGGGCCCAAATCCAGATCTTCGGTCGCGCGCTTAGGCTCGCGGTAGCGGCTAAAGTCGACGCCGTACGCCATCGCCTGATCTTGCAAGTCACACTCGCCGCCCTGATCGCAGATCGGGCAATCCAGCGGGTGGTTGATCAGCAGGAATTCCATCACGCCCTCGCGGGCCTTTTTCACCATGGGCGAATTGGTTTTAACGACCGGCGGCTGGCCTTCGGGGCCAGGCCGCAAATCGCGCACCTGCATGGCGCAAGACGCCGCAGGCTTGGGCGGGCCGCCTACGACCTCCACAAGACACATCCGGCAGTTACCGGCAATCGACAGACGTTCGTGGTAACAGAAACGCGGAATTTCCACCCCTGCTTCCTCACACGCCTGAATGAGCGTCATCGCCCCTTCGACTTCGACTTCCTTGCCGTCAATGATGATCTTGCGGGTATCGCTCATATGCTTATTTCGCTCTCAGTAACGAACCGATCCGGCTCGATTTTTGGATTTCTGCACGCCCTAACGCACAATAGCTTTGTGGGTCAGAAGTATCGACCCCCTTCGCCTTTAAATATGCAGCCCCCCGGGCCTTCATGCGCGCCTTTTCAGCATCGCTTTTGCGGTAGGCGTCAATTTCGTCCGACGTATAGCCCAAAGATTTGGCCGTGCTTTGCACATTGTTCAGATAGCTAAGCGCGCGCAGCATGCGGGCCGAGATATCAGGACATTCCTTGCGAATCCGGTCGGCCAGTCCAAGATCAAGCAGCGCATCATCAACAGCCGGTACATCACGCAGCGGCGGTTTTGCGGCGACAGGGCTGGCCATCAGGGCCACGGTGGTTACGGCGATCAATACGTTACGCATCTTACTCTCCTCATGTAGCGGGGCGGACTGCCCCTTGCTACACATGGGAACTGACCCCGATGTTATTCAATAACATCCCCAGATCAGCCATTTGCCAGCGGTATGTCGCGCAAACGATCAGGAAGGGCAAGCCCCCTGAAACGTCAAAGCGTCGTCCACAAGGCGCAAATTCTCGGGCGGGGTGTCCGGCCCCACGACCCATTTAATATCGGAACTGCCATAGTTGGTCACACAATACACCGTCGCCTCATAGCGCGCGGCTTCGCGGGCACCGGTGATCGACTGCGAGGCATTGCGCACCCGCAGGGTAAAGACATCGCGCTGCCCGTCGACTTTGCTCAGCTTGGTGCGGAAATATTTACCATCAAAGGCCAGACGGTCTTCGCGGGCGGTACAGCCAGCCAATACCGCAGCCGTTATACAAAATAGAACAATCTGCTTCATCTTCCCTCGCTCTGCCGGTGTGGCCGGACCCGTCTTTTTTATGCAGCCCCCTGCCGATCGATGGCGGGGGCTGTCGTTCCTCGGTCGCGCCTTAAAAGGCCGTGAAAATTGCCAGCACGGCCAAGGCCAGAATACAGACCAACCCCAGCGTAAAGAATAACGACCGCATGGGCTGGTTGGTTGTCCCGATATGCACCACGGCCATCGCGACCCGCACCGCCACGAAAAGCGCCGCAAAGAGGTTCACCCAGAACACAGGCGCGCCAAGTAGCACCGCCGCCAGCGTCGATGCCAGAAACGGGCCCGACGCCTCTATCGCGTTCATAAACGCGCGATCACGGCGATAGACTACGTCGTCATAGTTCCGCTTGGGCTTGCCGCACTCACAACGCCCCTCTGGCGTGCGCCCCATAGTAGAGAGCGCGCCCAGAACACTCATAAGAATGGCCCAAAAGGCCAAAGCTGCCAGCGCGTGGCTATAGGCGGCAAAGCTTTCCATCAAAGCTTACTCCGCCGCGACGGCGCTGACGCGCCCGGTGCGTTTGTACCTGATGCGATCCTCGATCTCGTCGCGGAAGTGACGGATCAGACCCTGAATCGGCCAAGCCGCCGCATCGCCTAGGGCGCAGATCGTGTGGCCTTCGACCTGCTTGGTCACGTCGAGCAGCATGTCGATCTCTTCGGGCTCCGCATCGCCGCGCACCAAACGGTCCATCACGCGCATCATCCAGCCGGTCCCTTCGCGGCATGGCGTACACTGACCACAGGATTCGTGTTTGTAGAACTTCGCCAGACGCCAGATTGCCTTGATTACATCGGTGGAGTTATCCATCACGATCACCGCCGCCGTCCCCAGACCCGAGCGTTGTTCGCGCAGGTAGTCGAAATCCATGATCGCGTCGCGCATCTGTGCACCGGGGATCATCGGCACCGACGACCCGCCGGGGATCACAGCCTTGAGGTTGTCCCAGCCGCCACGGATACCGCCGCAATGCTTTTCGATCAGCTCTTCGAAAGAGATGCTCATCGCTTCTTCGACGACGCAGGGGTTGTTCACGTGGCCCGAGATCGCGAACAGCTTGGTGCCTGCGTTGTTCGGACGCCCGAAGCTCGAAAACCATTCAGGACCACGGCGCAAGATCGTTGGCACCACCGCGATGGATTCCACGTTGTTCACCGTGGTCGGACAACCATAAAGACCGGCACCCGCGGGGAACGGAGGCTTCATCCGAGGCATGCCCTTTTTGCCCTCTAGGCTTTCGAGCAGCGCGGTTTCTTCGCCGCAGATATACGCACCGGCACCGTGGTGAACATAGATGTCAAAGTCATAGCCCGATTTACAGGCGTTCTTGCCGACCAGACCGGCGTCATACGCCTCGTCGATGGCGGCTTGCAGCGCTTCGCGCTCGCGGATGTATTCGCCGCGAATGTAGATGTAGCAAGCGTTGGCGTTCATAGCGAAGCTGGCAATCAGGCAACCTTCGATCAGCGTGTGCGGATCGTGACGCATGATTTCGCGGTCTTTACAGGTACCGGGTTCGGATTCATCCGCATTGACCACCAGATAGCTGGGGCGACCGTCGCTTTCCTTGGGCATGAAGGACCACTTGAGACCCGTCGGAAAGCCCGCACCGCCACGACCACGCAACCCCGACTCTTTCATCTGGCTGATGATCCAGTCACGCCCGTTTTTCAGAATGCCAGCTGTGCCATCCCAATGGCCACGCGCCTGCGCGCCTTTCAGCGTGCGGTCGTGCATACCGTAGATATTGGTAAAGATGCGGTCTTGATCCTGAAGCATGAAGCTAACCTTTATGTGTCACGGCTGGCCGCGCGGGCCCGCCTCATCTGATATATATTGACCATCGCCCAGATCAGGGCAGCCAGCGCTGCAAAGTCGAACAGCAGCGCATAGCGTCCGGGCAAGCCGAACTGCGGTGCAAGCCATTGCGCCGCGATCCAAAGCACCATTGTGCCGGCAATGACAAGGCCCACCATCCGGCCCTTGCGGGCCAAGGCAATTTCTTCCTTATCTGTCATTCGTGTGCATCCATGTCAGGCTCAGGTCTTTTTGTTGCTTGCAGAGACGTCGGTCTCTGTAGCGGCGGCAAGGGTTTTTGCTTGCCCTATCCAGTCGTCGCGTTGAATGCGGCCCTTGAACGGCAAGCGGGCGTCGACCCATGCGATTTCAGTCGCTGACCACTGCGCGATCTGGTCAAAGTGATAGATCCCCAGAGCGTTCAACGTCTGCTCGATCTTCGGCCCGACCCCGCTGAGAAGCTTGAGGTTATCGGCCCCGCCTTCGCGCGGCTGGTCCAGCGTTTCAGGGCTGCTCTCAACGGTGCCCACCGGAATATCAGCGATCCCCGGACGGGTTGAGGTCGCCCCCTCGATCGTCGCCGGTGCCTCTGGCACCTCGGCAGCTGTAGGCGCAGGGATAGAGGCAATGGGTTCAGCCGCCGCCTTTGGTGACGCAGCAGGTGCAGGCTCGGCGTCGATAGCCGCCGCCGGAGCTTCGTATTTGTAAGTACCCTTGCGCGCGGCAAGCTCTTCTTGGCCCTTCAGCTTGGCTGTGGGTTTAATCCCTGAAAAGCCCGCAGGCTCGACTACCGCCGCAGGAGACGTGCCCGCTGTCGCTTCGGATGCAGCACCGCCAACATCGGCTGTTGCTTGACCACCGGTCGTATCTTCGGGGCGGGTTTCGACAGTTTCGACTGCTGCGGGTTCAGCATCCAGCTTTGGCTCGGTCTCTACAGGCGCATCGCTGGTGGGGGCGGCGCTGGCGGCTTGGGTTGTTGCTGCCGTCGCAGGTGCTGCCGCAGCGGCTGGGGCGCGGGCCGGCTCTGCCGTGTCGTCCGCCACCGTGCTGCATAGCAGCTTTGACATCACCACAAATGTCACAAGTCCCAGAATAATCCCGAGGAACAGCGAGGCGATGAAGCCCCAGCCGAAGACCAGCCAAAATAGCAGAGCAAGGGCAAGGCCGACACCGCCCCCCCACCGTGTGCAACCGCGCTTGCATTGCTCTTTTTGCGTCAAATCAGTCATATCCGTCCCCTCGTCCGCCATTCAAGATGATCTATTGTGTTTGCTAGATATCATCTTTTGTGGCGCGGGACGAGAATTCTGTTTGATCACCAGCGGCGAGCTTTTTTGCCTGCTCAACCCAGTTGTCGCGGGACACGCGGCCCTTGAACCCTTCGAGGTTCTGGTCGACCCAGGATACCTCGTTCGGACCCCAGTCCGCGATCTGGCTGAAGTGGTAGAAGCCCATCTTGTTCACCAATGTTTCGAGCTTCGGCCCGATGCCCTTGATAAGCTTAAGGTCATCCGCAGCACCTCCTTCGGGGGCTTCCAGCGCCTTGGGCTTAGTGGCAGAAGCCTCTGCGTTGGCTTCCGCCGATTTCGCGATGGATGCTTGGTCGGTGCCTGCTGTCGGTGCTTTGGGCGCGGGTGCCGGATCGCCCGGTGCGACGCTGCCTGCCTCGGGTTTGCCGACGGCTTCGACGCCCTCCGCCTCTCCGGGTGCTTCGGAGCGTTTATCAGAGGCATCGCCCACATCGCGCGGTGCGTCTTCCTCGGCCGGCGTCCGGCCCCCTTGGGCACCATCGGGTCCTTCGGGCGGCATATTGTCATCGCGCGAGACGGGCTGTTCATTGTCAGCACCAGCGCTATCGGCACCGTCCTTGCCCTGCCACGGCGCGGTCAGGGGGACTTCGGTACCGTCAATGCGTTTGATCGTATCACCAATGTCGACCGCCAGCTGTGCGCTGGCATTATATTGTGTCTTGCCGCTGTCATGATCGGTCAGGCTGGTCAGCCCCGACAGGGGTTCAGACGCATAGCGCCCGTTCTGCGGCCCCGGCACAGGCACCTGCCCTGCAGCCATATCGTCAATCATGGCGCGGAAGCCGTCGACCGTCAGGTCTTCGTAGTAATCCTTGCCGATCTGCGCCATCGGCGCGTTCGAACACGCGCCCAGACATTCGACTTCTTCCCACGAGAATTTGCCGTCTGCGCTGATCTGATGCGCCTTGGGCGCGATGCGGTCCTTGCAGACCTCGATCAGGTCTTCGGCACCGCAGATCATGCAGGATGTGGTGCCGCAAATCTGGAAATGCGCGACTTCGCCGACAGGCTGAAGCTGGAACATAAAGTAGAATGTCGCGACCTCGAGCCCGCGAATATAGGCCATGCCCAGCATTTCCGAGACATGTTCGATCGCAGGGCGGCTGAGCCAGCCTTCCTGTTCCTGCGCACGCCACAGCAAAGGGATGATCGCGCTGGCCTGACGGCCTTCGGGGTATTTGGTGATCTGCGCTTCGGCCCATGCCTGGTTGGCGGGGGTGAAGGCAAAGCTTGTCGGTTGGTCAGGGTGCAAACGGCGCAGCATCAGATCAGGCTTTCGTTCTTGCGGAAACGGCGGGCGCCTCCGGCGGGAGTTTATTTAGCAAAATGAAGAGGAGCCGGCTCAACGGTCGACCTCTCCGAAAACGATGTCCATGGTGCCGATGATCGCTGCGACATCCGCCAGCTGGTGCCCCTTGGCGATGTAATCCATCGCTTGCAGGTGCAGGTAGCCGGGCGCGCGCAGTTTGGCACGGTAAGGTTTGTTCGATCCATCCGCCACGAGGTAGACGCCGAATTCGCCTTTGGGGGCCTCGACAGCGCAATAGACTTCGCCGGCGGGGACGTGGAACCCTTCGGTATAGAGCTTGAAGTGATGGATCAGGCTTTCCATATCGGTTTTCATCGCAGTCCGGCTGGGCGGCGTGATCTTGCCCCGCGCCAGAATATCGCCCTGCCCTTCGGGCGCGCGCAGCTTTTCGATCGCCTGCTGGATGATGTAGGTGGACTGACGCATTTCCTCCATCCGGACGAGGTAGCGGTCATAGCAATCGCCGTTCACACCGGTCGGAATCTGGAAGTCGAATTCATCGTAGCATTCATAGGGCTGCGCACGGCGCAAATCCCACGCCAAGCCAGAGCCGCGGACCATGACGCCCGAGAAGCCCCAATCCTGAATGTCCTGCTCGGACACGATGCCGATGTCAGCGTTACGCTGTTTGAAAATCCGGTTTTCGGTCAGCAGTTGATCCACATCGACCATGAAGCCCGACAGGAATTTATGCGACCACGCCTCGATATCGTCCAATAGCGCGGGAGGCAGATCCTGATGAACCCCGCCGGGGCGGAAATAGGCCGCGTGCAGACGGGCACCGCAGGCGCGTTCGTAAAAGATCATCAGATCTTCGCGTTCCTCGAATCCCCAAAGCGGCGGCGTCAGCGCGCCCACGTCCATCGCCTGCGTGGTGACGTTCAGCAGGTGTGACAAGATGCGGCCAATTTCTGAATAAAGCACGCGGATCAACGAAGCGCGACGGGGCACTTCTACACCGGTCAGCTTTTCAATGGCCAGACACCAGGCGTGTTCCTGGTTCATCGGGGCCACGTAATCCAGCCGGTCAAAATACGGCAGGTTTTGCAGGTAGGTGCGGCTTTCCATCAGCTTTTCGGTACCGCGGTGCAGCAGACCAATGTGCGGATCGCAACGTTCGACGATCTCGCCGTCAAGTTCCAGAACAAGACGCAAAACCCCGTGTGCCGCAGGGTGTTGCGGGCCGAAGTTGATGTTGAAGTTGCGGATCTTTTGCTCGCCGGTCAGGGCGTCTTCGAAACCTTTGGTGCCGTCCATCATTTACGCTCCAGCTCGGTCAGTTTGACGCCCATCCACCACAAAAGGGCAAGCGTACCCAAGGGCACGATACAGGCAACGGACCAGTATTTATTGATCCCGAAAAACGGCAACAGCTTGACCATCGGGATGATTGTGAGGGCAGACAGTACGAACCACCAAATGCCACCCATCATTTTGCCTCCGGCTTTTCATCGCCAGGCAGAATATATTCAGCCCCTTCCCAAGGCGACATAAAGTCGAATTGGCGATATTCCTGCACGAGGCTTACCGGTTCATACACCACGCGCTTTTCGCTCTCGTCATAGCGGACTTCGGTATAGCCGGTGGTCGGGAAATCCTTGCGCAGCGGATAGCCACGGAACCCATAATCCGTCAGCAGGCGACGCAGGTCGGGGTGGCCGGCAAAAATGATGCCGAACATGTCAAAGACTTCGCGCTCGAACCAGTTGGCCGACGGGTGGATATCGACGATCGACGGGACCATGTCCTCTTCGCGTGCGGCGACGCGTAGACGGATGCGCTGGTTCTGGTACATCGACAAGAAGTGATAGACGACATCAAAGCGTTTAGCACGCCCCGGGTAATCCACCGCCGTGATGTCCACCAACGAGGAGAAACGACAGGTCGCGTCGCCTTTGATAAACTCCACCAGTCCAGGCAGATTGGCCTGCGTGACGTCCATATTCAGCTCGTCAAAAGCGATGTCCCAGCCCAGGATACAGTCGGGGCGTTTCGCTTCGATGTACGCGCCAAGTTCGTTCAGTTGTTCTGACATATCAGCCCCTTAGCGAACAATTGTGCCGGTGCGGCGGATTTTGCGCTGCAATTGCATGATGCCGTACAGCAAGGCCTCTGCCGTTGGCGGGCAGCCGGGCACATAGACATCGACAGGCACAATCCGGTCGCAGCCGCGCACCACAGAATAGCTATAGTGGTAATAGCCGCCGCCGTTCGCGCATGACCCCATAGAGATCACATACCGCGGTTCCGGCATCTGGTCGTAAACCTTGCGCAGGGCCGGTGCCATCTTGTTGGTCAGCGTGCCCGCAACAATCATCAGGTCGGACTGACGCGGAGACGCGCGTGGCGCGGTGCCAAAGCGTTCCAGATCGTAGCGCGGCATCGAGGTGTGCATCATCTCGACGGCGCAGCAAGCCAGACCAAAAGTCATCCAGTGCAGCGAGCCGGTACGGGCCCAGTTAATGATGTCTTCGGTCGAGGTCAGCAGGAAGCCTTTGTCCTGCAGTTCCTTGTTAAGGTTCTGGGTGGCCACATCGCGGTCCATCCCGGCCACATTGGCCCCGGCGGCTGCTACTGCCATTCCAGTGCTCCTTTTTTCCACTCATATGCAAATCCGGCGGTCAGCACGGCAAGAAACACCATCATCGACCAGAAACCGGCCATGCTCACGTCCTGAAAGGCCACGGCCCAGGGAAAGAGGAAAGCAATTTCGAGGTCAAAAATAATAAACAGGATCGACACGAGGTAGAACCGCACGTCGAATTTCATTCGGGCGTCGTCAAAAGCGTTAAACCCGCATTCATAGGCCGACACTTTTTCAGGGTCCGGGTTGCGCACGGCCAGCACGAAGGCGGCCAGGATCAAAACAATGCCAAGGACAATCGCCACGGCTAGAAAAAGTAGGATCGGCAGGTATTCCCGCATCATGTCGTCCAAGGGGAAGCTCCTTTTGCGTATGTGACGCGCCACGCGCCCTGTCAGCCAAACGGCACTATTGGCTTTGGTCGGTTTACTCCGCTGTCCGGTCAGGGTCAACCGAGCCCGCCATATTTGCGTCATCCCAGCCAGAAGCGGTTTTACCCCTGCCCCGTCCTGTGCGAACGGCCCATTTTTCCAAGCCGATCGCGCCCTTTGCATACGCCTGCATCGTGGTGTTCTGATGCGGATCACTGGCGCTCAAAGCGCCTATGCGAAAGGCGCTGGATCAGCTTTCATTATCCGCGCCGCAGCTAGAGGTCACCCGGTGATCCACGACGCCTTGCGTTTGTCAAAAAAGGCACCGATTCCCTCGGCTGCTTCTTCGGTCTCCCAGCGGTCCGCGAGCGCCGCGATGGTATGCTCCACGACCTGAGCGTCGATCCGTGGCCCCAGATCCCGCGCAAGTTGCTTGGCGGCGGCCACAGCCCCCGGTGCACAGGACAGATAGGGGATAACCTCGGCCTCGATCGCGCCGTCCAGTTCATCCGCTGGCACCGCGCGCGCGAGCAGCCCCAGATCGACCGCCTCTGCCGCATCAAACAGACGGGCCGACATGAACACACGCCGCGCCCGCCCTTCGCCCATTCGCGCCAATACATATGGGCCAATTGTCGCCGGAATGATCCCCAGCCGCGTCTCGGTAAACCCCATCTTGAGCGTATCCACCCCGATCGCCACATCGCAGACCGACGCCATGCCGACACCGCCGCCAAAGGCATTGCCCTGCACGCGCCCGATCAACGGCTTGGGCAGCGTGTTGAGCGCGCCCAGCATCGTGGCCAGCTTTCCCGCCTCGGCCGACCGTGTCGGCCCATCCATATCGCGCTGCGCCTGCATCCAACCCAGATCGCCACCCGCGCAGAAGCTTTTGCCTGCGCCCGTGAGCACCACGACCCGTACGGCGTCATCGGCGGCCAATGCGGCAGCGGCTTGCGTCAGTTCGTCGATCATCTGCGCGGACATCGCATTGTGCTTCTCCTCGCGTGCCAAGGTCAAGGTGGCGACACCGCGATCATCGGTCGCCAGCTTCAATGTCTCGTACATCACCCTGCCCTCATGCCGCGCGCCATCGCGGCGGCCTCTTCGATTAACGCCTGATCCAGCCCTGTGTCATAGCCCAGCCCTACCAGATGCGCGTTGACCCTTTCGGTGGCGACGTTGCCGGCAGCACCCGGCGCATAGGGGCATCCCCCCAGCCCACCGACCGCGGCATCAAACACCCGCACCCCCATCGACAGCGAGGCATCAATATTATCCATCGCCCGACCGTTGGTGTCGTGATAATGTCCGGCCAGACGGCTCACTGGGACAGCTTCCCGCACTGCCAGCAGCATCCGTGCGATCGTGTCCGGCGTGCCTGCCCCAATGGTATCGCCCAAGGATACCTCATAGCAGCCCATCGAGAACAAGCGGTCTGCAACCTCTGCCACTTTCGACGGATCAACCGCCCCGTCATAGGGGCATTTCACCACGCAAGAAACATAGCCCCGCACCGGCATATCCACATGGCGCGCTTGTTCGAGGATCGGCGCGAAACGCTCGAACGCCTCTTCGATGCTGGCGTTAATGTTCTTCTGGCTGAACCCCTCGCTGGCCGAGGCGAATACAGCGATCTCCCCCGCTTTGGCCGCGACCGCATCCTCATAGCCGCGCATATTCGGCGTCAGCGCGGCATAGCGCACGCCCGTGGGCCGCGCGATCCCGCCAAGCACCTCGGCTGATCCCGCCATCTGCGGCACCCATTTTGGACTGACAAAGCTTGCCACCTCGATCCGCGAAAACCCCGCACGGCTAAGCAGATCCACCAGCGCAATTTTCTCCGCTACTGGTATCTCGCGTGCCTCGTTTTGCAGCCCGTCCCTCGGACCGACCTCGAAAATCTCGCAGAACCCTTTATCCATAACGCCACCTCCCCTTCATTTTGCCAAATAAACTCACCTGCGTGACGGTAGCATCACTCGACCGGCCACGGGTCATAAAAAGATCGGTCAAACAGCGGCACGTCTTTGGGTAGCGACAACTGGAACGCCTCGCGGTCGGTGATGCGCGCATACCAGGCCGCGACATTGGGGTGGTTGTCGAGCTTGGCGAAATGCTGCGCCATATAGACTGCCTGCCCTACATTCACATCCGCCGCGGTAAAGCCGCTCATCAACAGATAATCCTGTGTCAGGATCCCGCCGCCCAATCGCGCCTCGATCGCGTCGTAGCACTTCATCAAACGCGCGGCTTCCAGCTTCATCACGATGGGGCTGCGCATGGAATCGTCGCGCAGCGCCACATGCTGCTGGGTCAGCGCCGCGCAATGCTGCGATACGGTCTCGGCAAAGTGGATCCACACCAGCCACGCCATCCGATCCGGCGCCCCCGGCATCCGCCCCAAACGGTCGGGGCTGAACCGTTCGCAGAGGTATTCGGCAATGGCACCGGTCTCGAACATCCGCTCCCCGTCGATCTCGAGCGAGGGCACACGCCCCGCCGGCGAAATCGCCAGATACCCCGGGTCGCGCAAAGATTTGTCGAACGCGTGGATCGACACCTCAAAGGGCACCTCGAGCTCGTGCAGCAACCACAGTGTGCGCATTGATCTGGTCTGTTCGACATGGTGCAGGGTAATCATGGTGCGGGCTCCTATTCTTCGGGGTCTAGCCGCACCAGTGCTACACCCGCCTCGACCTGATCACCAGCCTGCGCCAGAACCTCGGCGACGGTGCCATCACGCGCGGCAAGCAGGCTGTGCTCCATCTTCATCGCTTCGAGCACGGCAAGGCGGTCGCCTTTGGTGACCTTCTGGCCAACCGTAGCATCCACGACACGGACAAGGCCGGGCATCGGGGCCTCGATCAGGTTGCCGTCGCCATGTCCGCCCGCAGCTCGCGCAAGCGGGTCGATGACGTCAAATACCAAGCCGTAACCGTCAAACACCGTCACGCGCCCTGCTGCGACAGAAACCGCGGCCGCGTGTTGCCCGCCCACAGACCAGCGCCCGCCGATCCGCTGCGCGATAACTTCGGTCCCGCCCACGGACCAGACTTGATGATCGGACGATACCACCTGCACATGCAGCAGATGATCCTCGCCGCCCCAGGTCAAGCCGACTTCACGGCGCAAGGGCTGCCACAGGGTGAATCCTGCCGCCTCGATCGGGTCCAGCAAAGACAGCGCCGCCATCCCCGCAAGGGCTGCATGGCGCGGCTGAACCTCGGGAGCTTGGGTTAACGCTTCGATATCGCGTCCGATCAGGCCGGTATCCACATCCCCCGCTGCAAACCCTTCATGCGCCGCCAACGCGCCCAAAAACGCAAGGTTTGTCACCGTCCCCGCGACCTCGCACCCGTTTAGGGCTGCGCGCAACCGCGACAAGGCGATCTCGCGCGTGTCTCCATGCACGATTACCTTGGCGATCATCGGATCATAGAACGGGCTGATCGTATCGCCTGCGCGCACGCCGCTGTCGGCACGACACGCGGGGGTAAACTGCAAATGGGTCAACGTGCCCGTGGCGGGCAAGAACCCTTTAGGCACATCCTCGGCATAGAGCCGCGCCTCGAACGCGTGCCCTCGGATCGACAGGTCTTCCTGCCGCAACGGCAACCCTTCGCCCGCAGCAACCCGCAACTGCCACGCGACCAGATCGACGCCGGTAATGGCCTCGGTCACGGGATGTTCCACCTGCAAACGGGTGTTCATCTCCATGAAAAAGAACCCGTCTGTCTGCAACCCGCCAGAGCCGTCGACGATGAATTCGATTGTGCCTGCACCGGCATAGCCGATTGCCTCGGCTGCTGTGACCGCTGCCTGCCCCATCGCCTCGCGCATTTCGGGCGTCATGCCGGGGGCCGGAGCTTCTTCGATGACTTTCTGATGCCGCCGCTGAAGCGAGCAATCGCGTTCAAACAGATGCACGGCTTTGGACCCGTCGCCAAAAACCTGCACCTCGATATGACGCGGCTTGGTGACGAATTTCTCGACCAGCACATCCGCATTGCCAAAGGCCGTCTTGGCCTCTGAACGCGCGCTGTCCAGCGCCGCCTGAAAGCCGTCTGCCGCTTCGACCAGTCGCATGCCCTTGCCGCCGCCTCCGGCGACCGCCTTGATCAGAACAGGATACCCGATCTTGTCTGCCTCTGACGCCAGCAAAGCATCGTCCTGATCCGCCCCGTGATACCCTGGCACAACTGGCACACCTGCCTTGATCATCAACGCCTTGGCCGCATCTTTCAGCCCCATCGCACGAATGGCTTTGGCTGACGGTCCGATAAAGACCAGCCCCGCCGCTTCGACCGCATCCACAAAATCGGGATTTTCGGACAGAAACCCATAGCCAGGATGGATCGCCTGTGCGCCGGTATCCAGCGCGACCTGAATAATCACCTCGCCGCGCAGATAGCTATCCGCAGGGGAAGACCCGCCGATATGCACGGCAGTATCCGCCATTGCCACATGTTTCGCCGCGCGGTCCGCGTCTGAATACACCGCCACACAGCGCACCCCCATTGCCTGCGCTGTCTCCATGACGCGGCACGCAATCTCGCCCCGGTTCGCGATCAAAATTGTATCAAACATCAGGCGTAATCCTCGATCAGAGTGAAGCGCTCGCACATCAGCTTCATGTCGGGCTTGAAGCCGCCGGTCCGGTGGAAATACGCTTCGTACTCCGCGCGCCAGTGGTCCAGATCCCTGAACTCGCCCTGTGCTGCGACAAATTCGGCATCTACCTCGTTGAACCTTCGGGTCGCGACCTCGACCGTTTCAATCATCACCGCCGGTGTGCCGTCCCAATTCAGCGCGATATCGCGACGGCCCACCTCGGGGTAGGCATCGCCACCTGCGCCATAAGCAGAGGCCGCCTCGCAGGTGGCTGTTTTCTTGCCCGCACGCACGAGGGCGATAATCTCGGCGCAAACGGTCGGGTTGTCACCAAACCGGAATGTCTCCGCTTCCGGATTGGCATCGACGATCTGTTGCAATGTTTTTGTCATAGCGTTTCCCCTTACATCCGGAACACGCCAAAGCGTGTATCCTCGATCGGCGCATTCAAACTTGCCCGCAGCGACAGCGACAGCACCTCGCGGCTGTGGCGCGGGTCGATCACGCCGTCATCCCAAAGCCGCGCTGTCGCATACAGCGGGTGCGACTGTTCTTCGAACATATCAATCGTGGGCTGCTTGAAGGCCGTCTCTTCTTCCTCGGTCCAACTGTCGCCGGCGCGTTCAATGGCGTCCCGTTTGACCGTGGCCAGAACGCCCGCCGCCTGCGCGCCCCCCATGACCGAGATGCGCGAGTTGGGCCATGTCCACATGAAGCGCGGGGAATAGGCGCGCCCCGCCATGCCATAGTTACCGGCCCCAAACGACCCGCCCACCAACATGGTGATCTTGGGGACGTTGGTAGAGGCCACGGCCGTCACCATCTTGGCCCCGTGCCGCGCGATGCCTTCGTTCTCGTATTTCCGCCCGACCATAAAGCCGGTGATATTTTGCAAAAAGACCAGAGGGATTTTGCGCTGCGAACAGAGCTCTACAAAATGCGCACCTTTCTGGGCTGATTCCGAAAACAGCACGCCGTTATTTGCGACGATCCCCACGGGACAGCCTTTGACATGGGCAAAACCGCAGACGAGCGTCTCACCAAAGCGGGCCTTGAACTCGTCAAAGCGACTGCCATCGACCAGCCGCATGATGACTTCGCGGATGTCATAGGGCGTGCGCAGATCAGCGGGGACCACGCCGAGCATCTCGGCCGGATCATAGGCGGGGTCTTCGGCGGGTTGCCACTGCACGTTCATCGGGGCCGCGCGGTTCAGCCCAGCCACGGCACGACGCGCAAGCGCCAGCGCATGGGCGTCATCCTCGGCCAGATAATCCGCCACACCTGACAGACGGGTGTGCACATCGCCCCCGCCTAGATCCTCGGCGCTGACCACCTCGCCCGTAGCGGCCTTTACCAGCGGCGGTCCCGCCAAAAAGATTGTGCCCTGTTCTTTGACGATGATCGACACATCCGACATCGCGGGCACATAGGCACCGCCCGCAGTACACGAGCCCATGACCACCGCGATCTGGGGGATGCCCTTGCCGCTCATCCGCGCCTGATTGTAGAAAATCCTGCCAAAGTGGTCACGGTCGGGAAAGACCTCGTCCTGATTGGGCAGGTTCGCGCCGCCACTATCGACCAGATAAATACAGGGCAGATGGTTTTCCTCTGCGATCTCTTGGGCGCGCAGGTGTTTCTTGACGCTCATCGGGAAATAGGTGCCGCCCTTCACTGTCGCATCATTGCACACGATCATGCAGTCGATGCCCTGCACCTTGCCGACACCCGCGATTACACCCGCCGCTGGGGCCGCCCCGCCATAGAGCCCGTGGGCCGCCAGTGCCCCGACCTCAAGGAACGGCGATCCGGGGTCGAGCAGATTGGCCACCCGTTCGCGCGGCAGCATCTTGCCGCGGCTCACGTGGCGGGCGCGAGATTTCTCGCCGCCGCCCAGTTCCGCCGCATCCGCCGCCTTGCGGATGGTTTGCAGCGCGGCCAGATGCGCGGCCTCGTTCGCCTTGAAGCTTTCGGACGAGGGCAAGGCTTGCGAAATAAGCTTCATGTCGGTCTCCTTGATCGGATGGAATGGGGGGGCGTCAAAGTCAGGTTCTGCATTACGCAGCCCCTTCGGCAGCGGCGCGGGCCTTGAGCTCGCGGCGGATCACCTTGCCTGTGACGGTCATTGGCAAAGCGTCCAGAAAGGCCACCTCGCGCGGGTAGGAATAGCTGGCAAGGCGGGTCTTGACCCAGTCTTGCAGGGTCTGTGCGTCAACGGTCGCACCGGATTTGCGCACGACATAGGCTTTAACGATCTCGGTCCTCAGCGCATCAGGCTTGCCGACGACACCGCAGGTTGCGACATCGGGATGGGTCAGCAGGCAATCCTCGATCTCTGCCGGACCGATGCGATAGCCGCTAGAGGTGATCACATCATCCTCGCGCCCGACAAAGCGCAGGTAGTCCCCGTCGAACACGCCGCGATCGCCGGTCAGCATCCAATCGCCGCGATATTTCTGCGCCGTTTCATCGGGGCGCTGCCAATAGCCCAGCATCATCGACGCCGATCCCTTGCGGATTGCGACATCGCCTTCGTCTTTTGTCGGATTTCCCTCCACGTCCAGCACCGCGAGATCATGGCCTGGAACAGGTTTTCCGATACATCCCGGGCGGGGTGGAAACTGGCTGCCTGCGCTGGTGGCGACCATGTTACATTCGGTCTGGCCGTAGAATTCGTTGATGGACAAGTCAAAGGCCTGTTGGCCCCACGCCAGCATCTCTGCCCCCAAAGGCTCCCCGCCCGATGCGACGGACCGCAGACCCGCAATCTCGGCTCCTTCGGCTTTGAGCATCCGCAGCGCGGTTGGCGGAAAGAACACGTTACGCACATCGCCGTCCCGGATAATACAGGCGCAGGCCTCGGGTGAGAATTTAAGCAACCGCGCGGCGACCACCGGCACACCAAGTGCCAGCGCCGGCATCAGCACATCAAACAGCCCGCCGATCCATGCCCAATCCGCCGGGGTCCACAGGCAATCGCCGCTTTGCCCCAAAATATCATGGCTCAGCGAGACGCCAGGCAAGTGGCCTGTAAGCAGCCGGTGCCCATGCAGCGCGCCCTTGGGTGGACCGGTTGTGCCAGAGGTATAAATCAGCACCGCCGGATCGTCAGGGCCGGTGTCGGCAAAGACGACAGGGTCGCCCGCCACGCCGACGCTATCCGCCATTAACGAGGTTGCCAGATCCCCCAGCAGATCGCGCCCTTCGGCATCGGTCAACACCAGCGTCACACCTGCATCGCGCACCCGCGACGCAAGCGCATCATGTTTGAAGAGCTTGAACAAAGGCACTGAAATCGCACCGATTTTCCAGATCGCCAAATGGGCAGCTGCGCACCATGGGCTTTGCCCCAGCAGCACGCCCACACGGTCGCCCGCCCGCACCCGTTGCGCCAAGGCACGGGCCAATCCGTCAACCATATCGGACAGCGCGCCAAAGCTGACATCGTGCCGTGCATCACCCGTCAGATCAATGATCGCCAGCTGCGCGGAATCCTGCGCCAGACATTGCGCCGCCATGTTCAGCCGCGCCGGAATATCCCATGCGCCCGAACGGTCCAGTCCTGGCAGGGCGCGGGCCATCAGTCTTCCCACACGTCCAGCGACAGCGCCTGACGCGCTGTCTGCTCCATCAGGCAGCTGATCGCAGCTGGCCCCTGACCTGTGCCGCCTTGCCATAGCGCCGCCTCATAGGTGCAGGCTTTGTCACGAAATTCGATCCAGGCGCGTTGCATCTCGCGCAGGGCGTCGGCCACACCGGCTCTGTCTTCGGAAGCGGGTACCGCATCCGCATCCCTTCGTTTTGCCTGAACCATCACAGCGGCGTAATTGTCATTCAACCGCTGGTCCCAGAATTGCAGTTCGCGGTCCAGACAGCCGCCCATGCCGTAGGTGCTGCTTCCGCCTGGCGTATCCTCCATACACTGGTTCGCCGACGCGCCCGCGCAGGCCAGCTTTGCCGCATAGCCCTCTGCGTCGGCCAGACAGAGCTCTGTCCCGCGATCGCTATACTGCAGGTCCTGCGCGGCAAGCGGTGCGGCGCATAGCATCAAGGCGAGCGCGACGCGTTTCACGCCATCGCTCCCATCATCTCGCGGCCCACCAGCATACGACGGATTTCCGAGGTCCCTGCCCCGATCTCCATCAGCTTGGCGTCGCGGAAGATACGGCCCACGGGGTTGTCAGACAGATAGCCCGCGCCCCCCATTGCCTGCACCGCCTGATGCGCCTGTTTCATCGCTTCTTCGCTGGCATAGAGACAGCAGGCGGCGGCATCGGCGCGGGTCACATCACCGCGGTCGCAGGCCTTGGCGACCTCGTAAACATAAGCACGGGCAGAATTCATCGCGGTGTACATATCCGCCATCTTACCCTGCATCAGCTGGAAGTTCCCGATGGGCTGCCCGAACTGCTTGCGCTCGGCCATATAGGGCATGATCTCGTCCAGACAGGCGGCCATAATCCCAAGGCCAATGCCTGCCAGCACCACACGTTCGTAGTCGAGCCCCGACATCAGCACAGCCACGCCGCGCCCTTCTTGGCCCAGAACGTTTTCGAACGGGACTTCGACGTTGTCAAAGATCAGTTCGGCCGTGTTGGACCCGCGCATGCCGAGCTTGTCGAAATGCTGACCGGTTGAGAACCCCTTCATATCTTTCTCGATCAAAAAGGCGGTGATGCCTTTTGATCCGGCGTCGGGGTCGGTCTTGGCATAGACGACCAGCGTGTCGGCATCGGGGCCATTGGTGATCCAATATTTGTTGCCCGACAGGCGGTAGTGGTCATTGCGCTTTTCGGCGCGTAGCTTCATCGACACCACGTCGCTGCCCGCAGAGGGTTCGGACATCGCCAGCGCGCCGACATGTTCGCCAGAGCACAGACCCGGCAGGAATTTCGCCTTCTGCTCGGGGCTGCCGTTCAAGCGGATCTGGTTGACGCAAAGGTTGCTGTGCGCGCCGTAGGACAGAGAGACCGAAGCAGACGCCCGCGCGATTTCTTCCACCGCGACGGTATGCGCGACATACCCCATACCAGAGCCGCCGAATTCTTCTTCAACCGTCATACCCAGCAGACCAAGGCTGCCCATCTCTTCCCAAAGCTCGGGCGGGAATTCGTTTTTGGCATCAATATCAGCGGCCATGGGTTTGACCCGCTCTTGCGCCCAACGGTGCACCATGTCGCGCATCTCGTTCACATCATCGCCCAAATCGAATTTCATGGTGGTGTTGAACATATAACCCTCCCCCCGAGTTTATTGAACAGTTGTTCATTACACTACACTTCTCGCGGATTCGGTCAAGCAAATGTCGCACGACCGTGGAACTGTAACCGCATCGCTAATGTTAGCACTGTAACACATTGCCGAAAGGACGCAGCGATATGAGCACCTCGATGAAGAAAGAATTCTGGGACCGCATTGATGAAACCCGCATCGGGATGCTGGCGACAGATACAGCCCGCGCCATCCCCATGAGCCACTATGCCGACCATGACGCGAACTGCCTTTGGTTCATCACTGCACGTGATACCGATCTGGCGAAATCGGCCCAAACGGGTGCCGCGGCCGAATATCTGGTGACCAGCAAGGACGAACATCTCTACGCCCGCATCGACGGCACCGTTCAGGCTGTGACCGACCCTGCCAAACTGGACGACCTGTGGAACGCCTTTGCCGCTGCATGGTTCAAGGACGGGCGCAAGGATGACGACGTGCAGCTCGTGCGCATGGACCTGAAACAGGCCGAGGTCTGGTTGACCGGCGGCAGCCTGTCGTTCCTCTATGAGATCGCCAAAGCCAACGTGACCAAGCAGGTTGCAGATGCAGGCGAACACGGGACGATCCGGTTCTGAACACCGAGTGTTGAACAGACCACCATGTCACAGAAAGGGGCCGGCACATGTCCGGCCCCTTGGCGATTGAGCCCGAGGCGGTGGGATCCGACCGCTTACCCCTGCTGGAATACCGCCGTGACCTCTGCGCGAATGATCCGTGCGATCAGCGCGCAATCGTCCAGCGAGAATGTTAGCGGTACGCGCATGTCGATGATGCTGGAAAGCACCGCATCGCTAGCGGGCAGCACGGGGGATTTGGCGTAGCGCCATGAATCATAGCGGCTGGTGAAGCCGACAGGTTCTGCGCCGCCGAACCACTTAAGCTCCACGCCGCGGGCGGCACAGCGTGACAGGACGGCTTTTATAGCTGGTGTTTGCCAGCCTGATAGCAGGAACTGAATGGATGACCCGACAAAGTGTTCTGCGTCGGGGCGGCTGATCACGGTCAGCCCAGGGGTATCGCGCAAGCCGTCCTCTACGACCTGATACCGCGCATTCCACTTTCCAATCTGAGCATCGAGCCGCCGCAGCTGCGGACGCAGGATCGCGGCGCGCAGGTTATCCATCCGGCCAGAGATATTGGGCGTATCGTATTTGATCGTCTCGAAGGTTTCTGGCGGGGGGCCGGCGACATGCCGATCAAAAAGCATATAGGACCCCGAAAGCATGATCGCCCGCGCTGCCACCTCGGGATCATCGGTGACCAGCAGTCCGCCCTCGCCTGCGTTAACATGTTTATACGTCTGGCACGAATAGCATCCCACAGCCCCACGCCGCCCCGAAGGCACGCCGTTCCAGCTGGCCCCCATGGTATGGGCGCAATCCTCTACCACCGTGACACCGGCGGCATCACAAAGCGTCATCAGTGCGTCCATATCGCAAATGTGACCCCGCATATGGCTTAGCAGCAGAACCCGCGCCTGATCCAGTTTGCCGGCGAGGTCCTCCAGATCGATCACAAGCCCTTCTGTCACATTGACAAAGACAGGCTCCGCCCCGACCGCGGCAATCGCACCGGGCACGGGGGCGAGCGTAAAGGCGTTGGATAGCACCCGGTCTCCCGGTTTGACGCCGACAGCCCGCAGGGCGGTGGCGATGGCATAACCGCCCGAGGCCACGGCAAGGCAGTATTGTGCGCCCACCATCGCTGCGAATTCCTGCTCCAGCAGCGCGGCCTCGGCGGTTTCGCCCTGAACGGTGTTATAGCGGTGCAGCCGTCCGTGGTGCATAACGGCGACGGCGGCGTCTATGGCATCCTCGGGGATCGGCTCTTGCTGGGTAAAGCTGCCGGTGAACACCTCGGCCATGTTTGCTACCATGTCAGGCTGCACCGATCAGACGGGTCACGATATCAGGCAGGTCGTCATAGTGATTCAGCAAGGCTTCGGGGGCCAGTGCCGCCATATCGTCGCCCGAGGGGCCAAAGGACACCAGAATGCAAGGCACCCCCGCCGCGCGCGCCGTCTCGCGGTCGGTATTGGTATCCCCCACCAGCAAGCATAGCGCCGGATCACCCCCGGCACGGCGAGCCGTTTCGAACAGATGTTCGGGATCCGGCTTGCGCATCGCCAGCGTGTCAGCCCCCACCATCGCGCCAAAGGCATCACGCACGCCGAGCCTTGTCAGCAGTGTATGGGCCAGCGCTTCGGGTTTGTTGGTGCAGATTGCCACGCGGTAGCCTGCGGCTTTCAACGCCGCTACTGCCTGCATCGCGCCGGGGTAAAGCACCGTATGGGTGTCGATCTCGCGGCCATAGGCCTCGAGCAGCATAGGGTAATAGCGGTCGATCGTTGCTTCGTCCTCAGCCCGACCCAGCCTTTCCATTCCCAAACGCAGCATCGCGCGCCCGCCCTTCAAAGCCGTGCCAGCGTCGGTTTTCACATCCAGAACATCACCCTCGCCCATATCCCGGAAACACGCATTGGCCGCGGCAATCAGGTCACCGCTGGTGTCTGCCAAGGTCCCGTCGAGGTCGAATACTACCGTTTTCATCGGCATTCCTTTGCTGAATGTATTGCAGGCGGAAATCTTCTTTGATGACCCCTAGCCTTGCGCAAAATCGTCAACAAGGTAAAGAGAGCGGACATTAAATTGATTAAAGAGATTATACATGGAAGTCGCACTGATCCTTTTGGCCGCAGGCAAAGGTACCCGTATGCAATCGGACCTGCCAAAGGTTCTGCACGCCGTCGCCCACGCACCGCTATTGGAACACGCTATGGCCTCTGGCGCGGCATTATCGCCTGCCCGTACGGTCGTTGTTGCAGGTCACGGTGCCGATCAGGTGCGTGCCGCAGCCCAAGCATTTGACGATGAAGCGCAGGTTGTGGTTCAAGAAGAGCAGCTTGGTACCGCCCACGCCGTCGGTCAAGCACGCGAGGCGCTGGCGGGGTTCGAAGGCACGGCTATCGTTTTGTACGGCGATACGCCTTTTGTGCAGACCGAAACCCTCGAAAAAATGTGTGACGCGCTGAAGTCGAACGATGTCGTTGTGCTGGGCTTCGACGCTGCCGATCCTGCGCGCTATGGCCGGCTGGTGATGCAAGGCGACAGCCTGGATCGCATCGTCGAATACAAAGACGCCACAGATAAAGAGCGCGCGATAACGCTTTGTAATAGCGGCGTTGTTGCTTGCAAATCTGATCTATTGTTTGACCTGATTGACGCCGTTGGCAATGACAACGCGTCGGAAGAATACTACCTCACCGACATCATCGGCATTGCACGGGATCGCGGGCTCAAAGCCACTGCTGTCACCTGTGACGAGGTCGAAACAATGGGCGTGAATTCCCGCGCTGATCTGGCCGCTGCCGATGCCGCGTTCCAATCGCGGGCCCGTGCGGCGATGCTGGAAGACGGCATCACGCTGATGGCCCCCGATACAGTCTATTTCGCACGCGATACCTATATCGGACGCGACACGGTGATCGAACCCAATGTGGTCTTTGGACCCGGCGTGACGATTGAATCCGGTGCCACCATCCGCGCGTTCAGCCACCTTGAAGGGTGCCATGTCGCCCGTGGTGGCATCATCGGCCCCTACGCCCGTCTGCGCCCCGGTGCGGAGCTGTCCGAGGATGTGCGCATCGGCAATTTCGTCGAGGTGAAGAACGCGCAGATCGCCGAAGGGGCCAAGGTGAACCACCTGAGCTATATCGGCGACGCAACCATCGGTGCCAAAGCCAACATCGGCGCGGGCACAATCACCTGCAACTACGACGGCGTGATGAAGCACCATACCCATATCGGGGCCAATGCCTTTATCGGGTCAAACACCATGTTGGTGGCTCCCGTGCATATCGGCGACGGCGCGATGACAGGATCAGGATCGGTGATCACGTCGGATGTAGAAGCAGACGCGCTGGCGCTTGCGCGCGCACCGCAGGTAGAAAAACCCGGCATGGCCCGGAAATTGTTCGAAATGTTAAAGGCCAAACAGCAGAGAGGCAGCTAATCATGTGTGGTATTGTCGGTATCCTTGGCCAACACGAAGTTGCGCCTACCCTCGTCGAAGCCCTGAAACGCTTGGAATACCGCGGCTATGACAGCGCCGGTATCGCCACGGTTGACGCAGGCAAGCTGGACCGCCGCCGGGCAGTCGGAAAGCTGGTAAACCTGTCAGACCTGTTGGTGCATGAGCCGCTGGCTGGCAAGTCAGGCATTGGCCACACCCGTTGGGCCACCCATGGTGCCCCCTCTGTCACCAACGCCCACCCGCATCAGGCGGGACCCGTGGCCGTCGTGCACAATGGTATCATCGAAAACTTCCGCGAACTGCGGGCTGAGCTCGCCGAGAACGGCGTGGAATTCGTGACCGAAACGGACACGGAAACCGTTGCGCTGCTCACCCAGAAGTACATGGCAGAAGGATTAGGCCCGGTGGACGCCGCAACCAAGACCATCGCACGGCTGCACGGGGCCTTTGCGCTGGCGTTCCTGTTTGACGGCGAAAACGATCTGATGATCGGCGCACGCAAAGGGGCCCCGCTTGCCGTGGGCTATGGCGACAACGAGATGTATCTGGGCAGCGACGCGATTGCCCTGTCGCCGATGACAGACCGCGTGACCTACCTTGAAGAAGGCGACCGCGCCGTCCTGACCCGTACGTCGGTCAAAATTTTCGACGCCAATGACGCGCCTGTCGATCGTGTGGTTAAGAAAATCAGCCTCGACACCACCCGCATCGACAAAGCCGGCCACAAACACTTTATGGCGAAAGAGATCGCCGAACAGCCCGCCGTCATCGGCGAGGCGCTATCGCGCTACCTGACCACGGACGGAGAGATCATGCTGCCCGATCCGGGCCTTGATTTCACCAAGCTCGACCGGATCACCATGGTCGCCTGCGGGACAGCCTTTTACGCTTGTCTTACGGCGAAATACTGGTTCGAGCAGATTGCACGCCTGCCCGTTGAAGTCGATGTGGCCTCGGAATTCCGGTACCGCGAACCGCCGATTTCTGACCGCACGATGGCCCTGTTTGTCAGCCAGTCCGGCGAAACCGCCGATACACTCGCAGCCCTGCGCTATTGCGCGGGCAAGGCTGATTTGATCGCCTCGGTTGTGAATGTCACTGAGTCCTCGATTGCACGTGAAAGCAATCTGGCGCTGCCGATCCATGCGGGCGTAGAGGTCGGCGTTGCATCCACCAAAGCGTTCACCTGCCAGTTGACCGTCCTGTTCCTTATGGTGCTGAAAGCCGCCGTTGACCGCGGTGCAATCACCAAGGAAGAGCTGGCAGACTACGTCTCAGGCCTGCGGTCCATGCCGTCGCTGATCAACACAGCGCTCGAGCAAAACGGGGCACTGCGTGACGAGGCCTACAAGCTGTCTTCGGCACGCGACGTGCTGTTTTTGGGGCGCGGCGCGATGTTCCCCCTTGCCCTTGAGGGTGCGTTGAAACTGAAAGAAATCAGTTACATACACGCCGAAGCTTATGCATCCGGAGAGCTAAAGCACGGCCCCATCGCGCTGATTGACGAAAACGTTCCTGTGGTGGTCATGGCCCCAAACGACGCGTTGTTCGATAAAACCGTCAGCAACATGCAAGAAGTTATGGCGCGCAAGGGCAAGGTCATCCTGATCTCGGACCGCGCAGGACTGGACGCAGAATCCGAAGGCACATGGGGGCAGATCGAAATGCCGCCGGTTGCAGATGCGCTCGCCCCGATCCTTTATGCCATCCCTGCCCAACTGCTGGCCTATCATACTGCCATCGCCAAGGGGACAGATGTCGACCAACCACGCAACCTAGCCAAATCGGTGACCGTAGAATGAACCTAGCCCCCTATATGGCGCAGCTGAACGCATTGGCTAACCCCACTGCGGTGGACAAACTGCACAGCGCGCACAAGGTGGATCGCCCCTATCTGGGCGTGACCAACCCGCAGATCAACGATCTGACCAAAACCTGGCGGGCCGAGCTGTCGTTGGCTGACCGGATTTCGCTGGCGGACGCGCTGTGGCAGACTGACATTTTCGAGGCCCGGCTCGCGGCCGCGAAACTGCTGACCCAAGCCCGCTTGCGCCCCGATGACGAAGCGGCGTGGCAGTTGATCCAAAGCTGGGTGCCCGATTTTGACAGCTGGGCCATCGCCGATCACGCCTGTATGGCCGCGCAAAAGCGTTTGCTTGCCGATCCTCAGCGTCTGGATGTGGTCGAAAGCTGGACCCAATCCGGAGAGCTTTGGTCAAAGCGCGCAGCCTTGGTCGCCACATTGCCATGGACCAAGCAGAATAACCCAAAACCCGAAGAGCTGGACGCGCGCGAGCGTATCCTTGGCTGGGCGGCGGGCTATCTGCCGGTCAAGAACGGCATCTTGCAAAAGGCCATCGCCTGGTGGGTACGCGACCTCAGCCGTCATGATCCAGCGCGGGCGGCAGAGTTTATCGAAGCCAACCGCACACATCTCAAGCCTTATGCGATCAAAGAGGCAGCACGGTATCTGCCTGACTTCCCGCTTGAAGCAGCAGCCGATGACACCGACGCAACGTCGGAAGACTGAAATTGCAAGGCTGATCCTGAACGAGAACGGGCGTCCAAGGTTTTCCTCGGACGCCCGTTTTGCATTTGATGTTATGGGACGGCGAGTTACCCGTTCGTTGACACTTCGACCTTGGTCAGATCCGTCAGCGACGCCCCGATCAACCGCAATGCAGACAGTGACATACGGCTGCCGCCCGATGCAGGTCCGTCCAGCGGGATCAGCTCTACGGTAGAAGATTTACCAGTCGCGGGGTTGGTCACGCGGCCCTGCATCTCTGATTTTACCAGCGGCGTTTTCAGCCACAGCCCCGGTTCCGTCGCACTGCCAAGCGAGGCCACGGTCGTGCCAAGCGACTTGGCCCCCGAAGCTGCGGGTTTGGACGCCTCGGCGCGTTGTTCAGCCGTCGTGGTATCCAGGGCATCCGCCGTCCGCGCAGCTGCAGGCGGGCGTGGCGCAGTGGTAGCCGGCGACGGGGTCGCCGTTTGGCCCGTTTCCACATCAGGTTCTGCTGCAACGGCGGGCGTAGTTTCGTCGCCGGCCTTGTTACCCAGACCCATACGATCCGTTACGCCGGCACATCCGGCCAGACCCACGACAGCGATACCTAAAATAAAATAATGTTTCATGCGATAAATCTAACCATCCAACGAACCCGCTTCAATCTCCTAAATGCTACTTGCCCCGCGATGGGCCGATGTTTACCTATGACATATGAATGCACCTTTGATTGACCCGTTCGCCCGCGCTATCACCTATCTGCGCGTCTCTGTTACAGATCGCTGTGACTTTCGCTGTGTTTATTGCATGTCCGAGAATATGACCTTCCTGCCCAAAAAGGAACTTCTG
Source organism: Sulfitobacter litoralis (assembly GCF_900103185.1). Classification (GTDB taxonomy): domain Bacteria; phylum Pseudomonadota; class Alphaproteobacteria; order Rhodobacterales; family Rhodobacteraceae; genus Sulfitobacter; species Sulfitobacter litoralis. The sequence goes on from NZ_FNJD01000006.1 coordinate 114,873, forward strand.
TCTCTGGAAGAGCTGGATCGGCTGTGCACCAACTTTGTCGATCTCGGGGTGCAAAAACTGCGCATCACAGGGGGCGAGCCTTTGGTGCGCAAGGGGATCATGACCTTCTTTAACAGCATGACCCGCCATCTGGACGCCGGCACGCTCAAAGAGCTGACGTTGACGACCAATGGCAGCCAGCTCGAGCGTTACGCCGCCGACCTTTATGCCGCCGGTGTGCGCCGCGTGAATGTGTCGCTGGACACGCTGGACGATCAAAAGTTTGCCGATATCACACGCTGGGGCCGCCTGCCCCAGGTCCTGCGCGGTATTGATGCTGCGCAAAATGCGGGGCTGCGGGTCAAAATCAACGCCGTGGCGCTGAAGGGCTTTAACGAGGCCGAGCTGCCCAGCATGACCGCGTGGTGTGCCGACCGCGGCATTGATCTGACGTGGATCGAGGTGATGCCCATGGGCGATCTCGGGAACGAGGACCGTCTGGGTCAGTACTGGTCCCTCAAAGACGTGCGCCGCGCCTATGAGGATCATTATACAGTCACCGATCTGGCAGAGAACACTGGCGGGCCTGCGCGTTATGTGCGGCTTGAAGAGACCGGTCAGAAGATCGGGTTTATCACGCCGTTGTCTCATAACTTCTGCGAAAGCTGTAACCGCGTGCGGATCACCTGCACGGGCGAGATCTACATGTGTCTGGGTCAGGAAGACGTGGCCGACCTGCGTGCGCCTTTGCGCAACCACCCCGAAGATGACGCCCCCCTAAAAGACGCCATCCGCGCGGCGATCAGCCTAAAGCCCAAGGGCCATGACTTTGATTATTCACGGCAAAAGCTGGATGGGCAGATGCCCCGCCACATGAGCCACACAGGCGGCTGACCCGACCGTGTCCGCACCTTTCCTGTACCGCGCCTGGGTTCTCGCCAGTCGCTGCCTGATCCCCTTTGCCGCCAGCGCAGAGGCGCGAAAATTGCACGGGCAAGATGTGCCCGCCGCCCGCGCGGGCGAGAAACGCGGTATTGCAACGCTGCCGCGCCAGACGGATGGAAAACTGGTCTGGGTCCACGCTGCCTCGGTCGGGGAAAGCCTGTCGGTGCTGGCGTTGATCACCCGCATGGGCATCATGCTGCCCGACGCGCAATTCCTGATCACATCGGGCACCGCGACCTCGGCCAAGCTGGTGGCGCAGCGTCTGCCGCCGCGCAGCGTGCACCAGTTCGCCCCGCTTGACGCGCCCGGCCCCCTTAAGCGCTTTTTGTCGCACTGGCGGCCCGATGCCGCGATTTTTGTCGAAAGCGAGATTTGGCCCCAGATGCTGCGCCGGACCCATGCGACAGGTGCGCCGATGGCTTTGGTTAATGCGCGGATGTCTGATAAGACCGTGGATTTCTGGGAGAAATGGCCCCGCACAGCCCGCTATCTGTTTGATGTCTTTACGCTGATCCTGACCCAGAATGACGCGATGGCACGCAATATGATACGCATGCACGCCCCTGCCGATCGCGTCTCGCGCGGGGTGAATCTAAAATCTATGGCGGGCCCTCTGCCGGTCGACGACAAGGCGCTTGCGCGGGTGACCGCGGCGCTTGACGGGCGGCCCGTATGGGTTGCCTCCTCGACCCACGAAGGCGAAGAACGCACCGTCCTTGCGACACACCGCAAGCTGTTGCGCGACCTGCCCGATCTATGTCTGATCCTTGCCCCCCGTCATCCTGAACGCGGCGACGCGATCGAGGCGCTGGCCCATGATGCTGGCTTGACCGTCCAACGGCGCAGCCGCGGCGACGCGCCGGGCGGGCAAGTCTATCTGGCGGATACGCTGGGTGAATTGGGTCTGTGGTACAGCCTGTCTGACGTGGTTTTTCTGGGCGGCTCTCTTTTGCCCATTGGCGGGCACAACCCGTTCGAGGTGGCGCAATCGGGCGCGGCTGTGCTGTCAGGCAACCATGTCGCGGCGTTTGCAGAGACCTATGCGCAGCTTGAAACCGAAGGGGCCGCGCGGATTGTGGCGGATGGCGAAGACCTGACCGCCCGCGTCCTGTCGCTCTTGACCAATCCCCAAGAGCGCGCGACGATGACCGCCGCCGCATCCCGTTTCATCGCCGCGCAGGACGACCAGCTGGATGCGATCGCCAGCCGTCTGATCACCACTCTCAAGTTGGATACCCCATGACCCACCCGCTTGCCCGCACCGATGTGATCGCCCCGAACTTCAAGCGCCGGCTGAGCGGCGTCACCGCCACTGTGATGCGGCTGGTGCCGGTGCAATCGCGTGACATATCGATCGTGGCGACCGGTCCTGTCGTCCCCGAGGACGTGCCACAGGTGCCTTTATTGTCGCTGATCACCATGTCGCGGCTGGGGCCATCAGCCTCTGGTTGGCGGGTCTGGCACGCGCGGCGCAACGTAGAGATGCTGGGCGGGCTGGCGCTGCGCTATCTGCTGGGCAAACGGCTTAAGCTGATGTTCACCTCGGCCAGCCAACGCGAGCAGACCGGCCTGACGCGCTGGCTGATCCGGCGGATGGATACCGTGGTTGCGACCTCGGACCGGACCAACGCCTATCTGGAAAACCCCGGCCATGTGATCATGCATGGCATCGACACCGAAGGTTTTGCCCCCTCGCCCGACCGCGCCGCCTTGCGCGCCGAGCTTAAGCTGCCAGTGAACGCGACGCTGGTGGGCTGCTACGGCCGTATCCGCGCACAAAAGGGCACCGATGCCTTTGTCGAGGCGATGCTGCCCATCCTGCGGGACAATCCCGATGTCGTGGCCCTTGTGATGGGGCGCGCGACCGAGAAATACGAAGCCTTCGAGAAAGGCCTGAAAGACCGCGCCCGCGCCGAGGGCCTGTCGGACCGGATGCTCTTTCTGCCAGAAGTACCCGTAGGCGATATGGCCGATTTCTACCGTGTGCTGGATCTGTATGTCGCGCCGCAACGCTGGGAAGGGTTCGGACTGACCCCGATCGAAGCGATGGCCTGCGGTGTGCCAGTCGTCGCCACCCGTGTGGGCGCGTTTGAAAAGCTTGTAGTGCAAGGCACAACCGGCCTGCTGGTGGACCCAGACAATATCCCCGCGCTTGAGGCCGCGACACGCGATGCCCTGTCTGACCGGACGCGTCTGGCCGCGTGGGCAGAGGCCGGGCGCAGCTATGTCGTGTCGGATTTTTCGATTGCGCGCGAAGCCGCGGCATTGGTCAAGATTTACCGTAAACTGCTGGCGGCATAGGGCGCGGGTTTCCCCACGCCCCATGCGCATGAGCTTTAGCCGATTGGCATACGCTGTTCGGCGATACCTGCCCACCAGCTGCAGCCAGCAGGGATGATATCGTCGTTAAAGTTATACATCGGGTGGTGCACCATCGCGGTGTCGCCATTGCCGACCAGAATATAAGCACCCGGGCGCTCTTCGAGCATAAAGGCGAAATCCTCGCCGCCCATGACCAAGGGTGCTTCGTCACATTGCCCTGAGATACCGCGTGCGACATCCGCCGCGAATTCGGTTTGCGCGTCGTGGTTCACCATCACCGGATAGTTGCGCACGTATTTGACCCGTGCCGTCGCGCCAAAGGTGGTGGCGATGCCTTCGCAAATCTCTGTCACGCGTTTTTCTGCAAGATCGCGCAGGTCGTTTGACAAAGTGCGCACGGTGCCCAGCAGGTTCACCCGCTGCGGGATGACGTTGAACGCCTTGGAGGAGGATTCAATCGAGGTGATGGACACCACGATATTGCCCACAGGGTCCGCATTTCGGCTGACGATGGTTTGCAGCGCGGTGATGATATGCGCGGTCACAACGCCTGTATCGATGGTCTCATGCGGCTTGGCAGCGTGGCCGCCCAGACCTTCGACCTCGATCTCGAGCAGATCGGTGGCCGCAAAGAACGGGCCAGGGCGAATGCCGAACTGACCTGCGGGAATACCGGGCCAGTTGTGCATGCCATAGACCTCTTGGATGCCCCAGCGGTCCATCATGCCATCTTCGCACATCTCGCGCCCGCCGCCGCCCCCTTCTTCGGCGGGCTGAAAGATCACCACGACCGTCCCGTCAAAGTTCCGCGTTTCGGCCAGATACTGCGCCGCGCCCAAAAGCATCGCCGTGTGGCCGTCGTGGCCGCAGGCGTGCATCGCGTTGGGCGTCTTGGAGGCATAGTCCAACCCGGTTTGCTCGTGGATCGGCAGCGCGTCCATATCTGCGCGTAGCCCGATGACCTTGCCCGACGCGGTGGAGTTGCCCTTGATCACGCCGACAACGCCGGTACGCCCGATGCCTTCGACGACTTCGTCACAGCCAAAGGACCGCAGCTTTTCAGCGACGGTGGCAGAGGTGCGATGCGTCTCAAACAAGATTTCGGGGTGTTCATGCAGGTCACGTCGCCATGCGGTGATGTCGGTGTGCAATTCGGCAAATCGGTTCTTAACGGGCATTTTCGAAGTCCTTGAGGGTCTGGGGGATAAAGGCAAGCCGGCGGCTAGGCTGGCAATCTTGTTTCAATCATTTCCGCGTACCAGCTACAACCTGCGGGGATCGCGTCATCGTTGAAATTATACATAGGGTGGTGAACGGTCGGCCCGTCGCCATTGCCGAGCATGATATAAGCACCGGGGCGCTGGTTCAGCATATACGAGAAATCCTCCCCCGCCATGATCGGGGGCGTGTCACGGTCCACACCGGGCGCGATGTTTTCGGCCACGTCAGCGGCATAGCTGGTGTTGGTCTCTGCGTTCACGGTGATGGGGTAGCCGCGCGCGTAGGTGATGTCGGCGGTACACTGATAGGCCGCGCAGGTGTGGGACACGACTGACTGCAAGCGGTCCTGCACCAGATCGCGGATGCCTGCATCAAGGGTGCGAACGGTACCGCGCAACCGCACCGTCTGCGGCAGGACATTATAGCTGTCGGTGTCGGATCGCATGGTGCAGACCGACACCACCGCGTTCTTGATCGGGTCGACATTGCGCGCGGCAATGGATTGCAGTGCCACGACGACATGGGCCGCAGCAAGGTTGGTATCAATCGCTTCATGGGGTGCAGCGGCATGACCACCCTGCCCGGTGATGGTAATATCGAATTCGTCCGCCGCCGCCAGCAACGCCCCGCTGCGGATCGCGAATGTACCGATGGGATGATCCGGCATATTGTGCATGCCGTAGACTTCGTCGATCGACCACCGCTCCATCAGGCCTTCCTCGACCATGACATTGCCGCCCCCGCCGCCCTCTTCGGCAGGTTGAAAGATCAGCACCGCGCGCCCATCGAAATTGCGTGTTTCCGCCAGGTATTGCGCCGCACCAAGCAGCATTGCGGTATGTCCGTCGTGGCCGCAGGCGTGCATCTTGCCCGGCGTTTTTGACGCATATTCAAGCCCAGTTGCCTCTGTGATCGGCAGCGCGTCCATATCCGCCCGCAACCCGATGCTGCGCCCCGAGGTATTGGTCTTTCCCTCGATCACCGCGACGATACCGGTTTGTGCCACGCCTGTCGTGATATCGGTGATGCCAAAACTGCGCAGCTTTTCTTCGACAAAGGCTGCAGTCTGCGGCAGATCGAACAACAGTTCGGGAATGGTGTGCAGGTGACGCCGCCATGCCGTGATCTCGGCGTGGGTTTCGGCAAAGCGGTTCTTGATCGGCATCGGCGCACGTTCCTTTTTATTATGACTAAACGTTGGGCCCCAATATCATGGGGGTTCCATCGGTGAACCGCGCAAGCCGGAACCGGCTAAGATCATGGCCAGCACCCTTTCCGGTTGCCAGACGAGCCAGAACGCGGCCCATACCCGGCCCGATGCCAAAGCCGTGGCCTGACATGCCGGTGCCAATCGTCAGCCCCGGTAGGGCTGCCACAGTATCTACGACAGGGACAATATCGGGCATGGTGTCGATCATACCTGCCCATGCGGATTTCAGCTTTATTGGACCAAATTCCGGAAACATTGCCGAAAAATCACGCAGCAGGCGGCGGATCTTGGCCATATTGGGGGCGGGATCCAGGATGCGCATCGCCTCGAACGGGGATGGGGCGTCCGGCTGCCAGCGCCGTTTGGTTCCCCATGCATCGGGGAAGCCTTTGGGTGCAAACGGATGGAGCCGTTGGCCAAAGGGATCGGCAAGCAATTGCGTCATAAAGTGAGGCAACGCGCGGAACGCATCCGGCCCGACGAACAGCTCGGGCGCGCCGGGTGGGGCAAGCGTATAGCCGCCATCCTCGCGGCGACGGAATGCGACCCGCCCGTCTGATACCGCACCAGCATAGACGTCGGGCAAGGGCTCTGTCGCTGCCACATTTTCGCGCACCGACAGCTGCGGCATCGAAATACCGTGGTTGCGTAGAAACAGCGCCGACCAGGCACCGCCCGCCAGAACCACCTGCGAGGATTTGATACGGCCCTGTTCGCTGATCACCCCTGCAATACGCCCCGCAGCGATGTCGAGAGCACGTACGGCGCAATTTTCGATGATCTGCACGCCCTCTCGGGCGGCGATACCGGCCAGTGCGGGCACGGCGACCCAAGGCTCCGCGCGCATGTCCGACGGCGTTATTAATCCGCCGATCTGCGGTGTGGCGAGGGTGGGAAACATGGCAGAGACCTCCGCCGCAGTCATCAGCCGGCTGTCCGCGCCATTGGCCCGTGCATGGGGCAGCCAGTCTTCGTAGCCGGCCAGCTGCGCCGGTTTCTGCGCCAGATAAGCAATGCCGCCTTGCCGCAGACCGATATCGACATCTGTTTGCCCTGCCAGATCACGCCAGATCGCCTGCGCCTCGGCCATGATCGGCATCTCGTCGGGATCCCGCCCCTGTTGCCGGATCCAGCCCCAGTTGCGGCTGGATTGTTCGGCAGCGATGCGGCCTTTTTCCAGCAAGGTCACAGAATGCCCGTCACGCGCAAGAAAGAGAGCGGTGCAGACCCCGATGATCCCGCCGCCAATCACAATGATATCCGAGGCCGCAGGGGGCGGGCCGGGATAGGTGATGGGGGTGGTGGCATTAATCGGGAACGGCTGCATGGTCAGGCTTTATACTGCGTGGGCGTCGCGGGCGAAGCAAGCCTGGGTCGGGGGCCAGCCCCCGGCGCCGCAGGGCGGCCCCTCCCCCGGGATTTGGTACCATTTGGAAAAAGGGGGCCGCTGCGCTGGGTCATTTCAACCGTTCAAGCAGGTCGCGCATGAATTGATGGCCAGCCTCGAATTGGGTGACTTCGATGTATTCGTTAGGCTGGTGCGCCTGCGCAATGTCGCCGGGTCCGCAAACCACCGCGCTGTAGCCTGCCTCCTGAAACTGCCCTGCCTCGGTGCCGTAGCTGACTTTGTGGCTGGCGTTGTCGCCGGTGATCTGGCGCACGAACGTTTCGGCCAGTCCGTCTTTCTCGGGCTGGAGTGCTGGCACGTCAAAACGGGGCGTGATCTCGATATAGGTTTCGGGGACGACCTCTTGCATCTGCTGTTCGACTTCGCGCACTTTTTCAAGATAGGCGGTGCCCCAGGCGTCTTTGTCCTCGCCCGGCACGACGCGGAAATCCATGGCAAAGTGACAATCCTTGGCGGTGATATTATGGGCCGTCCCGCCAGAGATCACGCCCACATGTGCGGTGGTGAAAGGCGGGTTGAACATTGCGGCAAGGTCGCTGGGTTTGCGCGCCATATTTTCGGTGTTCACCTCATTGGCCCATTCGATCAGCTTGGCCCCTGCCATGATCGCGTTGACGCCGGTGTGCAGCAGCGACGAATGTACCTCGAAGCCAACGACATGGGTGTTGAAGCCCGTGCCGCCCTTGTGCCCTGTCACCGCCTGCATCGTGGAGGGTTCGCCCACGATCACTAACGCGCCCTTGGGCAGCACCGGCTGCATCGCTTCGATCATTGGAGGCGCACCGGTGCAGCCAATTTCCTCGTCAAAGCTCAGCGCGATTTGCAGTGGGCGTTGCACGCCAGCATGATGTGCCTCTACCAAGGCCCAGATCGCCAAGGCGTCGAACCCCTTCATATCGCAGCAGCCACGGCCATAATACCGCCCGTCCCGTTCGACCACGGTAAATGGATCACTGTCCCAGGGTTGGCCGTCGACAGGCACCACATCTGTATGACCAGAGAGAACAACCGCGCCTTCTTCCCACGGGCCGGCATGCGCAAAAAGCGCGTGCTTGGGCTGATCGGGGTGAATATAGCGGTGTGACGCGATGCCGTGGCTTTCGAGATATTCCGCCACCCAGTCGATCAGCGGGATATTTGTGTCTCGTGAGACGGTGGGAAAGCTGACAAGTTTTTCCATCAGCTCAAACGGGGTCATGCGCGCAGTCATCAATTGAGGTCCTTTAGTATCCGCTATCGGTGATCAGCACCTGATGGCCCGCGGATACGGTTTTGTAAACAGAGGGTTCCGCGACATAGCTTGTCGGATGGATCGGCGACGGGATCGGTTTAAAATTCAGTTCGCTTTCCTTTTTCCGGCGACGCGGATCAGCGATGGGAACGGCCTTCATCAAGGCTTGGGTATAAGGGTGCTGCGGATTTTCGAACACCTGCGCCCGGGGGCCCATCTCGACGATCCGTCCCAGATACATGACGCCGACATAGTGGCTGACCCGTTCAACCACCGCCATATCGTGGCTAATGAAAAGGAAGGACAGTCCCAATTCCTGCTGCAGCTCAAGCATCAAATTGACCACCTGCGCCTGCACCGACACATCCAACGCCGACACGGCCTCGTCCGCCACAATCAGTTTGGGGTTCAGGGCCAAAGCACGTGCGATCGCGACCCGCTGGCGTTGCCCGCCCGACAATTCATGGGGGAAACGCCGCATAAAGCTGCGCGGTAGTTCCACGCGGTCAAACAGCATCTCGATGCGTTTGGTCAACTCGGCCCCCTTGAGCGTGCCATAGTTATGGATTGGTTCGGCCACTTGATCCGACAGCTGCATTTGCGGATTGAGCGAGGCAAACGGGTCCTGAAAGATCATCTGCATGTCCAGCCGCGCCTTGTGCAGGCCACGCGAATCCAGTGCCATGATGTCTTTGCCGTCAAGGTTGACCTCCCCCGACTGGGGTTCGACCAGCCGCAGAATAGACCGCCCTGCCGTAGATTTACCGCAGCCGGATTCGCCCACAAGGCTAAGCGTCTGGCCCTTGTTGATGGTGAACGACAGGTCTTCGACCGCGTGGACATTGGCAACCGTGCGGCGCAGAAAGCCGCCCTGCACCGGAAAGCGCGTGGTCAGGTTATTGACGGTCAGCAGCGTTTCCTCGGTCCCTTTAATGGGCACGATTTCCTTGTCTTGCGTGCCGAGCAGCTTCATCGGTTCGGGGTAGGCCTTGCCGCGCATCTCGCCCAGCTTCGGCACAGCGGCCAGCAGCGCTTTGGTATAGGGGTGCTGCGGGTTCTCGAAGATTTCCTCGACCGAGCCCTCTTCGACCTTGTTGCCGCGGAACATGACGACGACGCGGTCAGCCATCTGGGCCACAACCGCCATATCATGGGTGATGAACATCACCGCGGTGCCGGTCTCGCGTTTCAGCCGGTCTATCAGCGCAAGGATTTCCGCTTGAATGGTTACATCAAGTGCGGTCGTGGGTTCATCCGCGATCAGCAATCGTGGCGAACAGGCAAGCGCCATGGCGATCACAACCCGCTGGCGCATCCCGCCTGACAGCTCATGCGGGTATTGCTTCATCCGGCGAGCGGGTTCGGGAATGCGTACTTGGGTCAACAGCTCGAGCGCACGCGCCTCGGCTTGCGACTTGGACATGTTTTTGTGCAGGCGCAGCCCTTCGGTCAGCTGGCGGCCCACGGTAAAGACCGGGTTCAGCGCGGTCATCGGTTCCTGAAAGATCATACCGATCTCGTTGCCGCGAATTTCGCGCATCACATCCTGATCTGTGCGCGCCAAATCGACAGCGGGATCGTTCTGTCGCTCAAATAATAGGCGTCCGCCCGCAATTTTTCCGCCCCCGAACTCGACCAGACGCATCAGCGACAGCGAGGACACCGATTTACCCGAGCCGGATTCGCCCACGACGCAGACAGTTTCACCCGCATTGATGTCAAAGCTGACGTTCTCCACCCCCAAGACGGGTCCGTCCTGGGTTTGGAATTCCACCCTAAGTTCTTGAATTTGCGCGATTGGTGTCGGCTTTGCCTCGTCTAGCATGGTATTTTCCAGCGCTTCTCGTTTAATCAATCAGACGACGCTAAGGCCAATCATCCATCGGTGTCAAATCCGTCAGCGCGACCGCTAACATCCACAGCTTTGGAGGCTTGCTTTTTTTTTCAAACCTGTTTCGATGCTTCAACGTATTTGGCGTGGCCGGAAAAACGGGCATTGTAGCGGGCAGTTTTGCCAGCCCCGATGCCCCACCTCCCCTGTGTCGATCCAGCGTGACGGTTTTGGCAGTGCCAGAAAGACGGACCATAAAAAAGGCACCAAAAAAAATCACCGGTGTTCAACAAGGAGTAAGCTATGAACATGAAAACCCTGTTACTGGGGGCTGCGGCTTCCGTAGCGATAGCCCCCGCCGCGTTTGGCGCCGCCCATGAGGGCGAGCGTGGACGTGACGGCGAGGTAAAAGTGATCTACTGGCAAGCGCCCTCGATCATGACCCCCTATCTGTCGGGCGGCACAAAAGACCTCGAGGCCGCGAGCCTCGTGCTCGAACCACTGGGCCGCTATGACGAAACCGGCGCACTGGTGCCCTATCTGGCTGCCGAAATTCCCACCGTTGAGAACGGCGGTGTGTCCGAAGATCTGAAATCCGTAACGTGGAAGCTGCAAGAAGGCCTGCTTTGGTCCGATGGTACGCCGGTGACGTCGGCAGACCTGAAGTTCACCGCTGAATACTGTATGCACCCCGAAGGCGGTTGCGCGCAGGCGTCAAAATTCGATGGTGTCGAAAGCATCGATATCGTGGATGATCTGACGGTGACCGTCCATTTTTCTGACGCCAAGCCAAACCCCTATGGCCCTTTCATGGGTGCGCAATCCCCGATTATTCAGGCCGCGCAGTTCAAGGATTGTCTGGGGGCTAAAGCTCCGGAATGTACCGAAGCCAACTTTAACCCCATTGGCACCGGCCCATTCCGCGTCACGGACTTCCGTCCCAATGACGTGATCCAGATGGAAGCCAACCCCAACTACCGCGATCCGAACAAACCTGCGTTTGCGACACTGACCCTCAAGGGTGGTGGTGATGCGAATGCGGCGGGCCGTGCCGTAATGGAAACTGGCGAATACGACTATGCCTGGAACATGCAGCTGGCCCCCGACGTGCTAGCGAAGATGGCCGAAGGCGGTAAAGGTCAGGCGATCTCTGCATTCGGTACCTTGGTCGAACGGATCGAAATGAACATGACCGATCCGTCGCCAGAGCTGCCAGAAGGTGAACGTGCGACGCTTGCGCATCCGCACCCGATCCTGTCGGACTTCAAGGTCCGCAAGGCGCTTTCCATGGCGATCGACCGTCCTTTGCTGGTCGAAGTGGGCTACGGCCAAGCCGGCCGTGCAACCTGTAACCTTGTACCCGCCCCCGAGCTTTACGCATCCGACAACACTGAATGTCTGACGCAGGATCTTGAAGGTGCCAAAGCCTTGCTGGAAGAAGCCGGCTGGACCGACAGCGATGGCGATGGCATCCGTGACAAAGACGGTGAGAAACTGGCCCTGCTGTACCAGACCTCGACCAACGCTGTGCGTCAGGATTTCCAGGCGCTGATCAAAGACTGGTGGAACCAGATCGGTGTCGAAGTCGAGCTGCGCAACCTTGATTCTTCGGTCTTCTTCGGTGGTGACCCAGGTTCGCCTGACACCTTCCAGAAGTTCTATGCCGACGTTGAAATGTACGCGAACAACTTTGACGGCACCGACCCGCAGGCCTACTTGTCTGCCTACCGTTGCGGCAACGAACCCAAGCCATCCAGCCAATGGCAGGGTGAAAACATCAACCGTTTCTGCAGCGAAGAATATGACGCGCTGCTGGACGAACTGTCGCGTACGGGCGAGTTGGACAAGCGTGGCGAGATCGCCAAGCAGCTGAACAACATCATCACGCGTGACACCATGACCATCGTTCCGCTGGTCGACCGTGGTCGGGTTTCCGCTGCGTCCGACACATTGGGCGGCGTGATCCTGAACACTTGGGATTCCGAACTTTGGAATGCCGCCGACTGGTACCGCGTGAAAGAATAATCACGCCCCAGGTCAGAGGAGCACGCGCCCTGCGTGCTCCTCGTGACTTGATGCCTTTATGAATGTGTGCGAAATCGCGCCTCCCTCCGATTTTGACACGCTTTCCCTCCTCCTAGACCGACTTGCAAAGGCGCTGTGCATGCTGACCTTCACCATTCGTCGACTACTTTTGTCGATACCAACGCTTTTGTTTATCAGCCTGGTAATCTTCCTGCTGTTGCAACTGGCCCCCGGCGATCCGATGGCCCAGGTGCCGCTGACAGTCCCACCAGAGGTAAAACAGAAAATGCGCGAGGCGCTTGGCCTCGGGCAGCCGATCTATGTGCAATACTATAAATGGCTGATCCAGTTTTTCTGGGTTGAACCGCAGGTCTTCATCGACTGGGCCACCCGCGACAGCTTCCTGCTGGGCTGGCTGCCGGACACCAGCCTGTCGACCTTCATTGACCCCGACACCGGCGCTGTGCGCCCCGTACAGCGTGCGATCAGCTGGCAAACCCGCAGCCCGATCATGGATATCGTGATCCAGCGGATGCCGCAGACGCTTTGGGTGGTTGGGCTTAGCTATATCGTGGGCATCCTGATCGCGATCCCGATTGGCATCTATTCGGCCTACCGCCACTATTCGCTGTTCGATCAGGCGGGCACCTTTGTCACCATGATCGGCTTTTCGATCCCCCCCTTCTTCACCGGCCCGCTGCTGATCGTGATTTTCTCGGTCTCGCTGGGGTGGTTGCCGTCGATCTATGACACGACCCATGTCGTGACCGACTGGGAGAGTTTCAAAATCCAGTTCATGCAGATGGTCATGCCCGTGATGGTGCTGGCGCTGCAAACCACCGCGCAGATCAGCCGCTATATGCGCGGCGCGATGCTGGACAACCTGAACCAGGACTATGTGCGCACCGCCCGCGCCAAGGGGCTGCGCGAAAAATCGGTCGTTCTGGTCCATGTGCTGCGCAACTCGATGATCCCTGTGGTCACGGTGATTGCCCTTGGCATGCCCGCGATCTTTGGCGGCGCTATCATTACCGAGAATGTGTTCAAGGTGAATGGTATCGGGCAGCTGCTGCTGACCGCGCTTTTTGCCAACGACCTGCCGATGGTGATGACGCTGACCTTTATCTTCGCCATCCTCATCGTTCTGTTCAACCTGATTGCCGATGTTCTATACGGCCTGCTTGACCCAAGGATCCGCTATGACTGAGCAAGCCACCCCCGCAAGCCCGATCGAGGCCGACATCGAAGTCTATGGCGCGCTAGTCGATAAAGAGCCGCAAAAGCCGCCGCGCAGCCAGTGGATCGACGTCTGGCAGCAGTTTCGCAAACACAAGGGTGCTGTCTTTGGCGGAGGCTTCTTGCTGTTCATCACGCTCGCCGTGCTATTTGGCCCCTTCCTTTGGGACGTGGACCCCAAAGCGCTTGATATCCGCAACAAGAACTGGCGCCCGATCTATCAACTGCTGTTTGACAGCGAAGCAAAGGCCGGTTGGGCGCACCCCTTTGGGACAGATCAGTTGGGCCGTGATATCATGGCGCAGATGATCGCCGGCGGGCGCGTGTCAATGGCCGTGGGTTGGCTCGCGATGGGACTGGCACTGGTGATCGGGTCGGCCATCGGCGTCATCTCGGGCTACTTCAAACGGCTCGATTTCTGGCTGATGCGGTTCACTGACCTGGTGTTGTCGCTGCCGATCCTGCCTTTGACGCTGCTGGCGGTGACCCTGTTCCGGCAACCGCTGAATGCGCGGTTCGGCCCCGAAGGCGGGATGTTCATCCTGATCGTCGGCATCATCGGGCTGACGTCGTGGATGCAGACCGCGCGGATCGTGCGCGGCGACATTTTGGCGCTGAAAGAGCGTGAATTCATCCTCGCCGCGCGGTCCATCGGGACGCGGTCGGGCAAGATCATCCGCAAGCACCTGCTGCCCAACGTCATCTCTCCGATCATGGTCTCGGCCACGCTGGGACTGGCGACCGCGATCATCACCGAAAGCGCACTGAGCTTTCTTGGCGTCGGCTTCCCATCGGACTATCCGACATGGGGCAAGCTCTTGTCCGATGCCGTGTCACGGATGCAGGAATTCCCCGAGCGGGTGATCCTGCCGGGGGTCGCGATCTCGCTGACCGTGCTGAGCGTGAACTACCTTGGCGACGGTCTGCGTGACGCGCTGGACCCGCGGTTGCGCGGACGGTGATCCTCTGCCGGTCATAGCGCTTGGGGCTACGGCCAGGATTGAGTATTTATAAAAAGGGTGAAGGGAGGCTGCGGCCTCCCTTGGTCGTTGAGGCGCAAAAGACTTGAACTCGGGCGGTTTCCGCGTCAGTGAACTGGCGTGCTGTCGTCAGGGGAACGCAAAGATGTTTGAGCAATTCGGTTTTGAAAACACCACGCCACAGCAGGCGGCTGTCTGGTTCGCACTGGCCTTGGGCGTGATCTTTGGCGTTCTGGGGCAGATCACCAAGTTCTGTTTTCGCCGGTCGCTGATCGGCGAAGACCGGCGCGAGGCTAAAGGGGTCTGGCTGACGGCACTGGCCTTTGCTGTCTTGGGCACGCAAGCCGCTGTGGCGCTGGGCTGGATCAGCTTTGCCGATCATCGTTTTCTGGTGCCTGACCTCCCCTATCTGGCGATTGGGTTTGGCGGGCTGCTGTTTGGTGCGGGCATGGTGCTGACACGGGGCTGTATTTCGCGGCTGACCATTCTGGCGGGGTCTGGCAATTTACGGGCGGCCATGGTCGTTGTGGTGTTCGCAGTCGTGGCCCATGCGACATTGAAAGGTGTGTTGGCCCCGATGCGCGTGGCGCTTGGCAGCGTCACACTTGGGCTTGGTGAGTATATCAGCCTCGCCGCTCTGCCCGGTGGCGTGGCCCTTTGGGGTGGCTTGATCGTCGTAGCCGCATTGGCCGTGGCGCTGCGGTCGGGGAACCGTCCGGCCCATCTGATGATGGCAGCGCTGATTGGCTTGTTGGTCCCGTTGGCGTGGATCGGTACCGGCTTTATTCTGTTCGATGAATTCGATCCCATCGCGATGGAGAGCCTGTCGTTCACGTCGCCCTCTGCCGATACGTTGTTCTGGCTGGTGGCAAGCAGTTCAATCCCCGCAGGCTTTGGCGTCGGGTTGCTGGGCGGCGTATTTCTAGGAGCCTGTGCGGCCAGTCTGCTGTTTGGCGGCTTTGGCTGGCAGAGTTTCGAGACCCCCACCCAGACCGGCCGCTATCTGGCCGGTGCCGCGCTGATGGGTGTCGGCGGTGTGCTTGCAGGGGGCTGTACGCTGGGTGCCGGACTATCCGGCGTGCCTACGCTGTCGCTGGCTGCCATATTGGCGATCGTGATGATCGGCATCGGCGTGTTGGCCATGCATGCCCTATTGCGCGCAACCCCTGCAGGCAGCTGACGCTATTTGATCTTGTGGCGCAAACGGCGCAGAAGACCCCAAACGAGGATCACCACGACAGGCACGGCAAGGGCCGTCAGCGTGCCCTTGCTGATCCCGCTGCGTTCGGCCAACGGGTAGAGCATATAGCCCACCAGTGACACCGCATAGTAGCTGATGGCGACGACCGAGAGCCCTTCGACCGTGTGCTGTAGACGCAACTGCAGGTCCGAGCGTTTATCCATGCTGGCCAGTATCGCCTGGTTCTGCGCCGACCTTTCCACATCCACCCGTGTGCGCAGCAGTTCAGCGGCGCGGCTGGCACGGGCGGACATCTTGTTCAGGCGTGTTTCGGACGATTTCACCGTGCGCATCGCAGGCTCGTAGCGGCGCATCATGAATTCATCAAAACCCTGTCGCGCCATAAAGCGGGTTTCGCGCAGCGCTCCGATCCGCTGTGATACGATGGCCTGATAGGCCTCTGTTGCGCCTAGACGGTAAGACGCATCGGCCGACAGCGCCTCTAGCCCGACCGAGATATCCAGCAAGCGGTGCAACGTGTCTTCGGCCATAGCAGATGTGCCTGCCATGCCCGCCATCAGGTCAATCAGCTCTGCGTCGAGCCGGTCAAGTTGGGCGGCGAACTCGCGCACCTTTGCGAAGCCGAGCATCGACATGGATTTATAGGTCTCGATCTCGCACAACCTTTGCACGATGCGCCCCAGACGGCGGCTGCCGGTGCCTTCCGATGCGAAGACCGCCATGCGCATGTGGCCCGCCGGATCGATGCGGAAATCACTGGCGATGACTGCGGCATCTTCCAGCACAGACGCCACTGCCAAGCTTTCCGGGACGAACCAATCTTGCAGCGCCTCCGCGATCTGCGCGTCCTCGGCAGGACGCGGCACCAGCCGCAGCAGGATCGACGTAATGCGTTCTGCCTTCAGATCGGCGCGCCAATTTTCGGGAAAGACATCAAACTCTGCCGGATCAAAAGGGCGTTGACCGATCTGATCAAGAAACACGGTATAGGTCACGAATTCGGTATGCTGTTCCCATTTCAGGGTATATTTGCCCATCGGCCCGAAATAATGGGTCGCGTCCTCCGCCGGGAGGGGCGCACCGTAGTGGGTCAGCAAGGCACGTAACTGCTGCAGATCAACCGACCGGTCGCGCGTTACGGCGTCCCCTATCGGGCGCACCGCAAGATAGGCCGCCATATGGGGTGTTATAAGCGAGGGAAACGGGCGTGCGTGAAGCTCGCTATTCAGGGTATAGCGCAGGGGGTGATCGTCGAGAGCAGGCACGATGAGGGCTTTCTGCAGGGGTATGATCGGGGCAACCTAGCGCGGTTACCACCGTTCGCCTAGGGATATTTGACATAGCTTTCATGGGCTTATCCGTATACCGCAGGATACCGCCCGCAGTAGCATCGCTTTTTCAGAAACGGTTGAGCGGGATTTTCAGATAAGCGTGGCCGTCTTCTTCTGCGTCCGGCAAGCGCCCTGCCCTCAGGTTCAGCTGCAAGACGTGTAACATCCGGTCCGGTAAGGACAGTGTCTTGTCCCGTGCCTCTCGCAAATCGACAAAGCGGTCGAGTGAGACACCGCTCCCGATATGCGCATTATGTCTGCGCTGTTCAGCCACGGTCGATTCCCACGTGGGCTGCGGGCGATAGTCGGTCCCGTAGTCATGGCCAACGAACAGTCGAGTCGCATCGGGCAGTGCAAGAATTTCTTGTAGCGACTGATAGAGCTCAGCCGCCGTGCCACCGGGAAAATCGGCGCGGGCGGTGCCGACATCGGGCTGCATAAAGCTATCGTGTACAAAGGCGGCATCCGACCCCACCACATAAGAAATCGACCCCAGCGTATGCCCCGGAGACAACATCACGCGGACCGGCAGATCGCCGATGGTAAAGGTATCACCGTCGTCAAACAGATGGTCAAAATCGGAGGCGGGATCGAAGGCGTCTGGCATGTGGTAGTAGTCGCGCCAGAGCTCGGCAATCTCGGTTATTTTGGACCCAATGGCATTGGGTTTGTTCAACCGGCGTTTCAGCTCATGGGATGCCATCAGGTGATCGGCATGGGGATGTGTATCGAGAATCCATTCGATCTGGTATCCTGCCGCGTCGGCATGACGCAGGATCGTATCAACATTCTGCGTATCAGTGGCGGCGCTTTGCGGGCTGAAGCCCAGAACCACGTCAATCACCGCTGCTTTGGATGTGGCGGGATCAGCGACCAGATACTGGATACTGCCGCTATCGTCATCGTAAAAGCCGGTGACTTCGGGGGAACCGGGGCCGGTTGACGGGCTGGTGCGCGAAAACTTCATATTAAAATCCTCCTATATGACAATTCAACACTCGCAAGGCGCTTGGGTTCCATAGACCGTCCTGAATACAAAAAAGGGCGGCGCATCGCTGCACCGCCCATTGGTTTGTCGCCTGTCGCGTGATCAGTCGATCAACGGCAGCAGCTTGTCGAGGCTCGCCTTGGCGTCGCCATAAAGCATCCGCGTGTTGTCCTTGAAGAACAGCGGGTTCTCGATACCGGAATAGCCTGTCCCCTGCCCGCGCTTGGACACGATGACGTTCTTTGCCTTCCAGCATTCCAGAACCGGCATACCGGCGATGGGGCTGTTGGGGTCGTCCTGTGCGGCAGGGTTCACGATGTCATTGGACCCGATCACGATCGCCACGTCGGTCGACGGGAAATCATCGTTGATCTCGTCCATTTCCATCACGATGTCATAAGGCACTTTGGCCTCGGCCAGCAGCACGTTCATGTGACCCGGCAGACGCCCCGCAACGGGGTGAATGGCGAAACGCACGTTCTTGCCTTGGGCACGCAGCTTTTTGACCAGCTCGCTCACGGCTTGCTGCGCCTGAGCCACCGCCATGCCGTAACCGGGGATGATGATGACGCTGTCGGCTTCGTTCAACATCGTTGCCACACCGTCAGTGTCGATAGCAACCTGCTCGCCCTCGACTTCCATCTGCGGACCAGAGGTACCGCCGAAGCCGCCGAGGATCACGCTGACGAACGACCGGTTCATCGCCTTACACATGATGTAGGACAGGATCGCACCCGACGAGCCGACCAGCGCACCGACAACGATCAAAAGATCGTTGCCAAGGCTGAAACCAATCGCTGCCGCCGCCCAGCCAGAGTAGCTGTTCAGCATCGAAACAACCACGGGCATATCCGCGCCGCCGATGCCCATGATCAGGTGGTAGCCGATGAACAGCGCCGCCAGTGTCATGATGAACAGCGGCAGGAAACCACCTGTGTTGAAGTACCAGACCAGACACAGCAGCGACAAACCCGCTGCAGATGCGTTCAGGATGTGACCGCCCGGCAGTTTTGTCGCCGACGTATCCACACGCCCCGCCAGCTTGCCATAGGCAATGACAGACCCGGTAAAGGTGATGGCACCGATGAACACGCCAAGGAACAGCTCAACCCGCAAGATCGCGATCTCGACGCTGTCTTTTTTGGCAAGCAGGGCTGCAAACCCTTCGGTCGCTTTGCGGGCAGTGTCATCCATCGCCAGCAAGTTGCCGAGTTCAATATGCGCATTATAGCCGACGAAAACCGCCGCCAGACCCACAAGGCTGTGCATTGCAGCAACCAGTTCAGGCATTTGCGTCATCTGTACTTTTGTCGCCAGTTGATAACCGATGGCACCGCCACCCGCGATCAGGATCAGCGACAGCAGCCAGAACCCGGCCCCCGGCCCGATCAATGTCGCAACCACGGCCAAGGCCATGCCCACGATCCCGTACCATACGGCACGCTTTGCGCTTTCCTGCCCCGACAGCCCGCCAAGGCTGAGGATGAAGAGGATGGCGGCGACTACGTAAGCCGCTGTTGTAAAACCAAAATCCATTTACCTGAACCCTTTACGATTTTTGGAACATGGCAAGCATGCGCCGTGTCACGAGGAAGCCACCAAAGATGTTGATCCCGCACATAAACACCGACAGCGCGGCCAGAATAATCACCAGGAACGACCCGGACCCGATCTGCATGACCGCCCCCAAAATGATGATCGACGAAATCGCATTGGTCACGGCCATCAGCGGCGTGTGCAGGCTGTGCGCCACACCCCAGATCACCTGGAAGCCGATAAACACGGACAGCACGAATACGATAAAGTGCTGCATAAAGCTGGCCGGCGCGACCAGACCCACCGCCAACAGCAGCACGCCACCGATGGCCAGCAGGCCAACCTGATTGCGGGTCTGCGTCTTGAAGGCCGCCACTTCGTTTGCGCGTTTCTCTTCCGGCGTCAGTTCCTTGGGCTTGTCCTTTTTCGGAGCCGCCGCAATTGCCGCGACCTTGGGCGGGGGCGGCGGGAAGGTGACTTCCTTGTCGTGGGTGATGGTTGCCCCACGGATCACGTCGTCTTCCATGTTGTGGTTAATCACACCGTCTTTTTCCGGTGTCAGATCGGTCAGCAAGTGGCGAATGTTGGTCGAGAACAGCGTCGAAGCCTGCGTTGCCATCCGGCTTGGGAAATCGGTGTAGCCGATGATGGTCACACCATTCTCGGTCACGATTTTCTCGTCCATCTTGGTCAGTTTGCAGTTGCCGCCTTTTTCCGCCGCCAGATCGACGATCACCGACCCGGGCTTCATCGCCGCGACCATATCTTCGGTCCACAGCTCTGGCGCTTCGCGGTTAGGGATCAACGCGGTGGTGATGACGATATCAACTTCGGGGGCCAGTTCGCGGAACTTGGCCAGCTGCGCTTCGCGGAATTCAGGCGAGGAAACAGAGGCATAGCCACCAGAGGCGGAGCCGTCCTGCTGCTCTTCTTCGAAATCGAGGTACACAAATTCGGCACCCATCGATTCGACCTGCTCGGCAACTTCGGGGCGTACGTCAAAGGCCAGCGTGATCGCGCCCAACGACGTTGAGGTCCCGATCGCTGCCAGACCGGCAACACCTGCACCGACAACCAGAACCTTGGCCGGAGGCACTTTGCCCGCGGCTGTGATCTGACCGGTAAAGAAGCGGCCAAAGTTGTTGCCCGCCTCGATCACCGCACGGTAGCCCGCGATGTTCGCCATCGACGACAGTGCATCCATTTTCTGGGCGCGGCTGATCCGAGGGATCATCTCCATCGCGACAACAGTGGTGCCTTTTTCAGCTGCCTCTTTCATCTTGGCTTCGTCGGCCACAGGGCTGAAGAAGGAAATCAGCGTCTGGTCGGACCGCATCATCGCCATCTCGGCGGTGCTGGGGACACGGACCTTGGCCACGACATCCGCCGTTTCCCAAAGCTCAGCCGCTGTGTCGATCACCTCTACCCCGGCTTCAACATATTTATCGTTGGAAAAACCAGCCGCCTCGCCTGCGCCAGCTTCAATCAGACAAGTGTGACCGAGCTTTTGCAGCTGAAGTGCTGATTCCGGGGTCATCGCAACGCGATTTTCCCCTTCAAATGTTTCTTTTGGCGTCCCGATCTTCAATCCAGAGTCCCCCGTTGGTGCTTCTACGCCTCGCGTGGCGCAATAATATTACCCAGAGCGATAGCGCTTGGGTTCCTATAGTACAAGAGACGGACATAATTAGAACAGCGATTTGCACCATCAATAGCGCTAACAGCCGCATTTATGGGTTTGCGACGTTGCGTGAAAACGCGCGCGCCCTTGCACCTGTCCCTCGCTGCCGACAGCATGCCCGTCATCACGTTCCATTTCATAAGGGAGAGCAGAATGGACCTACAGGGAAAACACGCACTGATCACAGGCGGCGGCACCGGCATCGGTCTGGATATCGCACGGGATTTGGCGGCACGGGGCGCGCATGTAACGATCACCGGCCGTCGCCAAGAGGTGCTGGACGAGGTCGCAGGCGATAACATGACCGGTATGGCGATGGACGTACGCAGCGAGGAAGACGTGGTCGCCAAGATCGCCGCAGCTGTCAAAGCCCACGGTCCGATCCAGATTTGCATTCCCAACGCCGGTATTGCCGAGGGCAAGGCCGTGCATAAGACAGACATGGAATTCTGGCGCAACATGATGTCCACCAATTTGGATGGTGCCTTTCTTACGATCCGCGAATCGTTAAAGACGATGCGCGGCACCGACTGGGGCCGGGTCATTGCGATCTCTTCCATGGCCGGATTGCGCGGCCTGCCCGGCGCGGCGGCCTACTCTGCGTCGAAACACGGGATGATTGGGCTGATCAAATCACTGGCTGCGGACTATCTGGGGCAGCCCTATACGTTCAACGCGATCTGCCCTGGCTACGTGGACACCCCGATCGTATCGCGCAACACCGCGTCAATCTCGGAACGTGCTGGTATTTCAGAAGAAAAAGCACGCGCGATCATGGTGAATTCAAACCCACATAAACGACTGATCGACGTGTCCGAGGTCACAGCTGCCGCCACATGGCTGACCGGGCCGGGGTCACAAAGCATCAATGGCCAGTGCATTCAGGTCACCGGCGGCGACATGTAACTGCGATACTGGTCATAGTTTGTTAACCTTGGGGCGGCTAAGGTCGCCCCATGCAAAAGATCACAGCCCCCAATACACTGCCCCAAAATGCCGCAGCCTTTCGCAGCTGCCGGATAAGGCAAAGCTCCGGTTTGCAGCCTCAGAAACCTGCTGTGCAATCCAGCAATTTCACTTGGAAAAAGATCGACATATTGACGGCACGTTATCTTTCGCATCCCGTCAAATCATCGCGACGGCGCATCACGCTGTCGAGGTAACCTGTCAGGCTGACTTCAACATCCGCTGTTGCTTGCTGTCGGCCCATGCCCGCGCTGCCGCACCGAAGCGTTCAAACAAGGGGCGCGACACAGGGTCATTGCCCGCATCCCATTCGGGGTGCCACTGCACAGCAAGAGTGAACCCGGGGGCATCCTTGATATAAATCGCCTCTGGTGTGCCATCTTCGGCAAATCCATCGATCACCACACGCGGACCCGCCGCCTTGATCCCCTGCCCGTGCAGAGTATTCGTTCGCACCTTCGGGGCTCCCAACACCTCGTGAAACACGCCGCCTTGGGTAAAAGTCACATCGTGGCGCAGCTCGAACTTCTGCTCCATCGTGCCATCGGGCGGCATACGGTGGTTCATCCGTCCCGGCAATTCTCGAATCTCAGGATAGAGCGTCCCGCCCATGGCCACATTAACCTCTTGGAACCCACGGCACACGCCAAAGAACGGCTGCCCCCTCTCGACACAGGCGCGCACAAGCCCAAGGGCAATGGCGTCGCGGGCACGGTCAAAGGTGCCATGTGCCTCTGTCGCGGACTCACCGTATTCTTCGGGGTGCACATTGGGTCGCCCGCCGGTCAGCAAGAAGCCGTCGCAGCTTTCAAGCAACTCGTCGACCGACACCAAGGACGGATCGCTGGGAATGATCAACGGCAAACAGCCAGACACCTGCGCCACCGCGATGGTGTTCATCGTGCCCGCCGCGTGGATCGGGTATTGGTCATTCAACAGGCTGGTGTTTCCGACAATACCAACAACAGGACGCGCCATATTCAGCCTCAGATTTTGATTTCACTCAAAGCCTACCGCGTCCTCAATCCGACCTCAACACCCCAAAGCCCACCGCTATTCCTCGCCGATCAGCCCTGCAGCGCCAATCCCGGCCAGCGCAGCCAGTACATCATTGTCCGATGTATCCCCGGTCACGCCCAGCGCGCCGATCACAACGCCCGCCGCGTCGCGCAGCAGCAAACCGCCCGGTACAGGCACCACGGCCCCGCCATAAACACCGTTCACCGCCGCCATAAAATAGGCTTGCTGCTCGGCCCGCGCCATTTGCGCCCGCCCGGCCATACCCAACATCACCGCGCCATAGGCTTTGCCGTGGGCGATGCCGAACCGGCCAGGGGCCGCGCCGTCTTCACGCTCGAAAGCCTGCACGTGGCCGCCTGCGTCCAGCACCACGGCTGACAGGGGTTTCAACCCCAGCTCGTGGCCCTTTTTAAACGTTTCGGCGATCATGATCCGCGCCTGCTCTAATGTGACTGTCATTCTATCCTCATCTTTGCTTCATTTTGCTAAGTAAACTCCGGGGAGCACGAGGGGCTTGGCCCCTCGCCTCTTCCGGTAAGACACGTTCAGCCTTGTGCGGCTTTCAGCTCCAACCGGCGGGCGTGCAGGACAGGTTCGGTATAGCCCGACGGCTGCACGCGCCCTTTCAGCACCAGATCGCAAGCGGCCTGAAAGGCAACTCCGTCAAAGCCGGGGGCCATGGGTTGGTACAGCGGATCGCCCACGTTCTGCCGGTCCACCACCCCAGCCATCTTTTTCAGCGCTGTGGTCACCTGATCCTCGGAAATCACGCCGTGATGCAGCCAATTCGCCAATGCCTGTGCCGAGATGCGGCAGGTCGCGCGGTCTTCCATGAGGCCGACGTCGTGGATGTCCGGCACTTTTGAACAGCCAACGCCCTGATCAATCCAACGCACGACGTAGCCCAGAATGCCCTGCGCGTTGTTCTCGACCTCCTGTGCGATATCGGCGTCAGACAGGTTGCGCCCCGCAAGTACGGGGATCGTCAGCAGGTCTTCCAGCGTCCCACGGGCACCGCCCCGTTTAATCTCGTCCTGACGCGCCAGCACATTGACGGTATGATAGTGCATTGCGTGCAACGTCGCAGCCGTGGGCGATGGCACCCAGGCACAGTTTGCGCCTGCTTTGGGATGGCCGATCTTGGCGTCCAGCATGGCTTCCATCAGATCAGGCATGGCCCACATCCCCTTGCCGATCTGCGCGCGCCCCTGCAGGCCGCAGGCCAGACCGATATCAACGTTACGATCCTCATAGGCGCTGATCCAGGGGGCGTTTTTCATCTCGCCCTTGGGCACCATCGGCCCTGCCTCCATGGAGGTGTGAATTTCGTCGCCCGTGCGGTCGAGGAAACCAGTATTGATAAAAGCAACGCGGGACTTGGCTGCGCGGATACACTCGGCAAGGTTGACCGATGTGCGGCGCTCTTCATCCATGATGCCCAGCTTGACGGTATTGGCCGGCAGCCCCAGCGCGGTCTCTACCCGGGTAAATATCTCATCCGCAAAGGCGACTTCCTCGGGCCCGTGCATCTTGGGTTTAACCACATAGACCGAGCCCGCGACCGAGTTGCGCATACCGTCAGTCTTTTGCAGATCGTGCATCGCGATAAGCGTGGTCACCATCGCGTCCATCAGCCCTTCGCCGATCTCCAGCCCGTCGCGGTCCAGAATGGCGGGGTTCGTCATCAGGTGACCCACGTTGCGTACCAGCATCAGCGACCGCCCCTTAAGCGTCAGCGTACTGCCGTCCGGGGCGGTGTAGTCGCGATCGCCGTTCATCTCGCGCGTCACCTGCTGGCCACCCTTTTCGAACGTCTCGGACAGATCGCCCCTCATCAGGCCCAACCAGTTGCCATAGGCGACAACCTTGTCTTCGGCGTCCACAGCGGCAACGCTATCTTCGCAATCCATGATCGTAGACATCGCGGATTCCAGCAGCACATCGGCCACGCCCGCCGGATCGGTTTTGCCGATGTTATGCGTAGCGTCGATCTGAATTTCGATGTGCAAGCCGTTGTTGCGCAGCAAGATTGCATCAGGCGCAGCCGCATCCCCGCGGTAGCCGATAAACTGCGCCGCATCTTTTAACGCAGGTGTCAGTGCCCCGTCTGCGACGGCGTATCCGGTCACATTCGTATGGCTGCCAGAGACAAGCGGGGCTGCTTCATCCAGAAACGCCTTGGCCTGAACCACAACCCGCGCGCCACGCTCTGCGTCATAGCCCTTGCCCTTCGGCAAATCCCCTAGCGCATCCGTGCCGTAATACGCGTCATATAGGCTGCCCCACCGCGCGTTGGCGGCGTTCAGGGCAAAGCGGGCGTTGGTAATAGGAACGACCAGCTGCGGTCCGGGGACCTGCGCGATTTCGGGATCGACACCTTGGGTATCAATCTCGAATGCGGGGCCTTCGGGCACGAGATACCCTATCTCACGCAGAAAGGCGTTATAGACGTCGGCGTCATGGTTCTGGCCGGCGCGATCTTTGTGCCAAACATCGATCTTGGCCTGCATCTCTTCACGCGTCTGCAACAAGGCGCGATTCTTTGGGCCCAGATCATGCACGAGATCGCTTAGCCCCGCCCAGAATGTGCCCGCATCAATGCCAGTGCCGAGCAGCGCCGAGCCTTCGATAAATTCCACCAGTTCGGCGGCAACCTGAAGGCCGTTCTTATCGCTACGCTGTGTCATCTCTTAGCTCCTGTTGCTCGCATGGGTATCGCTTTGACAACAGGCTTAGAAGGTATGCCAGCGTGGGGCAACATTTATTGGTAATAATATATTACCAATGCGCCGCTACCTTACCGCTCGGCCGCAGAGCCCCCCCGCCTTCCGACACCTCTCAGAGCAGTACTTCACCGCTTCCCAATCACGTGCCCACTTGCGTCGCCAGCTAAAGGGCAGGCCGCAACGCTGGCAGATCTTTGTTGGCAACTCTGACTTTTTGCGCATTTTCGCCATGGCATTTCCCTCGTTCGCAATGCGGCACGCATAAAAAACGGCAGACCTTGTTGCCAAAGTCTGCCGTCCAAATCGTTAAATTCTCAATCGTTAATTAAGCGTCGCGGAAACTCAGTTGCTTTCGTTCGTTCCCGGTGCGACGGGATCAACCGGCGCGGCGTTTGTATCATCAGCTTGCGATGCGCCGTTGGGTTCGGCGTCGGTCACGGCAGGCACGGTGCTATCGGTGGTGATACCTTGCGTCGCTTCCTCTGCCGCGGGCTGATGGTCTTCGCGGCCATTACCCATCAGAATAAATCCGAGAATTGCGGTGATGACGACGCCGAAGATGATCGCCCCCTTTACGCCAAGCAGCGCAGGCTTGTGCTGTTTCTCTTGCTTCTCAATGTTTGTGTCGGGTGCAGACATGGTGCCCTCCGATGGGTCGGTGTAGGTTGATCTTATCGGGTGGCGACCTTGCAGGCGCCATTGTGCAGGGCTAACTTGGACATTGGACATTCGGTTCCAAACAGAAGGAAAATACATGCGCGACGCTGCCCCCCAGACGATATACTTGGCCGACTATACCCCCTACGGCTTCATCATCGACCATGTCGCGCTGCATTTCGATCTGGACCCGCGCAAGACCCGCGTCAAAAGCCGGATTGCCTTCCGCCCCAACCCCGATGCCAGTGATCGCACATTCTTCCTGCATGGCGAAAACCTGTCGCTTGTCACTGCTTCGATTGATGGCGCGCCGGTATCGCCCGAAGTGACCCCGCAAGGACTGACCTGCGACGTGCCCGACGCCCCGTTTATCTGGGAAGCCGAGGTGGAGATCGACCCGCAGGGCAATACCGCGCTTGAGGGGCTTTATATGTCGAACGGCATGTATTGCACCCAATGCGAGGCCGAAGGCTTTCGCAAGATCACCTATTATCCCGACCGCCCCGATGTGATGGCGGTCTTTACTGTCACCATCAACGGCCCGCACCCCGTTTTACTGTCCAACGGCAACCCCGTCAGCAGCGGTACCGACACAGCTGAATGGCATGACCCGTGGCCCAAGCCCGCTTACCTCTTTGCACTCGTCGCGGGAGATCTGGTGGCGCATCCCGGCAGTTTCACCACGAAATCGGGCCGCGCCGTCGACCTGAACCTTTATGTGCGCCCCGGTGACGAGGGCAAATGCGCCTTTGGCATGCAGGCGCTGAAAGACAGCATGAAGTGGGACGAAGACGTCTATGGCCGTGAATACGATCTTGATCTGTTCAACATCGTTGCAGTGGATGATTTCAACATGGGCGCAATGGAGAATAAGGGGCTGAACATCTTCAACTCCTCTGCCGTGCTGGCCAGCCCCGAAACCTCGACCGACATGAACTTTGAACGGATCGAGGCGATTATCGCGCATGAATACTTCCACAACTGGACCGGCAACCGGATCACCTGCCGCGATTGGTTCCAGCTGTGCCTCAAGGAAGGGCTGACCGTTTACCGCGACAGCCAATTCACCTCTGACATGCGCTCGGCTGCGGTAAAACGGATTGGCGATGTGATCGATCTGCGCGCCCGTCAGTTTCCCGAAGACCAAGGCCCGCTGGCCCACCCCGTGCGGCCCGAAAGCTTTCAAGAGATAAATAACTTCTACACCGCCACGGTCTACGAAAAAGGGGCCGAGGTGATTGGCATGCTCAAGCTGCTGGTCGGGGACGAGGCCTATTCAAAAGCGCTCGACCTCTATTTTGACCGTCACGACGGGCAGGCCTGCACCATCGAAGACTGGCTGCAAGTATTCGAAGACACCACTGGCCGCGATCTGGCGCAGTTCAAGCGCTGGTATTCCCAAGCCGGCACACCGCTGTTGTCCGTCAACGAAAGCTGGGACCACGGCACGTTGACGCTGCACTTTAAGCAGCACACGCCGGCCAGCGATGCCACAACCGATCCGCAGCCTCATGTGCTGCCGATTGCCGTCGGGCTGATCGGTCAAGACGGCGACGAGGTCGAGGAAACAACGGTGCTCGAGATGACGCAGGCCGAACAGAGCTTTGTCTTCGACGGTCTGGGGACGCGGCCCGTCGCATCGGTGCTACGCGGCTTTTCCGCGCCCGTGGTCCTGACCCAAGACCTGTCGGACGCAGATCGTGCGCACCTGCTGGCCCATGACACCGACCCCTTTAACCGCTGGGAACAGGGGCGCATGCTGGCCTATGGCTCGCTGCTAGGGATGATCCGCGAGGGCAAGGCCCCCAACAAGGACTGGCTGGCCGGTATCCGTGCGGTGATCGGTGATGAAACTCTTGATCCGGCGTATCGTGCGCTGATGTTGGGCCTGCCGTCGCAATCCGATCTGGCGCGCGCTTTGTCAGAGGCGGGCGACACCCCCGACCCCGACATTATCTATGCCGCCACCGAGGCAACCCGCGCCACGATGGCAGAGGCTTTTGCCGATCTGCTGCCGACGCTCTATCGCCGTCACACGGTCGACGCTCCGTTTGAACCCAACGCGAAACAAGCGGGCAAGCGGGCGCTGTCCAATGCTGCGCTGTCCCTGCTGACGCGCAATGACGACGGCGCACTGGCGCAAGAACAGTATGACGCGGCTGACAATATGACCCAGCAGCTTTCCGCGCTGGCCAACCTGATCCGCGCCGGTCGCGGCAACAAAGCCGTCGACGCGTTCGAGGGACAATGGAAAGCGGACCGGCTGGTCATGGACAAATGGTTTGGCCTGCAAGTGATAGAAGCCGACCCCGAAGACGCCCACGAAGTCGTCGAAACGCTGACCAAACACCCCGACTTCAACTGGAAGAACCCCAATCGGTTCCGCGCTGTGCTGGGGGCCTTTGCCGCGCATCACGCGGGCTTTCACCATGCTTCGGGCGCAGGCTACCGTTTGCTGGCGGACTGGCTGATAAAGCTTGATCCGGTGAACCCGCAAACCACCGCGCGCATGTGTTCGGCGTTCCAGACGTGGAAGCGGTATGACAGCGACCGCCAAGCGATGATCAAGGCAGAGCTGGACCGCATCCTGTCACAGTCTGGTCTGTCGCGCGACACCACCGAGATGCTGTCGCGTATCCGCGGCGCGTGACGAAAACTGAGGTGTCCCGCATGCGGGCACCTTGCCTACCCCGCTTGCATTGATCCAACTTAGGGACGGGCTTTCGGGCGCACAGCGTCTAGCGGTTTGCAATAGGTCTGCCGTTTCAACCAGCCCGCCATGTCATTGCGCTTTGCGGGGCTGCGCATGGGCCCCCAATCGGCGGCCACGCCTTTTCCGCCGCGCCCATAGATCACACCGTCGCGGGGCACCGTCACCGCCATGATCCGTATGGCGCAGCTCAGGTTCGCGCCGCCGTTTTGCAGACTAGCGCCCGTGCCAGCATTGCACCCATAGCCGCGTGCCGTGGCAGGTAAAATCTGTAGCAACCCATACCAAAGCCCGCCGCCACCGACGGCGCGCGCCTTATAGGTGCTTTCGTGTTTTGCGAGGGCCGACATAAACCCGACCCAGAACGCGCGACGATCCGCGTCCGAGGCGGTGGGATAGGCAGGGCACCATTCTTCGACATCGGCGGGCACCATATCAACCAAGGGCTTGCCATGAGACTTGAGCGCTGACAGCGCTGTTCGGGTCCAGATCGCGTGACCGCGCCGGTGTTGCCACCTTGTGCGCGGGATCACCGCGCTGCGCGCAGGCGGAGAGACATCGTAAAGGGTGATCGGCGCCGCAGTGGTGAGGTCAGGCTTGGACCCGCCGTCCTCCCCGGTCAGCGCAGGTGCGGGTTCGATCGGCGGGGCCGTCGGGGCCGTAGCCGGCGCAGGGTCACTGACCGCGCCGCGCGCGATCGGGCGCAGAACATTCACCGTCTCGGCGACAGCGGGCAGCGTCACGCCCCCCCACAGGCAAAGCGCGATCACAGCAGACCCCAGAATCACGCGCGGCGAGCCATCGCGTCGCAGTCTTTTGCGGCGTGCACTATTCTTTACAGACATGTGTCCCCTCACTCGTATTCGCGCACAACATAGCGCGTTCGGTGCCATCGTCTCCAGTCTTTGAACAATCAGGCATTATTCAGCCTTAAATTGCATTTCCGCGATAGGAAAATCCCAGACTGACCACCGCGATGCCATCTTGGTGCCCAAATATCCCGCCAGTTTCATCAGCAGAAGACGGGCTTACCCAAGACTGGACAACCGATGCTGCACCTCAAGAAATTATTCAAACGCAAAAGCATGCCAACGCTGCTGTTGGAAACAGGCGACCTTGGTTGTGCACCGCGTCGCCGCGAGCCCCATCCGCAGAATCAAGAAACGCCTGCCCCCTCTGCTCCTGCGTGCGCCGACACTGTCCCCGCGTCACCGCAAGAGATGCTTTGCATCGACTGCCCCGATCCCACCGCCGAAGACCGCCTATGCGATGAAAACCACCAGCTTGGGCAAAAACTAGTGCGGCAGGAAAACTGGGCTGGTCTGTCCAAGGCAATTCGCCGCGCTGACGCAGACAACACCCTTACCCCCGGATCTATGCCTGTGGCCGAGCTGATGGCCCTTGGTGCGCGCGCTGATGTTGTGATGGCGACGGAACACGCGATCGAAGATGTCGACAGCGGCTTTGCCAAAGCGCTGCTCAGCGGAATCGAGGATTTCGAACATGTGCTGGACGCGCATGAAGATGATTATGTCGTCGCCTGTGTCGTCGCCCAGGCCCATATCGACATCGGCTGGGCATGGCGCGGCAAGGGCGAAAGCACCGTACTGCCCCAACGCAACCGCGACGCCTGCATCGCCCACTTTGAGCGCGCGGGAGAGATTATCGCGCCGTTCATCGAACAGCATCCCACCAGCGCGCTGGTAGCGGCGACCCGTTGTGCTCATGTCAGCGGCCCGCTGCACCACCAAGGCGGGCTGCGCGAAAGCTACGAACAGCTCATTCTGCTCAACCCGCTCAACCCGCGACCGATGCGCGCCTTGGGCAACCACATGTTGCCGCGCCACCACGGTGGCTATACCGAGCTTGAGCTTGAGGCGCGCCGCACCGCCGCACGTGTGCAGAATGTCTGGGGTGCCGGTGGCTATACCTGGGTTATGTTTGACGCCATCTGCGCGGATGACACGGCATGCGCCAATCTGGACGTTGATTATTTCATCGACGGGCTGCGCGATATTCTAGCCCATCATTCGACCGCGTATTGTGCGAACCTGCTGGCGGCCTATTGCGCCAATATGCCCAGCTTTGGCGGCGGCGGGGATGAACGCGCCGACAATATCCGCGCCCAAATTGGGGCCTGCACCGATTGGATCATCCGTGCACATCTGACCGAGCTCCACCCGATGATCTGGGCCCACGCGGCCCACGGGTTCAACAATAACCTGCGCATCCGGTCGCCGCATAAATTCGCCGCCTCTGGCCGCGATGATGCGATGCAAGTGATCAACAGCCTGTTTCGCTCCGAACTCGCATCGGGGCAACGCATCGTGTTCACCAGCAATGGACCGCAGGCAATGACCGCCTAACGCCAACATCCAAAGCGGATCAGCACACGCATTGGCGCTGCCCCCCTCTTGCAGCACCCCGCCCCCTGTCTTATGACCAAGGCGTTCTGTTTCTGACGCCAAAGGTGCCCCCATGCTTGACCTGACCTATGACACCCCCAAAGTGCGCACCATTGCGGGTGCCAAACATGACTGGGAACTGGTCATCGGGATGGAGGTGCACGCGCAGGTCATGTCGAACGCGAAACTCTTTTCCGCCGCTTCGACGAAATTCGGCGCAGAGCCCAACAACAACGTATCTTTTGTGGATGCGGCCATGCCCGGCATGCTGCCCACCATCAATGAATTCTGTGTCGAACAGGCCGTGCGCACGGGTCTGGGCCTCAAGGCCGAGATCAATCTGCACAGCGCCTTTGACCGCAAGAACTACTTCTACCCCGATCTGCCGCAGGGCTATCAGATTTCGCAGCTGTACCACCCCATCGTGGGCGAAGGCGAAGTGCTGGTAGAGCTCGGCGACAATACAGCGCGTCTGGTGCGCGTGGAACGAATTCACTTGGAACAGGACGCGGGCAAATCGATTCACGACATGGACCCGAACATGTCCTTTGTGGACCTGAACCGCACCGGTGTCGCGCTGATGGAAATCGTCAGCAAGCCCGACATTCGCGGCCCCGAAGAGGCTGCTGCCTATCTGACCAAGCTGCGCCAGATCTTGCGGTATCTCGGTACGTGCAATGGCGATATGCAGTCTGGCGCGATGCGTGCGGATGTGAACGTGTCAATCTGCCTGCCCGGCCAATACGAGAAATATCAGGCGACGCAGGACTTTAGCCACCTCGGGACGCGCTGCGAAATCAAGAACATGAACTCCATGCGGTTCATCCAACAAGCGATCGACGTCGAAGCAAAGCGCCAGATCGCCATCGTCGAAGCCGGCGGCGAAGTGGTGCAGGAAACCCGTCTGTTTGATCCGGACAAGCAGGAAACCCGCTCCATGCGCTCCAAAGAAGAGGCGCATGACTACCGCTACTTCCCCGACCCCGATCTGCTGCCACTGGTCATCGAACAGGCGTGGGTTGATGACATCGGTGCCAACCTGCCCGAACTGCCCGACGCCAAGAAAGCGCGCTTTATCAATGACTTTGGCCTCAGCGACTATGATGCGTCGGTTCTGACCTCAGATCTGGACAGCGCGGGCTACTTCGAGGCGACCGCACAGGGCCGAGACGGCAAGATGACGGCGAACTGGGTGATCAACGAACTTTTCGGCCGCCTCAAGAAAGACGAGAAAGCCATCACCGACAGCCCCGTCAGCCCTGCCCAGCTGGGCGACGTTATCGACCTGATCGCGTCTGACGCGATTTCCGGCAAAATCGCCAAGGACCTGTTTGAAATCGTCTATACCGAAGGTGGTGACCCTGCCGTGATCGTCGAAGAACGCGGGATGAAGCAGGTCACAGACACCAGTGCCATCGAAGCCGCCGTGGACGAGATCATCGCCGCGAACCCCGATCAGGTCGCCAAAGCGCGCGAGAATCCGAAACTGGCGGGCTGGTTCGTCGGGCAAACGATGAAGGCCACTGGCGGTAAGGCGAACCCCAAAGCGGTGAACCAGATCGTTGCACAAAAGCTGAACGGCTAAGGCGTCGGGCCGGGGTTTACCAAAGCCCCGGCCCTTTTCTCGCCACGCTCACCCTCTGACACGCTTTGAAAGGTCTTTTATGGATACGCCCTTCCGGTCATCGCCGCGCCTTGTACAGCCCGAATGGATCGACTTTAACGGCCATTTGAACATGGCTTATTATTCGGTGTTGATGGATAACGCGGTCGATGATGCCTACCATCAGATCGGGTTCGGACCAGAGTATCAAAAGACAGGTCACACCACTTATGTGGCCGAATTCCACGTCTGTTATCTGCGCGAGTTGCACGAGGGCGCGTCAACCTATTGCACGTTCCAACTGCTCGACTTTGATGAAAAGCGTTTCCATTCGTTTACGCAGCTCTGGCACGAAGACGGTTGGCTGGCGGCCACCGGCGAAGCGCTGACGCTGCATATCGATCAGTCGGCCCCCCGTGTGGCCCCGATGCCCGCCGATATTATGGCCCGGCTAGAAGCGATGAGATCGGCCCACGCGACGTTGCCCTACCCTGAACAGGCTGGCCGTAAAATCGGGCTGAAACGCTGATCCGCGCCCTCTTGTTTGACCTCTTTTGACCCGAAAGCCAGCCCACATGCCACGCTATGAATACAAAGTTGTACCCGCCCCCACCAAAGGGCTGAAGGTCAAGAACATCAAAGGTGCTGAAGCGCGGTTTTCCCATGCGATTCAGGAGCTTATGAATGGTCTTTCAGGTTACGGCTGGGAGTATCAGCGGGCAGAGACTCTGCCATCGACTGAACGCGTGGGGCTGACCGGCAGCACGACGGAATGGCGTAATGTACTGGTGTTTCGCCGCCTACGCGAGGAAGCGCCGGACACGGCCCCTACTGAACTGCTCCCTCCTCCGTCAGATACGATGGAAGAGCCCGAAGCCACTGCTTTGGACGCGAACACGGACAACGCAGAGGACGAAAGCTATTTCGAGGATCAGCACGGTGAAACCGACGAGGATGAAGAAACGGCGGCGGTTGCTCCGACAATGCTGAACGCACTGGCGTCGCGACGCAAAGCAAGCACGGTCGAAGTCCCTGCGCAAAGCAAGCCCGAGGCCGAAAAGCTAGCGGCAAAGACGCAAGTCGAGACTGACAGCCAGACAAAATCAATCGACACTTCCGAGGAAAAACCCGCCGGCGATCCCCAGACAAAGTCCGTGGACGAAAAAGCTGCGAGGGCTTCGGATGAAACCAAAGACGCCCCTGCCCCCGAAGACGTCCCCGCGTCCAAGGTCGATAAGACCCCGGACTAAGGGGCCCCTGTCAGACGTCGAGATCCAGCGCCAGTGCGTGAATGCGGCCGATTAAGTCGGGACCAAGCGCATCATGCACAGCGCGATGACGCGCAACCCGGGACAGCCCCTTGAAATGGGCGGACCGAATTTTCACATTAAAATGACTTTCACCCCCCTCGCGGAAGCCACCATGCCCACGGTGGCTTTCACTATCGTCAACGACGCTTAATTCCGACGGTGCAAACGCCTCTTCCAGCCGGTCGGCAATTTCTTGTGTCACTGACATTTTTTAGCTTAGCCCCCTTCAATCTTTGAGCCCAAGGTCTAAACTGACCGGCCTGAGTCGGAAAGGTCCATATCATGCCCAAAAGTGATCCCTTTGGATTCGACATGTCTGTGTCGTCTTCGAAAAAGAAAAATCCCCGCGGCCGTCGCGGGATGTCCGGCGCGTCCGAGACATCACAACGCGTCTGTTCGCACGAAGGCTGCGAGGAAGCCGGCAAATACCGTGCGCCAAAAGCACCTGACGTGCTGGATGACTATTTCTGGTTCTGCCAGCAGCACGTGCGCGAATATAACCTCAAGTGGAACTTCTTTGACGGCACCACAGAGGCAGAATTAAACGCCCAGCAATCCAAGGACAAAGTGTGGGAACGCACCACCAAGCCGCTTGGCGATCCCGAAGCACGGGCTTGGGCGCGTTTGGGCATCGAAGACCCGCATCAGGTCTTGGGCAAAAACGCGACGCAGAACCCCGGCAAGGGGCCTGCCGCCGGACGCCGCCTGCCCCCCACAGAACGGCGCGCTCTGGAAATCCTCGAGGCCAAGGACACCTGGAGCAAGCCCGAAGTGCGCAAGGCGTATAAGGCGCTTATCAAGGTACTGCACCCCGATATGAATGGCGGTGATCGCAGTCAGGAAGAGCAGTTGCAGCTGGTCGTCTGGGCCTGGGACCAGCTCAAGGGCAGTCGCAACTTCAAGGACTGATGCAGCACCATTCCGGCCGGCCGAGGGCATCGGCCACCGCGTGAAGCGCGTGCCATAGCCAGACAGACGGGGCGGTGTAGACAGATGCGCCGCCCCTTTTTCGTCCCCCGCAGGTCTTTGCGACTTTGCCGCAGGTGCGAATTGCCCCTTTCCCTCACGCTCAGGAAAGATATGTTGCCGTGGACGCCACCCCCTGATCCGCAGGCGGTGCGCAGGACAGAAGCATGAAGGACGTACAGAATATGGCCGAGACCTCATTGGACCTCACAACCAAACCCACCAAAGAGATCTCCGTTCGCGAAGTCTTTGGCATCGACACCGACATGGTCGTGCACGGCTTTGACGAACGCACAAGCCGCGTTCCCGATCTGGACAGCACCTATAAATTCGACCCTGACACCACGATGGCGATCCTCGCGGGCTTCAACCACAACCGTCGCGTGATGGTTCAGGGCTACCACGGGACGGGTAAATCCACCCACATCGAACAGGTGGCAAGCCTGCTGAACTGGCCTTGTGTACGGGTCAACCTTGATAGTCACATCAGCCGGATCGACCTGATCGGTAAGGATGCGATCAAGCTGAAAGACGGCAAGCAGGTTACCGATTTCCAGGAAGGCATCCTGCCTTGGGCGCTGCGCAACCCGACTGCGATTGTGTTCGACGAATATGATGCGGGCCGTGCCGACGTGATGTTCGTGATCCAGCGCGTGCTGGAAGTTGACGGCAAGCTGACGCTGCTTGACCAGAACAAAGTGATCGAACCCCACCCCTATTTCCGCATCTTCGCAACCGCCAACACTGTTGGTCTGGGCGATACCACGGGCCTTTACCACGGTACGCAGCAGATCAACCAAGGTCAGATGGACCGTTGGTCGCTGGTTGCCACATTGAACTATCTCAGCATCGATGCGGAAACGCAGATCGTTTTGTCCAAGAACCCGCATTACAACACGGACAAGGGCCGCAAGACGATCAAGCAGATGGTCACCGTCGCCGACCTGACGCGGACCGCCTTTATGAACGGCGAACTCTCGACCGTCATGTCGCCGCGTACCGTGATTGCCTGGGCCCAGAACGCCGAGATCTTCCGCGATGTGGGTTATGCCTTCCGCCTGTCGTTCCTCAACAAATGTGATGAACTTGAACGCCAGACCGTCGCCGAGTTCTATCAGCGCCTGTTCGACGAAGAGCTGCCAGAATCCGCCGCAAGCCTGAGCCTTGGCTAAGCCACCATCCCCCCTGTGCCCGCGTTGGCAGGAGGGGTGACGAAAAAGACGTCCACCGGCACCTAGGGTCGGTGGACAACAGCCTGACCGCAGCGCCCCTTTTCGTGTGGCCGCGGTGACCAAAGCCGCACTTCGGCCGCACTCGGATGGGAGAATGACATGAGCAAACAATCAGATAACCCCGCCGACGCGTTCAAAAAGGCTTTGGCCGAAGCAACCAAAGTCATGTCGAAAGATCCCGATCTAACGGTGAGCTACTCCGTCGATCCATCGGGGCTGAGCGGCGATTCAATGCGCTTGCCACAGGTCAGCCGCCGCATGACCCGCGAGGAAGTCCTGCTGGCCCGCGGCACCGCCGACGCGCTCGCGCTGAACCGGCGCTACCATAACGGCCAGACCCATTCGAAATATATGCCCGCCGGTGACATGGCCCGCGACCTATATGAGGCGATGGAAACCGCCCGCTGCGAAGCCGTGGGCGCACGTGACATGCCCGGCACCGCCGGCAACATCGACGCAAAGATCAAATACGACTCCCTGCGCAAAGGGTACGATCAGGCCAAGCAACCCTCTGACGTGCCTTTGGCGACGGCAGCAGGCTATCTAGTGCGCCATCTGGCGACGGGGCGCGATATGCCTGCCGGTGCCGCCAACGCAATGGACCTGTGGCGCGGCTATATCGAGGATCAGGCCGGCGGCACGCTCGAGACGCTGAACGACACGTTGGATGATCAGGCTGCCTTTGCCCGCTTTGCGCGCAAGATGATCGTCGATCTGGGCTATGGCGATCAGCTGGGCGATGACCCCGACCAAGGCGACGATGATCAGGACAGTGCCGAGGAAGAAGGCACCGAAGAAGAGCAAGAGCCCGATAGCACCGGTCAAGACGAACAGGACGAGGACGAGGCGGAAGCCTCTCCCGAACAGTCGCAAGAGCAACAGCAAGATGAATCCCAAGCGCAGGTGTCGATGGATGACACCGCCGATCAAGAGCTTGGCGAAGAAGCCGAGATGCCCGATGGCGACGCCCCGATGGAGCCTCCCGCTCCGCCGCAGGCATCGGATGCGGACCCGAATTATCTGGTGTACCAGACCGACCACGACGAGGTGATCGGTGCGGCGGATTTGGCCGAACCGGCAGAGCTTGAACGGTTGCGCGCTTATCTCGACCAGCAGCTTGAACCATTGAAGGGCGCGGTGAGCCGACTGGCGAACAAGCTGCAGCGCCGCTTGCAGGCGCAGCAAAACCGGTCGTGGGAATTTGATCTCGAAGAAGGCACGCTGGATGCCGGTCGTCTGGCCCGTGTCGTGGCCAACCCCACGACGCCACTGTCGTTCAAGGTCGAACAGGACACCGAATTCCGCGATACCTGCGTGACGCTGCTGCTCGATAACTCCGGCTCGATGCGCGGGCGTCCGATCTCTATCGCCGCGATTTGCGCCGATGTTTTGGCCCGCACGCTGGAGCGCTGCAACGTCAAAGTCGAGATTTTGGGCTTTACCACCCGCGCCTGGAAAGGTGGCCAAGCCCGTGAGGCATGGTTGAACGATGGCCGTCCGGTCCAGCCGGGCCGTCTGAATGACCTGCGCCACATCATCTATAAATCCGCAGACGCCCCCTGGCGGCGTACGCGGCCCAATCTGGGGCTGATGATGAAGGAAGGCCTGCTGAAAGAGAACATCGACGGCGAGGCGCTGGAATGGGCCCACCGCCGGATGATCGCACGGCACGAGTCCCGCAAGATCTTGATGGTGATCAGCGACGGCGCGCCCGTAGATGACAGCACCCTGTCGGTGAACCCCGCCAACTATCTGGAAAAACACCTGCGCGACGTGATCGCGATGGTCGAAAAGCGCAAGGCGGTAGAGCTGCTGGCCATCGGCATCGGCCACGACGTGACCCGCTATTATGACCGCGCCGTCACGATCACGGATGTGGACCAGTTGGCCGGTGCCATGACAGAGCAGCTGGCCGCCCTTTTCGACACCGATCCGCGCAAACGCGCCCGTGTCATGGGCATGCGCCGCGCAAGCTGAGGGTCAAGGACGCTCCGCGGGGAGTTTTAAGAGCAAAATGAAGAATGGGGTGGGGATATGTTTCAATCGTTCGAGGTGACCTCGCGGCCGGAACAAGGGCCGCCACGGCTGGCCGCGCTGCGCAAGCAATTGCGAACCGACGCGCTTGACGGGTTTCTGGTGCCCCGCGCCGATGCCCATCAGGGCGAATATGTTGCCCCCCGCGATGACCGGCTGAAGTGGTTGACAGGGTTTACCGGATCGGCTGGCTTCTGTGCCGCCTTGCGGGATGTGGCGGGCGTGTTCATCGACGGGCGCTATCGCACGCAGGTCAAAGCGCAGGTCGCGGATGTCTATACGCCGGTCGCATGGCCCGAGGTATCGCTGGCAGATTGGCTGCGTACAGAGCTGCCTCAGGGCGGCGTTGTCGGTTTTGATCCGTGGCTGCATGCCGCCGGACAGATCGAGCAGTTAGAAACAGCTCTGGAAGGCAGCGGCATCACGCTGCGCCGCACCGATAATCTGGTGGACCGCATCTGGGAAGACCAGCCCGCCCCGCCCATGAACCCCGCCAAAGTGCATCCGATCGACTATGCAGGCGAGTCCCATGGCGGCAAGATCGCGCGGCTGGCCGAGGGGCTGCGCGACAAGGGCCGTGCTGCGGCAGTGATCACCCTGCCCGACAGCCTATGCTGGCTGCTGAACATTCGTGGGTCCGATATTGCGCGCAATCCGGTCGTGCATGGCTTTGCTGTGCTGCACGCTGCCGGTCATGTCGACCTATTCGTCGCCCCCGCCAAGCTTGAGGGGCTGGAGGCGCATCTGGGCCAGCACGTGACCATTCACGCACCAGAGGCGTTTCTGGCGGCTCTCGCCAACCTATCTGGTGCCGTTCTGGCCGAGAAAGCGACTGTGCCGGTGGCTGTCGCGGATGCTTTGGGCGACAAGATCGTGTGGGGCGATGACCCCTGCGCTCTGCCCAAGGCCCGCAAGAACGAGGCCGAGATCAACGGATCTATCGCCGCGCACCTGCGCGATGGCGCGGCCTTGGTCGAGGTGCTGGCCTGGCTCGATGCACAGCCAGCGGGCAGCGTGACGGAAACACAGGTTGTCACCAAGCTCGAGACCGCGCGCCGCCGCGATCCGGCGCTGCAAGAGATCAGCTTTGAGACCATCGCCGGTACCGGCCCCAATGGCGCGATCATGCATTACCGCGTGACCGAAGACACCGATAGCGTTCTGCAAGACGGGCATCTGCTGGTGTTGGACTCCGGTGGCCAATATCTGGACGGCACCACCGACATCACCCGCACCATTGCCATCGGCACGCCCCCGGCCGAGGCGAAAGAAGGGTTTACCCGTGTGCTCAACGGTTTGATCGCCATGAGTCGTCTGCGCTGGCCCCAAGGGTTGGCTGGCCGCAATATCGAGGCCGTGGGCCGATTGCCCCTTTGGATGGCAGGGCAGGATTTCGATCATGGGCTGGGCCATGGCGTCGGAGCCTATCTGAGCGTCCACGAAGGGCCGCAACGGCTCAGCAAACTAAGCACGGTGCCCCTGTCCGACGGTATGATCCTGAGCATCGAGCCCGGCTATTACCGCGAGGGCGCCTTTGGCATCCGGCTGGAAAACCTTGCGGTGGTACGGCCTGCGGGTGACATGCTGGGCGGGGACGCGCACCGCGCCATGCTGGCGTGGGAAACGCTGAGCTTTGCCCCCATTGATACGCGGTTGATCGTGCCCGACCTGCTGAGCATGGATGCGCGGGACTGGCTGAACGCCTATCACCGCGACGTTGCGGAAAAGATCGGACCGCAGCTATCACCGGTTGCGAAACTGTGGTTGGATGCGGCAACAGCGCCGGTTTGAGCGCGATATAAATCAGTTCATTCAGGGAGGACGGTCAGCAATGGCAGACCATATCAAGATTTTGAAGTCAAACGGGACATGGACAGTGCGCGCAGGCGGTGCGGTATTGGCCGAGACACGTAATGCGCTTGAACTGCGCGAAGGCGACCACGACGCGGTGATCTATATCCCCCGTTCGGATATCGCGATGGCGTTTCTCGACAAGACCGACAAGACCACCCACTGCCCGCACAAGGGCGATGCGCATTACTTCTCGGTCGTGACCAAAAGCCGGACGCTCGACAACGTTGCATGGTCCTATGAGGATCCGAACAACGCCGTGGCCGAGATCAAAGACCATCTGGCGT
The DNA here is from genome assembly GCF_900103185.1 of Sulfitobacter litoralis. GTDB lineage: Bacteria > Pseudomonadota > Alphaproteobacteria > Rhodobacterales > Rhodobacteraceae > Sulfitobacter > Sulfitobacter litoralis. The sequence continues at coordinate 155,765 of NZ_FNJD01000006.1, forward strand.
TCTACCAGTTGCCCGAGGTCGCGGTAGAGCAAATCTAGGGGCCCCCGCGAGGGCCCCAAAATTTCAAGGTTGAGGTAAGGGGGGCTGCGGCCCCTCTTATGCGTTCAGCAACCAGCTTGTGTCCGCGCTGAGATCGGCGGCGCTGGTATTTTGCACGATCACCACGACATTGCCGTTGACCACAAGTTCACTGTCGGTGCCATTGGCCGCGGCGCGGATTTCGAACATCCCGTCCCCGGGTGCGAAGCTGGCGGGCGATCCTTGGGTTTCTTGCAGGTACAGACCGTCTTCGGCAAGGTTGAAATCGGTCACGATCACCGGTGCCTTTCCAATCTGATCATAGCCGATGGCGTTGATTACATCAGCCCCGTCACCCCCTGTTACCGTATCGCCGTCGTTGGCGCTGATGGTGTCGTCGCCGTCGCCTCCCAGCACCACATCGGCCATCGTATCCGTATCGCCTGACACATTGCCGTCGAGGTTGAAGTCAAACGCACGGATCACGTCATCACCGGCACCGCCGTCGATGCTGTCAGCACCCAGCCCCGAGATAAGGAAATCATTCCCCGCCCCGCCGTTCAACGTGTCATCACCCATACCGCCGAACAATGCGTCATTCCCCGCATCACCATCGATCTGGTCGTCACCCTTGTTGCCCGCCAACTTGTCCGGCCCTTCGCCGCCCGACAGCGTGTCATCGCCAGGGCCGGCGTTGATCGTATCGGCCCCTGCATCGCCCGACAGGTCATCATTGCCGCTGCCACCATTGATCAGATCACTTTGGGTGCCGCCGCTAATCACATCGTCGCCGCCATTGCCATTGAGCGTGTCGTTCAACCCGCCCCCCATCAACGTGTCGTTCCCGATGTTGCCGTTCAGCAGGTCGTTGCCGCCCTGCCCGTCGAGCACATCATCGCCAGCTAATCCGCTGAGCGTATCGCTGCCAACGCCGCCCATAAGGGTATCGTTGCCCGCGCCGCCGCTGAGCCCGTCGTTGCCCGCGTTGCCCATCAGGATGTCGTCACCGTCATTCCCTTCGATGTAGTCAAAGCCTTCGCCACCGCTCAGCGTGTCGTTGCCTCGGCCCCCCAGCACTGTATCCGCGCCAAAGTTGCCCATGGCGTCGTCATTGCCCGACCCACCACTAACCAGATCATTGTTGGTGCCACCGCGCAGAACATCATTGCCGGAACCGCCAAAGAGCGTGTCCATCAGCCCGCCGCCCAAAAGCGTGTCATCATCGGCCCCGCCATCCAGATTGTCGGACCCGAGCCCGCCTAGGAGGGAATCCGCGCCTCCGAAACCGGCCAAGCTGTCGTCACCGCTGCCACCGATCAGGGTGTCATCGTCGGCACCGCCGTCCAGCGTATCGCTGCCGTTATTCCCGTTCAGCAGATCGTCGCCCACGCCACCGCGCAGCATGTCGCTGCCCTGCCCGCCGGACAGATCATCGTCGCCGCCGAAACCGGTCAGGCTGTCCGCGCCATTGCCACCCAAAAGCGTATCACTGCCGGGGCCACCGTTGACGGTATCGCGGCCCTCTTCGCCATTGCCAAGGTTGTCGCCACCGCCAAGGTGCAGCATGTCGTTGCCCGCACCGCCCTGGACGGTATCATCCCCACCAAAGCCGTTTACCGTGTCGTCCCCGCCAAAGGCATCGATGTCATCATTTTCCCCCGTGCCGGTGACCAGGTCAGGCCCATTGGTGCCCTGTTGCAGTACAATCTGCGGGGATGTGACATTTGGCTCTGACACGTCTTCGATGTTCTCCGACATGTCATCATCACCGTCGTCGCTGCCCATCAGCCCTGCCATTCCAAAGAGCGCGAGCGCCGGCAGTAAAGTCAATCCAAGCAGGTTCAAATCCCCCAAAACTATACTTAAGAGTGTAGTTCACGGGGACCGTCCTAGCAAAGCCAAATTCCTGCCGCAATTCGGCCGTATTTCAATATTTCACGACAATCATATTTCGCACGGCCTACTGTGCTGAAAGTAGCAACAATTAAGAATGTTCTTCGGCGGCGGTTTCGGCCAGGGCGCGGTTATAGGCCTTGAGGGCATCGACATGGAACAACGCGCCCAGCAGTTCGGGCGGCGATTCGGGTTTCAGCGTGACCACCGGAATAAAAGCAGCACCGGTCTGCTCGAAAATCGGCATGGCGGCCTCTAGTGTGGCGGTGCCGTCAATATAAGTCCCTTCGCCGATCAGATCCCAGCAGGTTTCTTCGTTCGCGGCGCGCAGGTCGTCGGGACGGCGCATGATGCGGCCGACCATGAACATGCCCAGCAAATAGGCCTGTGGACCAGCCGCAAGGTGAATACCGCGGCGTTCCATCTGGGTGAGAAAAAAGCTGCGGTCCACCAGACGTGACGCCAGCGCTGTCGACATGCTGACAGCGACCATGACCGCAAGACCCGTCTGCCAGTCACCTGTCAGTTCGAACACAATCAACGTCGTAGAAATCGGCGCGCCCAGAACGGCTGCCGCCACCGCCCCCATTCCCGCCAGCGCATAAAGCGAGGTCGCCCCCGACATCGTGGGGAATACGCCCGTGGCGATCAGCCCAAACGCCAGCCCCGTTAATGCGCCCAGCATCAGCGAGGGCGAAAACACACCGCCGCCCATGCGCCCCCCAAGTGTGATCGACACGGCGATGATCTTGAGCACGGCAAAAACGACCGCCTCGTGCAGGATCATATCGCCGCTCAGGGCGCGGGTTGTCGTTTCGTATCCGACGCCGATGATATGGGGGAACCACAGCGCGATTACGCCAAGGATCGCACCCGCCACGGCGGGACGCAGATACCGTGGCAACTTGCTGCGGGCCTGAATGAAATTGCCGATATCCTCGGCCCAAAAGATGCCGCGCATCAAGAATACCGCGACCACGCCGCAGGTCAGCCCGAGCAGCAAAAACGCCGGCAGTTCCGCGTAGAACGACATGTCGCCCACGGTGGGCAGGACAAATTCGGTCAGACCGCCGAACTCTAGCCGATTAATCACCGTCCCCGCGGCGGAGGCGATGACAATCGGGGCGAATGCATGCACGGCAAAGTGGCGCAACACGATCTCTAGCGCAAAAAGCGCCCCTGCAATTGGCGCGTTAAAGCTGGCCGATACAGCTGCCGCCACAGCGCAGCCCAACAGGTCGCGCCCGGTGATACCGCTTGCGTTGATCCGGCGACTGACCAACGTCGCGATCACGCCAGCAAGGTGAACAACCGGCCCTTCTCGCCCCGACGACCCGCCGGTGCTGAGCGTGATCAGCGAGGCCAAGGCGGACGCGATCCCTGCCCGCGTCTCCACACGCCCTTCGTGTAGTGCAGCCCCGAGGATCACATCGCCCACACTGCGCGCGCGGGCATCGCGGGTGAAATTATGCAGGATAAGCCCAACGGTAAGCCCGCCGATTGTCGGTATCAAAACGACCCAATACCAGTCGAGGCTGCCAATATAGCTGTGCAAACGCTGAACATCTTCGGTGCCATAAAGAAACGCCTGTAACGCGTTGATTCCTTTTCGAAAAAACAGCGCAGCAAAGCCTGCGCAGATACCGATCACCAGCGCGATAAACCAAAAGGTAACTTTGCCCGGCCCCTTTTCACGCAGCACGCCCCAGCCAAAACGCGCATGGCTGCACAGCGTGTCATATTGCTGGTTCAGAAAGGGGCGCGGTTTCAGAGGCATGGCGGCTTTGCTGTCAGGGTTTCCCCATGTCTAGGACAGAGCCGCCTGCGTTAAAACCCCTGCAATCAAGACGCGGCGCCTAGCTGGCGAATTCTTCGCCCAATAGTTCGCGTGCAGCGGCGCGGGCGGCGTCGGTGATCGTGTCTCCGGCCAGCATACGCGCGACCTCGTCCACCCGTTCGGGGGCCGAGAGCGGCGTGACCGTCGACAAAGTCATACCTTTGGATACGGCCTTGGACACGCGCCAGTGGTGTGCGCCCAAAGCGGCCACCTGCGGCGAGTGGGTGACAACAAGCACCTGACCGCCCTGCGACAGCGCCGCCAGACGTCGCCCCACTGCGTCGGCGGTTGCCCCGCCAACACCACGGTCGATTTCGTCAAATATCATCGTCAGGCCGGTTTGTCCCTTGGCCAGACACACCTTGAGCGCGAGCAGAAAGCGGCTTAGCTCCCCGCCCGATGCGATCTTGCCCAATGGCCCCGCTGGCGCGCCGGGATTGGTGGCCACGGTAAAGGATACCGCGTCACGCCCCTCGGGGCCCGGTGCCTCGGCTGTGATCTGGGTGGCAAATACCGCGCGTTCCATCTTTAGCGGGGCAAGCTCAGCGGCGACGGCCTTGTCCAGCTTGCCTGCTTTCTTTTGGCGTACATCTGTCAGTGCGTCAGCGGCGGCGTCATAGGCGGCTTGGGCATCACGCACGGCTTTCTCAAGGCCGGCCTGTGCTGCCTCGCCCGCATCTAGTGCATCCAGCTTGCCGCGCAGCGTGTCGGCAAAGCCCGCCAGCTCATCGGCCTGTACCTCGTGTTTGCGAGCCATGCCGCGAATGGCGAACAGTCGTTCTTCGGTTTCTTCGAGCTCGATCGGGTTGAACGACATCGTGTCGATCGCGGCAACCACGCCCTCCATCGCTTCGTCCAGTTCGACCATAGCACGTGACAGCGCGGCCATTGGGGCCTCTAGCGTGCCGTCGGCTTTGTGGGCGACTCCGTCAAGCCAGCGCAGGGCGTCGCCTAACTGGGTCTCTGCGCCGCCCTGTCCCATCATCTCGTAGGCGTTGACCACATCGCTGCGGATCTTTTCGGCGCTTTGCATCAGACGGCGGCGCGCGTCGAGCTGCTCTTCCTCGCCCGCTTGCGGGTCCAGCTTGTCCAGCTCTGCCACGGCGTGGCGCAGGTATTCTTCTTCGGCGGCAATGGCCTCGCGTTCGGCGGCGGCCTGTTTGGCAGCCTTGCGCGCAGCAGCCAATGCAGACCACGCCTGACGCACCTTGGCCCGCAGCGCAGCCGTGCCGGCGAATTCATCCAGAATGGCGCGGTGGCCCTTGGGGTCAAGCAGCCCGCGGTCGTCATGCTGTCCGTGCAACTCGACTAACGTCTCGGACAGGGCGCGCAGCACCTCGCCCGAACAGCGCCGATCGTTGACCCAAGCCGTTTTGCGCCCGTCAGAGCCGTTGATCCGGCGCAGGATCAGCTCGCTCCCGCCCGGCAGTCCGGCCTCTTCCAGTACCGCATGGGCCGCGTGCCCCTCTGGCAGATCGAACCAAGCCGTTACCTCGCCCTGAGACGCGCCCTGACGCACCAAATCGGCGCGCCCGCGCCAGCCCAGCACAAACCCGAGGCTATCAAGCAAGATCGATTTACCCGCCCCGGTTTCGCCCGTCAAAACGTTCAAACCCGGCTGAAACGCAAGTTCCAGCCGGTCGATGATCAGCATATCCGAAATATCTAGGCCGCGTAGCATGGGTCACTATCCGTGTGGGCCGTCAAAAGGCGCGTGGTCAGATCCATTCGCCCTTGATCGTTTGGCGGTAAATCGCGGTAAGCCAGTTATCCCCAAAGGACTTCATTTCGAGGCCCTGACCGGTCAGCAGCTTATAGCTCGCCTCGTACCATTCAGTGGACTGGTAGTTATGCCCCAGAATGGCACCTGCAGTCTGCGCCTCGTCCGTGAGACCCAGCGACAGATACGCCTCTACCAGACGGTGCAGCGCCTCGGCGGTGTGGGTGGTGGTCTGGAAATCCTCGACGACAACGCGGAAGCGGTTGATCGACGCGGTGTAATGCTCGCGGCGCAGATAATAGCGCCCGACTTCCATTTCCTTGCCCGCCAGATGGTCAAAGGCCAGATCGAATTTTAGCACCGCAGACCGTGCATATTCGCTGTCGGGGTAATCTTCGATCACGCGGCGCAGCGCTTGAAGCGCCTGAAAAGTCAGGCCCTGGTCGCGGCCAACTTCGTCGATCTGGTCATAATAGCTGAGCGCCAGCAGATAGTGGGCATAGGACGCGTCATCGTCATCGGGAAAGAAATCGATATAGCGCTGCGCGGCAGACCGGCTGCTGGGGTAGTCTTGATCCTGATGGAAGGCAAAAGCCTGCATGATTAACGCGCGTTTGGCCCATTCGGAATAGGGATACAGGCGTTCGATCTCCGAAAAGTATTCAGCCGCTTCGGCAGGGCGTTTACGGTTTAGTTCGAATTCGCCGCGTTCAAAAATCTGCTCAGCCGAATAGGTTTCAAGCGGGATTTCCTGAGGGTTGAAGAAGCTGTTGGTCGTCCGACCCGTATCCTGAGCACCACCGCACGCGCCAAGAACGCCCGCCAAAAGCACCGCACCGACCACCCGCTTGCGCGACATCGTACCCGTCATGCGTTTCACCCTCGCTTTAAACTCTGCGTCACGTTTCACGATACGCCTTTGCCCGTGACTAGCACAAGGTTTCGCGCAACAAAACGACCATTCGGTAGTCCCTCGCAAGGGCAGCTGTCGACCGGCCAAATCGTAAACAAAGGATTACCCAAGCACCACCGGAGTTTCAACCATCGTTAATGCCCTGACCTGCGTCACCGCGATCACGATTTCAGGCAACGGCGGGAATTTCATCCCACTCAAGGCCAAAGCCCGGCAGACGCGACGCCATCTGCGCGTCGCATTGTACCATGCGTACTGCGCCGGGAGTCGTGAACAGCGCACGCAGCAGCGTGTTGGTCAGGCTGTGACCCGCGCGAACACCGGTATAGTGACCAATAAGCGGCGCACCTGCCAGCGCCAGATCGCCCAAGGCATCCAGCATCTTGTGACGTACAGGTTCGTCCGAATGGCGCAGACCGCCCGGGCTGAGCACCTGGTCGCCATCAAATACGACCGCGTTCTCACCGGCGTTACCACCCAAGGCCAGACCGTTGGCTTGCATCGCATCCACATCCGCCTGACGGCAGAAAGTACGGCTGTCGCAAAGTTCACGCGCGAAGCTGCCGTTGTTCATCACCAGCGACTTTTCCTGATGGCCGATTGCAGCGTCTGCAAAATCGATGACAAAGTCGATCTTCAGCGTGTCCGCAGGCGAGATGGTGGCCGATGCTTCGCCGTCCGTTACAGTGACGGTCTTAAGCACCTCAAATGCTCGTACAGGGGCCGCCAGCATGCGCACACCGCGCTGCATGATACCACGCACGAACGGCGCGGCAGACCCATCAAGGATCGGCACTTCGGGGCCGTCGATTTCAATCAATGCGTTGTGGATACCGCAACCGGCCAGCGCCGCCATCAGATGCTCGACAGTCGAGACCTGCAGGCCTGTCGCATTCTCGAGCTTGGTACAGAGCGGCGAACGGTTTACCGCATCCCAACGCGCAGGGATCAAGCGATCACCCACATCCACGTCGCTGCGTGAGAACCAGATCCCGTGATGTACACCAGCAGGACGGATCGTCACAGTTGCGGGACGGCCCGAATGAAGGCCGGTGCCGCTAAAGCTGATCGCTGTCTTGATGGTTGTCTGCACGATTAATACTCACTGTCCAAAGATCATCTGTCTAAGTTGAACTCTGTCCTATCTGGGCCGTTCCGATTGCTCAATTCAATGATTGCTACCGTCTGAAACATGACTGTCACAATTGACGGTTAATATCCGCCAACCTACCGTAAAATACTGTTAAAAATAGATATTATACGTTTCAAACAAGTCGCGGGCTTGCCAAAGCGTGATGAGCGAGCTGCGATTTATGAACCAACATTACCGCATTTTCTGCATCGCAGCACACCCGAAGTTGTACCGCTAACAAAAAAGACCACCCCGAAGGGTGGCCTTTTAGACGCATACGAGGACGTCTTGCCGTTTCTTAGTTCGCCTGACGACGCAGGAACGCGGGGATCTCGATCCGCTCTTGATCTTCATCTTGCAGATCGCGCGGCTGTGGCGCGGCGGAGGACGCGCGGGTCTGGACCGGCGGCTGCTGGCGTGCGGGGCGCTGCTGTTGGGTTTCCGCCTCGCCGTGGCCGGTCATGCGGTTGATCAACGAATTGATCCCGAAACGCTTCTCGCCCTGATCTGCCGCGGCGGGTTGCTGACGCTGCTGCTGGGGCTGTGCCTGAGGCTGGCGTTGCGGTTGTTGCTGTTGGGTTGGCGACGCTTTCTGAGCGGCCGCGCGCAGGCGGGCCAAAGCTTCGGGCGATGGGGTGCCCGGTGCAGACGCGCGTGGCGCGACAAATGCTTCTTGCTGTTGCGTGTCGACATTCACCTCTTCGTGGCGCGGCTGAAAAGACGCAACCTCGGGACGGTAAGCAGGGGGTGGAAGATCATCGGCGTTGGACGCGTTGTCGTCATAGCGGTTGTCAGAGAAACCACCGTGCTGGGACGACTGATCTTCCTGGAACAACTGCTGCTGCGGCTCTTCTTCGTATTCCGCTTGGGCAGCAACAGGTGCAGGTGCCTCGGCGGCTGGGGCTTGTTCAACCTCAAGCGATTTAGCAGGCAACGGCTGCGACATCGAACGGCGTGGCACAGGCATTTCTGTGTTCACGTCAACCGCATCGATACCTGTCGCAACAACGCTCACGCGCATAACGCCACCCAGTTCGGTGTCGAGCGTGGACCCGACGATGATGTTGGCGTCTGGGTCGACTTCTTCGCGGATACGGTTCGCCGCCTCGTCCAGTTCGAACAAGGTCAGGTCGTGGCCGCCGGTGATGTTGATCAGAACGCCCTTGGCACCGCGCAGGCTGATTTCGTCCAGCAGAGGGTTCGCGATGGCCTTCTCGGCAGCCTGGATGGCGCGATCTTCGCCCTCGGCCTCGCCGGTACCCATCATCGCCTTGCCCATTTCGTCCATCACGGCGCGAACGTCAGCAAAGTCGAGGTTGATCAAGCCGGGACGGACCATCAGATCTGTCACGCCTTTGACGCCTTGATACAGCACGTCATCGGCAAGCGAGAAGGCTTCGGTAAAGGTGGTTTTTTCATTCGCCAGACGGAACAGGTTCTGGTTGGGAATGATGATCAGTGTGTCGACAACTTTTTGCAGCGCCTCGATGCCATCCTCGGCTTGGCGCATCCGCTTGATGCCTTCGAACTGAAACGGCTTGGTCACGACGCCTACGGTCAGGACACCCAGCTCGCGTGCGGCTTGGGCGATGATTGGCGCAGCACCTGTCCCGGTGCCCCCGCCCATACCTGCCGTGATAAAGCACATGTGAGCGCCGGCCAGGTGATCCACAATCTGTTCAATGCTTTCTTCCGCAGCAGCAGCACCGACCGGCGCCCGTGCGCCAGCACCCAGACCTTCGGTTACTTTGATGCCCAGCTGAACGCGGTTCTCTGCCTTGGCTTGTTGCAACGCTTGCGCGTCCGTGTTGGCAACCACGAAATCAACACCATCGAGTTCTTTTTCGATCATGTTGTTCACGGCGTTGCCGCCTGCCCCGCCAACACCAAACACTGTGATGCGGGGTTTCAGGTCGCCCTGTCCGGGCATTGAAAGATTGAGGGTCATGAGCCGTCCGCCTGTATTGTTTAGCTCGCTTACGGAGCATTTTTTGTGCAATTCCCCTTGTTGTATAGGGATAACGCCCTTGCGTCACCTAGAAAACACGGTTTTGACACATTATATGGGCGTTTTTTTGCCGGTTTTCTCATGATTTCGACGCGCGCACCGCATCTGGGGGTTACCAGTTGTCGCGGAACCACTTGACAGCGCGCTTCAACGATCGGGCCGGATACCGGTCGGCAGGAATGTCGAAATCCCACCACTCGTCCTGCGGGTGCGCGGCGAATAATGCCAACCCCACGGCAGAGGCGAAACCGGGTCCGGTTGCAGCCTGTGGCAGGCCGTGGACGCGCAACGGGCGGCCCAAACGGACCTGCTGGCCCAAGATCTTGCTGGCCAGCCCATCAAGGCCCGGAATTTGACTTCCCCCACCCGTCAGCACGATCTGCTGGCTTGGGAGGTGATCAAATCCCGCCGCATCCAGACGGGCGCGGACCTCTTCGAGAATTTCTTCGACACGCGGGCGCATAATGCCGATTAGCTCTGCACGGCTGACGGTACGGCGGTCGTGTTCATAGTCACCGGTATCCCCACCGATATCGATCATCTCGCGGTCATCCATGCCTGTCGCATGCACCCCACCATAGAACGTCTTGATCCGCTCGGCGTTGGCCGTCGGCACCTGCAATCCCATAGAGATATCAGAGGTGATGTGGTCGCCGCCCATACGGACGCTATCGGCAAAAATCATGTGCTTGCGGATGAAGATCGACACAGAGGTCGATCCGCCGCCCAAATCAATGCAGGCCGCCCCCAGTTCTTGTTCGTCTTCGACCAGCGATGAGATCCCCGACACATAGCCAGAGGACGCGATGCCCGCCAGTTCAAGGTCGCACCGTTTGATGCAATGGGCAAGGTGTTGAACTGCAGCGGCATCGACGGTCAGCATATGCATATCGACCGACAGCGAATTGCCCAATTGTCCGCGCGGATCGGACAGACCCGACCGGTTATCCAGCGCAAAGTTCACGGGCTGCGCGTGCAAGACCTCGCGGCCTTCGCCGTATTCCGGGACATCGCAATTGGCCAGAACCTGCGCGACGTCCTGCTCCGATACGACCTGCCCTTCAAGTTCAAGCGTGGCGTCCAGACCATAGCTGCGCGGCTCGGCCCCCGAGAAACAGGCAATCACGTGATCCACACGGATGTTCGCCATTTTCTGAGCCGCCTGCAGCGCGGTGCGCACGGCGCGTTCTGTCTCCTGCATGGCGCAAATCTCGCCAAAGCGTACCCCGCGCGACCGTGTGGTTGCAGCCCCGATTACCCGAAAGCCCGACTGCCCGGCAAGCGACCCGATCTCGCCCTCCTCGGACATGCGGCCCGTCCCGTCGAAACGCAAGACAAGGCAGGCAATCTTAGAACTGCCCACATCCAGAATAGCCACCACGCCGCGTTGCATCGCAAGCTTACGCATGTGGCGCATGGATCGCTGACTATCGTATAGGTCCATCATGTTTTCACTGTCCCGAAATCTGCCTGATGCGCCACAATTCTTGTGTGGCTTCTTTGTTCATTTGCACGGTGGGCCGTTGCGCCAACCGCATATCTACCCGCGCCACATCGCGGCTTAGCACCTCTTCCGCGCCTTCCAGCGCGATCACCCGTTCCAGCGCCTGAACGGCCTGTGTTTCGGGCAGAAGGATGCGCTGCTCACGGTCAAGAACGACGTCCCAACGGCGTTCCCCCATGCGCACCAAACCGCGCAACCTCTCCCCCAACGGAGCCGCCGCGCGGATTAATTCAAGCGCTTCGCTCACGCGTATGTTCGCCGCCTCGCCCACCACAAGGGGCAGATCCGTGCGATCGCCGCGCGATACAAGCTGGCCGATGGGGCTGCCCTCGGCGTCGATCAGCAGCAGCCCGTCCTGGCTGCGCCAAACGGCGACCGGCACCCGTGGCTGTACCGACACCTGCAACACGCCGCCCGGTTTCACCCGCAGCGATGCCTGCTTGACGCCGGGAAGATCGGTGATCGCCTGCCGCAATGCAGGCAGATCAAGATCGAAGGAACTGGTTGGAAATTCGACAGGCACAGCAGCGCGCACGTCAGCGGCCAAAACGCCTTCGACACCATCAATCGCCATCAGCTTGACCATGAATTCGGGGCGTTGCTGGATGCTGGTGCGGGCGTTGGCATAGACATCTGCGAGCTGCCCGCGCCGCGCCTCGTCCGACAGGTAGATGGTGCCCGCCGTCAGCGCGAGACAAAACGGCACGCCAAATCGTAACCCAAAACGAAAGGTCGGCGTCAGCATCAAGCGCTGCATCCGCCACGCCCAACGGGACGGTGCGGGATCTGCCTTGGCCAGCTTGGCGGGTTTGACGCGTTTGATCAACGATTGCATGACGCGTCCTCGATCATCCAGGCGCAAAGCTCGCCAAAGGAAATGCCAACCGACTGCGCCTGTTCGGGCGACAGCGACGTTGGCGTCATGCCGGGTTGTGTGTTGGTCTCGAGCAGGAACAACCCCGCAGCGCCCCTGCTTTCATCCCAGCGGAAATCTGTGCGGCTGACACCACGACAGCTAAGCGCGTTATGCGCGCGCAGGGCGTAATCCATGCAAAGTTCGAAAATCTCGTGCGGGATGTCGGCCGGCACCACATGGGTTGATCCGCCGGCTTTGTATTTCGCGTCGTAATCATACCAGCCGGTGGTCTGGATATCGGTCACGGTGAGCGCCCGCTGCCCCATCACGGTGGTGGTCAACTCGCGGCCTGCGACAAATTTCTCGACCATCACCTCGGCGGGCATGGCGTCGTCCAACTGCGGCGGGCCGTTGTTTTCGACATCGACCAGATACACGCCAACGGACGAGCCTTCGTTGTTCGGCTTCACAACGTAGGGCGGCTCCATCACATGCGACCCGCGCACGGTAGAGGCCGGAACGATCACACTTTCAACAACGGGCAGGCCTGCGGCACGGAAGACTTCTTTGCTGCGCTGCTTGTCCATCGCCAGTGCAGAGGCCAGCACGCCGGAGTGCGTGTAAGGCAGCCCCATCCATTCAAGGATCCCCTGAACGCAACCGTCTTCGCCCCAGCGACCGTGCAGACAGTTCAGAACAACATCAGGCTTGGCCGCGACCAAGTCAGCACAAAGATCGGGGCCGCAATCGACCTCGATGACTTCGAAACTCCGGTCCCGCAAAGCCGCTGCGCACGCGCGCCCTGTTGAAAGAGACACCTCGCGCTCAGCGGAGGGGCCACCCAACAATACTGCAACTCTCGGGGGTGTCCTGCTCGACAATCCCACTCAATCTGCCTTTTTAAATGGGCCTGTTGCGACCCTTATTTATTCTGTGTCGGGTCACTTACGGGCCCTGAATCACGACGCTCGAACGATTATTTTTCGCCGATCCGCATAATTTCCCACTCTAGCGTAATCCCGCTGGAATCGTAAACCTTTTTTCGCACCAACTCGCCTAATGCCTCGAGGTCGGCCGCCGTCGCGGACCCGGTATTGATCAAGAAGTTGGGATGTTTCGGGCTCATCTGCGCACCGCCCAAGGTGGCACCGCGCAACCCTGCATCATCAATCACCTTCCACGCTTTTAGATCGTGGCGGTCGCCGGCCTGCCCCGTGCTGGAGAATCCTGCCGGATTGCGAAAGGTCGATCCTGCGCTGCGATCCTTGGTGGGTTGGGTTTCGTCGCGTTTGCGCAGCTGCTCTTCCATCCGCGCATGTAGCGCATCGGCATCGCCCTGGGGCGGCGCAAACGTGGCCGAGGTGATGACACATCCGTCAGGCAACGCGGACTGGCGATAGGCAAATTTCAAGTCATCAGGCCCAAGCGTGACCTGTTCGCCGTCGCGGGTGATCGCCTCTGCGCTGACGAAATAATCAGCAGTGTAGGTGCCATAGCAGCCCGCGTTCATCCGTACCGCACCGCCAATGCTCCCTGGGATTGTGCGCAGAAACGTCAGATCAAGCCCCGCGTCCGCCGCCTTGCGCGCGACATGGGCGTCCAGCGCGGCTGCGCCCGCGGTGACGGTACCATCCTCGCAGCTGATGGTGTTAAACCCACGCCCCAATCGGATCACCACAGCGCGCAAGCCGCCGTCGCGCACGATCACATTCGACCCGACACCCATTGGCATGACAACCACATCGCGCGGCAACGCCTTCAGGAACGCCGCCAGATCATCCGCATCCGCGGGCTGGTAGAAATAATCGGCGGGGCCGCCCACACGCAGCCACGTCAGATCAGCCAAGGGACGGTTTTGCGTCAGCTTGCCGCGCATATCGGGAAAGGAAATATCTGTCATGGGCTTCGCGTAGCTTTCTTTGGCGGGGAGGTCAATTTTCCACGCGGCTAAAAGGCAGGTGGACCGCTGGCGCGTTAATCAAGGCGGTTTGCACGCAGGGCCCGTGTCAGGCGACCGGCGACCCATCCGACAAGGAACGCGCAGACCGCATATCCCGTGGCCGCGGCTTGGGCCATGAACACCGGTCGCTCGAATGGTTTTGCGCCTAAGCCCCAGATCATCCACGCCCAGTTCAGCGCCAATCCAATCAGCAAGACCAGCACAAAGCCGCCATAGCGCCGCGCCAGCCCACACCAACCAGAGGCCAGCATCCACACGACGAGAATGCTGATAAGAATGACCAGCGTCAGATTCATTCTGGCGCATCCCGCACAGCAGCACCGCGCAGCCAGCGCATAAAATAGATCACGGGCCAGCGCAGCACCGAACAGCCCGCCGCAAGTATCAGCATTCCGACCCAAGGGCCGTGCTGTACCGTAACATAGCCCAGTACGGGGATACCCACGGCAATCAGCACATAGGCGCTGCGCCAGTGCTGGTCAGAACTGGGCGTCATCGCCAGCACATTCGCGACGACGGCCCAGAAACAGGCAAGAACCAGGGATATACTCATTTGGGTACCTCGGGGTTTTGTCCGCGCAGCTTGGCCAGCAAAAAGCGCAAGGGATTGCGGAACATGGACACAAAGGCAGCAAGTGCGAGCAAGGTGAACAGCCAGCCCTCCTGAAGGCCGATCAGAACGATCAGCACAGGTGCGGCAATCAGCAGTAAGATACCGGGAATATATTGAAGACGCATCGGCAGCGTCGCCACCGTGGCCGAGCAAAAGACCCACAGGATGCAAGCCCAAAGCAAGGTCATAACCGGCCCCCATATACAGGGGTCGGTGCCATTTATACGGCTTCCTTCTTTAACGCAGCCAGCGCGTCGGGCAAGGCGTTGGCCCATGTACTGATGGTGCCCGCCCCGAGGCAAACAACCATATCCCCCGGACCTGCCTTCTCGCGCACAAGCCGCGCCAGATCTTCCTCGCTTTGAACGGCGCGGGCATCGCGGTGGCCGTGACGGATCAGCCCTGCAACCAGATCGTCGCGCCCTGCCCCTTCGATGGGGTCTTCGCCGGCGGCATAGACCTCGGCGATGCCAACCACATCGGCATCGTTAAAGCAGGCACAGAATTCTTCGAAATGGTGGTGCAGGCGGCTGTAGCGGTGGGGCTGGTGCACGGCGATGACGCGCCCTTCGGTGGCCTGACGTGCAGCCTTGAGCACAGCGGTGATTTCAACCGGGTGGTGACCGTAGTCATCGATTATGGTCACACCGTCGACTTCACCCACTTTGGTAAAGCGCCGGTTCACACCGCCAAAGCCCGCCAGTGCGGCGCGGATTTCTTCGGCTTTCATGCCAAGGTGTCTGGACACCGCAACCGCCGCCATTGCGTTGGATACGTTATGATCCCCCGGCATTGGCAAGCTACAATCCTTGATTGTGATCCCTTCGGCCTGAAACACGATATCGAAATGCGCCACGCCCGCCTTGTAGTGGAGGTTGATCGCGCGCACATCGGCTTGCGTGTTAAAGCCATATGTCATCACGCGGCGGTCGGTGATCTTGCCCACCAGCGCTTGCACTTCGGGGTGGTCAATGCAGCAAACCGCCAGCCCGTAGAACGGAATGTTTGATACGAAGTCCAGAAACCCTTTGCGCAGGGTATCAAAGTCGCCCCAATGCTCCATATGTTCAGGGTCGATGTTGGTCACGATCGCAATGGTCGCCGGCAAACGGTTAAAGGTGCCGTCGGATTCATCCGATTCGACCACCATCCATTCGCCCTGCCCCATACGTGCATTCGAGCCATAGGCGTGGATGATCCCGCCATTCACGACAGTCGGGTCGATGCCACCTTTGACCAGCAGTTCGGCCACCATCGTTGTCGTGGTTGTCTTGCCGTGGGTTCCGGCAACGGCGATGTTGGATTTCAAGCGCATCAGCTCTGCCAGCATCTCTGCGCGGCGCACGATCGGCAGCCCTGCCACCCGTGCCGCATCAAGTTCGGGGTTGCCCGGTTTGATCGCGGAAGAGATCACAATAACCGCGGCCCCTTCGATGTTCGCGGCCTGCTGACCCTCGAAAACAGTCGCGCCAAGATCCACCAGACGGTCTGTGATCTTGGTCGACTTCAGATCAGACCCCTGCACGCGATAGCCGTGGTTCAACAACACTTCGGCAATGCCTGACATGCCGATACCGCCGATGCCTACGAAATGGATCGGGCCCACATCAGTCGGAAGCTTCGTGGCTGCGTTCATCGTTTCTTTCCTTCGGTTGCCAGGGCTTCCACCATCTGGGCGAGTTCTTCTGCGGCGTCTGGTTTGGCGACAGATAGGGCGGCGCGTGACATCTGCAACGCGCCATCGGCGTGGGTCAGCACCATTTCAATTTGGGCGCGCAGGCTGTCGGGATTTGCCATGTTTTCGGGCACCATGATCGCGGCACCGGCGTCGACAAGCCCGCGGGCATTCGCGGATTGGTGATCGCCTGTGGCAGCCGCATAGGGGATCAGGATAGAGGGCCGCCCGATAATAGAGATATCGGCGACGCTGGACGCGCCCGCGCGGCTGATCACCAGCTGCGCTTCGGACATGCGGCGCGGCACATCGTGGAAAAACGGCTGCACATCTGCGCTGATACCATTTTCGGCATAGAAAGCCGCGACGCGTTCACCGTCTTCGTCGCGTGCCTGATGGCTCACGCGGATATTGCGCAATAGATCCAGCGGCAGATCGGCGATGGCGGGGGGGATGACCTCGCTGAGGATCCGCGCGCCCTGGCTGCCGCCCATCACTAACAGCTCCATCGGATAATCACCGGGCGCGATATAACCGGCACCGGCCCGTTCCAGCACGGTTGCACGCACCGGATTGCCAGTATGTTGCGCGCTTACCCCGTCGGGAAGCGTGGTCGGCCATGTCCCGCACGCCACCGCATCGACGCGTTTGGCGAACAGATTATTGACCCGCCCCAAGACGCCGTTTTGTTCATGGATCATGCGTGGTTTGCGCAGCACCCATGCCGCGGCCAGAGCGGGGATCGACGGATAGCCCCCAAAGCCGACAACCACATCAGGTTTATCGCGCAGCATCCCAAAGACGCCGCCAATCACACCGCCCATAATTCGAAACGGCGCAATCGCCTTGGCCACGAGCCCGCCGCGCGCGAAAGTTGCGCTGTTGACCTGCTGGATCTCGACCGCGTCGGGAAAGCCGCTTGTGTAGCGCGCACCGCGCGCGTCCGTCGACAGCTTTACCCGCCAGCCGCGGGCCAACATGACTTCGGCCAGCGCCTGCGCGGGGAACATATGCCCGCCCGTGCCACCCGCCGCGATCACCAGCATCGGGGCGCTCATCGGGCGCGACCTCGTCCAAGTAGGTCAGAAATCTGGCCCTGCGGCCGCGACCGTGTAAACGCCAGCAACATGCCCACGGCGATACCCGATGCAATCACCGACGACCCGCCATAGCTGACAAACGGCAATGTCATACCCTTGGCCGGCAGCAGCCGCACGGCAACGCCCATATTGATCATCGCCTGCACGCCGAACATACACGCCAGTCCGGTGCCTGCCAGACGCACAAAGGGATCCCGCTCGCGCACCAGACGCAGCAGCGACCGCACAACGATCACGGCATAAAGCGCGATAACACACATCACGAGGATCAGCCCGTATTCTTCGGCCGCAACGGCAATGATGAAATCGGTATGCGCATCGGGCAGCGACCATTTCACCTGCCCCTCGCCCACACCAACACCGAACAAACCGCCTTCGCGGATCGCATCCGTGGCATAGCCAAGCTGCGTGCGCGGGTCGATATCGGGCGACAAGAAGCCGTCAATCCGGCGGGCAAAGTGTTCTGAATTGGAATAGGCAAAAGTGCCTGCCAGTACGACGAGGCCAGCCATACCGACCAGCAGCACCAAAGGGGCACCTGCCACAAAATACATCACGCCCCAGCCGAACAGCACCAGACACGCCTGCCCAAAGTCGGGCTGTAGCGCCAGCATCAACACGATAGAAATACACAAGGCAAAGGACCACGTCTTGCCCGGAGGGCCGTTGATCTCGAGCGCCGCCGCCATCATCCACGCCGCGACGACCACAAAGCCGGGCTTGAGGAATTCTGACGGCTGGAAGGACGCAAAACCCATCGAATACCAGCGCACAGCACCCTTGCCGAAATCCGTTCCAAAGAACGGCAGCAGGGCCAGCGCGACAAAAGAAAGAAGAAAGCCGACAATCGCCAAGCGACGGACCATAATCGGTGTCATCATTGACGTCAGCACCATCGCGATCACAGCCAGCACGCCAAAGACGGCCTGCCGCTGTACATAATGGAACGAGTCAAACCCGTTTTTCGCGGCCAAGGGCGGCGACGCGGCCAGCCCTAGCAACATGCCCACGGCAAACAACAGGAGGATGCAAGACATCGCCCATTTGTCGATCGTACGCCACCATTTTGGAAGAATCGGTTCGCCATCCCGAACGGGAACCGCACCATAGACCATTTCTGTCATGGGACCTGCCTTACACTGCCTCGTTCCGCCCCTTTTCGGGGTCTAACTTGCAGTGTAGCGCGAAAGGTCACGCGGGGCTAGTCTGTTTTAACCAGCCCCGCGCAAAGCTGCCTATGCGCCCGCGTGTGTGCCGCGGATCGGATAGTCATTGTCACGCACGAACTTGATACCCTTCAGCAGCCCTTCCAGGTCAGGCCTTGCGAATGGCGCGTTCGAGATATCGAGAATCTGGATATTGCCATCAGCGTTGACGACAAAGACGCCCGGCTCGGCAAAGGGCTGGTCGGTCTCGAGCGGGCTACGCGGGTCGGAGACATACAGCCCAAGATCCTGCATTTGCGCGATGCTCAAATCATAGCCCACAGTCAGGGACAGGTCTTGCTCTTGCGCCATCTCGCGCGCTTTATTTTTCGGGTCGCCCGACACCGCCACGACGTCTACGCCAGCCTCGTTAAAGTCCGCGACCAACCCGTCCAGCGTCTTGAGATAGGTTTTGCAGATCGGGCAGTGCAGCCCGCGGTAGACGACCACCAATTGCCAGTCAAATTCGCCCCGTGGGGTGCCAAGGGTCAGCATCCCGCCCTGCAGCTCTGCCACGGTTAGTTTCGGAAATGCGTTGCCTGCGTCTAGTACGTTCATCGGGTCTCTCCTGTAATTGCTTCGTTACTGTCGGAGGTAATGCTCATCCGCGTGATTGCCACCCCGCTCACATCCACTTGACCGACCTGCCCTGCTCAGGCAAAGGCGGGACCATGCAATATGATACGGTCATTTTAGGCGCAGGGGCCGCAGGCATGATGTGCGCGGCCCACGCGGGCGGGTCGGTGTTGGTCGTGGACCATGCCAAAGCACCGGGCGAGAAAATCCGCATCTCGGGCGGCGGGCGCTGTAACTTTACCAATATGCACTGCACGCCCCAAGCCTTCATCTGCGCCAATCCCCATTTCGCTAAATCAGCCCTTGCACGCTATACCCAGTGGGATTTCATCGAACTGGTCGACGCGCATGGCATCGCATGGCACGAGAAAACCCTCGGCCAGCTCTTCTGCGACACCTCCGCCAAAGAGATTGTCGCCATGCTGCGCGGACTGATGCAAAAGGCTGGTGTGGATTTGCAGTTGCTCAGCACGCTAACCGATATCGCCGCGACGGATGCCGGCTACAGTATGACCTTGCACACGCCCGACGGCACAACGCCGATCACCGCGCGCAATCTTGTCGTTGCTTCAGGCGGGAAATCTATTCCCAAGATGGGCGCGACTGGTCGCGCCTACGAGATCGCGGCGCAGATGGGCATTCCCATGACCGACACCCGCGCAGGGCTGGTCCCCTTTACTTTCACCGACGCACGCTTTGCCCCGATATCCGGCACCGCAACGCCTGCGCGTGTGACCGCCCAAGGCCCCGCGTTTGACGAAGCCTTGCTGTTTACCCACCGTGGCCTTTCCGGCCCTGCGATCCTTCAAGCCTCCAGCTACTGGACTGAAGGCGCACCGATCACGGTCAACCTGCTGCCCGACATTGATCTGCTGAGCAAACTGCGCGCGCAACGCCAAAGCTATGGCCGCCGCAACCTCACGACCGAACTCGCCCATCACCTGCCCGCGCGGCTGGTCGATCACCTTGCGGGCATCATGGATTTGGGCGGCAACCTCGCAGATTGGTCGGACGCAAAGCTCACCGCGTTGATTGACGCGCTGTCGAACTGGACGATGACCCCTTCGGGCACCGAAGGCTACCGCACCGCCGAAGTCACCCTTGGCGGGATCGACACCGATGCTCTATCGTCCAAAACGATGGAGGCAAAAATACGCCCCGGTCTCTACTTCATTGGCGAGGCCGTCGACGTGACCGGTTGGCTGGGCGGCTATAACTTCCAGTGGGCATGGTCCTCGGCGATGGCCTGCGCCGCCCATATCGCGCAGAAACAGTAATTTCCAAGTGGCCCCAAATCCCGGGGGAGCCGCCAAAGGCGGCGGGGGCAGCGCCCCCCTCTGTCACGTCATCAAGGACGCGCTTACCCGTCTGCCAGATGCTTTTGCACCTGCGCGACAAAGTCCTCTCCGCGCCGCTCGAAACTGTCGTATTGATCAAAGCTTGCCGCCGCAGGGGCCAGCAACACGACGTCCCCCGCCTCTGCCTCTTCGACAGCGCGCGCGACTGCGACCTCCATCGTGCCGCAGACCTCTGCCTCTACGCCCAGCTTCATGGCGAACTGCGCCGCCTCGCGCCCGATAACATAGGCTTTGCGAACGGTCTCAATGGCCGCTGACAAGCTGCCCAAGCCCCCCTCTTTCTCCAGCCCACCGCAAATCCAACGTATATTCTGGAACGCCGCCAGCGCTTTAACGGCGCTGTCCACATTGGTGGCCTTGCTGTCGTTGACAAAGCGAACACCACCCGCCTCGCCCACGGTCTGGCTGCGATGCGGCAGGCCGCCAAACGAATGGAACGCCGCCTCGATAATCTTGGGCGCGAACCCCAGCGTGCGGCAGGCGGCATAGGCGGCGCAGGCGTTTTGGTGGTTATGAGCGCCGGGCAGTCCGGTCACACCGCGCAGATCGATCGACGCCACTTGTTTGCCATTGCGATACTCCGACAAGAACCCCTTGCGCGCAAAGACCTGCCAGCCAAGCCCGGTGAGCTTGCGATCAACCGAAACGCGGATCACCCTGTCGTCGGCAGCCCCTTCGCTCAGTTGTCCTGCAAGAAAACGCCCTTCGGGTTCGTCCACACCGATGACGGCGCGGTCCGGCCCGCCTTCGGCAAACAGCCGACGTTTGGCCGCGAAATAGCCGCCCATGCCTGCATGGCGATCCAGATGATCGGGGCTGAGGTTCGTGAACACGGCGACATCCGGGGTCAGGTTGCGCGCCAAATCGGTCTGGTAGCTCGACAATTCCAGCACCACGACCTCGCCATCAATCGCGGGTTCGATGTCCAGCACGCCGCGTCCGATGTTACCGGCCAGCTGTGTCGGTCGCCCTGCATGCTTGAGGATGTGATGCACCAACGCCGATGTGGTTGATTTGCCGTTCGATCCGGTGATCGCAATGATCTTGGGTACGACATCAAAGTTGTCCCAGGCCAAAGTCGCAAAGCTTTGAAAGAACAGCCCGATATCGTTGTCGACCGCGACGCCGGCCTCTTGTGCGGCCACGATGACGGGATTGGGCGCGGGGTACAGATGCGGGATACCGGGCGAGACAATCAACCGGGCGATATCGTCAAAGGCACCCGGTTGGCCAAGATCAACACAATCGAACCCTTCTGCTTGCGCCGCGCCACGCGCTGCGGGGTTATCGTCCCAACAAACCGGCACCGCCCCCCCTGCCGCCAGCGCGCGGGCCGCAGACAAGCCCGACCGCCCGAGCCCCAGAATGGCGACCTTTGCGCCGGTCAAACCTTGAACTGGTATCATGCCTGCTCTCCTGTTAGCGATGACCCTGAAACGTTCGGAGCCTTTAATGCCCCATCTGCCAGAGATTTTAGCCCAGCTCAACGCTGACATGCGCGCCACGGATGACTGGGGTGATATAGCAGCCTATATCCCGCAGTTGGCCTCTGTCGATCCCGCGCAATTTGCGATCGTCGTGACCACGGCGGATGGCGAAGTCTTCACCGCCGGAGACGTGGATACACCGTTCTCGGTGCAATCCATCACCAAGATCTTCACGCTCGCCATCGCCCTTGGCAGATCCGGCGACCAATTATGGAAACGCGTGGGACGCGAACCGTCGGGACGGGCGTTCAACTCTATCGTGCAGCTCGAGGCGGAGCAGGGCCGGCCGCGCAATCCCTTTATCAATGCCGGCGCGATTGTCACCACTGACGAAGTGCTGACGGGGCGCGAACCGCGCGAGACGCTGGCAGAGATCCTGCAGTTCGTGCGCGCAGCCGCCAGCGATGATGACATCCACATCAATGAAAAAGTCGCGGCATCCGAAACCGCTCACGGTCACCGCAACTTTGCGCTGGCGCATTTTCTGGCATCCTGCGGCAATCTGAACAATGCACCTGAAAAGACGCTCGGCACTTATTTCCACCACTGCGCTATTGATATGTCCGCGCGGCAACTGGCAATGGCCGGACGGTTCCTGATCGAAACCGACAAGCTGCCGCGCATGATTCTGCCGGCACGCATTCGACGGCTGAACGCGCTGATGCTAACCTGTGGGCACTATGACGGGTCGGGCGACTTTGCCTACCGTGTGGGGCTTCCAGCGAAATCCGGCGTCGGCGGTGGCATCCTCGCCATTGTCCCCGGTCGCGCCAGCATCGCGGTCTGGTCGCCGGGCCTCAACCGCTATGGCAATTCGAAAAAGGGCACCCAAGCCATGGCGCGGCTCGCCCGCGAAATGGGCTGGTCGATCTTCTAACCCCGCCCCGCTTCATTTTGCCAAATAAACTCCGTGGGAAGCGGCCAAGGGCCGCGTGGGGGCCAGCCCCCAGCCGTTCTGATTTATGTGGTTCGCTGACATCTAACGTTGACACTGGGAGGCCATAAGGCATTGATATGCCTTATGGCTATAAAATCCAATGACCTTAAATACGCAGAGAAACTCTCGAAGAATTCTTCGAGAGGAGCAATCAGTCAGAAGCTCGCCCCACGGACCGTGGGTGGATTCTCCGTGAACGCATGCAGAAACGCTCTCTGTTCCTCCTTCACATTGCCGCCGATTCTGCATTCAGTGAACGCGGGCCATGCGCGAGGGCAAATCAAAGGTTCAAGCGAAAATCGATCCTACTACTGCAATGAGTGCGGGAAGAGTT
>NZ_FNJD01000008.1 GCF_900103185.1 Sulfitobacter litoralis
AGTTTAGGAATTGGCGCAAGCTGGAACCTGGAATCGGAACCGAGGCATGGTTCTGTGATCCGCAAGCCCCGTGGCAAAAGGGTTCCGTCGAAAACCTGAACAAGCGTGCGCGGCGCTACCTACCAAGAGATGCGCCTGTGGCCGCGCTCTCAAATCGAGATATGAAGTCGATTTGCGACCGCTTGAACGGCACGCCCAGAAAGTGTCTGGGATGGCGCACACCAACGGAAGCATTCAGGGAAGAACTCATGAAACTAAGATAGCGGTAACCGTCGCAACGACCCTTGAGAATCCATTCTTAAACGCTATCCAATCCACAATTGAATTCTAACCTGGGAATACAACCAGTGCACGGAAGTCGTTGACGTTCGTAAGCGTCGGTCCTGTTATGACCTGACCGCCAATACAATCAAAGAAACCATGCGCGTCATTTGCGGCAAGCGCCGCCTTCGCATCAACTCCTGCCGCCTGTGCACGGTCCAAACTGTCGGGTCCGATGATGGCCCCTGCGACCTCGGCCGCGCCGTCGACGCCGTCGGTATCGCAGGCCAACCCCCAGACGCCCGCCGCCCCGTCTAATGCCAACATCAAGGCGAGCGCGTATTCCGCATTCGGTCCGCCAACGCCCTCCCCGCGCCGTGTGACCGTTAGCTCCCCACCCGACAGGATTATCACCGGCGCATCGCCATGACGCAGACGCGCCTGTTCTTGCAGGGCCAAGGCGGCATGGGCACGGGCGACCTCGCGGGCCTCGCCCTCAATATCATTGCCCAGACGGATCACGCGATACCCCTCCGCCTCGGCCAAAGCCTCTGCCGCATCCAGCGATTGCTTGGGGGCCGCATAAATCCGGTTCATCACCCGCGACAACCGCGGATCACCGGGCGGCACGACCTGTGACCCCGCAGCCAGGGCCCGCGTGACCGAGGCCGGAACCGCCACGCCCCACTGCGTCAAAATCGCCTGCGCGTCCTGCGATGTGGTGGCATCGCCCACCGTCGGGCCGGACCCGATCATCGCCATATCATCCCCCGGCACATCCGAGATCATCAATGTGTGCATCATCGCCGGATAAGCCGCCGCCGCCAGCTGACCGCCTTTGACCTGCGACAGATGCTTGCGCACCACATTCATCTGCGTGATCGGCGCACCAGAGGCCAGCAACCCCGCGTTCACCGCTTGTTTTTCGGCCAGCGTAATCTCCCCCAAGGGCGCGGTCAGCAGCGCCGACGCCCCGCCCGAGATCAGCGCCAGCACAAAGTCCCCCTCCCCCAAGCCGCTCAACAGCTCTAACATCCGCGCGGTTGCCGCCTGTCCGGCTGCATCGGGCACGGGATGCGCGGCCTCGACAATCTCGATCCCCTGACAGGGGCGCGCATATCCATAGCGGGTGATCACCAAACCGTCACAAGGACCCCACGCCGCCTCGACGGCCTCTGCCATGCGCGCGCTTGCCTTGCCCGCGCCGATCACCACGACGCGGCCCGCCGGTTTGGGCGGCAGATGCGTGGCCAGCGATTGCATCGGGTCCGCCACCGCGACGGCCCGGTCGAACAATCGGCGCAATGTCGTCTGCGGTGTGTCGTGCATCGCTATCTCTGTCCTCGCATCAAAAAAGCCGCCCCCGAAGGGACGGCCTGTTTTACACTCACGCGGTCTGATCGAACAGACGTTTGCGGGCGGCGGCGTATTCTGTTGCCAGACGCTCTACCACCTCGGCGGCGGGGCGCACATCCTTGACGGCGCCAATCCCCTGCCCGGCCCCCCAAATCTCTTTCCAGCTTTTGGGCTTTTCGCGGTCAGCCCCAAAGTTCATGTTCGACGGGTCGGACCGTTCAAGGTTGTTCGGGTCCATCCCCTGCGCCTCGATCGAGGACTTCAGATAGTTGCCCCAAACCCCGGTGAACAAATCGGAATAGACGATATCCGACGCGCCCGAATCCGCGATCATCTGTTTATAACGGTCGTCAGCATTGGCTTCTTGCGTGGCGATAAACGCCGACCCGGCATAGCCACCATCCGCACCCATAGCCTGCGCCGCCAGAATGCTGTCGCCCTTGGCAATCGCACCGGACAAGAATACCGGCCCGTTAAACCATTCGCGAATTTCCTGAATCAGCGCCAGTGGCGACAACGCCCCGGCGTGGCCCCCTGCACCAGCCGCCACAGCGATCAGACCATCGGCCCCTTTTTCAATCGCTTTATGTGCAAAGCGGTTGTTGATGATGTCATGCAAGACCACACCACCCGCACCATGCGCCGCGTCGTTCAGCCATTCCTGTGCGCCCAAGGACGTGATCCACAGTGGCACCTCGTGCTTGACGCAAATCTCTACGTCGCGCTCGAGACGGGTGTTGGATTTATGCACAATCTGGTTCACCGCATAAGGGGCGGCGGGATTGTCGGGGTTGGCTTGGTTGTGACGGTCCAGCTCTTCCTTGATGCGCGTCAGCCAGCGGTCCAGCTCGATCGGCTCCCCTTCTGCTTCGCGTGCATTCAGCGCAGGAAAGCTACCCACGATACCGGCCTTGCACTGTGCAATCACCAGATCAGGGTTCGAGATAATGAACAGCGGGCTGCCAATCAGCGGGATACGCAAATTGTCGAAAAGGGCGGGTAGCGTCATCTTGTTCCTCCGGGACGTATTATTTTCCTGCAACTTGTCAGGATGTGCGGCCTTTGGAAATGACGGACGTTACGTCCCTCATCTCCTTCTTATGGTTGCGACTACAGCGCCTCGATA
Source organism: Sulfitobacter litoralis (assembly GCF_900103185.1). GTDB lineage: Bacteria > Pseudomonadota > Alphaproteobacteria > Rhodobacterales > Rhodobacteraceae > Sulfitobacter > Sulfitobacter litoralis. Next base: position 2,744 of record NZ_FNJD01000008.1, read on the forward strand.
ATCGTGACGTTGGCAATGCCGCCGCCTTCGCACATGGTCTGCAAACCGTATTTCTTGCCGCGCGCATGCAGGCTGTGCACCAGCGTCGTCATCAGCCGCGCCCCGGATGCGCCCAGCGGATGCCCAAGCGCAATCGCGCCGCCGTTCACATTCAACTTGGCCGGATCGGCACCAGTGTGTTTCGCCCAGGCCATCGGGATCGGCGCAAAGGCTTCGTTGACCTCGAACAAATCAATATCATCGATCTTCATACCTGCCCGTTCCAACGCGCGGTCGGTGGCAGGCAAAGGTTCCTCAAGCATGATCACAGGGTCGCCCGCCGTCACGGTCAGATTCACGATCCGCGCCTTTGGGGTCAGGTTGTATTTCTTCAGCGCCGCCTCGGACACGACCAACACCCCCGCCGCACCGTCGCAAATCTGCGACGCATTCGCGGCAGAGATCATCCCGTTAGGGTCCAACAGCTTCACGCCAGCGATCGACGCAAGCGAGGCATCATCACGGATACCTTCGTCACGCGTGTGCATCCCGCCGTCGATGGCCAGCGGAATGATCTCGGCGTCAAAGGCCCCGCCGTCTCGCGCGGCCGTGGCGCGACGATGGCTCTCCAGCGCGTAGGCGTCCAGTTCTTCGCGGGTGAACCCGTGCTTTTGCGCGACCATCTCTGCGCCGATAAACTGGCTGAAATTCTTGGTGCCGTAGCGCGCCTCGATCCGGTCGCTGAACGGGCCCTCGCCCAATCCCGCCTTGGCATAAAGCGACACGTTCGATCCCATCGGCACACGCGTCATGCTTTCGACACCCATGGCGACAACCACATCCTGCGTGCCCGACATCACCGCCTGCGCCGCGAATTGCACCGCTTGTTGCGAGCTGCCGCATTGCCGGTCAATGGTCACTGCAGGCACGGATTGCGGCAGGGTCGACGCCAGCACACAGTTGCGCCCGAAGGCAAAGGATTGCTCTCCGCCCTGACTGACGCAGCCGACGATCACGTCATCAATGACCGCGCCGTCGATCCCCGCGCGTGCGACCAGCGCGTTCAGTACCTCGGCCCCCAGATTAGCAGGGTGCCAGTCGCGCAGCGCGCCGCCACGACGTCCCCCTGCGGTGCGGGCTGTTTCTACGATATAGGCATGTGCCAATGTGCTTTCCTCCCTAAGTAGTCTCTATTTCGGCGCCATCCGGATTGCGCCATCAAGGCGGATCGTTTCACCGTTCAACATCGGGTTATCGATGATCGCGCCGACCATTTTGGCGTATTCGGACGGATCGCCCAAGCGGCTGGGAAAGGGCACCTGCGCGCCGAGCGAATCCTGCGCCTCTTGCGGCAGACTGGCCAGAAGCGGAGTCAGAAACAGCCCCGGCGCAATCGTCATCACGCGGATGCCATAGCGCGCCAGCTCGCGGGCGACGGGCAAGGTCATGCCCACAATCCCGCCCTTAGACGCGGCATAGGCCGCCTGCCCGATCTGCCCGTCGAACGCCGCGACCGAGGCCGTGTTGATGATCACGCCCCGCTCCTCGCCCACAGGCTCTGCCTTGTGCAGCGCGGCCGCGAATTTCGACAGCACGTTGAATGACCCCAGCAAGTTTACATTCACCACGTTTGCAAAGCTCGCCAACGGCAGCGCCGCGCCATCCCGGTCCACCACCTTCGCGGGCGGCCCGATGCCTGCACAGTTCACCAGAATTCGCGCCTTACCGTGCAGCCCTTCGGCCTTGGCAATCGCCGCCTCGACGGCGCTCTCGTCAGTCACATCAACACGCAGGAATTTGCCACCAATGGCGGCGGCTTTATCTTCGCCCAATTCGGCGTTCATATCAAAGATGGTCACCTTGGCCCCGGCCTGTGCCAGAAATTCAGCCGTGGCCCCGCCCAATCCTGATGCACCACCTGTGACGATGGCCGCTTGTCCGTTCAAATGCATGATATGCTCCCCTTCCCCATTTGCGGCGAATGTCGCCCGCGTTTTGGCGGATTACAATGGTAAAGCGTGGTGCAACGGGTGAGGCAAATCTGGCAGCCTGGTTCAGGCGATGATCACGACGTCAGAGACATCACTATCGACAGCTTGCAGTGCAGCCAGCACGCGGGTGGTCAGGTGGGTCTGGACATAGGCACCGTGAAAACGGCTCGGGGCTTGAAGCGTCACACGCCCCCCTGCCCGATCGTGCCGCGTGAGGTTATGCAGCCAGCTGCCATAGACACCCGCGTCTTCGGCATGCAGCACGGTCTGTGCCAACGCCCATTCGCTCCCGCCCTCAACCGGCGGTGTCGGCGCGGTGCCGCGTACCGGCAATGGCACAACGCGTGTAGGTTCGGGTGCCCCTTGCATCCGTAGATCAAAGTCGGGGCCAACATGCGGCCACTGCGGCCGCGTCATTTCAAGGATCGCATCAAGGTCGAGCCCGTACTCCGTCACCCGTCCGCGCGCGCCCTGTCGTTTGACCACGAGCCAGCCACACCCGCGCAGCTTTGCCATCTCGCGTTTGACGGTGCGCTCATCAACGGACCACAGCTGGGCGATCTCGCGCTGACCGACGGCCAGTTCGTTGCGGGCCCAGTTGTAGCGCGCCGTCACTAGTGTAATGAAGCGCAACACCAAACGGTGATCGTGTTTACCACCGGCAAGGGCATAGGCCCCCAAGGCAGTGATGATGTCGTATTTGCGCGCGGCGGCGTCGCGCCCCACGGGTTTGGGTGAAAGCATAGCTGCTCCGATCTGGCACGGTGTGAATGTGCAGCCTCAGTTCGATCTCTTTGTGGATCCTCGGGGCGTGGACAACGTCCTTTCCGCCTCTTCCCTGATTTGCGTCCGGAAACCCGATTCTGTCAAGGATTGGTTTTGCCCCGACCCTCTTTCTTTCCCATTCAAAATTGAAAGTTAAGGTATCACTGGTATAGAGGGACAGACAGGGCGTCCCCTAATACAGCGATTTTGTCCCCCAATATCTCGCGGTGCCGATCCTGCTGTCCCCCTATATTTCCGTGCTTGAGCTATAAAGCGGGTGCTATGTGGCGAATCGCGTCGTGGCCGTGTGGTATAAGGGATATTGCGACCCCGTTCATAGAATAAATGTCTTTCCATAAGATGCAAATTCAGCGTAAATCCAAATTGAGTAGTAATTAGCGTTCTCTTACGGGTTTTCCGGTGTCGCCACAGCGCGCGGCGTTGTGGTTCCCCGCGGGGAACGGGTAGGGAAAAGGACAGCTTATGTTTACCTATGCGGACCTGGCAAAGCTTCAGGCGCAGTCGCTCAAGATGCAGGGGCACATCCGGCATCAGACGTATTCGCCTGAGATGGAAAAGACCCTGCGCCGGTTCTCAAGCTGGGAGGTGGCGGAGCTGATCTTTAAGACCAACCCATCGACCCTGCGCGGCAGGCTGGCGGCAGACCCGTCCCTGCCCGAGGGGCAAGTCGAGGAAGAAGGCCGCCAGCGCTGGTATTCGCTGGAGGAAATCAACGAGCTGCGTCGCAAGCTCAAAATCAAGAACCGTTCGCTGATGCCGCCGCGGCCTGCGGGCAAACGGGCGGTGCGCGCCGCGATCGCGAACTTCAAGGGTGGCGCGGGCAAGTCTACCGTCGCGCTGCATTTCGCCCATGCCGCCGCACTGGACGGCTACCGCGTACTGGCCGTGGATTTTGATCCGCAGGCCACGCTCAGCCATTCGATGGGGCTGTCGGATGTGTCGGAAGAGGTCACCGTCTGGGGCATCATGGCTCGCGATCTTATCCGCGAGACAGAGCGGATGAATGCGGTTCAGGGCGGTGCCGAAAGCGGGGCCACCCTGCCCCAACGCAAACTGCCTGCCTCTGTCACCGGCATGGGGCTTAGCGAGTTGCGGGCGACCGATTTCATCAAGCCAACCAGCTGGCCGACGATTGATCTTGTCCCGAGCTGCGCCAATGCGGCCTTTGTCGAATTTGCCAGCGCGCAGTACCGGCACCTGAACCCTGAATGGTCGTTCTTTGCCGCGGTGTCGCGCTACCTTGATACGATCCCGCCCGACGCCTACGACCTGATCATCTTCGACTGCCCCCCTGCCATTGGGTATCAATCTATGAACGCGGTTTTTGCGGCGGATGTTTTGTACATTCCGTCGGGCCCGGGCTATTGGGAATATGACAGCACCACCAGCTTTATCGGCCAGCTTTCCGAGGCGCTGGAGGATCTCGGTCGCTTCCGCGGTCGGTTGCCGACGGGCACGGATCCGGTGAAGGCGTTTGCCGACATCAAGTTTCTATTGACCCGTTTCGAGCCTAATAACGATCTACACCGTGCGATGCAGTCAGCCTTTCATCAGGTTTTCAAGCCACATGTAGCAGAGCACCCGATTGAAATGACCCGCGCGGTCGAGCAGTCTGGCCGGTTCCTGTCGTCGATCTACGAGATGGATTATCGTCAGATGACCCGCGAGACTTGGCGCCGCGCACGGGCTTCCTTTGATCGGGCCTATGATGAATTCCGTACCACGCTGGTGGACGCGTGGGATAAGCTGGAGGATGAATAATGGTTAAGAAGCGGTCTGTTTTTGACATCAACTTCGAACTGGATGACGAGGAAGAAGCGGCGGGGTTCCCCGCGGGGAACGATAAGCCTGCGCCGCCGGTCGTGAAAGAATACAACATCCAAGGACACCCGCTGCAGAACAGCGATCCGGTTGTTTCTCCAGCCCCGAGCGCTGCGCCCACGTCGACCCCTGCCCCTGCCCCCGCCCCTGCGCGCCGTGGTCCGATGGCCAGTGCGATCTCGGAAACGTTGGAGGCGACCTCTGAGCGCGCCACGGCAGAGGCCGCTATCCGGGCCGAAAACGATGCCTTGGCGCATGAGCATGTACGGTTAAAACGGTTAGGGTTGATCACCGATTTGATCCAGACGTCGGATGTGCACACCAACAAGCTGACCCGAGACCGGTCGGCGAATGTCGATCCCGAGCTGGCAGAGCTGAAGCAGTCGATTCAATCGGTCGGTCTGTCGAACCCCATTCGTGTAGAGCAGACGGACAACGGCTATGAGCTCATTCAGGGCTTCCGACGTCTGACCGCCTTTCGCGAGCTTGCTGCTGAAACAGGCGACCCGCGCTATTCCCGCATCCCCGCAGCGCTGGTTCCCCGCGGGGAACCCTTGGCAGATCTTTACCGCAAAATGGTCGATGAGAACCTCGTGCGCAAAGACCTGTCCTTTGGCGAAATGGCGCGGCTGGCCCTGTTATATGCGCAAGATTCCGGCATCGATGTCAGCGATGCGGTCGGCACGCTATATGCCTCTGCATTGAAGCAGAAGAAGACCTATATCCGCCAGTTCGCGCGGGTCTTGGCAGATCTGGACGGTGCGTTGCGACACCCCGAGGTGATCCCGCGCGTGCTTGGGTTGGATGTGTATCGCTATCTGGATGCGAACGCCGGGCACGCTATGGCGCTGAAAAAGGCATTGATCAGGCAACCCGACCGCGACGGTGATGCCGAACTGGCGATCTTGCGTGCGGGTATTACGGCCAAGAAAACCGCCCCAAAGCCCGCGGGCCGCAGTTCAGCCAAGACGTCTTTACGCCTTGGGCTGCCGCAGGGCGAGATGCGGGTGATCGCGTCGGATGGAAAGGTCGAGATGCGCTTGCCGCGGGATTTCTCGGCTGTGAGCAAGGCGCGATTGCAGCGCGGTATCGAAGCATTCCTAGCGGCGCTCGATAAGGAAGACTGAATGTTTAACGGGGCAGGGCGGATCGTCTTGCCCCTTCTAATTTGCGACAGGTCGGGACTGATTGGCGAGATAGGCCCATATATGCGCGCCAACCGACGCCGCCTTGCCCGAATCCTCATCCTCACCTATACTCCTGACTTGTACGCATAACTCGAGGTGGTGCCATGGGCCGTGTCAAAGTAAATCTTACATTAGATGCCAGCGTCGCCGAAACGGCGCGCGCGCTTGGGCTGAACATGTCGCGGCTTGCCGAGGCTGCGATTTCAGAGGCCGCCAAGGCAGAACACAACCGTCGCTGGCGGATCGAAAACCAGCAGGCACTGGATGCCTATGCGCAAGAGGTGGAGGCCGAGGGCCTGCCGCTTGAACGCTTCCGCAGTTTTTAGGGCGCGTTATGGCGCAGTTTGATGTGTACCGGCTTGCGGGCGGGCAGCTTGTGGTGGATCTGCAGACCGACTTGATCGGCATCGACGCCTCGCGCGTGGTGGCACCGCTGCGCGAGGCGGGGCGATATGCTGCCTTTCCTGGTCTGACCCCGCAGGTAGAGATCGACGGCACCGTATGGATCGTGCGGGTGCAAGAGCTTGCCGCCGTGCCCGGCACCGCGCTGCGCGACAAGGTGACCTCGCTTGAGGCAGAGCGCGATGCGTTGAAACGGGCGTTGGATATCCTGATCGACGGGCTGTGACGGTGCCCGCGGCTTATGGTTCCCCGCGGGGAACTTCGCCCACGTCTTTTGGCACTTGGTAGCCCTTGACCACAGCGTCGCGTGACCGCAGCGCCTTATACCAGCGCAGCACATTCGGGAACTGCGTTAAATCTACACGCTGCCATTCATACCGCGCAATCCACGGCCAACAGGCCATATCCGCGATTGAATAGTCACCGCAGATATAGTCCTGCCCCTCAAGCTGCTTATCCAGCACGCCATACAGCCGCTGCACTTCGGTCGCATAGCGCGCTTCAGCGTAGGGGGCCTTGCCCGGGTTGAATTGTGAGAAGTGATGCGCCTGTCCGGCCATCGGGCCCAGACCGCCCATCTGCCACATCAGCCATTCATGCACCTTGGTACGCCAAATCGCATCTGATGGCAGGAATTTTTCATATTTATCAGCAAGATACCACATGATTGCGCCAGATTCCATTAAGGTCAGGCCATTGTCATGGTCCTTGATCGCGGGAATCTTGTTGTTGGGGCTAATGGCTAGAAAATTGGGGGCGAACTGTGCGTCGGCGGTGATGTCGATCGTATGCGCAATATAGTCCACACCCAACTCTTCGAGCAGAATGGAGACCTTACGGCCATTCGGGGTGGTCCAAGTATAGAGATCAATCATTGCTGGATCCTTTGGTCTGCGTTCCGGGGAAGGGTGCCCCGCCCAAGTTCAAACTGCGGGCGAGGCGCTGTATCAGTCTCTAATATGGCGGTTAAAGACTATTCGCTTTTCGCCGCATCGCGCAGTTTCGTAATCGTGGTGCGGGTCGAGATCTGTTCGGGGTTGGTTACCAATTCGATCAGTGCGGGACGGCCACTGGCGCGGGCCCGTTCAAAGGCGGCCGCAAAGTCTGAGGTCTTCGTCACGCGTTCTGCATGGGCCCCATAGCCTTCGGCCATTTTGCAGAAGTCCTGATTGATCAGCGTGGTGCCTGAAATGCGTTCGGGGTGATCACGTTCCTGGTGCATGCGGATGGTGCCATAAATGCCGTTGTTGAACAGCAGCACGATCGGCGTCGCACCGTATTGTGCGGCGGTGGCGAGTTCCTGACCGCTCATCATGAAACCGCCATCGCCGACGAAAGACAGCACCAGTTGATCCTTATGCGCCAGCGCCGCTGAGACGCCCGCGGGAACGGAATACCCCATCGCGCCGCAGGTCGAGCCCACGATGCGGCCCGGGCGGCCAAAGCGCAGATAGCGTTGCGCCCAGCCGGTGTGGTTGCCAGCGTCCAGCGTCACGATTGTGTCCTGGGGCAGGCTGTCGCGGATCTGGCAAAGGGCGACGCCCATGTCGAGCTCCCATTCCTCGCCATTGGGGCTGTCGGTGTCGGTCAGGTAATCGCCATGCAGCTTTGCGCACCAATCCTGCCAATCGTCGGCGCGGCCCAGATCAAGGTCACCAAGCGCCGATGCCGCGGCGGCGGGGCAGGCGGCAAACCCGAGGTCGGGGGAATACACCCGCCCGATTTCATCAGCGTCGGGATGCAGATGCACCAGACGCGTGTCGGGGTTGGGCGACTGTAGCGTGGTGTAGGTCTTGGTGGTCATTTCGCCAAGGCGAGCCCCGATGACGATCAGCAGGTCCGCCTCTTTTTGACGGGCAAACAGCGTCGGCGCGGTGGAGGTGCCAAAATCGCCGGCAAAGACGGGGGATAGGTTGTGCACGATGTCCTGCCGCCGGAAGGACGTCGCGACGGGGATGTTGTTGGTCTCGGCAAAGTGGGTGATCGCGGCGGCGGCGTCCTCGGACCAGCCGGAACCGCCAAGCAGGATCAGCGGGCGTTTGGCCTGTGCGATCTCTGCCGTCAGCGCGTCGACATTTGCTGGCGAAAGCTGCGCTTGGGTCGCGGTATAGGGGCGGGCATCTGCGACTTCGACGATATCGGTCAGCATGTCTTCGGGCAGGGCGATGACAACCGGACCGGGCCGGCCAGAGGTGGCGACGCGGAAGGCGCGGGCCATATATTCGGGCACGCGGGATGCATCATCAATCTGGGTCGCCCATTTGGCGATGGGGCCAAACATGGCGCGGTAGTCGACCTCCTGAAAGGCCTCCCGGTCGGTGGTGTCACGGGCGATCTGGCCCACGAGCAGGATCATCGGCGTGCTGTCTTGTTGCGCGATATGCACGCCGATGGCGGCATGGCAGGCACCGGGGCCGCGGGTGACCATGCAGATGCCGGGGGTGCCATGCAGCTTGCCGTAGGTTTCGGCCATATTTGCGGCACCAGCCTCGTGGCGGGCGTTGATCAGGGTAAAGCGGTCCTGCACATCATGCAGCGCGTCCAGCACCTCGAGGTAGCTTTCACCGGGCACGCAATAGGCCGTGTCGGCCCCGTGGATCAAAAGCTGGTCTACTAGGACCTGTCCGCCGGTTCGGCGTTTAAGGGGGGCGATCTGGGTCATTGGTCGGGCTCCGTCCATGTCATCTGGTATTTTTCGGTTGGCAAAGATGCACCACGCCGGGGCGGGTTTTGCAATGCCGTTGGGGAAACATGTGCGCACAATTAGAATTTGACGGATCGCGGCGCATCCCGCACACTCAACCTATGCGGAAATGGTGTGGTTGTTGTGGCAGATGGATCTCATAAGACCTTAGGCTTAAAGCTGAATGTCATCGGGCCGTTCGATCTGCGGTTGAGCGATGGGGCGGGTATTACAATCACGTCGAAGAAAGCGCGCGCGCTGCTGGCGCTGCTGGCCGTCGCCCCCGGTGGCAGGCGCGAACGACGGTGGTTGCAATACAAATTATGGAGCGAACGCGGAGAGCGTGAGGGCGCGGCGAGCCTGCGCCAGACGCTGTCTGCCTTGCGCCGTGCCTTGGCCCCGATGGACGAGGTGTTGCAGGCGGATCGTACCACGGTCACGCTGTCGCTGGACCAAGTGGACGTTGATGCGCTGGATCTAGGCGGGCTTGCCGATCGCCTAACGGGGCAGGAAGAGTTCCTTGAGGGGCTCGATGTCAAAGATCCGGAGTTTGACAACTGGCTGCGCGAGCAGCGCGGTTTCTGGGCCCGCCAAATAGACGCACATCAGGGCGGCGGCGCGGGTGAGGTGGCCCCGGTTGCCTCCCCGCTTGATGTGCCCTGCGTGACGTTGATGCCCTTTGCCAGTGCCGATCATCCGGCCCCCCAAGCGCAGGAGCTGGGGGAACAGGTGCTGGACCAGTTGGCGCGGCATCGCTGGATTTCATTTATGGATTGGACGGTGCACACTGCCCGCAGTGCCGCAGGGGCGGCGCGGCCCGCGACGGCCAACTATGCGGTGACGGGACAGCTGCGCACCGACGGGACGCAGCTGATCCTGACGGCAGAGTTGATGCATCTCACGACCGGCCAGTCGGTCAAACGCGCCCAGTTCACTGCCCTTGCGGCGGATCCGGCCGATATGGGGGCTGATCTTGCCGCCGTGGCCCGCGAACTGGCGATCGACGTGGCGGGGAACTTTAGCTGCGCGCTGGCGCAAGCCTACGAAGAGCGGTCCCAGTCGCGGGCAGCCCAAAGCGACGCGGCGCTGGTCTGGCAGGGGCGGTGGCATATCAACCGGCTCACGCCGGAAGATTTCGAAAAGGCGCGGATGATCTTCGAGGATATCACCACCCGCAATCCCGGCCACGTAGAGGCGCATATCTATCTTGCGCTGACCACGCTGTGGCGGGTCTGGACCTGTCGCGCCGATCCGCGTGATATTAAATTGGCGCGGCGGCAGGCGCAGCGGGCGATCAAACTGGATGTATCGGACGGGCGCGGCTATTGGATCGCGGGCTGTGCGGAGTGTTGGCTGGGCAACAAGTCGGCCGCGGTGCACTACACGGACGAGGCCATTCGCCTGTGTCCGTCTCTCGCCTTTGCCCATGACCAGCGCGGCACCAATCTGGCCTATGACGGGGACCCACTGGCAGCGATCAACGCGCTAGAGCGCGCGATCCGTCTGGCACCGCACCACCCGCAGCGCTTTTGCTTTGAAGGGGAATATGCGCTGGCCGCCCTTTTGGCGGGCGATTTATCCGCAGCCTTGCAGCATGCAGATCACGCGTTGTTGCTGCGTCCGGCCTATTGGTATTCCCATATGGTCAAAGTGTTGGCGCTTCACCGTATGGGCCGCCCTGATGCGGTGGCGCGGGCAAAACGCGCGTTGTACGAGTTCGAACCCCGTTTCAACCGCAGCTACATTAACTGGCTTCCTTTCTCCGACCGGTCGCAGAACGCGCGTATGATTGATGAGATGTTTTAGGTAGGGCGCGTCGTCGCTTGGGGGCCCTTGCACAAGGCATCCGTTCCATGACGAAATATGCAGATAACTTTGCGGGTATCCGACAGGCGCAGGCTGATGAACGGGCGCATCCCTCTGATCTGGGGACGCGGCATTTTTCGCTGGATGCGCTGAATGGCAGCTGGTTTGCGCAGCTGCGCAGCCGGATCACCCAAGCTCTGCTGAAACACGGCGGGTTGCGGTTGATGCAGCGGATCGGGCCGGTGGTGCGGTTGGGCCCCTATTATTTCGTCACCCGCCATGCCGAGATCGTTGCCGCACTGCACCGGCCTGATGTGTTTGGTGTGCCCTTTGGCCCCGAAATGGAAGAAATGGCGGGGCCGCCCGTATTTGCCTTGGGCGATGACGGGGGCACCCATGCCGCGCAGATGGCGATTTTGCGCGGTCCTTGGGCGGCGATTGATCCTGTGACCCATGTACGCCCCGTGGTGCGCCGCGTGACCGAGGCGTTGTTGGAGGATAGCGGCGGGCAGATCGACATGGCGCGTGATGTCTTCATGCGCGTCACGGCGGAGGCCTGCCTGAAGACCTTTGGCATCGCGGCCCCGAGTGCTGAAAATTTCGCGGCGTTTTCGGCGGCCTGTTCGTCGCTGATCTTTGCCGATCCTACCGGCACGCCTGCGGTGCGACGCCAAGCGATGATCGGGGCGAAACGGATTTGCGATCTGTTGGACATCAGCATTAACGCCTATGCCAATTTATCGGCCAGAGAACGCAAGACATCCGCACAGGCGGGGTTCCTGCAAGGGTTGATGGACGAGGTGGCGCAGGCAGGACCGGACGGGGCGGTCTGGACGCAGTCGGACAAGGACACGGTGCGCGTGATCTTGTTCGGGGTGATCACCGGCTTTGTCCCCACGACGGCGCTGGCGGCGGGCAAGATACTTGATCAGATGCGCCGCAAACCTGACCAGTTTCACCACGCAATGCGCTGTGCCGCGCGGGCCGAAGCCGCACCCGATGATGCGCACGCCCGTACCGCGTTGCGCGACATGCTGTTCGAGATCGCGCGCTTTAATCCGTCGTTGTTTCCCGGTCAGTTTCGGTTGCGCAAAGACGGTGTGGACACGCAAGGTCTGCCCGACGCACTGCGCCGCATCAAGCCCGGTGCGCCTGTCATCCTTGCCACCGCCGTGGGGCTGCATGATCCGCGGGTGGTGAAACATCCCAACCGTTTTGCCCCGGGGGAGGGGTTCTTGGGCAAGGACGGACAGGTTTTGCCGGATTTGTCATTCGGCTTGGGGATGCATCATTGTCTGGGTCACGACATGGCGCATGAAATCATCACCGAGGCGTTTCAGGTCATTCTGTCGCGTCCGGGTATCGCCTTTCTGCCCGAAAGGCCAAAGTTCTATGGCCCGTATCTGGGGCGTTTGCGGATGCGGTTTGATATGGTCGAAGGGCATCAGGCCCAGTCCACGATCGTTTCACCCCTACCGTTGAAACAAGGCGTTGATATTGACGCGTTGCGGGCTGCTCTGAAGGGGCTGCTTGACGAAGGGTCGGACCTGAAGCAGGGGTTGGATACGACCGGGATCGTGCATTTTGCCAGCCTGAACCTCGTCAATCTGGGGGCCGAAACGCGGCTGGACGCACGGCCCACGCATCTGCTGGCAGAGTTCAATACCGACGGCACGCAACGCGATGCGCTGGCGCGGCTGGCTCAGATGATCGACACGCCCTGCACAGTGCTTTTGCCCTATCTTGAGGGGGCACGCGGCGGCTTTGTGGCGGCATTGCGTGCCCATTTGCTGCACCCCGATACCAAGCCTTGGGGCACCATCGGGGTGAGTTTCAACGGGACAGAGCATATGCCCGTCCGGCAGATTGAGGCTGAAAAGGAGCTGTATGAGTGGGCGGAGCCTCTTGTCCGGCAGCTGTCGCAGGAGGGGACCACGGACCCGGTTGCTGTGATGACCGAAATCCGACAGGAGATGCGGAAAGACTCCGCGCGCGCCGCGCTTCTGTATCGTCCGTCACATCGCTATCCGCGGTTCTCGCGGCATAAGGATTTCCCGTTCTCCGGCTTTATCGCGAAATATGCGGGGCTGGGGCTGAAACCCTTGGCAGCTTTCGCGGTAATGGCGCTGCTGTTGCCTGTGGGGTTGGTGGCTTTTGGCGTGGTCACCTTGCTGCAGGCGGCGGATGTCTATGTCTCGCTGTGGATGGTGCCGCTGCTGTTGGCATTGACCGCAACGGGCATTGCGTTGGCATGGCTGCGACGGGTGGAGACGGACGAGACGCCGGATAACCGCTATGCGCCCCATGATCACGTTGCCGCCGTGCAGCAGATGGAGGATCTGCCGGGCTATGCGCAGAACCACATCGCATCTGTCAGTGCACTCAAGCCCGGCATGCTGCGGCGGTTGACCACAGCGCTGGCCTTTCACATCATCAAATACATGAAAATCCTGTGGTTCCGCCCCGGCTTTGTCACGGATTTCGCCACCATCCATTATGCGCGCTGGTATTGTCCTAAAGGCAGTCAAAAGCTGATCTTTCAGGGCAATTATGACGGCAGTTGGGAAAGCTATCTTGAGGATTTCATCACCAAGGTGCACCGCGGGCAAACGATGGCGTGGAACAATTGTGCGGGCTTTCCGCGCAGCCGGTGGTTCTTTCTGGATGGCGCACAAGACGGGGACAAGTTCAAACGATGGGTGCGCCGCCAGCAGGTGCAAACGCAGTTCTGGTACAGCCGTTTTCCGCAGCTCACCACGGGGATGATCCGCACGAATGCGCTGGTGCGCGATGGGCTGGCGCGGGCGTTGACCCATGATGAATGTCGCGCATGGGCCAATCTGTTCTATACCGCCCCGCGGCCAGCGGATGCGATCGAGACGGATCAGGTGCAGACGCTGTTGTTCAACGGGCTGGGACGGCATCCGCTGATGACCGCGCGGGTGATCCGTTTCGACACGGCGCAGGGCGGCAAGCGTTTCATCGGGCAGCTGCTGCAAGACGCGCGCAACGCCGAAGTGCCCGGTGCGCCCTGGGATGCGCGGCTGAGCTTTGGCGATGCCTATCCTGACTATCCCGCGCATTTTATCGCGTTGTCTTCGGCGGGGCTGTCGCAGCTTGGCTTTCCCGACACACCCTATGAAGGGCGCGGCACGCTGCCCCATGCCTTTGCCAGCGGCATGACGGCGCGGGCGCGGGTGTTGGGCGATGCAGGCACGCCCGCCGATCCGGCCCGTTGGCGGTGGAGCGATGGATCCGCCCACGCCTTGCTACTGTCCTATGCCCGCGATGCAGACGAACAAAAAGAGACGGATGTCACCGTGACGGTTATGGCCGGTCATTTTGGCGTGACGGTCCAAAACACTGTGCGGGCGGATGTGCAGCGGCGCGGGCTAGCGCATAGCGACGGGTTTGGCACGCGCGACGGGATCTCGCAGCCGATCATGCGGCACACGCAGGCCTTTGCCAAAGGCAAGGCCGCGCGGGACGACGTGGTCGGGGCAGGAGAGTTCATTCTCGGCTATCCGGATTCGCGCGGCTATCTGCCTTTGGCGATCACCGTGCCCGCCGATACGCCCGCCGCGGCGGGGCTGTCCTCGATACAAAATCCGGTGACAGATCTGGTGCCACAGTTCGGACGGTCCGAACTCGGGGATCAGCGCGATTTCGGGCGGGGCGGCAGCTTTCTCGCTGTGCGCCAGATCTTGCATAACGACAAAGCCTTGCAGACGTTTGTGTCCGACAAGGCATCAGTGCTTGAGGCGCGGCACGTGCCGCAAAAAGGCGTTGCGGATGCGATCAGGGAAGATGTGTCCTTTGATATCAAGACCGGGGGCATCGGGCAGGGGCCCGACGACAAGGATATCGTGACAAGCGATAGACGGGACTCGGATGTGGATGGGGATATGGATCAGCGGCCTTATGGCGAGGTGCCAATGAATCCGCGTACGCGCCAGATCTGGATCGAACAATGGATTACCGCCAAGATCATTGGCCGGTGGGCCGATGGCAGTTCGCTGGCGCGCAACCCGTCGGTGTCGCGCAGCGTGCGCAATCGCGCGCGGTATCACAGTCTGGTGCGCCGGTATGTCGGGTTGCGGATCAAGGCAATAACGGCAGCCCAGGGCCGCCGCCCCAGCACCGACGCTGAACTGGACGCGCTGCACCGCTTCTTTGCGCTTACGCGGACGCGCAGTGGTACTGGACGGCTGGGAGTAGATGCACCGTTTGGAATGGATGACACGATCTGGACCGCGCAGGGGTGGACCCTTTTCAACGACGCCTTGTCGGAGCTGGAGCGCGAGGTCGGCCCCCTTGGCATACCGCAGGACCTGCTGAAACCGGTAAGGCCCGACAATGATTTCCGCCACGGCGAGGATGACCCCTTGGGTCTGTATTGCCCGATCGGATCCCATATCCGCCGCGCCAATCCGCGCGACAGTTTCCGCCCCGGTCACGAGATCACGCTTGAGATCAACAACCGCCATCGGCTGTTGCGGCGCGGGCGTACCTATAGCAGCACCTTTGAGGCACCGCAGGATAGCGGTCTGGTCGACGCCGGATGGATACGCCACGACAGCAAAGTCGAACCCGCTGTCTATTCAGAGGAAGGCACGTTTTTCATGTGCTTCAACGCCAACATAGAGCGGCAGTTCGAGTTTGTGCAGCAGACGTGGCTCAATGCTGACGGGTTTCATGGCGGGCGCCACGGGCCGGACCCGTTGATTACGCCAAAGCAGCAGGGAGATGAATTTGTCATTCCGGGGTCCGAGGAGTCGCTGGCGCTGGATATGTGCCCGATGACGGGCGGCGGCGACACAGATGCTCCGGTAGATTTCACGCGGACGGTAGCGGGGGGCTACTTCTTTATGCCAAGCAAACAGGCTCTGCGGTATCTCACGCAACTATAGGTAACGCTTCCTATTCTTTTGGGCGCACAAAACCTTCGGATACACCGTTTTTTCACGATTTTTTCACGGAAGGGGTGTTGGAAAATTACGGTACATTCACGGTCCAATCTTAACCTTTCTTAACCTGTCACGGATTTTTGGCAGGCACCCGCCCGCTTGGGGCTATTTAGAAAGGGCATTAAGATGAAACTTTATATGAAACTTATGACCACAACGGCACTGGCGCTCAGCGTCGCGGCCTGCGGATCGTCGAAAGGGATCGACAAGGTTATCGACGTCACCGATATCACGAAAGAGGCGCAGGCCAAACGGACGTTTGCGACTGATAAGGACGGCAATCCGGTCGATGCAGGCGGTGCCATCGCAGCAGGCAAGACGCTGACCGCGCGTGCCGTCGGGGTGAGCCTGAAAAACCTGAACTACGAAACTGGCAAAACCAGCCTGAAATCCGGGGGCACCGCGTCTATCAAACGCAATGACGCAGGCGCGCTGACGGTGACCATCAATGGCGTAGAGAAAGCCTTTAAGCCAAGTGATATAACGGCCGAGGGTGATGGCTACGAAGTAGATGGGGCGGACGGATATTTCGGCGTCTACAGCTACACGGACCAGATCGCGGACTTTCTGACTGCCGGCAACGGCTATTCGCAGGTGATTGAAATCCAGCGTGACCTGAATGATCCCGATAACCCCGGTTTGCATGAAAACGCGTTTGCGGTCATCGGCACCGAGACCGCGGACGCGGATCTAAAGGCCTTGCCCAAAGCGGTTTATTCGGGTCGATCACGGGTGAATGTGATCCCGAATTCCGGTTTCGAATCCAACCAAGAAAGCCGGTATAAAGTACGCAGCGAAGTGGCGATGACGGCCGATTTCGGTGCGGGCGAAGTCTGGGGGACCATTGGCAACACAACGGTCCAAGACCCCGGAAGCGACGTACGTGATGCCATTGGCGGCACGATCAAGATGAACAAGACTAGCTTTGACAACAATGGCTTTGCTGGAACATTGACCGCTGACCAAACCTTTATCAACGAGCTGGAAGTCGACAGTGGCTCGGGCACCTATTCCGGTGCCTTCTATGGTCCCGAAGCTGAAGAAGTTGCTGGCGTGCTGACATTAGGCCTGACCGATGGCGATGAAAGCATGAACGGTAGCGGCTTCTTCACCGCCGATAAACAATAACGTCGGTTCAACGAGATAGAGAAGCGCCAACCAAATTACGGGTCCAGCTTCTCTTGGCGTGGGCATGACCTCAAGCCATGCCTGCGTCTCCCCATTATTTCATGTGGGAGACGCAGAGCAGAGATCAGGGTTCACGCCGATTTAACTGCTTGAGGGTTAAACCATGAAACATCTAATTTATGCCGCCCTGATGGGCGTTCTATTCGCGTTCCAGTCGTCTGGATCGGCGCAGGCCGCGACACCGCAAGACTATCTGAAACGGGGGGAGTATGACGCGGCGCGGTCCAGTCTGGCCAAGCTGGTGGCGAATGACCCCAACGGGCCGGTGCATCAGGCCTATCTGGAGGGGCAGATTTTGCTGCGAAAGAACCAGCCTGCGGCGGCGATTGAGTTGTTCCGCGATCTGGTGCGCATCGCGCCCGCCTATGAACCGGCCCGAAGGGAGCTGACCTTGCTGCTGGCCCATCGTGGCGATGTGACCGCCGCGCGATATCATGCAGAGCGGCTGGTGGCGGAAACCGCCGACGAACAGCTGCGGGCCGGGTTGCAGACCTACATCTTGAACAACACCTCGCGCAAACCCAGCGGCTTTGCGCTGCGTTTTGCGTTGCTGCCATCGTCGAACCAGACACGCGGCAGTGCCGAGCAGGAGATTTTGGTTGGCGGGGTGCCGTTCACGTTGAACCCCAGTTCGCGGGCGTCTTCGGGTGTCGGGCTGTCGATCGGCGGCACCGCATGGCGGCGCTGGCAGTGGAGCGAGACATGGTCGGGCGTCGGCTCAGCCAGTCTGGATGCCAAGTTCTACGATTCAGCGTTGAACACCGAAACCACCGCCATCGTCCGTTTCGACGTTATTCGGGGCGGGCAGCGGGGGCGGTTCTCGTTCGGCCCGATTACCGAGCTGAGCTTTTCGGATTCTGACATCGTGCGCCGCCGCTGGGGGGCAGAGGTGCGAGGGGCCTACCAACTGCGCCCACGTGATGTGGTGTCGGGGGCGCTGCGGTTCGATCGTCAGACCTATGACCAAAGCCCGTTTCGCGACGGGCACCGGATGCGGGCGTCGGCGTCGTATCAGCATCGGGTGACGCCGACACTCGGGCTGTCGTTTGGCGTGTCGCACCTGCGCGAAACGACGCAGCGCGCGCATCTTGATCACCGTGAAACCGGCGTCTCGGTGGGCGTCGATAAGCAGTGGAAATCGGGCCTGTCTACCGGTGTGGTTCTTGCGTTTGAACACGACAGATACGACGGTATTTTCCCCGGTACGGTGACCCCACGCGAGGATGACACCACCAGCGTCACCTTTACCGTGCAGCACAACAAGGTGCAGATCGGGAAATACGTGCCGCGGATCACCTATACTTACACGCGGGCAAAATCGAATGTGGCCTTGTTCGATTATGACAGCCACGACATCGGGGCGAGCCTATCGATGAAGTTCTAAAAAAAAGGGAACGATAGGCCTTTCCTGCAATCACATGCTGTGTGCCCCGTTTAACCTGACAAAACACAGGTTTGCGGGACATTCGGGAAAGATATCCACGTAAAACTTTCAAAAAGTTGGATTAATTAGCTTCCCTTACCTTGCGGCGCCTCGATCCGAGGTGCAGAAAGACGCCGTATACGCGGTGGTCTGCAAAGCAAGGGAGACACGTATGAAAGACTGGAACGCTTTGGCGAGCGACCTTTATGATGGCAGCTTTCGCCCCATGTTCATCAATGGCAAATGGTGCCCGGCCCAATCGGGCGCAGAGATGGATGCGCGCAATCCGGCGAACGGGTCTTTACTGGCGACCGTACCGCAGGGGGGCGAGGCGGATATTGATGCCGCAGTGAAAGCCGCCCGCGCGGCGTTCGAGGGGCCTTGGGCCAAGTTCACCCCGTTCGAGCGTCAGGCGTTGCTGCTGCGCATCGCCGACAAGTTCGAGGCAGAATGGGAACGCCTGTGCCTGTCGGACACATTGGATATGGGGATGCCGATCCAGCGTACGCTGGCCAACAGCCGTCGCGTGTTAGGGATGTTGCGGTTCTATGCGGGGCAGGCGGTGATGATCCACGGCCAGACCATCCCGAATTCCTTCCCCGGCGAGATTTATGCATCCACCGTGCGTGAACCCGTGGGCGTGGTCGGGGCAATTATCCCGTGGAATGCGCCAATCGCCGGTTCCGTCTGGAAGATCGCGCCTGCGCTGGCGACCGGCTGCACCGTGGTGTTGAAACCGTCCGAGGAGGCGTCGCTGACCGTGCTGATGATCGCGCGGTTGATGCAAGAGGCGGGGCTGCCCGACGGGGTGCTGAATGTGGTGACCGGACTGGGGGCCGACGCCGGTGCGGCGCTGGCGGCGCATGCGGATGTGGACAAGATCGTGTTCACCGGTTCAACGGCCACCGGTCAGGCGATTGCCCGCGCGGCGACGGGTACGTTGAAACGCGTCTCGCTCGAGCTGGGGGGGAAATCACCCGTTATCGTGTGCAAGGACGCGGATATCGACAAGGCGGTGCCCGTGGCCGCGATGTCTGTCTTTGCAAACTCGGGTCAGATTTGCATCGCCGGATCGCGGCTGTTTGTGGCGCGCGAGATCCATGATGAATTCACCCGCCGCGTGGCGGAGTTTGCTGCAGGGTTGAAGATCGGGCAGGGGATCGACGAGGGCACGGATATCGGGCCCATCATCTCGGCCCGTCAGGCCGACCGGATTGCGGGCTTTTTGTCGGATGGTCCGGCGGAAGGCGCATCGGTTCTGACCGGCGGGCACCGCGCCGAAGGGGCTGCGCTGAAAGGCGGGCATTACATCCAGCCCACCGTTTTTAGCGGCGTCACCGACGACATGCGCATCGCCCGCGAAGAGATTTTCGGCCCCGTAATTTCCGCGCTGCCCTTTGATGATCTGGACGAGGTCGTGACCCGCGCCAATGACACGCCCTACGGGTTGGCTGCTGGTGTATTCTCGACCAATCTGGGCACGGCGCACAAGCTGGCGCATCGGCTCAAGGCTGGCTCTGTCTGGGTGAATATGTACCACGCGATTGATCCGGCGGTGCCGTTTGGCGGGGTCAAGATGTCGGGCTATGGCCGCGAAGGCGGGACCGAGCATCTGGAAGAATATCTGGACACCAAAGCGATCTGGATCAACGCGGACTAAGCTGCGCGTAAAGTCGAAGGGGGAGGAACGCGATGAAAGTTGGCATTATCGGTGTCGGTCTGATGGGCCACGGCATTGCGCGGAACGTATTGCGCAAGGGCAAGTTCGATTTGGGCTTTTTGGATCATCCGGGCAACCAGCCGGTGGATGAGATCACCGGCCTGGGCGCGGTCGCCTATGACACCCCTGCCGCGCTGGCGGCGGCCTGCGATGTGATTATTCTTTGCGTCACCGGATCGCCTCAGGTGGAGACGATTGTGACCGGCGATAACGGGCTGGTGTCGGCGTTGAAACCCGGCGCGGTGGTTGTCGATTGTTCGACCGCGCTGCCCGACAGCACCCTGCGCATGGGCGACGCGGTGCAGGCCGCGGGCGGGGCCTATCTGGATGCGCCGATGACGCGCACGGCGAAACATGCCCATGAAGGGGCGCTGAACCTATTGGTGGGGGGCGACGCCGCTGTGCTGGAAAAGGTCCGGCCCGTGCTGGCAAGCTTTACCGATACGGTCGACCACGTCGGTGCGCTTGGCCACGGGCACCGGTTAAAGCTGCTGCATAACTATGTGTCGGTGGGGTTCATGACCCTTTTGGCCGAAGCCGCGGCACAGGCAGCCGATGCGCAGATCGATCCGCAGGTGTTCGTGGACGTTTTGGCTGGCGGGGGCGGGGCGAGTGTCGCGCTGGACCGCCTTGCCCCCTACATCACGCAAGGCGACCGCGAAGGGCTGCCCTTTTTCGTCAGCAATGCACAAAAAGATATCGACTATTACCGTGCCATGTCGACCGCATCGGAGGCGCAACAGACCGTCGCCGATAACGTCTCTGTCGCGCTCGCCCGAACGGTCGAGGCGGGGCATGGTCAGGCCTATGTGCCCGAGCTGGTAAAGTTGTTCAGGAAATCCGCGCAGGGCTAAGCCAGCGTTGCGCGGTGCCACGAGGGCTGCATCTTGTCAGCTTTGGTGGGTTTAGATAGCACATCCAAAAGGTTACTGGGAGGTTACCATGAAATTCAATCTGACACATTTTGCGGCCGCAAGCGCCTTTGTTGCGCTGGCGGGTCCTGCCGCCGCGCAGACCGAGATCAAGATCGGCTATGCCCTGGCTCCCGACAGCCACTACGGCGTCGCGGCGCAGAAATTCGAAGAGGTCGTGCTGGCGGAAACCGGCGATCAATTCAGTTTCAAGCATTTCCCGTCTTCGGGTCTGGGCGGTGAACGCGAAGTGATCGAGGGGCTGCAACTGGGCACCATCGAGGCAACAATCGTATCCTCGGGCACATTGGCGAACTTCGTCCCCTCTACCGGTGTTTTTGACATTCCGTTCCTGTTCAGCGGGCTGGATCACGCCCGCGCCGTGCTGGACGGGCCCATCGGTCAGGAAATTCTGGGCGAGTTCGACAACGTCGGTCTGCACGGTCTGGCCTGGGGCGAACAGGGCTTTCGCCACATCACCAACAACCGCAATGCGATCCACACGCCTGCCGATGTCGAAGGGCTGAAGATCCGCACGATGGAAAACCCCGTGCACCTCGCGGCGTTTGACGCCATGGGCGCGGCCCCCACGCCGATGGCATGGCCCGAGGTGATTTCGTCGTTGCAGCAAGGTGTGATCGACGGTCAGGAAAACCCGCTTTCGGTGATCGTTTCGGTCAAGCTGAACGAAGTGCAAAAGTATCTGACCCTGTCGGGCCATGTCTATTCGCCCGCGATGCTGCTGGTGTCCAAACCTTTCTGGGAGGGGTTGGACGACGATCAGAAAGCCGCGTTGGAAAAAGCCGCGACTGAAGCGGCTGCCGCGATGCGGGGCTACGTTGACGATGTAGAAACCTCGGGCGTGGAAACGCTGAAAGAGCGTGGCATGGAAGTCAACGCCCTGTCCGGCGAAGAGAAAGCTGCGTTTCAGGCGTCGATCAAATCAGCCTATGAAGGCTACTATGACACCTATGGCCAAGAGCTGGTCGACTCGATCGTAAACTTCGAGTGAGCAATACCGCCGGCATCCAACGGGTGCCGGCGACATCGGGCGAGGGGAAGCCGTGAAAAGACTGGAAACCATTTTCGTGGCGTTGAACGGTTGGGCGCTGATCCTCATGCTTTCGGCAATGACGCTGGTCGTCGGTGCCAATATCACCCTGCGCTATGTGACCGCCCATTCGCTGCCTTGGGCGGATGAGGCGGCGCGCTACCTGATGATCTGGATGACCTTTAGCGGCGCGGGACTTGTGCTGCGCACTGGCGGGCATGTCGCGATCACCAATCTACAGGATGCGCTGCCCAGCATGGGGCAAAAGCTGCTGCGGGCGGGGATTGCCTTGGGGCTTTTGGTCTTTTTCGGATTCATGGTCTACGTCGGCATCCAATATGCGCAGCGCATGCAGTATCAGGTGACGCCCGCACTGCGGATGCCCTTCCTGTATGTCTACGCCGCGATGCCGGTCGGGTTTGCGCTGCTGATCGCCCACCTGCTGCTGATTGCGCGCCCCTTCATCATGGCGGGGGATTATAAACGTATGGATGGGGCCACCGCCGATCCGCTGCCCGGAGGCGCAAATGGCTGAGATCCTTTTTCCCGCGCTTTTCGTACTGCTCGCCCTTGGTCTGCCCGTGGCCTTTGCGATGGCGATATCCGTCTTTGTCGCGCTGAGCTTCGGGTCGTCCTACCCCAACCTCGTTGTGGTGAAAGAGATGTTCTCGGGCCTTGATAGTTTTCCGCTGCTGGCGGTGCCGTTCTTTATCCTCGCGGCGGAGATCATGACCGGCGGGGCGGTGACCCTTGCGATGCTGCGCTTGGCGCAGTCGTTGGTGGGGCATCTGAAAGGCGGGCTGGGGCATGCGAATGTCGTGAGCTCTGCCATGTTCGCGGGGATCTCCGGCTCGGCGCTGGCCGATGCTGCGGGGCCGGGGACGATGATGATCCGCATGATGGAGAAGGGCGGCTATGGCCGTGCCTATGCCGGAGCGCTCACCATCTCGAGCTCGGTCGTGGGGCCGATTATTCCGCCGTCGATCACGATGATTATCTACGCAATGCAGGACCAGCAGGTATCGGTCGGGTCGCTGTTCATGGCGGGTGTGCTGCCGGGTATCCTGATCACCGCAGCGGTGCTGCTGGCCAATGCGCGGGTCAGCCACAAACGCGGCTATGCCAGCGGCGCGCCGATGCCCCCCTTGGCCGAGATCGCGCGGATCGCGCTATACGCGCTGCCCGCGCTGATGCTGGTGGTGCTGATCGTCGGCGGTATCCGTTTTGGCGTGTTCACCCCGACCGAGGCGTCGGTGATCGCGGTTTTCTACGCGCTGTTCGTCGGCATGTTCATCTACCGGTCGCTGCGGGTCGCGGACCTGCCCGCGATCATCCTACGCGCGGCTTTGGTGTCAGGCGCAGTGCTGTTGATCCTTGGCGCTGCACGGGCCTTTGCCTGGGTGTTGATCATCGAAGGCGTGCCGCAGTTTCTCGCGGAAACCATCATCGCATGGGACCTGTCGCCAATTGTCTTTCTGCTTGCGGTGAATGCGCTGTTGCTGGTGTTTGGTCTGTTCATGGACCCGCTGCCCGGGGTGATGATCCTTGTACCGATCCTTGCACCGATCAGCTTTGCCCTTGGGATTGATCCGGATCATTTCGCGATAATCGTGATTGTGAACCTGACGTTGGGCCTGACAACGCCCCCTGTGGGGAGCCTGATTTTCGTGGTCTCGTCGGCAGTGAACATCAAGCCATCGGCCCTGATCAAAGAGATGCCGCCGTTCTTTATCGCTTTGATGGGGGCGCTGCTGTTGATCACCTTTATCCCTGCGCTGTCCACGTGGTTGCCAATGCTCAGCGGTTTCTGAGGGCAACTGTCCTTTGTTATCGGCCTGTTTGCCAAGGATAAATGCCAATTTAACCCTGCCTTAAGCATAATAAACTTTCCCAGATTCGTGAACTGTGGTCATGTTGGGGAAAAAGTTGGGCAGGCAATGACAATAACTTATGCAGCAGCGCGCAATGCGCCGATGTTGGCGTTGGAAGATGAACGTGTCCTGCTAAAGGATTGGCAGGACAGCAAAGATAAGTTCGCACTTGAATCCTTGGTGCTGTCTCATGCGCGTATCGTGTTCTACTGGGCGCGCAAGCTCAGCGATAATCAAGCCGAACGCGAAGACCTGATTTCAGAGGGTATATTGGGCCTGATCCACGCCGCCGATCTGTTTGATCTGGACCGTGATGTGCGCTTTTCGACCTATGCGAAATGGTGGGTCAAGAACGCGACAATGACGGCGCGCAATCACTTGCGTACAATCGTTGAGACACCGGCAGGCGTGCAACGCACTGTGCAGCATTCGATTGATGACGACGAAAGCTTTGCGCTTCTTGCGTCCGAAGACCCTAACCCCGAAGAAGCGGTGATCGCGCAATCGTCGCAAAGTCTGATCCGCGCCCGTCTGTTTGAAGCGATGGCCCTGCTGCCGCCAATGGACCGCGAGGTGTTGCAAGCACGCACGCTTCGGCAGCCACCTGAGAGCATCCAAGATTTGGCGACCCGAATGGCGGTCACGCCGGCCAAGCTGCGCCAGGTTGAACGCCGCGCAATGACACGGTTGAAGTACGAACTCGCTGCACGCGGCGTTCTGACCAGCAAGATGCATTGATATGAATGCTGCTCTCTCTGCCTTGATGACGGGACAGTCGGGTATGAAACCGGCCAAAGGTGCCAGCGCCGTGCCTGAAGGGTTCGCCGCGTTGATGGGAGCCGTGCCGATCGCCGAGACCGGCACAACGGTGCCGCCCTTTACCCTCGGCCCCGATGGTGAGCCTATTCTGCCGGGTAGTGACGATGCTACCGCCGAAGGGATGGCAGATATACTGGGCCTTTCCCTGACCGCAGAGGAAGCGGGCGATCCGACAGCCCTGTCGATGGAGGCGTCCTTCACCGGTCTGATGATCGCCGCGCCGCCGGCGTTCGCGGCTGCTACCCCACAGGAAACGGGGCCGGTGACCGTCGCGACCACGGTCAACGTCCCCGCTGTCACTGTGCCACAGGCCACTGTACAAGTTGTGGCTGGCGCACCTGACCCGCAGCTGCCGCTGACGGCTGCAGCTGCTGCGCCATTGGCCGCTGATGCGGTAGCAGCAAGTGCGACGCAAACACCTGTTAAGGTTGCGCTTGAAGCGAGTGCACCTGCGGCGACGCCACCAGTAGAGGCGAAAACCGATGCCAAAATCGCTGCGCCCGCACCGCAAACGGCCCTTATTCTACCGGCAGGGACCGCACCCACGATACCTGCGACGGATCAACAACCGATAAGTGCCACGACAAAGGTTCAGACCGTAGCACAAACGCAGGCGGTGACGGGGATGCAGCCCGTCCCTAAACCGGAGGGTAGTGGCAAGCTTTCCATTCCGTCGCGCGCGGTGCCGCAAGCCGCGACAGCTGTTGAAGGAGCCGCCGCGTCAGAATCAATGACCGACGCGGATGCGCCCGTTGCGCCGTTGCGACAGGCCGCCTTCGGGGCGGAGCAGCCAACCTTTCTCAATAACGCCGCCGCGCAGGGCAAAGCGCCCGTTGACGGCACCGCGACCTTCCGGCCCGCCGAGATGGCTCAACCGCAACCCGTCGAAAGCAACGCGCTACTCCTTGCTGATCAGGCGAGCGACCTGAAAGCTGCTGCGCCAAGCCCAGAGGTGCAAAGCAAGCCAGCGCCAAAACCCTTTGCCGATGCGCTGATCTCGCAGGTGAAGTCGGTCGAGGCGAAAGAGGGGCGTACGTCGGTCAGCCTGCATCCGCGTGGATTGGGGCAGATCGAGATTGATGTCGTGACGGACAAGGACCATGGTACCCGCGTCGTCGTGCGTGTTGAAAACCCCGCCGTGCTACAAACGCTGCGCGACGAACGGCAACTGCTGGCGCAAGGCTTGGGGTTCACCGATGCGGGTAGCTTTGAATTCCAGCAAGGTTTTTCGGAGGATCGTACACGCGACCAACAGCAGTCCCATGTGCCGTTTGGCGGGGCAAATGACGACACAGCGGGCACTGTGACCGCTGGCGTTCAGCACAAAAATGTGGTGGATGACGGACAACTTGATATTCTCACCTAAGGGGGTGTGATCCATGCTTACAAGCCAGACACTGTTGAACAACGTCACCAGCACGAGCCAGAGCTCGGCGCAGGATTCACTGGGCCAGCTGGGGGAAGACTATACCAAATTCCTGACCCTGTTGACGGCACAAATCCAGAACCAGGATCCGCTTGAACCGGTCGACAGCACACAGTTCGTGGCACAGTTGGCGCAGCTGTCCCAGGTCGAACAAGCGGTGCAGACAAATACCCAGCTTGAGACGCTGACCAGCCAGATCAGCGGCTTGCTGAACCTTGGTGGTACGGACCTTTTGGGGCGCGACGTAACGGTGCAATCTGACGTGGTGATGCTGGCGGACGGCAAGACAGCCTCGACCTATGAGGTTGGTGCCGGTGCGTCTAATGTGACTGCGAAAATCTTTGATCCGCTGGGGCGGAATGTTCGCACGATGACAGGCTTGACCGCGGTATCCGGCACATCGAACCCTCTTGGATGGGACGGTCTTGACGATTACGGTAATGCGCAGTTGGCGGGGAAATATACCGTCGTACTGACCGCAAAAGACGCGGCGGGCAACAATATTGCAATCCAGCCGTCCCGAAGTGCCCGCGTTGAAGACGTGCGCTTTCGCGAGGGAGAGATCATTTTTGGTCTGGATGGCGGTGAAACGGCATCGTCAATCACCGTGAAGTCAGCCAGCTAAATACGGATCTTTTAGTCGCGCAGGCTGATATTGCTGTAAAAGGTGTTCAGCCGCGCGGTACGTACCGCAGGAAAATTAACGTATAATTTGCGTACGATCTGTGCTGCAAGCTCCGCCTTGCGGGTTTCTTCGGCGATCGGTTGCGCAAGGCTTTGATCTGTTTCGGCCAGTTCGGCAATCGCTGACACGGTGGCGTCGCGCAAACGGGCACGCCCCACGGCACCGTTGATCTCGTGAAAAGACACTTCCCCCATGACAAAGACATCCATGTCGAACATCAGATGCAGGACCTTGCGACTTTGCATAATCTGCATGGTGAACTTGCCCAGAGGCATTTTGAACATCAGTTCTTGCGTCACCGCCTGACCGGAGGGAGCCGAAGGCGTCGGCCGCATAAAGCGTTCGCCGACATAGCCCATGGCCCCTGCGCCGATTACGCATGCGGCTATGATGATGTATTTAATCACAGCCGCGGCCCGCGTCAGTAGGGCAGGAACACTTCAAGCGCGTCCTGACCGTAGCGTGCAGTTTGTACCGTCGAAATCTGTCCGCGTCCGCCATAAGTAATCCGCGCTTCGGCGATCTTGTCATAGTCGATGGTGTTGCCGACGTTGATATCCGACTGGCGGATGATACCGGCGATGCGGAGCTCGCGCAGTTCGTTGTTCACCTTGACCTCCTGGCGCCCTGCGATCACGAAATTTCCGTTTGGCAGGGTCTGGATGACAAGCGCTGCGACGCGCAGACGAATGCTTTCGTTGCGGCGGATTGACCCTTCGCCCTCACTCGAAGAACTGCTGGAAAGCCCGATCAGTTTCCCGCTTTCGGTCGAGGTATCAAAGTTCAGGATATCGGGGTCATCAACGCC
Organism: Sulfitobacter litoralis; assembly: GCF_900103185.1. Taxonomy (GTDB): domain Bacteria; phylum Pseudomonadota; class Alphaproteobacteria; order Rhodobacterales; family Rhodobacteraceae; genus Sulfitobacter; species Sulfitobacter litoralis. The sequence continues at coordinate 30,268 of NZ_FNJD01000008.1, forward strand.
TGTCGACGACGAGCGGCTGCGCCCGGTGGCGTTTTGCAGCTGCGCACGGTCATCAATATCGATCAGGACAGTCACAAGGTCACCGATATCACCCGCGCGGCGGTCTTGAAACAGACGCGGTGTTTGTTTGCTCCAGAGGCTGGCCTGATCTGCACGTTTCGGCTGGTCGGCTGGCGTGGGCAGGGGCATCGGAATGCTGATGCGGTTGACCTCGCCCATATGGTCAGGGCTGAGCGTCAGATCGCTGACCGTGGGGTTGTGGGTTTCTTTGAAGTCGCCACAGGCCGAAAGCAAAAGCGCCGACGCCGCAAGGATACAGCCCAAGCGGGCGGATAAACGAAGGGATGTCATTGTACGACCTCGACGACGCCTGCTGCCATCGCGATGGTGGACAGGGCCTTGTTGCTGGAAAGATTGACGACGCGCAGTTCCTGACCCTTGTGGGCATCATCCAGGGCGCGTCCTTTTGCGGTCAGTTGCAGCCCGCCATGAGACAAGCGGATCTTAACTTTTTCGCCGCGGCTGATGATCCGGGGCGGCATGACTGAATTGCGGGGCACAGGGCGACCGGTCACCAACATGCGCCGGACCTGCTGCCCGACAAGTTGTTCATATTCATTGATCGCATAGCTGCCGACCCGCTGCATGGGCATCTCGACCAGCGACACGTCTTGTGCGCGCACGATTTCGTCAGGCACGATACGGCGGTTCGGGACTGGTATGGTCAGCGTGACCATCGCCAAGCCCCAGACCCGCTGCGGCACACCGCTGTCGGTCACGATATTCGCGATAAATTGGCCCGAGTCAGGGTCGATCCAGAACTCCTGGACAAAGTTCCCTTCCTGGATCAGCCCCTCGGCCATGCGGATCTCCAGCTTGGCTTTTGCGGGCAGGGTTGCGCCCAGTTCTCCCACAGCACGTTCTTCGATCAGGTCAGTCACAGGCACGGGTTGCGCGGCTGCAGGGCCCGGGACCATAAAGACCGCAAGCTGGAACAGGACGAACAGGGCTATGGCAACACGTTTCATCGGTCTAACCCGTTACTTGATCTGGTTGGTTGTGGTCATGATCTGATCGGCGGTTTCAATCGCTTTCGAGTTCATCTCGTAGGCGCGCTGAGCCGAGATCAGATCGGTGATTTGCTGGATGATGTTCACGTTCGACTGTTCAAGATAGCCTTGGCGCGTGATGCCGACGCCGGGGGTGCCTGGGACGTTTTGCACAGGCTCACCGGATGCGGCTGTCTGCTCCATCAAGTTGTCACCGACAGGTTTCAGGCCAGCCTCGTTCAGGAACGTCGCAAAGTTCAACTGGCCGAGTTCCACCGGTTCAGGCTGATTTTCGACATAGGCCATGACCACGCCTTCTTGGTTGATCTCGACCTGACGCGTGAGTTCGGGCACGATGATCGCGGGTTCGACCTCATAGCCGTTCAGCGTGACCAATTGACCTTCGGCGCTCAGCTGAAAGTTCCCGTCGCGGGTGAAGGCCTGTGTCCCGTCGGGGCGGTTAACGGTGAAATAGCCACGCCCTTCGATGGCGAGGTCCATCTGGTTTTCCGTCTGGATCAACCCGCCTTGCATGTTGTGGCGGATCACCCCTGCCGCTTGGACACCTAGGCCAATATCAGTGCCTACGGGCCGCGCAGTGCCTTCTTCCGAAGTCAACGAACCGGCGCTTGCAAAACTTTGATAAACCAAATCCTGAAATGCCGCCCGACCACTTTTAAAACCGGTGGTGTTTGCGTTGGCGATGTTGTTGGCGATGACATCAACGTTGGTTTGCTGTGCCAGCATCCCTGTGGCCGCGATCCCGAGTGCTTTCATCTTATACTCCTTTCGGGGGCGTTACACGCGCCCAAGTTTCTGGATGGCCGTGCGGGTCAGATCATCGTCGGACCCCATCAGCTTGACCGAGTTTTCATAGGCCCGCTGGATGTCGATAAGCCGGGTCATTTCTAGGACAGCGTTCACGTTGCTGCCTTCGACAAAGCCCTGTTTGACCTGCGGGCTTTCCATCTGCTGTGGCTGGCCTGCATTGGGGGGCAGTTGATACATGCCCGCGCCCATCGGCAGCATCTGGGCCGCTTGGTTAATCGCCACAACGCTGATCGCCCCCAGCACCGCGCCTTGTGGGTTGGTGACTGTGCCGCTGGTGGTGATCATCACCTCGTCACCGACGTCATCGGGCAAGACCACAGGGCCGCCGCCGACGCCCATCAACGGCATGCCTGCCGCGGTCTTCAACTGGCCGTCCACGTCGACCACAAGGCGCCCGTGGCGGCTATAGCCTGTCTCGCCGCCGGGCATTTGAAACTGGAACCAGCCGTCACCGGCAATAGCGATGTCCATCGGGTTGCCAGTCTGCGTGAGAGGGCCGTCGGAGAGTTCGAGGTAGGTCCCGCTTTCGCGCACATAATTGATGGCGTCTTGACCGCTGCCATCTGGGACAGATTGGGTCACAGGGTGGATCGCCTTGTAGCCCGATGTTGTGGCGTTGGCGAGGTTATGCGCCGCAGTATCCATGCTGCGCGTCAGTGCGGTTGCCTGAGAAAGCGACACGTAACTGATATTTGTCATCTCATCCCCCGACGATGCTAACGCAAAACAAAAACCGCATTCTACATGTTATTGCAAATATAAATTTTCATGAATACAAGGATAAGGCAAGCTGTAATTACTATATCAAGGATAGTTGTGCGCCGATATATTTGCCTTGCTGTGCTTAAAGGGGCGCTGGTTCTTGCTGTTCCGGCGGGTGTCCTTGTGGCAGCGCCGACGGATGTCGTGGATACTCTTGACCACAGCATTTTAGATTCAGGGCGGAGCTGGCGGCGCGATGTGGATTTGCGGCGCTGGTCTGCGGATGGCTTGCGCGCCGATATGCGGCACAACATCGATAAGCTGGGCAGCCAGCGGGGTCCCGACCAAATCCGTGTGATGCTGGATATCGCAGAGCTGTATCTGTCGCATATGCTGCTGTTCGAGGCAGGGGCCATACTGGCCGATGTGGTGCCCGAGACCCCTGGTCCCATACGACGTCATCGGGCGCTATCAGACGCGGTGCGGCTGCTTGCAGGAGAGGCTCCAACGGCGATGACGCCGCCTTTTTCGACCTCGCCGCTGGCGGGTAGTCGGCCGGATCGAGCCTTTTGGGCCAGCCTCGATGCCATCGCGACATCGGATGTTCGGCGGCTGTCACTTAATATCGAGGCCAGCTTTGGCGGGCTCAGCACGCAGCCTGAATCAGTTGTACGTGCAGTGTTGCCCGTGCTGCTAGAGGCGGCGATAGAGTTGGACAAGCGCGAATATGTCGATGCGACGCTGCGCTTGATGGATGAAATGCCGGACCTCGCGGGGGCTTCGTCCGGGACATTCCTGCGGGCACGGGCGGCGCAAAAGCGGGGCGATGAGGCCACCGCCCTTAGGACATATCTAGAGGCCGCCGAGGGCTGGGACCAATATGCCGTGCGCGCGCGGATGGCGGTGGCGGATATGGCGCTTGCCGAGGGCGGGAAGGGGGCGTTGCTTGCCGCACAATCGACCCTAAAGAGCGGATCAGAAGCGTGGCGCGGCGGTCGTTATGAGCTGGAAGTGCTGTATCGCCAAGAACGCGTTTATCATGCGCTTGGCAACGATCCCGAAGCGGTGCTGACCCTTGGTCGCATATTGCTGCGCTTTCCCGAGCGCGCCGAGGCGGCGTCGATCGAAGCACGTGCACAAGAATTGTTGGCGCGTATCTATGCTACGGGGGGCGAGGGGCAATATCCCTTGTCGGCGTGGATGGCGCTGCATCTGCGGCTGCTGCCACATTTCCGGTACACCGAAGGGTTCACGGCGCAGATCGAAACGTTGGGCGACTATGTCCTGAAGCTCGGGTCAACCGACCTTGCGGCCAAGGAATACCGTCGTGCGGTGCGCATCCTGCAAGAAAAGCAGGAAGAACAGGGCACCTCGCGTGAGGCGGATATTTTCCGCCTGCACCTGAAGCTCGCGCAGGCCCAGATGCGCGGCGGCCAGTTCGCCGAGGCTCGGCTGACGCTTGACCAGATGGACCCGAGCGTTGCGCCAGAGCTGATGCAAGCGCATCAGACTTTGTTGGCAGAAGCCCTATCAAAGCTGGGGGATAAGCCCGCATTATTGAAGGCGTCGGTCAATACCCCGACGGCACAACATCTGCGCGATGTGGCTTTGGCGCTGTCCGAAGAAGAGCGCTGGCCGCAGGCATCAGAGGCTTTATCGCAGCTTTGGCGGGACTACCCACAGGCCTTTTCCTTGCAGGATGCCACACGGTTGCTGATTGCGGCCTACCGGTCTGAAGATCAGGGCACACTAGAGAAGGTCACCCGATCCTTTCCTAGCCTTACGCCGTCTAAGGATCTGATATCGCTAGCGAATAGCATTTCTGAAGCACGGGATGGTGTGGATCCTCTAAGCGCCAGCAGCGCTGCAAAGCGGTTAGATCAGCTGGAAAACGCTTTTGAAAGTATCGCCAATTCAGGGATATCTCCATGAACTCGCATCCTGATGCGTCGAAATTGCAAGGTTAGGCAAAAATAAAACGCTACAATTTAACCTTCCTTAAACTAATCCGTCTATTTGTGCTATTAGGCAAGAATACCAAGAACGATAACGAGGTAGAAACATGAGCATTTCAAGTGCGCTTCAGACCGGTGTCAGCGGGTTGCGCGCCAACTCCAAAGCGGTTGGCAGCATCTCCGAGAACATCGCAAACTCGAACACGGTGGGGTACCGCCGCGGGTTCGCGCATATGGTCACGACCACGGCTTCGGGCGGAAATGGTGACGGGGTTTTGTCGGTTAATGCCGTCGAAGAGATAGACATCTCGACAGCGGGCGGCTTGATCTCGACCAACTCGCCTACCGATCTGGCGATCGGCGGGAATGGTTTTTTCTCGGTGTCGATGAACCCGAACGAAACAGTTCAGACCAACTATATGCTCACGCGTGCAGGATCTTTCCTGCCGGATGAAAAGGGCAATCTGCAAAATGCGGCGGGATATTACCTTGCCGGTTATCCCTATCAGCTGGATGGCGGCATCGGATCCGTCGACCGCACATCGTTTAGCGATATGGAAACCGTAAACATCGGTAACCTGAATATCTCTGCCGGGGTGACGACGACCATTTCTTCCTTTGGCAACCTGCCGTCGCAAGATACAGGTCAGGCCGAACCCGGTGCGCCTTTTGTGACCTCATCCGAAGTGTTTACCGCCTTGGGTGAAAGCCAGCGGGTAAGCTTTTCCTGGGCCCCCGGCGCGACGGCCAATACGTGGGATCTGGCGATCGCGGACCAGAAGGGTGATCCCTTGGGCAGCGTCACAATCGAATTCAACAACGCAGGTCCGGCCGCCGGTTCGCCCCTAGGGTATACAAACGCCACGTCGACAGCGACAGCACCGGCTGCGTTTTCAGTTGATCCAGAGACAGGTGTGGCAACCATCACGTTGAATAACGGTGTCGTCCCGCAAGAGATCGACATCACATTGGGCAAGCCGGGCAGCTTTGACGGGATCAGCCAGTTCGCCGGTGACTTCAGCCTCGCATTTGATCGCGACGGGTCCAGTGCAGGGGAGTTGGTGCGTACCGAGATCACCGAAGAGGGCACTTTGTTCGGCATTTTTGACAATGGTATGCGCCGCGCCCTTTACGATATTCCTGTCGCTGTTGTGGCCAACCCCAACGGGCTGGTCGAGGTGAAGGGCAACGCCTATCGCCTGTCTGGCGAGACCGGGTCGTTCTCTGCGTTGCAGGCCAATTCCTCTACCGTTGGGTCGATCAACGCCGGGGCGCTTGAAGGCTCTAACGTGGACATTGCGCAAGAGATGACCGACTTGATCAAAGCGCAGCGGGCGTTTTCTACCAACGCCAAAGTTATCACGACCGTCGACGATATGATGGATGAAACCACCCGTCTGAAGCGATAATCCAGACGGTCTGACCGGAGCATGACATGAGCCTTACGGGCGCGCTGAATTCGGCCACGGCCGGGTTATATACCACACAGGGTCAGTCGCGGGTCGCGGCGGATAACGTGTCGAATGCGATGAACCCGGGGTATGTCCGGCGCGAGGCGGTGCTTGTCACCGCCAGCGGCGGGCAAGGCGGCGCTGTGATCAGCGAGGTCCGCCGCGAAGTCGATGCGACGCTGCAGCGGATGTCGCGGCTCGAAAACGCCCGGATGACGCAGTACCAATCGATTCAGGAAGGGCTGACCAGCTATACTTCCTATCTGGGGCAGCCCGGCGATGGTACGTCGCCCGCGGACCGGTTCAACGATTTTCAGAACAGTCTGACAACACTGGTAAATATGCCATCGTCGAATGGTGCGCAGACCGCGGTTGCGTTGGCAGCAGAGGATTTGGCGCGATCGGTCAAAGGGGCGGCGACGACCTTGTCCACCACGCTGAGCGACGTGAACATGGAGATCCGCTATGAAGTCGCGGATTTGAACACCGCGCTCTATCAGCTGCGTGACCTGAATGCCTCGGGCAGCAGTTTTGCGCCAGGATCGCTAGAGGCTGCGCAATTTGATGAAAAAGTAGATACGATCCTTGATCAGATATCGGGCATTGTGGATACGCGGATGCACCGGTCGTCCAATGGGTCGATCAGCCTATATACCGTCAGCGGTGCGGCTTTGCTTGAAGGGCAAGTGGTTCAGGACGTGACCTTTAACCCCAGTGACGGGACGCTGATGGCGGGCAAACAAGACATCACCCCGTTCAAAGACGGCGTCCGCGGTGTGCAGCACGGCAGTCTTGCGGGGCTATCCGAACTGAAAAGAGAGACGATACCGCGGTTTAGTCAACAGTTGGATGAATTCGCCCGCGGGTTGATCCAGACCTTCGAAGGGGCCGACGCCAGCCTGGAACCGAACGAGGCAGGCTTGTTCACCGACAACGGCAGTGCTTTTGATCCCGATAACCTCACCGGACTGGCCAGCCGCTTGCAGGTGAACGACAAGATTTCCTCAACTGGCGATGCCGAGGTTTGGCGTATTCGGGACGGGTTAGAGGCGGTTTCCCCTGGTGCAGGGTCTGAAATGGGGCAAATCAACGCCTTTCTGACCGCACTTGATGACCCCATGAACGCCGCGAAAGGCACAGGCATTCCGAGCGAGGTCTCATTGCGTGATTTCTCAGCCGAGATGATCACCAGTCAGGCGGCAGAGCGTGCGCGGGCCGAGAATGATTTCAATGCAGCGGCCTCTGCGGCCGAGGTGGTGATGTCGGCGCGACGCAATTCCGAGGGCGTCAATATCGACGACGAGATGCAGCAATTGTTGTTGATCGAACAAAGTTACGCGGCAAATTCCAGAGTGCTCGCAGCAGTGTCAGAGATGATCGACACGCTGATCGCAGCGGTATGAGGCGGATAAAATGGTTCTAGGCATCAGCAGTTTTTCGTCGTTTCAGTTTAACCTTTTCAACCGGCAGAACGTACAGAGCAACACAATGGCGTTGCAGCGTGCGAGCGAGGAAGTCGCCACCGGAAAAAAGGCCGACATCTATGCCGATCTCGGCCCGCGCGCCGCGTCGGTCATGAAACTGCACGGCCGTGAGGCGAATACGCAAACCTTTATAACGTCGAACAAGGTCCTCGGCAGCAAGCTTGACGCGATGCTTGCCTCGGTCGACGCTGCGCGCACGCAGGTGCAATCGGTGCTGGAAAGCGCGTTGGTCAATGCAACGCGGGACAACAATGGGGCCGAAGTGCTCCAGATGCAGGCGCGGGCAGCCCTTGAAAGCCTCGTGTCGACGATGAACACCTCGTATAACGGGGAAAACCTGTTTTCAGGTCTGGAATCCAACAAGACCGCGCTGACACGTTGGCCGGAAAATAGTGCTGAAACCGGGCGGTCACCGCAATCTGTGATGGAAGAAATCTTTGGTTCCGGCCCGACGGATCCCGCAAGTGCCCAAGCGATTGCAGATCAGATTGACGCGGTTTTCCAGTCTCAAGACGCCGATGCCAGCCGAAATTTCCAAGGCACTTTTTATCAAGCGTCACCCGAAGCCGATGCAGCTGGCAACGAGACAAAGCAGCTTAGTGCTTGGGTGAATACCGGCCAAGAGGTGTCATATGGCGTGCGTGCGAATGAACAATCCTTCCGCGATGCCTATAAGGGCTTGGCAATGCTTGCTGTTTCGGATGTGAGCCAGATGGATGACGCGGCCTATAGCACTTGGATGTCAGAGGTCGTCGACAGCCTGTCAGCGTCGCAGGAAGGGATGTTGGATATCTCTGCACGGATCGGTTTCAACCAGCAGATCGTCGAGAAAACACAGATGCAGCTGAATGATCTATCGTTGGTCCAGCGCACGCAGATTTCCAACTACGAGAGCGTTGACCCCTATGAGGCAGCCACGCGGATGAACAGTCTGGAAACGCAGTTGCAAGCGAGCTATCAGGTGACATCGCGGCTCTCGAGCCTGTCGATCCTGAACTATCTGCGCTGATCAGCTTGCCTTGGAGGTCACCTCGGGCGAGCTGAGCTTATAGCCACGACCATGTACGGTTTCGATATACTGCCAGCCCGACTTTGACGCCGACGCGAGCTTTTTGCGCAGCTTGCAGATGTAGACGTCAATCACCTTGTCAAACGGCTGGTCGATGCTGCTGCCATAGATGGCGTCATAGATCGCGTTTTTCGAGATGACCTTGTTCGAGTTCAGCGCAAGATGCTGAAACACCGAGTATTCTCGTTTCGACAACTTAATCCGGCTGCCAGACACAATCGGGTCGCGCCCGTCGAAATAGGCCGTCAGCTCTCCGACAATCACGCTTTCAGAGGCGTGACCATAGTGCCGCCGGATAATCGAATTTGTCCGCGACAGCACCTCTGCACCGCGTATAGGGCTTACGATCACATCATCGGCCCCGAGGTTCAGCAGATCTGAGGTGTCTTTGGCGTTGCGGAAATCCTTGAGGACGATGACCGGATTGACGCAGCCTGCTGTACGCATCGCACGGATATACTCACGCGTGTCATCGCCTTCACCGATCAAAACCGCATTGGTTTGGTGGCCAGGTTGCAGCAAGGGGCCAAGCCCGGTGGTGAAAAACTCGGCTGTCACAAACTGAAGCTCGATACCTGCGCTGCGCAGTTCTGCGGTTAGGCCGGCGCATCGTTCTTTCCGCTGTTCGAAAATATACATGCGCATGTTTTTGTGCCCTAAACCCTGACTATTCCTATCGGTAGCAAGTATATTCTGCGGTAGCAACAATTAATAGATGATTTAACTTGTATAAAACGGTCTGCTACGTGATTATGGCAAGGATAGTTGAACTGTTCTTGTACCGGAGATTTCGCAATGGCGCACCGCCAGCGACCCCCTTTTTCAGCATGGCTGCGCGGCTTGCAGGTGATTGCGGCAGCCGCGCTGCTTGCGTTGCCGGCAGTCCCCGCGGGCGCGCAGGTTCGGATCAAGGACATCGCGCATTTCGAAGGGGTCCGGGAAAACCATTTGATCGGCTATGGCTTGGTTGTGGGCCTTTTGGGGACGGGGGATAAGCTGAACTCCAGCCCCTTCACCCGTGAATCCATTCGCGGCATGCTTGAACGTTTGGGCGTTGCCAATCTGGATGGCGAGACGCTGAAGACCAAAAATACCGCAGCTGTGATGGTTACGGCCAAGCTGCCGCCTTTTGCGCGGCGCGGATCGCCCATCGATATCACGGTGTCGTCCTTGGGCGATGCGACCAGCCTGCGCGGTGGCACCTTGTTGATCACACCGCTGACCGGTGCAGACGGTGAGGTCTATGCCGTCGGACAGGGTGCGGTCGCGGCCTCGGGGTATCGCGTAGACGGCAATGCCGCGAGCGTCGTGGACGGCGTTCCGACTATCGCACGGATCGAAAACGGTGCCATCGTTGAGCGCGAGATCGAATTTAGCCTCTTCCAGCTCGACAGCATCCGAATTGCGCTGAACAATCCGGATTTTACGACCGCTGACCGTGTGCGCGAGGCGATTGCCCGACACCTCGGGTCTAGTCAGGTCGAAGTGCTGGATTCCGGCACGATCGAGGTCTGGGTCGGTGACAAGCGCAACGCCCCAGAGACGATCATGGCAGTTGAAAATCTGCTGGTCACGCCGGATGCCGTTGCGCGGGTCGTGATCGACGAGAAATCCGGCACCATCGTCATGGGAGCTGATGTGCGGATCGCGCAGGTTGCCATCAGTCAAGGCGGATTGACCGTGCGCGTGCGCGAGAACTTTGGCGTTAGCCAGCCCGGTCCAATCAGTGTTGGTGGCAATACGGCTGTGATCAGCGAAAAACCCATCTCTATCGGGGGGACGACCGTGATCGTGCCCGAAACGGAAATCGATATCCAGGAAACTGACGGCAGCTTTAGCATTCTGAACGGTGACGTGAGCCTGCAGGAACTGGTTGATGGGTTGAACGCCATTGGCGTTGGCGCACGGCAGACAATCGCGATCCTGCAGGCGATCAAAGCCGCCGGTGCCCTACACGCCGATCTGGAGATTATCTGATGACGGGTCCAATTACTCCGGCGCTGCCTGCTTTCGACATCGCCAAGCCCGATCGCGCGGCACAGACGGGCAAGGAATTCGAAAAGGTGTTTCTGACCCAGTTTGTCGATGAGATGATGAAGACGGCCGGCTCATCTGCGTTCGGGGGCGAGCAGCAAGCCGATATGTGGCGGTCGTTCATGTCAGAAGCCGTTGCTGGCCAGCTTGTCGAACAGGGCGGTTTCGGGTTCTCGGGCAGCGTGTCGCAGATGCTGGATGCTTACGGTCAGGGCAAATCCACGGTCGGAGGGCAGGGCGAATGATGTCGCGCACCTTCCGCTTTGGTCAACGCGGCAGCACCCCAGAGGGGGAGGCGACGGACCAGCCTGCATTAACCCCGCAGGACGAAGAAAACATCCACGCCTATGTGGCGAAGATCCACGATACAATCAACGTGCTGAACCGCGAGATAGACGCGATCAAGGCCGGCGATCTGGACGTTGTCAGCGCGATCTTCGAGGAGAAATCCCGCGCGCTGAAATGGTTGGAACTGCAAACACCGCTTGTAGAGCCCTTTATCGATCACCCGATTATGACGGAGCTGGAGGTCAAGCGGCACCTCAAGCACCTCAAAAGCGCGATTGAAGAAGACAGCGCCATTTTGTCCCGCATGGCGGTGGCGGCGCGCACCATTCTGCGCGAGGTGAAAAAGATCAGCAATCGTAACGACCTAGATGGAAATTACGGGAAGATGGGGCAACGTGTCAGCGGTGTTGCCGACAAGAATATGCGCGTTGATCAGAAATTCTGATCCGCTTTCTAGCGATTTACCCATTTTGTTAACCCTGCTTTAACCTGAGCTGCTAAGTAGTTCAGGTTAGCCTTTCTACGGCTGACCTCAGTCAGAAGACTGGATCAATACGAGAAGCAAGGAGAACATTAAATGTCGTCCATTCTCACCAATAGCTCCGCAATGAACGCTCTGGCCACGTTGAAAGACGTGAACCGCGGGCTGAACCAAACACAGGACCGTGTTTCCACGGGTCTGAAAGTGGCATCTGGTAAAGACAACGCTGCCTATTTCGCCGTCTCCGAGACGATGAAGGGCGACAGCGGCATGTTCAAAGCCATCAACGAAGGCATGTCTGCGACCAAGAACTCCGTCGCGACAGCCCGTCTTGGTGCCGAAACTGTTGCCGACATTGCACAACAGATTGTTGAGCGTGTTGCCTTCGCCCAAACCGACGGCGTGGATCGTAATGATGTTCAGCTCGAAATTGCTGCGCTTGTTAAGAACATGGGAACTGCAATCGAGCAGGCCACCTTTAACGGCGATAATTTGGTAGACGGTACAAAGACAACCCTCGGGGTCGATGACGGCGCTGGCGGGCGTACGGCAGGTACACCTGTCACTCTGGTCAACGGCGTAAAGCGGGATTCGGCTGGTTTTGGGACAACGACTTTCTCCTTTGAAGGTGTTAACCTAAACGACATCAAAACAGCCTTCGAAGCGATCGATGTATCCGCCGCGGATACTGCAGAGACTTCAGCCGGTGCAAATGATGAAACTAACATACGGACTAAACTGGCGGCTGCTGAAAAGCAGCTAGCAGCATCGATCACTGCAGCCACATCCCTCGGCATCACCGAGAACGCTCTGGAAGGTCAGATGGAGTTCATCGACAGCCTGACGGACACGCTGGATTCCGGCGTGAGCTCGATGGTTGATGCGGATATGGAAGAAGAAGCGGCACGTTTGCAGGCCTATCAGGTTCAGCAGCAGCTGGCGACGCAGTCCTTGTCGATTGCCAACCAGGCCCCTCAGAACATCCTGAGCTTGTTCCGTTAATTCGCTTTCGGCGTTTTATGAAAACACCCTCTCCGCCTTTGGTGGGGAGGGGCCCTGAGGACACAAACCACCGGCCCGGACATGCGTCCCGCCGGTTTTTTATTGCGCCTGACCAGCCTCGGCGCGGGCGCGTTCCTCGAAAAAACTCCGCAGCGGGTCGTCGATGCCGGATTCAAGGATCATTCGGTAGGTGTCTGCAAACCCCTCGGCGGCGGGCGTTTTATCGCCACGGCTTTGTGACAGAAACGGGCTTGCTGCCTGAAAGAAGGTAATGGCCTGATCGGTTTCGGGGTCGGACCCTGATTTATAGGCCCCAAGGCGGATCAGATCCTCCATATCGGCATAGCGGCCCAAAGCCTTGCGCGCGACTTTGGTGATTTCATACTCCTCGGGGGAGTGGCACCCCGGCAGCATCCGCGACAGCGATTTCTGCAGGTCGATCGCAGGAAAGCGCCCCTGTTCCGCGATGCGCCGGTCGAGCACCAGATGCCCGTCCACGATGCCGCGCACGGCATCCGCGATCGGTTCGTTCATGTCATCCCCGTCCACCAACACCGTATAAAGCCCTGTTATGTCGCCCTCGGCCGCCATGCCGGGGCCTGCGCGCTCTAGTAAATGCGGAAGCTCGCTGAAGACCGACGGCGGATAGCCCCGTAGGGTCGGTGGCTCGCCACGGGCGAGGCCGATTTCGCGCTGCGCCATGGCAAAACGCGTAACACTGTCGAGCAGCAGCAGCACCTGTTTGCCCGTCGATTTGAAGTATTCGGCAATCGCAGTCGTGGTGAGCGCGGCCTGCTTGCGCAGCAGCGGCGCCTCATCCCCGGTGGAGACAACGACCACCGCGCGCGCCATGCCTTCTTCGCCCAAATCCTCTTGGATGAACTGTTGCACCTCGCGTCCGCGCTCTCCGATCAGCCCGATCACGATGACATCGGCATCCGTATTGCGGGCGAGCATGGCCATCATCGTCGATTTCCCAACGCCGGAGCCCGCGAAAACCCCCATCCGCTGTCCGCGGCAAATGGGCGTAAAGATGTCGATGCACTTGATTTGGGTCTCTAGCTTCTCGCCGACCTTTTTACGATCGAACGCACCGGGCGGATTGGCGCGAAAACGGGTTTTTCGTCGGGGGCGTCGCGCACGTGCATATTGAGTGAGCGGGCGGCCAAGCGCATCGACCACCGTGCCGATCCAGCTTTCGTCGGGGAAAACCATATCGTCATGTTCGATCAATTCGACCGCGTTTCCGACAGACACGCCTTCCCATGTGCCAAAGGGCAAAACGCAAAGGTCGCTGCCCTGCGCGCTCACGACCTCACCGTCAATATGCCCTGCGGGGGTGTGTACTCTGCATTGGCTGCCGATGGCCGCCATTGCTTCCAGCCCGCCGACCGTCAAGGTCATGCCGGTGATTGATTTGACGGTGCCCGAGATCTTTGCGCTGGCGCATGAATAGATGGACTTTTGCAGGTTTGCGAAGGCAGAAGTCAAAATATACTCTTTCGAAAATATTCTATCCTTGCTATATATCAAGGATAAATTATGAGTCTAGTATGAATACAGATCCTACATCCTTGTTCAGTCTTGCCCCCAAGCGTTTGCAGTGGCTTGCCACGCGGCAAAACGTCGTGTCCGAGAATATCGCCAACGCAAATATCTCGGGTTACCGGGCGCAGGACGTCCAAAGCTTCGCGAGCTATCTTGAGGATACCGGCAGGTCGCAGCAGTTGCAGGAGGCCGAAGTGGTTGAGGCAAAGGTTCTTTCTGGCGCGACCATGACCGGGAATAACGTGAATCTTGAAGAGCAGTTGGTCGAGGCGAATAGTGCTTCGGGACAGTTTCAGATGGCAGCCAGTTTGTACCGCAAGGCGCATGAGATGGTTTATGCCGTTGCAGGTCGACGGTAGTAGGAGGCGGGCGCGATGGATTCTCTTTCCAGAATTTCAACAACAGCAGCCAGTGGGATGCGCGCGCAGGGTGATCGGTTGCGCATTGTGTCTGAAAACCTTGCCAACGCGAGTTCAACCGCGCAGACGGCTGGGGGTGATCCCTATCAGCGCAAGGCCATTTCCTTCGAAAGCGGTACAGATCCGGCCACCGGCGCGGCGATTGTGCAGTCTGCGGGCGTAACGCGGGATGCTGCCGACTTTACCCTGCGGTACGAGCCATCGCACCCAGCGGCCGATCAGAATGGTTACATCAAGATGCCGAACGTTAACCCGTTGATCGAAATGAGCAACATGCGCGAAGCCGCGCGCAGCTATGAAGCAAACCTTTCGATGCTGGACAAGGCGCGCGATATGCGCCGTCAGCTGGTCGAGCTGTTGAAGTAAGGTGCCAGAATGACAGATTTTTCCGCCATCCGTTCCTCTTATGTTGAAGCCGCCTATTCCAAGACGGTTCAGGGAGAAACGCGCGGACCGAAGGCTGCAGGCCCCGCTCCCAAAGATTTCTCGCAAATGGTTGGCGATGCGGCGTCGCAGGCGGTGGAATCCGTACGCAGCGGCGACCAGATGGCGATCAAGGGGCTGACAGGGCAGGGCAGCCTTCAGGAAGTTGTTCAGGCCACCATGGCGATGGAGCAGACGGTTCAGGTGTCGGTGGCGTTGCGTGACAAATTGGTGGAAGCGTACCAAGAAGTTATGCGCATGCCGGTTTAACATCAGGTTAATGTACGCCATGTTTTTCGGAGGTCCACTGTGGATCCTGTCACTATCTACGAGATCATCCGGCAGACGTTGACCGTGACACTGATCGGATCAGCGCCGGTGCTGGTCGTGGCGCTTGGGGTCGGACTGGCCATCGCCTTTTTCCAGGCTTTGACCCAAATTCAAGAAATGACGCTGACTTTTGTGCCGAAAATTGCCGCAATCTTTGTAACGCTTGCGATCAGTATACCCTTTATCTTTTCGACACTCGTAGGCCTGTCTGACCGGGTTTTCGACCTTGTGGCCAATGGGGGGCTTTAGGGTGCGCTTGTCTGCATTTTTGCTGGCGGTATTGCTGCCGATATCTGCACAAGCGGACAAAGCTGGCTGGTCGGGGTTTTACACCGCGTCGGTATCGGCGGTAAAACCTGCGGCGCTAAGCACGAACCAAAATCCGATGCGGATTTGCATTGAGGAAATTCTCGCAGCTGAACAACGCTATGACATTCCGGGAAACCTGCTGCTGGCCATAGGTATTCAAGAAGCGGGTCGCGAAGTGAACAACAAGTTGGTGGTGTGGCCCTGGACCGCAAATACGAATGGCACCGGCACATTTTTCGGGAGCAAGCTGGCCCTCGAAGCGCATGTCCGCGAGACCCAGGCGCGTGGCGTTCGGTCGACAGATGTCGGTTGTATGCAGATCAATCAGCGTTGGCATGGTGACCAGTTTGCCTCGCTCGAGGAGGCGACGGCACCGGTGCATAACGTAGACTATGCCGCGCGCTTTCTCACATCGCTTTATCACGAGACGGGCGATTGGTGGCAGGCGGCTGGCCGGTACCATTCCTCAAACGCCAGCTATAAAGCGGTTTACCTAAAGAAGTTGAAGCAGAACCAGCGCATCGCCCAAGCATTCTTGACCCGCTTTGCGAGTGATGTCAGCGCTGGCGACAACGCACCGCAACAGGTTGCAGCTGCCCGCGACATGCCCGACTTTAATTGGAGCGCAGATCTAAGCGGCGCGAATTCCGGGAAAACGCGCGGTGCGTTATCCATTTATTCGACGCAGGTGTTGACCCCGGTCCTACCCCACTATGCGGAGGTCAACTGAACGTGGCGACACCCGACACAAATCCGGTGCCCTTCAGCTTTGCAAAGCTGAGTGGTGCCAATCGCGACATCGGGTTTGCCGTGGGGATGGTTCTCATTCTGGCAATGCTGTTTATTCCGTTGCCTCCTTTCTTTCTCGATCTTGGTCTTGCGATCTCGCTCGCGCTATCTGTACTGATTCTCATGGTGGCGTTGTGGATCGGTACACCTCTTGAATTTAACTCCTTTCCGACGCTGCTGCTGGTCGTCACGATGCTGCGTCTCGCCCTTAACGTATCCTCAACCAGATTAATATTAAGTGAAGGCCACAATGGCCCAGGTGCCGCAGGGAATGTCATCGAAGGTTTCTCGCAGTTCATTCTGGGCGGCGATTTCATCATCGGGATCATCGTTTTCACAATTCTGGTGATCATTAACTTTATCGTCATAACTAAGGGCTCTACTCGGATCGCAGAAGTCGCAGCGCGATTCTCGTTGGATGCGATGCCTGGCAAACAAATGGCGATCGACGCTGACCTAGGGGCGGGCGCGATTACAGAGGAGGAGGCGAAAACACGGCGTAAAACGGTGGAGGAAGAAAGCTCTTTCTTCGGGGCCATGGATGGTGCGTCGAAATTTGTCCGGGGCGATGCGGTCGCCGGGTTGATCATCACGCTGATTAATGTGTTCGGCGGCATTATGATTGGGATGATCAGCCACGGCCTAAGCGTCGGCGATGCCATGAGCCGATATACGGTGCTGACCATCGGGGACGGTCTGGTTACGCAAATCCCGGCTTTGGTGGTTTCTCTTGCCGCTGGTTTGCTCGTGACGAAGGGCGGGACGCTGGGTGCCGCGAATGAAGCAGTCTTGGGCCAGCTTAGCAACTTCCCCAAGGCGCTATATGTCGCAGGCGGCCTGACATTCTGCATCGGTTGGCTGCCCGGCTTTCCGCTGATGATCTTTCTTGCGTTGTCGACGGGCATGGTGGGGTTTGGCTATATCATGCAAAAGTCTTTTCTGGAGCGGGATAAAGCCGAAGAACGAGCGGCAGCGCGCCAGGCCGCCCCTGCTGAAAGTACCGAAGACAAGCTTTCGGATATGCTTCGGGTGGATGATGTGCGGCTTGACCTTGGTTCCGGGCTTGTCCCGATGATTACATCAGTGAATGCCGCCCTACCAGGCAAGGTAAAAAGCCTCAGGTCTCTGTTTATAAAGGACTTTGGCTTTGTCCTTCCTCTTGTCCGGATTAAGGACGATGCCGAACTGCCCGCCTATACCTACACCATCTCGCTGCAAGGCGTAGAGGCGGCGCGCGGTGAGGTTGATCCGATGATGATGATGGTCATTAACCCCTCCGGGCAGGAGATCAATTTGCCCGGCAAGCGCACACGCGAGCCCACCTTCGGGCTCGAGGCCATATGGGTCGACGAAACGCGTGCTTCCGAAGCAGAGCTAATGGGGATGACGGTTGTCGATCCTGAAAGTGTGATTACCACCCACCTGACCGAGGTGATCAAAGAGCACATGCCCGAGATACTCACCTACGCTGCGACGCAGGAACTGATTGAAGGGCAGGATAAGGAATACCAAAAACTGCTTTCAAATGGGTCGGACAGCAGCTCAGCCGTCATGTTGCAGCATGTTCTACAAGCGCTACTAGCTGAACGGGTATCGATCCGGAACCTTTCAATGATCATCGAGGCGGTCGCCGAGGCCAGTGCGACGTCCAAGAATATCCGGACCGTGATCGAACATGCGCGGAGCAAACTCGCCAAGCAAATCTGCCAGTCCTTAAAGGATTCTCAAGGGTACGTACCGGTGATTAACCTGGGCGGTGATTGGGAGCGCGAGTTAGCGACCTCTATTTCGAAGGCAAATGGAGAGGAGACGTTTTTGATGTCTCCATCGCGCGTGCAGGAGTTCGTTCTTGCTGTGCGGAAAGAAATCCAAAAATTTTCGAGCGCGGATGAATGGCCGGCCATTTTAGTGAGCCCCCAAGCGCGCCCATACGTACGGTCGATACTGGAACGGGTCAGCCCAATGACCCAGGTGATTTCGCATAACGAAGTCCACCGCAAAGCGTCGTTGCGTACCGTTGGCACCGTCGGGTAAGGGCCCGTGGCAATCGAACCTTTCATTTCGTCATTGTTTTTCTCATTCTTCGTTGTGTTTGCGCGCATTGGAACAGCGCTGATGTTCATGCCGGGTTTTGGCGAGGTTCAGATTCCGGTACGGCCGCGTCTATCGCTCGCGATGCTGATCAGCCTGTCGCTGCTGCCTCTGACCCCGATCGCAAGCTCGTTGCCCGACAGTATCGTGACCGCGGTATTCCTGTTCGGCGCTGAGGTGCTGATTGGGTTATGGATCGGGCTTTGCGCACGTATCCTCTTGTCAGCATTGCAGTTTGCCGGATTTCAGGTGGGGCAGGTATCCGGGTTGGCGAATGCCTTTGGACCGTCGTTCGGATCATTTGAAGGGGCCACAATGGTCGCCAGTCTTTTGCTTATGAGTGCGGTTACCATGATTTTTGTCACAGATACCCATCATCTGATCATCCGCGCGTTACTCGCCAGCTATCAAGTTTTTCCGCCCGGTCAGTTCGTCCTAGCAGATCTGGCGGATCAAATTCTGCGCGTGGCAAGTGCGAGCCTCTATATTGGCACGGCGATCGCGGCCCCATTTTTCGTGATGGGGGTAATTTTGAACCTAGGTATGGGGTTGGCAAACCGGATGATGCCGCAGCTGCCCGTGTTCTTTGTCGCGGCGTCGCTGCTGATTGGGGCAGGGCTACTGATCCTTGCCATCGCCCTGCCAACCATGCTTGATTACTTTTTGACGCGGTTCCAAGAATGGATCATGGGGTTTAGGATCTAATCATGGCCGAGAACAGCGATAGCACAGAAAAGACGCTAGATCCGACCGAGAAGAAGCTTAAGGACGCGCGCAAGAAAGGCGACGTCCCATCTTCGAAAGAGACGGGAAATATGGTGGTTGTCGTCGCGATGCTGGCGATCGCTGCCTTGATCTTGCCGTATCAAGCCCCGCAAATTGTGGTCGCGCTTTCGGTTCTCCTAGACCACGCTCCCACCCTGTTGGTCGCCACGGGGGAGCCGGGTGTCATTCGGTTGGGGCAGATCATGAGCGAGTTTTTCTTTATGATCGTCTGGGCGGTTCTTCCGATCTTTGGTGTGCTGTTCCTAGGGGGCGCGATTGGCGCGGTGATCCAAGGCGAAACTGTGGTTGCCGCCGAGCGTATCAAACCCAAACTTTCGAAATTATCCCCGTTCGAGGGATTTAAGCGTCTTTTTTCGGCCAATGCGCTGGTCGAATTCGTGAAAAGTATCGTCAAAGTGTTGGCGATTGGCGGGCTCGCCGTGTGGTTTACGAATGAAGCAGTGCGGCGCATCTGGACATCGGCTGGTTTCATCCCAGAGCACCTGCCCGGCTATCTGACCGCCGCCGCGGTGAAGCTGCTGATTGCAGCGGCAATTCTGCTGGTGCCCATTGCGATTGCCGACATCTTATGGCGGCGTTTTGACTGGCGGCGCAAGCAACGGATGAGCCAGAAGGACATCCAGGACGAGCATAAAGAATCCGAAGGCTCCCCCGAAATCCGCCAGAAACGGGCGCGCCGTCGCCGCGAGTTGTCGCAGCAGCGGACCATTACCGCCGTGCCTTTGGCGGATGTGATCCTGACCAACCCCACACATTATTCGATTGCGCTGAAGTATGACCCTGCGCAGGACATGGCCCCGGTCTGTATTGCCAAGGGCGCTGATCATCTGGCGCGGCGTATCCGCGAGGTGGCATCGGAACACAATATTCCAATGATCGAGAATAAGCCGTTAACGCGGATGCTGTATGACGAGATCGAAGTCGATCAGGTCATCCCCGTCGCCCATTGGGAAATCGTGGCGGAGATTATTAGCTTTGTCTTTGATCTGCGCAACAATAAGAAGCGCGCGGCACCGCAGGGATCAATCCTGCGGACCGACCCGAATTAGCGCAGTTTGATGCCCGTTAGGTCCTGGTCTGCGGGCAATTGAGAGCGTTCAAGAATAATCTTGGAAACCGCGCGGGCACGCACTGCGGGAATTTTCGCAAGGATTGGCGCGGCAGTTCTTGGCTTCATGGTTCCGAGGATCATGATGGTGGTTTCGATATCCAGATCATCCATAATACGCGCGGCATCCGTAGGCTTCATATTTGTATAAAGCTGGATCAATCGATCAAGGTCATCGGTCTGTGCGGCGTCAACGCGGCCCAACAGGCTCTCGATAGACGTCTTCAGTTCCGTTAGCGACGCCTTTTCGATGTTAAGCCGTTCACGTGCCAGGGCAAATTCAGCCCGCTGGTTTTCCAGCTCTACCTGTTGCAAACGCACCAGTTCACGTTCTTTGGTCAAAGAAATAAGCACGTCTTCCGGCGCTTCGCAGCCGTTTGACAGGTCGGGCAGATTAGCGACCAAGGGCGGCGCATCCTGAACCGGCTGCAGCTCCGTTTCTTCCTTGGTTTCCGCCGCAAGCACGACCATTGGCTGCGCGGGAAGGGGGCTATCTTTGAACATCGGCAGCTCTGGGAAGGACAGGGCCGCTTTGGCACAGAGCGTAAGCGCCAGCCCCCCAATGATAATCTTGCCGTTAAACATACCTGATCCAAACATCTATCAGCCCTTCGCCGCAGAGGAATTTTCGAAAAATGCGCGCACCATTTCCTTTTTATCCCGCACCACACGGACGCCATTGCGTTCGGCCGGAACGGGCTTGGTGGCGCGGCGGCTTGCGAAAGAGGCGGCGGCTTCTTCTACGGGGCGTGGTTCGTCGACGGGGTCAGGCACACGCTGCGCGGTTTCAATGCTTTCACGCATGTGATGCACCGATTGCTCGGATTTATCGACCGCCGATGAGAATTGTTCAACCAGCGGCTCAAGCTGCTTCAGCGTCGCGGTCAGCTTGCGTAACTTCATCGAGACCACATATCCATAGCCGATGCTGCCGATCAGCAATACGACGATCAGACTGTCAATTATCGTTGCTATCATCTTCGTGGTCCTCCAGAATTTCCAGCTTTTCGGTAATTTGCACAGCCACGTAGCCGTTATTGCGTTTCCCCAAAGATACGTTGAACATCGGGGTATCGGCGCAAGTCACTGTCGCGTCGCGCCCTTCTTCGATACCAAAATCAATCGTATCGCCTGGACGCCACGACATGATCTTCTGTAGGGGAAAGACGTTTTCGGACAGCACGACATCCAATTCTACATGGGCACGTTCGATCTGCGCTTCGATAAGGGACCGCCACTGGTCTTGCGACACCATGCGGTCACCGAAATAGACTTTGCCAAGATCAGGCAGAATCTGTTCTAGGGCGTCATAGGGAATGACCAGATCAAGGTTACCTGTGTTGCCTGCCAAGGTGAGAGACAAACGTAGCCGCGCACAAAGGCTGGTATTCTTGGCAATTGCAGCGCCTTCGACCTCTGTGTCGATGCGGTCCAGCTCTAGGTTCGCGGCCCCTACAACCGACAGTGATCGCTCCAGCTCGGCAAAGACAGCAGAGGCGAGCCGCTCTCCAAAGCCCAGTTCAATAGCTGTGAAGGGATCAGTGTTGTCGAAGTCGATATTCTTGGCATTGCCGCCCAGCATCAACTCTACCGCAGTCATCAGAACGGTCTGGTCCATCACCACAAGGATTTCGCCAACGAACGGATGGCCTGTTCCGATAGCGAGAAACGTGGGCTTGGGCAGCCCTTCGATCACTTTGCCCATTGGAATATAGTCGAGCGATGCCAGCGATGCTTCACACATGGCCCGCAATAAATCGGGCAGGGCGACTGAAAGGTTTTCAACCATGCGATCACCGATGATGTCCAGCATAGGAAGCCGGTCAAAGGTGAAATCCGACATGCGGATGATCTCGTCTATCAGGTTAGGGCCTGTTTCGTCGGGTCGTGTTGCTGTATCGCTCGCGCTCATCTCAGCCCCCTATTGCACGATCAGGTCTTTGATCAGGATTTCCTGCGGCAGATCATTGCCAACAGCCGCGCGGGCGCGTTTTAGCAGTTCGGCCTTGATATACAGAATGCCCGCCATGCCGCGCACGTCGTTTTCCGTCAGTCCACGCAGGTACCCGTTAAAGAGATCGCGCATGAAAGGCTGACGCTCTGCCATCAGCTTGTCCGCGCCGTCGTCGGGGCGGTAGGCGACCATCAGGTTAACCTTAAGATAAACCGACGTGGGGGATCCGTTCTGGTCGAACCCCTGAATGTTGGTCAGCATCTCGCCCAGATCAAGCAAGCCGGTGTCGGCTGCTTTAGCGTCTTTTTCGCCGTCTGCGTGATCGT
This sequence comes from Sulfitobacter litoralis, assembly GCF_900103185.1. Classification (GTDB taxonomy): domain Bacteria; phylum Pseudomonadota; class Alphaproteobacteria; order Rhodobacterales; family Rhodobacteraceae; genus Sulfitobacter; species Sulfitobacter litoralis. The sequence continues at coordinate 52,697 of NZ_FNJD01000008.1, forward strand.
CGGTTTCGGCTTCGCCGTGCGTTTCGTCGCTTGGTTTTTGCGGTGCAGCGTCGTTATCTTTGGCGTCAGCGTGTTCGGCTTCATCGCTCTTGTACTCGGGCTCGAAGGCTTCTGCGTCTTTGACATAGGCCGCGCGCGCAAGGAAGAAGCCACCACCGAGCGAGACCACACACATCAAGGCCGCTGCAATCAGCATTTTGCGCGATCCGCGCGGCCGGTCCGCTGCGTCAGCAGGGGTGCCCTGCTTTGCCGCGGCTGGCTTTTTTTTTGCTTTATCGGCCATGTGGAAACCTTAACTTGGTGTTAATGTACATTCGTCTCTCAGGGCCAAAAACACAAGGTTAAAAATTGTTTAATACTTGCCACGAGGCATGAATTGTTCAATATATCCATAACAAATCGCTGCTGAGGGGCATCATGCAAGGATTACTCGACAATCTTAAGTCGCTCGGTCGTAACAAGCTTATGGTGCTTGGCGGGGCGGGTATCGGCGTGATGCTGTTGATGATTCTCGGCATCGGTGCGGTGACTCGTCCGGACTACGCGCCGCTTTATTCGAATCTGTCGATCACCTCTGCGAATTCAATCGAAGCAACACTGGCGAATGCGGGCTTTGATGCCATGGTGTCGGAAGATGGTACGAGCATTTCTGTGCCGCGCGGTGATGCGGTGCGGGCACGGATGGTTTTGGCCGAAACCGGCATGCCGATCGACGGCGATCCCGGGTGGGAGCTGTTTGACGAAAACAGCGGGCTGGCGATGAATTCCTTCCTTCAGAAAATCAATAAGATGCGCGCGATGGAGGGGGAGCTGGCACGTTCAATCCAGACGCTCGATGGCATTTCGTCGGCGCGTGTGCATCTGGTGCTGCCGGACCGCGAGCCGTTTTCGCGTGATGCGCCTGCGCCGCGGGCGTCGATCATCTTGCGCCCCGAATCCGGCCGCGCCGTGACACGTAAGCAGGCCGTGGCGGTCAGCAATCTGGTCGCCTCTGCCGTTGCGAATCTGGACATTTCGCGCGTGACCGTCCTGTCCGCAAGCGGAGAGACTATCCTTGCTGAAGGGCCAGATGGCAGCAGTCAGGGCGGTGTGCAATCCGCCAAAGCCGGCATCGAAGATCGTCTGTCTCAGGAGTTGCAGAATATCCTAACCGCTCGGGTTGGGGCGGGGAACGCGCGCGTGCATGTGAACGTAGAGCTCACGACACAACGCGAGGTCATTGTAGAGCAGACCTATGATCCAGACCAGCAAGTCGTGCGATCAACCGAGACAAAATCCGAGGACCAGACCGGCACGAAAGCGGCTGGCAATGTGGGCGTCGAGAACAACATACCTGCGGCATTGGCCGACGGCACCGGCGAAGGGTCGTCGACCCGACGGTCCGAAGCCGATGAGATCGTACAGTATGAAATCGGTAACACGCGCCGCGAAATTATACGCGAAGCGGGCGATGTCCGTCGCCTATCTGTCGCGGTCTTGGTGAACGGCATCTACAATGTCGACGGCTCTGACGTGATCTATGCTGAACGCACCCCTGAAGAGCTCGCCCGCCTGAGCGAGCTGGTCCAGACGGCAGTCGGGTTCGACACCGCGCGCGGGGATAGTGTCTCTGTCGATAGCATGCGGTTTATGGACTACTCGATGGATCTGGGCGACCCGATCGATAAAACGATCGGGGATGAGCTCAGCGAAAATGTCGTCTCTATCGTGCGCGGCGTGCTTGCCCTGCTGGTGGTCGGCCTGATCCTCATCTTTGGTGTGCGTCCCTTGCTGCGCAAGTTCAATGAGGGCGATCAGCTTAACAGCTATGAAGACCCGGCCTTGACCGGTGACAAAGCGTCCGAACCCGCGGCTTTGGGCGTTGATGGCCAGCCCGCCAAGCTGCCCGCGGTGCCCTCTGCCGTTGCGGACCTGCAAGAAGACGAAGACCCGCTGAACGTAGATGAAGAAACTATCGACGCCGCCGAGGTGGCTGAATACGTGCGCAAAGAGGGCATCCGCGGCAATCTTCATAAAAAGAAAATCGAAACAATCCAGCAACTTGCTGATGAAAAACCGCAAGAGGTCTTGCGCGTAATCCGGTCATGGCTCCCAGCTGAGGCCGGCGCATGATCGACCTCTTCGCCCGAAACTTTGACAGTGATAACGCGCCCGCGGTCCCTGTCACGACGCTTGATGATGAAGAGCTTAACCTGCGACTGGCCGAGGCACGCAAACAGGGTTTTGATGCGGGGCGCGCTGTCGGCCGGCTGGATGCGCAGGCCGAATTTGACGCGCAAGAAGACGAACGGCTCGCGGCGGAAAGCGAGGCAATCCGAGGGCAATTGGACGTATTGATCGCGCAAGACACCCGTCAATGTCGCGCCACAGAGGCTGATATTGTCGAATTATTCCTTGGCATCGGCGACAGGCTTGTGCCCGAATTGCTGCAAACTTACGGGGTCGATCTGGCTGTGCGCCGCATCCGCGAAAGCGTCGCGTTGAGCCGCAGCACACCGGTTCTGTCGATCACTGCATGCCCCGATGTTGTTGCCCGGCTTGAGGCGCACCCGCCCGTTTGGTTGCCAACTTCGACCGATGACGCGTCGATCAAGATTAGCGCGGATAGTGACTTGCCCCGCGGTGCTGCGCAGGTTGTGTGGCAGGGCGGCAAGCTGGAATATGACATTGAACAGGCAACCACAGCGGTGCGCAGCGCTTTGCAAACCGCCACAGTTGAACTGACCGCAACCACAAGGATTGCTGAATAATGCTACATAATGATCAGGATAAGACACACGCCGACCTGACTGAGGGTTCCGGGCTTAATACGGAAACCAAAGTGCCAGCCGGCTTGGATAGCAAAAGCCTGGACGCGATATTTGGCGTCAAGCTAGACGTTCGCGTCGTGTTGGGGCGCAGCCGGATGCCGATCTCAGAGCTGCTTAATCTGACCAGAGGGTCGGTGATTGAATTGGACCGCCGGGTCGGTGAACCGGTCGACATCATGATTAACGATCGCATGGTGGCGCGTGGTGATCTGGTACGGGTCCAAGGCGACTCGCTCGGTGTCGCACTGCGTGAAATCGTCAAAGACTTCGTCTCAGATATCTGATGATCGCGCGCATTCTGTCCTCTGTTTCGCTGTCTTTGACAACGGGCACGGCCATACTTGTGGCCGCCCTGATCGTATTGGGGTCGGCCGGTTCGGCACAGGAAGCCGACCTGGGCAGTATGGTGCGCGACCTCTCTTCGGCCTTCGGAGACGTAACGCCGGGGACGGATGAAGGGGCCAGCCTTTCTGGCCGACTGATCCAGCTGTTTGCAATCATCACGGTGCTAAGCGTCGCGCCGGGATTGTTGGTCATGGTCACGAGTTTCACCAGATTCGTGATTGTTTTCTCGATGTTACGGCTTGCCCTTGGTTTGAACCAGACGCCGCCAAACATTGTGTTGAACGCAATGGCCTTGTTCATGACCTTCTTTGTCATGCAGCCGGTGTTCGAAGACGCGTGGGAGGCCGGACTTGTCCCGCTGATGGAAAATGCCATCATCGAAGAGCAGGCCGTTCGCAATATATCAGAGCCTTTTTACAATTTTATGCTGGTCAATACACGCGACAAGGACTTGCAGCTTTTCACCGATATCGCAGACGAGGCGTCCCCACCGTCCGACGGCCCGGCCGCGCTCCCAAGTTGGCGGGTATTAGTACCATCGTTCATGATCTCAGAGCTTAGGCGCGCGTTTACGATTGGCTTCCTGATCTACCTTCCCTTCATTGCCATTGACCTGATCGTCGCGTCGGTTTTGATGAGCGCGGGGATGATGATGTTGCCGCCAGTATTGGTATCGCTGCCTTTCAAAGTTATCTTTTTCGTCCTGATCGACGGGTGGTACATGCTGGCCGGATCGCTGATCCAATCCTACGTCTCCGGCTAGGCGCCGCGGCGTCGAAATAGTCATGTCAAACAAGTATAGTTTCCGCTATCCTTGTCCAATCATCCTCAGGCTGCAGGAATCGGCGCTCTCATGAACCAGTTTGTACCCCTTCGCAAACACCGTCATATGTCTGGCGCGCAAAAGTCGGCGATCCTGTTTTTGTGTCTGGGTGAAGAACGCGGGGGCGCCATCATGCAACAGCTTGATGTAGACGAGATCCGTCAGATCACCACCGCCATCAGCACTATGGGCGAAGTCGACGCGGGCATCGTCGAAGAAATCATCGCTGAATTCGATGAAAAAGTGAACCATAGCGGTAGTGTCGTTGGCTCGATCGACGCCGCACGCGGTCTGCTAAAAGAGTTTCTGCCCGAAGATCGTGTTGCAGAAATTTTGCAAGAAATTGACGGGAAAAAAATCGATAACGTCTGGAAGGACCTCTCGGACCTCGACGAGAAAGAGCTGGTTGCGTTCTTGCAGAAAGAACACAATCAGACCATCGCTGTGATCCTGACGCGTATACGTCCCGATGTTGCGGCCAAAGTCCTACCGCTCTTAGGGGCCGAACGTGCCTCGGATTTGATCGAGCGAATCATGGGGATGGATAAGCTGCCGATCGATACCATTCAGAACATCGAAAACACGCTGCGTGACGATGTACTTGCCAAGGCAGGAAACAGCGCCGAAGCCCGGATCGAGAGCCAGTTGGTTTCAATTTTCAACAAACTTGACGAAGATATGCTGGTGAACCTGACCCGCAACCTGGAAGAGCGCCAGCCAGCCAAGCTTTTGTCCATCAAGCAAAAAATGTTTGTTTTCGACGATTTGGTTAAATTCAACGAGATGATGTTGGGTAAAATTATGCGTGAAGTCAGCGGAAACACTCTGCCGATGGCTCTGCGTGGCGCTAGAAAAGAAGTGCGCGAACATTTCTTGGCATCTTTGCCGTCGCGGTCGCGGGGCATGCTTCAAGACGAGATGTCATCCATGGGTCCTGTACGGTCCAAAGATGTCAAAGGTGCCCAAGCTCAACTCGTCGAAGCAGCGTTGCGCTTGATGTCTGAGGGGGAGGTTGCTTTGCCTGAAAGTGACGAAGACATGATGTCGGATATGCCGAGCTGATCAGCGGTACAGCCGCGACGCCGAGAAGGTGATCGCGGCGACATCAATGGTAATCGGGACAAATTGACCGCCCAGATTGTAGGATTGCAGCAGGTCCAAAGCTATCGAATTTGCCTGAAATCCCTGCGGGTTAATTGCATCGGATATAGCGACATACTTCGAAATCAGCTTTTCACGCTCGGCAGGATCGGCAAGCTTTTCGATGTCAAACTTTTCTTGCAGAAGTGATTTTTGTCTGTCCAGATCAAACGCAGACATCTGCGTGGGAAGCGATAGAGCGACTTGAAAAAAATTAGTTAATTTTTCACTGGCGAGGACTTCAAACCAGTTGCTGATGTCACCCACCTTGTCGCGGAACTCCAAAACAGTGCCAACCGTCTCGTTCTGGGCGTCATTTTCGTTGATATACTGACGATTGTAAAACCGTGTTATCACATCGCTAAGGAAATCCGGGTCGGTCAAATCGGGTGTTTGAGGCCCTTCTTCTGTGGTGAAGCCAAGGGTCAGGTGCATTTCGCGGAACCGACTGTCCGTGAGGCGGTTCAGAAGAGAAGAGGGCTCGGTCGGATTTGATTCCAACATCTTCCTGATAAGGCCTTTGCCGAAAATTTGATCCTCAAGATCGAAAGCACGCATCACATAGCTGTAAACTTCGAAATCAGCGACCAGTTCTTCGGGGGTAGTGATATCGCCTATCCGGTCGCGGAACGCCTCTTCTGCCCTCTTATTCGCGGCAGAATTACGCATCAATTCAAGCTGTTTGTCGCGCGTTGCGTCAATGAGTTTGAGCGCGGTAGAGCTGCCTAGTCCCGAAATGCTTATCATAGGGTTACCCTATTCCGCCGCGGTAGCCGTGTTTTTTTCACGGATCATTTGAAACAGTTTTTCTTCATATTCAATCAGGGGCCGTAAGGTTCGCATCGCCTTGTAGAAGTCCGAGGCCGACACATGGGCCGCGGCGTCAAAGATATGGCCCGCCATTTCGTCGTGAAAGACCGGCGCAAGTGCACCAAGTTTACGTTGAATAATCTTCACGAGTTTTATACGCGTCGATGGCTCAAGTAATGCCGTTTGGATGAAGAAATACACTTCCTTTACGGGAGTACGCTCTTCATCTTCTTGCAGCAAATCGGCCTCACGAACGATATCAGCATGGTTCTCAATTACGATCTGTTGTCGACGGTCTGCATTGCGCACAACGCAGCCGTTGATCAAAATCCGCTCATTGGGTTTCAGGGTTAACCGCAACGCCATAGCTGGTTATTCCGCCGCGACTTTGGCAGCTCGCCCGCTCAGCCCATCAATAATACTGCGATTGATATCAATCAAAGGCTTCACATTTTTTGAACCTGACAGGACCGCTTTGGTGTGGCTCTCGACCCACAAAGAAAGAGAGATCAAAGCCGCGCGCAGATCGGCGGTCAGCCCGTTGTCCCTCTCGGCTAAGTCGGCTTTGAAAGCCAGCCAAACGCGCTGATTTTCCCAAAGGGTATCGCGCAAGCCGTCCGCAAGCGTCTGAAGTTTTTGGGATTTTTCCGAAGCACCATCAAATGCTTCGAATTGATTTTCTAATTTGGATGTCACGCTAGCCAAAATCCGGCGCTCTATCTGGCGCGGTTCTTCGGTGTGCGAGATGGTCCGCTTATACGCGGTTACACTCATTTCACTGCCTCTTATTCTGCCTCATACCATCTATAGGGCGGCAGGGTTAAAGGAGTATTAAAGAATCCTTAATTCGCGAAAAAAAAGGAGAATTCTTAGAATTTGGATTCAAATTATGCTTTGCGTGTCACACCTTAGCGCGTCTATCGACGTAAACGCGTTAATGGATATGTTCGCCGGGGGTCGCTGTATGCAGCATTTGGTGGTGAATACTATGTGCGATATTACCAGCGCTTAACAGGCTCTCAGATGTCGTGAACCCATCGCGTTCTATCTGCGCGAGCGAGACGATAATATGCCCGATCTGATGGCCGAGTGCCACAGGGCAGGAGGGCGTAGAAGCAATGGGAGCGCAAGGCTCAATTAGCACGATCGCGTCCTCTTCCAGATCCAGCCCGAACTCCTGCTCAAGTACATCGGCCAGGGATGCGCCTGAAATAACTTCTTCTCCAGCGTAAATCGCGACAGGTGTCAGATCCGCGTCTTCTACCTCAACGGTAAATCGCGTGATCGGTGACGCGAGCAGCGATGACAGGATGCGGCCTAAAGGGGTGCTGCATGGGTCGGTGCAAAATTCCAACCGCTTACCCCAGATGTGCCCCATCAATTCAGAACGCATAAAACAAACTTCCCCGAGTGCTCCCGTTGCAACCTCAAGATAGCTGTTCGAGACCTCAACATAAATTGAGGATTTGTTAAACTTCGGTGGATCAAGGTCACGGTGAAGTCTGTGACAACGCGCCGTTCGCCAGTCGAAACGTGATAGCCTTAATAGAAACCTTGCGGAACACCCATGTTTTCCGGAACTAAATGTGGCTCGGGGCGCTGGTGGCAACACAAGCTTTGGTGGCCGAGGCGAAATATGGCGCTACACCGAGGGTCTGACGAATTTACACTAATTGTGTTGAAAAGCATCCGAGACTGTGGGCGTTCCATCTAGCGATTCTGCGAGCCAGTGCAGTATTTCAATATCAAATCTCGTTGAAGGTACCGAGCGCCTCTGTCGTGAGCATATAGCCACTGGACCTGATTGTTTTGACCGATATGCCAGAGGCAAAAGTCTGAGCAAACTTCTTACGGATTTTGGCAACATGCACATCGAATTTGCGATCGCCGTATCTCCATGGTCGACATTCCACAGCGAGGCTTAGAGCGTCACGTGTCACGATCTTCCCGTCGTGCGCGAACAGAACGCGCATAATCTGCGCCTCCGAGGTCGTTAATCCGGCTCTCAGCGCGATATACGCCTCGACGTCCCAGCTTTCCTCTGTTGCGGGCAGTGCGCGCATCTGCCCCTCTGGTAGTCGTATCGTTAACCGGGCTGAAAGCTCTCGTAGGTTGGTTGGCCATGTGACCACATCGACGGCGCCAGCATGGAAGGCTTCCGCCCCCCAACGCCCTTTCGGTTCTTGAAGTGCGATGAGGATGGCGTCAGTCGCGCGGTCGCAAAGTTGCTCTATCCACGCAGTTGGTCGGCCTTCAAGCTCTGTCATATCAAAGAAGATAGCATTAACGCTATGGCCCTTCTGGCCCCATGCGGCGCAAGCTTCGAAATCGATACAATCAAAATCACATTTTAGAATAACCGAGAACAGATAGTTTAACCCGTTCCGCACAGACGCTGACTTAGAGACCAGAAGAACTTTTGTCATCCCAAGCGTTCCCTTCGGGGGTCTGCTGCCAAGCATTTTAATGTAATTGGCGCGAAGGCGCAGAGCTGGAAAAACACTTTTATCAGGGCCGTATGCTAGGAAAGAGACAGTGGGATTAACATAAGCATTGTTGCACACCCATACTGAGGAAGGCAAAGTCAGACTTGTACGGTGAAATCTGACGGGCTCGCCATGAAAAAGCCATGCGTTCACTTTTCTTTAACCTTCGGACTTATGTATATCCTTGCAGACTGCAGAACGCGTCTGAGTTACCCTCAAGAATAGGCGCTAGAAAATGGCAGACATACTTGAAATTGCTGCGCCCAAGCGGTGCGCGCTTGCGGCGGCCAAGCGGTTGATTGAGCTGCGCGAAGAGGCGGTGAGCGATGATCTCATGCGTGTTGTGACCTTACATGCGGCCGAGGTCGTGGCCAGATCGGGCATATTGTCCGAGACCCCGAACGAAGGACAAAAACGGCAAGGTTTTGCCACATCTGACCAGCCACCCTCGCATCCCGAGCGTCTGCGGTTGAATTAATCCTTCGCGGTTTATCTTAAGTACAGCTGATGTTGTCCCCTCGCTATTCTTTGGGGTGGGCTGAAATATACTTAAGGGAAATTGACAATTTTTGTGAAGTCGTCGGATAATCATAGTATTCTTGCAGAGTTTCTAGGGTTTGTTCGCGAGGCTTCATCCCGCACCGATTTAGTAAAGGCGCATCCGACAGTGACAGAGTTTACAGATCCCCCCGTTTCCGAGGCCGCAGTTCGCGTGATTGCAGCGTTCGCCAGCCGTGAATCCGCAACCGTTAAGGATATTCTCGCGTTAACCCAAGCGCTTCCCGCCGCCCTTACTGGGCTGCAATCGGCGCCTGAAAAGCCCGGGATGAGCAAGTTTTCCGTGCAAACGGCCACTGAAACCGCGATCCCTGCCGTCCCCGTGGCCGAGTCCGTCACCGATGATTCTGTAACGTGTCTGTGTTGCGGCCGATCGTTCACCATGTTGAAGCGTCACCTACGAGCCGAGCATGGATTGAGCGAAGGTGATTACCGAATTAAATTCAATCTTGATGATGATCACCCCCTTGTCGCGCCAAACTATTCTTTGCGCAAAGCGGATTACGCAAAGAAAGCTGGTCTGGGCCGCTATGCTCGTGATGAAGCTGTGCAGGAAAATCTAGGGACCCAGCTCTAACCTCAAATGCCTTGCTCCTGCCACTGTTTTGTCCAGCCGAGCACCTAATCGACTGCGATACATGTCTCTGAGGCAGTGGGTGCAGAAGCGCGCCTGCCGAACCGGCCCAAGTGGTCGCGAGACAAGAGGCAGGTTACATGGCAGCGACAACACAGCCGCGCATATTTAAGAAAATTGAAGTCATTGAAGGTGGCGGGCATCACGGCGGAGGCTGGAAGGTCGCCTATGCTGATTTCATGACCGCGATGATGGCATTCTTTCTGCTAATGTGGATTCTCTCGAGCGCCGACGAGCAAAAGCTGCGCGGGATCGCCGAGTATTTTACCAACGCGACACTGCCAGGCGGTAGCGGTGTGCTTGACGGAGCCACCCTCGGCCCGCCTGGCACTTTGACTGCGTCCAATGGCGCGATTGTGGCCCAGGGCCGTGATCGCGGCAAAATTGACGACCCTGTATCAGCCAAATGGGAAATCCGGGACGAGACAGCGATGTCGGTGCCTGATGAAGAGCGGTTGGGGACAGAAGATGGCATTCACGAAAATCCTGCCGCGGCGGATATTGCACGAGCCTCTCGGACGTCGTCGGACGGGTCCGCGGAGGCCGGCGGCGCTGCGCTTGAAAACTTGCATGCGCTCGACAACGAGAAGTTTAAGAAACTTGAGCAGGAAATCTTGCAGGCCATGCAGGAAAACCCCGACCTCGACCCGCTGCAACAGAATTTGATTTTTGAACAAACACCCGAAGGTCTACAGATCCAGATTATCGATCAAGAGGGCCAGCCAATGTTCCACAGCGGGCGCGCAGAAATGGCGGGCGCGACGGATATGTTGCTGAAAAACCTAGGTAAATCTTTGTCGAGCTTGCCCAACAAAATTACCTTGTCTGGCCATACCGACGCAGTACGCTTTGCCGACAGTCGCAAATATGACAATTGGGATCTGTCCTCGGACCGCGCGAATGCAACGCGCCGCGTCTTCGAAGCGTCAGGCGTCGCACGTGACCGTATTATTGGTGTATCCGGATTGGCCGATACCGTGCCATTGGTGCCGGAAAATCCCAAAGATGCGTCAAACCGCAGGATCACGGTTTCGGTTCAATATCAAAAGATTGATGCGCCGGTACCGGCCCGAACAGAGCCAACCTTGCCAGCCATGCAGGCGGACGAAAAGCTGTATAAGGCGTCAATTGATCCGCCAGCGACGTCAGCAGATGACGTAATCGTGCAGCGTGTCGCACAGAATATTGAACCTACGGCAGCGCCGCTGAAGGATGATGTATTTCTGAACCTGCGCAATGCGCTGCGCTAATCAGGCTCTGATCAGCTCGCCCAAAGAAGGTACCCGTCGGCTGGAAAAAATCGGTCGGCGGGACCTCTCGACCGAGCGGCGCAGGAATTCTGGCAGCATGGCATGAGCTTCTTCATTCACCATCGTGTCGCGCTGCGTAGTAGGTGCGGGGTCGCTGGCGGGAAGGTCAAAGCCTAACATCGTGGCCGGATCCAGCCCTTCTTCTAGCGCGTAGTTATAATTTACAGCGTAATCTATGGCTTCTTCCAGAACGACAGAGTCGGACGCGACAAGCGCCATCAGCCGTCGTTCGTCGGAATACAGGAATTGTTTCGTTTGATAGCCATCTACCTTGGGCACAAAACAAGTGTTTTCGCGGCGCAGCTTAAGCATCTTGATAAGACGGTCAGGCATCAGATGCCGTTCGTCACGACGGAACACGATCATACTACAGGTGCCAAAGCTTGAAAGACATGCAGCGAGGCAAATGTGGTCGGGCCAACCCGAAAATGCAAATTTCACATCGTCCGCATCGATAAGGACAATCATTGTGGTTTCAACATCCGAGATCACGGCACTCTCCAGCTTATTGTGACTTTTATCTTAGTCACCCCAAGAAAAGATAGCAATTGGTCTTGAGAAACAAATGATTAAACTTGCCGAAGCAGCAACTGTTCTTGAGATTCCGAAGAAAATGCCTAAAGTGCTTGAAAACTTGCAAGTGGAAAACAAATGACGATTATTCTGGGCTTCGTGGTCGTGATGGGCATGGTCTTCGGGGGATACATGCTCTCCGGCGGGGATATGGGCATTATTACCCATGCGCTGCCGTTCGAAGGCATGATGATCGGTGGTGCCGCGCTCGGTTCGTTTATCGCGGCCAATTCCTTTGCCAATATTGCCGGTGCAGGGCGGGCATTGGTCAAGGCCTTTAAAGGGCCCAAGTGGAATTCAAGCGACTATGTTGATCTGCTTAACCTCATGTATACTCTGGCGCGTAAGTACCAGCAAAATGGCATGCTCGCGCTGGATGATCACATTGAAAATCCTCAGGAAAGTGCGATTTTTTCGCAGTACCCAAAGCTGCAGAAAGATCACTTTGCCATCGATCTGATCACGGACAGTTTCCGCATGTTGGCGATGCAATTTGATGATCCATATCAGGCCGAAGACGTCATCAACCGCAAGTTGAAAAAACATCACCATGAGGCACTTGTAGCACCGCATGGGCTGACCACCGTTTCCGACGCGCTGCCCGCGATCGGGATCGTTGCGGCGGTTCTGGGCGTGATCAAGACGATGTCCTCGATCGACAAGCCGCCGGCAGTTTTGGGCGCGATGATTGGCGGGGCTTTGGTCGGGACTTTCCTTGGGGTTTTCCTTGCCTATCTTTTCGTCTCGCCGGTGGCCAACCGTCTTCAAGCCATCGAAGATCAGGACGGTATTTACTATGCGGTGATCCGCGACATCTTTATCGCCATCCTGCATGGCCACTCTCCGGCGATCTGTACCGAAATCGGACGTGGTAACATCCCGACAAGCCTGCAGCCCAGCTTTTACGAGATGGAAGAGGCCCGCAAACAGATGCCAGAGGCAGCTTGACCTATGGCTGGACGCCGCCAGATTGCAGCGCTTAGGCTGATCAACAGCATCAGGCAGCATGAGCTGGACGCGATCGGAGCAGAGCTTGCGGGCCTGCGCGCCCAACAGTCTGCCCTAACAGATCAAAGCGCGGCGTTGACCCAGCGGGCGATTGACGAACAGGCGGGCAGCACACTGGAAACGCAGCCCTATTTGCCCGGATATCTGTCGTCGGTAGACAGGCAGCAACGCGGGCTGGCGGCCGAAGGCGACGCATTGAACGGTCAAATCGGAACCTTGGAAGACGCGTTGTTTGAACAGTTCCGCGCCTTGAAAACCACACAGACAGTGCTGTCAAAGGCGCAAAGCGGTGCCAAGGCAGATGCCGACCGCGCGGAACAGGCGGCGCTGGATGACGCGTCGCGCGCGCTTTTTGCGTTGCAGCGGCGGTCTCTGTGACGTTTTAACGGCTGCCGCTACTGAACTTTGACACGACACCCAGCGAATTCTTTTTTTCGACATTGCGGATCACCAACACGCAAACCGGCCAGCCGGCAGGCATCAACCCCTGCGCCGTGGGCACTGCCATGACGCTGGCCGACCCGTCGTTGATCGCAAAGGTCAGCACCACATCTGCCTGCGACGTGGCGACGGATTTAACCAGATCGACGGAATCGTCAAAGGTCACGATGCTCTCCGTCTCGAGCCAGCTTGCTACGTCTGGATGATCCACTGCGGCGATGGTTAACGGCTGCGCCGGATTGCCGATGGGTTCAGCGCAAGCGCCGAACCAGGCGCGCAGCTGTACGACGGCGGTTGATGCGCTGCCCGACGCGCTGTTGTCGGTGTTTGACGCAGCTTCGATCACGCAGATGGCCGCATCCGCTACCGCGCCCGCGCCGATCAGCTGCGAAAGCGTGTCGCGTTCGCTTTGTGTGATCCATTTATTCAACAGGGGGGCGCCGACGATTTCAACGCCTGCGGCGAGACGACCAACATCTGCCTTGCCCAGTTCGAATTCTGGCCCATAACCAGCCTGTGTGATCTGCTGCACCAGATGTTCCGCGGCGTTCTTTCTGACGACCGATGGAGTCCTGCGCGCCTGTTTTTCCAGCTCGGCGGAAAAGGCAGTTGGCGGCACGACCTGCACTGGGGTATCGGGCACCGGCGCGTCCTCTTGGGCCAAGCGGGGCAGGGTGATGATAATTTCTGTGCCCACGTCCTCGCGGCTAAAGAACGTGATTTTCCCCTTATGATGGTCAACGATGACCTTGGCGATTGTAAGCCCCAAACCCGTGCCGCCCTTGGACCGGCTGTCAGAACTGTCGCCTTGGGTAAATTTCTCGAACACCGACGCTTGCGCCGCCGTTTGGATACCTGTGCCGAAATCCCGGATAGAGATGCGCAGCTGATCCCCGACGGCGTGCAGCGCGATCAGGATCTCTCCGCCGTGGTCTGAAAACTTAACAGCGTTTGACAGCAAGTTATCCAACACCTGCACCAAACGTTTGGGGTCGCCATAGGTTAGCATGCCGTCAGCGTCGGATGTTTCCACCCGGCGTAGCGACACGCCGGCGCGTTCAGCATAAAGCTGGTTCGGTACCAAGGCCGTGTTCAGCGTGTCAGACAGGTTCATCGCTTTCATCCGGAAATCCAGCGTGCCGGTCTCGATCTTTTCCATGTCGAGAATGCTGTTGATCAACAAGATCAGCCGGTCACAGCTAGAGGCGGCGATGGTGACCAGCCCTTTCATCTTGTCAGGCAGCTGTCCCGTCGCACCTGACAGCACCAGCCCCAACGCCCCTTTGATAGAGGTCAGCGGCGTGCGCAATTCATGGCTGACCGTCGACAGGAATTCGGTCTTGGCCTTTTCAGCCACCTTGCGCTGCGAGACATCGCGGTAGATTGCGATAAAGCGCGGCTCATCCTGCGCGGGGCTGACGTACTCGAGGCTGATATCATAGGTAACACCCGACCTTGCTTCGACTTCCCACGAGACACGGCGTTCCGGGCCTTTGATCAAAGCCGCACAGCGCTCTCTGAGGCTGGCGTAATCGCGTTTGCCGATAAGGTCGGACAGGCTTCGGCCGCGCCAGTCGTTGCTGTCGTCGTGGCGCATCAGGTGTTTCGCAACGGATGCGTTGGCATACATCACAGCATAGGTTTGCGGTTGGAAGACGACCACGTGATCCTGCAGCAGTTCCAATGTGTTGTTGAACCGCGCTTCTGACACGCCCTCGCGGGTCTTAGTCATATCAGAGGCGACAATCGCAATCTCGCGCAGCTGCTTATCGTCGTCGGTGATCGGGATAAAGCTACACTGAAGCCAGACCGCTTTTCCGTCGGTCTTGTGCAGCACCACTGTGCCTTTCCACGGGGTGCCCGCCGTCATGGCCGGCAACACCTCGGACCCAAGAACACCACGGTTGCCGGCATCCATAATATCAACGAGCGGCGTGCTGATCAGCCCCTCGCGGGACCGTCCGCAGGCTTGCACAAACTGGTCGTTCACATGGGTGATCGCACCATTCTGGTTCAACATGCAAAATACGGTGTGGGCCTCTACCGCGTTGCGATAGAACTGTTTCGACCGCAGTTCAGATTTCAGCACATCTTTGCGGGCGTGGGCAAGACGTGCATTTTCGCGCAGCTGAAAGATCAGGAACAACAGCGAAAACACGATCAGCACTAGGACGCCCAACACCAGCCATTTATAGGTGGACGCAATGCGCAGCGCCGAACGCTGCAGGTAGTTCTCGTAGGGGCGGGCTCGAAGCGAGATCAGAAGTTCATGCACGGACTGGTAGTTTTGCGGCGGCAGCCAAACGGTTCCGCCAGAGGCGATCGCCTCGGGGCTGCCTGTGTCCTGACCCAGCAACGTGTCCACAAGAACTGTTAACGCCCCCTGAGGCACGCCGGGTATCGTGCCCAATACCCAATCGGGATACAGCATGGTGCTGGCCCAGAACGGGTAGCCCGGATGATCAACGGGGGACACAGGGCGGAAATCGTCAAGATTGATGACACCGTCACGGGCCAGCCCTTCAAGTACACCGGCGCGCACGACACCCACGTCTACCAGTCCGGCTTGTACGGCATAGACGACCTCGCGCTGGTTCCCGCCCGAGAAAAGCGCGCGGGCCGCGATATCGTCAATATCCAGCCGGTATTTGCGAAACTCGTGCAAGGCCAGCTTCCAACCGGTCATTTCATCAGCGGACACCCCCATGATGCTGCGCCCTGCAATGTCGGGGATGCCGCGAATGTTGCTTTCGGCGGTGGTAAAGACCAAGACGCTGGTTTTGTCATAGACCTGCCCCTCCCACATCTGGGCGACGGACAGCAGCGGGCGGGCATTGCTTTCGACCTCGGCCACAACAAAGGCCGCCGGGTCAACGAGGAAGAAATCCAGCGCGCCCTGCGCAATCTTGTTGATCATCGTGGCGTCGGTATAGGGCGCGATCTTGAACCGATAGTTCTGCCGCGCATCCTGCGCTGCCGTATTCAGCGCTGCTGCCATGGGCAGCCAGCTGTCCAGCGCGCGTGTAATCCCTTCGGAGGCGAGGATGCCGATGGTGATGTCGCGGGGCGCGTTTGTATCTACGGTCTGTTGTGCGACGGCCGGTTGCATCGCAACGCCCGCAACCACAGCAGCGCCCCAAAGCGCCTGACGCAATCTGCCCCATACCTGTTTCACAATTCTAGCGCCCGCCATATCTTCTTTCTGGGTCATCTCGTCGCTTTGCGGACACCGGAAAGCATAGTCAAAGCCAGCCTCTTGGTACCAAACATCACGGCGTCAAACCACTTGTAAAAGCATCCAAATAGAACGATTCCCCCGCGTTCCCGCAGCATCTGATGCAGAACATGGCATCATCTGCCTCGCTTGAAACTTTTCCTTCACTACTGCTTTAACTGCATTTTTTGCTGTGCCTCGTTGATTGGGCGCTGTTTTGCAATTTCCAAAAGGCTAGGCGGGGCGGGCTGCGTTGGCAATGGTAAACTCCGGTGCCCTGTACAACGCAGGATGGATCTTGCGGTGCAAACGCCTGAACCTATCCCTTTGCATAGTGACATAACCGCAAGCGAGCTTGGTCTACCCACCTAGGCCCGCGACGCCCCTCACATTTAAAGTTAATTTGATCTTAACGGCTACAACCGGTGGCTGAGGCAAACCCAAGGTGAAGACGATGGCAAATGCAACATTTCTAGAACGGGCTCCACGTGCCAACACGGCCTCCCTGCGCGATGCGGTACTGGGCACCTTACTTGGCATCCATGTTTCTGGAAACGCATCAGCCTCGGTTCTGGACATCACCGCCGATAACACCGCGCTTAAACTCGCGGCAGACCGGATGCGTTGCGCCCGTTATGTCATGCCAACGGACGCAGATCCGACGCAGACAATCCAGATCAACTCCGGCTGCTCTCATGTGGGCGATATCTGGGCCAGGCCCCGTGCCGCACACCCCGAATTGACCCAGGAGGAAGTGACCGCCCCCGTGCCAGACTTTATCGTGATACCCTCCGACACGCATATCGTCGTCAGCGACCTTGACCTCGCGCGCGGGGATGCGATCACCTTCCTGGGTCAGTTTCCCTCCCGCGCCGATCTGCGCGCTGCCATGAGCCTCGCGGGGGCTTGTGGTCTGCGCGACGGGGATGTCATCATCACGATGGAGAACGGCGCCCGCGCAGTATTCGTCGGTGCCGCCGCCGTCTCGGAGCAGCTGATTGATGCGGTGTTCGATTTTTCTGCCCCAGGGCAGACGGCCTTCAAACTCGCCGATGCGCTCAACAACGCGACTTCAGCCGAGATCGAGGCCTTCGTGACTGCGCTTGGCACCGATGAATTTGACCGCGCTTTTGGTGTCGGCAGCGCTGCGGTGTTGCTGGCCAACCTCAACACCCCCGCCGCGACGCGCTTGCTTAATGTGCTCGAACCCGAAGAACTGGACGAGGTGTTGTGCAATGTCGGTGCAGGTACCCTCAAGCTGCTGCTTGAGGAATTGACCCTGAACGAGCTTGTGACTTTTCTTGCTGGCGTAAGCTCTGGCGTCGTGAGCGCAATGGCGGAGCAGATGGGGCCCGCAACATTGGACGCGCTGCTATGGGGCGCGACCTCTAGCTCTGTGGTTCCCCATGGGGAATCCCGCCGCCGATACATCTAGGACCCGTGGGCTAGAGCCGCACCAGATGATTGTCCCACATCAACGGTCGTTCCGGCGTCCGACGGCCCGACAGACGTTGCAAGATACCGGTGCCGCTGGTCACGATGAAATCATCAGAGGCCGCCGCCACGCCACATACATCGGTCAACGCAATGCTCCGGCCATAGGTCGCGCGGGTTGCATCAAACATCTGGACCAATCCCGCCCGCGGGGAGGTCACTGCGATTTCGGCGCCGTCGTCAGACAGCGCGATGCTGCCTATATAGCCGTGCATGTCCTCGGCCGCCTCCAGCAGCAGCGGTGCAGACCCTTGCCGGTGCAAAGCCACAAGCGCGGGCGCATCGCCGTCCCCCTGCCACTGCATGCCAAACGCGACCTGCCCATCGGATCCGACAGCCAGATGCCGGATCGAATTACGGTGCATCTCTGGGGGCAGTTCGACCTGCTCTGATATGCGCCGGCCGTTGATATAGGTGAGGTTTGGCCGCATCGTGGGGATGTTCAGCTTGGCCCGACCTGAATCGGGGTGCGTATCAATCCCGCCGTTCGCTACGACCAGCGTGTCGCCCCCGGGCAGACGTTTAATGTCGTGGGGACCAACCCCGCCACTGGCGAATTCATCCACCCGCACATAGTCAAGTGCGGCGTCCCAGACGCCAATGCGCCCAATGCCGTTGGCATAGTCGTTTTCTGTTGTGTACAGCAGGCTCCCGTCGGCAGAAAAGACACCGTGACCGTAGAAATGCCGGCCTTGCGGTGCGTGCAGTGTGGCCGTGACACGCCCCGTGATGCAGTCGATCACCAGCGCGAAATTCCCGGGGCGCCGTGCAAAGGCAACGGCTTGGGGTTTGGAAGGATGTGCCGCAGCCGCGTGGCCGCGACCAGGCAAGGGAAGCTGGAACAACACCTCAAGAGCGGCATCGATCCCACACAGCACAAAGCTGCCATCGCTCAGGCCTGCAGCCGCGAGATAGGCGGGTCCCCCCGCATCGGCCCAAGTGGGCGCGGGGACCAGCCCCGTTGCCAGCATCCCTGCGATAAAATGGCGGCGGTTGGTCACGGTATCAGTCTCCGTCCAATGCGTTAAAACCCGATGCGACCCCTAGTTGCGGGCCCAGATCGTCGCGTGCCACCTCGCGGATCGCCGCAACGGACTGTTGCAGCACCTCTACCCTAAGGCGCGATTGCGGTGTGGCGGTGCCCGCAAATACCGGGTCGTCCAAGTCGCCTGCAACTTTCAGCGCGTCGTCAAACCGATCGTCAAAGCTGGCAACAACGGCGTCGCTTCCGGCCGCCAACCGCCGCGCCAGATCCTGCAACGACACCAGCGCGACCTCGACATTGCGTAAGGACCGGCCTGACCGCCACGCCTCTGCGCGTTTTGGGCGGGGGCGGTCAAAGCTTCCCATCGGGCGCCCGATGCGCGTGTCTGCGGTAAACTCCAGCCCGAGGTTCAGCGCTTTATAAAGCTCTTGCGCGGCTTCTTCGGTGCTACGGTAGGGACCGCCCTCGGACGGGGCGGCGACGGCGTCGGCATAGCCTGTCGTCCATCCGTCCAGAATGGCATGGGACTGCGTGGCGATATCGGCGGTCACCGTTTGCACCAAGTCACAGCGATAGGTCGCATCGCCCGAGGTGCTGATCTGTTCGTCAAAAAGTAGAAATTCGAGCGCATAGAACCCGCGCCCCGCAATGGAGACATCGGCATAGGCTTGCGGATTGGTGCCCACGGGATCGGCATCTGCGATCAAGGCGGCCAGTGTTTTCGGTGTCGCACCGCGGCTATCGGGCCAAAACGCCAGCGCAAAGGCGCGGTTGTCGACCTCGGAGGGACCAAAGCGCAGGTGGCTCACAGCAATCCACGCGTCAAAGGCGCTGTGGTAGGTATCGCGCAACGCCGCAGCATCGGGCGCGCAGTTCTGTTCGGCGGCGTCCGCCAGCGCATCTGCGCGTTCAGCCAAGGTGCTATAGCGCGGCAGGATGTGGTGATCGACCACATCGCGCAACATCGCGGTAGCTACATCGGCCGCAGCGCCCAATGGTGCGCAGATAAAACCAAGAGCGAGGACCAGATTTTTCATTTTACAGACTTTCCAGATAGTGGATCAAAGCTTCTCGATCGGCGGGAGGCATGTCAATGACGCGATCCTTTGCGGGCTCTGCCTCTCCGCCATGCCAAAGCACAGCCTCAAGCAGCGACCGCGCGCGCCCGTCATGCAGAAATTGGGTATGGCCTGACACAGTTTCGGTCATGCCGATCCCCCAAAGCGGGGCGGTGCGCCATTCGGTGCCGGTGGCGCGAGCCTCTGGGCGGTGATCGGCCAGACCTTCGCCCATGTCGTGCAGCAGCATGTCAGTATAGGGCCAGATCAGCTGAAAGCTTTGTTCCGGCTGGTCGTTCAGACGGTGGGTGACAAAACTGGGCTGGTGACACGCGGCGCACCCCGTCTCATAAAACACCTGTTTGCCGCGCAGCACCTCGGGGGCGTCCGCGTCGCGGCGGGCGGGCACGGCAAGGTTCCGGCTGTAGAAGGTGACCAGGTCCAGGCCTTTGGCATCAATCTCGAACCCGCGCACATCGCCAGCACCATGGGGTGCATTCACGCAGGCATCCTGAATGGTCGAACAATCGCCGAACGGGTCGCCGAAGATCGGGTTAGAGATTCCGATATCGCCGGCAAAGGCGCCTGCCGATTGCTCGCGGATCGTGGGCATGCCCGCCTTTAAGCCAAAGCGACCCAACATTGGCATGTTGTATTCCTGCGACCAGACGATGTTGGCGCGGCCCGAAATTCCATCCCTATCCGCATCATTCGGGTCTGCCAGTGCTAAAATATCCGCCGCAGGGATCGCTTCCAGAAGGCCAAGCCCGATCATCTGCGGTGTCACGCGGGGCGACAGCATCGCGTCGGGATGCAGCGGCCCATAGCCCAGATCCGCCGCGGTATAGGTCGGGTGCCGCAGCGATACCGTCTGACCGCCCGACAGCGTCACGGGAAACTCGGTATACTCAACCTGCAAACGGTATTCGGCGTTGTGCCCCGATACGGCGAAATCCTGCATCTGGGTGCCGTAGGTCGGTTCGGCAAGGGTGGCCAGATAGCCTTCGATCTCTTTGATATTACCGGCGTCTTCGGTGCCCGGAATGGATACGCGCAGAAACATTGAAATGGCGCTGTCGTCGGGGCCTTCGGGCGGGTGGCCGCGCCCGTCCTTGATGTGGCAGCTTTGGCAGGATCGCGCATTGAATAACGGCCCCAGCCCGTCAGAGGCCAGTGTCGACGATGGCGAAGATACCCAGAGCTTGCGAAACAGCCCGTTGCCCAGCTTGAAGGTCAGCTCGTCCTCGAACGACATATTCCCTGACGCTTGCGAGAACGCATCAGCGTTCATGCGCGGACGCACGGTGGCGGCACCGGCGCTGTTCACCTCGAACGGGCTGGGGGCGTCAAAACTGTCGGGAAGGGCGGTTACATCGGAGATACGTGCCGTTTCATCAGCGGTACGCGGGATGATATCTAGATGGGGTTCATCAAGCGGCCCGGCGTAGACCGGACCGCTCAATAGGGGCAGGGACATAACCAAGGCCTGAGGGATAAAAGACCGGAGGAAATGCATAATCTGCCCTATCTCTTAATTAGAATGGGATCACCAAGGATGCACCGACAGTGGTAAAGTCATCGCCGCCTACATCGTAGAAACCGACGCCACCACCGAGCGACATATCATTCTCGAACGTATAGTCTACGCCCACCGTGATCAAATCGTCGTAACCGTTCGCGGTGTTGTCGATGCCGGTATAGCTGGCTGAATAGGCCCACGGCCCCTGAACGTAAGACCCGCCCAAAGTCGCATAGGTGGAATCCTCGCCCGTGCCGGCAAACCCGCCGAAATAGGCAACTTCGGCGATCAGGTCGAACCCGTTGCCAAAGTCATGCGCCATACCGATCACGGCCCCTTTTTCGTCGGACAGATCGCTTTCGCCTGCGGTCAGGAAGCGTGCGCCAACCCAATAGGTCGTGTCGCCCATCTCTTGCGTGTATTGCAGTGCGACGTTATTCAGCTTGCCGGTGTTGCCCGCGCCGCCGTCGGCGGTGGTGTTGCGGCCGCGTTTGGTCCCCAGCGAGTCGCTAAAGGCAGTGTCGTCAGCATAGAATAGGGCAAAGGACAAAAGCCCGCCCGATGCGGCGACAGGCATGTCAAAGGTCGCACCGATGACTTCGGACAGTTCATAGTCTTCGGCCAGCGATGTGCCGTAGAACCCAGGGGCTGCATCCCATGCAGCGGCAAAGGTCGGGCTGACTTTACCGACGCTCAATTCGCCTGCGGCCAGATCAAAGCGCAGCCCCAGTTCGTTCACATAGAGACCCAGATCGTCGAGATGGCGGGTGTCTGCGGCGTCTGTGACGCTTTCCAGGCTCACTTCACCAAACAGCGTGATGCTGTTTGCAACGCCCGCTTCGAACGCCAGCGAAAGGCTTGCGTAGTTATCGGTCAGTTCGGCTGCGGGATCATCGGATTTAACCGTGCTGTCGACGCCGATTTCGAATTCACCGCCCCAGACAAAAGCCTGTTCTTGTGCCAAAAGGGGAGTGGCACCGGTCAGCGCCAAAGCGCAACCGGTAGTTTCTTCATTGTCGTTTACTTTCAGTGGGAGGAGGAGCTCATGAAAATCGTGTATTATTCGAAAACCGCACCGGGGCTGTCGAGGCTGTCGGAGCCTTCAATCGCCACGTCATCCACGCCCAGGGTGGCGACGACGCGTTCGATGGTCTTGGTCTGGGCGATCAGGGCGTTCACCCCACCCATAACCAAAGCTTCGCCGCCCTTGTTGCCGCGGGCCATCATCTGGTCATAGGACATGCCTGCTTCGGCGGCGGTCTTCATCTGGCCAAGCTTGCGCATGGTGGTCGACAGGTTCAGCTGCATTTCCGCATCAAGATCGGCGTTCTCGGCGGCGACCAGATCGGACAGTGACGGGCCGGTGACCAACGTGCCATCGGTGCGTGCATAGGCACCAAGGTACACGTTTTGAATGCCCAAACCGTCGTAATAGTGGCTGTTGTGAGTGTTGTCCGAAAAGCAGTCTTGCTCTTCTTCGGGGTCGTTCAGCATCAGACCAAGGCGCATCCGTTCGCCCGCAAGTTCGCCGTAAGACAGCGACCCCATACCGGTCAGCATCGCCGAGATCGCGCCGTCTTCGTTTCCGGTCAGGGTGCTGCGTGCGGCACCGCCTTCGGCCCATTGTGCGACCATATACTCCAGATCTGACACGATCAGATCGGCTGCCGCCTTCAGGTATTGACCGCGGCGGTCGCAGTTGTCGTTGGTGCAATCATCGCCCGAGGCATAATCGGTCCAGTCCCGCGCACCGGCACCATGTTTCGTGCCGTTCAGATCCTGCCCCCACAGCAAGAATTCAACCGCGTGATAGCCCGAAGCAACGTTAGCCTCGTTGCCGTCGGCTTCGTGCAATGTCTCAGCGAGGAATTCAGGTGTGATTGTGCTGGCGTCTACCTCTGTTCCCGACAGCGTGAAGGTGGGGTTCGCGATGACGTTCAGCGCCGCGGCGGCGTTTTCGTCAGTGGCCCCGCCATAGGATGCGTCAACATAGTCGATCAGACCTTCGTCCAGCGGCCAGGCGTTCAGCTTGCCTTCCCAATCGTCCACGATGGGGTTGCCGAAACGGTAGGCTTCGGTCTGCTGGTAGGGCACCCGCGCCGCCAGCCAAGCTGTGCGGGCGGCTTGCATTGTGTCGGCGGACGGCTCTGCAATCAGGGCATCCACGGCGTCGACCAGCGCTTGGGCGGTGATCAGACTGTCGCCGTACGCGGCTTCGGCGATGTCGGCGTATGTGTCGATCACGTCGGCTTTCTCTACCGCGAGGGCGGGGGAGGCCAAGGTCAATGCAAGCACAGAGGTCATCAGACTGCGGGTCATACGGTCGGTTCCTTTTGACGGATCGCGCCTGCGGATGCTGCCGACGAAAGCGGGTCGACGGGCACTGCCGGAGGCATGGAAATCATGCGCAGCACCTGAAGAATATCGCGTGAAAGGTCAACCCGACAATTTTAGTAAGTTAAAATTTTTCCCGCTCACGTTTTCGGCATCGCACAAAAAATATGCGATGGTCCCAGAGCCTTAGACCACCAACCGTGCGCCTTGCGGCAGCGTCGGGTCAGCGGCGTTCAGGGCGTCAACTGCAAAGCCGGCAGCGGTTTTGTACTGTGCCATATACGCGGACCGCTCCGCGGCAGGTATGACATCGTCGATGCGGTCGAACGTCCCGCCGCAGCGGTCATTTACCATGTTCAACAACCCGAACGGGCCCGCCCCCCTGTTGCGTAGGATGAGGTCGGAAATAGGCCCGCAATAGGTGTCATCAAAGCTGCGCAGCGCGGCGGGTGTGACGCCTTGCTTTACCATAAGTGCACATAGGTTTCGGGCGTCCATGATCGCTTGGCTCGCGCCGTTTGATCCTGTGGGATACATCGCATGAGCGGCGTCCCCGATCAGGGCGACCGGACCGTCAACCCAAGTCGACACGGGATCACGGTCGATCATCGGGTTCTCGTATATCTCGGATGCGCCGCGCAGCAGGGCAGGCACGTCAAGCCAATCGTAGGTCCAGCCGTCGAAATGATGCGCAAAATCGGACAGCTGCGCGGGCTTGTACCAACCGCTTTTGCGCGCCTCGGTTTCATCCAGCGTTACCTCGGCGATCCAGTTGATCGTGGCAAAGCCGTCAGCGTCGGGTGCTGAAATCGGATAGATCACCATGCGCTGACGGTGATCGCCAAGCCCGACAAACGAAGACCCCGTACGCACCGGTTTCGCCCGCGACGTGCCGCGCCACATCAACGCGCCGCCCCAGTGGATCGGCGGCTGGTGCGGATGCATCTGCGCGCGCACGGCAGAGTGGATTCCGTCCGCGCCAATCAGCAACGTGCCCTCGGCAATGGAGTGTGATCCGTCGGTATGGTCGATGGTCGCGGTCACGCCGCCCTCTGGCAGGATGCTGTATCCGCTGATCTTGGCTCCCAGTTGCACCGCCTCTGGGCCGGCGCGGTCCACCAGCGTTTGATACAGCAGCATATGCAGCTGGCCCCGATGTGCGGCATATTGCGGCCAGCGGTACCCCGCGTCAGTGCCGCGCGGTTCGGCGTAAATCTCTTGCCCCTTTTGTCCGACCAGCGCCCATTCGCGTGCCGGCACACCGATCTTGTCCAGCTGGGCGGGGGTGAGCCCTAGATCAAAAAGTTCGCGCACGGCATTGGGTTGGATGTTGATCCCCACACCCAGAGGTTTCAGGGCGCGGACCTGTTCATATACCGTGCAGCGCACGCCAAGTTGATGCAGCGAGAGGGCCAGTGCAAGGCCGCCGATTCCGCCGCCTGCGATCAGGATATGGGGTTGGGTCATAGGACAGGTCCACTTTCGACTGAGGGGCGTTTCGTACTGCGACGAACGTCCTTTATCGACTGCTGAAAATCAATGGAATGTCGCAAGAAACTGAGGGCTGACCCCCGTCAGGCCGGAGTGCGAGACACTGCAACGGCGCATGGCCCTAGGCGTCGGTGGCCAAAGACCGCGCTAGGCGGATTCGAGCGTGGCCTGTTCAGCAATCAACGCTTCCGAGCTTTTGAGGAAATCATCCAGCCCAAAGATAATCTCGGTCGGGCAGCTGGCGATCTTGCCGCTGGGGCCATCAAGATGCGTGTCAATCGCGACCTCGTTGTCGCGCGCGATGGTGCCCAGATCGTCGAACCCCAAAGAACCGGCGGTGCCGGCGATCTGGTGCAGGATTCGGCGGGCTTCGGTCAGGTTGTCATTGATATCCTGCAAGGAGGTCCCCTCCCATGCGGCCAGCGCGTGTTCGGCCAGTGCACGTTGCCGCTGCTCTAGCATTTCGAGGAACCGCGCGCGGATACGCTCGATTCCCGGTAGCTCCAATTTCTGGTGCATCACGCCGTCCTCCCTACATTCCAAAAGTCGTTCTGGACCTTTTGGTAGTTGGCTGTGGCTTCTTCTGCAGAGACATGTGCCTCTGACAGCGCATCCATAACCGACGAATTCGTCTTCCACATCAAACGCACAGCCTTACCGGCACAGATACGCGGGTTGATATGCTCTCCACGGTTATCGAACAATTCGGTTTTTGCCAGCGAAATGTTGATATCATTTGCCAAAAGTCTGGGATCGGGGCGCCATCCGCTTTCGGTGATGCACACAAAAGTGCCACCGCCGGCATAGGACATCAGGAACTGGCACCCGTCGAGCGTGTCGGAAATAATCTCTCCGACATCGCTGAGCATGCTACAGAATTCGAAGTTCGACATGCTGCCGTGGAAATGTTCGACATCGCGGATATTAAAGGCAAAGCAGATCGACCCGAACAGATCGCTGCGCGACAGCTGCTGCACGTAGTTTTCAAGCGCCATGAATTCGATGAGGTTATTCACATCGTGGATCGCCATCGGTTCGTGCAGCTGCACCGCACGCTCAGGCTTGCCGTTGTGATGGGTGACCGCTTTGGCGGCGAAAATCTTGCTGGTGCGCGTGGCCAATCCTTCGACCGCACGTTCAACCAGTGACAGGCGCGCCTTAAGCTCGGTCATCTCGAATGGTTTGGTCACATAGTCCGTTGCACCCGCAGAGAAGGCAGCGTCGATGTAAGACTTTTCGGACATCGCGGTCAGCATCAAGATCGGCGCTTCGATGTATTGCTTCATTGAACGGATCTGGCTGGCCAGCTCGATGCCGTCGGTGACAGGCATCTGGATATCAAGTAGGAAGCTGTCAAACGGCGCGCGGGCGTTATCCTTGATCACCTGCAGGGCATCGGCTGCGCATTCGGCCGTGACCAGCGTGTGATCGGTCATGCCTTCAATGAAATGCGACAAAAGCTCTAGGATGATTGGGTCGTCATCTACCGCCAGAATTTTCATTTGTTTGCCTAACTACTTTTCCGCAACAGCTCGGTATGGCTGTTTCTGTTGCATTCAATCTGATGGCGAAACTTGTCATAATTGGGGCGATCTCGGTTTAATACTTAGGCATTTAATCCAATTCAAATTTCCTTTTACCTATTTAATAAGGGCGATGCAGCATTGGACGGAAACGCAGATGCGCGTGGAAGTCACATAGATGGCCAAGCGCCGGCCTGGGTTAAAAGGGGAATCGGCAACACGGAATCGCGCACGTAAAGCGTGCATCATTATCATCGACAACTCTGCCGGAAAGACGGGCATCAGGCTGGCGGGCTCACGTTTTTTTGTAGAGATAGTCGAATTGACACTTGGAGCGATATGCATCAGTGCGCTATATAATAAGGTAAACATATTATAAGCGGACACAACATGCGTACCACCATCAACCCCGATAGCTTTGGTTTCCTTATCAGCGACCTTGGTCGTCTTACCAGGGGTGTGTTCGAGCGCGAGATTGACGCAGCTGAACTGGCGGTTACGGCGGCAGAGGCCCGTGTGCTGGCGCATATGGCGCGGTGTGGTGCTACGCGACAGCATATGCTGGCAGAAAGTCTGGGGATGACCCCGATGAGCCTCACAGGGTTTCTGGATCGCCTCGAGGCAGCAGAGCTGATTGCCCGCACCGCTGATCCAAACGACCGCCGTGCCAAGATCGCGTCGCTCACCCCGCAGGCCAATGACGTTCTGTCGCAAATCGCACAGATTGGCGAGCGCGTAGAGGCCATCATCTCGGACGGGCTGACCCAAGAGCAATGGCAGACCTTTCATCAAACCGCGCTGACCCTGCGGCAAAATCTGGCCGCCTTGCGCGGGGTTTCTTGCAAGACCGAGGGCGCAAAATGACATCCCCTATTATGTCGGAACGACGGGTCAGCATGATTGGCGCCTTGCTGGTGGCAATCGGGCCTGTGTCGATGGCGCTATATACGCCAGCGATGACAGAGCTGGTGCGCGTGTTCGAGACGACGGAATCCGCAATCAAGCTGACGTTGACCCTGTATTTCGGTGGTTTCGCCTGTGCGCAATTGATTGCAGGGCCGCTGTCAGATGCGCTTGGTCGACGCCCAATTACGATTGCATTTATGGCACTATATTGTGTGGCCAGTGTCGCGGCGACCCTGTCGCCCACGGTCGAAGTCCTGATGGGCGCGCGCTTCTTGCAAGGGATAGGAGCCTCGGCGGGGATCGCGATTTCACGAGCATTGGTGCGTGATCTATTCACCGACGACCAATCCTCGCGGATCATGAACCTGATCGGCATTATTCTAGCGCTCGGGCCGGCGCTGGCACCTACGATCGGTGGTCTGATGTTGCCCCTCTTCGGGTGGCAGTCGATTTTCCTGCTTATGACCCTGATCGGTTTTCTTGTGATTTGGGTGGCGTTGTTCTCGATGAAGGAGACCGTGACCGCTGACCCGTCACGGTTGAATTTCAAAGCGCTCGGACGGACCTACAAGTCCTTGCTTGGCAATCCCCAGTTTATGACGGCCGCCTTAGTCATGGGCGGGGCCCTTGGCGCGCTGTATGCGCAGGCGACATTCCTGCCGTTCATCCTGATGGACGAGGTCGGGCTGACACCGGCGCAGTTCGGCGCCTCTATGCTGGCGCAATCGGGCAGCTTTTTTGCGGCGTCGCTTTTGGTGCGCCAGTTGATGGGCCGTTTTTCGGCAAACCGGCTTGTCGGGCCGGGGCTTGTGTTCGTGGCCTTGGGCAGTCTTGGGACTTTGACGCTGCTGCTATGGCCGCCCAGTTTCTTGCATGTGATGGTGCCCGTGGCGACCTATTCTTTTGGGATCGCCTTTGTGATGCCGGCGATGTCCACCGCAGCGCTGGCCCCGTTTGGGCGGTCGGCGGGGGCAGCTGCGTCGATGCTGGGCTTTATCCAGATGGGCTCGGGCCTGCTTGTTGGGTCAATCGGGGCGATGATGGGCAATGCCCTTTTGGCGATGGCGATACTAATCCCGATGATGGGGGCTATGGCCTGCATATCCTTTCTGATGTATCGCAAGCTACAGCCGCCGGCGTCACCGACGGGACCAGCGGCGACACGCGCGACCTGCGGGCCCAAGGTCGCCGCCCAAGCGCCGGTAACTGCGCCAGAAAAATAGGGCACGTCGCCTCCCAGAGACCGGCACCTCTGGTGCGATTTAAGATATGAATTGAAAAGACAGGATCGTCAGAATGAATTCCTTGATTTCCGGGCTGCGCCACGCAGTTCTTGCAACGGCTATTTGTGCGGTGTCTGTCCCCGCAGTGGCACAGCAGGCAGAGCGTCCACCCGCCGCTGTCACCGTTATGACCATGCAACCGCAGGACGTGCAGCTGGCCACCACTTTACCGGGACGCGTTGTGGCCTCTGCCGAGGCCGAGGTGCGGCCGCAAGTGGCTGGGATCGTCACCAAACGTCTATTTACCGAAGGCGAGCCTGTGGCAGAAGGCGATGTCCTTTTCACCATTGACCCAATCGCTTATGAGGCAGCGGTGGCACAGGCGCAGGCCTCGGTCGCGCAGGCTCAGGCGCAAGCCCGGTCAGCAGATCGAGAGGCCAAGCGCTTCGAGGAACTGTCGTCGCGCAATGTGGCCAGCGATCAGGCGCTTGATGCGGCGGTCGCAGCACGGGACGGCGCGGCGGCGTCGCTGCAGGCGGCGCAAGCTGGGTTGCAATCGGCCCAGATCGAACTGGACCACACGCAGGTCCGTGCCCGCCTGTCAGGCGAGATCGGGCGGTCGCTGACCAGCCCCGGTGCGCTGGTGACCAACAGCCAAGCCAGCCCTCTCGCTATCATTCGCAACATTGACCCCGTTTATGTCGATGTGACGCAATCGGCTGCAGAACTGCTTGATTGGCGGCGCGGCAATGCGGAAAAACGGCTGGGCGACACCCCGCGCGAGGTCAAGCTAACGCTGGCGGATGGCAGTATCTACGACCAGACCGGCACGTTGAACGCGGCCGAGCCGGACGTCGACCAGCAAACCGGCGTGGTCGTTCTACGAATGGGGTTTGCCAACCCTGACCGCCTGCTGCTGCCCGGGATGTATGTTCGCGTTGAAATGCCGACAGGGATCGCCAAGGGTGCGTTTCTTGTCCCGCAAGAGGCCGTGAGCCGCGACCGTCGTGGGCAGCCGCTGGCGATGGTGGTCAACGCCGACAATGTGGTCGAACAGCGCCTGCTGACGGTGCTACAGGACCGTGGATCGGACTGGATCGTGAGCGAGGGCCTATCGGCGGGGGACCGTGTAATCGTGATGGGCCTGCAAAAGGCTGCCCCTGGTGCCACTGTCACGCCCCAAGAACAAACCGCCCCCGACACCACGTCCAGGGACACCGCACCGGCACCCGCCGAATAACCAAAAGCCGGAGCGTTTTGCATGGCCCGTTTCTTTATTGACCGCCCTATCTTTGCGTGGGTCATTTCAATTTTCATCATGGGTATCGGCGTTTTGTCGATCCTCACCCTCCCCGTGGCGCAATATCCGCAGATCGCGCCGCCCTCCGTGGCCGTGCGTGCGTCCTATCCCGGGGCCTCGGCGCAGACGGTGGCCAATACGGTGACGCAGGTGATTGAACAGCAGATGACCGGTCTGGACGGGCTGCGCTATATCTCGTCGTCATCCACCAGCGCCGGCGGTGCCAGCATCACGCTGACCTTCGAGACCGGCACCGATGTCGATATCGCGCAGGTACAGGTGCAAAACAAACTGTCGCAAGCCTCTGCGTTGTTGCCAGAACCGGTGCAGCGTCAGGGCATCACGGTGCAAAAATCCTCTGCCGGATTCTTGATGGTGATCGGGCTGATTGGCGAGAACGGCCAATATGATGCCACCGATCTTGGCGACTACATGCAATCCAATCTGGTGAACGAGATCAGCCGCGTCGAAGGCGTGGGCAGCGTGCAGGTGTTCGGGGCGCAATACGCCATGCGCATCTGGCTTGACCCTGTAAAGCTCGCCGCGTTCGAGCTGACCCCATCCGACATCGTCGCCGCCGTTTCGGCCGAGAACGCGCAGATTTCGGCGGGGTCTTTTGGCAGCCGCCCCGCGGTCGAAGGGCAGGCGCTGAACGCGACGATCACGGCACAATCCCTGCTGACCAGTCCCGAGGATTTCCGCCAAATCGTGCTGCGTGCGGAAACCGACGGCGGGCTGGTGCTGCTGAATGATGTTGCGCGGGTAGAGATCGGTGCGGAAAGCTATGCCACAATCTCGCGCTATAACCGCAATGCCGCGACCGGCATGGCGGTCAGCCTCGCCCCCGGTGCCAACGCACTGGATACGGCTGCTGCCGTCGAACAGCGGATCGAGGAACTGTCGGCGTTCTTCCCCGACGGGGTCAGCTATGTTGTTCCCTTCGATACAACGCCTTTCGTCAAAATCTCTATCGAAGAGGTGATCAAGACCCTGATCGAGGCGATCGTGTTGGTGTTCATCGTTATGTATCTGTTCTTGCAGAACATTCGCGCCACGCTGATTCCGACGCTTGCTGTGCCGGTCGTGTTGCTGGGGACATTCGGCGTGCTGGCGGCCTTTGGGTTTTCGATCAACACGCTGACGATGTTGGGCATGGTGCTGGCGATTGGTCTGTTGGTGGATGACGCGATTGTTGTCGTCGAAAATGTCGAACGCATCATGGAACAGGAACACATCGGTCCGCTGGAAGCGACGCGCAAATCGATGGACCAGATCACCGGTGCCTTGATCGGCATCGCTGTGGTTTTGTCTGCGGTTTTCGTGCCGATGGCGTTTTTCCCCGGCTCGACGGGGGTGATCTACAAGCAGTTCTCGATCACCATCATCTCGGCCATGACATTGTCGGTGGTGGTGGCCCTGACGCTAACGCCGGCGCTCTGTGCGTCACTGCTTAGGCAGGGCAGCCACGAGAAGCGGCGCGGGTTCTTCGGCCTGTTCAACCGCGGTTTTGACAAGACGCTTGGTGGGTACACTGGCACGGTGGGCTGGCTGGTGCGCCGTCCGCTGCGGGTCGGGCTGGTCTATCTGGCGATCATCGCGGCGATGGTGTTCTTGTTCATGCGCACGCCCGCAGGGTTTCTGCCCGCCGAGGATCAGGGCACGCTGTTCACGCTGGTGCAGGCGCCCACGGGGGCGACGGCGGAACGCACGCTCGAGGTCATCAAGCAGGTCGAAAACTACTATCTGGAAAACGAGAGTGACGTCGTTGAATCCGTGTTCGGCGTGGTTGGCTTCAGCTTTGCGGGCCAAGGGCAAAACCTTGGTCTGGTCTTTGTACGGCTAAAAGACTGGGAGGAACGCACCGCAGCCGCGCAAAGCGTGCAGGCGGTGGCCGGTCGGGCGTTTGGTGCATTCAGCCAAATTCAGGACGCAATGGTGTTTCCCATTGTGCCACCCTCGGTCAGCCAGCTTGGCAATGTATCCGGCTTTGATTTCTATCTGCAAGGGCGCGGCGGGCAAAGCCACGAGCAATTGCTAGAGGCGCGTAACCAGCTGTTGGGAATGGCGGCGCAAAGCCCGCTCATCGCCTCCGCCCGCCCCAGCGGGCTAGAGGATGCGGCGCAGTTCAATCTGGATATCGACTGGCGCCGTGCCGGGGCGATGGGGGTCAGCGCCACGGATGTGGGCACGCTACTGACCATCGCTTGGGCGGGTCGCTATGTGAATGACTTTGTCGATGAAGGGCGGATCAAGCGGGTCTATGTGCAGGGCGAGGCCGCGGCGCGGGCGGTGCCTTCGGATCTTGAGAAATGGCGCGTGCGCAATGACAGCGGCGGGTTGGTGCCCTTCTCGAACTTTGCCGAAGG
Source organism: Sulfitobacter litoralis (assembly GCF_900103185.1). Lineage (GTDB taxonomy): Bacteria > Pseudomonadota > Alphaproteobacteria > Rhodobacterales > Rhodobacteraceae > Sulfitobacter > Sulfitobacter litoralis. Next base: position 85,048 of record NZ_FNJD01000008.1, read on the forward strand.
AAGCTGGGCTTACGGGCCGCAGGGGGTGAACCGCTATAACGGCATCCCCGCGATGCAAATTCAGGGGTCCCCCGCGCCGGGGGTCAGCACGGGCGAAGCCATCGCAGAGCTGGAACGTCTGGTGACGCAGTTGCCCCCAGGTTTCCAGATCGCGTGGACGGGTCTGTCGTTGGAAGAACAAGAAAGCGGCAATCAGGCACCGCTGCTGTATGGTCTGTCGCTGGCAGCGATTTTCCTTGCGCTGGCCGCGCTATATGAAAGCTGGTCGATCCCCTTTGCGGTGATGCTCGCGATGCCGATCGGTATCCTTGGGACGTTGACCGGTGCGTATCTGGGCGGGTTCGAAAATGGCGTCTTCTTTCAGGTGGGGCTGTTGACCGTCGTGGGTCTGACGGGCAAAAACGCGATCCTGATCGTCGAGTTTGCCCGTGACAGACGCCGAGAAGGCGAGAGCGTTTTTGACGCCGCCATTGATGCAGCACGGCAGCGGTTCCGCCCGATCATCATGACCTCTATGGCGTTTTCATTGGGGGTCTTGCCGCTGGTTCTTAGCACGGGTGCCGGGTCTGGCGGGCGTACGGCGATTGGGGCCGGTGTGCTGGCCGGTACGATTGCCGCGACCGTTCTGGGTGTGCTGTTCGTGCCCTATTTCTTTGCCATGGTGGCGCGTTTCACCGGCAAGGATCCGGCCAAGACCACCAACGATTAAGCCCGCATCACCAGTGATGAAAATCTGGCGGAGGTAGCTTTACATTATCTCCGCCTTTGGCATGTCGGGTCATTGACCCCGCGGTTTCGCGGGCTAGCTCGCCTCTCCAAGGGAAGCATCAGAATTCCACGCCATTCGCCAACAGTTTGAAGGAATAGCCAGCATGATCAACTTTACCCTGAACGGCAAAGAGGTAAGCGTTGACGCGCCCGACGACACGCCCCTTTTGTGGGTGCTGCGCGATGAGATGCGGCTGACTGGGACGAAATTTGGCTGTGGCATCGCCCAATGCGGTGCCTGCACCGTCGAGCTGAACGGTATGACACGTCGCAGCTGTGTCACCCCAATCTCGATGGTCGAGGGGTCTTATGTGACCACCATCGAAGCGGTCGAAGGTCGCGAAGCGCGCGCCGTACAGGCCGCATGGGAAGCGATTGACGTACCCCAGTGCGGTTGGTGTCAATCCGGACAGGTCATGAGCGCCACGGCCCTGCTGCGCGAGATCCCCAACCCCACGGACGAGGAGATCGACAATGCGATGGCCGGCAATATCTGCCGCTGCGCCACCTATGTCCGTATCCGCGCCGCGATCAAGAACGCCGCCAAAGAGCTGGAGGGTTAAGCCATGAACACTTCAAAGCTTTCCCGTCGCGGCTTTCTGTCAACCGCTTCTGCCGGTCTGGTGATCGGTGTTGTTCTGCCGGAAAAATCACGCGCCCAATCCGGTGCCGCGACCGCTTTTGATCCGTCGGCTGATCCGGCTACCTTCGCACCAAACGCATTTGTCCGCGTCGCGCCGGATGACACGGTGACGGTGCTGATCAAGCATATCGAATTCGGTCAGGGGCCAAACACCGGTCTCGCGACCTTGGTGGCCGAAGAGTTGGACGCCGACTGGTCGCAGATGCGCGCCGAAAGTGCACCGGCCAATGATGAACTTTATGCCAATTCCTTGTTCGGATTGCAGGGGACAGGCGGATCCACCGCGATGGCGAACAGCTATATGCAGATGCGCAAAGCCGGCGCGGCTGCGCGCGCGATGCTGGTGGATGCTGCCGCCGCCGAATGGGGCGTGCCCGCGTCTGAAATTACTGTGTCAAAGGGGCGCATTTCTCACGCCAAGGGCACCGAAGCGGGCTTTGGTGCCTTCGCTGAGAAAGCCGCGACTATGACGGCACCTGCGGAGCCCAAGTTGAAGCAGGCCAAGGATTTTATCCTGATCGGGACCGATGTGCCCAAGCTGGATACCCACGCCAAGACGACCGGCAAAGCGGAATACACGATGGATGTGTACCGCGACGGAATGGAGACCGTCGTCGTCGCCCACCCCGACAAGATGGGCGCTGTCGTGGCCAGCTTTGACGATACCGACGCACTGAAGGTCGCGGGCGTGATCGCGGTGCGTGAAATCCCGCATGGGGTCGCGGTCTATGCCAAGAACACCGGTGCCGCGCTCAAGGGGCGCGAGGCGTTGCGCGTGACGTGGGATGACAGCAAGGCCGAAACGCGGTCGAGCGAGCAAATCTATGCGGATTTCTCGCGTGCCGCTGCCGAAGGCGGCCGTGCCGCGGAAGAGGTTGGCGATGCTATGGCGGGGATCGACGGGGCCGTGCAGGTGATCGAGGCAGAATTCCACTTCCCCTATCTTGCCCATGCCGCGCTCGAGCCGCTGGATGCTGTTCTTGAAATGACCGATGGCAAGGCCGAACTCTGGATGGGCTCGCAGTTCCCGTCGCTCGATAAGCCGACGCTGGCAGCCACCTTGGGGATCAATCCGTCAGATGTGCAGATCAACGTAATGTTCGCGGGCGGCAGCTTTGGTCGCCGTGCGCAGCCTACGGCCCATGTCGCCGCTGAAGTCGCCGAGATCGCGAAAGCCGCAGGCGGCAACGGCGCGTGGAAGCTACTTTGGACGCGCGAAGATGACATGACCGGCGGCTATTATCGTCCGCTGACCGTGCACAAGATGAAGGGCGGCTTGGACGCAGACGGCAATATCGTCGGGTGGCATGACGTGGTGGTGAACCAGTCCATCATGGCCGGTGGTCCGATGGAAGCGATGATGAAAGACGGCATGGACCCGACCTCTTATGAGGGCGCGACGAAAATGCCATATGATCTGCCTGCGCTCAAGGTGGATTGGGTCCGGCAAGACAGCCCCGTGTCGGTGCTTTGGTGGCGTTCTGTCGGGCATTCGCACACCGGCTATGCGACCGAAGTTTTCCTCGATCAACTGCTTGAAGCAGGGGGCAAAGACCCCGTTCAGGGGCGTCTGGACCTGATGAAAGGCGACGCCGGTCGCGACCGTGGCGTATTGGAAAAAGTGGCCGAGCTTGCGGGCTGGGACGGTACCAAGGTCAAGGGGGATCGTGCCTACGGCGTCGCCGTGCACGAAAGCTTTAATACCTATGTGGCCCAGATCGTCGAAGTGTCGGATCAAGGCGGTTTCCCCAAGGTGCATAAGATCTGGTGCGCCGTCGACTGTGGTGTCGCCGTGAACCCCAATGTCATCCGTGCGCAGATCGAAGGTGGGGCCGGCTATGGTCTGGGCTCGGTGCTGTTCGACGAGGTCACCCTTGGCGAGGGCGGCACCATCGTTGAACGCAACTTTGACACCTACCGCATGCTGCGCATCAACGAGATGCCCGAGGTAGAAGTCGCCATCATCCAAAGCGACAATGACCCCACCGGCATCGGCGAACCCGGTCTGCCGCCCGTAGGACCAGCCGTCGCAAATGCATGGCGCGCCCTGACGGGGCAGGCTGTCACCAAACTGCCCTTTAGCAAATCCGTAGGAGTGTAAGTCATGAAAAATACGCTGAACATCATGGCCATCACTGCGCTGATGGCGGGCCCTGTTATGGCGGAAACCGTCAACGGTTTGCGCACCGTCAACGAGTTTGATGCCATCGAAGGGGAGGCCGAACGCTCCACCGCGCTGTTCGAGGAAATGATGGTGGTGATCGGACATCCGCGCTGCCTGAACTGTCACCCCGTCGATAACTCCCCCCGCCAAGGGATGGATATGCAGATGCACGAGCCCCCCGTTGTGCGCGGAGAGGCGGACTTTGGTGCGCCGGGCATGCGCTGCACCACCTGCCACGGTGAACAAAACTTTACCTTTGCCGCAGGGGGCGGGTCTATTCCCGGCCATACGCCTTGGCAGTTAGCGCCTATCGAAATGGGTTGGGTTGGTAAATCCGCCGCCGAGATTTGTGCCCAGATCAAGGACGAGGAACGCAATGGTGGCAAGACGCTGGAAGAGCTGCACGAGCATAACGCCGAAGACGGTCTGGTCGGTTGGGGATGGCATCCGGGCGAGGGACGCGAGCCCGCACCGGGCAGTCAGGAGATATTTGGCGAGCTGACCAAAGCCTGGATCGAGACGGGTGCAGCCTGCCCCGCGGGGTAATCCGCGCTCCACGAAAGCAAAGGGCCGCGCAGGGATGCGCGGCCCTTTGTCGTTCTGGTTGTGAACAATTAGTCTTTAAAAACAGCCAGCCCAAGCCATTCGGCCACCATCGCGGGTGTCTCAACGCCTTCGATCTCGATCGTTAGCAGGTTCTCGCGCAGCATATCGGTGGCGTTGCGCGCCGTGACCTTTTGCAGCGTAAACCGCCCCCGCAGGCGAGAGCCCGCTTTGACCGGTGTCAGAAACCGCAGCTTGTTCATGCCATAGTTGATGCCCATCACCTGTCCGGGCATCATATTAAAGCAATCATAGGCAAAGCGGCTGGCGAGCGACAGGGTCAGGAACCCGTGCGCGATGGTCCCGCCAAAGGGTGTTTCCGCCGCCGCGCGTTCAGGGTCGATGTGGATCCACTGCATATCATGGGTGGTTTTGGCGAATTGGTCGATCATCTCTTGATCCACCGTGATCCAATCAGAGACACCGACCTCGGTCCCGATCAGCGTTTCACTATGGGCAAACGCCTCTTTCAGTGCAGACATTGGTAATGCTCCTTCAGGATGGGTCAGCGGCAACACGCACCATGCGCTTACCTTTGTTTTCACCGGCCAGCAGACCGATCAACGCCTGTGGCGCGTTTTCCAGTCCGTCGATGATATCTTCGGTTACCTTGATCTGCCCCGCATCGACCCAGGTCTGCAACGCGCGCAGCGCCTTGGCGTCGTTCTGGGTCCAGTCCATCACGATGAACCCCTCCATCCGCAGACGTTTGACCACGACCAAACCGGGCAGGTTGCGCGGGCCGGTGGGGGTTTCCGTGTCATACTGGCTGACAGCACCACAGCAGACGATGCGGCCCTTTTCGTTCATCGCAAACAACGCCGCCTCGAGCACGGTGCCACCGACGTTGTCGAAATAGACATCCACGCCGTCGGGGCAGGCAGCGCGCAGGGCTTTGGACATGCCGGGGGCACGGTAGTCGATGCAGGCGTCAAAGCCCAATTCTTCCGTCACCCATTTGCATTTTTCCGCCCCACCGGCGATGCCCACGACCCGACAGCCAAGCGCCTTGGCGATCTGGCCGACATAGCCACCGACCGACCCTGCGGCTGCCGACACCAGCACGGTTTCACCCGCGACCGGTTGCCCGACCGAGATCAGCCCGTGATAGGCGGTTTTGCCCGCGATGCCGTAGACGGACATCAGGTTCGACAACTGCGGCACCTTTGGCAGCTTCTCGCATTTGCGCGCATCGGCGACGACAAAGTTCGACCAAGTCGCCTCGGACGCGACGATATCGCCCACGGCCAGACGGTCGCTGTTGCTTTCGACGACTTCGCAGATGGCATAGGTCGGCATGGCGTCGCCCGCATTTACAGCGGCGCGGTAGGTGGCCCCCTTCATCCACGACCGGTTGGCCGCGTCGATGGACATCAGGATCACCTTGAGCAGCACCTGACCGTCGCCCGCTACGGGCATATCAGCTGTGGTCTGCCTGAAGTGCTCAGCTGTCAGCGAATCGCTGGGCAGCTCTGCGATAACAATTTGTGTGTTGGTCATTTTGGTTGTCCTTCCTGATTATTGAACATCCAAAACGACTTTGCCCTGCACCTTGCGGTCTTGCATCAGGTTCAGCGCGTCGGCGGCTTTCTCCAGCGGGAAGCGGGCCGAGATGCGCGGTTTGATCTGACCGTCAGCATACATGCGGAACAGATCGGCCATGTTTTCGGCATGTACCTTGGGTTCACGTGCCGTATGCGCGCCCCAGAAAACACCCATGATCTGCGAGCCTTTCAGCAACGTCAGGTTCAGTGGGATTTTGGGGATGCCAGCGGGGAAGCCTACGACCAGATAGCGGCCTTTCCAGGCCAGCGCGCGCACAGCGGGTTCTGCATAGGCACCGCCGACGGCGTCATAGACCACATCGACGCCTTCGCCGCCCGACAGCTTCTTGATCTCGTCCGAGAAGGCTTTTTGCGTGGCGCGGTCATCCATGTCGCGGCTATAGATGATCGTTTCATCGGCGCCTAAATCACGACAGAACTGCGCTTTTTCTTCCGACGATACCGCGGCGATGACCCGCACGCCCGAAGCTTTGGCCAGTTCGATCGCGGCGGCACCGACACCACCCGCAGCGCCCATGATCAGCAAAGATTCGCCGGGCTGGATTTCGGCCCGGTTTTTTAGGGCGTGATGTGAGGTCCCATAGGTCAGAACCAGACATGACGCTTCGTCATATGGCATCGCGTCGGGGATCTTCATGACCCTTTCCGCGTCAACAATGATGTCTGTCGCAAAGCCGCCAAAGCCGGTCATTGCCAGCACGCGGTCGCCGACTGTAACGTTGGAAACGCCCTCTCCCACGGCGTCCACATCGCCGGCAACTTCACCACCTGGGGCAAAGGGGCGTTGCGGCTTCATCTGGTAAAGATCCTTGATAATCAAGGTGTCAGGGAAGTTCAGCCCCGCCGCACGCACACGGATTCGGACCTGACCTTTCTTGGGTTCGGGCTGTGGTAGCTCGGTCAGTTCCAGTGTTTCGGGGCCGCCGGGGGCAGTGCTAAGCATGGCTTTCATCGGGTCTTTCCTCCTCTAGAATTTGCAAAGCAATAGGCGCGTTCAGAAACTGTCTTGTCAATCGAATTTCGAAATGCAATTTTGCAGTGCGGAATTGGAGTTCGCAAAACGAGGGGGGAGATAAGATGCAGTCCGAACAGGAACTGGAGGGTTTCCGCGCGGAGTTGCGCGATTGGCTTGAGGCAAACTGCCCAGCCGAAATGCGCGGCGGTGAGCCGAGTGAAGCATCGATATGCTGGGGTGGCAAGAATTTTGAGTTCGAATCCGACGCGCAACGCGTCTGGTTAGAGCGCGCCGCGTCCAAGGGCTATACCGTGCCCACATGGCCCGTCGAATACGGCGGGGCAGGGATGAACCGCGCGCAAGAAAAGATTTTCAAAGAAGAGATGGACCGGATCGAGGCGCGCAACCCGTTGCAAAGCTTTGGTATCTGGATGCTTGGGCCCGCCTTGCTGCACTTTGGCACGCATGAGCAGAAACTGCATTATTTGCCCCCGATCGCACGTGGTGAAGTCCGCTGGTGTCAGGGCTATTCCGAGCCAGGGGCAGGGTCGGATCTGGCCAGTGTCCAGACCAAGGGCGAAGACAAGGGCGACCATTGGCTGGTGAACGGCCAGAAAATATGGACCTCTTATGCCGACAAAGCCGACTGGATTTTTGCGCTGATCCGCACGGATCGTGATGCATCCAAGCATAACGGCATTTCCTTTCTGCTGATCGACATGGAAGACGACGGCGTCGAAACCCGCCCGATCAAACTGATTTCCGGTGCGTCCGTGTTCTGCGAAACGTTCTTTACCAATGTGAAGGTGCCCAAGGACCGCATCGTTGGCGAAGAGAACCGCGGTTGGGATGTTGCAAAATATCTGCTGACCCACGAGCGCGAGATGATCTCGGGCGGGGGGCAGGGCCTTTCGGGCGGTCGCGCACTTGGTGCGGTGCTGAACGAATCTTTGGCCGAAGGGCAAGAGATGGACACCGTGCTGCGCGCTGACGCGATGCGCTGCGAGGTTGACGCGCTTGCCATTGGGCTCACGCTTGAACGCTACAAAGACCAAGCCGAAGCAGGCACTGGCGCAGGCAATGCGTCCGCGATGCTGAAATACATGGGCACAGAGCTGAACATGCAGCGCCATGAATTGCTGATGGCCGCTGGCGGCAGCGATGCGCTGGAATGGGACGGGCCGTTGGGCAACCGCCCGGCGGACTGGCTGCGCACTAAGGCCAATTCAATCGAAGGCGGCACAAGCGAGGTGATGCTGAGCATTATCTCCCGCCGCGTGCTTGGGCTTCCGGGGTAAGATCATGGTAAAATTAGTATTGACAGAAGACGAAACCATGCTGGTCGACGCAGCGCGCGGTTTCCTTGATAAATCCGCCCCCGTCAAAGCATTCCGCGACCTGCGCGATGCGGGCAAAACGTATGACGCCAAGATGTGGAAAGAGATGGCCGCGATGGGATGGGCCGGTGTGCTGGTTCCTGAAAGCGCAGGTGGTGTCGATATGGGCCATGCTGCTGCGGGAATTCTGGCGCAAGAAATGGGCAAGACGCTGGCCGTGAGCCCCTTTCTTTCGACAGCGGTGATCGCCGCAACAGCCCTGCGCAACGTCAGCGACGCGCGCGCCGAAGCTGCACTCGCCAAGATTGCCAGCGGTGACGCGACTTATGCGCTGGCGGTGGATGAGACATCGAAGTTTGACCCAAACGCCACCGCGATGGTTGCCACATCCGAAGGCAACGGTTTCCGCCTGACGGGCAAGAAGACCTTTGTCGTCGATGGTGCCTTGGCAGACCGGTTGCTGGTGCTGGCCAAGACCGACAATGGGTTGACCCTGTTCGACATTCCCGCAGACCGTGCAGGCATCACGCGCAATGCGCAGAACATGATCGACGCACGCGATTCTGCGCGGATCGACTTCGACAATGTCGAAGCGACGGGCGATGATGTGCTGGGTCAGGTCGATGACGCCATGACCGTGCTCAAACCCGCGATAGAGGCAGGACAGGCCGCACTGGCCGCTGAAATGGCCGGCGTCGCTGCGGGGGCGTTCGGGATGACCGTTGGGTATCTGAAAGAGCGCAAACAATTCGGCACGTTGATCGGCACTTTCCAAGCCTTGCAACACCGCGCCGCCCACTTGTGGTGCGAGATCGAAGTCACCGCCTCTGCCGTGTTGCACGCGGGGCGCAAGCTCGACGAAGATCCCGATAATGTCACCATGGCTGTATCGCTCGCCAAGGCCCGCGCGACATCGACGGCCAAGCTGGCGGTGATCGAAGGGGTACAGATGCACGGCGGGATCGGCATGACCGATGCTTTCGACATCGGATTTTACATGAAGCGCGCCCGCGTTGGCGCCGAATGGCTGGGGGACTACGGCTATCACGCCGCCCAAGTTGCCAAGCACAGAGGATTCTAAGTCATGGATATTCAGACACTTTTCGGGCTCGAGGGCAAAACCGCGCTGGTCACAGGCGGGGCGACCGGGATTGGCCGGATGGCGGCCGAGGCGCTGGTGCGCGCCGGTGCCCGCGTGTTGATCGCCAGCCGTAAGGGCGAGGCCTGCGAAGCCGTAGCGAAAGAGCTGAACGCGCTCGGGGCCTCTGGCTCAGCCGAGGGGTTCGCGGGCGATGTAGGCACCGAAGAAGGTGTCGACGCGATGGTTGCAGCCGTGAAGGAACGCACCCAGAGCCTCGATATTTTGATGAACAACGCGGGTATCACTTGGGGCGCACCTTTGGGTGACTTTCCGTTCAAGGCCTGGGGCAAGGTCATGGACGTGAATGTCGCGGGTCTGTTCGATCTGACGCAAAAGCTGCTGCCGCTGCTTAAGGTAAACGCGACGATCGAAGATCCGGCGCGGGTGGTGAATGTCGGGTCGGTGATGGGTGAACGCGAGATGGGCGACGGTGCCTACAGCTATTCTGCCTCGAAGGCCGCGGTGATCCACCTGAGCAAGATCCTTGCCAAGGAACTGGCGGGCGATGCAATCACGGTGAATGCATTGGCCCCCGGACCTTTCGTATCGCGCATGACCGCTTTTGCGACCCATGACGAAGGCATGCGCAGCAAGGTGGGCGACGACGTGCCCTTGCGCCGCGTCGGGACCGATACGGATATCGCGGGCTGCATGCTGTTTCTATGCGGCAAGGGCGGGGCCTATATCACAGGTGCCGTGGTGCCTGTCAGCGGCGGTATCAATGTGATGAGCGGGCCTAACATCTTTGAACAAGCACTGCACTAAGGGGCGATGATGGAAATTCGTTTTGACAATCGCGTGGCCATTGTTACCGGCGCAGGCACGGGACTGGGGCGCAGCCATGCGCTTGGTCTCGCGGCACGCGGTGCCAAGGTTATGGTCAATGATCTAGGGGTGACAACCGACGGGCAGGGGGCATCCTCGGCTGCTGCCGAAGCGGTCGCGCAAGAAATCCGCGACGCGGGCGGCGAGGCGATGGCGCATGGCTGCGATGTGTCGGACGAGGCAGGCGTCAAGGATATGGTCGCACAGGTCATGGACGCCTGGGGCCGCATCGACATTGTGGTGAACAACGCAGGCATCTTACGGGACAAAACGTTCTCGAAAATGGAGATGTCGGATTTCCGCAAGGTCGTCGACGTGCATCTGATCGGGTCTGCGAATGTGACCCATGCCTGCTGGCCGATCATGCGCCAACAAAAATACGGGCGCATTGTGCTGACATCCTCGGCGTCGGGGCTGTATGGCAACTTTGGCCAGTCCAACTATGGCGCGGCCAAAGCGGCGATGATGGGGCTGATGAACGTGCTGCATCTGGAAGGCGCGCGCGACAATATCCGCGTCAACACGCTTGCCCCCACAGCGGCCACACGGATGACCGCCGACCTGCTGCCCGAACAGGCGCAGGCGTTGCTGGCGCCTGAAACCATCACCCCCGGCCTGCTGTACCTCGTCAGCGAGGACGGCCCCAGCCGCGTGATCCTTGGGGCAGGGGCAGGCGGGTTCGCTCAAACCCGTATTTACGAAACGGAAGGCGTGACCTTGACCGGCGACGAGAATACCCCTGAAGGTGTCGCATCCGCTTTCGACAAAATCACCGACGAGACAGGCCAGCAAGAGCTGACCGATGCCTTTAGTCAAACGAAGAAATACGCTCTCAATTCAGCCAAGGCCCAAGGTCTTGATCTGGATTGGGGCTAACAGACGAAATTTCAAAGGGAGATCACCATGCGTGACGCAGTAATCGTATCCACAGCCCGTACCCCGATCGGCAAAGCCTATCGCGGTGCGTTCAACGCAACCACACCACAAGCGCTTGCCGCGCACGCCATCGAGCACGCCGTGAAGCGCGCCGGGCTTGACGGGTCGGAAATCTCTGACTGCGTTATCGGGTCGGCATTGCAACAGGGCCATCAGGCGGGCAACATTGCACGTCAAGCCGCCATTCGCGCGGGTCTGCCGGTGACCGTTGCAGGCATGTCGCTGGACCGTCAGTGTGCCTCGGGCATGATGGCAATTGCCACCGCGGCCAAGCAGGTTATCACCGACGGCATGGATATTGTCATCGGCGGCGGCGTCGACAGCATTTCCATGGTGCAAACACCAGAGATGCGCGTCAGCGCCGACCCTTGGCTCAAGCAGAACAAGCCCGAAATCTATATGACCATGCTGGAAACAGCTGAAAACGTGGCCGAGCGCTATAACGTCAGCCGCGAAGCGCAAGACGAATACGCAGCACGCAGCCAAGAGCTGACGCACCAAGCGCAGCAGGCGGGCCGTTTTGACGACGAGATCGTCGGAATGACCACCACAATGATGGTTCAGGACAAAGCCACCAAAGAGATTTCCAAGCACGAAGTTACGTTGGAAAAAGATGAGGGCAACCGTCCTGGCACCACGGCCGAAAGCCTTGCAGGTCTGAAGCCTGTGTTCAAAGACGGTATCCACCTGCCCGAAGGCAAGTTCATCACCGCGGGTAACGCCTCGCAGCTCTCCGATGGCGCATCTGCCGCCGTGGTCATGGAAGCCAAGGAAGCCGAACGCCGCGGTCTTCAGCCACTGGGCCGCTACGTTGGTGTGATGGCCGCAGGCTGCGAGCCTGACGAGATGGGTATCGGTCCGATCTATGCCGTGCCAAAGCTGCTGGAAGCGCATGGGCTGAAGATCGAGGACATCGGTCTGTGGGAATTGAACGAAGCCTTCGCCTGCCAGGTTATCGCCTCGCGCGACAAGCTGGGCATCCCGGACGAGCTGTTGAACGTGGACGGCGGCGCGATTTCGATCGGTCACCCCTACGGCATGTCGGGCGCGCGCATGGTTGGCCACGCGCTGATCGAAGGCAAGCGTCGCGGTGCCAAATATGTTGTCTGCACCATGTGTGTCGGTGGCGGCATGGGCGCTGCTGGCCTCTTCGAGGTTCTGTAAACCGCTATGGGAGAGCTACTGGTCATACGTCACGGTCAGGCGTCCTTTGGGGCTGACAACTACGACAAGCTGTCGGACCTTGGGCACCGGCAATCCGAGGCCGTTGGCCAGTTGCTTCGCGATACAGGTTGGGTGCCGGACCGTACGATCACCGGCACCCTGACCCGCCAGAAAGAAACGCTTGCCTCGATGGGATTCGAGGCAGGCGATACACACCCCGGGCTGAATGAATATGATTTCCAGGACTTGCTGAACGCGCGCTATAAAGGGGCCGTTCCGGATCTGGTAAAAGGCGACCGCAAGGTACATTTTCGTACCCTGCGCGAGACCGTTTTTCAGTGGCAGGCCGACGAAATCGAAGGCCCAGCCGAAACTTGGGGCAGTTTTACCAACCGCGTAGAAGCCGCCCGCCTGATCGCCTGTGCCGAAGGGGCCGAGCGTGTGCTGGCCGTGAGCTCGGGCGGCGTGATCGGACAGCTTACAGCTGCATCCCTCGGGGCACCGCACAAAATGATGATGACCTTGAACCTGCAAATCAAGAACACATCAATTACCAAATTCGTCTTCACCAAGTCCGCGTTTTTCTTGCATGAATTCAACGCGACCCCGCATCTGATGTCAGCCCAGACCGCTGGCATGCTGACCTATAGTTAAGGAACGGTAGCCATGAGCACAGACACCCAGACACTCGATATTCCAAAGGTCAGCGCCTATCTGGAAAAACACCTTGAGGGCTTTGAAGGCCCGCTTGAGGTCTCTAAGTTTCAGGCGGGGCAATCGAACCCGACCTTCTTGTTGAAAACCCCGTCGCGCAACTATGTGCTACGCCGCAAGCCGCCGGGGGTTCTGTTGAAATCCGCCCATGCGGTTGATCGTGAGTTCCGCGTGCAAAAAGCGTTGCAGGATACCGATGTGCCGGTGTCGAAAATGCACCTGCTGTGCGAAGATGACGATGTCATCGGGTCGGCCTTCTATATCATGGACCACATCGACGGGCGCAACTTTATGGACCCGCGCATGCCCGAGATGGACAAGGCAGGCCGCGCCGGTGTCATCGACGAGATGAACCGCGTGTTGGCGGCTTTGCACGATGTGGATATCGATGCAGTTGGCCTGTCGGACTATGGCCCTCCCGGCAACTACTATGAACGTCAGGTCGCGCGCTGGACCAAACAGTACCGCGCCTCCGAGACCGAAGACCTGCCGGCGATGAATCAGCTGATCGAAAAGCTGACCGCGAGCATCCCAGAAGACGACGGGCAGCGCACGCTGGTGCATGGCGACTATCGCATCGACAATATGATGTTCGAAAAAGACGGCACCAATTGCTTGGCCATTCTGGACTGGGAACTGTCGACCATTGGCCATCCTTACGCCGACCTTGCCGCCGTAATCATGCAATGGCAGATGCCCGCGGGCACCGAAGGGCGCGGCTTTGGCGGAGAGGACCGCGCAGCGCTTGGCGTGCCGACCGATGCTGAATTCATCGCGAAATACTGCGAACGCCGCGGGTTGGAAGGGATCGACAACTTTGGCTTCTACCTTGCGTTCTGCTTCTTCCGCATGGCGGGGATCATTCAGGGCGTGCTGAAACGTGCGCTGGACGGCAATGCCTCCAACCCCGAACGCGCGATGAAGGTCGGTGCCTATGTGCCGGTATTTGCGGAAAACGGGCTTAAAGCGTTGGAAGGCAAATAAGATGGCCCCCAACGAGTTCGCAACAGATCCGGCAGAGACGAAGGACAGAAACTTTGTCACGGCGCTTGCCCGCGGGCTGGATGTGTTGCGCTGCTTTCGGGAAAATGAAACGGCCCTGACCAACACGGATTTCTCCGAACGGACAGGGCTGCCCAAGGCGACAGTATCGCGTCTGACCCATACGCTGGTCGAGCTGGACTACCTCGTCGCCGAAGCCCGCACAGGCACATATCGGCTGGGTGCCGGTGTGCTCCAGCTTGGCTTTGGTGTGCTGTCCAGCATGGAGATCGGCGACCGTGCGCAGGATGAGATGCGCAAGCTGCGCGACGGGCCCAATTCCTATGTCACGATCGCCATTGGCGAAGTGCACCGGCTGGATGTCGTCTATATCGCGACCAAACGCTCGCGCGAGGATGTGGCGCTGCAAATTCGCGTCGGGTCGCGTCTGCCGTTGTTTGATTCAGCCATCGGTCGGGCGATTCTTATGGGCATGAAAGACGACTCCCGCGACCGCGCCTTTCGCTGGGCTGCCGCGGAAGGTCCAGAATTCGAGGCCCGCGCGCGTGACAGCTATGACAACGCAGTAGCAGAGTTTGCGGACAAAGGGTTCTGCTCCAGCTATGGTGACTGGCGCCCCGATGTGAACGGCATAGCGGTGCCTGTGTTTTCGCCGAACGGTTCGCAGGTTTACGGGCTGAACGTCGGCGGTCCGGCATTTCACGTCAAAAAGCGACAGCTAGAGACGACCTATGCACAGCTTTTGGCGGATGCCGCACAGGCAATCAGCATCCGGTTCTAGGCCACCCCCCGTACGCGGGGGAATCAACTTGTCCAAACGTATAGATTGCGGTGTGAGCTAATTTACCCGCATGCCGTCCGCTGCATTTTTACAGCGTGCGCAGGCCATGACATTTGTCAGGATTAGATCGTTTTGTCGAAAAAAAGTTGCGCGAGCTTTTGGCGGACACTTGTCAGGCAGCCTTACAATTCGGCGTGTGCTGCCAAGAAATGCACGATTAATTTATCTATTTAGTATCAACACGTTATTTGCACGCCTGTTGAGAAAATTCCCGTCGCAACCTCAGCTGCGTTGGACTTCAAACGCCTTCTGTCACGCAAGATATGGCATGAAGAACGGTATCGCCTCGCAACTTATGAATAGAGGCGCTTGACAATAAACCGCATTATGCAAGGCTCTTTCCAAGGTCTGGCATTCTAAAAAACGCAAAAAGCGCCGGGCCGTCCTTGGGAGGATTGAAATGAAAAATATCGCTAAGTACGGCGCGGTTTCCGCGCTTTCTTTGGTCATTGGCGCGAGCGCAGCCTTTGCCGAAAATATCAAAATCGCGTTCATTGATCCGCTGTCCGGTCCATTCGCAAGCACCGGTACAAACGGTTTGCATCAGTTCGAATTCGCGGCTGACTACATGGTGAACGACAAAGGTGGTTTGCTGGATGGCCAGCAAATGGAAGTGCTGGCCTTCGATAACAAGATCAGCCCCAAAGAATCCCTTATTCAGCTGCAGGTCGCGATTGACCAAGGCGCTCGTTATGTCGTTCAGGGCAACTCCTCTGGCGTTGCGAACGCCTTGACCGAAGCCATCGACAAGCACAACCGCCGCAACCCCGACAGCCGTGTTCTGTTCCTGAACTACGCCGCTGTTGACCCTGCGCTGACCAATGACAAATGCAACTTCTGGCATTTCCGTTTCGACGCCAATTCCGACATCAAGATGGATGCGTTGACGGATGTGATCGTTCAGGACGACAGCATCAAGAAGGTCTACATCATCGGGCAGGACTATTCCTTTGGTAAAGCTGTGTCTGCAGCCGCCAATGAAATGCTGGGCGCGAAAGGTGACGGCATCGAAGTCGTCGGTGACGAACTGCACCCCATTGGCAAGGTAAAAGACTTTACGCCTTATGCGCGCAAAGTCGTTTCCTCTGGCGCGGATGCTGTGATCACCGGTAACTGGGGCGCAGACATGCTGGGCATTGGTAAGGCGATCATCGACAACGGTTTCGAAGGTCCGATCTATACCTACTACGCTGCGGGTTCCGGCATCACCGCCGCCTTTGGTGAAAGCGGTAAAGACAAGATCCGCCTGATCTCTCAGGGCAGCATCAACCCGATCGCCACGGAAGAAGCACGCGAAACCTACAACGCGTTCCTCGAGAAATATCCGGACGGCAACATTGACCAAAGCCGTATCTTCAATACCATCGGCATGCTGGCCCAAGCCATCACCGAAGCGGGCTCCGCCACAGATGTGGTCGCCGTGGCAAGCAAGCTGGAAGGCATGGAATACGACAGCATGTGGGGTGGCAAACTGTTCATGCGTCCCCAAGATCACCAGATCATTCAGGACATGCATGTCGGCGTCCACACGAACGACAATCTGGACTTTGACTATGATCAGTCCGGGTTTGGTGTCGTGACTGAATCGACCGTCGAAATGGCGTCGATGGACAGCCCGACAACCTGCGAGATGAAACGCCCCGAATAAGGCGATTTTTCTCGGGTCCGTCTGCGTGTGCAGGCGGACCCCTTTTGCACCTTGCCACCACACTACTGGAGGGGCCTCATGGACCTCATTCTCGTCAACCTCATCGACGGGCTGGTTACTGGATTGCTGTTGTTCATGCTTTCCGCCGGTCTGACCCTTATCTTTTCGATGATGGGCGTTTTGAACTTCGCTCACGCCAGCTTTTATATGCTAGGCGCCTATTTCGCTTACCAGATCAGCATCGCGCTTGGGTTCTGGATGGGGCTTCTGATCGCGCCGCTTGTTGTAGGGGTGCTGGGGGCCGGTGTTGAACGCTACGGCCTGCGCCGCGTTCACCAATACGGGCACGTGCCCGAGCTAATCTTTACCTTTGGTCTGGCGCTGTTGATCGAAGAACTGGTGCAATTTATCTGGGGCAAGAACCAACTGCCCTATTCTGTTCCTGACGCGTTGAACTTTACCGCGTTTGCGATCTCGGGGAACTCTATCCCCGCTTATAAAATTTTCATGATCTTCATCTCGATCAGCATCTTCATCGGGCTGCTTTACGTGCTGACCAAAACCCGCGTCGGCATGATTATTCAGGCGGCACTGAGCTATCCGCGCACGGTCGAAGCCTTGGGCCACAATGTGCCTCTGATCTTTATGGGCGTGTTCGGGGTTGGCACAGCGCTGGCCGGTGTGGCCGGTGTAATTGCTGGACCCGTGCTTGGGACCTTCCCAGGGATGGCGTTTGTGCTTGGGTCGATCGTGTTTGTGACCATCGTGATCGGCGGCCTCGGGTCGCTGTGGGGGGCGTTGATCGCGTCGCTGTTGATCGGCTGGATCACCACTTTCGCCAAATCCTACAACATCGAGATGGAGAATATCCTGACCGGCCTTGGCATCTCTAAACCCGAGAGCCTGGATGACAGCATATTCCGCGACTTCTGGAGCCTCACCAGCCCGCAGATCGCCGACATCTTGCCCTATATCCTGATGGTGCTGATCCTCATCTTCCGCCCGGCAGGTCTTTTCGGAAAGCGCAGCTCATGACAGTTTCAGATCCAAGAACCGATATTCCCAAAGGCGCCCGCCCCGAAGAGCAGATCACCACGGACCCGTCCAAACCCGCGCAGCGTATGCGGTCAGGTTCGCTGGTGCTGACACTGGCCCCTTGGGTCATCGCCTCTGTTGTGCTGGCCATTTTGCCGATGGTGTTTACCAACAATTCGGCACTGACGATCATGAACCAGATGTCGATCACAATCGTCTTTGCGCTGGCCTATAACATGCTGCTCGGGCAGGGGGGCATGCTGTCCTTCGGTCATGCGGTCTATGCTGGTGTGGGAGGCTTTGCCTGTATGCACATCATGAACATGTCTGATTTCTTCTCGACCATCCCGCTGGTGATCCTGCCGGTGTTTGGCGGGTTGTTCGGCATGGGGCTGGCAATGATTGTCGGTGCGTTTTCGACCCGCAACGCGGGCACAGTATTCGCCATGATCTCGCTGGGTGTGGGCGAATTGATCGCCGCCTGTTCCGTCATCATCGTCGCGTTCTTTGGTGGCGAAGAGGGCGTCAGCGGCGACCGTACCTATGCGCAACCCTTCTTTGGCGTCGAATTCCTGCAGCAGATCGAGGTTTACTACCTGACTGCGGGATGGGTCGTGGTCTCTGCCGCGCTGATGTACCTCTGGAGCCGCACACCCGTGGGTCGCATGGCAAACGCAGTGCGTGACAACCCCGAACGGGCAGAGTTTCTGGGCTATTCCTCTCGGTGGGTCCGGTTCTATAGCTTTGTCGCTTCGGGCTTCTTTGCTGGCGTGTCGGGTGGTCTGTTTGCCATCAACTACGAAATCCTGACCGAGGAGAACCTGAACACGGCCTCTTCGGGGATTATCCTGCTGGTGACCTTCCTGGGCGGCGTCGGGTTCTTCTTCGGCCCGATCATCGGAGCCATCGCCTTTACCCTGCTGCAAACCGTTCTCAGCCTGTCGACCGAGCTGTGGGCCTTTTACGCAGGCATTCTGTTCCTATCCACGGTGATGTTCTTCCCCGGTGGTCTGGCAGGTCTTCTGATGATGCATGTGCCTGTGTTCAAGCTGGGCAAGGCATCATCGTTGATTAAACCTTATCTCATGACGCTACTTCCCGCTGCGATTGGTTTGATGGGGCTAGCCGCCTTGGTCGAGATGACGTTCCACTATCGTCATGGCGCTACGGGTGACAACGAAATGACCGTCTTCTGGACCACCTTCGACAGCCACACCCTGATGCCGTGGCTGGTGGCGGGTGCGATAACGCTGATCGGGCTTGGCATCGCCAAAGTCACAGCACCCGCACTGAGAGAAGCATGGAGTGAAGCAACCACAGCAGGAGGCGCGTCATGAGCACACCCGCACTTGAACTGACTGGCCTCAAGAAAAGCTTTGGCAAGGCCGAGATCATCCGAGGCATCGATCTAAGCATCGGCAAGGCAGAACGCCACGCCGTGATCGGGCCGAACGGCGCGGGTAAATCGACGCTGTTCAACCTGATCACCGCACGGTTTGCGCCCTCGGCTGGAACGGTAAAGCTGCACGGCGAGGATCTGGCCGGGCTCGAACCCTTCCAGATCAACCGCAAGGGGCTAAGCCGCTCGTTCCAGATCACCAACATCTTTCCGGCAATGACCGTGTTTGAAAACGTGCGCTGCGCGCTCTTGTGGTCGCAGGGCTATAAATACAGCTTCTGGAATCTGGTGAACCGGTCCCGCGAACTGACCGAGGGCGCGGACCGCATCCTTGACCAGATCAACCTGCTGGAACGGCGCAACCTGCCCGCGGGCACCCTGTCTTACGCCGAACAGCGTGCGCTTGAGATCGGGATCACCATCGCGGGCGGGGCTGATGTCATCATGCTGGATGAACCAACAGCGGGGATGAGCAACACGGAAACCGACTATATTACCGACCTGATCCTCAAGGTCACCGCAGGCAAGACGCTGATCATGGTGGAACATGACATGAGCGTGGTCTTTGGTCTGGCCGACCGGATTTCGGTGCTGGTCTATGGCGAAATCATCGCCACCGGAAAACCCGCAGACGTGCGTGCAGACGCCCGCGTACAAGAAGCCTATCTGGGCGCCGCATTGGAGGCAGAACACTAATGATGCTCGAAGTCACGGATATGCACGCCTTCTACGGCAAATCTCACATCCTTCAGGGGGTGAACCTGAAGGTAAACGAGGGCGAGATCGTCGCGCTTTTGGGGCGCAACGGGGTCGGCAGATCGACCACCTGCAAGGCCATCATGGGCGAGGTCGAACCAAAAGGATCGGTCAAGTTTCAGGGGCAGGAAATCAGCGGCAAGAAAGCGTTCCAGATCGCTAATATGGGGATCGGCTATGTGCCCGAAAACCGCGACATCTTCCCCGGCCTCACCACGCGACAAAACCTGACGCTGGGTCTGAAGCCCGGTCAAAAGGATGGTGCGGGGCGTTGGTCCATGCAGGCGATGTTCGACATGTTCGAAAACCTTGATCGCCGCGCCGACGTCGAAGCGTCGGTGCTGTCGGGCGGGGAGCAGCAGATGTTGACCATGTGCCGGACATTGATGGGCGACCCCGATCTTGTCATGATCGACGAACCCACCGAAGGCCTGTCACCGCAGATGGTGCAGAAGGTCGCCGAGGTGCTCAAAGAGATCGCCAACCGCGGGATCTCTACCCTGCTGGTGGAACAGAAACTGTCGATCGCGATGGACATCGCGGATCGGGTCTATGTCATGGGGCATGGTCAGGTGGTCTATGAGGGCACGCCGGCTGAATTGCGCCAGCGTGATGACGTGCGCAAGGAATGGCTTGAGGTCTGATCACGTACGTCAGACCCTAACCTATACATCATCTATTGAAATCGTCGCGGGCCGCGGCCTCATCCTCCTGAGGCGCGGTCGCGGCTTGGGAGGAAAGTTTTTTGGCGTTCGACACAAATAAGTTGGGCCGCATCGGGGACTGGATGCAGACCTATGTGGACCGCAAACGGTTTGCCGGTTGTTCGGTGCTGGTGGCGCAGGGCGGGCAAGAGGTTTATTTTGATGCCAAAGGCACACGTGACATAGAGACAGGGCAGCCGTTTACCCGCGACACCATCGCCCGCATCTATTCGATGACCAAACCCGTCACCTCGGTCGGCATCATGATGTTGGCGGAACGCGGGCTGTTCCACCTTGATGCGCCGGTGTCGGATTTTATCCCTGCCTTTGCCAATATGCGCTGCCTGATCGACGGCGCGACCGCGGCGGACCAAACCGAACCCTGCCAGACGCCGACGCTGCACCAGCTGCTGACCCATACCTCGGGGCTGAGCTATCCGTTCAACCCCGGCATCACCGCCAAAGCCATGGACGAAGCCGATATCCTGTTCCGCGCCGATCAGGGCTCGCTGGCAGAGATGACAGACCGCGTGGCCGCATTGCCGCTGGCGTTTCACCCCGGCACACGCTGGGAATATTCCGTGGGCATCGACGTGCTTGGCCGCGTGATAGAGGTCGTCTCGGGCAAGTCGCTAGAGGCGTTTCTAGTCGATGAAATCCTCGGCCCCCTTGGCATGGATGAGACGCGGTTTTCTGTGCCCACCGGCGGACAGGACCGTTTCGCCTCGCTTTACACTCCGCTGGCAGGCAGCGCCTACGGGATGAACGCGGCCAAGCCAGATACCCCCGTTCTGCGCTGTGTCGACAAGCCTGAAAACTCCCCCTTTCTGAACGCCGAAATGCACTCTGGCGGCGGCGGGCTGGTGGGCACCATCGATGATTACCTCAAGTTCACAGAAATGCTGCGCACAGGCGGGGCGGGACTGCTGTCGCCCAAGACGCTCGACTTTATGATGCGCAACCATCTGCCCGGCGACATCGCGTCGATGGGTCCCGCCAGCTTCGCCGAACAACCGATGGAGGGCATGGGCTTTGGCCTCGGCGGTGCCGTCGTGCTGAACCCCGGCCGCGTGCGCGTTCCCAGCAGCCAAGGCGATTTCAGCTGGGGCGGCATGGCCTCTACCTTCTTCTGGATTGATCCGGTGCTGGATCTGTCTGTCGTGTTCTTCACGCAGCTTGCACCCTCCAGCTCGTACCCCGCGCGTCCCCAACTCAAGGCCCTCATCCACGGAGCGATGACATGAACGATATCCTTTGGACCCCGACAAAAGAGCGCGCCGATGCCTCAACCATGGCGGAATTTGAACGGTTCCTGAACGAAAAACGCGGCCTGACGTTCGACGACTATAACGCCATGTGGGATTGGAGCGTGACCGACCTGGACGGGTTCTGGTCCGCGATCTGGGAATATTTCGACGTAAAAGCCAGCGCGCCTTACACAAGTGTGATGGCGAAGCGTCAGATGCCCGGTGCCGAATGGTGCCCGGGAGCGATGCTGAACTTTACCGATCAGATCATGAAGCACGTGGACAGCCAGCCCGAGGGTGATGCGCTGATCGTGCAGTCCGAAACCTTTAGCCGCAAACGGCTGTCGTGGACCGAACTGCGCGACCAGGTGGCAAGTGTTGCGGCGCATCTGCGCGATATGGGCGTAACCAAAGGCGACCGCGTTGTCGCGGTACTGCCCAATACCGAAACCGCGATGATCGCCTTTTTCGCCACCGCCAGCATCGGCGCGATCTGGTCGCTCTGCGCACCCGACATGGGGCATGTCGCCATTCTGGACCGCTTCAAGCAGATCGAACCCAAGGTGCTGATCGCGCAAGATGGCTACGTGCACGCAGGCAAAACCGTGGACCGTCGCGAGATACTTGCGGGACTAGAGGCTGCTTTGCCTAGTTTGGTGCAATGCGTCACGGTGCCGTTCGTGGGCGATCTGCCCGATGGGCATACGGCGTGGGACAGCCTGCTGGACCGCGACGCGCCCTATGAAAGCACCCAAGTCCCCTTCGATCATCCGCTGTGGATCGTCTATTCGTCCGGTACCACCGGCAATCCCAAGCCGATTGTGCACGGGCATGGCGGGATCATTCTGGAATCCGCGAAACAATCCCTGCACCATGATTTCCGGCGCGGCGGGCGGTATTGCTGGCTGACGTCTTCCGGCTGGATCATGTGGAACTCGCAATTCACAGCACTGGGTCAGGGCACCACAGTTGCGATGTTCGACGGGGCACCGAATTACCCTGACATGGGCGTGATCTGGCGCTTTGTCGCGGATGAAAAGCTTGATTTCTTCGGCGCAGGGGCGGCCTTCTTTAGCGGCTGCATGAAGGCGGGGCTGACGCCGCGCGACGAGGTCGACCTATCGGCGCTGCGCTCGCTCGGCTCCACCGGATCACCGCTCAGCTCGGACGCCTATGACTGGATATATTCCAATGTGAAAGAGGACGTCTGGCTTGCGCCGATCTCGGGCGGGACCGATCTGGCAGGGGCCTTTGTGTTGGGCCACCCCGGCATGCCGGTGCGCGCAGGCGAAATGCAGTGTCGCGCGCTTGGCAACGCGGTGCGCGCCTTTGATGAGGACGGCAACGATCTGACCGGCGTAGTGGGCGAATTGGTCTGCACCGAACCGCTCCCGTCGATGCCGCTGTACTTTTGGGGCGACGACGATGGCAGCCGTCTGCACGACAGCTATTTCGACACCTATGCCGGCATCTGGCGCCACGGCGACTGGATCGAGATCAACGCACACGGCGGGTCGGTGATCTATGGCCGCTCTGACGCCACGATCAACCGCAAGGGTCTGCGTCTTGGCAGTGCCGAGATTTATCAGGCGGTCGAAGGGCTGGACGAGGTGATGGACAGCCTTGTTGTCGACCTCGAATTTCTGGGGCGCGAAAGCTTTATGCCGCTGTTTGTGGTGCCGGCCCAAGGCGTCGCCTTTGACGACGCGTTCAAGGACAAGATCAACGCCGCGATCCGCAAAAATGTATCAGCGCGGTTCATCCCGAACGAGATCATCGAGGTGGCCGAAGTCCCGCGCACATTGTCCGGCAAAAAGCTTGAGGTTCCTGTGAAAAAGCTGTTGCTTGGGCAGGATCCGGAAAAGGTGGTGAACAAAGATTCAATGGCCAATCCGGACAGCTTTGATTTTTATGTCGCCTACGCCAAGACCCGTGCGACCCAGAAGGACTAAACCCAGATGACTGACGTGGCCCGCCAACTCCTTGAATTGCTGGATATAGAACAGCTTGAGGTCGATTTGTTCCGGGGGATCGGATCGGGCGGGGAAACCACCACGCGCATCTTTGGCGGCCATGTTATCGCGCAGGCTTTGATGGCCGCCTATCGCACGGTGCCGGACCGGATGTGCCATTCGCTGCATGCCTATTTCATCCGTCCGGGCGATCCGTCGATCCCGGTGATCTATCAGGTGGACCGCGCCCGTGACGGGGGCAGCTTTACCACACGGCGAGTCGTTGCGATCCAGCACGGCAAACAGATTTTTAACCTTTCGGCATCGTTCCACGTGCAGGAAGAGGGCTGGGATTACCAACACAAGATGCCCGACGTCAAAGGGCCTGAACACTGGCTTGACCGCCCGGACCTGCGCGAACCCTATATCGAAAAAATCCCGCCCAAACACCGCGACGATTTCCTGCGCGAACGCCCTATTGAGATCCGCGAGGTTGATCCACGCGATCTGTTCGAACCTGAAAAGACTTCGGACAAGAACTATCTTTGGTTCCGGATGGAGGCCGCCAAGGGGCAGTCGCCGATCATGCAGCACTGCTTGCTGGCCTATGCGTCGGATATGAACCTGCTCGGATCGTCGCTGCGGCCGCACGGGCTGACGTGGTTTCAGGGCGAGGTCATGACCGCAAGTCTGGATCACGCCATGTGGTTTCACGCGCCGATCGATTTCTCGGACTGGCATTTATACGAGCTCGACGCGCCCTTTACTGGCGGCGCGCGCGGGTTCAATCGCGGGCTGATCTATAACCAAAACGGACAACTGGCCGCCACCACTGCCCAAGAAGGGTTGATGCGGCCCTACAAAAAGAAAGAAGTTGCTTCATGACAGAGACAGGGGGCCGCTATCCGGGCTGGCGACCGGGCATTGAACTGCGTGACGACTGGCTCGGGCTGGTCCCCGAGACGGCAATCGACCCGCAGCGCGAGATCGTGGACCCCCACCATCACCTTTGGCGTCACGGCACGCCCGAGGCCCCCGCCGTCTACGAGATGGACGCGCTGTGGCGCGACACAGGGGCGGGGCACAACGTGGTGCAGACTGTCTATATCGAATGCCGCTCTTACTGGGATCGAGACGCGCCCGCGCATCTGCAATCCGTAGGCGAAACCCGTACCGTGGCGCAGATGGCGGTACAGACTCCGCGCGGTCAGGCGCAAATCGCTGGGATTATCGCGCAGACCGAACTGGTGCTGCCCCCCGACCAGCTGCATGCCGCGCTCGACGCGCATGAGGCCGCAGGAAACGGGCTGTTCAAAGGTATCCGCAATTCTGGCGCGCGCGACGCCGAACCGCAGCATCTCGCCATTCCCGGACGTGGCGTTGAAAATCAGTATGGCGACCCCGAGTTTGTGCGCGGTGTCACGATTTTGGGCGATCGCGGACTGACGCTGGACAGCTGGCATTATCATCACCAGCACCAAGAGTTTCTCGATCTTGCCTGCGCTGCCCCACAGACGACGCTCGTCCTTGATCACTTTGGCACGCCTTTGGGTGTTGGCCGGTTCGAGGGCAAACGGGACGACATCTTTGCCGCGTGGAAGGACCATATGTCAGAGCTCGCAGAGTGCCCCAATGTGATGGCCAAACTGGGCGGGCTTTGTATGCCCGACAACGGCTACGGCTATATGCACCGTGACCTGCCACCATCCTCGGATGAAATCATCGAGACGCAAGGCAAATGGTACGCGCATATGCTGGACGTTTTCGGCCCCGAGCGTTGCATGTTCGAAAGCAACTTTCCCGTGGACCGTACGGCGGTCAGCTATGTGGTGATCTGGAATGCATTTAAAAAGATGTCAGCGCATCTAGATGACGCAGCGCGACAGGCGCTGTTTTCCGGCACAGCGCGGCGTGTCTATGGGTTGCCGCCCGCGTGATGCGGACGGCAGGTTTTCAGGTTAACCGAATTTGAAAAAGCACAGTTTGTTGCCATCAAAGTCCCGGACATAGGCCCCGTAAAAACGGTCCGGGATCCGTTGCCCCGGCGCGCCTTCGTCCGCCGCGCCAAGCTCAATCGCCTTGGCGTAGAACGCGTCGACTTCTTCTTTGCTGTCCGCCGTAAACGCCACCATCACCCCGTTGCCGGGGGTAGGGGCCTCTTTGTTATAGGGCTCGCAGACCGAAATCATGGGTGTGCCGCCGCCGGTGCCAATCATGGCAATCCGGCCGCTGTCGATCAGTAGCTTGGCTCCCTTGCTTTCGAACAGGTCGCAATAGAACTGTTTTGCGCGTGCGATGTCGCTGGTGCCGACGGTGGTATAGCCGATCATGATGCATTTCCTTGCGGGTTTCTGCGGTCGCCATACATCCGGTGCAGCTTGCGCATGCCCCCGATCCAGCGGTCGTAGTTTTCGGTCTTCTTGCGCATGTATTCCAACACCTGAGGGTGGGGCAGCACAAGGAATGTCTCGTTGCGGATGGTCTCCAGACAGGCTTCGGCCACCGGTTCGGCTTCCAGCAGCCCGTCGAGCGCGGCCACAGAATCCTCGTGACCGCGGGTCATCTCGCTGCGAACCGCTTGTGGACACAACACCGATACCTTGATCCCATCATCACCATGAGACATCGCCAGCCATTCAGCCACGGCAACAGCCGCATGCTTTGTCACGCCATAAGGCGCGCAGCCGACCTGGTTCAGCAAACCCGCCGCCGAGGCAGTGTTCAACAAATAGCCGCCCCCACGTTCGGTCATGCGCGGCACCAGATGACGGGCCGCCCAGATGTGGGCCATCACGTTGATGTCCCAGATGCGCTGCCAGTCCTCGTTCGGCACTTCCATGCCGCCCGCGATCAGGATGCCCGCGTTCGAGCAGAACAGATCAATCGGACCGATGTCGTTTTCAACAGCATTGATCATATCCGCGATCTCTTGCTCTACGCCAACATTCACACCGAATGCGACGCCACCGATTTCATCGGCAACCGCCTGCGCGCCTTCTCTGTTGAGATCGACACAGACGACTTTCTTGGCCCCTTCCGCCGCAAAGCGGACGGCCATCGCCTTGCCGATGCCGCTGGCGGCACCGGTGATGACGATGATTTTATCCTTAAGTTCCATAGCTGCCCCTCACGTCCACATGTTCGACCCGCCACAAACGGTCAGCGCCTGACCGGTCATGTAGCGGCTTGCATCGGAAGCAAGGAACACGGCGAGCCCCGCGAAATCCTCTGCCTCGCCAAGACGGCGCAGGGGGATTTCATTCTTGATGCGGTTCTCGACTTCGGGATTGTCCCACAGCTCGCGCGCGAATTCGGTTTTCACCAGACCCGGACAGATCGCATTAAACCGCAGACCTTTGGGCCCGAATTCAGCCGCAAGGTTGCGTACAAGGCCGATCAGCGCCAGCTTGGACATGCCATAGGTGCCCAGCATGACGGACGGTTTGAACGCCCCGATGGACGAGGTGAACGCCATCGAGCCAGACCCTTTTTCGATCATGTCGGGTGCCACCATCTGTGCCAGCCAAAGATTGGACAGCACATTGGCGTTCATCGTCTTTTCATAGGCATCATCGGGGATCTCGGACGTGGGCCCATAATAGGGGTTCACGCCGGCATTGCCGATCACGATGTCGATTTTGCCCGCCAGCTTGTGGGTCTCGTCCACCAGCGCCTGCAACTGCTCTTTGTAGCCGACATTACACGCGACGCCGAACGCCTTGCCCTTGCCAAGCGCGTTGATCTCGGCGGCGGCGGCATCCAGTTGGTCTTGCTTGCGCGCCGAGATGACGACCGTCGCGCCATGCTCGGCCAGGGCCTTGGCCATCGCCAGCCCCATGCCCTTGGAGGCGCCGGTTAACAGCGCCACCTTTCCGGTCAGATCGAATAGGGTCATACGCCACCCCGCGTGCGACCTGTCGCGATCTCGTCGCGGGCGCGCGACGTGCGCAGGTTCGATTCCTGATAATCCTTGACCTCGGCGCGGGCGATCACGTGATGGTGGACTTCATCAGGGCCATCCGCAAAGCGCAGCGTACGCTGGGACGTGTACATGCCCGACAGCGGCGACCACTGCGAGATACCCGTGGCACCATGCACCTGCATCGCTTGGTCGATGATGTTACAGACTTTTTCTGGCACCATCGCCTTGATCATGCTGACCCAGATGCGCGCTTCTTTGTTGCCCAGCACATCCATCGCCTTGGCGGCTTTCAGAACCATCAGGCGCATCGCCTCGATCTCGATCTTGGCACGAGAGATGGTTTCCATGTTCTTGCCCAGATCAATGATCTTCTTCCCAAAGGCTTCACGGCTCAGCCCGCGTTCGATCATCAGGTCCAACGCTTTTTCCGCCGACCCGATAGAGCGCATGCAGTGGTGGATACGGCCTGGCCCAAGACGAACCTGGGAAATTTCAAAGCCGCGGCCTTCGCCCCACAGAATGTTTTCCTCGGGCACGCGGACGTTGGTGAACTTGATGTGCATGTGACCGTGTGGCGCGTCGTCGTGACCAAAGACATGCATCGGGCCGACAATTTCGACACCGGGGGTGTCGATCGGCACAAGGATCTGGGACTGCTGGCGGAAGGGGTCGGCGTCGGGGGACGTTTTGACCATCGTGATCATGATCTTACAGCGTGGATCACCTGCGCCCGAAATGTAGTATTTCTCGCCGTTGATCACCCACTCGCCGTTTTCTAGCACAGCAGAAGTAGAGATGTTCTTGGCATCCGAGGACGCCATATCAGGTTCGGTCATCGCAAAGGCTGACCGGATTTCACCGGCAAGCAGGGGCTTGAGCCACTGTTCTTTTTGCTCGGGCGTGCCGATGCGTTCCAACACTTCCATGTTGCCAGTGTCAGGTGCGTTACAGTTCAGTGTTTCAGGGGCCAGCGGGCTCTTGCCCAACTCGGCTGCGATATAAGCGTAGTCGAGGTTGCTAAGGCCTTCGCCGGTTTCGGCGTTAGGCAGAAAGAAGTTCCACAGACCGGCATCACGCGCCTTTTGCTTGGCTTCTTCCAGCAGTTCCAATTGGCCCGGTGCATAGGACCAGCGGTCGGCGCGGCCTTCGCCAAGACGGAAGAATTCGTCGGTCATCGGGTCGACGTTTTCGCGGATGTGCTTGATCACGGCGGCCAATAGGGGCTTGGCTTTTTCCGACATATCAAGGTTGTTCATTCCGGCCATAGCTTCGTTATGTGACATAGAGTGCCTCCTGGCAGTTAATTTCGGATATTATTTGTTGACCCAGTTGGGTTTGCGTTTTTCGACAAAGGCGTTCACGCCTTCCTTGAAGTCTTCGGTTTTGCTAAGATCCGCGATCACTTCGCGTGAATAGGCAATGCTGTCTTGCATCCCGTCACGGGCGTACATGTCGTTCAGCACGCGTTTCGTGGCCTTGACCGCCGACGGCGATACGCCGCACAGCTCTTCGGCCTTTTCCATCGCTTTCGCCATCAGCTGTTCCGCAGGGTAAACTGCGTTGACACAACCCATCGCCAGCGCTTCGTCGGCCATGATGGTGCGCCCTGTGAACATCAGCTCTTGCGCGGCAAGGCGCCCGATATAGCGCGACAGACGCTGTACGCCCGATGCCGCGGCAAAGAAGCCGACCTTGACTTCGGGCAGGGCGAATTTCGCCTGCTCTGACGCCAGAATAATGTCGCAGGACAATGCTGTTTCAAAACCACCGCCCATGGCGAAACCGTTGACGGCTGCGACGATGGGCTTTTCCAGATCAAAACGCGAGGACAGACCGGCGAAGCCGCTGGCGGGCATTGTCGCCTTGGACCCGCCCGCCGCGGTAGCTTTCAGGTCGTTCCCC
This sequence comes from Sulfitobacter litoralis, assembly GCF_900103185.1. Classification (GTDB taxonomy): domain Bacteria; phylum Pseudomonadota; class Alphaproteobacteria; order Rhodobacterales; family Rhodobacteraceae; genus Sulfitobacter; species Sulfitobacter litoralis. The sequence goes on from NZ_FNJD01000008.1 coordinate 114,271, forward strand.
GCGGAGAACGCTTTGTCGCCCGCCCCTGTGAGAACGGCGACCCACAGATCCTGATCCGCTGCAAACGCGTCCCAGCAGGCGGCCATTTCATTGTGCATGTCCACATGTACGGCGTTGTACACTTCGGGGCGGTTCATGGTCACGACCAGAATGTGACCCTTTTTTTCGGTGGTGATATATTGATAGCTCATACCTTCAGCCCTCCGGTGTCGATTTCTGTGAACTTGCCGCCATTTGCGGCCAAATCGCGTAGCAGCTCAGCGGGCGCGAATTCGGGGTCTTGGGCGCCTAGCTTTTCCATCACGTCCAGCACGGCTTGCGCACCGACCATGTCGCCATGGAACATCGGGCCGCCCTTATCGGCAGGCCAGCCATAGCCGTTCAGCCAGACCACATCGATGTCAGACGGGCGCTGCGCCTTGTTCTCTTCGAGGATTTTGACAGCCTCGTTGATCATCGGATAAATGCAGATTTCGATGATCTCGTCTTGCGACATCTGGCTTGTCTCGGCACCTGTGATGTCCTTAATCACTTTCGCCACAACATCGGACGGGATCGGGCGACGCGATTCGTCATAGTCGTAGAAGCCCGCTTGGGTCTTTTGGCCACGGCGGTCCATTTCACACAGCGCATCGCGGATCGGGTTTTCGGTATTGGCCCCTTTGGACCAGCCGATATCCAGACCGGCCAGATCGGACATCTGGAACGGCCCCATCTTGAAGCCAAAGGCGTTCAGCGCGGCATCCACATCCCACGGCATCAAGCCCTGTTGCAGCAGCTTGTTCGCCTGTTTCTGGCGTGCGAACAAAATGCGGTTGCCGACAAAACCGGGGCAAACGCCAACCAGCACGGCAATCTTGTTGATCTTGGCCGCCAAATCCATCGAGGTCGCGACCACGTCATCGGCAGTATGTTTCGCGCGCACAATTTCGAGCAATTTCATTACGTTGGCAGGCGAGAAAAAGTGCAGTCCGATGACGTCTTCGGGGCGGCTGGTCATCGCTGCGATTTCGTCGATGTTCAACGCCGAGGTGTTCGTCGCAAGGATCGCGCCGGGTTTCATCACGCGGTCCAGCTCGGTGAAGATCTTGCGCTTCAGCTCCATGTCTTCGAACACGGCTTCGATCACCAGATCACAATCGGCCAAGGCAGCAAGTTCCAGCTTGCCGTCGAAACGGTCCATCCGGGCTTCGACTTCGTCTTGCGGGAAACGGCCCTTGTCACTGCTGCGCTGGTAGTTGCCGCGCACAACCTTCAACCCGCGATCCAGTGCTACTTGCGTGGTCTCGACGATGGTGACGGGGATGCCCGCGGTGGCAAAGTTCATCGCAATGCCACCGCCCATCGTGCCCGCGCCGATGATGCCTACGGATTTGATCTCGCGCTGTTTGGTGTTGGCGGGCAGGTCCGGGACCTCCCACGCGGCTTTGCCGGCAGCACCGATATAGGCACCAATTTCTGCGTCGGTTGGGGTGTTCATAGTCTTCCTTTCTTCCGGCCCGGTTGGTGGGCCTTATGTGTCCAGACAGGCCGCGCGGATCGCACGGCGGTCAATCTTGTCGGTGGCACCACGGGTCAAAGGACCGTCCTGGCACCACAGTTTTTCGGGTATCTTGAATTTGGCCAGCCGCCCGTCGAGGTGCGCCGCCATATCCGCCTGCGTTAACGGCTTGCCATCGCGGGTCTGGACAGAGGCCCCGACGACTTCGCCCAAACGCGGATCAGGGACAGAGAACGCGCAGGCCTCGATCACATCGGGATGCGTGTGCAACGCGCCCTCGACATCCAGACACGCGATGTTTTCGCCGCCCCGGATGATGATGTTCTTCTTGCGATCAAGGATGGTGATATAGCCTTCGGCGTCGATCACACCCAGATCGCCGGTGCGCAGCCAGCCGTCTTGCATCGTCTCTTCGGTGGCTTCCGGCTTGTTCAGATAGCAGCGCATGTTGGCGGGGCTTTTGACGGTAATCTCGCCCAATTCGCCCTGTAGCACATCGTTGCCCTTGTCATCCAGAAACCGGATATCTTGCAGCGGCGGGTGCAGCTTGCCTGCGGCGTCGGGGCGTTTGTTGTATTCTTCGCCGACCATCCCGATACCAAGGGCGTTGGTCTCGGTCATGCCCCAGCCGGTCGCGATATCAGCGGCGGGGAATTGTCCCTTAAGCTGCGCCACCTGGGCCGCAGGGCGTTTCGCCCCGCCAGCCCCAAGCCAGCTGAGCGTCGGCAGCGTCTCGCCCATGCGTTTCGCGGCCTCAAGCAGGTCAGCAGATTGCGTCGGCACACCTAGAAAACGGGTCACGCCTTCGCGGTTGATCACACGCACCGCTTCTTCGGCATCCCATTTGTGCAGCAGCGAAATCTTGGCACCGGCTGGCAGGCTCAGCAAAAACAGCGGATGCGTCGCAGTGACGTGGAATAGCGGCGTGACGATTAACCCCGACGGGCGCGGCGCGGGCGGCGCACCGGGTTCAGGGGGCGTGACCAGCGGGGCGGCGACCGCCTGCAACAGCCAGCTGAACACCGCGCTGAGCGCACCACGGTGGGTCTGCACCACACCTTTCGGCTTGCCCGTCGTGCCAGAGGAATACATCACCGCAAAATCATCGTCAGTGTCCAGGTCGACACCCTCGGGCGCAGTATCGGCCATACCTTGCATCACCGCCGATAGCTTGTGCGGGCCCATGTCTTCGCCATCACGCACGCCGATCAGACGCAGCCCTAGGTCGTCGACCAGCGGCATCATCCGTTCAAAGCGGGGACCATCAGCAAACACCGTCTTGGCACCGCTGTCTTGCAGCGCATAGTCGAGCTCTTCGGTCGTCCACCACGCGTTCACGAACACCACCACCGCACCAGCCGAGGCAACGGCAAGGGTTAACATCAACAGTTCGGGATAGTTGCGCATCGCGATGCCGACACGGTCGCCGGTCTTGATCCCAAGCGTGTCGCGCAGCCCGTTGGCAATACGATTCACGTCGGCGACAAATTCATCATAGGTCCAGCGTTCGTCCTGATAGACCAGAAACTCCGCCGCCCCGTTATCATGAATCTCGCGGCTCGCCTGAACGAGGCCTCCAAGGGTTTTGGGAATGTTTTTGAATGTCTTATAGGTGACGCCACGAATGTTGCTCTCGGCTACCTCGAACGTCGGGTTTGTCGAAACCACGTGGCGAATGGCTTCCTCGGGGGTCATTGCGGTCATATGCACCGGCCCGCAGACAGCATAGATACAGATAGTGTGGCCATTTCGTCCTCCCTTATCGAGCCTGTTGCCGGACACTCCTCCACGATTGTCCGCGACTCTGATGTCTGCAGCCTAATCGTTAAAATCCAAACTGCAATACCGCATGATGGAACAATGTTCCGCAAACTGACGTTTGACAGGTTTTTACGCGCACCAAGGCCCCCCGCTGACGCGGCTCTATATCTTGGCGAAAACTGACCATGAATGCACAGGTAAGAAAAGCCTTTCTTTTGGCGAAACCGAAAGAAGGGCGCCAGGGCACCTGCGATGTCGTTGAAACATGGCGTCACTTGGGCGCAGCGGTGCGGGTGCTGCGCCTGATATCGCGCGTGGTTACGTCCCAACGCTGCCGCTGATCAGCTCCGGCAGGCGGGTCGCAGGCGGGGTGTTGCGGCTGCGCAAGCTGCGGACCACGCCATCAATCACCGTCATACCCACACCCGGCAAATTGCCAAGTTGGACGGATTCGAGCATGTTCTTACCGGGCGCATGCTGTGCCTGATCCATCAAGACGAAATCCGCACATTTGCCGACCTCGATCAATCCGGTATCGAGCTTGCGCTGCCGCGCGGTGTTGCCATTGGCAAAGCAGAACGCGATCTCGGCCGGGACATTCCCCAGCGACGACAGCATCGCGACCATCCGCATGATCCCCAAAGGTTGCACGCCGGACCCTGCCGGACCGTCGGTGCCAAGGATCAACTGGTCCAATTTGCCAAGCTCGCGCGCGGTATTCAGCGTCAGCAACGCGGCGCGCTCATTTCCGTTGTGCACAATCTCGAGCGCGGCTTGGCAGCCTTCGCACAGGCAGATGATCTGGTCGTCGGGCAGGGCGGAGTGTCCGCCATTGATGTGCCCGACCACATCTGTCCCCGTCTCGAGCACCATATCGGCGTCGATCAACCCCGATCCGGGGATCGAAGGGCCGCCGGTGTGGATCGTGCTTTGCATCCCGTATTTGCGCGCCCATCCCACCATTTGTGCCGCCGTTTTGCCGTCCTTGACGGTGCCCAGACCGACCTCCCCCAGCAAGGTCACGCCGGCCTTTGCCATCTCGGCAAAGTCTTCTTCCACCATGCCGTGCTCAATAACGGGGGCTCCTGCGTGCACCTTGACGCCAGAGGGGCGGAAATTTTCGTACCAGCGCTGCGACGCAATCGCCATCGCCTTGAGGCCGACGATATCCTTGGGGCGGCCCGGCATATGGACCTCGCCGGCTGAAATGAGCGTCGTGACACCGCCGTGTAGCGTTGAATCGATCCATCCCAACTGCTGCTGACGCGGCGTATAATCTCCCACCACCGGATGCACATGGCTGTCGATCAGGCCGGGGGCCAGTGCCGCGCCATGGGCGTCGACCTCTGTCGTAGCCCCCTCGCAATCCATATCCGTGGCATAGCCCCACTGCGTGATCTTGCCGTCGATCGCGATCAGACAATCCCCGTCGGCTATGGGCTCTTCCATCTTGCCGGTCAGGATCATCCCGATGTTACGGATCACGAGTTTTGCAGAGGTGTCTGACATGAGATCGCCTTTCAAGCCGCATCAGTTTCATTTGAACGCTAACAGAAAAAATCAACCGATCAAGATGAAACGCTTGACAGAATATCATTCGTGTACAAACAATAATGAAGATCTAGCCGATAAGGACAGCCCATGGACACCGCAGCTGCTATACCCCAAGCCTTTCCGATCCCCGCCGGTGTCTTTGCCGAAACGGTGACGCAAGTGCAGCACTATACCGACAGCCTGTTCCGCTTTCGCATCACCCGCGATCCATCCTTTCGGTTCCGGTCCGGCGAGTTTGTGATGATCGGATTACCAAATGCCGAAAAACCAGTGTTCAGAGCCTATTCTATCGCGTCGCCGTCTTGGGACGAGGGGGTGGAATTCTACTCTATCAAAGTACCTGACGGGCCGCTGACCCAGCATCTGCAAAAGCTCAAGGTCGGCGACACCGTGTTAATGCGGCGCAAGCCGACGGGGACGCTGGTGAATGACGCCCTGCTGCCCGGAAAACGGCTGTGGATGTTTGCGACAGGCACCGGCATCGCCCCGTTCGCCTCTGTCATCCGCGACCCCGAGACATATAAAAAGTTCGACGATCTGATCCTGTGTCACACCTGCCGCACCGCCGGAGAGTTGACCTATGGCCGAGAACTGGTTGCCAGCCTCAAGGCCGATCCGCTGGTCGGCGAATTGGCGCAGCGATTGACCTTGTATGACACGCTGACCCGCGAGCCGTGGCCGCGCGAGGGGCGGCAAACCGATCTGATGACGTCGGGCAAGATGTTCCGCGACCTTGGCCTGCCTCCGATCCACCCGGACATCGACCGCGGGATGATCTGCGGGTCGATGGCGATGCTGAACGACACCAAGGTCGCGCTTGAATCCTTTGGCCTGGTCGAGGGGGCCAACAACCGCCCTGCCAGTTTTGTGGTCGAAAAAGCCTTTGTCGGCTGATGGCATGCGAAATGATTTGACAGATGGGGCTTAGCCGAACTTCTATTCGTATACCAACAAGTTTCCCCGAAGCAAAAGGTGACCAAATGAGCTACCTGACCGCGACGACGCTCGATCAAGCACTTAGCGCGCTGGCCGCAGGGCCGGTGTCGATCATCGCGGGGGGCACCGATTGGTTCCCGACGCACGGCGACCGTCCGGTGACCGGTGACCTGCTGGACATTACCCGCCTGCCAGAACTGCGCGGGGTCAGCCAAACCGCCAAGGGCTGGCGCATCGGCGCTGCGACGACATGGACGGACATCATCCGCGCCGACCTGCCCGCCGCCTTTGACGGGCTGAAACTGGCGGCACGCGACGTCGGGTCGATCCAGATCCAGAACGCAGGCACCATTGCCGGCAACCTGTGCAACGCTTCGCCCGCCGCCGACGGCGTGCCGCCCCTCTTGACGCTGGAGGCCACGGTTGAACTGCGCAGCGCGAACGGCACACGGGTGTTGCCTTTGTCGCAGTTCCTGCAGGGCGTGCGCCAGACCGAGCGCGCCCAGAACGAGCTGTTGTCGGCGGTGCATATCCCGACCCCGCCCGTCAACAGCCACAGCAGTTTCGTCAAGCTAGGGGCGCGGAAATATCTGGTGATTTCTATCTGCATGGTCGCGGTTCTGGCAGAGGTCAACGACGATACGCTGACCGATATCCGCATCGCCATCGGCGCGGCCTCGCCCGTCGCACAGCGGCTGACCACGCTCGAAGATCATTTGCGGGGCTGCGCGCTTGGCGACGTGCAAAACCGGATGACGGCTGATCTGATACAATCGCTCACGCCAATCACGGATGTGCGCGCCAGTGCCGACTACCGCCTTGCCGCCAGCGCCACATTGATCCGCCGCGCTGTCACGCTTGCTTTGAAAGGGGTCATCTGATGGACAAACCGACCATGACCGAGGTGACGTCGTTTACCCTGAACGGTGACATTGCGCAGGTCGAACCCCTGCCGGGGGAGCGGCTTTCTTACGCTTTGCGCGAACGACTGGACCGCAAGGATGTCAAGATCGGCTGCAACGCCGGCGACTGCGGGGCCTGCACTGTGCTGGTCGACGGGGCCCCTGTCTGCGCCTGTTTGATGCCCGTGCAACAGGCCGTGGGGCGACACGTCGAGACGCTGGCAGGGCTGGTAAAAACTGACCGTGACGCGCAGGCGTTGATGCAAAGCTTTCAACATCACCAAGCGGCGCAATGCGGTATTTGCACGCCGGGGATGATGGTCTCTGCCGTGGCACTATTGCGCGCGACCCCGCAACCGGATGCCGCGCAGGTGCAAGACGCGCTTGGCGGGGTGCTGTGTCGCTGCACCGGATATCGCAAGATTATCGACGCAGTGGTGGATGCCCACGCCGCCGCCACGCTGACTGTCGCATCATCCGACCTTGGCCAGGCCGCACGGCGGCTGGACGGGTTGGCCAAGGTCGATGGATCAGAGACGTTCGGCGATGACGTTGCCCCGGCAGGTGCGCTGGTTGCGCGAGCCGTCCGGTCGCCGCATCCCTCGGCAACATTTACCTTTGATGACCTCGAGGCTTGGCGCGTGTCCCACCCCGGCCTCCATTACGTCCTGACCGCAAGTGATGTGCCCGGTCTGAATGCCTTTGGTGTGATCCCCGGTTTCATCGACCAGCCCGTTTTTGCCGTGGACCACGTGCGGTTTCGGGGCGAGGCGGTCGCCTGCATCGTGGGCGAGGCAGAGACGGTGAACCCCCTTGATCTGGCCACCTTCCCGATCAACTGGACCCCGCAGACAGCGCTTTCGGACACGACGGAGGCAACCGGCCCCGACGCGCCGCAACTGTTCGAGGATCGCAAACGCAATATAATGTGCGGCGGTTTCGTGCAGTGCGGCGATGTGGATGCCGCCCTTGATGCTGCCGATGCCACGGTCGAGGCGCAGTACACCACCAGTTTTGTCGAACACGGGTATATCGAACCGGAAGCCGGCTTTGCCGAAGTGGTGGGCGGGCGCATCCATGTTCACGCCTGCACCCAAGCCCCCGGTATGGACCGCGAGGCGCTGGCCGCGATCCTTGACCGTCCGATGGCTGATATTCGCATCGTACCGACGGCAGTGGGTGGGGGCTTCGGGTCGAAGATTGATCTGTCATTGCAGCCCTTCATCGCCATTGCTGCACTGAAAACGGGTCGCCCCGTACGTATGACCTATAGCCGCGTCGAGACGATGCAATCGACCACCAAACGCCACCCCGCGCAGATCACAATCAAGGTCGGGGCCAAGGCCGATGGGGCGCTTTCGGGGCTACGCTTTGACGGGGATTTCAACACAGGTGCTTATGCCAGTTGGGGTCCCACTGTGGCCAACCGCGTGCCGGTCCATGCCTCTGGCCCTTATTATATCCCCGACTACCGCGCCCGCAGCAGGGCGGTGCACACCCATTGCCCACCCGCAGGCGCCTTTCGCGGGTTTGGCGTGCCGCAATCAGCCATCGCTCAGGAAACCGCCTTTGATCTGCTGGCAGAAAAGCTGGGGCTCGATCCGCTCGATTTTCGCCTGAAGAACGCATTGGCGGATGGGGTGCCCACGGTCTGCGGTCAGGTCTTTGATCAAGGGGTCGGCATCGCCCCCTGTCTTGAAGCGCTGCGCCCTGCGTGGGAGGATGCAAAAGCCGAATGCGCGCAGTTCAACGCGCAGAATGATACGGTGAAACGCGGCGTTGGGATCGCGGGGGCATGGTACGGCTGCGGCAATACCTCACTGCCGAACCCGTCGACGATTCTGGCGGGCGTGCGGGCCGATGGTACAGTCGTTTTACACCAAGGCGCGATGGACATCGGGCAGGGGTCGAACACGGTCATCCCGCAAATCTTTGCCAAAGCACTTGGCCTGTCGGTTGAAGGCATCGAAATCCTCGGCGGCGATACGGATATCACGCCGGACGCAGGCAAGACTTCTGCCTCGCGGCAGACCTTTGTGTCGGGCAATGCCGCGCTAAAAACAGGCGAGGCGCTGCGGGCCGAGATTCTGCGCCAGGTCAACGCGGGTCCCACAGCACAGATTACGGCGCAAGGCGGGCGGGTGACGGTCACCGACGCGGGCCATGTGCAACAGCTTGATCTGTCACGGCTGCCTGCGGACGACGATGGCTATGTGCTGCGCGCCGAAGAAAGCTATGATCCGCCGGTGAAGCCGTTAGATGAAAACGGGCAAGGCGTGCCCTATGCGCAATTCGGTTACGCCGCGCATCTGGTGGTGGTCGAGGTGGATATCGCCCTTGGTCTGTGCCGCCCGCTGCGCTTTGTCGCCGCCCATGACGTGGGCCGTGCGATCAACCCGTTGCTGGTCGAGGGACAGGTGCAGGGTGGCATCGCCCAAGGGCTTGGTATGGCGCTGATGGAAGAGTATATCCCCGGCCGCACCGAAAACCTGCATGACTATCTGATGCCGACCATCGGCGATGTCCCCCCGATCGAAACGCTGATCCTGGAGGTGGCAGATGCCCACGGGCCCTACGGCGCGAAAGGTCTGGGGGAACATGTGCTGATCCCCACCGCCCCCGCGATCCTGAATGCCATATACCATGCCACCGGTGCGCGCGTGACGCAAACGCCGGCCACGCCCACGCGCCTGCGCGCCGCCCTAAAGGAGGCCGGACATGCCTGATGACCTGCGCGACCCCAAGCCCGAAAAAATCCGCTGCGATGCCTGTCCGGTGATGTGTTTCATCGCCGACGGCAAATCCGGTGCCTGCGACCGCTACGCCAATCACGCGGGCGAGCTGGTGCGGCTTGACCCGCTGACCGTAATCCAGTCAGGGGCCAAGGCCGTGGCCTTTCTGGATCAGGGCGACAATGCGCAGGATTGGGACGGCGACGTGATTCAGGGCGGGCGCGATTTCGTGACGGCCGTGGGGGCGGGGACCACCTACCCTGACTATAAACCCGCGCCCTTCATCGTCAGCCAAGAGGTCGAGGGCGTGGACATGATCACTGTCGTGACCGAAGGCATTTTTTCGTACTGCGGGGTCAAGGTGAAGATCGACACCGACCGCCACATCGGCGACGAACGCGCCGTGGTGCGGGCAGGCGGAGAAGCGATCGGCCACGTCATGACCTCGGAATACGGGTCCAAGATGCTTTCTTTGGGCGGGGTCGAACACCTGACCGGCGGCTCCAAGAAAGAAGGCCGCGTCACCTGTGACGCGCTGCTGCGCCTGTGCAACCGTGAACCCGTCGAGGTCACAATCGACGGCGGCGTCACCATGGTGGTTGAGGCGGGCAAAGCGCCAATTATCAACGGCACGCCAGAAAAGCTGATGCGGGTCGGGTGCGGGTCGGCGACCATCGGGATGTTTGCCAAACAATGGTACGGGCATGTGGACGAGGTGGTGGTCGTCGATGATCACATCACAGGCGTGCTGACCGAACACGAGGCCGGCAAGGGGCTGGATATGACCCCCTCTGGCATCCGCGTGAACGGGCGGCGGTCGACGCCGGGGCGGTATTTTCAAGTCGCGGACCCCGGTACCGGGTGGGGTGGCACCGACGTCGAAGACCCGTTGACCATCCTGCGCGACGCCGATCCGAAACGCGCTTGGCCCGGGTTGCGTCTGCTGATGATCTCTACTACGGGCGAGCAATGGGCGTATTTCACGTTGGATGATGAACTTGTCCCTCAACCCGCCGAGATCACGCCTGAGCTGTTGGTCGTCGCCGACCGCATCGCCGAGAATTGCGAACCCTCGCTCTGTTCGGTGCTGTTCATGGGGGGGGCCGGCGGCAGCCTGCGCGCGGGCGTAACGGAAAACCCCGTGCGTCTGACGCGGTCGGTCAAGGAATCCCTGACCCATGTGTCCTGCGGCGGCGCCGAGGCCTATGTCTGGCCGGGAGGCGGCATAACCGTCATGGTGGATGTCATGGATATGCCCACAAACTCCTTTGGCTATGTGCCCACGCCTGCGCTGGTCGCCCCCATCGAATTCACCCTGCGCCGCGAGGATTACGGCACGCTTGGCGGGCATATGGAGCATATCCAGCCCGTGCGTGATGTGGTCACCGATGACGTACGGCGGGTGGCACAACAGCTGTTACAACCAGATCCGAACGCGCGGGAAAACTATGGCTGGTCGAAGGACGAGACATGACGGCACAGGCGGCGTATCTATCCGGCGGCAGGCTGCATCTGTCCCACGGCCCGATTGACCTGATCATCGGGGCAGATGGCGCGCGCGATGTGGCGTTTCAGGCGGCGTTTGATCGCTTTAGCACTGTTCTATCTGAGCTAACCGCAGAGCTGCCCCTGCTGCGCCGCCCTGTCGACAGCAAACCAAAAGGCAAGATCGCCCGCGCGATGTACCGCGCCGCCTTGCCCTATGCCGACGGGCTGACCACGCCGATGATCTGCGTCGCCGGTGCCGTCGCGGCAGAGGTATTGTCGGCCATGGTGGATGCCTCCAATCTGACCCGCGCCTATGTGAACAACGGTGGCGATATCGCGCTGCATCTGACCGAGGGCGCGCGCTTTGACGTGGGTATTGCGGGGCTGGACGGGCGGTCGCTTGGCAGCGTCACGATCCGCAGCAGTGACCCCATTCGCGGCATCGCCACCAGCGGGCAGGGCGGGCGTAGCCAGTCCTTGGGCATCGCCGACAGTGTGACCGTGCTGGCCCGATCCGCCGCGATGGCCGATGCGGCGGCGACGAGGCTGGGAAATGCCGTTGATCTGCCCGCCCATCCCGCGATCCGGCGTAGCCCCGCCAACCAGTTGCACGAAGACAGCGACCTTGGTGCGGCCCCAGTGGTTACCCATGTCGGGCCGCTCTCCCCTGCCGATGCTAACCACGCCCTCAATGCAGGCGCGACAGCGGCGCAGGGTTTGCGCGACCGTGGCCTCATCTCTGCCGCTGCACTGTTCCTGCGCGACCAACATACTGTCATCGGCCTGCCCGAAACTCTGAAATCCCTAACGAAAGCCCCCGAACATGCCTGAGGTTATGACCCGCAAAATCGTCACCAGCGTCGAAGAGATTTTCCACGAAGGCGGCCCCCCCGCCAATACGCCGCTGAAACGCGGGTCGGTCATGGCTGTGATCCAAAACCCCTATGCAGGCTCTTATATCGAGGACATCCAGCCCTTTATGGAAGACCTCAAACCGCTGGGGGTCGCGATGGCGCAAAAGCTGCTGGCGGCGCTCGGGGTCGAGGCCGCACAGATCGAAGGATACGGCAAAGGCAGCATCGTCGGCACGGGCGGAGAGTTGGAGCACGGTGCGCTCTGGCACGCGCCGGGCGGCTATGCGATGCGCGATGTATTGGGCGGATCGAAGGCGATTGTGCCGTCCACGAAAAAGGTCGGCGCGGCGGGGGTCAGGCTCGATGTACCCGTCACCCATGTCGACGCGTCCTATGTCCGCAGCCACTTTGATTCAATCGAGGTCGGCCTGAACGACAGCCCGCGCGCCGATGAAATGGCTGTGATCCTTGTGATGACCACAGGGGCACGTATCCACAACCGCGCGGGCGGGTTGGATGCAAAGGAAATCGAAGGAAAGGATGGCCTGAGATGAGCGCCGAAATCCGCAAGATCGCCGTTTGGGTCGAAGAGACACACCGCGAGATCGGGCGGCAGATATCGCCGCCGACGCGCAAGGCTGTCGCCGTGGCCGTGATCAAAAACCCCTTTGTAGGCTCTTATACCGAAGACCTGACCCCACTGATGGATATCGGTGCAGAGCTCGGGGGACTGCTGGGTGATAAATGTGTCGCGGCACTTGGCATCACCCCCGCGCAGGCCGAAAGCTATGGCAAGGCCGCAATGGTTGGCGAAGGCGGAGAGTTGGAACACGCCGCCGCCATCCTGCACCCGAAACTCGGCGCACCGCTACGGGTTGCGGTAGAAAAGGGGGCAGCACTGGTGCCGTCGTCAAAAAAGATGGGCGGGCCGGGGCAAGTGTTGGACGTGCCGCTGGGGCACAAAGACGCCGCCTATGTGCGCAGTCATTTCGACGGGATAGAGGTCCGGTTGAACGATGCGCCGCGCGCAGGCGAGATACTGGTGGCCGTGGCTGTCACAGATTCTGGGCGCCCCTTGCCCCGTGTCGGTGGGCTGACCCACGCAGACGCCGAAGGCAAAGATGGCCTGCGTTAGAGCCTAGAGTTTTTCGAGCAGGGCCAGCAGTCGGTCGACCTCGCGCGGGGTGAGGTTGCCGACTGTCTCGGCCGAGATTTCCTGCGCCGTGGCAATCGCCTTGGCCGTCACCGCGATCCCCTCGTCGGTCAGCGAAATTTCCAGCCGCCGCATGTCGGTCTTTGACGGGGTGGAATGGACCAAACCCTTTTTACGCAAACGGTCGATCACCCCTTTGGTGGTCGCTGCATCCATCCCGACCAGACGCCCCAAGTGGTTCTGGCTGATCCGCGCCTCGTCGCGCAGTTTGGCCAGCACCGCAAACTGTGTTGGGGTGATGTCGGGCATCCGTCGGTTGAAAATCTCAAGGTGACGCTGGTTCGCAAGGCGCAGCTTGAACCCGATCTGTTGCTCTAGCGCATAGTCCGCGTTCAGGGTCAGGTCTTGTGTGGTTTCAACCAAGGTTCTTATCCAGTGTTCTGGGGGTCAATGCGTATTGATTAGGCACTATCATCCCACGGTTTCCATCTGGGGTCTATATCAGATGGGCGACAAGAATTTGTTTGACAGCTAACAAGTTTCTGGTCCTTCATGAACCTGTGAAAAGCAAGGAGTGAGAAGATGTCCTTTGTCAGAAACGCTTGGTACGTTGCCGGGTGGTCCACCGACTTTGGTGATGATCTGGTGCCGCTGACACTGCTTGCGCAAAACCTTGTAGTCTACCGCACCAGCAAAGGCCAGATCGCCGCGCTCGAAGATCGCTGTCCGCACCGCTTGCTGCCGCTGTCCAAGGGCAAACGCATCGGCGACACCATTCAATGCGGCTATCACGGCATGACCTTTGGCGCGGACGGGGCCTGCGTGCGGGTGCCGGGGCAATCGAACCTGCCCAAATCAGCCTATGTGGAAAGCTACCCGGTGCTGGAACGCCACGGCATCGTGTTTATCTGGATGGGCGACGCCGACAAGGCAGACCCCGCGCTGGCCTTTGACTTGCCCGAGCTGGGTCAGGAGGGGTGGCACATCCACCACGGCGACAAGCTGCATATTCAAGCCAACTACCTGAATGTGGCCGAAAACCTTGTAGACCCTGCGCATGTCAGCTTTGTCCACCCGACGACACTTGGCAACGCCGCCTCTGAAAACGTGCCGGTGCATGTGAAAACCGCTGACGAGGTGATCGTGGCATGGCGCTGGATCAGAGATGCGGAGCCCATCGGCTTTTTCAAAAAATTCGGCGGCTTTACCGGCAACGTAGACCGTTGGCACTATTACTATCTGCACATGCCTTCGACCGCCGTCATTGACTTTGGGTCGTCCGACGCAAAGCTTGAACTTCCCGAAGATCAGCGCAACAAAGGCGTGCGTATCTTTGCGCTCCATTTCGTCACACCCGTGACAGAGGACTATACGATCGACCACTGGATGCACCTGCGCAACACCGCCCTTGGCGATGACGCCGCGTCGGACCAAATGGACGCGATGTTCCGCGTTGCATTTGCCGAGGACAAGGCGATTTTGGAAGCCGTCCACCAAGAAGAGCAGCGCCCCCAAAAACGCAAACCCATTCGCATCGCCATCGACAAAGCACCCAATGTCTACCGTAAACGCATCCGCGACCGGATCGAGGCAGAGGCGACGGATGATCTGGGCGACCCTGTCGCACCGGTGTTTGTCCAACACGATTGATCTAAAAAATAAAGCCGCAAAAGACGGCACACCCCAACACGAGAGGACCATCACATGAACAGAAAGACATTCCTGAACAGCGTCATAGGGGCCTTTGCCCTTGGCGTCACCGGCTTCGCTGCGTCAGCGCAATCGGGCGAGCCGATCAAGGTCGGCGAGATCAACCACTACAAGCGCATGGCCGCTTTTGCGGAGCCTTACAAACAGGGTATCGAACTGGCGCTTGAGGAAATCAACGCCGATGGAGGTGTACTGGATCGCCCGCTTGAATTCATCTTCCGCGACGATCAAGGCGACCCCGGTGAAGCGATCAAAATCGCCGAAGAGCTGATGACCAGCGAAGGCACCGTGATGATCACCGGTTCGATCCTGTCGAATGTCGGCTTGGCGATCTCCTCGGTCGCGGCGGAAAAGGGCTGGGTTTACCTTGCGGCCGAACCGCTGGCTGACGCGCTAACCTGGAGCCAAGGCAACCCCTGGACCTTCCGCCTGCGGACCTCGACCTATATGCAGGCCGCGATGCTGGCGGAACAGGCCGCCAAGACCGATGCGCTGAAATACGCGACCATCGCGCCGAACTATGCCTACGGCAAAGACGCCGTTGCCGCGTTCAAAGAGGTGCTGACCCAGCTGAAGCCAGAAGTCGAATTCGTCGGAGAGCAATGGCCCGCGCTGTTCAAGATCGATGCCGGTGCCGAGGTACAAGCGCTGGAGCGGTCCAAACCCGACGCGATCTATAACGTGACCTTCGGCCCTGACCTTGCGAAATTCGTCCGCGAAGGCACCACCCGCGGTCTGTTCGACGGCCGCACCGTCTATGGCCTGCTGTCGGGCGAACCGGAATACCTAGAGCCACTGGCTGATGAAGCCCCCGAAGGCTGGGTCGTGACCGGCTATCCTTGGTACGACTTCACCGAAGAAGACGGCGCGAACAAACTCTTTGTTGACGGCTATCAGGCGAAATTTGACGAAACGCCAAAGCTCGGCTCGCTTGTGGGCTACATGACCGCGCAAAGCATCGCCGCGGCGATCAGCAAAGCCGGTTCGACTGAAAGCGACGCGATCCGTATGGCCTTTGAAGGTTTGGACGTGGCGACGCCCGTGGGCGACATCACCTTCCGCGAGATCGACAATCAGGCCACCATGGGGGCCTTTGTTGGGAAAACCATGCTCAAGGATGGGGCAGGCGTTATGACCGACTGGACCTATCTGGACGGTGCCGACTACCTGCCGTCAGACGAAGAAGTGACGAAACTGCGTCCGGCAGAATAACCCGGACCCGCTGCCTAGGGGGGAGGCTCCCTTGGCAGCACTGACCCCCTCCCTAATATCAAGAGGTGCCCATGGGCCTTTTTATCGCACAGATTCTGACTGGGCTTGCCAATGCGGGTGCGCTCTTCATGGTTGCCTCTGGGCTGTCGCTGATCTTTGGCGTCACACGGGTGGTGAATTTTGCCCACGGGTCGTTCTACATGCTGGGCGCCTATGTCGGCTATTCGCTGATGCAAGTGCTGCCCGGCATGGTCGGTTTTTGGGGTGCGATCTTGCTGGCGGGGCTGATCGTCGGCGTGATCGGCGTGATCGTCGAGATCTGCGTGCTGCGACCTGTCTATAGCGCGCCTGAGCTGTTCCAACTGGTCGCGACCTTTGGCGTCATCCTAGTCATACAGGATCTGGCGCTGATGATCTGGGGACCGACCGATCTGCTGGGGCCGCGCGCGCCGGGGCTCAAAGGGGTGATCCGCATCATGGGCGAACCCGTACCGCAATATGACATCGCGTTGATCATCATCACGCCCTTTGTCGCCTTCGCCCTGTGGTACCTGATCACGAAAACCCGCGTCGGCACCTTGGTGCGCGCCGCCACCCAAGACCGCGAGATGGTCGGTGCCCTTGGCGTCAATCAGGCTTGGCTGTTTACGGGCGTCTTCTTTCTGGGCTGTGCGCTTGCAGGGCTTGGCGGCGCGTTGCAACTGCCCAAAGGCGGTGCTGATTTGCTGATGGATTTCAGTATCATCGGGTCGGTCTTTGTGGTCGTGGTCATCGGCGGCATGGGGTCGCTGCCAGGGGCCTATCTGGCGGCAGTGATCATTTCGGTCCTGAACGTCTTTGGCGTGACCTATGCGCCGCAATCGACGCTTGTTCTAATGTTCGTCGTCATGGTGATCGTCCTCATGTTCCGCCCCTTCGGTTTGCTGGGAAAAGAGGAAATCGCAGGCGAGCACGGCCAGACCGGAGAGCCGGAACGCCCGATCAAACCCGCTGGCAACCGCGTACGGATGCTGGTGACTGCCGGGTTAGTCCTTCTTGCGCTGCTGCCGTTCTACAGTGGTAACTTCGCCGTGGTGCTGGTGACGGACATCATGATCTTCTGTCTCTTTGCCGCCTCGCTGCACTTCATGCTCGGGCAGGGCGGATTGGTCAGCTTTGGCCATGCGGCCTTCTTTGGCGGCGGTGCCTATGCCGCGGCGCTATTCGTCACCTATGCCGACACCCCGATGGAGCTGGCGCTGGTGCTGGCCCCCATTTGTGCGGGTCTTGCCGCTGTGGTGATTGGATGGGTCTGCCTGCGGTCGACCGGTGTCTATTTCGCCATGCTCACGCTGGCCTTCGGGCAACTGCTCTGGAGCCTTGCGTTCCAGTGGGGCGATGTGACGGGGGGCGACGACGGGCTGGTCAACATCTGGCCGTCCGATTGGGCGTCGGACAATGACGTGTATTACTACCTCGCTTTCGTCTTTTGCATCGGGGGCATCCTGCTGCTGCGCCAAGCCGCACACGCGCCCTTTGGCTATGCCATGCGCGCAGCACGCGACAGTGCGCGTCAGGCCGAAGCAATGGGGATCAACACCAAGCGCATCCAGTGGGTCGCCTTTACCTTTGCGGGTATCATGGCGGGTCTGGCCGGCGGGTTGTTCGTCTTTTCCAAAGGCAGCATCTTCCCGAACGAGCTTGAGACCGCACGCAGTTTTGACGCGCTGATCGTGGTGTTCTTGGGCGGAGTGAAAACACTGGCCGGGGGCTGGGTTGGTGGTGCGTTCTTTGAAGGTGTCAAAGACTACCTGACCCGTTTCGAATATTGGCGCCTCGCCTTGGGCCTGCTGATCATCTTTGTCGTGATCCTTGGCCCCGAAGGCATCGTCGGATCGCTGCGCAAAGCGGGCGAACGCATCGGCCTGCTGAAAACACCGGAGGACGCGAAATGAGCCCGATCCTGTCTGTGCGCAATCTATCCCGCAATTTTGGTGCGATCAAAGCCGTGGATGACGTCAGTTTCGACCTTGCCAAGGGCGAGCTTCTGGCGCTGATCGGCCCGAATGGCGCAGGCAAAAGCACGTGTTTCAACATGCTGATGGGGCAGCTGAAACCGTCGTCCGGCACCGTGCAGTTGATGGGCAAGAATATCGCCGGCATGCAACCGCGCAAGATCTGGCGCATGGGGGTGGGGCGGACGTTTCAAATCACTGCGACATATGCCTCGATGACTGTGGTCGAGAACGTGCAGATGGCGCTGATGTCGCACCACAAACGGCTCTATTCGCTGACGAAATTCGCGCATAAGCTTTACCGCGACGAAGCCTTGGCGCTGCTCGATACCGTGGGCATGGCCGATCAGGCCGAACGCCACTGCGCGGTGCTTGCTTATGGTGACCTCAAGCGGCTCGAACTGGCGGTCGCACTGGCCAATGACCCGATCTTGCTGCTGATGGATGAACCCACCGCCGGCATGGCACCGCGCGAACGGATCGCGCTGATGCAGCTGACCGCCGACATTCTGGATCAACGGGGGATCAGCGTGCTGTTTACAGAACATGATATGGATGTGGTCTTTGCCCATTCGCACCGGATCATGGTGCTCAATCGCGGCCAGTTGATCGCGGATGGCACCGTCGACGAGATCCGCAACAACCCGCAGGTGCAAGAGGTCTATCTGGGCGGCGGCACGCTGTTCAAAGCGCAGGAGAATGCCCATGCTTGAAGTGAACGGCGTAAATTCATTTTATGGCAAGGCGCAGGTCCTGAACGATCTGAACTTTGACGTTGCAAGCGGCACCGTCGTTGCGCTGCTGGGGCGCAACGGGGCCGGCAAGACCACGACAATGAAATCCATCATGCAACTGGTGCGACCTCGCAAGGGCAAGATCATCTATCAAGGCCAAGACATCACCGGTTGGCCCAGTCACAAAGTCGCGCGCAATGGTCTGGGCTATGTGCCCGAAGAACGCCGGATTTTCACCCAGCTTACCGTGCTCGAAAACCTCGAGGTGGGCCGCCAGCCGCCCCGCGACGGGTGCACCACCTGGACCGAAGACATGGTGTTTGATCTGTTTCCGAACCTCGCCGAACGCCGTCACAACCGTGGCAAGGCGCTGTCGGGGGGTGAACAACAGATGCTGACCATCGCACGGACCTTAATGGGCAATCCCGCGTTCATTCTGCTAGATGAACCCTCAGAAGGGATCGCGCCGGTGATTGTCGAACAGATGGCCCGTGTCATCCTGCAACTTAAAGACGAAGGGTTAACGGTGCTCTTGTCGGAACAGAATTTGCATTTCGCCCAGGCCGTGGCCGATGCGGTGGTGATCATCGAGCACGGCACCCAAAAATTCGCAGGCTCGCTGGCGTCCCTGCAATCACAGCCTGAAATTCGCGATCAATATCTGTCGGTGTAACGGACATTCAGCTTTCTAGGTATCGCAGCCGTGCCGCTGCAATTGCGGACGACTTTGCAAGAAAACCCTTTTGAGCCATGACGGAACATGAAAACGTGTTTTGATGACGGCTGCGGGTCCGAGAGCCGCGAAAGAGGGAGCGCGATATGACGGACACGTCCAGCCTTGATGGCGACTATGATTATATCATCATCGGGGCAGGAACCGCGGGCTGCGTGCTGGCCAACCGGCTGAGCGAAAACCCCAAAACCAAGGTGTTGTTGCTAGAGGCAGGCAAGTCCGACAACTATCACTGGGTGCATATCCCCGTTGGGTATCTTTATTGTATCGGCAATCAGCGCACGGACTGGATGATGCAGACGGCACCCGATCCGGGGCTGAACGGACGCAGCCTAGTGTACCCGCGGGGCAAGGTGTTGGGCGGCTGCACGTCGGTCAACGGCATGATCTATATGCGCGGGCAGGCCGCCGATTATGACCACTGGCGTCAATTGGGAAATACCGGATGGGGCTGGGACGATGTGCTGCCCTACTTCTTGAAATCCGAAGACCACCACGGCGGCGATACGGAACTACACCGGCAGGGCGGCAACTGGAAGGTCAGTAAACAGCGGCTAAAGTGGGATATTCTCAAGGCCGTTCAAGACGGCGCTCAGGAATTCGGCATTCTGCCGCGTGCCGATTTTAACGATGGGGATAATGCGGGCTCGGGCTTTTTCGAGGTCAATCAGGACAGGGGACGCCGCTGGAGCACGGCACGCGGTTTCCTGCGTCCAGCGATGAAGCGCCCCAATCTGCGGGTCATCACCCAGGCCCATAGCGACAGTCTGATCCTTGACGGTAAAACCGTCCGAGGCGTCAGATTTCGCCGCAAAGGCAAAGTACAAAAAGCGTTCGCGCAAGCCGAAGTGCTGCTTTGCGCCGGTGCGATCAATTCGCCCAAGCTGCTGGAACTGTCAGGCATTGGCCGCGCGAATGTGCTTGCCGATCAAGGCATAGCGCTGCACCACGAATTAAACGGCGTCGGAGAGAACCTGCAAGACCACCTGCAAATCCGCACCGTCTATAAGGTCACGGGTGCAAAGACGTTGAACACCATGGTCAACAGCTTTTCAGGCAAGGCGCGCATGGCCCTTGAATACGGGCTCAAGCGGTCTGGCCCCCTCTCGATGGCTCCCAGCCAGTTTGGCATGTTCACGAAATCCGACCCCTCCATGGCGACGCCTGATCTGGAATACCATGTTCAGCCCCTGTCCACCGACCGACTGGGCGATCCGCTACACGCTTATCCGGCGATCACAATGTCAGTGTGCAACCTGCGTCCCGAAAGTATCGGCACCTGTCACATCACCACATCCGACAGTGACACACAGCCCGATATCCGGCTGAATTACCTCAGTTCCGATCATGACAAACGTGTCGCCGTCACATCGCTCAGGCAAGCGCGCGAGATCATGACAGCCAAGGCGCTGCAGCCCTATGCGCCAGAAGAGGTGCTTCCCGGCAGCGCCTACGCCACCGATGAAGAACTGCTGGCCAAAGCGGGCGACATTGCCACAACGATTTTCCATCCGGTGGGCACCTGCAAAATGGGGCAGGATGCGAAGGCCGTGGTTGGGACGGACCTGCGCGTTCACGGGATGCAGGGGCTGCGCGTTGTCGACGCGTCGGTGATGCCGCGCATCGTATCGGGCAACACCGCATCGCCGACGGTAATGATCGCAGAGAAAGCAGCCGATATGATTATCCGGGGGGAGCCGCGCGCTGGTGAATAGCGCGGCCCGATTATGGTATAGGCTGGGTGCTATCGTGCGAGGAAAGCGTTGATCCAGTTGCAGATCACGCGAAAGCTCTCGGCTGCGCGGGCGCTGCTGTGGCGGGCCCGCAGATAGCCGTGGATCAGTTGTGGTTCATTGCGCCATTCTGCATCAATACCTTCGGCCTGTAGCGCTTTTAGATAGGCCGGGCCGTCGTCCCGCAGCGGATCAATATCGGCGGTGACGATGAACGCGGGGGGCAGTCCTGCGAAACTTTGCGCAACCAAAGGCGAGATTTCAGGGTTGCTGCGCCGCAGTTCCATATCGCCGCCTGTCAACATACCAGCATAGGTTTTCAGGTCCTGCGTGCGCAGCATCGGGGCTTCGGCGTTATCGATATAGCTTGGCGCATCCATGTCGCCGCCTAAACCCGGATAGATCAGCACCTGCGCAAGCGGCATCGGCCCACCGGTGCGACGCATCCGGAAACACAGACCCGCAGAAAGATTGCCGCCTGCGCTGTCCCCAATGGCTATACCCTGACGCCCGTCGGCAGCTTCAACGCTCCAGACCGCTGCGACATCATCGATCTGCGCGGGAAACAGGTGTTCCGGCGCGAGCCGATAATCGACAGAGATAACCTCGCATCCGGTCGCAACGGCCAGTTCAGCGCACACATCATCATGGCTATCAAGCCCACCAACAACGAACCCGCCCCCGTGAGAATACAGCAAGAACGGCCGCGCATGCGCACCTTCAGGCGTGTACCGCCGTACTGGAACGCCTGCGACGCTTTCGTCGCGCACCGGCAGTCCGGCTGGACGCGAGGCACGAAAAACAGCGCACATCGCGTCATACATACGGCGGTTGTCTTGTGCGGTCGCCCCATTGGCTTCGGCGGGGTAGGCGGCTTCGGTATCTGCGATAAAGCGGAGCACCTCGGGATCGGTCACGTGCATGGGTCAGGCTTCCTCTCTGGTCTTGATGGTCCGGTCGAGCCAGTCGGGGTCCATATCGGGCACCGAGCTGAGCAGCAATTTAGTATAGGGATGATGCGGCGGCGTGAACATCTGGCTTTTCGGGCCTTGCTCAACAACCTTCCCGTTTTGCATCACTACCACATAATCCGCGATAGCACGCACTGTGGCAAGGTCATGGGTGATGAACATATAAGCGAGCCCGCGTTCGTCTTGCAGCCGTTTGAGCAGACGCAAGATGCCTTCGGCGACCAGTTGATCCAACGCCGATGTGACCTCGTCACAGATGATGAACTTTGGCTCGGCGGCCAGGGCCCGGGCAATGCCGATACGCTGCTTTTGCCCGCCGGAAAGCGAGCCAGGATAGCGGTCGATAAATTCGTTAGGGTCAAGCTCGATCGCGGTGAGCAGCTCGCGGATCTTGTCTTCCTGTGCACGACCGCGCAGCCCGAGATAGAACCAGATCGGCCGGCCAAGGATTTCGCGGATGGTCTGTTTGGGGTTCATCGCGGTATCGGCCGATTGATAGATCATCTGCACCTGCTGCAAGTCCCCCTTGCGCCGCTGCGCGAGCCTTGGGGGCAGGGCCGTACCCTCGAGCGCGATCTGACCGGCAGTCGGCGGCAACAATCCCGTAATGACCCGTGCCATGGTCGATTTTCCCGAGCCGCTTTCGCCCACAACGGCTACCGTGCGCCCCGCGTGAATATCAAAGCTGACGTTTTCAAGCACCGGGATGCCCTGCGCATATTCTGCGGTCACATCGTGAACCCGCAGCACCGGCGTTTCATCCGTTGGCACTGGCCGTTCCTCGACTTCGAAACTGCGCACAGCCCAAAGCGACTTGGAATAGGGCTCTTTCGGGTTCGCCAACATCTCGCGCGTGGGCTGCTCTTCGACCTCTTCGCCGCGCAGCAGAATTTTGATGCGATCAGCCATCTGGGCGACCACGGCTAGGTCATGGGTAATATAAATCGCCGCGGTGCCAAGTTCGCGCACCGCATCGCGGATGGCACGCAGCACCTCGATCTGTGTGGTGACATCCAGTGCGGTGGTCGGTTCATCAAAAATAATAAGGTCAGGCTTGCACGACATTGCCATCGCGGTCATTGCGCGCTGCAATTGTCCCCCCGACAGCTGATGCGGATAGCGAAAGCCGATTTCATCGGGGTTGGGCAAACGCAGACGGGCGTACAGCATCCGGGCATCCTGCGCCGCATCACGCTGCGAAGTTAATCCGTGAATATCCGCCGGGCCTTCGCTGTATTGATCGATCAGCCGGTGTGCGGGGTTGAAATTCGCCGCCGCCGATTGCGCGACATAGGCGATGCGCTTGCCGCGCAGCCCACGCTTGCGACGCTCGCTGAGGCCTCGCAGGTCCATTCCGTCAAACGTGATCTCCCCGCCTGAAATGCGGGTCCCATCGCGGGTATACCCCATGGCAGCAAGGCCCATCGTCGACTTCCCTGCACCGGATTCCCCGATCAGCCCCAGCACTTCGCCCCGCCTAAGTTCAAGGTCCACACCTTTGATAATGGGGAGCCAATCGTTCCCCTTGCGCCCTTCGATCTTAAGATCTCGAATGGTTAAAAGCGGTTTGCTCATCTCTTAATCCTTCAGGCCAGAGGTGCGGTGAAGCATCCAGTCCACGACGAAATTAATTGCCACGGTCAGCAGCGCGATCGCGGCTGCGGGCAGCAAGGGCGTAATGTCGCCAAAGGTAATCAGCGCCGCATTATCGCGCACCATCGATCCCCAATCGGCGGTGGGAGGCTGGATGCCGAGGCCCAGAAACGACAGGGCAGAGATTGCGAGGAAAACAAAGCAAAAGCGCAGCCCGAATTCGGCCACCAGCGGGGCCATGATATTAGGCAGGATCTCGCGCCGGATCAGCCACCACATGCCTTCGCCGCGCAGCCTTGCGGCCTCGACAAAGTCCATCACCACGACATCCATCGCCACGGCGCGGGACAAGCGAAACACACGCGTCATCTCGAGCGTGGCGATGACAAGGATCAAGGTCAGGATCGAGGTGCCGAAAATGGACAGCAGCAACAATGCAAACAGCAGTGATGGGATCGAGATCAACATATCTACCAGACGCGACAAGATCTGGTCGGCCCATCCACCGACCACGGCTGCAAACAGTCCTAGGAGTGCGCCGGAGAAAAAGGCGATTCCAGTGGTCGCAAGAGCGATGCCGATGGAATTGCGCGCCCCCCAGATCAGCCGCGACAGCATGTCCCGCCCAAGATTGTCGGTCCCCAGCAGATAGGCCCCGCCAGGTGGTTCGAACTCCATCCCGACAATCTCGGTTTCAGCGAATGGGGCCAGTTGCCCTGCGAAAATGGCGATAAGGGCATATAGGACGATGACAATAATGCCAAAGACAGCCGTGGGCGGGACGGAAGCACCGTTATAAAGTCTCATGGGTCACTTCCTGTACATCAGGCGGGGATTGGTGGCGATCGCCAGCACATCCGCGCCGAGGTTGAGAAGAATGTAGATGCTCGCAAAAATCAGACAGCTTGCCTGCACCACGGGGATGTCCCGTTTGGCCACGGAATCAACCATCAGCTGTCCAAGGCCGGGGTAGACAAAGACAACCTCGACGATGACCACGCCTGTAATCAGATAGGCGAGGTTCAGGGCCACCACATTGATGATTGGTGCAAGCGCATTGGGAAGCGCGTGGCGCAGGATCACTCGGAGGGGGGACGCCCCCTTGAGCCACGCCATTTCGATATAGGGTTGGGCCAGCAGGTTTATGATTGCCGCCCGCGTCATGCGCATCATATGTGCGGTCACTACAAGCACCAGCGTCAAGGCTGGCAGGAATGTGCGGTACAGCATCTCGCCCAGCCCTGCGCTACTGCCGAAATCCGAGATTGACGGAAAAATGCCCCAGCGGATCGACAGGAACAGCATCAGGATGTAGGCGACGAAATACTCCGGAAACGAGATCGACGAGAGGGTAAAGATGTTCACCCCCCGGTCAAACCAGCTGCCGCGATACAGCGCGGCCAGCAATCCCAGCCCCACGGCCAGCGGCACTGAGATGACCGCCGCATAAACAGCGAGAAAGAGCGTGTTCCCAAGGCGGGCAGCCAACAGGTCGGAAATCGGCCGGTTGTTCGCCAACGACTGACCAAAATCACCCCGAACAATGCCGCCAAGCCAGTCAAGATACCGAACATAGGCCGGCTGATCGAGACCAAGGTCACGTCGGAAGGCCGCCACTGTTTCCGGTGTAGCGGATTGGCCAAGTACCTCTTCGGCAAGGTCTCCGGGCAACAATTCAATTGCCATAAAGATAAACAGAGAAATCGCAAACAGCGTCAACAGCCCAAGAGCCAGACGGTGCAGGATCATGCGGGCGAGCGGATGCATGTCAGCTGACCTCCGGTTCAGGCCAACCGATGTCGCGGATCGGGCGGCCCGCGTGCTCAGGCACCTCCAGCCCGCTTTGACCCGGCGAGAGAGCCGCAAGCCGTTCGGTCAGCGATGCCGCCATCGGACTTGCGCGGCCCGCCTCTGTATCCACATGCATCAACATATGCTCGGCGGTGGCCTGCACCTGCCCGGCCTCATCAACCATTTCGTGATGCAAACGGATGCGCTTGGCGTCATGGCCCAGCACGATGCTTTTCACCGAAAGCCGCGTGTTGACCTTGGTTTCCGCAAGATGGCGAATGTGGGTTTCCACCGTATAGACCGAGCGGCCCGCGCTGCGATAGGCGTCGTCCATGCCGATATGGCCCAAGAAAGCGTCGGTCGCATCGCCGAAAACCTGAAGGTAACGGAATTCGGTCATATGGCCGTTGTAATCCAGCCATTCGCCCGGCACACGCGTTTCATGCAGCACCATGGACGCGCGATAGTCCGTTTCAGTAGCGCGCGCGACGGCTTTCGCACGCTCGAAGAAGCGGTCTTCCATCTCGCGAAGGGTCTCGCCCGCGCCCCAGTCGTTGGCCCGCAGAGCCTGTAGAATGCCGATCAAGTTTTCATCGCGAATCCGCTCCAATTCACGGATCGAATGCTGCCCGGATTGCGCGTCTGACTGATCGCCAATTTTACCTGCCAGCGCGTCTGTCATCTCTGGCACGTCCATGAGCTTGGTCCACGGCCATTTCAGGGCGGGGCCAAATTGTTCGATGAAATGCTTCATCCCGGCTTCGCCACCGGCAATGCGATAGGTCTCAAACAAGCCCATCTGCGCCCAGCGAAGACCAAAGCCAAAGCGGATAACGTCGTCGATCTCTTCGGTTGTGGCTACATCGTCATGCACCAGCCAAAGCGCCTCGCGCCAGACGGCTTCGAGCAGGCGGTCCCCGATATGGGCGTCGATTTCCTTGCGGATGCGGACAGGTTTCAACCCGGTCTCGCGCTGGATTTCTGCGGCGCGGTCAAGCGCGGCCTCTGTATTCGCGGGGGAGCCCACGATCTCGACCAGCGGAACTAGATAAACGGGATTGAACGGATGCGCCACGAACAGCCGTTCGGGGTGGGCCATACCCTCTTGCAATTGCGAAGGGCGAAAGCCCGAGGTGGAGGAGCCGATCAGCGCATCACGGGGCGCGGCGGCTTCGATGGCGGCGATGACAGTATGCTTCAGGTCGAGCCGCTCAGGCACGCTTTCCTGGATATAATCGGCACCCGCCACCGCCGCGGCAAGCGTGTCGTGAAAGGTCAGTTGGCCTTCGGGGCCAAGCGGTGCCATCAGCATGCGGGCGTAGGCACGGCGGGCGTTCTCGAGCACTTCGTCGACAATGCGGCGGGCGTCCGGGCTGGGGTCATGCACCGCGACGTCAATCCCGTTCAGCAAGAAACGCGCGATCCAACCACCGCCGATGACACCACCGCCAATACAGGCAACCTTCGAGATCAATTTGGACATTTCAGAAGCCTTCTGTCGCCATAAAAAAAGGCTCTGCCGCCGGGAACATGGCAGCAGAGCAGGGGGGATCAAACGTCGGTGAGCCACCAGCGTTCGATGGCCTTCCAGCCATCGAGATACCGGTTCGCCGCGACCTCGCCATGGGCGACACGGTCGTTCCTGCCGTCGATGTAGTTGCCGAACATCGGGATAATCGCCCCGCCATCGTCGCGACAAAGCCGCTGCATATCGGCATACATCTCGGCCCGCCGGTTCTCGTCCAGCTCGGTCCGCGCCTGGATCAGCAACGTGTTGAATTCGTCGTTCTGCCACTTGGTCTCGTTCCACGCAGCACCAGCGCCATAGACAAGGCTGAACATCCAGTCAGCGGTCGGGCGCCCGTTCCAATACCCCATAAAGAAGGGTTCTTTCATCCAGACGTTGGACCAATACCCATCAGCTGGTCGGCTGTTGACCTCTAGGTTGATGCCCGCCTTGGACGCGCTTTGCTGGAACAATACGGCGGCATCAACCGCGCCGGAATAGGCCCCGTCAGAGGTGGCAAGCGTTACATCCAAACTGTCGAGCCCGGCTTTCTTGAGGTGGAACTTGGCCTTGTCGGGATCATAGGTCCGCTGCTCTAGATCTGCCGCATGAAACCGCTGCGACGGTGCAATGGGGTGGTCATTGCCAAGGCTGCCATGGCCGCGCAGCACCTTATCCAGCATTTCCTGTCGGTTCACCGCATGTTTCAGGGCAAGACGCACGTTCACATCCTCGAAAGGTGCCTTGCTACACTGCATTGCAATCGGAAAATGCGAGGTGCCGGTGACTTCGACCGTATGCACATTCGGACGGCGCTTGAGCATATGGACGGTTTTTGTCGGCACGGCATTAATGATATCCACTTCGCCGGTGACCAACGCGTTCTGACGCGCGGTCGGGTCGTTTATGGTCAGAATTGTCACCTCATCAAACCAGGCCCGATCGGATTTGAAATAGTCGTCGCGGCGTTTCAGACGCATGCGTACGCCGGGCTCGAACTCTTCCAACGTATAGCCGCCAGTGCCGACACCCGACTGCCAGTCCAGCCCGCCTTCGCCGTTTTCCGGCATGATCCACATGTGGTAATCGGCGGTGACATATGGAAAATCGGCGTTGCCGCTGGTCAGCTCGAATACGACAACATTGTCACCGTCGGCCCGGATCTCTTTCACCTGCTTTAGCAGCTCTTTGGCACCGGATTTCGTATCCTCGCCACGGTGATGGTTAAACGACGCGATCACGTCCTTCGCGGTGACTTGCTTGCCGTTGGAAAAGTTCGTCTTGCGCAGGCGGAAAGTCCATGTCGCCGCATCGTCACTGGCTTCATAGCTTTCGGCCAGTTCAGGCTGCGCCACGCCCGCAGCGTCGATCTCTAGCAGCGTGTTGCACACGGCAAGCATCCCAAGAGCAACCACCCCACCATAGGTCGTGGCCGGGTCGATCGTGTCAGACGTCGCCCCCCCGAACTGCCAACCCGCACACTGCCCCCACGCTTGGGCGCTGGCTGTGCAAAAGCCGCAGGCGCAAGCCCCAAGGCTAGGGCAGCAGCCGAACTTGTCCGCAGGAAACCGTGGCGGTCGAGGTTGGATAGGGTCATAGCAAATCTCCCTTGCTAGCGGCGTATTAACGCCCGTTGTCGCGCCGGATTTACCAGCGTTTTTTCAGGTTCAGCTTGCTGCGCACTTCGGCGGGGGTCAGCAGGTTAACGTTCATCGCCGACAGCATCGTCACGGCCCGTTCAACCAGATCACCGTTAGAGGCCTTCACCCCTTTGCTCAGCCAGATATTATCCTCTAGCCCGACGCGCACATTGCCCCCTGCAAGTACAGCTTGGGCCGCGAATGGCAGTTGCATGCGCCCTATAGAGAACATCGAATAACACCAGCCTTCGGGCATGTTATTCACCATCGCCATGACTGAATTGAGGTCATTGGGCGCGCCGTAAGGGATGCCCATGCAAAGCTGCACCAGCACCGGATCGTCGATCAGCCCCTCTTGTACCAGCGTTTTGGCTAGCCAAAGGTGGCCCAGATCAAAGACCTCGATCTCCGGCTTCACGCCGGCCGCCTGAATGCGCTTGGCCATTGTACGCAGGGTGCCAGGTGTGTTGGTCATGACATAGTCAGCTTCGGCGAAATTCATCGTGCCGCAATCCAACGTGCAGATTTCCGGCAACAATTCCTCGACATGGACCAAACGTTCGGTCGCCCCGATCAACTCGGTTTCGCGCTCATTCAACGGCAAGGGCGCTTCGGCCGAGCCAAGGACGATATCACCGCCCATGCCAGCTGTCAGATTCAAGATCACATCGGTCCCGCTATCGCGGACCCGCGCCACAACTTCGCGGTACAATGCGATGTCGCGCGATGGGGCACCGGTTTCAGGGTCACGCACGTGCACATGGGCCACCGCGGCGCCCGCATTGGCGGCTTCTACACAGGCGGCGGCGATCTCTGCCGGGGTTACGGGGATTTTGTCGCTTTTTGTGTGGCTCTGGCCTGAACCTGTCACCGCACAGGTGATGAATGTATCCCAGTTCACGTTGTCGCCTCCGTTTGCGTGATGTCTTGTTGCGGCCACCTTAGAAAGGAACCAACTTTCCTATTGGCCTAAACTGCCATATTGCTTGCATATGTCGCCAATATACCCTTTCCGATTAGCTATTTTGCCCTTCGATGGCTTTTCAAACATGGTGCTCGCCAGCGCGGTAGGCCTTTACGCGCCGCTTGCGACATTTCGGGCAATCCGCTGTTTCGCTGGCAGGTGGCCACTGTTGGCGGGCGGCCGATCCGCAGTTCGTCGGGTATGCAGCTACGCCCGGATATCGCATTAGAAGCGCTTGATCGCGTTGATGCGCTTGTCATCGTGGCTGGATACGGCGTCAGAGAGCAGGCCGAGCCGCCGCAGGTTCGGGCCGCAGGTTCGGGCCGCAGCCCGTCGGGCAGATAGTCTGATTGGGCTTGATATGGGGGCGTGGGTCATGGCCGCCGCGGGCCTGCTACACGGGCGCCGTGCGACGGTGCATTGGTACGAGCTCGACGCATTTGCCGAAGCCTTTCTGGAGGTTGATGTCGTGGCCGACAGCTACGTCGTGGATCGGGATCGGCAAAGCGCTGGCAGTGCAACCTCGGCCATGAGCTTGGCTCTTGATCTGATCCGTGATCGGGCCGGAGATGCGCTGGCGCATGATGTAAGCACGCTTTTCGTATATGATACGGCCGACGCACGACGGGCGGAAAGCGGCGCACTGTCGCCCCGCCTTGGGCGGGCGGTGCGCTATATGTTGAAATATATAGAAGAGCCAGTCACCCTCAGGGAGGTCTCGCAGCATGCCGGGGTTTCACTTCGTTCGCTCGATCGCATGTTCCACCGCGAGCTCGGGGTTTCGGCCGGCCAATACTACCGCCGTCTGCGCCTGATCCAGTCCCGGAGCCTTGCACTAGAAACGAGTATGCCCACCCACGAGATCGCGACCCGGACCGGCTTTAGCTCCGCAGCCACACTGGCGCGCGCGTTCAAAATACAATTTGGCAGCACGATCAGCGAAATACGGCGCCGGACGCGACCAGACAGCGGTTCCATTTAGACCGGTGCTTCTATTAGCGATGCGGAGTTATCTGATTGGCTGCGGTCGTGAGATCCGAATATGAATACGTAGATATAAATTAACATAACGTTCATTATCCGGTCTAGCGTTGTAGCGCGGGCACATTCTAAACTGGGTTGCGAAATTTCCCCTATCTTGCTGGAAAGCAAGGAGAATGAAAGATGGCCCATACAGAGCTAAACCTGCGTGAACGGCGCACGATTGAAGATATGTTGAATGCTAAGATACCCGTACGAGAGATAGCAGCGGAGATCGGCAGGCATGTTTCGACGATTTATCGTGACATCAAGCGCAACCGCTATGCCGACGAAGACCTGCCGGAATTGAACGGATACTATGGTGTTGTTGCTCAACGCGCTGCGGTTCAAAGGCGTGCACGCCGTCAAAAATTGGTGCGCCTTGTCGGCCTGCGAAAGGCT
>NZ_FNJD01000023.1 GCF_900103185.1 Sulfitobacter litoralis
CAACGAGAGGCCTGATACATGACCGCATCCGATCACACACTCAAACCGTTCAGAAATCTCTTGCACCAACGGGGGCATCCATACATGCACAAATCGGGCTGAGGTTGGACTTCCCTTTCCCGGATGGACTTAGCCTATAGCCACGGTACGAGGTATGCCAAGAGCTGTGAAGTCGCTTAGGATCGCGGCACGGATTTGGATCTCCGCAACTTGGTAATCGAAGTCGCGCGCCGACAGGCGTTGACCAAGCAATTTAACACAATGCATTTTCGTCTCAACGCGGCTTCGACGGTGATATCCAGTTAACTGTCGCCACAACGCTCGATCCAAATACTTTGAGGATCGCACCGCTTCGTTTCGCGCCCTGGCTCCGGGTGTGTCAGGCTTCCATAACTTCGTATTTTTGCGCGGTGGGATGACAG
This sequence comes from Sulfitobacter litoralis, assembly GCF_900103185.1. Taxonomy (GTDB): domain Bacteria; phylum Pseudomonadota; class Alphaproteobacteria; order Rhodobacterales; family Rhodobacteraceae; genus Sulfitobacter; species Sulfitobacter litoralis. Next base: position 423 of record NZ_FNJD01000023.1, read on the forward strand.
CATTTGCATTGCGGGCAGCAATCGCATCGTGGCAATTTTGGGTATCGTAAGCCCCGTCCATTGCTCGGCAGGGTAACACGCAGTAATGTCCCGAGAGGGGCCTGTGACGCTACCTATTTCTTGATCTGGCGGAATCTGGTTGAGCAGATCAGGTAATATGGGTGCGTCACCGATGCTGCTACTCGTGACCTCGATTGAGGTATTTCCAGTGTTTGCTCGTCTATACCAATGTGTATTGTGCGCCAGATGCGGCGCTTAGGACCGCCATGCTTGTGGGCGTTCCACTTCCCTTCGCCCTCAGCTTTAATGTCAGTACTATCAATGAGCAGATGTAACGGCCCCGGTGAGCCCCGATAGGGAATGGCGACCGGCAACGTCTTCTGCCGCCGACACAAGGTGCTAAAGTCTGGCACTGACCAGACAAGCCCGATCCGTTCCAGCAGATTTTCGACAAAGCCAGTCGTCTGCCTTAAAGCAAACCAAACAGCATTTTTATGGTCAGACAGGCTTGGATCGCCCCATAGCTATAGGATTGCTGACCTCCACGATGGCCTGACGGCTTCGCCTCCCACGCCATCACTGCGTCACCGGATCGACAGCGAACCACGCTGCTTCAGGGCTCGATTATAGTGTGGCCAGTTTTCGGTCTTGTAATTCGTAGGGGGCCAGCTGCTCATGGAGGCCAGCTATCACGCTGGATTCATGTGGTGAATCCTCGCGGCACGTTTTGTGCAAAAAAGTCGCATCGCGCCTGATCTACGATACAGAGACATCTTTGGTTTGAAGTGAGTTTCTATATGGGAACTACAAGCGAGTTTCTGGCAAGGATGCAGCGCCGTGCAGACGGGAAGCGGAATTGGCCATCGGAGTTGAAGGCCCAGATTGGGGCCGAGACGTTGATTGATGGCGAGACGGTCAATACGGTTGCCAAGCGTTATGAACTGATCCCCAGTACGGTGTCTGATTGGCGGCGGATGGCGCGACAGGGAAAGCTGATTTTACCAAATCTGGAGGGCATAAACTTTGTGCCAGTTGAGATTGAGACGCCCGCGCCTGTAGTCCAGCCTCTCACCGTCACATCCTCCAGCACGATTGATTTGATCATAGGCGATGTAACGGTCCGCCTTGGTGCAGCGACATCAGCGGCGCGGATTGCCGAGATCGCACGGGCTATGGCACCGTAATCATGCCATCCCACAAGGTGCGGGTTTTTGTGGCTAGTGATCCTGTGGGCTTCCGCAAAGGCCATGATGGGCAGGCCGCTCTGGTGCAGAGCCAGCTTCGCCAAAAGCCCCTTGATGGGTCGGTCTAAGTGTTCCGCCAAGCGCGCGGATCGGCTGAAGTTGATCTATTGGGACGGTGATAGCGTATAAGCGGCTTGAAGATAACAGCTTCAAATGGCCCGCGATCAAGAACGGGCTCATGCGCTTGGAACCAGCCCAGTTTGAGGCGTTGTTCGCAGGTCGGGATTGGCGGCGCGTGCAGCCTTTGGAAGGTGGCAGCGCCCTCTGCGGCGGCGTGACTCACGTGGCTGTTTATGCGGGTCATTATACCCTTGTTTTGCTATGGAAACGGGCAGGAGTTCCTCTGATGAATTGCCCAATGATATAACTGAGCTGAAGGCAATCATCCGTGCGCAAACTGAGGGAGGTTTCGGGGGGCAGGTCATCGGCACTGAAAATTCCTCTTGCGCAAGGGGCAGGTATACATGGAAAATGAACCGCCACGGAAACCCTCTCTTGTATGTACCTTTTTTCCTTTCTATCGTATTACCTCGATAATTCTATTGCATGAAAGGAAGCTAGCTTTGAAGATTCTCCTGCTGGGATCGACCGGAATGGCAGGGCAAGCCTTTGAAACTCACTTAGTGGCAATGGGTCATGAAGTGGTTGGTGCTGCGCGAAGTCAGGCAAACATAAACCTTGATATTTCAGTTAATGAGGCGCTGCTACTTGTTTTGGAGACCGGGAATTTCGACGCTGTTGTGAACGCAGCGGCAATAGTCGATATAGAGAGGTGCGAATTGGACCCTCTGTTGAGCTGGAAAACCAATGCTGCCCCTCTCGCGATTTTGGCGACATGGACGCGCGAATATAAAATTCCACTTTTGCACATATCAACGGATCATTACTATCCGTACGGTGATAATTTTCCGCATGGCGAGGATGCGCCTGTTTACTTTCTAAACACCTACGCGAAACACAAATATGCGGCCGAGGCTTTTGCGCTAGCATCCCCATACTCTCTTGTATTGCGAACAAGTATACTGAGCAGCCGCAAGAATGGCGGGAAGACATTGGTAGAGTGGGCGCTCGACTCTCTGTCGACTGGCAAACGTATTTCAGTATTCAGTGATGCTTGGACATCAAGTATGGATGTAGATTCTTTTGCAAGACTGGGTTGGGAGATGTTCAATGAAAAGCAGGCGAAGGGCTTGTATAACTTGGCGTGCCGGGAGGTTTATTCAAAGGAAGCTCTCATTCGGGGCCTCGCAGAGAAAATAGGCTACACTCAGGATAATTTGTTTCCTGCAAGTATCAAAGATGTTTTTCTCAATCGCCCAAACTGTTTGGGCTTGGATCCATCGAGAGCCGAAAAGATTCTTGGAAAGAAATGCCCTGATCTAAATACTGTTTTGGATAATTTGCTGTACAGTATGAAATTTTCAGAGGGTAAAAATATACTTCATTGAATACATGGTGTACGAAGAACGAGGCTACTAGCTGAAGTGGAAAACTAAAATGAAACATTTACCAAACGCGCAGTTCAAAATTGGTGAGAAGCTCGTTGGAAAAAATTGCCCTACCTACTTTGTCGCCGACATTGGCGCGAACCATGATGGTGATCTGGGTCGGGCAAAGGAGCTGATTCACAGCTGTGCCGAGGCCGGTGCGGACGCGGCAAAATTCCAGCACTTCCAAGCGAAATCGATCGTGAGTGATCAAGGCTTCAAAAAACTTGATCCGACTTTCATGTCGCATCAAAGCAAATGGAAAAAGTCCATTTTTGAAGTTTACCAAAGTGCGTCCATAGACATGGGTTGGACGACCGCTTTGAGGGAGGCATGCGACGACGCAGGTATAGAGTTTATGACCACACCTTATGCGCCAAATCTAGTGGACCACATCGATCCATTTGTTTCCGCATACAAGATTGGTTCGGGTGACATAACTTGGATTGATCAGATCGAGTATATTGCCAGCAAGGGTAAGCCCATTTTGCTAGCCTGTGGAGCGTCAACTCTTGATGAAACTGTGCGGGCGATGGCCTCTGTCCTGAAATACTCTGGCGATGTTTCACTGTTGCAGTGCAATACGAACTATACGGCAAGTCTTGAGAATTTTGACTATATCAACCTTAACGTTCTTAAAACTTTTTCCGCGATGTATCCCGATGCTATAACAGGCCTTTCCGATCATACACCTGGGCACGCCACGGCATTAGGCGCGGTAGCGCTGGGCGGACGCATTATCGAAAAACACTTCACGGATGACAACAACCGCGACGGACCGGATCACAAGTTCGCTATGAACCCGGAGAGTTGGCGGTCCATGGTCGACAGAACGCGTGAGCTTGAGCGCGCCTTGGGAACGGGCATTAAAAAGGTGGAAGACAACGAACGCGATACGGTAGTGATTCAGAGGCGTGCGCTCCGCGCGTCGTCCAAATTTTCGGCAGGGCATGTTTTGAGGCCCGAGGACATCGAAATCCTGCGACCCTGCCCTCTGGATGCCATCCCTCCCCATCTCAAATCAATGGTCGTGGGCAAGACGGTCCGGGAGCCTATGGAGCAGGGAGATCACTTTACGTCCTCGAACCTAACGTAATGCGCGGCGGAACGCTAATTCTTATACCGGCGCTCAATGAATCTGCCAAAATTGAGCAGGTGATTAGGGCGGCTGCGTCGTTCGGTGATGTCCTTGTTGTTGATGATGGCTCAACGGACGGCACCGCTGTAATTGCCAAAGCCACAAGCGCTGCCTGTATCAGTCATTCTAAACCCATGGGCTACGATGCGGCTCTTGGTGCTGGCTTTACTTGGGCAATGGAAAATGGCTACAAAATTCTTGTAACTCTTGACGCCGATGGTCAGCTTCCCGCTCACCGTTTGCAAGACTTTATTGAGGCAATTGATAAGGGCGCTGATATCGTCGTGGGAAGTCGGCCGTCTTTTCCCAGACTATCTGAGTATCTGTTTGCAGCCACATGCCAAATGCTATCGGATGTACGAGATCCATTTTGCGGTATGAAGGCATATCGTCTTAGCTACTATGGGTCGGATATTGCATTCGACACCTATAGCTCTATTGGAACAGATTTACTTTTACGCACAATTATTTCAGGTGGAAGTGTCCAGAATATCGAGATTTCTATCCTCCCTCGAGAGGGGCAGTCGCGAATTGGATCTAGGATCGGTGCTGAGAAGAAAATCCTTAGGGCGACCCTAATTGGTACATTTAGACTTCTCATAAGTGCGATAACGAAAAAAAAAGATCCTACTTAAACCCAGTTTGCGAGAAGAATAACGATGAAAATTGCGATTATACCAGCACGCGGGGGCAGCAAACGCATCCCCCGAAAAAACGTTCGGAAATTTCACGGGAAGCCAATGATTGGCTGGGCAATTGAGGCTGCACATCGGAGTGGCTGTTTCGACCACGTTATTGTATCAACGGACGATGCTGAGATTGCGGAAATCGCCCGCGACTTTGATGCACTCTGTCCCTTCGTGCGCCCCCAAAACCTTGCTGATGACTTTACTCCTTTGGTTCCAGTCGTACGCCACGCCCTGACTGAGACTATGGCAGGGTTGGGCGCAGTCGACCATGTTTGCTGCATACTTCCGACAGCACCGTTAATGAGATCGACCGATCTGAGGGATTGCTATGACGTTCTGCAAGCGGGGCGAAATACCTATGTACTGCCGGTTACCAGTTTCCCGTATCCCATCCAAAGAGCGGTCAAAAAACTTCACGATGGTCGCATTACAATGTTTGAGCCTGACCACTACCTAACACGTTCTCAAGATCTCGAAGAAGCGTTCCACGATGCAGGCCAATTCTATTGGGCCAGCACGGAGACCTGGATGTTAAAAGACCAGCTTTTCGACAAAGATGCTTTTGGGTTCGAAATCCCCCGCAGCTACGTGCAGGACATTGACACAATGGAAGACTGGCATTATGCTGAGATGCAATTTTTGCTATTAAATCAACTTAAAGCGGCAACCCTGGGCCACGACCAAGAAGGATGTTGAGCCTCCCCCTTTGAAGGGTACTGTCGCAAAGTTTTTGCGGTTGGTTGGGCTAGCTCGCGCATGGTAGGCGCTGGCTTTTGAGCTTGATAGAGAATCCACAACGGTGACGATTAACTTCAAAAGAGACCATTCCTTGAAAAGCGTGATCTTGTAAGCTGTATTCTTCTACGTGCGCTACGGCGTCTCTTATCGGGCTCTCGAATAAATCATGGCTGAACGCGGAGCTGAAATCGATCATGCCATGTTGAATCGCTGGGTTGTGAAATACTCGCCGCTGATCGCTGGAATTGCGCAGGCGAGAAAGCGGTCGACTTCCGTATCTTGGCGGATGCATGAAACTTACATCAAAGTTCGTGGAACGTGGATCTACCCGCATCCCGCGGTTAATCGTAACTGGCAAACCCTTCATTTCATGCTGCAAGAGCATCGTGATACCGCTGCGGCTTGCAGATTCTTCAAGCGTGCCGCTGGCACCAAAGGTGTCCCGGATCGTATTACCATCCATCAGAGCGGTGCCAATTTGGTTGGCCTGCACAGTTTACATTTCATCCTCAATTTCACCGGAGTTGGTCAGATTATCGGAATCTTTCAATTCAAATATCTCGACAACATCGACGAGCAAGACCGCCGTTTCACTATGCGGATCACCCGACCAATGCTCGGCTTAAAAGCGTTCCATTCGGCTGCGGCAACGCTAGACGGGATTGGAAAGGCGCACGTGATCCGTGGAGGTCAGCTTGCTCAAAAAGGCATCCCGCCATTCAAGCGGTTTGCTGATCTCGCAGCATAGATGCGTCCAGCAAAGGCCGTTCTTCAAGCCACTGGAAACTTTCCGACAGAACTACTGCTGGTATAATTAAAGGTTTTGTTGCTGAAACAGTAGCCACAAGACAAGTAAAGCTTAAACTATCGTCACATACTACCAAAAGGATTATTAACTTGAAATATCGCGCTGAAATAGACGGATTGCGAGCACTTGCAGTTGTCCCAGTAATATTTTTCCACGCTGGATTTGATCTATTTAGCGGCGGGTTTGTAGGCGTTGACGTGTTTTTTGTGATAAGTGGCTACTTGATAACCACAATCCTTATTGAAGATATAGAAGGAAATAGATTTAGCATTGTTAACTTTTACGAACGCCGTGCACGAAGAATATTGCCGGCCCTTTTTCTAGTATTGTTTGTTACATCAGCCACCTCCTACTTTACGCTGTTCCCTGCAGATTTTAAGGAGTACTCTAAAAGCCTACTTTCTGTGGTATTTTTTGTATCTAACGTATTTTTTTGGCGTGAATCAGATTATTTTGCAACAGAAGCAGAATTGACGCCATTGTTACACACGTGGAGCTTAGCTGTTGAAGAGCAGTACTATGTGCTATTTCCTATCTTCCTAATTTTCGCATGGCGCTTTGGTAAGAGCAGAGTGTTTTGGATGATTGTAGCTATGGCTACAGTTAGTTTTCTTATAAGTGAGTGGGGCTGGCGTTATGCAGCAACGGCTAATTTCTATCTGGCACCTACACGTGCATGGGAGTTGTTTGCTGGATCAATTTCAGCATTCATTGTCCAAGAACAAGGTGTAAAAAAGAATAATATATTTTCGCTGCTTGGCCTAGGAGCTATTATATTTTCAATTTTTGCTTACGATGAGAGCACTCCATTTCCTAGTGTTTATGCTTTGGTTCCAGTTCTGGGAGTAGTACTACTAATTTTGTACGCTGATAAGGAAACATTGGCTGCAAGAGTTCTGAGTACTCAAGGGTTTGTTGGAATAGGTTTGATAAGTTACTCAGCGTACTTGTGGCATCAACCCTTGCTTGCATTGTATCGGCATAAATTTGGAATAGAGTTAGAAGTTATTCCATCTCTGTTTTTGGTAATTGTCGTTTTAATTCTTTCTGCGTTTACGTGGAAATTCGTGGAAAACCCGTTCAGAAGTAGCTCTAGTTTAGATCGCAGGGCGATATTCGTTAGTAGTATTTTTTTTATTACTATTTTGTGCGGTTTGGGGATTGCAATCCTCACTACGGACGGCGCGAGTTATAGATATGAGCTTCCACCAAAGCCATCGCCTTGGGCTGACATTAAATGCCATGGTGCTAAACGTGTGGCGCAATATAAAAACCCAATCGAATATTGCCTTGGTAGCTCAACCTCATCATCAAGCGGTGACATCTATCTGGTGGGAGATAGTCACGCCGCTCAGATAACTTTTGCCCTTAAAAAGGTGGCCGCTGAGAGAAGCGTATCGTTTAACTTTATTAATACTCAAAGTGAAGATGATTTCCCTTATTCCTTTTTAAAGCGGCCAGTATCAAACGATCTAATTCTTGACCACCTTCTCAATGTTATGAGTGAAGGAGATTACTTACTTGTTTCTTTTCATCGCGGGCATTTAAATCCAAAGAGAAACTCACACTTCTCAATAGATACCCTAAAAGAAAACGTGTACAAAAGCAATATGTTCACAAAGAACATGATTAAATACTCAAAGCTATTTGAGGAAAAGAATATAAAGATTGTTTTGGTAAAAGATGGCCCCCTTCTCAATGAGTCAGATGCTTCTTTAGAGGAGTGCATGTATAATTTTATTAATAAAAACAAAACACCATGCAAAATATCATTCGAGCGCGACAATAACACTCGATATCTTCAGTCACAATCATTTGAGTACATTTCTAACGAATTCAATTTCATCACTTCGGTTGATTATCTTCCAGAATTGTATACTGACGGGTACTTTTCGCCAATCAGTAAGAATGGCGAATATTTAATGTTTGATAGAAACCACCTTACTGAGAAAGCGTCGCTCAGTTTAGTTCAATTTTTTCAGGACAATCTTAAATAATAATTATTAATCAATGAGCTGGCCTGGTAATCCCCCCTAAAATTAGTGGTGTTCAAAAGTAGAATTTTCTCGGCAAGATATCTGAGGAGATTTACGATGAAGAACGGACGATTTAGCGATGCGCAGATCATGGCTGTGTTGAAGCAGGCGGAGGGCGGTGTGCCGGTCTCTGAGCTGTGCCGGGAGCATGGGATGAGCAGTGCCAGCTTCTACAAATGGCGGGCCAAATTTGGCGGTATGGACGCGTCGCTCATCGCAGAGATGAAGGACATTGCCGAGCAGAACCGCCGCCTCAAGAAGATGTATGCGGAGATGATGACCTGAGCCCCTAAAACTCCTCCAAATTTGTGTAGAGTCCGCCCAACAAAAGGACGGACAAATGAAGGCGAGATTTACGGACGAACAGATCATAGCGATGATCAAGGAACAGGAATCTGGCGAGAAGACTGCCGATGTATGTCGGCGGCATGGGATCAGTTCAGCGACGTTCTACAAATACAAATCGAAGTACGGCGGCATGGAGCCGTCTGACGCGAAGCGGCTGCGAGCGTTGGAAGACGAGAACGGTAAGCTGAAGAAGCTACTGGCCGAACAGATGTTGGACAACGCCATGCTGCGAGACATCAATTCAAAAAAGTGGTGACGCCCGTAGCGAAGCGGAAAGCTGTGGTTCACTTGATGGAAGTTCATCAGGTCAGTCAGCGACGGGCGTGCGATGTGCTGCAAGTTGATCGGTCATCGGTGCGGTATCTGTCGCGTCGTGGTGATGATGCTGAACTGCGAGATGCTATCAAACGGGTTTCGCGAGAACGGCGACGGTTTGGTTGTCGTCGTGTCCACGTGATGATTGCGCGGGAGGGTTTTGTCGTGAACCACAAAAAGGTCAGGCGCATTTACGTCGAAGAGAAGCTTCAGGTACGCCGTAGAGGTGGCCGAAAGCGTGCTTTGGGCACAAGGAAGCCAATGGTGCTGCCGGATGGCCCGAACCAACGCTGGAGCTTGGACTTCGTGTCAGACGCGCTGACAGACGGGCGCAGGTTTCGCATCTTGGCAGTCGTCGATGACTTCAGTCGTGAGAACTTGGTTCTGGTTGCTGATACATCGCTGTCCGGACACCGGGTTGCTCGTGAACTGGACAAGGTGATCGCAGAACGAGGCATGCCGAAGACAATAGTTTCAGACAACGGAACTGAGTTCACCAGTATGGCGATCCTCAAATGGGTTCAAGACACGGGTATCGATTGGCATTACATCGCGCCTGGAAAGCCCCAGCAGAATGGCTTTATCGAAAGCTTCAACGGCAAGCTACGAGACGAATGTCTCAACGAAACGTTGTTTGGAACACTGGGTGACGCCCGCGAAACGCTTGAAGAATGGCAGGAGGATTACAACTGGCGCAGACCACATTCAGCATTGGGCGACCTGACACCGATGGAATTTTTGCAGAGAAAGACAATGGACAAGATGGCGGCTTAACGCCAAAGATTTAACTCCAAGGACTCCGCCCAAAGCTGGAGGGAACTTGGGGCTCAGGTCAATGAGCATGCAGAATGAGTTGCTCAAGGAAGCCCTCGGAAAAAAGTCTTGAGGCCGTCTCATCGACGAGAGATGGCCATGAAGGTGGTGGCAGTACATGGGGTCAGTGTCGCGCTGGCGTGCCGCACGTTCCAGATCAGTGAGACCTGCTATCGCTACAGTCCAACGCTGAGCACCGAGAACGAGGAGATCGCCGATTGGTTGGAACGTCTGACGGCAAACAAGCGCACCTGGGGCTTTGGCCTGTGCTTTCTGTATCTGCGCAACGTGCAGGGCTATTGTTGGAACCATAAACGCGTGTACCGGATTTACTGCGAACTGGAGCTGAATCTACGGATCAAACCCAAGAAACGGCTGAAGCGAGACAAGCCAGAACCGCTGGCTGTGCCTGACAAGCCAAATGAGACGTGGTCGATGGATTTTATGGCCGATCAGCTCTCTGACGGCCGGTCGATCCGGACACTGAACGTCTTGGATGACTTCAATCGCGAGGGCCTTTGCATCGAAGTCGACTTTTCACTGCCCGCTGAACGCGTGGTGCGTAGCCTGAACCAGATCATCGAATGGCGTGGAAAGCCCAAGGCTATTCGTATCGATAATGGCCCCGAATATGTCAGTGGGAAGCTCATGGAATGGGCTGAAAAGCAAGGCGTTAGGCTGGAATACATCCAACCCGGAAAGCCCCAACAGAACGCCTATATCGAACGCTACAACCGCACGGTTCGGAGAGTGTCCGATCTTCTGTGTATGAGTAATTTGGCCCATGCTTCCAAACTGAAGGAGCATGACAACGATGACGATTTCCAAGGAAGTTTTAGACGAGCTGCTGAACGGCGTTAAGAACGCGGATGATTTGTTGGGGGATCAGGGCTTGATGAAAGAGCTCAAGGTCCGCCTAATGGAACGAATGCTCGGCGCAGAATTGACCGAACATCTCGGCTATGAGCCGGACACTCAGCCGACAAATCAGCAGAGTAACCGTCGCAATGGCACGTCGCGCAAGACGTTGAAGGGCAATGATGGGGCGCTGCCGATTGATGTCCCGCGCGACCGTGAGGGCAGCTTTGAACCGGAACTGATAAAGAAGGGCCAGACCCGGATCGACGGCATGGACGACAAGATCATTGGCCTCTATGCAGCCGGATTATCGACCCGCGATATCCGCGCCCACCTCGAAGAGGTCTATGGTCTGAAGGTTTCGGCCGACCTTATCAGCCGTGTCACGGATGCGGTTTTGGAAGAAGTGTCGGATTGGCAGAACCGCGCTCTGGAACCGATGTATCCGATTGTTTTCCTTGATGCCCTACGCGTTAAAATCCGCGACGCGGAAAGCCGTCAGGTCAAGAACAAGGCTGTCTACGTGGCCCTGGGCGTCACTCCTGAGGGCGAACGTGAGGTTCTGGGGCTATGGGTTGCCAATAATGAAGGTGCAAAATTCTGGCTCTCGGTGATGAACAATTTGCGCAACCGGGGCGTCGAAGACATCCTCATCGCCGTCGTGGACGGCCTCAAGGGCTTCCCTGATGCGATCAACGCGGCATTCCCGGACACCACAGTGCAAACCTGCATCGTGCACCTTGTGCGCCATTCCCTGAACTTTTGCGGTTGGAAAGACCGCAAAAATGTCGCCAAAGATCTGAGGCGGATCTATCAGGCCACCGATGACGTCGAGGCCGAGAAGGCACTGGCTGATTTCGAGGCTGAATGGGGCACGAAATACCCCTCAATCGCCCCAAGCTGGCGGCGCGCATGGCAGGAGGTCATACCGTTCTTCGCCTTCCCGCCAGCGGTGCGCAAAATCATCTACACTACCAACGCCATCGAAAGCCTGAACCGCGTCATCCGGAAAACCACCAAAACACGCGGTAGCTTTCCGACAGATGACGCCGCGACAAAGCTAATCTACCTGGCGATCCGCAGCTTCGAGAAGACTGGCAGGGCCGTCAGAGAATGGGTTGCTGCACGGAACCAGTTCGCTATCCTATACCCAGAACGGTTCAACATATGACCCGTTTCAACTGCATGGGCTGAGCCTCATACACAGAGTTTCGGATACTCCCCACGGTTCGCGGCGAATGGCTCAGCCAGTTCATCTTTGACACCATCGAGGAGGCACAGGATCAGGCCACGGTATGGCTCTGGACTTACAACAATGAACGACCCAACATGGGCATCGGCGGCATAACACCCGCAATGAAACTGAAAACAGCCGCCTGAATTCTACGGCTGGACCCCATTAAAAATGGGGGGATTACCCACCCTTCTTGGGCTGTTTTTGTGGAACTTTAAGCCCCTCCCGTCGCCAAGTCCGTTCTACGCGCTTATGATTTACGTGCCAGCCGCTGTTATTCAGCATGCCCGTGATCATACGATAGCCGTATCGTCCGAACTCTTTCGTCAGCGCGATAATATCCTCGGTCAATCGCTCTTCATCAGGCAAGCCACATGGCACCTTGCGCTGCGTCGAACGATGTTGGCCGAGTATGCGGCAGACCCTGCGCTCAGATACGCTGAGAGTTTGCCGCACATGATCAATACACAAACGGCGACGGGAAGGGCTTAGAAGTTTCCCCGTGCGGCCTCGGTGAGGATCATCTTGTCCAAGGACAGATCTGCCACGACCCGCTTGAGACGTTGGTTTTCAGTCTCAAGCTCTTTCAGCCGTTTGAGTTGATCGCGGCTCATGCCGCCATATTCTTTGCGCCATCGATAGTAGGTCTGAATTGTTACGCCAATTTGCCGAACAGCCTCGGAAACTGACTTTCCCTGCCCTTGCAAAACTTCAACTTGCCGGAGCTTTAGCACAATATCTTCTGGCTTTTCTCGTTTTCCAGCCATCGTTTAGTCCTCCTAAAACGGGATAATCATATCCCAATTGGTGGACCACTCCAGTGGGGCCATTCCAACTCCAACCGAAAACGAGGCGTATTCAGAAAAATACATCAGTCAGGGACGCGTAGTGTCAAGCACACACCCTGCCGGTTTCAGACACGCCCCTTTTCTTGGCGGATAGTCCGGAAAATCTAAAAAATGTTTCTTTCTAGTTTGGATCAACGACGGTTTGCACACGTACCAATCCGGTCAACGGGGCGATAAGAGAACCCACTGTGTCATTCCAGCGCGTGATCGGGTCATTTGTGACAAAAATGATGTCTAGCGGGGCCATCTTGAAATCTGTCGCAAGTACTAGCGCCGTAGCCGACTTGAGATTGAACTGAAACACATCGAAGCCTTGGGGCGTGGAGGGTGTGCGACGGAAGACGAAAATCCCGCGAGAATCGGCCCTGATGCGGTCGATGCCTCCCACTTCGGCAAGTGTCTCTGTCAGGGATACCGGCACATCCGACGGTAGAGGGACCTCCGCAGTCGCGATTTCCCCAAAGGTGAATATTTTGTTATCCCGGATTGGAGGGACATTAATGATATCGCCATCTAGGACAATAGGGTTCTGACGCACTGCGCCTTGGTCTACAAAAGCCTTGAGGTTGACGTTATATGCTTTGCCCCGACGGCGGATCGTGACATTTGCCAGATCCCCTGCTTCGTCGATTCCCGCTTGGTTGAGTACATCCAGCAAACGCAGCGGCACGTTTGTAATAGTCACCGGCCCAGGGGCGTCAACAACGCCTGTTATTGTTGCTTTTCGAGAGTTAAAGCTCGAAACAGTCACCTCGACCTGAGGTGCTGCAATGAAGATGCGGAGCTGTTTTGTTAGATCCGCACGAATTTCGGTTGCACTGCGCCCTGCTCCGCGGATAGCCCCTACGAAGGGGTAGAAGAACTGGCCGTGCTCATTAACCACGATGCCTTGCTCAACATTGCCTGTCGCGCCCCCGGAAGCGCCTACAGCCTGAGTGCGCTCAGGGTTCGACCAGACCATGATCCGCAGCTCGTCACCAGCTCCAACTCGATATGTATAGGGGGCTGGATCTCCGGGTGGGTTTGCCGGCTGCGTTTGATTGCTGAAAAAAACGGGAGTACGGTACTGGGAAATATTTTCAGTCGTTATACGCACAACATTGATGTTCTGTTCAACCAATTTCTCTTGAGCATTTTCGGAAATGGGGAATCGCATTTGCCCTGCGCATCCGCTCAAAACGAGTACCATTGCTGCAAGCACCAGTTTTGCTGCCTTGCGCTGTATTCCGTCCTGCATCTTGCCCCGCCCGTTCATGTTGGTCTTCAATATCTACATGCCCTGCTAGTAGAGGACAGACATTATTGACTATTTCGCATAATTCTTGTGACAAGGTATGCGATACTGAAGCTGAAAAATCCAGAACCGACATACCCTGATCGATCGTTTTTGAAGTTTGCATTACCCTTACCGTTTATAGGTCTTATTTTATAGGGATTTTTGCCTAGGAGCGGGCTCCGATGGACCTCGCCGGGAGGGGTCAAAGCCGCAGATCTGTATCTCTTGCGGGGAAGAGGTACTTTAAGTCATAAAGTACATGCGTCTCGCGACCGTACCGACGAATGCCCTGCACTCCTTCTTCCTGAAATGTGTCATGAGAAACCGCTAAGATAATGGCGTCATAGCTTTCCGGCTCGGGTGAACCGATCAAAGACAAGCCATATTCCGACATTGCATCAGCCGCGTGAACCCAAGGGTCATGTACGTCAACGCTTACACCGTAATCCTGAAGCTCTGTAATGATATCGATTACTTTGGTGTTTCGGATATCGGGACAGTTTTCTTTGAAGGTCAGCCCCATGACCAGCACCCGAGCATCGCAGACCTGGATACGCGATCGCATCATAGCCTTGACCAGCGCAGAGGCCACATGCGCGCCCATCCGATCATTCAGGCGACGGCCCGCCAGGATGATCTCGGGGTGATAACCTATCGCCTCAGCCTTGTGGGTCAGGTAATATGGATCCACCCCGATGCAGTGTCCACCGACCAGACCGGGGCGGAACGGCAGGAAGTTCCACTTTGTGCCCGCCGCTTGCAGGACCGCCTCGGTATCGATGCCCATCTGGCCGAAGATAACCGCCAGCTCATTAATGAGGGCAATATTCAGATCCCGTTGGGTGTTCTCGATCACCTTCGCAGCCTCGGCTACGCGGATCGACGGGGCCTTGTGCGTCCCTGCTGTAATGATGCTGGCGTAAAGGTCATCGATTACATCTGCAATTTCTGGCGTCGAGCCCGAAGTGACCTTGCAGATTGTAGGCAGGCGATGCTGCTTGTCGCCTGGGTTGATGCGCTCGGGACTGTAGCCTGCGAAGAAATCAGTGTTGAAGGACAACCCCGAGACGCGCTCCAGCACTGGAATGCATTCCTCCTCGGTGGCACCAGGATAGACGGTGGATTCGTAAATCACGATATCCCCGCCTTTGAGCACCTTTCCTACGGTTTCAGACGCCTTGCGCAACGCAGTCAGGTCGGGGCGCTTATGCGCATCAATAGGGGTGGGAACTGTCACGATGAAAATCCTGGCTTCGGCCAATGCTGCAGGGTCTTCTGTTACGACCAACTGGCCTGCCTCGGCCAATTCATCGGGCGTGACTTCGCGGGTCGAATCCCGCCCGGCACGCAGCTCTGCCACCCGGTCGGGCTTGACGTCAAAGCCAAGCACTTTCCGGTGCTTCCCGAACTCAACGGCCAGTGGCAGCCCGACATAGCCAAGACCAATAATGGCGATGGGGGCGGTTTGAAAATCTGGTTGATCAAAAGTCATGCGGGTTCTCTCAAATCTGGTAATAATCCTGGTACCACTGCACGAACTGGCGTACGCCATCGCGGAACGGAGTTTGGGGTGTGTAGCCGGTCAGGTTCTGCAATAAAGATGCATTGGCCCAAGTGGCGGGTACGTCGCCCAGTTGCATTGGCATGTAGTTGCGAATTGCTTTCTCGCCCAACTCTTTCTCGATGGCATCAATGAAATCGAGCAAACGCACCTTGTCGGAGTTACCGATATTGACCACGCGGAACGGTGCGGCCGGAGACAGGCTGTCGTCCTCCACCGCCGTGTCTGGCGCACCGGGTACAGCATCTATCAACCCCCTAATGCCGCGCACGAGGTCCGTTACATAGGTGAAATCGCGCCACATCTCACCATTGTTGTAGATGTCGATTGGCGTGCCTTCCAGAATACCCTTGGTGAATTTGAACAGCGCCATATCAGGGCGCCCCCAGGGGCCATATACAGTAAAGAAGCGGAACATCGTAATGGGCACGCCGTGGATATGCGCCCAAGCATGCCCCATTGCCTCGTTTGCCTTTTTGGTGGCGGCATAAATGGTCAGCGGCGTGTCGGTTTTCTGGCGTTCGTCAAAGGGCATGTCTTCGTTTGCGCCGTAAACCGAACTAGTCGACGCCATTAACAGATGGCCCACGCCAGCGGCCTGTGCAGCTTCCATAACGTTGAGCGTGCCGACCACATTCGCGTCAATGTAGGCGCGTGGGTTCTCCAAGCTGTAACGCACCCCGGCCTGTGCGGCGAGATGCACGATGACATCGGGGCGAAAGTCTTTAACAGCTGTATGCAATGCATCCGCATCTTCCAGCATGGCTTCGGTGGTGGAAAATCCCTGATGCTGGCGCAGCATAGCATGGCGCCGCTCTTTCAGACGCACATCGTAGTAATCTGTCATGCCGTCATAGCCGGCGACAGTTATCCCCTCTTCCAGCAGCAGTCGGGAAAGGTGAAAACCTATGAAGCCGGCGGTACCGGTGATGAAAACGCGTGTCATTTGAATGTGCTTTCGTACTAAAATTATTGGGGTGTAATACTATAAGATCACTCTTCTGTAGAGTAATTGTATTTGTAAGCACCGTAATGATACCCATAACTCGTGCTATATTGGCCGTAGCGGCTCTTGTTCATGTCATACTGGTTAATAATCGCCCCCGCAGGTGTAATCCCTGCAAGCTCCAATCCCTTCAGAGCGGATTGCATCTGCGGCTTAGTCGTCACCAGATGGCGAACCAGCATCAGTGTAATATCGGTTTTTTGACCGATGATGGCAGCATCCGTTACGGCAAGGATCGGCGGCGCATCGACGATAATCAAATCATATTTTTCAGAGAGCACCGATAGTAAGTCTGAAAATGAAGTACTTTCCAACAATTCCGCAGGGTTGGGAGGGCGGCTACCAGTCCCGATAAAATCAAGCCCAGTTGTGGGATCGGTATGTGTCGCAGCCAGCAGATCGGCTTCGCCCACCAGTACTTGAGCAAGACCTGCCTGCTTGCTTGCAACCCCGAAATTTCGCCCCAGTTTGCCGCGCCGCATGTCGCCATCAATCAACAAAACCCGTGTGCCAAGAGTCGCATTAATCATAGCGAGGTTCAGAGAAACAAAGGACTTACCGTCTGCAGGTGCGCATGACGTAATCATAATCGTTTTGGCATTACGAGCCGCCAGGGTGAACCTCATACCGGTACGCAGCCCGCGAAAGGCTTCAACGGCGATATTGCTTGGTTCATGTCTGACCAGAGCATATTCTGGGATACCCTTTTTGGCTCCAGCTAGTTTGGGCACTTTATTAACAGACCCCAGCACGGAGAGGCCCAATTCTTCGACTTCACGTGCATCTTCGATGCCCCGGCGCAAGAAATTGAGCCCGAAGACAAGTAGTATACTAAAAGCAAGCCCCCCAAACAGACCCGTAAGCGCTGGCGTTCGGCGATTGGGCCCAATAAGGCGCGCCACCTCTGCTGGCTCTAGCACGCGGATATTCCCCACGGCACTGGCACGCAATACGCGTAGCTGCTCAGCGCGGGCGACCAGTTGGCGCTCTAATTCGCGCGCACTGACCACACGCTCTTGCAGTCGGGCAAACTCTTGCTCTGCTGCAGGCACATCCTGTAGGTCAGCACGCAGACTGTCACCACGGCTTTGCAATCGCGTACGCTCTGCCAGCAATGCTTGGTAATCGGGGTGGTTCGGGGTCAGACGCTGTGCCAGCTGCTGCTCCTGAAACGCCAACTCCTCCAGGCGCGTCTGAACTTGCACCAGCTGATCCAGCAGCTCCTGTGTTCCAAGGCTGAGTTCCAAATTGGCTTGGGTTTCTCGGTAGGTTGCCAGTTCTGTTGAGGCAACGGCAGCCTCCAACCGAACTTCTGGTATTTTGCTCTCGATAAAGTCGATGCTCTGGTCAATTTCAGCCGAGCGACGTTGTAGGTTTTGCAGGCGATACGATTCTACGACCGTATTGGCAGCCACGACGCTGAAATCCGGGTTGGCGCTGGTAAAGCTGAAATCAACAATCCCTGTTGATCGGCGTTCGTTGACAGACAGGCCATTTCGTAGACGCGCGACGCTGTGGCGAAAGGGCACTGCAAAAACATGATATTCGCGCCCTTCCGCCGCATTTAATGCAGTCACCTGTAACTGAATATCGTCCCCCAATGTGACAAGTGTACCAACCCGGCCTGTAACGGTGGTTGAGTTTGGAGCGGTGATCTCAAAACTATCAAACCCAGTCACGCGCAATGAGATAGGCGCGCCTATTAAGTCTTCACTAACCCGGAGCTGGTTCAGCGAAATGCTTTCGCCTGGCCTCTGATAAGCATCAGGCAACAAAGGCCCGAGTAGAGGGATGGACCTGCGCGCCAGCAAATCCCCAATGATAGGCGCGCGTATCGGTTCCACGCGGGCATTTACGCCCAGCTTCTCGACCACAGGACCAAGAATAAGCCGTGAGCGGATTACATGTATCTCTGTCTCAAAAGATGAACCCCGAGCTTGATCCCCAGAAAGCAGGTTGCCAATTAGTTCCTCCGGCAACACCACACCGCTGGAACGTGTTTCTATCTGCACCACAGATATAGCACGGAAGTTGTTCGGTCCCAACTGCCCGATGATCAGTCCAATGGTTCCTCCCAGAAAAGCCAAAGCGATAATAAGCCATTTTCGAGCTAAGAACTGCGCGAGAAGATGGCTCAAATCAAGATCACCGTCATTCCCATCGATTTCCGGCATTTTCTTTTGCGAACGTTCAGTCATGGATGGGCCTTTCATCCGCGCATCGCGGCCAGTTGTTGTACCCAATGCGGGACACTTTCTCGGATCATTTCGATCGCACGCTGGTGCATGCCCATACCCATCCGATATGGATCCGGAATGGATTTACTGTTCTCGAAATAGCCCAGCAACATCGTCTTACCGCTAAATTGCGGCCAGCGGCGGATGATCTCGTCGCGGTGATCCTGGTCCATTACCAAAATCAGTTCGGCCTGCTCGCCCAGTTGCGATGTAAACTGCCGCGCAGCATGTGGAAGTAAGAGAATTCCTTGCTCGCGCGCCGCCTCGGCGCTGTCCGTGTTGATATCCCGTCCCACGAGCGCATGCAGCCCCGCCGAGGTTACAGCCACATCCGGCAAAGCTTCCCGCAACGCCGCCTCAGCCACCGGCGAACGGCAGATATTGCCGGTACACACACATAAAATCGAAGAAACCATCAACACATATCCTGTTTGCAGTCCTGAGAAGACTGCCTTTTGGCATAACTCGGCCAGCAAGCTCTGCAAAATACCACATGGCTATATCTTTCGCACGTGTACCCATCCATATTGGCGCAAGGAAAAATAGTCAGACCCTCATGCAAAACTTGCTAACTCCTAGCGGCTTGAAGAGATTTTTCCAAGCCGCTAGATGCGATTTGTCGTGATGCATGCGCAGGCAAAGCAAGGAGGGCAAATCTGGTATGAACAGCTGGTGGTATGAGGGTAAAAAAAACATCCTTACACATATGAGCCTAAGCACGAATGCCGCCCATATTGTTTTGGGCATACTTCTATTTCTAGGCGCGGCGATCCTTGCGCGCCGGACCAAACATGCCCCCGCTTTGGCCTTGGGAAGTGTGCTTTTGGTCCAAGTCATGAACGAGATACTCGACTGCCTTGACTGGATCGCATGGACCGGGCACGTGAACTGGAGCGAAGCGTTTTCTGACACGGTATACACCCTTGCCCTGCCTGTCCTCTTGGCTCTGTCATGGAGGCACCAAAGGCAGCGCTGGGCAAGAGCAAACACAAAAGAGCAGCCTTAGACTTTAGCTATGGATGGTAATCAGCCGTACCCGACGCTTCAGCTTCCGCACAATAGGTCGCGCATAGGTGTACGAAAGAACAAACACCACGCTGAAAAATACCACCGCTGAAAATGCCGCGCGTGGCTGATCCCAGAACAGCACACTGGTTAAAGCCGGAACGATAACAAATGGGGTCAGAATGAGCGTGGTGAGCGGGTTTGCAAGCCCACGCCGTCCTCGGCCCAAGAAGTGAATTTCAAGTGTGCGCATCACCATTTGATGTGCATGAAGGCGGTCGGGGGCGGTCGTCGCTTTCTTCCGTTTTGATCTGCGATAGATTGAAAGCACCATATCAGCAATTGGCCAAAACATCGTGAGAACAATTGCCCAAGGGGAAACGTCCGGTGCATTGGCGATAATGAAGATACCTAGCCAGCTCAGGATAAAGCCAAGAACATAGGCCCCGCCATCGCCCAAGAAAATCAGGCCAAAAGGGTAGTTAAGCAAAAAGAACCCAAGCACGGTTGAGGCCAGCATGATCGCAAGGGGGACAATATCTGCATACCCAGACTTCTGTGCGATGTAAGCCAGTGTGAGTGCAGCTGTCATTGCGGAAAGCGATGACAGCCCGTTTACGCCATCAACCATATTGAAGGCATTGGCCACGCCAGCCGTGATTAGCAGTGTCACCGGAATACCGACTGCCCAATGCCACATCACCCTATCAAGCCCTGGAATTTCGACCCGTGGTAGCCACAGTTCGAAAAAGAACATCACAGCAAGGCTCGCCACAGCTGTGGCTATAAGACGATCCCGAGGAGAGACTCCGAAGCCTAAGTCTTCAAAGATGCCCGCGAGAAACAAAATCAAGCTAGCGAGGATGAGGTAGGCATAGGGTCCAGCAATCGCATCTGGCGCAAAAAAGATGCTGACAACAATCGACAGAAATATCGCAAGCCCCCCGACCCGCGCCGTTCGGCGTACATGCATGGATTGTACCGCGCATGTGTGGTCATCCTGGCCCGCAAGTCTGGGAGCGCGAGGCGCAAGAGCGATGAGGATCGTACAGATAAAAAAAGACAGAAATATCAGCACATAATTGTGCCAGAAAAACATATTTATCCCGAGGTGTTCCATGGCATGTGAACTACTTGGTCTAGAGAAATTTAAACAGGTGAAAAAATATCAGAGCTTTAAAATAAGCACCATAATATTACACCGATGTGTCTTTTATCTCAAGGCCAGTGTTTTTTGATGCGCGCCTTAGTCCCCCTTCTCCGCTCGCATCTTAACGAATCCCACAAACGCGGCATCTGCTGCGCGTAGCTTAGGCCGTCCGGAAGCCGCCCAGAAGGCACGCCAGTTAGCCTCCAGCGCATAGACATCGGCACCTGGTAAAATCTCCCGCGCAGCCTCGATCGCCTGCTCAGACAAGGGTGGCGCTTCGGGGCCATCTTCGATCAGGGTACGACGGGTGAAGCGGATCATATCGCCCGCCTCTTCCTCCATCTCGTAATCCGGTAAGTGGTTCGCCTCGATCATATCGCGTAGCATCTTGCGAAAGACACGGCGCGGGGACGCAGAGCCGGATTTTTTCAAAAGCAGCTCAACCGAGATCCGCCAGGCCGGTTGGCGCCCACAGTGCTTGCGCGCAATCTCATAGACCCGTCTCTCCAGCGGTTTGCGCAGACGAAAATAATCGCGGCTCAGCGTGAGCACCGATTTTGACAGCACCGCGCGGTAAAGCCATTCCGACAGGGTAACCTTGACACTCACCATCCGGCCGCCACGGGCACGGCGCACGATCTCCCAATTTTCGATCAGACCAAAGCCGCTGGTCACCTCCATCCCACCTGTCTCCAGATTGGTGGTGATGCGCGTCCCCGCCAACCGCTCGAAAGCTTCACGTAGCCGGCGGTAGGCATCGCCAGAGGTTTCGCGGTTCGTCGCGACCAGCATATCGTAGGCGCGTAACGTCAACGTACGCCCTACGGCGCGGCCAGCATTCAGCGCGGCCATCAGCTGACTGATACAAAAGATCAGGATGTCTTTATCATGGATGGTCGCAAGCCCGCGCATGCTTGGTACGACGGTGATATCGGTCCCGTTATGGGTGTAGTTCAAAATGCGTCGATCCGGCTTGGTCGAGAGCGAGAAGATCGGATGCTCCATCGTTGCAAGATCGTCTTTCGGGATCGCATCAAAGATATCGCAGACAAAAAAATCCGCCTGATGCCGGTCGGGCAACAGGCCCTCTGCGGGCGCGGGGTTTGACATCGTCTGTCCTCTGCCTGTCGACAGCCTCCGCCTCTTACGTGCGAATTTCTGCCGTGATCACTGCTCGATGTTCCCTTTTTGGGAATCGTGGTTTTAGTGACACCACCCTAAAAGTTATCCACATTGCTTGTCCATCACTCACCCCTGCCCTCGGGCATTTTGATCGGGGGATCAGAGTCGCTTTATCGGGGGTTCAGAGTCAGTCTTTCGGGGGTTCAGAGTCACTCCCTATGAAAGGGCTATCCGAAAGCCTTTGATAAAAGGGGATAAATGGATTTCACACAAAACCCTTAACTTGATAATAACACATCATAACACTGGGTTGGATTTGCATCACATCGAGATTTTCAAACCAAACACCCGGCTGAACCCCCAGTATTTGCTAAGAAAAACCTCAAGAAGTACGGTTTTTCTTCCATGTGACGCGTTTTCTGGTACATAGATGGAAACGCAATACATAAGCGAATTTCCGATGAGTGAGCCCCTCCCCCCGTACTTCAATATTGACCCCGATCAAGCCATGGCCGATCTGGGTCCACCTACGTCCTCGCAAGACTTTCATGCCATCGCGGAGGCCTGCTCTCGAGGGCGCCAAGATCTTGCTGGCCGGGGGATGGATGAAGCGGGTCAAAAGCGCCTGCGTCTGTTCTCGACATGGGAGATCACCAAATATCTGATCCCCGTGGCCCAAGCTCATTTCCGCCGCGTGCTGCGCAACAACCCGGACCTGCCCCAAGGCACATCCGAAACCGCTGGTGGCGCCAAATGGTTCACCCTCGACGAGGTGCTGCGCCTGCGGGCCCATTTCGGATCTGAAGGTTCCAAGTCGAAAGAATACCGCCCCTACCGTCCCAAGGGCCTGCCCGCCAAAATCGTATCAGTCGCGAATTTCAAAGGTGGCGTGGGCAAAACCTCTACCGCCGCTCACCTGGCGATGTCGGCCGCGCTGGATGGCTACAAAGTGCTCGTCATCGACCTCGACAGCCAAGGCTCCATGACATCGATTTTTGGAGGTCGGATCGAAGACGAATGGGGCACTGTTTTCCCGGTGATCGCCCGCCACTATGCCGAGGCCGCCCAAGCCGAAAACCGTGCCAAAGCCGACCGGGGTGAGGCACCGACACCGCTGGATGATACCCTGTCGGAAGCGCTCAAAATGAGTACCGGTGATTTAATCCGCCCGACCCATTGGCCCAATATTGATCTAATTGGCGCCCAACTCAATTTGTACTGGGCGGAATTCCAGATCCCTGTCTGGCGTATGGCGACCCGGGGCTGGAAGCTCTGGGATGCATTGACCGACCGGCTCGAAGCCGACGGCGTACTAGACGACTACGATGTGATTTTCGTCGATACCCCCCCTGCCCTAGGCTATCTCACCATCAACGGACTGGCCGCCGCTGACATCCTGTTGGTCCCCCTTGGCGCCTCGTTTCTTGAATTCGATAGTACCGGGCGGTTCTTCGATATGCTCCATTCCACCTTCAGCTCCATCGAAGAGGGCGAGAACATGGCCGCCCGCGCTTTGGGGCGTGAGGGGCTGCAATTCGAGTGGGACGCAGTACGTGCTGTCATCACCCGTTATGACGGCGCGCAACAGGCAGAACTTGCAGCACTGATACAGGCTTATCTGGGGCAAACCCTGTCGCCACACCGGCAGGATTTCACTGCTCTGATCGGGCAGGCCGGCGAAAGCGTGAACGGCATCTACGAGGCGGATTACCGTGACTTCAACCGCGAGACCTACGCCCGCGGGCGCCAGACATTCGATTCAACCTATGCTGCTTTCAAACGCCTGCTGATCGGTGCCTGGCATCGCGATGCGAAAGCTGCGAACGCAGAAGCAGCATCTGATTAACTCTACTGCCCTAAGCATTGTACCGCTCAAGAGAGAGGATAAGACATGGCAAAACGTAAAAGACTAACCCCGCCTCGGGGCGATTACCTCGCTGAGGAACCTGTGACAGATGCAGGCTCTATGCCACCTTTAGAGACAAAGGCGCTGTTTCCTACCTACCCTCAGGGTGTGGCCCCGAAGATGCGCTCCCCCAGCCCGCCGATCGCCCATGTCGCTGGCGATGCAGCCACCAGTGCGGCCCTGGCAGAGGTTACAGCCGAATTCCACTCCGCCCGTGCTGAAGGCCGTATGGTGCAGTCGTTGCAACTGGATCAGATCGAAAGCAGTTACCTTGTTCGAGACCGGCTCGTTGCTGACGACGAAGACATGGCAGCGCTAAGAGCCTCACTGTCAGCGCGCGGGCAGCAAACGCCAATCGAAGTGGTTGCAACAGAACAGGGCGGCTACGGCCTCATTTCCGGTTGGCGCCGTCTGACAGCCCTCACGCAGCTCTATAAAGAAACTGGCGATGCGCGTTTTAGTACCGTCCTTGCTCTCGTCCGCCGCCCCATCGACGCTGCCGATGCCTATGTCGCAATGGTCGAAGAAAACGAAATTCGCGTTGGGCTGTCGTATTTTGAACGCGCGCGTATTGTTTCGCGCGCAGTTGAAGAGGGGGTGTATGTAGATACAAAATCGGCTCTAAACGGTCTGTTCGGCAATGGTAGCCGAGCCAAACGCTCCAAGATCAAAAGCTTTCTTCCCGTAGTCGAGCAACTCGGGCCCTATCTTTCCTACCCCGCCGGGATCGGGGAGCGCTTGGGGCTAGCTTTGTCCCAGAAGCTGCAGGCAGATGAAGCGTTCAAGTCGGATGTTGTTGAGGCTTTGAATAAGCTAGGAAATGCCCCTACGCTTGAAGCAGAACAAGATATTTTGGCAGCCGCTCTCGAGACGCCAAAGGCACCTAAGATTGCAAAGCAAGCGGGAGGAAAAAGAGAGGAGCTTTCGCCCGGACTCTGGCTAGAGCGCTCTGCTAAAACCATCACGATTGGCGGAGAGGAACTTACTCCCGAAATCGAAGAGCGTATCCGCGCAGCGCTAAAACTCTAAATGTTTCGCGCGCGAAACATTTGAGATCATAAATCCGAAATAATTGACACAGCAGGCTATTTATCTCAGGTGATACACACATTGATTTAGGAAGTTTGTTTATGAAAATTGCTATGATCGGTACCGGATACGTTGGGTTGGTGTCTGGTGTTTGCTTCTCTGACTTCGGGCATGATGTTGTCTGTGTCGACAAAGATCCGAAGAAGATCGAGCAACTCAGGAGCGGTATCGCCCCGATTTATGAGCCTGGTCTTGAGGACCTCATGGCCAAGAACGTCAACGCGGACCGTCTTTCTTTTACGGGCAATTTGACCGAGGCGGTCGATGGGGCTGACGCTGTCTTTATTGCGGTAGGGACTCCGACGCGCCGCGGGGACGGTCACGCGGATTTGACCTACGTCATGGCTGCAGCAGAAGAGATTGCGACCGCGATGACAGGCTACGCTGTGGTCGTCACTAAATCGACGGTGCCAGTGGGCACCAACCGTCAGGTCAAACAGGTTGTTTCTAAAGCAAACCCGAAGGCAGACTTCGACGTCGCATCCAACCCCGAGTTTTTGCGGG
The DNA here is from genome assembly GCF_900103185.1 of Sulfitobacter litoralis. GTDB lineage: Bacteria > Pseudomonadota > Alphaproteobacteria > Rhodobacterales > Rhodobacteraceae > Sulfitobacter > Sulfitobacter litoralis. Next base: position 25,835 of record NZ_FNJD01000023.1, read on the forward strand.
AAGGCGCTGCGATTGACGATTTCATGCGTCCTGATCGTGTTGTCGTGGGTGTGCAGAATGAACGGGCGGCAGAGGTGATGAATGAAATTTATCGTCCTCTCTATCTTCGTGAGTTCCCGATCATGGCAACCGATCTGGAAAGCGCTGAGATGATCAAATATGCGGCCAATGCTTTCTTGGCGACCAAGATTACCTTCATCAATGAGATCGCTGCCTTGTGCGAAAAGACCGGTGCCGACGTTAAAATGGTGTCAAAGGGTATGGGGCTTGATGGCCGTATTGGCGATAAATTTCTTCATGCAGGTCCTGGGTATGGAGGCAGCTGTTTTCCCAAGGATACCCAAGCTTTGGCTCGCATGGGGCAAGATCATGCGACCCCAATGCAGCTGACTGAAACCGTGATCAAGGTGAATGATCAGGTGAAGCGCCGCATGATCGATAAGATCGTTGACCTGTGCGGGGGCTCGGTAAATGGCAAAGTGATCACTGTACTGGGCGTAACTTTCAAGCCGAACACAGATGACATGCGTGACTCCCCCAGCCTGACAATAGTGCCATGGCTGGTCGGGAACGGTGCCAAGGTCCGCGTCGTAGACCCTCAAGGTAAGCGTGAAGGCGAGGGGCTGTTGCCAGGGGTCGCTTGGAATGAGGATGTATATAAAGCAACCCAGAACGCTGACGCGGTAGTAATCCTGACCGAATGGAACGAATTTCGCGCTTTGGATCTAAAGCGAATGGCTAAACGCATGACGACGCCCGTCATGGCCGATCTGCGTAACATCTATACGCCAAAGGATGTGAAGCAGGCAGGGTTTACGGCCTATGTCTCGATCGGTCGTGAAGGTTTTGGGGTTTGAAGCGTCGAGAGGTGCGCGCATTTTAAAGCCTGAGGTCGTCATTTTGCCACCCTTTCCCTTGAATGTTTCGCGCGCGAAACATTCAAGGGAAATACTGCATGTAATGTATTGATTTTTGCGGGTGAGGGATTAGTCGACAGGTGATTACTGTTTCGGTAGATAAGTAATAATTTCATCACCGAAGGTTTTTACAGATGAAGATTGAACAAACACCGCTTTCGGGTGTTTTCGTCATAACTCCCGCCCGCTTTGGAGATCACCGTGGGTTCTTCTCCGAAAGCTACAGCTCAAAAGCCCTTGTCGAGCATGGGATCAGCACGCAATTCGTGCAAGACAATCACTCCCTATCCATGACCCAAGGCACCATTCGCGGGCTCCATTTTCAGGCACCACCCCATGCACAGGACAAGCTGGTGCGCTGCGGGCGAGGCGCTCTCTTTGATGTAGCGGTGGATATCCGCAACGGCTCTCCCACCTACGGACAGTGGTATGGCGCTGAACTGAGCTTCGAGAACGGAAAACAGATGCTGGTGCCAGCGGGCTTCGCGCATGGGTTTGTGACACGCGCGCCAGAGACCGAAATTATCTACAAATGTTCGGATTATTATGCGCAGGAGACCGAAGGGGCCGTCGCTTGGGATGATCCTCAAGTCGAAATTGACTGGGGTCTGGGGGTTATGACGCCGGTTTTGTCGGACAAGGACGCAAATGCGCCCTCTTTGGCTGACCTTAACAGTCCATTCACGTTTGAGGGTGTATAGATGAAGCTATTGGTGACAGGCGGCGCGGGGTTTATCGGCTCGTCAGTGGTGCGATTGGCCATTGAGCAGGGGCACAGTGTGGTGAACCTTGATGTGCTGACCTATGCGGCTTGTCTTGAGAATGTGGCGAGCGTGGCGGACAGCCCTCTGTATGCGTTTGTGCAGACGGATATTTGTGATCGGGAGGCGCTGGACAAAATTTTCGAAGCACATAAGCCCGATGCGGTGATGCATCTCGCGGCCGAGAGTCACGTGGATCGCTCCATCGACGGGCCGGGGGCGTTTATTCAAACTAATGTCACCGGCACCTATACGCTGCTGGAAGCTGCCCGCGCCTACTGGCAAGAGGCGGGCAAGCCAGACGTGTTCCGCTTTCACCATATCTCAACTGATGAGGTCTATGGCTCCCTCGGGCCCACGGGGCAATTCACCGAAGATACGCCTTATGACCCGCGCAGCCCCTACTCCGCTTCGAAAGCCGCCAGCGATCATCTGGTGCGCGCTTGGGGTGAGACCTATGGCCTGCCGATAGTGCTCACAAATTGCAGCAATAATTACGGACCGTACCACTTCCCCGAAAAACTGGTGCCTGTGGTTATCCTCAAAGCGCTCGCTGGCGAGCCGATTCCGGTCTACGGCGATGGCGCCAATGTGCGTGACTGGCTGTTTGTCGAAGACCACGCCGATGCGCTGCTGACCGTGCTGACGAAGGGTACGCTTGGCCGCAGCTACAATATCGGGGGCGAGAACGAGGTCAGCAATCTTGAGCTGGTTAAGATGATCTGCGCCTTGCTGGATGATTGCCACCCCGAAGGCGCGCCGCATGCGGATCTGATCACCTTCGTCGCCGACCGCCCGGGCCACGACCAACGCTATGCAATTGATCCGACACGCATCCGGACAGAGCTTGGCTGGCGCCCCTCGGTCACGGTGGAAGAAGGGCTGGCCCGCACCGTGGATTGGTATCTTGAGAATAAGGATTGGTGGCGCGCGCTGCAAAACCGTAAGGGTGTTGGCGAGCGATTGGGGAAGGCATGAAGATCCTCGTCTTCGGCCACAGCGGTCAGGTTGCCACAGAACTGCGCGCGCTTAACAGCGAGGCCATCAAAATCACCGCCCTCACCCGCGCCGATGCGGACTTAACCGCCCCCACCGCCTGCGCCGCAGCGATCAATGCCCATGCCCCTGACGCCGTGATCAACGCCGCCGCCTATACCGCCGTGGATAAGGCCGAAAGCGATGCCGAAACGGCGCAGGTCATCAACGCAGATGCCCCCGCCATCATGGCCCGGACCTGTGCCGCGCGCGATATTCCCTTCGTCTCGATCTCGACCGATTACGTGTTTTCCGGCGCGGGCGGCACGCCTTGGGCACCCGCCGACCCGACCGATCCACAAAGCGTCTATGGCCGCACCAAACGTGACGGAGAGGTCGCAATTGTAAAGGCGGGCGGGCGCTACGCCGTGTTGCGCACCTCTTGGGTCGTGTCATCCCATGGAAATAACTTTGTCAAAACCATGCTACGTCTTGGGGCGGAACGCGAGGCGTTAACCATCGTCGCCGACCAGATCGGCGGCCCCACGGGTGCCGCAGAGATCGCACGGGCCTGTATAACAATCGCCAAAACCCTCGTTTCAGAGCCCGAAAAATCCGGCGTTTACCATTTCTCGGGCGCGCCCGACACGAGCTGGGCGGATTTCGCCCGCGCGATTTTCGTCGCAGCCGAGATCGCCTGCGACGTTACTGATATCCCGTCGTCCGGCTACCCTACCCCCGCAAAACGCCCGCTGAACTCGCGGATGGACTGCAGCGCGACCGAGGCCGCCTTTGGCATTTCCCGCCCCGATTGGCGCGTGAGCCTTACCCATATTTTGACCCAACTTGATTTTCCCAAGGACTGATTTCCCATGACCCAGACGCCCAAACGCAAAGGCATTATCCTCGCCGGCGGCTCCGGCACGCGGCTTTATCCGATCACGATTGCCGTGTCGAAACAGCTGCTGCCGATCTATGACAAGCCAATGATTTACTATCCGTTAAGCGTCCTAATGCTGGGCGGTATCCGCGACATCCTGATCATCACTACGCCTCAGGACGCAGACCAGTTCAAACGCGCACTTGGTGACGGCAGCCAGTGGGGCATTTCACTGAGCTATGTCACGCAACCAAGCCCCGACGGATTGGCTCAGGCTTACATCTTGGCGGAAGACTTCCTCGACGGAGCGCCGTCCGCGATGGTCCTTGGGGACAACATCTTCTTCGGCCACGGCCTGCCCGAGATACTTGCCCAAGCCGACGTCCAAACCACCGGAGGCACCGTCTTTGGCTACCGCGTCTCAGATCCTGAGCGCTATGGTGTGGTTGATTTCGATGAGAACGGGCAAGCCCGTCAGATCATCGAGAAGCCGGAAGTACCTCCGTCGAACTACGCGGTAACAGGGCTGTATTTCCTTGACAATACTGCGTCCGAGCGAGCCAAGTCACTTAAGCCATCTGCACGTGGAGAGCTGGAGATAACGACGCTGCTAGAAACGTATTTGCAAGATCGTCTGCTGAATGTTCAGCACATGGGACGCGGGTATGCGTGGTTGGATACCGGCACGCATGGGAGCTTGCTGGATGCTGGGAATTTTGTGCGGACGTTGGAAACCCGCCAAGGCCTGCAAACCGGCAGTCCCGATGAAATCGCTTTCAACCAAGGCTGGATCAGCAAAGCAGCGCTCGAAGAACGGGCAAAGGTGTTTGCGAAGAATGAATATGGGCAATATCTTGAAGAATTGCTGGGGTAAAAAAATGTGTATCTTGTGCAATCTCAGAATACTAAGGGCCCATATTGATGTAATCGGTTATAGGCCCACAGCTTTTGTCAGGTTAACGCGAAACCTATCGCGTCGACGCTGGTAGCGCCGGGTCATTTCGGCGGAGGCGTGGCCAAGATGCTTCTGAACGTAGCGCTCGTCAATTTCGGCGGAGCTTGCCAAACCCGCGCGAAGGGAGTGGCCAGAAAATAGGGCAAGGCGATCTTTTTCCAGCAGGTCAGATCGGATACCTGCGTCGAGAACAGTGCGTTTAATCAGGCGGGCGACGTGTTTGTCGTTTAGCCGTGTCTCCAAGGCTCGCTTGCCATCGCGAGAGGTGCCCACAAAGACGGGACCAAAGTTAATCTTGGCAAAGTACAGCCATTGTTCAAATGCGTGAACAGGGCAGGTCTGGTCGCTGGTTCCGCGGCCAATTTCGACCTCGCGCCAGCCGGCTTTCGCGTTGAGTGTCAACAGCGCGCCGCCCTTCAGGATATCGATCCAGCCGCCGGAATCCGGGGTGTCATCCTTGCCCGCGTCAAGGCTGACAATCTCGGACCGGCGTAGGCCTCCAGCATATCCCAAAAGTAGGATCGCACGGTCCCTTAATCCGCGTAAATTAAAGGGCAGTGTGGCGACCATTGCACGGATGTCATCGACGAGGATTGCCTCTTTCTGCATCGGTGGGCGTGCGTGCTTGCGTTTGATCCCCGCCAAGACTGTCGCGATGTGGCGGTCCTTGCGATCTAGGGTGAGGCCGAGCTGCGTATAGTTCCAAGCGAGACCTGAAAGGCGGCGATCAATGGTCGAGACGGATAGGGCAGGAGAAGTGCGCGCGCCAGATGCTAGCTCGGCGATGTATAAGCCTATTATCTGGGGGACAGGACACAAGGGATCTGCCCCTTGCATCCGGCACCATCGCGTAAAATGCGCCCAGTCCTTGGTGTACGCTTTCAATGTGTTTTCGGAGGCTGCGGCTGCAGCATACTCCCGTGCGGTATCGACTAGACGGTCGAGCGCGCCGGAGCCCGCCAAATGCGGGGGAATATTAAGACTTATGGCTTTGTCATGGTCTGCTGGTGATTGGCTTGTGGGCTTGTTTCGCATACATTTATTTGAGAATGGCGCGAGTATTTCTCACAGTTGAGGAAGCACACTTTAGGCTGCGCTTAATGTTTTTTATCCAAGGGCGTGTCGTAAAGTGTTTCCTAGGATGATAAGCCGAAAGTAAGTAGATTATCCAAACCAGCTTTCGGCTTATTCAATACCTAGAAGCGCTTGACCAAGGAGAACCGAACCGCTGTGGTGTCAGGGTCGATCGATGTCCCACCTAGGAAACTGTAGGTTCTTGAGTTGAAATCATAGTACTCTAGATCACCCCTGATGCTCCAGTCGTCCGCTATATCTTGCTCTACACCAATTCCGACTGTGTAGCCGTAGTGCCGTTGACTATCGCCGGCGGCGTTTATCCCAAAAGCTCGCTGGTCCTGACGGTCGGTAGCGATGCCGAGTGTCATAAAGACCAGTGTTTGATTGAACGTGTAACCCACACGGCCGCGGATCGCGGCATACTGCTCAATCGTAGAACGACAACCCGCAGCGCCAACACCACAACCACCAGTGCTTCTTTCTTCGATGTTGCCGAAGTTCAAAACTAGTTCACCACCATAAACCAGATGGTCCTGCTGATAGTTTCGGCCAACGATCGCGGACCCCAATACACCAGTGGCGTCAGGCGGTGTAAAATTGTTTTCGGCGTCGTAGCTGCCGTCGCTGTAAGACAGGCCAATACCAATGTAGTTCCCGGACCAGTCTGTCGGTTGGTTCATCGGGTCTGCCACCGCGGTTCCGGCTGCGAGAACCAGCGATGCCATAGTCAAAATTGTGTATTTCATGGCCTGTAATCTCCTAAATAATGGTCTACATCAAATCGCAACATGCGCTGGTCGTTTAAATCTAATGTAATCTAACGTGTTCATGTTCATTAGTATACGAAAACAGGGCGGCTCGAGCCAGTGTTTGAAAAGCCGCCAAGGAATGCGGCACCAAAGCAACATAACCACATCTTCAAAAAAAATAGTTGTAACTCTATTCGGCCTAGGTTTGTGAAGCGGTGCTTAGTTAGGGCATTTGGTGGATCGGATCGAGAAACAACATTTCTGGTTCTGATGCCCATATTTTTTAGTTGTAATGGTAGGGCATAAGGCCGCTGAAGGTCTTCAACCTTCAGGCAAAGTTGTAGGTTGCCACGAAGTCCGCGCGGTGGGTCCGCGACTGGTCATGGGTGTCGGAGTTGAAGCGCTTTACGGCCTTCTCTTTAACCGTGCCGTTCATCCGTTCGACCGTAGGCGCCCGGTCTGACCACCCCTATCGGGCGGTTTTCCATGAGAGGATGTTATCGACGCGGTTGATCTCGTAGTCCGGTATGCTGGCGAGTGTTTCAGTGAGCCATGCTCGCGGGAGGATACCGTTTAGTTTGGCCGTCTCGATAAGGTGTAAGCGATGGTAGCAGCGCGAGCGCTGGTTTGTGATCCAAGGACCAGATAGTTTTTACGATCGATTGCGACGGAGCGCGCCGCCCGTTCGGTTGTTTCTCATGACCCATACAGCCTTCGTAGATTGAATTCATAATGTCCGATAATGTAAACTTATTGGACATTAAAGAGAACTATAAGGTGGGGCGGTTATGTGACTATATACTATCAACAAGCGCCGTCGTGCTATAGCTTCTGCAAATGAACCAAGCATGCATACATCCTGCACCTGACGGTGATACACTACCTCAGATGCCGTCCTGGGTCATTTCTCGAAGTGGCGACACCCTTGGAGATGTGGCGTTTTTTTCAGGTGCGGCGCTCGGACACCTGCATATTGTGATGGCGCGCGCGGATGTCCCCCAGGGCTTGTTAAGAGAGCGCCTGGCATTGCGCGCGGCAGAGGCGAGTGTTGCGTTTTCTGGGCGGCCAGAGCGGGCCGCGGACCTGCGTGATGCAGTGCATTTGCTGCGTCCTGGTGATCTGCCTGGCCCCGCGGGGCTGATTTATCAGCACTGGCGAAAGGCGATCGAACGGCCGGTGTCTATTATCGCGCTGTACCCTGCCTTACCGACCTGTTCTGAAACCGATCTCGCGGTCTGGCTCGGCAGATTTGGTTCGGGGCCGGGTGGCCCCGTGGGACGGGCGTCAGCCGTGCTTGAAGCTGTGATGTCGGAGTATCCGCGCGCGGAGCATGTGGCGCTCATTCTGGCGGATGCGGTGATGGCGCAGGCATTGGGGTGGGACTATGCGGTGCCATTACTAGGCGGCGGGCTAAGCCCGCGGGATCTGCGCAAGACCGGTGATAATCTGCGCCACGCCTGTCACCGCGCCGTTGTGGCATCTGCCGTCGAAGCAACGCGGATGGCGGCCGATCTGGCGCGCCGAGCCGCACGCCTGAACGCGGTGGCCCCCAAGCTTCGCGCGAAGGGGGCAGGGGCGGCGGTCGAGATGTTTCTAACCCGCGACGCCGTGGCCCCGTGGGCATTGCCTTTGTCGGATAGGGCGGCGCGGCGGCTGTGCGACCGGCTGGTGAGTTTGGGTGCGGTGCGCGAAGTGACGGGGCGTGACAGTTTCCGCCTCTACGGGATCTGATATGGCAAAAAACCGACCCACTGACCTCGACCTCGACCGCGGCCTTGCCGGCCTACTGCCTGAGCAACGCTGGCAGGAATGGGTGCGCCGGATCGAGGCGATACTCTTTGCGAGTTTTTCACCTGTATCGCACAAGGAATTGGCGCGGGTGGTTGGCGATGTTTCGATCGATCTGTTGGTTGAGGACCTAGCCGCCGGTCTAGAGGGTCGCGCTTTCGAGGTGGCGCGCGTCGCGGATGGGTGGATTTTGCGCACCCGCGCGGTCTACGCGCCCGCGATCCGCGCGGCAGCAGATGTGGGCAATCAGGATCTTGGCCTTGGTGATTTTGAAACCGCTGTGCTGGCTGCCATTGCCTATCATCAGCCGATTACCCGCGACGGGCTGAAAGATATCTTCGGAAAGGATATCAGCCGCGATCTGATTGGCCGCCTGAGTGGCCGCGGATTGATCGGCACCGGCCCGCGATCCCCGCAGCGCGGCGCGCCTTATACGTACGTAACGACCAAACGGTTTCTTGTGGCGTTCGGGCTGGAGAGTTTGAGAGACCTGCCGGATCGTGAAGGGCTGGAGGACGCGGGGTTGGCGGGATGATCTCATCAAGTGGGGATGGCGAGTTTGGCTTGGCAATTCGCCCAATTCGGCACGAAATATTCGCAAATTACCAAGTTTCTAGAAAGTTTATATCTATAGGTGTATTATTTCCCTTCACCAATGTCTGCCTTGTGGATGATCCTATAAAATAAGCTTATTGGGCTACCTTTGCAGCACTGGGGCGAAAAATAATTAGCGTTAGCTTCGATGGTTTCTGTTAGAAACACCTTAAAAAACCTGACATTTACACCCAAATCGACGAGATAACTTTTTCTTCAAGGTGGTTGCCTGAGGCCATGTGACAATCACCAAGTGTGCTACTTTCACGGGATCGCCCGCGAGGGAAATCTGACTTATGTAGCATCGCGCATGAACCTGCCGTAGTCGGCGCGTTTCACCCAAACCCACAATCTTAGGGACTGCCTAAACCAGGCGCTGTAAAAGCTCGATAATATCCACGGAAATATATAGGAAGCGTTAGAAACAGAGCGCTAGGCAGTTCAGTCTAACGGTATTAGGCATTCCAGAAAGGCCCCTACATGCACATTTTGATGACGGTGAATGCTGCGTGGAATATCTGGAATTTTCGGCGACCTCTGGTTGAAGCTTTGTCGTCTGATGGACATCAGATCACTGTTCTAGCCCCGCCGGATGACACCGTAGTTGAGCTTGAACGGATCGGCTGTCGTTTTCGCCCATTAGAAATGAGTGTTAAAGGACTGAACCCGGTCGAAGACTGGAAACTGCAGCGTAGGCTCAAGCGGATTTTTCGTGAGGAACAGCCGGACGCTGTTCTCAGTTTCACGATCAAGAACAACATCTTTGGGGCCAGGGCGGCGTGCGCGGCTGGTGTGCCCTTCATTCCGAATGTTACGGGACTTGGCACCGCCTTTCTATCGGGCGGTTTCTTGCAGACTGTTGCTGAACAGCTTTATCGTCGCGCTTTCGGTAAGCTGCCGACCGTCTTTTTCCAGAACGATGATGACCGTAGTCTGTTTCTCGATCGCAAGCTTGTGCGCATGGACCAGGCGCGACTGCTGCCGGGGTCCGGTATCGATCTAGCGCGCTTCGCGCCGGTAGAGATGCCTTCAGCAGACGCGCCGCCTGTATTTTTGATGATTGCGCGTCTTTTGCGGGACAAAGGTGTAATCGAATTCGTAGAGGCGGCACGGCAGATCAAGGCAGGACATCCGAATGCGCGCTTCCAGCTACTGGGTGCAACCGGTTCGGAAAACCGTACCGCGATCGACACTGCGACCGTCGAAGGTTGGGTGGCCGAAGGTGTGGTGGAGTATCTTGGCACTACCAGCGATGTGCGCTCGGCGATCGCTGCGGCATCCTGTGTCGTGCTGCCCTCGTACCGTGAAGGCGCGCCGCGCACGCTGATCGAGGCAGCTGCCATTGCCCGGCCGCTTATAGCGACAGATGTGCCTGGTTGTCGTGCTGTGGTGGATCACGAAGCGTCAGGTTTGCTTTGCGAAGTGCGAAACGCTGATAGGCTCGCTATGGCGATGGAACGGTTCCTGGCGCTCTCGCCACAAGCCCGGATCGAGATGGGACAGGCGGGGCGTCTCAAGATGGAACGCGAATTCGATCAGGCGTTGGTTGTCGCAGCCTACCGCAAGGCCCTCGCTGCACTCACCGGCGGCGGGCAAGGCTAACTGCGATGGACACCGTCTTTTTCATCGTATCGAAACTGGTTGGCGCACTCTTGCGACCGGACACCTGGATCGTCATCGCCTTGGCAAGCATCGTACTTGCATTGACCTTGCAACGCAGGCGTATGGCGCTCTGGATCAGCAGCATCTCATTGGCGCTGCTGATCGCCCTGAGTACTTTGCCGCTTGGCGATCTGCTTTTGCAGCCCATCGAGCGTCGCTATCCGGCCAATCCTGACCTTGATGCTGTCGATGGCATCATTGTGCTCGGTGGTGGTGAAAATGCCCGTGCCAGTGCCTTTTGGAGCCAAGTGCAGCTCAACGAAGGCGCAGAGCGCTACACTGCCGCACTCGCTCTCGCGCGGCGGTTTCCTAAAGCGCAGGTGTTGTTCGCGGGTGGCAGCGGCGCATTGCGAGACCTTACGGGGGGCATTGCTTCCGAAGCCTCCATCGCCGAACAGCTTTTTCTTGACCAAGGCATCGATCCCGATCGCCTACTTCTTGAGGGCCGGTCCCGCAACACTGCCGATAACGCGCGGCTTAGCCTAGCTCTCGCCAATCCAAGTACCGATGAGATGTGGGTGCTGGTCACGAGCGCTTTCCATCTACCTCGCGCCATGCTTAGTTTCGAGGCTGCTGGATGGTCTGGCCTTGTAGCTTGGCCCGTCGATTATCGGACATCGGGGTTCACGGATAACATCGGTTGGAATCTCACACGGAACCTGCAGGTTCTCAATACGGGAATTCGTGAGAAGGTTGGGCAATTAGCATATAGGGTTACAGGTCGATAAGTTTGCCCTTGACCTTGAACAGACTATGGTTCCGATCTTAATGATCTGTGGCCCGTCAAACTAGCTGTAGTTGGTCCGCCCCGACCGCTACCCGAGCTTGACTACCCATGATGTCCATCAGCACCCAGTCCCGCCGGTCTGGGGCGATATGTTCAATCATCACAACAAGATCTACAAAAGGGCCGCTATTGAAGCGTACCCGATCGCCAGAGCTCAAGATGTTTAGCGGTAGCAGCTTTCCATCATTATCGCAGCATAAGCTTGCTGACGATATCTAACGGCACCGCCGCTGGTTTCTTGCCGAAGCTGACTAGGCGGGTGATGCCATGGTCGTAGCAGGTCATCGCGTCCGCTTAAGTGTTATTAATGAGCGCCTTTTATCGCTCAAGCTTGAGCCGGTGCAAGTTACAGTTTAGGCTGTGCCCTAGCCATAGAAAAGCGGCAAATGTTTCCGGTGTGAACGCAAAGAATGAACATGACTATCAGAATAAACTCTGTCTTGAATGCAGGTGTCTGGGGCGCGCGCCACGTATCATGTTTGTCTCCTAGACAGATATTTTCCAAGTGATTTGCACCAAAATATTCAAACCTATTCAAACCTATTCAAACCTATTCAAACCTATTGCCGATGCCGTACTAGCCGAGTTTAGGCTTGTACTCTGGGTGTGGGCCGGTAAGTACTCCGCTAGAAATGGTGTTGAATTTTGACACCGAAGCTCCGCGCTTTCCAACTCTTATAGCCTTTGGAAGTGTCGCCCTATAAACTATGGAACGAAATCCTTGACGCTGCAGGCTGGATCGAATGGACTGGTTAGGTGATTTGATCGGAAGCGCTTCAGGACACGGCCTCTTTTGAAAAAGAAAGCTAACCTTGTGATCGATTCTACAGCATGGAAGAAAGCCTGGGCACTTCTGGACGCGCGCGAGCGACGCAACGCGTGGATCACATTAGCGATGATCGTCGTTTCAGCTATTTTCTCAGCTGGCATGGTTGGGTCGATATTTCCGTTTCTGTCAGTCCTTGCAGACCCGACAAAAATCGAAACAAACGAATTCTTTTCTTGGGCATATACTCGTTTTGGTTTCAATTCCGATTATGGTTTTCTTGTCGCTCTCGGCATGGCTGCTTTGACCTTCATCGTTATCGGGAATGTGATGCAAGTATTGCGGACCTATGTTGTAAGTCGGTTTACGACCCTGCGCGTGCATTCCTTTAGTTATAGGCTCTTGTCGGTTTACCTTCGGCAGCCCTATGAATTTTTTCTTCAGGAACACTCAGGTTCCATGAGCACCAAAATTCTGGCCGAGAGTGGTCAAGTCATAAGCCAGTTTTTTACGCCTGCAGCCAATCTTGTTACAGGTGCACTTACCTCGGCGGCGATTGTTTCCGTCGTCATAGCTGTCAACCCTGTGGTTGCGTTATTGGCCTTCACAGTAATCGGAGGGGTGTACGGTGCAACCTACGGGTTTAGCCGCATTGTACTGCGACGTTTGGGCCAAGCCCGGCTGGCTGCTAACAAGCAGCGCTTTCGTTTCGTCAACGAAGCGCTTATGGCTGTAAAAGAAATAAAACTTCTTGGTCGCGAAGCTTCCTATGTAGAGCGATATGAAAAACCCTCTTTGATTATGGCTAAAGTAAGCGTTAGATCTGCATTGATCAGCCAGGTTCCTCAATATGTTGTCCAGAGTATAGCCTTCGGTGGCATTATTGTGTTGTGCCTTGCTTTACTCAGCCCGGAGCAACTTTCTAGTGGTGCCGCTCTAGGTGGTATTCTTCCAACTTTGGGCGTGTTCGCTTTTGCCGGGCAAAAGTTGCTGCCAGAGTTGGGGAAGCTTTATCAAGGGCTGGCGAAAATCCAATTCGGGCGCGCGGCGGTAGATTCGGTGTATAGTGATCTGTTTGAAAAATCTTCTGCAGAGCCTTTGCCGCGACGGATGCCATTGAAAATGGGCCTACGAGACAACTTGCGCTTGGTGGACATCTCTTACCGCTATCCCAACGCAGATATAGCTGGCCTGTATGGTCTCTCTCTGGACATTCATGCAGGTGAAAAGGTCGGGATCGTCGGCAGCACCGGAGCAGGCAAGACGACTTTAGCGGACTTGATTCTGGGTCTACTGCGCCCAAGTGAAGGATATATAGCGGTGGACGGAATAGAGATTGCCCAAGAGAACCGGCGGGCTTGGCAGCAGAGTGTAGGCTACGTGCCACAGGATATATTCCTGACTGACGCCAGTATTTCCGAGAACATTGCCCTCGGTGTGCCGCCTAAGGAAATTGACCAAGCGCGCGTGTGCCGCGCCGCCGAGATTGCTCGGATCGACACCTTTATTTTGCAAGAGCTGACCAACGGGTACGACACCCATGTCGGCGAGCGCGGCGTGCGGCTGTCAGGCGGGCAGCGCCAAAGGATTGGGATTGCTCGTGCGCTCTATCAGGATGCCGACCTGATCGTCTTCGATGAGGCTACCAGCGCGCTTGACAACCTAACGGAGCACGAGGTGATGTCGGCCATTGACACACTACCGGGGGACAAGACTGTTCTTATGATCGCTCATCGCCTGAGCACGGTCAAACGCTGCGACAGGATCCTCGTGCTCGACAAGGGACGCCTAGTCGGCTGCGATACATGGGATGCGCTGATGGCAACAAACCCGATTTTTCAGAAAATTGCCCATGTCAGCGATATTGCCTGACACTTTACTCTATCAAGGACACCATATCTTATGCTTTCAAACTCTACCATCTTGATCACGGGAGGTACCGGATCTTTCGGACATGCCTTTCTGCCAATGACCTTGGAGCGGTATAAGCCGAAGAAAGTCATCATCCTGTCGCGTGACGAGATGAAGCAATGGGAAATGGCCAAGCTTTACGGCGATGACTCGCGCGTGCGCTTCTTCATAGGCGATGTGCGCGATCGCGAGCGGCTGTACCGGGCTTTTGATGGGGTCGACTATGTGGTCCATGCGGCTGCCACCAAAATTGTCCCTACCGCAGAATATAATCCATTCGAATGCATCAAGACCAACGTCACCGGTGCAATGAATGTCATCGATGCAGCGATCGACAAAGGTGTGAAAGGCGTGGTGGCGCTCTCCACCGACAAGGCATCGTCACCGATTAATCTTTATGGTGCCTCGAAGCTAGCATCTGATAAGCTATTTGTATCAGGCAATTCCTATGCAGGAGAACATGGAACGCGCTTCTCTGTCGTGCGCTATGGTAATGTCATGGGCTCGCGCGGCTCGGTGATCCCGTTCTTCATGTCGATTGCCAATAAGGGCGTATTGCCGATCACCGATCCCCGCATGACGCGTTTCATGATCTCGCTCGAGCAAGGTGTCGAGTTGGTCTGGCACGCCTTTGAGGACATGGTCGGCGGCGAGATCTATGTCAAGAAAATCCCCTCGATGAAGGTCACTAATATCGCGAACATTGTCGCCCCCGAGGCGCGACATGAAATCGTCGGAATCCGCCCTGGCGAGAAGATGCATGAGCAGATGATCGGCATCGAAGACGCGCCCTATACTTACGAATATGACCAACACTTCAAGATCTTGCCCGCGATCAATAAATGGTCGGACGACCCTTTCCGCATCAAGGATGGCCGCAAGGTAGCCGAGAATTTCGTCTATACCAGCGACCGGAACCCGGACTGGATGGATGACACAGCGCTGGTGGACTGGATCGACACCCACCGTGAAAAAATCGGAATGATTTGATCATGACACGGGCGCTTCACGCCGGTTTCCATAAAACGGGCTCATCATTTTTAAAGAGTGCGTTTTTCCCAAAACTCAAGAATGTTTTATTATTCGAAAACTTGATCTGGGTAAAGTACGGAAACTTGCCAATCAGAACGAGAGTAGCAAGAAAAATAACACGCATTTTTAATTTGATCTCCTGTGAGGGTGGTGTACGAGTAGAAAGGATTAAAATCGGTCCTATTGATCTTAAAAATAAGACATCTGACTTGGTTTTCCTAATTGGAAATCGTGGCTACCTTGGACGGGGCCTTACTAGCGAGGCGATATCGCTCAAAAACAATATTGCGTTTGACAAGTTGGACGTACGTCAACTTCATGGTGGGATGTGTGAGGGTAACGTGCCATCCATTAAAGCGTATACAAGCACAGGTTGGGTGGTCGAAGGCAGGATGAAAGGTTACTATTGGGATGGCGGATCTGGGCGAAATTACCGAGGCGGTAAAAGCTGCGCAGGATGGAGGATGCACAGAAGTGGCGCTACTTTACTGCGTTTCAGGCTGCCAAGCACCGGCAGCGGATTGCAATCTCAAGACCCTGGCCGACATGGCAACGCATTTCGGGGTTCCTGTGTGTGGGGTTGAATACGGGCGCAAATCTGACGAGGTCGCAAATGTGAAATCCCGCCGGTTTCTTTACTTTGTGAAGGACATAAAAGCGGGTGATGCGATCACCAAGGATTGTGCGCGCAGCGTTCGACCGGGCTATGGGTTGGCACCAAAACACCTTAACCAAGTGATTGGCCGAAGCCGTGCGGCGGGCGTGGAAGCAAACACGGCAGTGACCGAGGGACACTTGGCGTGAACACGGCGCTGAGGACGGTTGGACGCGCGGTAAGGCAGCGTGCATACTGGGTATATTTGCTAAGTCAGACGCGGCGAATTTTACAGATGCGCCGCAATGCGACTGCAGCGCGCGCGCAAGGTGGGCTGCAACTCATATCGCTCACACCAGCGTTTGATCGGCGGTCTAATACGCTTTTTATTCTTGGAAGTGGTGCATCCATTAACGAACTAGATCCTGCCTTTTGGGAGTATGTTGCGAAGTATGACAGCATCGGATTCAACAATTGGTTGGTACATGATTTTGTACCCGACTTCTACATGCGGGAATTCCCACTAGAGGTCTCAGCAAATCAACAGTTTGCTGAGATTTTCAGAGAAAAGCGCGAAGAATACAGATATTTACCGTTTCTATTGCGGCCAGGCTTTACGCGGCGCCGTGCAGCGATCTGGCCTAAGGCTCTAGAGTTGTTCCAAAATTTGGTGTCCGGCCCAATCTGCCTTCCTGATGTGGTGAACGTGCCGGCTGAAACAGAAGCGGAAATGCGTAGTTTCTGCCGGTTATGGAGCAAACTCAGACTACATCGGAACGTCGATATTCATATAGATTGCCGTGCTTCTGTCAGTCAGTTAATCTATTTTGGCCTAACTCAAGGTTATCGTGAAATTGTACTGTGCGGTATCGATCTCAACACCAAAACCTATTTTTGGGAGGATCCTCGTTGGACAGGGTCGCGCGTGAAGTTGCCTCCAAATAACTCGACGACTGCGCAGCATCGGACGATGGACCCGAACCTAGGGCTTCCAATCGATAGGATTGTGGCCGCCATGCATGACGAATTGCTGAAGCCAGCGGGCGTGCAGCTATATGTGGCGCGGCCAAGCTCTGCATTGGCGGCTTTTTTGCCTGTTTACCCCCTGCCGACGGCACATTGAGCGGCAATGCGTTTGTTCCTGTTCATCGGCAACCTAGGGACTGGCGGTGCCGAACGGGTGGCGGTCAATCTGGCCAATGCCTTCGTACAGAAAGGTCATCACGTGACCTTGGCAACATTGAGTGACAAGGACCGGGATGCTTATCAAGTATCGCCCGATGTCGTGCGATTGGCGTTTGGAATGGCGGGGCGCAATCGCGGCCCTGCCAAGCTTTGGGCACTAGTGGCGCGTATTCGAGCATTGCGCAATGCTATCCGGCGCGACCGGCCAGACACAGTATTAGCTATGATGACACAGGAATCCATCATGACTATAATAGCCTGTGCTGGCTTGCCCGTTCGCGTTGTAGTCTCCGAACGCAGTGCCTTCTGGATGCGCCCACGACCATGGTTGTGGGCATGGCTGTTTCGCTGGTTGTACCGCTATTCCGACACCCAAGTGGTGCAGACTAAAGAGATTGCCCGCCGCGTGGCGCGTGAGACGGGAGCGCGGTCATTGGTTGTAGTCCCCAATTCGGTTGTAGTGCCAGTGGAGGGGTATGGCGCGACGATCAGACCCGAGACCGTGGTTTCCGCAGATGCCAAGGTTATTCTCTTGATCGGTTCGAAGCCATATACTAAAGGGTTTGACGATGCGCTATTGGCATTCCAAGCGCTCGCCCGCCACCAGAACGGCTGGCAGCTGGTGTTTCTGGGGCTGCCGGATGGTCATGATTGGGCACGACAAATGTCGTCAGCGCCTGATGCTGCAGGGCGGGTCAATGTAATCCCGCCCGTTGCCAATGTGCAAGACTGGTACGACCGCGCGGCGATATTCGTCCTCAGTTCGCGCACCGAAGGGATGCCAAATGCACTGATGGAGGCCATGGCCAGCGGCTGCGCTTGCATTGCCTACGACTGCCCGACTGGCCCCGCTGACTTAATCGAAAATGGAGTAAACGGCCGTCTCGTTGAAGCTGGTAGCCTCAATCAATTGACCGACGCTCTGATATCTATGGCACATGATAAAAAATTACGGAATCGCCTTGGAAACGCGGCAAGATTTATTGCCCAAAGACATGCACCTGAAATCGTCTTGTCCGCTTGGGAGCAGGTTCTTTTTCCAAGCCAATATCGTCTCAAAGGACAAAATAAACGCACCTAAACTGAATTTTCGAACGATCACGATCAATACGTAGGGGAGCACATCACACATGGAATTATTGATCCATGCCGGGTTAAACAAGGCCGGGTCATCTTACTTGCAGGCTATTCTGCATGCAAACTCGGCAGCATTGCGCGAACAGCACATCTCCTATACCGGTGGTACCAGTAAAAACGGTAATGCAACGGCTATGGTGCTGCATTTGCGCGCAGGCAATTTGCACAAAGTTGAGTATCAACTGAAGGCCTTGATAGAGCAGGCACGGATCGACGGGGCAAAGAAGTTGTTACTTTCAAGCGAAGCGCTTTATCATGACCTTGTCGTGCCTGAGCATCGCCAACAGCTTTTTTCGATTTTTCGAGAAACAGGGTTGAGCCGACCTCATATTTTGCTGATTTTTCGAGAGCCAGTTGCACATTCAATTTCGGCTTATAGCCATCGCGCTGGGCGCAAACATGCCGAGGAATTCCTAACTTGGCTAAACAGCAGCTATGAGTTTCCTCATGAGTTGCCACGGTTCTTAGAAATGCTCACGTGTGAACAGGACGTGGACTTAATGCTAAAGCCCTATTCGAATACGGGCTTGGATAACATACTGCAAGATTGGCTAGGCCCGGTCACATTGCCGGAGAAAGCACCAAAGACAGTCAACGCCTCCCCATCGCTGACCGAGGCCGAGTTCTTGGTTCGGGTGCGTCGCGTTGATATCGCGATGGCAGAGCGACTACGCCGTAATTTTAAACGGATTGAGAAGGCAAACAAGGCCCCGGATACCGCCCTTAGAAAAAGCTATGAGCACATGGCGCGCAGCGAGCTTGTCAGACTGAACCCCCATCTCGAAAAGCTGAGCGCATTGGTCGGAACAGACCTCACCGTGTCACCGCCTGGCTCTGTTTCCGCCGTTGATGGCCTGACCGTTTTGTCACCGGCGCAAGTCGAGGCGATTGCCATGGCATGTCACAGTGAAAGCTTTCTAATCCGTCGTTTAAAGAGTGCCATCAAGCAGTTTGTCCGGCGTGTGTGACTTGGCAGGAACATACGATGCTGTACCACACCCAATTACAGGCAATTTGAATGAAATACTTGTTTTACATCGCCCCACCCTTCGCAGCCTTTGCAGGCGACATAATGCGAGAACTTGCGCGGAAAGACCCATCGGCAGAATTCTATGCGATCAGCGCCTATGGGAAACGCGAAGTGCAGGTATTGGAAAGCCGTCTGGGACGCCCATTGGATGGATGGAGCGAGGCAATGTCCAAGCAGCAAGAGTGGATTAAAACACCAGCTACTGACAATGACCATACCGCTTTTTTAGCCCGGTATGGACAAGAAGTATTTACTCGGACACTGATTGCCGACCGCTTTATTGCAAAGGGGTATGTATCAGGCGGGACTGTGAAACCTCATCCCGAGATTGACGGCGCTCTAAAGAATGAAAAATTTGGCGCTACAAATTATGTCATCGGGCTTTATCGATTTGTTGACGAAATTATGGACGAAGTCCAACCCGATCTTGTTTTTAGCTATGTAGTCGCTAACTCCATTGCATTTTCAATGGCAAAGTCTGCGGAGGCTCATGGTGTCCGCTTTGCTCAGATCAAGCCCGCCCGAATTGGTCAGCGCTATATTATTGATACTAGTGTCAAAGACAGCTTCAGTATGGTTCATTCACACATTGAAAACCTGCGTACTACTGATTTGAAGAATC
Organism: Sulfitobacter litoralis; assembly: GCF_900103185.1. Taxonomy (GTDB): domain Bacteria; phylum Pseudomonadota; class Alphaproteobacteria; order Rhodobacterales; family Rhodobacteraceae; genus Sulfitobacter; species Sulfitobacter litoralis. The sequence goes on from NZ_FNJD01000023.1 coordinate 45,258, forward strand.
AAATATTTGATCAAGCGCGCGAATGGTTGAATGACTTCCGCGAGAAGAAACTTCAACCAGAATATCACGTCGAAAACACGCGGAGGATGCTTTCACGTAAGTCTTGGAAAGTTTACGCCGAAGCTGCTTTTCAGATCGTCAATCATGGCTTCCGGTATGCCTTGGATCGTTATGAAGGCCGGCGGAAAAAGATCGCCCGCGCACTTATGCGGATTCGTATTGAGCACCGATACAAGCATGACATGAGAAAATACTTGGGTGGTACCCTCCCGGGGACACCATTCGTCTACTATCCGTTACACGTCGACCCGGAAGCCTCAACTATGGTCTTGGCTCCGTATCACACGGATCAACTGTCCGTCATTGAAGGGTTGTCGAAAGCGTTGCCTCCCGGTGAACTACTTGTCGTCAAGGAGCATCTGCCTATGGTTGGGCGTCGGCCGGCAAGGTTCTATGCCCGCATTTCTGCGATGCACAATGTTGTGTTGCTAGGGCCTTTGTACAATGGCGTTGAGGTATTGAAGTGTTCTAATAGCGTCGTGGTCATAACTGGTACAGCCGGATGGGAAGGGTTGTGTCTAGGTATACCGGTATTAGTGATTGGTGCTGCGCCATACACTCTAATTGGTGAGGGGTTGTGCGTAGAGGGAAACCTTGCTGAGTTATCGACCGCTTTGACCCGCGCACGGTGTCAGCCACCGGCATCAGACGAAGCGCTTGTGCGCTACATTCAAGCAATTTTCGACCATTCTTTCGAAATGCCTGCCAAGACTATCTTTGGTGGCTATAGTGAAGTCCCTCCAGAGGTGACCGAACAAGCATCTGCCTATATTGCCACTCATATTGAAAAACTGTTGGGCGTAGAAAGGTGAGTATCTCGCGCCCCTTAGTATCGATACTTTTGCCCAAAATGTCCGGTGGCGGCATTTCCCGGACACGGGCGGCACTGGCGAAGGGACTTCTGGAAACGGAACAGGTCAGAGTCGAGTTCGTGTTGGAAAAAGGCGGTGGTGTGCTTCAGGACTTAATTCCGGAAGGTGCCAGCGTTCACATTGTCGGTCCAATGCGCTTGCGGCAATCAGTCGGTATCTTGGCCGCATATTATCGGCAACGTCAACCGGCAGTTATTCTAACATCGAAGGAATTGCATGCCTTTGCGGCAATCCTTGCGAGGTGGGTTTCCCGAGATAAAATCGGTGTCTTTCCTACCCTGCATGGTGACTTCGCGATGCGCCTTGCCAAGAACCGCTCACGCTTCGAAGGGCTCTGGTTGCCGCGCGCAGTAGGGTTGCTTTACCGCTCTGCAGATGCCGCTATAGGAGTGTCTGACGGGGTGGCCGATGGCCTAATTTCCGCTACTGGATTGCCGCAGGACAAGGTGGTGGCAATCCATAATCCTTTCAATCTGGACGCTATCCGTGCCCAGGCGATCGAGGCGGCACCCTCACACCCATGGCTTGCACCTGACCGTGATCGCCCTTGTCTTGTTGCTGCTGGTCGGTTGGCGGTCCAGAAGGACTACGGGACCTTGTTACGCGCGATGGCAAGGGTAGTCGCACATCGTCCAGCGCGGTTAGTAATCCTTGGTGAAGGAGTAGAGCGTGGCATTCTGGAAGAGCAGGTGCGGGCGCTCGGCCTTCAAGAACATGTATCTATGGCGGGGTTCGTGTCCAATCCTTTCCCTGATATAGCTGCCGCGGACGCGTTTGTTCTGTCCTCCTTGTGGGAAGGTTTGCCCGGCGTGCTGATTCAAGCGCTGGCTCTGGGAAGTCAGATAGTTTCGACGGATTGTCCGCATGGTCCTCGCGAAATCTTGAGCAAAGGTACATTGGGTGGGTTGGTTCCAGTAGGGGATGATATCGCTCTTGCAAAGGCAATTTGCACTGCACTGGATCGGCCGGTAGGGACGGAACGCCTGAGATTGCGCGCGGAGGATTTCGCGGCGGCACGCATTACCGAGCAATACCTTGATTTATTTCGCGCGCACGGCGCGTTATGATGGGAGTTAAAACTATGCCTGATTTCTTCATTGTCGGGGCCCCAAAGTGCGGTACCTCATCCTTATTCCAGTACCTAGGCGACAATCCGTCGATCTTCATGCCCTCTAACAAGGAACCGCATTTCTACGCTAGTGACATGTATACACGTGAAACAGGTTTGAAGCGACGCGTCTCTGACAAGTCAGAGTACGAGCGCATGTTCGCTAGGGCAACCGCTGGTCAGATGAGCGGCGAGGGGTCGACCTGGTATTTGTTCTCGACAGTGGCGATCCCGCAGATACTTCGTGACCAGCCCGACGCCCGATTTATCGTCATGCTGCGTAACCCAGTTGACATGGCGCTGTCGCTACACAACCATCATGTGCGTAAGCTCTATGACGACATCGAAGACTTCTCACAAGCATGGGCATTAAATGCCATGCGTGCCAACGGTGAAAGTCTGCCTCCGTATTGCCCAGATCCCAAGATGCTGGACTATCGAGAAGTCTGCCGCTTCACGCCGATGCTTGAGCGTTTGTTCAACTTGGTGCCGCGGGAGCGTGTTCATGTGATTATTTTTGAGGAATTTATCCGCGACCCCCGCCGCGCCTATCTTGACACCCTAGCGTTTTTGGGCGCTACGGATGATGGATGCACCACATTCGAGAAGGTCAATCCCAATCGCCGTTTACGCTCGAAGCGGCTGTATGAGCTAATGACCTACAAACCCTTTCCGATCAATCTTATCTATCCAGGTCTGAAACGGGTTGCCAACACCTTGGGCCTCAGGCCTGGGCGCGCAGTGTTCAAGCGTAACGTTACCGTCGAAGCCCGCTCGAATCCGGATCCCACCATGATGCGTCGTTTGGCCGACACGTTTGAAACCGACATTCCTGCAGCCGAGGCTGTGTTAGGCCGAAACCTTGATGACTGGCGAGCTCGTATAGCAATTTTGCAGAAAGACGATTGAGATGAAGATCGCCTACGCTGCACAAGTCCCAATCCCCTCTCACCGTGCCTATGCGGTACATGTAATGCATATGTGCAAGGCTTTCGCGGAGCAGGGTCATGAAGTCACCCTTTACGCTATGCCCCCCAGTGTAGACGCTGGCGATCCGTTTTCTTATTATGGCATGTGTGCGGATTTCCGCCTTGAAAAGGTACGCCTCTTGTCCCTTCGTGGGGTCGCCGGGCCGCTTTATGGCCGTGAGATCGTGCGCCGCAGCTTGGCCGGTCAGCGTCCTGATCTGCTCTACAGCCGTCACATTTACGCGGCCTATGCGGCCTTACTGGCGGGGCTTCCGGTGATCTACGAAGTTCATATGCCATACAGCAACGGTTTTCATCGGTTGTTATTATCGCGTATGTTGCGCGACAAAGAGCGCTTCAAGTTGGTGGCTATCACACAGGCGTTAAAGGAGCAGTATCTTCGGGATTTTCCGCAAATCTCTGGTGACCGCATTCATGTTGCGCATGATGGTGCGGTCTTGCCTGTTCGGTCCGTCCCACCAGGTCTCGAGGTAAAAAAGCTCCGCGTCGGGTATGTCGGCAATCTATACCCAGGGAAAGGAATGGAACTGATCGTCGAGATCGCAGAAAGAATGCCTGAACTGACCTTTGACATTGTTGGAGGCCGCCCGGTGGACGTCGTCCACTGGGGAGATCATATCAGTACCGACAACATCGTGCTGCACGGACAAAAACCGCATGGCGCACTTCAGCCATTCTTTGACCAAATGGATGTCATGTTGCTGCCGCTTCAACGCCAGGTTTCGCCAGATGGTGGCGGAGGTGATATTTCGCGATGGACCTCGCCCATGAAGATGTTCGAGTACATGGCGCAAGGCCGTGCGATCGTCGCGTCTGATCTGCCGGTACTGGGTGAAGTTCTGAAGAATGAGCACAATGCCCTGATAGCTCCCGGCGGTGATCCCAACGCTTGGGTCCGTGCAATCCAGCGATTGCAATCTGATGCCATCCTTAGGTGCAGACTGGGCAAAACCGCGCGGCAAGAACTGGAGGAAAAATATACTTGGGCAGCACGGGCGAAGATGATCCTTGATGTGTCTCCAGTAAATGACTGAGAGCACTTCCCTCGATAGACAAAGAAACGACCTCGTAATGATGTGCACTTTTTTACGCATTGCAGTGCGGACATACCACCGCAACCCCGCTATATTTTGGCAGATTTTGAACTTTAGTTTTCCCGATGTGGTAATCCTTTGCATATCACCATACACAAAAGATTATTGCATTTGGCTTTAACAGAACAACCTGAGGTGGATAATACGAGCAGAAAAATATGGTTATTCCCACATATTATATTTTATAAATACACCGATGGCTTAAACGCCTCACGTGAATATTATTTTTACGACTAGGAGATACTTTAGTTGATTGCCGTCCCAATGAAGTCCGAATTATACTATAAAATAGTGCTCTGCCTCTGAAAACTAGATCGTTTAAATCTGAAGCTTTCCGCTAAGTTTGTATGGCTGGGGCAATGGTGGCATTGTATGATGCCAACTTGGGCTTTTCCCGGATAGAGACGAACCCCTTTACTAACTGAAACCGATTCAGTCCGAGGAGATCCAGCATGTCCACCATTGATAGCGCCCACGCACCTGGGATGCCCACCACAACCGTATCGACCTCAGACCAGCAACGTCCGATCGCGCTCATGCTGGGGTCCTTTTTTGGGCGTGGCGTCTGCCGTGTACGGCTCAATCTTTGTGCCGCACTGATCACGCGCGGCTATAAAGTCGACCTTTTAGTAGTCAGTGGCGAAGGTGAGATGCGTGACGATGTCCCTAAAGGGGTGCGCGTGATTGATCTGCAAGCTTCGCGGGCCCTGAAGGCGATACCGAAGATCGCCAAGTATATTAGACGTGAACAGCCCATTGCGATTATATCTGCCGAAGACCATCTGAATGTGGCGACTCTGATCGCCCGTAAATTATCAAGGCGCGCCCCCCCCATATCCGTGAGCAGCCACGTACTGCATCACATTGATGCTGGTAAACCGTTCTGGACAAAGCGCTACTGGACGCGCTTTGCGCTGCGACTGATTTATCCATGGGCAACTTCACGAATTGCTGTTTCGTCTGGTATGGCAGATACCATGGCAGAAGTCACAGGACTACAACGAAACAATATTGACACGGTGTTCAACGCGATTGTCACCGAGGACATTAATAAGCGAGCTCAAGAGGCGTGCCCGCATCCCTGGCTAGAGGATCAAGAGCACCCCGTGGTTCTTGGGGTAGGGCGGCTGACAGACATTAAAGATTTTCCAACCTTGATCCGTGCCTTTGCTAAGGTGCACGAGTCTCATAAGGCTCGTCTTATAATACTGGGAGACGGGCATAGAGAACGTGAATTGCGAGAGCTGGTTCACCAGATAGGTCTGGATGACGTTGTTTATTTTACTGGCTATGTCGACAATCCGTTCACATTTCTGAGTCGTGCTTCATTATTCGTTCTCTCGTCGCGAAACGAAGGCCTTCCCGGTGTTCTGATTCAAGCGATGGCCTGCGGGTGTCCAGTCGTGTCTACGGACTGTCCGCATGGGCCACGGGAAATTCTTGATGATGGCCGTTTCGGTCCACTAGTTCCGGTAGGCAATGTCGCGGCGCTGTCAAAGACAATGGCCGAGGTGCTGGATCATCCCCCAGACCCGAGCACTCTGAAAGACCGTGCCGCGCTGTTCGAGGTCAACCATATCATTGATGAATACCGTAAAAGGTTGGGCTTTTGAAATGTCGCAAGATCTAAAACCTGCTGATGTCGCGCTATTCCTGCCAGCCTTTACTATTGGCGGGGTCGAGCGCATGCGTTTGAACTTGGCCCAAGGTTTTCTGAAGGCTGGGTATTCAGTTGAAATGGTTGCGCTCGATGCAAGCGGGCCCCTTCGCAACGAGGTGCCCGAGGGGGTGCGCGTAATTGATCTAGGTGGCGGTCGCATGCTGGGTGCGTTGCCAAAGCTCGTAAGGTATTTCCAGCATCATAAGCCCAGAACTTTTTTATCAGCGTTGGATTATGCCAACCTCGTTTCGCTTTGGGCCCATGGTATCGCGCGGGTCGATACGCGCATCTATATTGGAACACACAAGGTTCTGTCGCTGGCTACAGCGGAAAGCGTGTTGCTGCGAGAAAAGGTCGTGATGCCAGCCCTGTTGCGGCGCGCATATCCACGCGCCGACGGGATTATCGCAGTATCCGATGGAATTGCCGACGACCTTGTAAAGTATTTGGGCCTACCCCAAAAACGAGTGACAGTAATTCATAACCCTGCCTTGACAGATAAGGTTCTGGCGCAGGCGCAATACCCCGTTGAACATCCTTGGCTGGCAACTCCTGAGGATGCAGCACGCACGATTATCAGTGTTGGCCGCCTTGATCGCCAGAAAGACTTCCCAACTTTGTTAAGAAGCGTTCACAAACTTCGCAAAACGCGGCCGCACCTGCGCGTGATCATCCTCGGAGAAGGCCCCGACCGCACTCGGATCGCAGCCGCCGCAACCACATTGGGGCTCGAACTCGGTCAAGGTGGGCAAGTTGACCTTCCAGGGTTTACTACAAACCCATATGCTTACATGTCACGAGCAGCTCTTTTCGTTTCTTCGTCGGAGTGGGAGGGATTCGGAAATGTGCATGTCGAGGCCTTAGGCTGCGGCTGTCCGGTGGTGTCTACGGATTCTCCGTCCGGACCTGCCGATATCCTTGAAAACGGGAAGTATGGGCCGCTTGTTCCTGTCGGGGATGCCGCCGCATTGGCAACAGCGATAGACCAGACTTTGAAAGACCCGCTACCCTCAGAGCAATTACATGCGCGGGCGATGACGTTTCATGTGGACAGGGTTCTCGAAAACTACCTCTTACTTATGCAATTATGACCCAAACACCCAAAAAATTGCGCGTAGTACATCTGATCCCATATGATGGAATCGGCGGGGTAGAGATTGCAGCTCATTCATTGCCAACCGGCTGGCATGAAAACCTGCTTTTTGAGCGGCAGTACCTTGTGCGCGAAGCCTCTGTGACCCCGCAAACCGGTGAATATCATGGCCCATCAACGCCTTTGAACGATCCCAGGGCATACTGGCACGCGCTATGGCGCTTGGTTCGCAACCCGCCGGATCTTTTGGTAGCGTCGCTATGGCGATCCGCGCTGGTTCTGATTTGCTTCAAAATTTTGCGACCAAACAAGAAAACGGTTATCTTCCTGCATCTAGCACATGACGTTCATCTTATAGATAAGCTGGCAAACAGCATTGCAATGCGCCTTTGCGACGCAATCTGGGCCGACTCTACAATGACGCTCACACAGCGCGTACCTCAGGTCTTGAGAGGCAAAGGTAGAACAATCTCGTTTCTACTGACATCGCGCCCCCTCCCTACTCCCCGCGCCCCAAGAGCAAATTTCGTCTTTTGGGGACGGCTTAATGCACAGAAGGGACTCGACCGATCCCTCAAACTCTTCGCCGCCATAGCGCGGCGGTTGCCAGAAGTACGTTTCACAATCATCGGTCCGGATGGAGGAATGGGAAAGGCATTACGCGCGCAGGTGAAGAAGATGAATCTTGAGAGCAGAGTGGTCTTCTCCGGCCCCATGTTACATGATGATATTTCTCAAGCGGCGGCACAGGCCTCCTTCTATCTTCAAACCAGCCACGACGAAGGGATGGCGATGGCGGTTGTCGAAGCCATGCAGGCTGGTCTGGTACCAGTGGTAACCCCTGTTGGCGAGATCGCCCGCTATTGTCGTGACGGTGAAAACGCGGTACTCGTCCGCAGCGATGAGACTACGGTTGATACCGTTCTGGCTTTGCTAGAAGATTCTGACCGCTACAAGCGAATATCTAGCGCTGCAGCAAAATACTGGCAATCAAAACCACTCTACCGCGATGATTTTCTTGTAGCGGCAAAAGAACTAATGGGAGGTCAGACGAATGCCGCCTGACCGTTGTGATATAATCTTTGAACAGGACGGCTAACATGTGTGGCATTTGCGGCATATTAACTCCAGTTGCGGATGACGCGCTCGTTAGCTCGGTGCACATGATGGCCGACACCCTTCATCATCGTGGTCCAGACGATGCTGGTGTCTGGGCAGATCAGGACGCGGGTGTGGCCCTTGGCCATCGGCGGCTGGCGATTCTTGATGTCTCCGAAGCCGGTGCTCAGCCGATGGAATCGGTCTGCGGACGCTATATTCTTGTCTTCAACGGCGAAATCTACAACCATTTGACCTTGCGTGCGAACTTGGAGGCGGCTAACGCAGCGCCAGCATGGCGTGGTAGTTCGGATACCGAAACCTTGCTTGCGGCCGTTACCCATTGGGGCCTTCAGAATACACTGCAGCGCGCTCATGGCATGTTCGCCTTGGCACTCTGGGATCGGAAAGCGCAGCGGATCAATCTTGCGCGTGACCGGATGGGTGAGAAGCCGCTCTACATTGCCCGCATCGGGAGCGGTTGGGCATTTGCCTCAGAACTCAAGGCGCTGCTAGACGTTCCTGGTTTCGAGGCGCGAATTTCTAATGACGCAGTGGCTGCCTATCTTGCATACGCGTATGTACCTGAAACCCTTTGCATCTTTGAGCATGTGCAAAAGGTACCCCCGGGCCTGGTGATGAGCCTGTCACCTTTTAAAGCGGATCCCGAGACCAAGGCTTATGAAACCTTTAATGATCTTCTTGATCGCGGCCTTGTCGACAGACATCCAGGCGGATCAAAACCGCTCGATCAGCTTGAAACGACACTCGAAGATGTCGTCGGCGAACAAATGCTAAGCGATGTGCCACTTGGCTGTTTTCTCTCCGGTGGAATCGACTCCTCGCTGATCGCGGCCCTGATGCAGCGTAGCAGTACCCAAAAGGTGCGTACCTTCTCCATAGGGTTCAGCGAGGCTCAGTTCAACGAGGCCCCGCATGCGGCGGCGGTCGCGCAGCATCTGAAAACAGACCACGCCGAATTTATTTTATCGGAAGAAGATGCGCTTAAGGTAATTGCTGATCTACCAGAAATCTATGATGAACCTTTTGCCGATTCCTCACAGATCCCCACTGTCTTGCTATGTCGCGAGGCGCGCAAGACTGTCACGGTAGCTTTGACCGGAGATGGTGGTGACGAGATATTTGGTGGGTATAACCGCCATATTTCCGGGCCTAGGCTTGCCTCCGCCCTGCACCGCCTGCCCCGTAGCCTGCGCCGCGCGACCGGACGAGGCATCACGGCCTGTCTCCAGGGACGCGCGGTCGAAGATGGACACCTGCGCCGCCTTGCCGCGCGGCTGAAGCTGCCGGTCACCGCCCTCGACAAGGCTGCGATGCTGGCGCCGCATCTCGGCGAGATCGACGACTTGCAGAGCCTCTATCGCTATTTCACCCGCGCCGACAAAGATCCCGCGTGGCTGTTGCGCGATGCCGTACCTGTAATCGACCCACAGCCAGAATTTCCAGTCGGAGGAAGCGAATGGCTGATGGCGATGGACAGCGTAACCTATCTCCCCGGGGATATCTTGGTAAAGGTAGATCGGGCGGCGATGGCAGCCTCTCTCGAAACCCGCGCACCCTTTTTGGATGCGCGCGTGGTCGCTGCTGCCTGGGGCCTCCCACCGGAGATGAAGATCGCCCATGGCAAGGGCAAGCAAGCGCTGCGAGCTCTGCTTGATCGACACGTACCACGAGAATTGATCGATCGCCCGAAACAGGGCTTCGCCATACCCATAGACCGATGGTTGCGCGGCGCGCTGCGCAACTGGGCTGAAAGCCTGCTGCAAGAGGGAACGCTGGTAGACTTGGTAGGCCTCGACCCCGTGGCGCTCGATGACATGTGGGCGCGCCATCAATCGAGCAGGGCGAATAATGGGGCGCGGCTCTGGACAGTCCTGATGCTTCTGGATTGGTTGAAGCGTTACCGGCATCACTTAATTATTCCGCATCTGGCCGAAAAAGAGCTTACTTGATGCTGCCCTACTGGCTATTCTTCATCTTCCCCGCCATGGCCGCGCTCACTACCGCACCGATGACGCGGGTGCGCGGCGACGGCACAAGATCCATTCGACTAGACCCGGCCTGGGTGCTGACGATCTTGCTGCTGACAGCGGTAATCGGCTTTCGGTATGATGTCGGCGGTGATTGGAACAACTATTTCCGGTATCTGTTTGGAGCCTATTCCCTAACATTCGAAGACTTAGGTAACCTGGAAGACCCGGGCTACTGGGCGCTCAACATTCTATCGGTGCGCCTTGGTTGGGGCATGACTGGCGTCAACACTTTCGGTGGCCTGATCTTCTCGGTTGGGCTCGTCGTCTTCTGCCGAAGCCTGCCACGCCCATGGTTGGCTCTCGCCTGCGCGATACCTTATCTGGTGATCGTTGTGGGTATGGGATATACAAGACAAGCTATAGCCGTCGGGCTGGCTATGATTGGCCTCATGGCCCTATCGCGCAAGCGGTTGTTGGCTTTTGCCGTCTGGGTTCTTCTGGGAGCACTGTTTCACAAATCAGCAGTACTGCTGATCCCGATTGCCGGACTCGCCACCACCACGAACCGCTGGCTCAGTTTGGGGCTTGTAACTGTCGCCACCATTCTCGCCTACACTACTCTTTTAGAAGAGAGTGCAGAGAACCTGATTAGTACCTATGTCGATGGAAATATCGAGTCAGCGGGGGCTTTCATCCGCCTGGCCATGAACGCCGTTCCGGCAGCACTTTTTTTATGGTACCGGCAGCGCTTCGCACTCACACCGAATGAAAAAAAACTCTGGACCCTAATGTCACTGATCGCCATAGGTCTGTTCCTAGCCTTTTTCCCCACCAGCATGAGCACGGCACTTGATCGTATGGCGCTCTATATAATCCCGTTACAATTGTTTGTGTTCGCTCATTTACCCGACGCGGTTGGGGCTTTTGGACGGCGCAATCAATCGATTGTCGCTTTAATCCTGCTTTACTATGCATTGGTGATGTTCGTCTGGTTGAATTTTGCCAACCACTCACACCGCTGGATTCCGTACCAGTTCGGCTTGGCTTGACCACGCTATCAACAGAGTTATGAAGGTGGGCAAAAATTGCTATTGGGTAGGTTAGTTCGATGGATTACCGCAGGGAGATTGATGGCCTCAGAGGGCTTTGTTGATGGCGTGGATGCCCCCACCTACCGGCATCGTAATGTGCCACTGTGATGTTTCAGAAAGCATCCCTCAAAGGGAGAGCATCCATGTCAGAAGTTAGCATAATCGGCATAGACCTTGCAAAGCGCGTATTTCAACTTCACGGGGCTTGCGCAAACGGAGCAGTTATTTTTCGCAAGAAACTGACGCGTGTTCAGCTTCGTGCGTTTATGAGCCAACAGCCCGAATGCATTGTTGCGATGGAGGCTTGTGCGACAGCCCATTGTTGGGGTCGCGAGATTGAGAAACTCGGCCATACGGTGCGGCTGATTGCACCGAGCTATGTGAAGCCGTTTGTAAAAAGACAAAAGAACGATGTTGCTGACGCCGAAGCCATTGTTGAGGCGGCGTCGCGGCCAACAATGCGGTTTGTTGCGCTGAAGTCCGAGGCCCAGCAGGCGCGTGCCATGCTGTTTCGGACACGGCAGATGTTCATCGGTCAGCGCACTCAGACGATCAACGCACTGCGTGGCCATCTTGCGGAGCACGGTGTCGTTGCACCAAAGGGAGCCATCCACCTCAAACGCTTGGCCGACACAGTTGCGGATGAGACCATAGGCTTGCCCGAAGACGTCCGAGAACTTGCCCAAGTATACCTCGCCCAGATCGTAGGTCTCAATGTTCAGGTTGCAGCGCTGGATCAGAGGATGAGGGGTGCTGCTAAAGAAGCTGAAGCGGCACGGCGGGCCCAGACCATGCCGGGTGTGGGGCCAATCACAGCATTGGCAATTGAGACCTTCGCGCCTGATCTGAACTGCTTTCGCCGAGGTCGGGATTTTGCGGCATGGCTGGGCTTGGTCCCCAAGCAGAGCTCGACGGGTGGCAAACCTCGCCTTGGTAAGACCTCGGACCCTCTCGGGACCATGCTTCGCATGACCCTGACGGGCAATGGATGGGCCAACGCGACATTCGCCGGCTGCTGATCTCTGGCGCAATGTCTGTTCTACAAGCTGTTGAGCGATTTGGAATGCCGCATAACACTTGGCTGATAGCCATGCTGGAACGCAAACCACGTATGCTTGTTGCCGTGGCACTGGCGAATAAGATGGCCCGCGGTCTGTGGGCCATGGTGACGAAGCAAGTGGACTACCGAACCCCGGCAACGATGGCATGAGCGCAATGCGACAGACATCAAAACCCGGGACTTGAGCGTGTGACGAGATCGATGAACAGTAAGGGAAAATGATCGGAAAGATCCGGACCAGACAAAGCAGTCTTTGTGCAGGAGCCCATGAGCTCGATTTGTTGATCTGCCTTTGGTTCGCGCATCGCCATACCGGCCCGCGGCTGTATCAACCGCTGCAACGAGAGGCCTGATACATGACCGCATCCGATCACACACTCAAACCGTTCAGAAATCTC
>NZ_FNJD01000024.1 GCF_900103185.1 Sulfitobacter litoralis
CGTATGCTTGTTGCCGTGGCACTGGCGAATAAGATGGCCCGCGGTCTGTGGGCCATGGTGACGAAGCAAGTGGACTACCGAACCCCGGCAACGATGGCATGAGCGCAATGCGACAGACATCAAAACCCGGGACTTGAGCGTGTGACGAGATCGATGAACAGTAAGGGAAAATGATCGGAAAGATCCGGACCAGACAAAGCAGTCTTTGTGCAGGAGCCCATGAGCTCGATTTGTTGATCTGCCTTTGGTTCGCGCATCGCCATACCGGCCCGCGGCTGTATCAACCGCTGCAACGAGAGGCCTGATACATGACCGCATCCGATCACACACTCAAACCGTTCAGAAATCTCTTGCACCAACGGGGGCATCCATACATGCACAAATCCGTCTGAGGTTGGACTTCCCCTTACCTCAGGCGGATTTAGCCTACGGGGACGGTACGGGGTATGCCGAGAGCTGTGAAGTCGTTTAGGATCGCGGCACGAATTTGGATCTCCGCAACTTGCCGGTCGAAGTCACGTGCCGAAAGGCGCTGACCGAGCAACTTCACACAATGCATCCACTGACCGACAGGGTTATGCGTAGCATGATCCCGAGAGGTTTTGTTTCGACGCGGCTGCGGCGGTGGTACCCGGTCACCTGTCGCCACAATGCGCGACCCAGATACTTTGAGGATTGGACGGCTTCGTTGCGTGCTTTGGCCCCGGGCGTATCGGGCTTCCACAGCTTGGCATTCTTACGCGGCGGTATGACGGCATGGGCATTTCGTGCTGCAATCGCCTCATGGCATTTGCGCGTGTCCTAGGCTCCGTCAGCAGTGACACTCCCGAGGTTTTGATCCGGGGGGATCTGATTGAGTAGGTCAGGCAGCGTTGGAGCATCGCCGACACTGCTGCTTGTTACCTCAATGGCCCGTATCTCCAGCGTTTCCTCATCAATCCCTATACGGATCTTGCGCCATAGGCGGCGTTTGGAACCACCATGCTTACGGGCATTCCATTCACCTTCGCCCTCCGCCTTGATGCCTATGCTGTCTATCAGCAGGTACAGAGGACCTGCTGATCCTTTGTACGGGATAGCGACAGACAATGTTTTTTGACGACGACACAATGTATTGAAGTCCGGCACCGCCCAATCCAGCCCAACCAATTTCAGTAGGCTTTCCACAAATCCCGTCGTCTGCCTCAACGGCAGGCCGAACAAGACTTTAAGGGTCAGTCAGGCTTGCATAGCAGCGTCGCTGTAGGTTTGTTGACGCCCCCTTCGACCAGACCCGACCGCTTCCCACGTCATCCCTGGATCAAACCAGATGGATAGCGATCCTCATTGTTTGAGTGAAAAATTGTACTCCGCCCAGTTCCGGGTCTTGTACTTCGTCGGTGTCCAGCTGCTCATAGCAGCCTGTTACTATACTGGATTCATACAGTGAATCCTACAGGATGTGATTTGCGCAACAAAGCCGTCAAATTGTCAGCTGACAATTTGACGGTTGGCAAGAGCCATCAGCATAGGCTGCAGTGTAAACGCGCCATCATGCGCCATTTGTGTCAGCCGACGAAGGTATGCGCCTGGGCTGCGGATGGCATTGGCTTTCTCAAGCATACACAGAACGGTGACCGCAGCGGCTTCTGCACCCATGATGCGTTTTGCCTCAATCATCACAGGTTGGTCGATCCCGAGCATTGGCGCGATTTTATCTGAGATACGCTCCAGATCGGACCAGGTGCGCAAACTCTCGGGAAAGAAATATTGGTGTTCTTGGCATGCTGTCAGAACTTGACTGAGGGAGACCGCCTGAACTTTGTCAGCGCTTAAAGCTCGTTGACACTTGAAGGTATCACTAGTGTGAGCCCCCTGCCCTTCAGAGTCAAAATGGATTATATCTGAATCCTGTATGTGCCGCTCATTTTGGATGTAAGCGGTGCTCGTTTCTTCTGCTACCAATACCGTTTCTTCACCACTTTCCAACAGGTTCTTAAGTTTTTCTACTATTGACTGAAGCTCAGCCTCGTCCGATTTCCGGCGCAACAATTTGGCGAGCTCTGCAAGTTCGGTTTCATGCCCTGTTTGACGCATTAGCTCGGCACGCAACATGAGAACTTCATCACGCAACGCAAGCAGCTCTTCCTGACGTGCCTGTGCTTTACCCGCTGCATGACCGATGGCGTCGGCTTGATGCACCATCGGTGCCAGATTGAAACCAAAAGCAGCGGTGATCTCTCCGCCACGGTTGCGGGCGAAGCGTTTACGGTTGGGGCTGTCGTGACGGCTGACAATACCAGCGCGCAGCAGTTGTGCCAGATGACGGCGCAAGGTGCTTTCCGGCATCCCATGCAGTCGTTCGGACAACCGTTGGTTCGAGGCAAATACAATGCCCGCGGGTCCGGTAGGAATGTGTCGGCTGGGCAGGAAGGTCAGCAACGCCTGCAACACAGTGAGTGTCCGGTGAGACAGCTCATATGTTTCTGCCGCCTGTGTGAGCTGATCCATTAGCTGCCATTTATCAGGCCCGCAGGGGTTCTCTGCGCGGACGTTTACTGGAAGCCCGATGAGTTTTCGGAACGTTTTTCCCATAAAATTTTCACGAAAGACAATAAAATACCCGCACCACCCGAGAGGGTGGAGTTGACAGAGGTAAATCTTTAGGGCTATCTCGAAGGTACAAAGTTTGAGAATGGCCTTCCGGGATTTATCCTGGGGGGCTTTTTTTATGGTCCGGTTGTGCCTCCTGTTGTTACTTCCTCAATGCTTCACGCCTTGGCCTGTCGCCAGCGGTCGTGAATCTCTCTCATCAGCTCTTCGGCATGGGTGTCGAGCCATTTGTCGAAACCTTCGGCCGTTTGGGCGGATATACTCAGCGAAACTCCTCGCGGTGTGCGCCGCACATCAGCCAAGGCTTTGCCGTCTTGGCTTCGTAGCGTACGCGTTTCGGTCGTTGCCGGGGCCTTGGGAGATCGTTTATTACTCGCGGCCTTGAAGATACTTTCGAAACGTTCGTCCGAAGTCAGATCGCTAAAGGTATCGGTGGTTGTGGCGTCATCTGCTCGGGATTTCGCATCCGCATCCTGCGCGAGCTTCGCCAAAGTCAGCCAGCGATCCCGCCCAATCCCGGGAGCAGAGCCAATCTTGCGCAGGAAGGTCAGATCAAAAGCATTCCCGACCTTGAGCATACGGCTCACCATGGGCAGGTCGATCGTCAGCGCATCCGCGATTGTCTGCCGGTCATGCCCGCTTGCATCAAGCTGCGCTGCAAAGCTCGCCTTTTCCACAAAGGAGAGATCCTGCCGCGCGGTGTTTTCCTGACCTTGGGCCATCACCAAAGCATGATCATCCAGATGGCGGACCATAGCTTTGACTTTCACGCCGATCGCTTTCAGCGCCTTCAGTCGGCGCCGGCCATAGACAATCTCGAACCGTCCGGCTTGGGACGGATGAGGGCGGACAAGTACAGGCACCTGTTGACCGTAGGTCCGCAGGCTTTCTTGAAGCTTTCGCTGTGATTCATCATCAATACCCAAGCGGTCTTCGACACCCGCCATATCAATCAGGTTGGCATCAAGATCCTGAACCGCGTTCTCCTGTAGCCGCGTCAGCGAGGATTGCAGCGCGCCAACCGCACCGCGAGGCGCAGTAGAGGGTTTCGGTGCAGGCCGTTCCTGCGACGGGGCAGGGGCCTTTGTCGCGGATGAAAGAATACCTTTACGTGCCATTAACGCCCCCATGCTTTCTGAATCATGGATTCAATTTCGTCATTAACCAGATTTAGTGAATCGAGCGCACGGTCGTAGGTATTGCGGTGGAACTGGGCACGATCGACCTCGTAAATCGTCTGGTGGGTCAGGCCCGCATCAGAGATCGCAGTAGATTTTAGCATCGGGGCAACCATGACTTCATCGTCAAAAAGCTGCCGCAAGAATGCGAGCACCTGCTGTTGCGGCCCGTCATTTGGTTCGTATCTATTAATGAGAAAACGCATGAAATCGAATTCCATGCTCGCACCGGCATTCGAGACGACGTCAAGAAGATCCGCACTCATTTGAAGGAACTGTGACATGGAGGCGACATCAAGCATGTTTGGAACAACCGTAATCAACACGCCTGTCGATGCGCAAAGCGCTGCCATTGTCAGGTAGCCGAGCTGCGGCGGGCAATCGAAAATCACTACGTCGTAGTTCTGTTCGACATCGCGAAGCGCCGTCGCCAACCGTGCGAAGAACGGCGGCTGCGCGTGGTTCATCAATGCCTGAGGGGTCTCGTGCTCGAACTCTTGCAGCATCAGCCCACCGGGTGCGAGGTCAATCCCAGTAAAGTAGGTTTTCTGGATGACGTCTTCTAACGCGACCGGATCATCATACCGGATCGCGTCATAAATCGTACCGGAATTTAGGAAATCATACTCAGGACGATAGCCAAACAATGTGGTTAGAGACGCTTGCGGGTCGATATCGACACAAAGAACGCGGTAGCCTTTGAGGGCCAAACGTTGCGCAGCATGTACCGCACTCGTCGTTTTGCCCGAACCACCCTTGAAGTTCAGAAAGGATAAAACCTGCAGCTTGTCCCCTTCACGGCGCCCGCGTTGGTACGCCCCGCGGCTTTTGGCACTAGCCTCAAGAACGCGACGCAGTTCCAACAGATCGTCCGCAGAATAGTGTCTACGTCCCCCGGGCGAGGTGTGGACTTCGGGGGCCTTGTCATCAAAATGTAGCTTGCGCAGGAAGCTGGTTGAGATGCCCAAAAGCTCCGCCGCTTCGCCCGCAGAAAACAGGCGAAGCTCTTTGAGCGCATCGGGCGCAAAGATCTTATGCATGTGACCTTCCAGGGCCGCAGCCAAGGTCTCCGCATTCTGGCGGATCCGTGTATTGATGTGTACGGTGCCTGTCACATCGCCCTCGCTCTCAGGAACGCTATTATTCGGTAGCGCATTTGTTTCCGTTACTTAACGTCGAAACATCTGCCAGCGCAACAGATTCTTGAAGCAGCCGTCGGTTGGGGGTGGGGCTAGATGATGTGGGAGGTAGTAGCGAGATCGTCTAATTGTTGGTTAGCTGTCTGAAAACTATGGCGTATCGAGCGGTGTATTGAATAAAGATCACATCTTCTCGCATACCGGCGAAGTCACAACAGGCGGCTGAACAGCCTGCTAATAATCCTTCACACCTGCGAACCTCCTCCGGCAGCGCGATGTCCCTGATGATCCAGCCGCAAAGAAGCACTTATGGGATCTTTCGCGGGTGAAGTAAATTTCGCCCGTTCTCACAAACTTTTCAGGCTGGCTGTAACGAGGTTTTCCGGGGTTTTCCTCATTTACCGCCCAACACATCCCGTTAGACAATAGCCGGCCCCCGTTCCTTCCCCCCATCCTGTAGGGGAAGGCCCTTCGTGCACGTCCGTATCAAATGCAGTGCCTTATATCGGTGGCCAGTCGCTCCCCCGCAGGGTTTTCTCCTGCTCCGCTCTGATTTTTGGTCAGAGCAGTCCCCGATCTACATGCGGGTGATATCCACATGACAGCCGGTGGGTTTTTCGTCTGCATATCTGCGCCAGACTAGAAGGAGCCGTTTATGGCGCGGGGTGGGGTAGTCCCCGGACGTTCTTCTGTATTGATGGCCGGAAACAGAAATCCGTGGCCGTCGCTCTTTGCAATATCTTGATCCAGCTTGGAGGAGCATCGGGTGTAAACCAAACCGAACCGCTGCGCCCCGAAAGGCGCTGCTGGTACGGTGGGGTTTCAATCCATCGCCGGCCAAGTGGCTTAATTAGACCATTTTGGATCCGACCGCGGATGGCATACGGGGGGTCACTAGGTGCGCGCGCTGCCCATTCATGCTTCCATTAGTGACAAGCGAATCCGAGAGGGATGAATATGACAGACGAAAGCGATGAACTGGAAGGGCATGTCTATGTGCACTTCGATGGGATCAAAAAGTCGGCAGAATGGATTGTTAAAGATTACAGGGGCAATGGAGCCTTTACGGACGCACAGATTGAGGTGCTTTGCCAACAGTTTCAAATGCCGCGCCCGTTGATAAAGGAGCTATCCTTCTACGTAGGGAACTCTCTGGATAGTGACTCCGAAGTTGATCTGTTGCAGGTGACAAAATCTAAGGCGATCGCGCATGCGAACAAAAATATTCGCCGAGCTCGACTGCTTCTTCGAAAGAGTGAAAGCATTGAACGCGTGAAGGAGGAACTGTCAGGGCTCTCTAATATCTTTGCAATTACGAAAGCGGACGCTGAGATCTTGCCCACAGCGATGACCGCTGATCAGGACTTAGAGCAGCAGCTAACCCGTCTATTGCAAACGCCGGGTTCCGCTGCATTGTTGAAACCGGATCATTCTCCGAGTGCGAGCGACAATCGCCGTTTCCAGGTTGTGATGAGCTGCTGCTACATCTGGGAAGACGCGGGAAAGGATTTTGGCTTTTCAAACGAGTTGGATGACACGAACCGCGTGGATCGTGTGGGCGGGATCTATCAGTTTGTGCAAACGGTCGCTGCGATGGTTTCAACCTCGAAACACAGGCTGCGTGGTGAAGTCTTTCATAAAGATATCACCCATTTTAAAGCGTATCGCCTTGGGCGAGACCCCGACGCCTTTCTGAACGAAGAGCCGGAATTCGGATCGCCCAAAACGGTCTGATTGAGCCACTTTTTTCAAAAGCCCGCGTCATTGCATCTTCTCCTCGACCGGCCGTCGCGACCAAGACCGCCGGTTTTGATTGTTTATCAAAGTTTTATCAAAACAGGAGAAGAATATGGACAACCGTGGGGGTAAACGCAAAGGGGCGGGGCGGCCAAAAGGGTCCACAAAAAAAGGCACCAAGTTGGACGAGTTCAACATGATGGTGCGGGCTCAGGAATATTGCGAGGAAATGCTGGAGGTGCTGGTAGATCTCGCACGTCACAGCACGAGCGAAAGCACAAAGCTGAGCGCGGCAACGCAGGTGTTGGATCGCGGCCATGGCCGGCCGGGGACGGTGAAAATGCCGGATCCGCATGATGAATACAAAGCCTTCTACCTTTCGATTCAAAGGGATCATTTTATCAATAACCCAAATTACGGTGCGCCCTTTAGCGACAGCTATTATCTTGATCAAATGGCTGAG
Organism: Sulfitobacter litoralis; assembly: GCF_900103185.1. Lineage (GTDB taxonomy): Bacteria > Pseudomonadota > Alphaproteobacteria > Rhodobacterales > Rhodobacteraceae > Sulfitobacter > Sulfitobacter litoralis. The sequence continues at coordinate 7,110 of NZ_FNJD01000024.1, forward strand.
CCAGAAGGTGGTGCGTAGGTGGGCCCTATGACCTTCTATGAATTCTTCGCCGGCGGCGGGATGGTGCGGGCGGGGTTGGGGGCGCAATGGCGGTGTCTTTTTGCCAATGATGTCTCGCCCCAGAAAGCGCGTGTCTATCGGCGCAACTGGGGTGGGGACACGCTTGTTTTGGCGGATATTGCGGCGCTGACCTCTGCCGACCTTCCCGATGTGCCGGATCTGGTTTGGGGGTCTTTCCCCTGCCAGGATCTCTCGGTCGCCGGTACGGGGGCGGGGCTTGCGGGGCAACGATCGGGGAGCTTCTGGTCTTTGATCGGGTTGTTGCATGACCTCAAGGATCAGGGGCGGGCGCCGCCCTTGATCGTGTTGGAGAATGTGTTGGGCACACTGAGCGCCAACGGCGGGGCGGACTTTACAGCTCTTTGCCAGGCGGTCGCGGAGCTGGGCTATGATCTGGGGGCCGTGGTGATGGATGCTGCGGATTTTCTGCCGCAATCGCGTCCGCGCTTGTTCATCATTGCGGTCCGGAAAGGGATAACGCCGCCTGATGCCGTGCTTAGCAAGGGCCCGCAGAGCCTCTGGCATCCTCCGGCGATTGTTACGGCATACCAACGGTTGCCGCAGGGGCTGCAAAAACGCTGGCGTTGGTGGGCGATGCCAACACCTGCGCCGTGCGTTCTGAAGCTTGCCGATCTGATTGAAACGGGATTGCCAGCTGACAATTGGGATACGCCGCAGAAGACTAATAAATTGCTGTTGATGATGAATGAGACGCATCTGCAAAAGGTGGCCGCCGCCAAGGCGCGAGGGGGCACGATGATCGGGACGATATACAAACGCACGCGGAGTGAGCAGGGGCAGAAGTTCCAGCGGGCTGAGGTGCGCTTTGACGATTTGGCCGGGTGTTTGCGCACGCCGGGCGGCGGGTCCTCTCGTCAGCAGCTACTTGTAGTGTCGCGCGAGGCAATCCGTTCGCGGCTGATATCCCCGCGTGAAACGGCGCGGCTTATGGGGTTACGTGACAGCTATGTGCTGCCCGAAAAGGCATCGGAGGCATATCAGCTGACCGGCGACGGGGTTGCCGTTCCGGTGGTGCGCTATCTTGCGAAATGGCTTTTGGAGCCGATATTGGCAGGCGGGACCCCTTGGGAACATGCCACAATTACTTCGCCTTCCCATTCTCAGGCAAGAATCCCCCATTCCCTTTAAAAACCACCGGAACCAACTCCGGCAACGCGTGTTAACTTCTCGGAAATAATGATCACGATATCAACTCTTTACCGGTCTCTTCGGCACCGGTGAGGCTTCCGTTAAATCATAGTAAAAGGTGTGAGTATGCAGACCAATAATGACGCGATGAGTGAGCTTTGGCGGGTGCTGAGCGGCACCCAGACGGCTTATGAAACGGCTTTGACAGACCTTGATGATAATGCGGGTAAGGACCTGGTGACCAAGATCACCTTGATGCGCAAAGCGAACATCGAACAGGTTGAGAAATACCTCTCCGACGCAGGGACTGACGTGAGCGAACTGGAAGCGCCGGAGCGAGTGTATTCCGCGCTTGATTGGACCTCTGCCGGGATCGACGGGCCTGATGGGGTCAAGGCTCAGGTGCGTAAATACGAGGCGAATGTGCTGGAGGCCTATGACCGCGCGATCGAGCCTTATGCAGCGGGCGATCCAGAGCTTCAGTTCCTGACGGAGCAATATCACCAGCTGAGCCAGAAGCTGGGCGGGCTCACCCCTGATCGCGCAGTCGCCTGACTTTGACATGCAGTGAACCTCATTGCGTAAACTGATGTAACATGTGGCAGTCTGATGCAGATCGGGCTGCCATCCTCTATTGGTTGGCAGCCTATCCGCGAAGTGAAGGAGCACGATGATGATATCTGCGATCCTCGGCATCTGTTTATTGCTGGTCGTAACAGCGGATATTGTAATGTCGACGCTTGGGGTGGGGGCAAATGGTCCACTTGCTCCACGCGTTGCGCGCGGTACTTTCCACAGCATTCGGTTTTTCCCGAAACCGGATTGGGTGCATCGTACGTGCGGACCATTGGTGGTGGTTAGCATCGGGGCGGCCTGGATCGTTTTGATGTGCCTCAGCTGGACACTCATCTTGTCGGGATCGACAGGATCGGTTGTCTCGCCGGCGACAAGCGCGCCGACGAACATTGTTGAAAAGGCGATTTACGGGGGGCATTTATTGTCCACTCTGGGCGGTGGGAACTATGAAAGCAGTGGCCTGCTATGGGGGGCTGTTTCGGCTCTAATAGGAATTTCAGGGATGGTTGTGCTGACATTGTCGGTCTCTTTTGTCTATTCCACGACCCAAGCTGTTTCTGCTGGGCGGGCCATTCTGGCGTTGTCTGATATCCACCAGCCAGGTGCCGACCAGTTCAGCCGGGTTCTCTTGCCGCAGTTCGCGACGCTTGTCGCGCAGATCAAGGCGATACCCTTTGCGCTTTACTTCAGTTCTGTGCGCGAGGAGCGTCGGCTGCCGCAAAAGCTGGCGCAGCTTCGGTCACATCCGCAGATATCCGAGCAGGACCGCAAGAACCTCGACATTCTACTGCGGGAACTGCCGGGGTTGGAACATGTGTCTCAGGATAGCTTTGACGACGCATTTAACGATTGGGCCAAAGGATACACCCTGCGCCCTGAAAAAAGGTGAGCGACAAGAATTACTACAGCCCGCCGAGGTCGGATTTCAAATCTTCCCCCTGTTGATGAATCGCCATATTTTCCGCAGGATAGGGTCTAATCAGGCGAAACGCATCCTCCGCTGGCGCTGTAAGCCATGCCTCGTAATCCTCAGGGTCCAAGATCGCAGGCATCCGGTCGGGGTGGGTGTCCTTGACCAAAGCATTCGGTGTGGTCGTGATCATCGAAGACGTGATCAACTCGCGGTAGTCTGTCCCGTAGTTGCCCGCAAAACTGCGCCATATACCGGCGAGGGCGAAGGGCGGGCGGGCTGCCTCTCCGGTCACGCCGAACCAGACATAGGTCGCCGGATTGCGCCCCTTGGCCTCGCAAAAGCTCGACGCGGGGATCAGGCAGCGGCGTTCGGTAAAACTCGCTTTCCAAAAGGACGAGCTGCGCAATTTATCATCCCGCGCATTGTTCACTGCTTTAGGCCGGATCGGTTTGCCGGTTCTCTTGGAGACTTGCGGCAGCACGAACCCCCAGTGGGTATTTAAAAGCACGCGTTCGCCATTTTCATCCAGCGCCACGATAGGGGCGGTGCCCTTGGGAAAGATGGCCGTATGCGGCTCTGCATTGCCCAGATGGTCGTTCATGGTGCTCACCGCGAACAGCTGCTGCATGAGGGTAGGGGCCAGGGTGTTGGCATAGAGGTTGCACATCCGTTGGACCTCCTTTGGCGGTGGGGACGGTCATATATTTTAACGTTAACGTAATAATATGCGGGAAAGTCCCACAAGGCGATCTAGTTCAACTTATAGACCCCGCAATTTGACGCCCAGCCACCCACTTTACAGCCCGTATTTAATCACAAGGACGGAGAGAGCATGACCGACCCCACGTCAGAAAACGGTGAGATAGAGACTGATTTCGAGGTCGGTCAGGACAATATCGACGGCAGCCTCGGCCCCATCGGGTTTGATATTCATAACCCCGTTTTCGTGATCTCTGGTGTGACCGCGGTGGCCTTTGTGCTGCTGACGCTGATCTTTCCCGATCAGGCAGGCGCGGTGTTTCTTGCGGTGCGCGATTTCGCGACAAGCAAGCTCGACTGGATGTTCATGATCATCGTGAACTTCTTTGTCATCTTTTGTATCGCGCTGATCTTTATGCCCATGTCCAAGGTGCGTTTGGGCGGCGATGATGCGGTGCCTGAATATTCCTACCCCGCGTGGTTCGCGATGCTCTTCGCCGCCGGTATGGGGATCGGGCTGCTGTTCTTTGGTGTACTGGAACCTGTCTATCACATGAACGTCTCGGGCCCGCTTGGGGTGCCGTCGCCCATTGCAGCCGACGGATCAATCGTCCCCGAGAATGTCGCGGCCGCGCGGTCCATGGGGCTGGCGGCGACCTTCTATCACTGGGGACTGCACGGTTGGGCTGTCTACGCTGTTATGGCGCTGGCCTTGTCGCTGTTCACCTATAACAAGGGTCTGCCGTTCTCGATCCGGTCGTGCTTCTATCCGATCCTGGGTGAACGGATCTGGGGTTGGTCCGGCCATATCATTGATATTCTGGCGGTCTTTGCGACGCTGTTCGGCTTGGCCACATCGCTGGGTCTTGGTGCGCAGCAGGCGAATGCCGGCTTCAATTTTGCCTTCGGGCTCGAGATTTCGACGAATGTTCAGGTGATCATCATTATTCTGGTCACGGCTGTCGCCCTTGTATCGGTCTGGCGCGGTTTGGACGGCGGGGTAAAGGTGCTGTCCGAAGTCAACATGGGCGTCGCCATCCTGTTCTTCCTCTTCGTCCTTTTCGCAGGGCCGACATTGATCGGGCTGAGCGGTTTCTGGACCGGCCTGATCGCCTACACCCAAGAGCTGATCCCGCTCTCCAACCCCTTTGGCCGCACAGATGACGCCTACCGCGAGGGATGGACGGCGTTCTATTGGGCGTGGTGGATATCCTGGGCGCCTTTCGTCGGCATGTTTATCGCGCGGGTGTCCAAAGGGCGCACGGTGCGGGAATTCATCATCTGCGTCTTGCTGATCCCGTCGTTGATCATCTTTGTCTGGATGGGTGTGTTCGGCGGCATCGCCATCGACCAGATCCTGACCAGCCCCGAGACATCACTGGTCAAAGCCAACGTCATCGACAGCTATTCACCCGAGCTGAGCCTGTTCGGCATGTTGAACGAGCTGCCATTCACCAAAACGGCATCAACCATCGCGATTGTACTGGCGTTGGTGTTCTTTGTGACCTCGTCGGATTCAGGCTCGCTGGTGGTGGATACGATCACAGCAGGCGGCAAGATCGACGCGCCGGTGCCACAGCGGATCTTCTGGTGTGTGGTCGAAGGGCTGATTGCAATCGTGCTGCTGATCGGCGGCGGGTTGTCGGCGCTGCAAGCGGGTGTCACCGCCACAGGTATACCGTTCAGTATCCTGATGTTGGTGATGTGCTACACGATCTACAAAGGTCTGCGCAGCGAACCGCGGCAGTGAAATCGTCAGCCGGCGCGCCCCTAAGGCGCGCCGGATAAGGCTTTAGGATCCCATCCAGTTCGGCAGAATGGTGGTGATGATCGGGAAGGCAAAGAGGATTACGATCGTGATAACCTCCAACAGGACAAACCAGAGCGCACCTCGGAAAATCTGGGGCAGGGGTGTTTCGCGATCAATGCCGGCGATGACATAGCAGTTCAGGCCGACCGGCGGTGTGATCAGACCGATCTCGCACATTTTCACGGCCAGAATGCCGAACCAGATCGGATCAAAGCCAAGCGATTGTATTGTGGGGAACATGATCGGGATGGTGATAACCATCATCGAGAATGCATCGAGGAACATACCCAGAGGGACAAAGACTAGAAGCAACATCGCCACGATAAAATACGGCGGTAGACCTGATCCGACGACCGCCTCGGCCAATTGGTTGGGAACTTGGATCAGGGTCAAAAAATAGCTAAAGACGGCAGCGCCGATCATGGTGAACATGATCATCACCGTGGTGTCGATGGTCGACCGGAAGCTCGCAACAATACGGCCCGCCATACCGGACCAGCTTGGGCGGTGCATCAATAGCATGATCAAGGCGACAAAGGCACCCACGGCACCCGCCTCTGTCGGGGTGACGAGGCCCAGATAAATACCGCCCATCACGACGATGAACAGCACCATGACCTGCCACGCTTTACCCGTTTCGCGGACGGCCTCGCCCCAGCTGGCGCGTGGCGTTACCGCATGGCGCATATCTCCACGACGGGCGATGAAATAGATACCGACCATGAACATGATGGCGGTCAGCAGCCCCGGCAAGAATCCGGCGACAAGCATCTTGCCTGCCGAGGTTTCCGTCAGCGCGGCATAGAAGATCAACAAGACGCTTGGTGGAATAAGAACACCCAACACCCCTCCTGCCGCGACTGCACCTGCGGACAGGCTGCCCTCATATCCGGCCTTCTTCATCTCGGGTATCGCGACCGACCCCACAGTAGCGGCGGTGGCCACACTTGATCCCGATGTGGCCGCAAACCCCGCGCTGGTCAGGATCGCCGCCATGGCCAGTCCACCGGGCAGATGCCCGACCCAGCGGCTGGCGACGTCGAATAACTTTTTACCAACCTGCGCATGATGCGCGAAACTGCCCATCAGGATGAACAGCGGGATGATCGTGAGCGTATATACGGCGGTGGTGGAGTATGAGATCGACTTGAGCCGCGTCATCAAAAACGCGAAATCTTCGACCAAGACGATACCGACGGCACCGGACAGCGCCAGCGTGGCAAATACCGGCGCGCCGAATGCCATCAGTAGGATGATCAGCGCGACGGCGATATAGGGGGCAAAAGACGGATCCATCGGGGCTTCCTGACGTCAGTGAAAGTCGGGTGAAGCCTGCTTTTTCTGTGCAGGCTCCCCGAAGAGAAAAAGTTGAATAGATTGGATCGCCATCTGAATGAACGCGAACCACAGGCCCGTGGCCATGCTGGCCTTTGTCCACCAGATCGGGATCTTGACGTAGCCCCAGCGGTATTCGCGAATAGAGACGGAATAGATCGCCTCATGCGTGGCGGGGATCGCCAGCATCAGCAGACCCAAGGCACCTACCGCCCACGCCAGTGCGACAATACGGGCACGGATGGCGGGGGAGAGTTTTTCCGTCAGAACGGTGACGCGGATATGCGCATCGTCCCGTTGGGCCCATCCCGCGCCAAGAAACACGACCATGACCAGCGCCAGTTCGGTAAACTCAAAAACGCCGGTGATCGGGCTACCCGTGATGGCACGTACCAAAACGTCGAGCGTAGTGCCAAACACAAGGAACGCCAGAAACAGCATGGCGACCGCACCAAGCACATCGGACACGATTTTCAGTAAACTGTTGATAGTTTGCATTATCTAATCCTTCGCAAAATGCGATCGCGATACCCGATTACGATGCTTGGCTGATCTCGTAAGGGCGTTTGAGCGTTGCTTCGGCGTCGTACTTCTCGATTGCGGCATCGATCAAGGACTGCATTTCCTCGCCATCGATACCTGCGGGTTTCGCGGTATCTTCAAGCCAGGAATTCACTTGCGCAGGCTGAACCAAATCCTTGGCCATGGCTTTTTGCTCGTCAGAAACGGTGTTCAGTGTGACGCCTTCTGATTCAGCGGTTTTGACATAGGTAGCAAGCACATCTTCGTAGATCGCGCTGAACTGGCCGCCATAGATGTCATCGACGATCTCGTCCGAGATCTTGCGCACGTCGTCGGGAAGCCCGTCATAAACCCGCTTGTTCATGATCGTCGCAGCCGGGGCATGGGGGCCGTCGCCAATGTCATAGAACTGAGGCGCGATTTCGTGCAGTTTATAAGCAATCGCAGTCACGAAATCGAAACCGTAGACGCCGTCGAGAATGCCGCGCTCCAGCGCCTGATACACTTCGGGTGCGGCCATGGCGACCGCCGTACCGCCAAGCGCTTCGACCACATCGGCAGAGACACCGTAAGCACGGATGCGTTTGCCCTTGATCCCGTCTAACGTATCAATCGGGTCGCGCAGGATCAGCGGCGCGTAGTTCCAGTTGGTCCAGTACAGCACTTTCGACCGGTGACGATCTTCCCATTCAGCGCGCAGTGGGTCGAATTGGTCGTAGACATCGCGGCAGACCTTTTGCAGCGCGTCGGCACGGTTCATGCGGAAATACCATTCAAGCCCGCGGGTGACGGGCAACTCTGACTGGTAATAGCCGGGCGAGATCAATGTCATCTCGGAGGTGCCATCGCGCACGGCGCCAAGGTGTTCGCCCACCTTGTTCAGCGAACCGGACCAGTAGCGGCGGATGGAGACTTCGCCCTCGGTGCGTTTTTCCAGCTCGTCCAGATACCAGCGGTCGATCCACGACGGGCCTGCGGAATCCGACACATAGCTGTCGAATTTCAGCGATGTAGCGGCCAGCGCAAGCGACGGTGCGGCCAGCGTAAAGGCACCCGATGCGGCGGCCGCGCCGGTTTTTAGGAATGTTCTGCGTTTCATGTTTCTCTCTCCCGATCTGCGCGTCAAAGGCTGACACGCGTTGTTCTGCATCGCGGCTTAGGCCTGATGCTCTCCCTCCAGCTCTTGCGCAATACGTTCACGCAGGCTGGTTTTCAGGACTTTCCCATAGCTATTCTTGGGTAGATCCTGAACAAAGTGGTATGTTTTCGGCTTCTTGAACGAGGCCATGCGGCTTTTGCACCAAGCATCGAGCTGGGGGGCGTCGCAGAGGCCATCGCCAGTCGCGACGACAAAGGCCACGACATCCTCGCCCCATTCCGGACTGGGCACACCGATCACCGACACTTCGGACACATTTTCATGGGCCAGAAGGGTCTCCTCCACCTCCCGTGGATAGATGTTGGTGCCGCCCGAGATGATCACATCCTTCGACCGGTCGGTGAGCGTCAGAAAACCGTCCGCGTCCATCGACCCCAGATCACCCGTGCGCAGCCAGCCGTTGACGACGGTATCAGCGGTGGCCTCTTCATTGCCCCAGTAGCCTTTCATCAGCGCGTCGCCGGATACGACGACCTCGCCAACGTCGCCGGCGGGCAGGGCGCGCATGTCGCTGTCGACGACCCGTACCTGCACACCCGCCTGCGCAAACCCGACAGAGCCGCGCCGCGCGTTTGCGTTAGGATGGGCCGTGTCGGCGACAAGATCACGGGGCAGTACGGTGATTGTCATGGGGCATTCGCCCTGACCATAAATCTGGACGAACCGCGCGCCGAATACCGCCAACCCTTCTTCGATATCGGCGAGATACATCGGACCACCGCCATAGATGATCGTCTTGATGCCCGTACCGTCATAGCCCGACGCACGGGCATGTGCGATCTGGCGTTTGATCATTGTGGGGGCGGCGAAAAACACGAGGTTATCCAGCGCCTGCGCCAGCTCTGCGATCTCGGCCGGATCGAACCCGCCGGAACGCGGGATGACATGGCAGCCCCCTGCGCGGATGATCGGAAAGTGATAAAGCCCCGCCCCGTGAGACATAGGCGCCGCATAAAGCGAATTGTCGCGCGCGGTGGGGCTGTCCACATCCATCGCATAGGCGAGTGACATCGCCATGAGGTTGCCATGGGTCGTCATCACGCCCTTGGGCCGCCCCGTGGTGCCAGAGGTATAGAACAGCCAGGCCACATCGTCTTTGCCAGTGTCGACAGGGGCCGGGATCGCCGCGCCAGTCTGTGCCGCAGCTGTCAGGGCGGGATCGTGGATGCCGAGTTCATTACAGGTATCGGCAGGCTGGGCGCTGCTCGCGAATACCGTACCGGTTTCGGTCACGACAACACGTGCCTTGGCATCGCCGATGATCCACGCCGCTTCGCGCGGGTGCAGCTTGTAATTGATCGGCACGACAATCGCGCCCATCCACAAAACCGCGTGCAGGATCTCCAGATATTCGGGGCAGTTCTGCATGAACAGCGCCACGCGGTCGCCTTTTCGGATGCCTAAAGTGTCCGACAGATAGGTCGCCATGCCTGCGCTACGCGCCGCGAACTGCCCATAGGTCGCGTGCAGATCCAACCCGCAGCGGATCGCCGGCGCATCGGGGGACACCCGTGCGGCCTGAAGCAGCCATTCAGAAATATTCATATGTAATCAGACCTTGCGCGCTTCGAGCACCGAAACATAGTTGGCCACAGCAGAGCCGCCCATGTTGAACAGCAGCCCCAGATCGGCACCGGGGACCTGCAAATCACCGGCTTGGTTCGTCAGCTGACGGAAGGCCAGCGCATGCATGGAAACGCCCGTCGCGCCTACGGGGTGGCCCTTGGCCTTCAGCCCGCCCGACAGGTTTACCGGCAACGCACCGCCGCGGTAGACCGTGCCGTCCTCCAACGCGCGCGCGCCCTGACCCTTGGGGGCCAGTCCCATCGCTTCGTAAGTCAGCAGCTCTGCGATGGTAAAGCAGTCGTGGACCTCGGCGAAATCGATATCCTCAAGCGTGACATTGGCCGCTTTGAACGCCTGCGCGAACGCGCGTTCGGGACCTTCGAATGCCAGAAAATCGCGGCGCGACATGGGCAGGAAATCATTCACATGCTCCGCCGCGCGCATGGCCACGGATTTAGGGAAGGTCGCCGCATTTTCATCGGTGGTGAGGATCAGGGCAGCGGCACCATCGGTTACCAGCGAGCAATCGGTCAATCGTAGCGGCGGCGCGATCTCGGGGTTCATCTCGGACACGGTGCTGCAATGTTCGAAGGTGAACTCTTTATGCATATGCGCCAGCGGGTTGGACATGGCATTGGCGTGGTTCTTCACCGCGATCTTCGCCATCGCATCCAGCGGGCTGCCATACCGCGCATCATAGTCCCGCGCTGCAACACCAAAGACTTGCGGAAAGCTCAGCGACGCCTCCGCCGGATCGTTCTGGTATCCCGCACCGGCCAGCGCCTGCGTGACCTCTTTGGTACTGCGGCTGGTCATCTTTTCCGCGCCAACGACAAGCACCGTGCGCGCTTGCCCTGCGCGAATAGTGTTCATCCCCGCATGGATCGCGGCAAAGCCGGACGCGCAAGCGTTTTCGGCCCGCATCCCGGGTTTGAAACGCAGCTGCGGATAAGCCTGATGGATCAGGGATGACGCAAAACCGTCCGCCACCAGGCCAGAGTTGAAATGCCCCAGAAAAACAGCGTCGATATCATTGGGATCGATGCCGGACTCCTCGACCGCTTCGCGCGTTGCGGCGACGATCAGCTCTTCAAGGTTTTCTTGCAGGCGGCCAAATTGCGTGTGGCCGCTCCCGACGATGGAAACTCCGGTGGTCATAATATCCTCCCTGATATGAGGATCATTTTACGGATGTGCGATCCGCGATCTATTGGTAGAAACACGTAATATGATACGTATCACTACGTAGTGATTTAAGTAGAAATGCAGATGATCGATACTTCTACCACGCAAAAAGCCTCCAGCCTCGGGTTTCAGGAATCACCCGTGGCGCAGATCATCGTGCGCTATCGCCGCATCATCGAGGCCAACAAGGCGGTGGAACGGTTGTTCGGCTACACGAGGGCTGATCTGATCAACCGGTCAGTGCAGCGGCTTTACCCGTCGACCGCCGATTTCAACCAGATCGGGGAGCGTTGCGAAGCACGTATGCGCGAGACGGGGGATACCCACTATGAAGACGAACGCTTTATGCAAGCGTCAGACAAGACCATCTTCTGGGTGCAGGCCAAGGGGGCGACCCTATCCCCACAGGATCCGTTTTCGCTGATGATCTGGTCGTTCGAGAAGATCGCTGACAAGAGCTATCGTTCTGTCGACCTCAGCCCACGGGAACGCGAGGTGGCGCATCATCTGGTCAACGGGCGCACCTCGCGCGAGATTGGCGAGGCGCTCAATATATCACACCGAACGGTAGAGGTGCATCGCGCGCGGTTGATGCGGAAGTTCAACGTCAAGAATACCGCCGCATTGGTGTCTGAGATTGTCCACGCCTTCTAAGGGCGATTACCCCCCGTCGATATCATCCAGCGCGACGGCTCCCGCGTTCCCTTCCGTCACAAACACGTTCCGCGCCAGTGGGAACTGGTGCGAGCGGCTTTCGAGGAAATGCATCAGGTAGCCAGCGGTGTTGGGAAAGACCATGAGGTCTCCGGGTTTGACACCTTGGGGGAAGGACATCTTGCGCCGCGTCAGCCATTCGCTTTCTGTGCAGTAGGTGCCGGCGAGGTAGCCTTCGATAGGTTCCTTGCGCGGGCCGGGGGCGGCGACCATCAGCGGATCCAGCGCGAATTCGGCGAAGCCGGATCGGGACTGGGTGCGGTTCATTTGCACGCCGATCACGGGGGTGCCGGCGCTGTCGCGTTTGCAAAAGGCGACGCGGGCGAGGGTCATGCCGCAACCGTCCAGCAGCGAGCGCCCCGGCTCGCAACGTAGGAAGATATGCGCATCCCTCAGATGCGCTGCCACGGTTTGACCGTCGGCCATGTGATCGAGGATGCGGCGCATCCAGTCTTCTTGCACCAGAGATTGCGCAACGGGGTAGCTGTCGGCCTTGCCTTCACCGTCTGCTTTGCGTCCCAGCCCGTCGTTATGCTGGGTGATGGGGGTGCGGTCACCGGACAGGGCGCGGTCAAGCTCGGCCAGCCATGTCTCCCACTCCGCCGCGTCGTCGAGGTAGTTCATCGGGATGCCGCCGCCGATATCAAGGAAGAAAGGCGCGGTGCTGTCGCCCTTGATCTTGTGGATCAGGGGGAGCGTTTGCAGGATCGCGGCGATGCGATCCTCGGCGCTATAGCCGTTGAGGTGGAAGTGCAGCCCGTCGAGGCGGAGCGTTTCTGACGCGACAATGCGAGCGGCGAGAGTAGGGACCTGCGCCAGCGGAAAGCCGAACCGCGAATAGAGTTTTGTACCGTCACGCTCAAACCCGTTGAGGCGCAGGCCGACAGAGACGGGCTTGGTCGCCCCTTCGGCCACGTCCTCCAACAGTTCCAGCTCATCCTCATTATCAAGGATCACAGTCACGCCGCCACCCACACAAAGGGTCATCAGCGCGCGATCCTTGACGGCGGCGGTGCAGACGATACGGTCACCCGGCAGCCCCTGTTCAAGGCATTGTTCCACCTCTGCATGGCTGGCCGTATCGATGCCAATGCCCATATCCCGCGCGGCCTGCACATAGCTGAGACATTTATTCGCCTTGCGCGCAAACATGGGCAGGAAGGGCAGGCCATAGTCGGTCACACAATCGGTCAGCCGCGCGATATTGCGGCGGAAAGGATCGACCGACTGGATGTTGAGCGGCGCGCCAAATCGGTCGGTCAGCGCATCGAGGCGGGGGCGATCCCGCAACAGCTCTGCCATCCAGTTTTCCAGCCGCGGGCGCAGGGGGACGACGCCGTGGCAGGGGCTGAAGATCGTTTGCGGGATAGTCATAGGGAATGCTCCAGCGCGTTGGATTGGCGGGCGTTTTGCACGACGGCGGCGGCCCAGTTTTCGGGAAGATCATGGAGGGAGCGCGACAGCGTGTCGTTGCCAAGCACGCAGCCTTCGGTGGCGCGGCCGATGACGGAAAGGCCCTTTGCGATGCCGTCGCGTGTCAGGGCATGCGCGTTTTTATCGACCCTAACACCGCTCATTGTGCCGATACTGAGGTGCCCGTCGCGCAAAAGACCGTCGAGCGGGGCGGCAAGCTCGGCACCGCCAGCGGGTGGGATCGTGGCGTTGATCGTGACATCTGCCGTGGCCTCGCCCGACATATGGTCAAAGCTGACGATGCCCGCCTGTTCCAGCGTGATCAGCTTGCCGATGTTCTGCGCGGGCGGGCCGAAGGCAAGCCGCTCCATCTCTGCCGCGATCTGGCGGAAGTGGTGGGCATCGTCGGGGGCCATCTCGCGGTGGCTGATCCAGTTGATCAGCTGCGGGTAGCAGCGGCGCCAGACCTCGGCCAGAGCCCAAGCGCTGTCCTGGGCTCGGCGCCCCATGGCGATGTCATAGCCGATGCGCAGGTCTTGGCGGATTTCATCGGGGGTGAAGGTGGTTTCGGTCCGGTGGGTGAAGAACGCGGCGCTGGTGCCGGCGGTGTCGCCCAGAACCTGATCGGAAAATGACAAAAACGCGGGCCAAATGTGGTGGGTGAAGGTAGCGTTTGTGCCGCGCAGGATGTGCGAAAGCTCGGCGCGCCGTTCGTCCCAGAAGGCGTCGTCTTTCGGCTGCGTGAACAGTGCCGCCTCGACCTTGGCGCGCATCGGGCGACCGCTGCGGCTGAAGGGGGCGATGCGGCGCGGCTCCTGTCCTGAGGGGGTATAGTTATAGCCGGTGGCGGAGAGGGCGAAGACCCCGCCGCGGCCTTCGGTCAGTGCGAGCATCGTGTCGATAAAGGTGAGGGCGAAACCTTTGCAGCGCACGGTTGACGCAGGCGGCACGGCGGTCTGGGTTAGGCGCCGATCAATAGGGAAGGGGGAGGGGATGTGGTCGAGCGTACTGGTTGCGCCGTGACGAAACCCGTCTTGGTGTCCGGTTGTGATCAGGACGTGATCAACGGTGATGTTAACAGGCGATATCGACCACCGGTCCGCTACGCGCTGCAGGTCGTTTACGCGCGTTTCATGCCGGATCTGTCTCACATTGGACGGGGCCTGCGCGATGACATGCTCAAAGCTCCAGAACAGGTACTGGCCCACACGGGCGCGTGGCACATAATCCCCCGCATCGACGGGGCTTGGGCCACCCGCGGCCCACTCCAGAAACGAGGGACCGCGCCCACCAGTCCAAGCGTTGATCAGGCCGGCGGGGAAATTCATCAGCAGCACCTCGGGCTGGCGCGGATCATAGACCGGCCCCGCACCGGGATGCACTGACGGCTCTAAAATATGAACGACAAAACGGTGTTCGGGTTCACGCCGAGCCGCTTCGCAGAGACTATCAAGCGCATACAGACCCTTGGGGCCGCAGCCGACAATCGCAATCTGTCTCTCGCTCATGAATCCGCGGAGGCCAATCCTGCCAGCGCTTTCACATCTGCCTCGCAAATCCCAAGCTCCCGCTCGACCCATTCGGGGTCAAAGACGGTACCCAAATAACGCGAACCGGAATCGTGGATAATCGCGGCGACGGTTTGACCGACGAGTTCATCCTGCATGCTGCGCACCGCCTCAAGCACACCACCACCGGAACCGCCCACCAACAATCCTTCGCGCGCGACCGCGCGGCGACACCCGGCGACGCAGGTCACATCGGAGACACGGACGAGATCGTCGAACTCCTGCCCTATAGCAAGCTCGGGGATACGACCCGCCCCCATGCCGGAGATTTTGCGCGGACCTGCGTTGCCGTTGAAGAGCGTGCTGCCCATAGCATCCACCGCGACGACCTTTGTCTTACGCCCCATCCGGCGCAAGAAATCGCGACACCCCCGCGCCGTTCCGGTGCTGGAGCAGGCGACGAAGAGTACGTCAATCTGGCCCCCAAGAGCCGCGTCAATCTCGGCGATGGTGCCGAGTTCATGGGAGGCCGGGTTGTCGAGGTTGGCGTATTGGTTGGGCCAGAAACGACGGGAGTCTTGCTCCAAAAGGGCGGCGACCCTATCAAGACGCGCGGCGAGAAAATCTCCATCGGGGGCGTAATCTACAAGCTCGATCTGCCCACTAAGGGCACGGATGATCGCCACGTTCTGGGACTGTGCATTGGGGTCGACGACGCAGATGAACTGCAGACCATGCACCGCACAGGCCTGCGCCAGGCCAATCCCCATATTGCCGGATGATGACTCAACCACCGTGTCGCCCGACTTGAGCCGACCGTCCGCCAAAGCGCGTTCGATCATGTGAAGCGCAGGCCGGTCTTTGGCGCTGCCACCGGGGTTCAGCGCCTCGACCTTGGCGATCAGATTAACGTCTTCGCGGTCGAGATAGCGGGGCAGACGCACCATCGGCGTCTGGCCGATAAGGTCGAGCACATTGTCCGCGATCCGCGTGGCCGCAAAGGGCGTAGCTGTTTGGGAATGGGTCTTTACCTGAGTACGAATGTTCATCTGCGTAGCCTTTCGGGAAGCCAAATCATCTCTCACCTGCGGCGCAAGGAGGCGTCGCGGTTCGTTTAGCGTTTCTTCCACCGGCCGCATGGGAATTGCCTCATTTGAGGGTGAAGCGCGCTGGTGGGGAAGAGAACGAGGGTCGAAAAATTGCTAGTTTAGATTGAACCACGCGCGGTGAAAAAAGTTCCGCCTCGCGCTTGATATCAGTTCTGACAGGAAGGTGACGGGCGAACCTCGGCTGGAGAGACGCTTGAAGTATCCGTCCCTAATACAAGTTTTGTATCGATTTTTGTGGAGTGGGCAGAGGTTATGTCAGCGCTTCGCGACCCGCCGCCGCCTCAACATTCTCGACAATGCGCCGCAAGGGGTGACTGTTGACACCGACCCAAGGCGATACTTTTAGCCCGGGCCCATACCCCCATTCAGACGCCCGTTCCGCCTGGCTGGCAAAAAGCGTGCCCGTCCCAGCATAATCGAGATTGCCGTCGCGAATTCCCTGAGGCGCAGGCACCGTATCCACATCAAGAAACGCCGCGAGACGCGCCAGCGTTGCGGTGGGATTAGCGATCAGATCTTCGTAGCGAACGGTTATCACCGCGTGCAAATACGCCAAATCCCGCCGCACGATGTCATGGGCATCCAGCCAGTGGTCCATCATCGTGTCGTGATCTATGTCGACCCATTTGGAGGTGGCGGCCGCAACCGCCTCTGGGTGGCGGGTCACGACGACGAATTGCGACAGTGGGAAAAGCTGCTGATAAAGCCGCATCCG
The DNA here is from genome assembly GCF_900103185.1 of Sulfitobacter litoralis. Classification (GTDB taxonomy): domain Bacteria; phylum Pseudomonadota; class Alphaproteobacteria; order Rhodobacterales; family Rhodobacteraceae; genus Sulfitobacter; species Sulfitobacter litoralis. The sequence continues at coordinate 23,543 of NZ_FNJD01000024.1, forward strand.
TGTCAGGTTCACAGGCGACTTTTCCACACGCCATGGCGCATCGGCAAAGAACGGGGCCCAGTCCCGTTCCAGCCGCATTTGAGTCTCTAATCTGTCGAAATATGATCCTTCCTTATGATGCTGCGCAGGATCGGTGGCGAATTGCATTGGCATGCCGTGACGTGCGGTATGGGGAATGGCACCTTGCAAATAGACGCCTTCATTCTCTGGCACAGGGGCCGCGTTTATGGCGCTGACACCGGGCAAATCGCCGATCACGCGCGCAACCAGACTGGTGCCCGAGCGATGCAGCCCGCCGACGAATACATAGCGATGTGGTGTCATGAGGTCCCTCTTTCCCGCTCGTTTCAGTTAGGGTGTTCGTGGGATGCGGCAAGTTGAAAGCACGTCGTAGGGCATAGCGGCTTTATGCGGCTTGCCCGTTCACCTGTGACTGAAAAGAATCTCTCAATCCGACGGGAACCATAAGGTAACTTTACTGTTAACTATGTGAAGCTTGCAATCTGAGCTCTGAATACATCAAAATTTTTGGAGGCTGATATGCGCATCATGCATATTTCGCTGGGCGGATGTCTCTCCGCCCCGCCCGTTAAGTACGGCATGACAGAAGATACCGGTGGGCACATCGCCTATGTTCTTGGTTCCGCTATGGCTCAAGCGAAACTCCCTGAGGTTGATGAGGTCACGATCGTGACGCGTCTATTTGATGCGCCGGAGCTGGGGGCTGTTTTTGCACAAGCCGAGGAAGATATCGCGCCCAAGTGTCGGGTGGTGCGACTTGCGTCCGATCGGGCTGAATATTTGGAAAAGGGTAATTTGGTGGGGGAGCTTCCGTCATTGCAAAGCGCCCTGTTAGAGACACTTGAGGCGATGGGGGAAGCGCGTCCCGATGTGATCCATGCGCATTTTGCAGATGCGGCGGAGTTGGCCCTAGCGGCGCGGGAGAGGTTCGGGATTCCGGTGATCTATACCGCGCATTCGCTGGGGGCGGAGAAGCTAGTGCCGAGGGAGGTACCCTCGGCCGAGTTGAAAGCGCGGATCGCACGCGAGACTCGGGCGCTGGCAGAGGCGGATGCGATTATTGCGTCGTCCCGAGATGAAGTGGAGCGGCAAATTCCTAAACTTGTATCGAATGCCGAAGGGCGTGCGCATCGGATCGGGCCGGGGGTTTGCGTGCAGGAAGCAGGCGATGCGGCCCGTGCGCGGCAAATGTTGGGCGGGTTTCTGAGGGATGTGAATAAACCCATAATCCTCGCCATAGCGCGGCCCATTCGGAAGAAGAATTTGCGGCGGTTGGTGGATGCCTATGCGTCTGACCCCACGCTGCAAGAACGCGCGAACCTTGTGATTATCGCGGGGCTGCGTGACGGGCTGGGGCAGGGGTGCAGCGAGCGTGATGCGGTGATTGCTGATCTTTTTGACGGGGTCGACCGGCATGATCTTTGGGGCAAGGTGGCACTGCCACGGCAACACTCTGCGCAAGATATCAGTGATCTTTATGCGCTGGCAGCCGAGGGCGGTGTATTTTGCAACCCAGCGTTTCACGAGCCCTTTGGCCTGACCTTGATTGAAGCGGCTCAGGCGGGCGTGCCTTTGGTTGCAACGCAATCTGGCGGGCCGTCGGACATCATCCCTGAGCTGGGCTTTGGTGCATTGATTGATCCCTATGATACAGCAAGCGTCACCCGCGGGTTGCGCCAAGTGCTGATTGCGCCAAAGCGCGAGCTGGCGGCGCGGCAGGCGCAGAACATTGCGCGGCGGACCTACGACTGGACGGCTTGGGCTATGCGTACACAACGGGTGATGGAGGCAGTGACGAAGGTGCCTGAGATCGTGGTCACCGGCGACGTGCGCTACGATCATCTGCTTGCCTGTGACATCGATAATACGCTCACCGGTTGCCGCAACAGCGCGCGAGCGTTTGCGCAGTGGCTGGGGCGGGAGGGAGGAATATATGCCTTTACTGTCGCCACCGGTCGCTCGGTCGCAGAGGCGCAGCGCGTGTTGACCGAGTGGGACTTGCCCACGCCCGATACAATCGTAAGCTCTACCGGAACAGAGATTTGGCGCCGTGAGGGTAGCGGGTTTACCCTGTGTGAGAATTACGCGGCGTTGGTTACGCAGGATTGGGACGCGCAAGCGGTGCGCGCGGCATTGCATGGCACCGACGTGAGGTTTCAGCCGGTCTATGACCAGCGCCGTTGGAAGGTCAGCCTGTTCGGCGCCACCAGCGATGTATCCGCGATCGAGGCGCGTTTGCATCAGGCGGGCGCCTCGGCCCGCATCATTCCGTCCCATGAGAAGTTCATCGATATCATTCCCGTACAGGCCGGCAAGGCCGCCGCGATCCGGTTCGAGGCGGCGCGGCGTAGCATGTCGGACGACCGCGTGATCGTGGCGGGGGATAGTGGCAATGATCTGGATATGCTCTCGCGCTTCGAGAACGCCGTGCTGCCCGCAAACGCGCTGGCGGAGCTGGATGGTCTGGCCTCGGTCTATCGCTCGCCGCTGAAACATGCGGCGGGGGTTCTGGATGGGGTGCAATACTATCGCACGCCGCAGCCGATGCTGATGGCGGGCGAATAATTATGCGTGATTTTCCTGACGCTCCCCTACGGCCCTTCGGCTATTTCGTGCATCACCAAGGGCGGGGCCATGCCGAACGCTGCGCCGCCGTAGTCAACGCGCTGCCAGAGGCGCGCCCGGTGCGGATTTTCTGCGCGCGCGACGATATCTTTCCGCCTTTGCGTGAGAATGTGACGGTGCAAAAGCTGCCCTCGCTGTTCGAGGCGCGGGGGGATGAGCCGCGTGGAGCCGCCTTGCTCGATACGCCTGACACGACCCATTGCGCCCCCGTTGGATGGTCCGGCATTCGCAAGGCGATGGCTGCAATGGCGCAGTTCTTTGCCGCTGAGGCACCGGAGCTGATGATCGTCGATGTCTCAGCCGAGGTGGCGCAGCTGGCGCGGCTATGCTCGGTGCCGCATGTCAAAATTCTGCAGCACGGCGACCGCAGTGATGCGGGGCATCGGGCGGCTTATGACGGCTCCGCGGGGTTGCTGGCGCCGTTCCACGCGGATTTGGCGCAGGAGGGTTGGAGCGCCTGGATTGAGAAAATTCATTACGCTCCGGGTTTGGGGGTGAATGTGTCGCTGCCGAAGGTAAAGGCTGCTCGCGCGCGACTGAAGCTTGGCAAACGCCTCATGGCACTGGTGGTCTGTGGCGGCGGCGGCAACGGGATTTCCGAGGCTGCCTTGGGTGTCGCCGCGCGCAGCTATCCGCAGATGGACTGGATCACTATCGGCGAGGTGCAGCGCGATTGGCATGCGACCTTGCCGCCGAACCTAATTCATAAAGGCTGGGTCGACGACGCCCCCGACTATATTGCGGCGGCGGATCTGGTGATTTCATCGACCGGCAACACAACCTGCGCTCAAGTGCTTACCGCCGCGAAGCCGTGGATCGTTGTGCCGGAATGGCGCTATTTCGACGAGCAAGAGGAGAAAGCACGTGCTTTGGGCCAAGCGGGTGCCGCGCTGCATTTGCCGCATATGCCAAGTTATGCCCATGCCTGGCGCGCCGCGATTGAGCAGGCACAGCAGCAACATAATCCAACGAGGCAGCGCGCTTTGGCGGGGGGGGCCGATGTGGCGACCCGTACCGCGCATTGGCTCAGCAGTTTGGCCGATCGGCTCTGGGACCGCTCCGACATTTCAACATCTTTGAAGGAGGTTCACCATGCGTGACGTATCCGTTCTGACAATCGCCCGCGGCCGCGATGCCCACTTGCACAACGTTATCCGTGGCTTGGCCGCGCAAACCGTGCCCCCGCGTGAATTGGTGATCGCCGCCATGCAGGATGAGCTATACGAGGGGCTGCCCGACGCGCCCTTTCCCATCCATCAAATCCAAGTCTCTCGCGCCGATGGGGAGCTTCCCCTTGCCGCCGCGCGCAACGCGGTTGCGGCCAAGGCGAGCGGCGCCGTTCTGGCCTTTGTCGATGTCGACTGCATCCCGCACCCCGATCTTGTCGCCGATATAGCCGAGGCGTGCCACGATGGCCGCGGGCTGGTGATGGGCGAAGTCGCCTATCTGCCTAAAGGCACCACGGAAGGTGGGCTTGATTTCCACCACTTCGACAAGATCGGGGTCAAACATTCCGACAGACAGGGGCCGCCGGCAGAAGGCTTGCGTTATTGCGAGGATTACCGCTGTTTCTGGTCGCTCAACTTCGCCATGCACCGCACCGATTGGGCGCGCAGTGGCGGGTTTGATGAAGGCTATTTCGGCTATGGCGGTGAGGATACAGATTTCGGCCGCGTGCTGGACGCCCGGGGGATCGACATCTGGTGGATGAAGGGGGCCAAGGTCTATCACCAGTATCACGACCATTGCATGCCGCCGATCCACCATGTCGACGCCGTGGTGCGCAACGCCGAATATTTCGGCGCCCGTTGGGGGCACCGCACGATGGGGCATTGGCTGCACGCCTTCCATCTGATGGGGCTGATCGACAACAGTGAAGAGGCACTGATCATCCTGCGCGCGCCTGATGAGGCGGATTTCGAACTGTGTCGCCAGACCGGCGATATGCCCTACGCCAACAGCCGCCGTGTGTTGGACAAGCTTCAGTGCGATCTGGATACCGAGGAAGAGCGCCGCGCCGCCGCCCAAGTGGGCGAAGACCGTATCTCTGCCTTCGCTGCGGAGTGACGCTATGAAGATCGCCGTCATCGGACATGTGCGCTTTCCTATCGCACGCCCATTTATGGGCGGGATGGAGGCACATTGCTGGCATCTATGTCGCGGGCTGCGGGCGCGGGGGCATGACGTGACCCTTTTTGCTGCCGGTGACAGCGACTGGGGTGGCAAGGTCGAACCCGTCGTCGACATTCATTATGATAGGGAGTTCCCCTGGCATAAATGGCACGGCACACCGGAGCTGACGGGGCATCTGGATCAAGCGTTCGAGCGTATCTTGCCGCGCATTGCCGATGGCGGTTTCGACGTGGTGCATAACAATTCACTGCACCGCTTTCCTCCGCGCTTCGCCGCACGGCATCGGATCCCGATGGTGACCTCCCTGCATGTGCCGCCGTTCGATGTATTGAAGCGTGCCATCGCCGATGGAGGGGCGCCGTGGTCGCTGTTTACCACCTGTTCGCAGCGGCAATTGGCAACGTGGTTTGATGACGGTACTGCACCCTTTGCCCGCGTGGTCCCCAATGGCATCGACTTGGCCGATTGGCCATTCCGCCCCCAAGGCGACGGCACCGCCGTCTGGATGGGCCGCATCACGCCCACCAAGGGGCCGCACCTAGCTGCAAAGGCCGCGAAGCTCGCTGGTATCCCGCTCACGCTTTACGGCACGATCGAGGATCAGACATATTTCGACAAAAAAATCTCGCCGCTGTTGGGTGAAGGGGCCCGCTACGGCGGCCACCTGCAAGGTAAAGATCTGGCCGAGGCCATTGCCCGCGCCTCTGTCCTGCTGTTCACGCCGCTTTGGGACGAACCCTTCGGCCTCGCCGCAATTGAGGCCATGGCCTGCGGCCTGCCAATCGCTACAGTCGAGAATGGGGCGATCCATGAGGTGGCTGGCGATGTGGCGCGTTATGCTGGGGCAGATGCTGGCGAATTGGCAAATGCGCTGAAGGAGGCGATCACCATCCCCCGCACTGAAGCGCGGAAGCGGGTGGAGCGGTTGTTCACGCTAGGCCAGATGTTGGCAGAGTATGTGGCGTTGTATGCCCGGGCGATTGAGGCTGTAGGGGAAGGCTTTGACGTGCTGGATTTTGAGGCGTTTCAATTGCCACCCGCCCCCAACCTTACACCTGCGCTAGATACTGCCGCCAATCGCCAAGCTGGGTGATGTCTGCGCTATCTGCAATTGCTTCGGCCTCACAAATGAACCCTTTCACCTGCCGCCCGTCTGACAGATCGACAGTGCCTATTCCCAGCGGGGCAGGAATGTCCTTCAGAAAGCTGCCGACAGTTTCAACGGGTAGGGACCAAAGCTCTACCGCAATGGGGGCACCCGATCCGGTGGTGCCTTTCACTAATCCCGGCCGAGCAGGGGGGTCACCGGCGAGAGCGTAGAAGCGATGGGACTGTTGCGTTAATCGTCGGCGTCGGCCAGCTTTGGGCTTTTGAGGTTGAGCATGCCGCGCAGATCCCCATTCAAGCATCACCGTTTTCCGCGCGACATCATCCTTTGCGCGGTGCAGTGATATCTGCGCTATCCACTGTCCTACCAGGACGTTGTGGATCTGCTCGCAGAGCGCGGGATCACTATTGATCGGTCGGCGGTGTATCGCTGGGTTCAGAAATTCGGACCTGAATTGACCAAACGAGCGGAAAAATTTTTGCGCCGGGCCAGTGTCGATTGGCATGTTGATGAGACCTATGTCCGGGTGGGCGGCGGGTGGCGATACCTGTGGCGGGCTGTCGACGCGAACGGTCAGATGGTCGATTTTCGCCTCACTGCACGACGGGACGCGAAGGCCGCTAAAGCCTTTCTGAACAAGGCGATTGAGCGTGTGCGACTGCACCCGCCCGTGACGATTGTGACCGACAAAGCGAAGAGCTATCAACGCGTCATTCGCGAAATTAATCATCGCTATTATCCACATTTTGACAGCATCCGGCACATCGACAGAAAGCGGCGCAACAATCTCATCGAAAGAGATCATGCAGCCATGAAACGGCTTCTCGGCTACCGACAGAGCTTTCGATCGCTGCGATCAGCCAAAGCGACCCTGAGTGGGATTGAGACGATCAGAACTATCAAACGCGGCAACATCCATCACAAGCAACCAGGCGTTCGAGGGGAGATAAAATTCATCAGCCAGTTGTTTGCCGGCGCATGATCCGGGAAACCTACATCGCCCCAACCCGGCCTCACCTAAACAATGCAACAGTCCCGGTAAAAGGCGTTGGATATGTGAAACCAGGGCGTCCGACCGGAAGTGCTCTCTCTGAGACTATGAAAAAATTAAATCAGTGTGCATTTGCATCATTTTGCGTTCAAAGCTTAGACATGATGTCGCAACAAGATCGAGATATTATCCTAACTGGTTTGCGATTATACTACGAAGGAGCGGTCGATGCCTGAATCATTGCCTGACGCCAGCGGCCAGCATCGCCATCTAGAGTCGGTTTTTGCGGGGCAACCCGGTTATCAAGCCGTGATAAAAGGTTTGGTGTGCAATATAAATTCTCGGCGATGGTTCGGACTTCTTCTAGATATGCGAGTCGCGAGGTATCGTCTTCGGAAATCGCCGAGATGAGACCGCGTACTTCGTTCGGCGCACAATAGAAAGCCAGATCACCAAACGTCGCCTCGAATCTGGGCGGCAGGATAACCGGCAAACCCGATAAAATCGCCTCAACGACTGTGCGGCCAAATGCCTCGTGGAGTGCTGGCGAAGGAAAATTTACGAACACGTCTAAATGTTCAAGATAAGTTTGGACACTGTCTACGCCAAATGGACGTACAGTCCAACAGCTTGGCACTCCCCCAAGGGCATTATCCACTGTTTCAGCACCGCCTAATATGTCCACCTGAATATCCGGATCATCTTCCGGGTAAACAGCAAGGAGGTCCGACCGATCTACCAACCACTTCCCTGGGTGGTCGCGCGCATGGCGCCCAATGACAATCGGCGGAACCATGTTGTTGCGAGGTCGGAATTTGAATTTGGAGGCTTCGATTACTGGCGACCAATCTCGTACGGATAGTTCAGCCACCTCCTTAGATTTGCTCATTTCTCGCTCGGCTTCCTCACGAATAATTGGTCCGGTGGGGCAGAGTTCGACCGAGGGCCAGCCCAATGAGGCTATTCGCTTGTGCAGTTCAGACCATGAGAAAACGGTTTTGCCATTTTCTCCATATGCCGAGTTGTTAACCACGAATATGGCATGTTCAGCCGATATTCTCTTTGTGAGCCGTCTGAAATTATTAGTCAGCATCATGCGTGGACCACGTACAATCAATTTGTTACATATGACGTGCTTTACGCGATGCGCTGGGTAAATAGTGTCTGCTACGAGTAGATATCGTTCGGCCGTCCAATTCCATTTCCATCGGCTTCTCCTGACGCTGCAATGCACAATCGCGACGCTGTATCCTGCTTCGACAAAGGCTTCTGCTTCTGTGACAGTAGTCGCAGCATTTCCACCGGGAAAGCCGCAATGAGTTATAATGCAAATATCTACAGATAGGAGGCGTTGAGACGGCGGGTCTTGGAGTTCAATGATGCCTGGAGGGGGGTAAAATCGACTAAAGACAGATCGATATTTGTACCACTTACACAGACCGTCAAAGTATTTCACTAACTCTGCAAACATAGTTCCTCATCAAACTGGATAGCTACTAAATTTGTAGTTCGCATGCCATGGATACAGGTAATATACAATTGTAGGGTAATCCCCCCTAAAATTAGAGGTGTTCAAAAGTAGAATTTTCTCGGCAGGATATCTGAGGAGATTTACGATGAAGAACGGACGATTTAGCGACGCGCAAATCATGGCAGTGTTGAAGCAGGCGGAGGGCGGTGTGAATAGCCCCTAGATTTGTAGACGCTTTCTTCCCTAACTTTGAGGCAAGGAGGCCGTTATGGGGAAGCCAAATTTCAGTGACGATTTCAAGCGCGATGCAGTCCATCAGATAACAGTGCGGGGGTATGCCGTTCGCGAGGTTTCGGAACGGTTGGGCGTCAGTACATATTCGCTCTACAAATGGATGAAGCTCTACGCAAAAGCTGCGTCACAGACATCATCTGTTGACCATGAAGCTGAGAACCGCAGGCTCAAGCGTGAGTTGGCGCGGATGACGGAGGAGCGCGACATCCTAAAAAAAGCGGCGGTGAGTTCAACCGGTCAACGCAAGGGCTGCATTGAACCTATCAGAGGGCGTTGCATAACCAAGTGTTTTTCTTGGGCGCGTATTCAGCTTCAGCGCCACTTGGTCGAGATCGTCTTGGCTGAAGGATGATAGATCGGTGCCCTTAGGAAAATACTGTCGCAAAAGCCCATTGGTGTTTTCGTTGCTGCCGCGCTGCCATGGGCTCTGAGGGTCACAGAAGTAGACAGAGATATCCGTCGTGACGCTGAACCTGGTATGATATGCCAGCTCAGTGCCGCGATCCCAAGTCAGCGATGCCATGACACTTTTGGGAAGTTGGCCAACCTGCCGGATGAGTGCGTCCACCACTGTGTTGCTATCTTTGCCCTTCACTTGAACCAGCATGACAAAGCGGGAAGTCCTTTCCACCAGCGTGGCGATGTGACTATTTTTGGCTCCGCTCAGCAAATCGCCTTCCCAATGGCCTGGCACCGCGCGATCCTCAATCTCTGCCGGCCTGTCCCGGATCGACACCGCATCAATAATCTGCCCACGGGTCTGCCCCGCTGTGCTGGCCGTTTTACCCCTACGCATGATCCGACGGCTGCGCAGATGTGCCATCAGCTCTTTCTTCAGTACACCACGGGCTTGAATGAACAGGCTTTTATAGATCGTTTCGTGACTGACATGCATGGTCTCGTCTCCGTCGAACGTGATCTTGAGCCATCCCGCTATTTGCTGGGGTGACCATTGCTCCTGTAACTTCTGTGCCACCATGGCCCGCAAAGCAGAGTGCGTCGACAGAAAGCAGGGCTTGGGCCGAAGTGCAGATTGCATCGCTCTCTCCTCAGCTTTCGCGGCGCGGTATGCTTGTCGCCCATCATTACGGGTAATTTCTCGGCTTATCGTCGATGCTGAGCGTCCAAGGACAGACGCAATGCGCTGCTGTGAATGGCCAGCACTCAAACCACGCGAGATCTCTTCACGCTCCGACTGCGTCAGGGACCCCGGTCGTCGTCGCCTAATCGCTGGCGCTATGCCGCCTTTAGCCACGACAATGGTAAAAACCGAAGCTGCATGTTTGCCCAAAGCGCGGCCGATGTCGCTGAGCGACTCTCCGTTCTTCCAACGTGTCCAGAGTTCCAACTTCTGTTCGGCGGATAAGCCGGGGCGACCAGTGCGAGGCATAGCGCAATCCTTTCAGGGCAGAGCCAAATACACCCTATTGCGCTGACCGGTTGAACTCACCGCTGCGTACTTCGCAAAGGATGCAAGGTGAAGTACGCGTTTATTGCCGAGCACCGCCCTCAGTATTCGGTACGCAGGATGTGTCGTTGCCTCAATATCCATCCCAGCGGGTTCTATGCATGGATTAAAAATCCATTAAGCCACGGTGCGCGTGAGGATGCGCGTCAGACCAAGCTGCTCGAAGAAGCTTGGAACGACAGTGGCAAGGTCTACGGATACCGTAAGCTGCATGACGATCTGGTGGAGTTGGGTGAGACCAGTTGCCCAAACCGTGTTGCTAGGTTGGCCCGTTTGGCTGGGATCCGCGCTGAGATCGGGTACAAACGTAAGCCGGGCAAGTATGGTGGAAGGCCGTCAGTCGTCGTCGACAACACGTTAGACCGGCAGTTTGATGTGACAGCGCCAGACACCGCCTGGGTGTCCGATATCACTTACATCAAAACCTATGAGGGGTTCCTCTATCTGGCGGTTATCATCGACCTCTACTCACGACGTGTGATCGGCTGGGCGACACAATCGCGGCAACCAACAGACCTCGTACTGCAAGCCCTTCTGATGGCTGTCTGGCGACGCAAACCTAAGCGACGCGTCCTGATCCACACGGATCAAGGCTCACAATACACCAGCAGGGACTGGGCGGCGTTTCTGCGGGCCCACAATATCGAACACTCGATGAGCAGGCGCGGGAATTGCCATGACAATGCGGTCGCTGAGAGCTTCTTCAACCTGCTCAAACGGGAACGCGTCCGGCGTCGAACATATAAAACCCGCGAGCAGGCCAGACAGGACATCTTCGACTACATCGAAATGTTCTATAACCCGAAACGCAAACATGTCAGAAACGGTATGCTGTCGCCTGTCAACTTCGAAAACAGACAGTTCAATGTGAACCAAGAAGGTGTCTAGGAAACTAGGGGCTATTCATTCTATTCGTAGTCTAGCACTACTCTTACCATAACTAGAAGTCGCCATAAAAATATTTAGGAAATCCGATTCCGTCGCCGTATTTGACTAGTTTACTGGACTTGTGATATTCTAATTTGTGGCTGAAGATACTAGCTTAATAAGATCTATCAGTTCTCGTAAGCTGATTTTCCAAGGGTAAAAATTTTGAACTGAAAGACCTAAAATGATTGATGCTGTAGTTACTTGGGTGAACGGTGCAGACCCGCAGCACCAAAACAAACGCGCCAAATATTTGGACCAAACGGTATCGCCAAGCTCATATGAGCCAACACGCTTCGATAGCTTGGGGGAAATCAGATTTGCAGTACTGTCACTTCTACAATTTTGCCCATTCCTGAGGAACATACACATCGTTACTGATGCTCAGCACCCAGTGATCTTAGATCCTATTTTGGCAGCGTACTCTAATGTCAAAGTCGTCGATCACGTAGATATTTTTGGAGAGCATGCTGATCTTTTGCCGGTTTTCTCGTCGAGGTCGATTGAAACGATGATACATCGTATTCCGGGCTTGGCGGAGCAGTTTTTATATTTGAACGATGATATTTTCGTAGGGCGACCGATGACGCCTCAGGATTACTTTTACGATGGTACACCTATTATTCGGGGCAGTTTTAGATCTTTCCCGAACCCGGCATTACAGTGGCTAAAATCTAAGGTTCGCAAGGATCGTCCCGGCTATAATGCCGCACAACGTGATGCAGCGAGACTAGCGGGACTGAAGGACAAGTACCTCATTTCTGAACATCAGCCACATCCGATGCGACGCTCGACACTCCAGACACATTACAAAGACAAAGTGCTAGAACTAAGGGAGCAAATTAGCTATCGTTTTAGGTCATCTCGACAGGTTTCGCCGATCGGCTTGAGCAATCACTTAGAGATGGCAAGAGGTGCGCGAGTGGAGGGTCCTTTCGATGTCGGGTATATTCGTCCAGGTCGACCTACTGGAACGGAGCTCCAAAATGTATTGTCTCATCTAAATGAAAACCATTTCGCATCATTTTGCGTCCAGAGCCTAGACCAAATGCCAGCAAAGGACGCTGAAGCTATAATTAACGCGCTTAATAGGCGCTACTATATCCGTGATGCATGATGCTGCTTGAGTTGCCAAATAATAGTGTATCTAAAAATTTTGGGGTTGGAGATAGACGGAAGAGTAATCTTTCCCTAGAATATAACGTGAATTGGTACGGGGCTTGCAGCTCGATCAGTTCTACACCTGCGTCAAGGTCATCAATGTCCTTAAAGAGGGGCATGAATATTCCAAGCCAATGCTGAATTTGTCGGTAACTAGGTTTCAATGCTGATACCATATATCAAGACTAAATCTCAGATCAGCAGGACCAAAGAGTAGCTCAAATTTGATGTAAAGTTCTATTTCGCACATGCAAATTACTAGATTTAATTAACAGAGTAGAATTCATGTGTAAAAAACAATTTAAATATTTTCTGTGCTTAATCGGATTTCATTCATGGCGAGAGAGCACAACTATGCCTGAAAAGGGTTGTAAGAGATGTGGTCAACGACACTCGTATTATTGAAACCAACGTGCAGCTTTCTAAAAAATTATTGCTTGTAGTTTTGGTCATATGAGGAAGTCTGAGTCGCTAAGTCATTCATCGCGCATCAACACTCATGTCGGCATCTAAAGTATCCAGCTCGCTAAACTGACGCTGGTTGCATTTCTAATAAAAAAACAGCTACCCTATTTACCCGGGTAGCTGTTCAAACTTAGGGTTCTGGAGGCCTATAAGTTTAGAAGCGGTAGTTCACACCGAACTTTATTTGCTGAAGATCAGCTTCTAGCTGGCCGTCAGTGTTATCAACATCACCAAAATCAGTGTAGCTATACTCTGCGTACCCTGTCCAGTTCTGGGTGAACATGTATTCACCGCCGAAACCGATTGTCACGCCGTCGAGGTCCTCGGATTCTTTAGTCCCACCGAGCGAAACTTCGCCTTCGGCCTGACTGTAGCCCAATAGGCCGTACGCAAGGAAGTTATCCTTCACAAGATAGCCGCCGCGCGCAAAAATTGTCGCCATATCTTGGATTTCGACGTTCACTCCGGAGCCCGCCAAAACACCCTCGCCGTCACCGTCGTATGAACCAAAATTGTATTCAGCCCCAAGACCGAACACGCCGCGGCCGAACTGCCAATCGTAGCCCGCTCGCAATGCGCCCGACACACCATCGGGTTCGGAGAGATTGTCACTGAAGCCGTTGGTGGCCAAAGTCGAAGCCAAATCATCGTTCGCATCGAGCGAGCCAAAACCGTAGCTGATGTTGCCACCAATGTAGCCGCCAGCCCATGTCTGAACTGAAGGCTGTTCAGCCATCATTACGGGTTGTTCGATAACTGGGGTGACCAAGTCACCTGCAAGCGCTGGTGCGGAAACAAGCAGGGCTAGAGCCATGCTATAGGTAAAAGTCTTCATTGGAAGGTCCTTAGTGGATTGATATTAACCACAGCAACATCTCAAGCATTTCGATGACACACAACAATACCCATAGGTTGTTTAACTTAACTTTAATACATGTTGTAATTACGCATCATTTAATATGGGCGCAATGTATAGCAAACACTAAATATATAATAATCGTAAGCGTTGCCTAGACAGCACCTTCCCAGTTTTCGCCTGAGCTGCGACTCCGTTTCTGATGGATATTGGGCGGGAGTTTCACGATGGCGACTACGGTAGAGTTTCTCAGGGACTACGGGGTGGAGTTATCTGGTGCTTAGACGTCTAAATATCAGGTACCAACACCTAGAAGGCCATTCTTTAATCATGCCTTAACTAGTTGTGTGTATGGTTATTGAGGTAAGGCAGCCGAATAGGCAGCCAAGTTTCCCGCCGAATAGGCGGCCTAACTCACTATGTCGACCGCCGAATAGGCGGAAGAAGCCTGGCCCCTGACGGGGCCGGGTTTTTTGATTTTAGAGACATGGCGGGACGCATGTAAGCGCTCCTAGGAGGGCACTGTCGGGTCAGCTTTACGGCTGGAAATTCCACGGAAGAAGATCGTCGATGCGATTGGCAGGATGACCTGACGCAATCGCTTCAAGGGTAGCCTTGAGGTATGCGAACGGTTCGACATCATTGACCTTCGCGGTGGCGATGAGAGATGCGATGCGGCCCCAGGCGTGGCCACCTTCGTCGTGGCCGGCAAAAAGCGCATTCTTTCGCGTCAGAGCAATTGTGCGGATCAGGTTTTCGACGGCATTGGAGTCGATTTCGACCCGACCGTCGTGCAGAAAGGTTTGCAACCCGCTCCATTGCCGATGGATATAGGTCAACTTCTCGCCGAGGCGGGACTTCGAGGATATCCGGCACCGTTGGTTCTGAAGCCACTCGCCGAACTCTGCAATCAATGGAGCCGTGCGGGTCCGACGTGCCGAGAGGCGCTGACTGGAACCCATCCCACGGATCTCGCTTTCAATGCGGTAGAACTCTGCGATCCGGCGCAGCCCTTCTGCGGCGATCTCTGAGCCGTCTCGGTCAAAGACCTCTTTCAGCTTGCGACGCGCGTGTGCCCAACAATACGCGACGGTGATCGGCGCGCCGCCTTTCCGCGACGGGCGCGTCAGTCGGTTGTAGCCAGCATAGCCGTCCAGTTGCAGAGTGCCGTCAAAGCCCCGCAATATCTGCTCTGCATTCTGCCCTGCACGACCCGGGGCATAGGTGAAGACAACGCCTGGCGGATCATCTCCACCCCATCCTCGGTCATCGCGCGCCAGTGCCCAAAGGTATCCTGTCTTCGTGCGGCCTCGACCTGGGTCCAGAACGGGGGCCGTTGTCTCATCCATAAATAGCTTGCCGGACTTCTTTAGATGCTCAGCCAAGCGGTCCACGACAGGGCTCAGATGGAAAGCCGCTGTGCCGACCCAATCGGCCAAAGTGCTGCGGTGGATATCGACGCCGGAGCGGGCAAGGATTTGGCTTTGACGATACAACGGCAGGTGATCTGAGAACTTGCTGACCAGCACATGCGCGATGGCGCCCTCGGTCGGCAACCCGCCTTCGATCAAATGCGCAGGAGCCGGGGCCTGCGTGATACCTTCAGCGCAGGAGCGGCAAGCATATTTGGGGCGAACGGTGACGATGACACGCAACTGCGCTGGAATGACATCCAGTCGCTCGGTGCGGTCTTCGCCAATACGGTGCATCTCGCCACATCCGCAGGGACAGCTTAAACTCTGAGGCTCGACCACCCGTTCAACCCGTGGAAGGTCTGCGGGAAGATTGCCACGGTTGCGCCGGGCAGCTTTGCGAGGCCGTGCCTCTGAGGAGGTCTGCTCAGCTTGCTGGGTCTCAACTTCGGCGACGGCCACCTCAAGGTCTTCAAAAGCCAGCTGCCGCTCATCCTCGCTTAACTTCTCCGAGCGCTTGCCATGTGTGGCGTTCTTGAGTTCGGCAATTAGGTGCTCCAGACGCTTAACCAAAACTTCCAGCTCGGATGTTTTGGTTTGGAGCCCGGTCGTCTCTTGCTTCAGCGAATTGTTCTCGCGCAGCACCGCCAAGACAGCTTCACGCTGGCTCTCGGGGATGGCGGATATATCGATGGGCAGCAGGTTGGACATGCCCGGATTATAACTTGATTTACGCCCAAATGGGCAGGCCTTTTGCGCCCCCGAGTCACTCTGCCGCAGCCGGTCTGCGGGGTTCTAAAGAGCGCACCCGACGCCAGTCCAACCCTGCAAAAAGCGCCTCGAATTGGGGGCGGTTCAAGGTGATCACGCTATCTCGAATGGCGGGCCAAATGAAGCTGTTCTCCTCGAGTCGTTTGTAGGTCATCACGAGCCCGCTCCCGTCCCAGAACAAAATCTTCATCCTGTCGGCGCGCTTGGCGCGGAATACAAAGACTGTTCCTGTAAAGGGGTCCTGGGCCAGTGCCGACTGAACCATCGAAGCCAATCCATCGTGCCCTTTACGGAAGTCCACCGGCCGCGTCGCAACCAATATCCGAACGCCTTGCGATGGCATCAGCATGAAGAAGCTTCAAGCGCATGGGCGATCTCTGCAATCCGAGAGGCGGAGGTTTGCAGCGGCAGCTCGATGGCGATCTCACCAAAGATCAATCTGATCGCCTCATTCGGAACGGTTAAAGCTTCTGGGGCCTCCTCCGGCCCAGCAGAAACGACCAGTGGAGCGAAGAGTGGCGCGTCAGCATCCGGCGCGGGTAATAACAGCTTTCCTTGCTTGGCCTGTCGACGCCACGCCGATAGCTGGTTCGGAAGGATGCCATATCGCTCAGCGACGGCGTTCACCGTTGCACCAACCTCAAGCGTGTCCGCAACAGCCTGTGCCTTTGCGGTATCCGACCAACGGCGGTGGCCGGACGCATAAATCTCAACGCCAAGCGTTCTGAGAAACGAATTTGTAGCGCACATTGCGAAACGCACTCCCCATCATAAGATGAGTTCGTTCTCGCAGCGCGGATCACACCCTACAACGTGACCCCGGGCCACCGCTTACTAATAATCTCTGTTTCCCTCGGCTCAGGTCCCATCAATCGGCCTGAGATTGAGGGTCTGCATAGTTTACCGTTCCCGAATTAAATGGGAATCGATGAGTAACCTTATTTAGGCTGAGCGAAGCACAGGTGGAGTGGCTGCGGCCTTATTTTCCGAAGAACCATGGCGTGGCACGCGTTGATAACCGGCGTGCCTTGTGCCGCATTATCTTCATCAAGCGTAACGGTTTGCGCTGTGCGATGCGCCGCGTGAGTATGGCTCTCATAAGACGCCCGACAACCGTTGGTAAAGATGAAGCGACATGGGAGTCTTCGCGCCGATCATGCTAAGCAGGTTTGTAACGTTGCGATGACCTAGGCAGGCAGGATGCTGTCGATGTTCCTCTGGGAATTCTGCAAAGCGCTCATGACCTAAAAGGTGTATTTGCCACGATGAGAGAGCCGTGCTGGCGACTTCATCCAAAAGCAGTATTCTCTCTTCGACGGGTAACATGATCAGCACTTCCCCCACATTCTGGACGCAATGCCCTGTTCTTCTTTTCCGACCGCGTCGGCGTAGATCGCAGTAGTGCTGAGTTGCGCATGGCCAAGCCAGCGCTGCAACATGTGCAGAGGTACGCCCTGAACTGTCGCATGTACGCCAAATCCATGCCTGAGACCCTTAGGGGAACGGTGCGGTGCATCTGGGATACTCGCATCAATCATGATCCGCTTCACGATCTGCCAGATCCGGACACGGCTCAGATCCCAGATAGGTGCGGTCGCTTTGCGCCGCGATTTCTGAGCCTCCCGGATCCCATGGGCGGTGTTCAAAGTATCGAGGAACTCGGGTGGGACCGGCACGGTCCGGAACACGGTTTTCTGACGTCCTGCGGCGTCTTGCCGTTTTTTCAGGGACCGGATCGCGATTGTGCCACCGGATAGGTCGATCCTGGCCGGTGTAATCTCCAGGAGTTCGGACGGTCGGCACCCGGTCCAGTGCAGGGTCTCACAGAGGGTGCGGTCGCGGGCGGGCTGCCGCCGGGCCACAGCCAGAAAAGCGGCGCGCTCCTCGGCATTAAGATAGAGCCGATTTCCTTGGGTATCGTGGAGGCGCATTTCGCTCATATTTAACACTATGCATGAAGACTGTTAAACTTAGAAGTGGTAACAGGCCCCGTATCCTACTGAGCCGGTGGCCGTGGCACCTGAATGTTTAACACTATTAGTAATAGTGTTAAGTCGGCCTCATTTTCAAAGGTATCCGAGGCCATTTGGGAGGCTGCCGGATGCCAATGCACAGTCCAGCACTAAGTGAGGTCTCTTTGGGCGGAAACCGGACTTTCGCTGCGCTCTGGATAGAGGTATGCTGTGCGGACAAACCTGCCGTTCGCCGCAGATGGCAAGGTGTTTTATTTGCGGTTTCTAACAGCGTTCCGCATTACCCTGTAAGCTGGACTCGAAAGTTCAAAGTCGTCTGGCAAGCCCCATTTAGTGCGATAAGCTTCCGGCGTCATGTCGTGCTTCTGCCTAATATGGCGACGCAGAATGCTCAGCTTCTCACCACATTCAAGACAGGTGATATAGCGGTGGTCATTCTGCTCGACCGCTTTTTCTAGCTCACTATCCACCAAGCTACGGGCTGTTGGGAGGCGAATGGTAAAATGAGTCCCTTTACCGAGCCCACTGGACAGAGATATGGTGCCCCCCAGCAAATCGATTTCACGTTTAATGATGTTCATCCCAAGGCCGGTCCCGCCACCGTCCCGGGCAGATCTCGGATCATGGCCCTCAAACTCATCAAAAAGCCTGCTTTGCAGATTTGATCCCATACCCACTCCGGTATCGCTAACGCGAATAATGACAGTGCCTTCTTGCGAAAGCACCTCTATTGTCACCCGAACTTCACCAGCGGCCGTGTATTTGATAGCATTTGCCACAAGCTGATCAACCACGTTTGTGAGAATGTGAGCGTCGAACAAAAAGACCATATTGTCTGGGGCCAGACTATTCGATGTCAGAGCTATCCCCTTGGCTTGCGCGGCCTCGCGGTTTCGGGCGACAACATCTTCGATGACGTTGATAGGATCAAAAGATTCTGCCGCAATGGAAGCAGTAGCGGTATCTAATTCAGCGATGCGAACCAAATCATCCGTGAGCGCGCGCAACCGAGAGGTATTTCGCTCGATCACCTCGACCAAGCTTTGCGTCTTATCATCTGTCGAAATAGCACCAAGAAGGCGCGCGGCCCCAGAAATTGCGCTTAAAGGCGTCCGGACCTCATGGTTCGCATGCGATAGAAAACTTGCTCGGGTCGACGCCGCTTTTTCAGCAAGAAGTTTAGCCCTTGCTCGATCTCTTACCGCAGAGGCCAAATAAAACTGGTCGTCCGCGATCGAAGCCAACTGCATCAAAAGCTCCACTTCCTGCTCAGTCCATGTTCGCGGACGTTGGTCCATGCAGCAAAGGGCACCCAGCGGCTTGCCTCGCTCGCCGTGAAATGGGACGCCAAGATAGCTTATAATGCCAAACGCATCTATTGCCGGATTGTGCATGTGCAGTGGATGTTCCCGAGCATCCGCCAAATACAAAAGAGCATCGCTATCTCGCACATGTTTGCAAAAGGAGTAGCTTAGCGGCGTGGAGCGGCTCTGTCGCAACTCGTCTGGGACACCTACGGCAGATTTCAGCAATTGCCGATCTCCCAGATCGTCAATGACAGTGAGTAGTGAAACAGGTGCCCGCAGAAGCTTTGAAGCCAGATGGGTGATTTTGTCGAAGCGGATATCCGATTCAGCAAAAGATAAATCGAGTGGCGACAAGGCATATGCGTCGTATTCCATGAGGATACCTCTCAGTAGCCGGGCGGGGGGGGGGGGCAAGAGCAACGCACCAAACTGAGTGCTAATGCTTGAAATCGCCATATAGGAATGACGGTCGGTTGAAACAACTGCGGATTGATTGATCATGAATGAAATTGCTGCGATGCAGCGAAAAAATGCTCAAACGCACACTTGTTCTCAGCGGAAGTTGGCCTATTTCGCTTTCTGCCGGAAAGTAGGGCGAGGCTTAACGAGCATTTCAGACCTGATGGGAAACGAATTCAGCTTGGTCTGGCACATTCATGGTCCGGCCTGGTAAAATATAGCTGCGTGACGCACAGATGGCTGGTTCGGCTCGGCACGGTCACTAAGGGCTATTCAGACCTTAGCTGCGCAATACCCCAAGGTCGGCTTAGGGCTGGTAGAAGCCTGAGCGTTCCAACTCAGTGTCGGCCGCAGCATTTCTTGTATTTGCGCCCCGACCCACAGGCGCATGGATCGTTCTGCCTTGGCCGGGGGCCTGCCTTGAACGGCCTACCGGGACCCATTTCGGAATGCCGAGGTGAAAGCTCAGGGCGAGACTGATGGAGTATTGTAGCGACACAGTTTGGGATCAGATCTGGTGCCTCCAGGTCGATCTCGTCGATCTCCTCATCCGTGAACTTACTTTGGCCGATGTAGATATCTTGAAGCGCCATCAGGAAGATCATCGTTGCCCGCGTCTCTTCGTCGGCTTGATCGAGAAGTTGACTCCAAGCTTCCGGCCGTAGCCGCATGGCGCGCGTGAAGCCATCGACCCAAGGCTCCCACATGACTTCGTCACTATTGGGATCAACCTCGTAAATCGGTTCGACCCAAAGCGAGCCGGTTATGGACGCGGCGATCGAATTATAATGTGCCATCACCGCACTAATGGTCTCCTCGGCGGCTTTTTCGTCAGGGAATTCTGCCTCTCCAGTCTCACCCCAGACCTGAGGCAGCCACCCCGAAGGCGGGATCATCTCCGGGCAGGCAAGAACACCGACTATGTAGCCATCGAGCTCGCTGAGCGTCATCGGCATGTTATCAACGGGCAGCGCACGCAGCAGCGCGTCAAGTTGATCGAGATCTTGATCGGACTGATCCATTGATATCTCCCGGCGATGGTGAGGACTTTTACGCTCCGCAACACGAGTCCGCAATTGCGTCAATGGCAGCTCCGAACGGGCACGAATGGATCGCCGCAGGCGGTCTGGATGTCGGCATTGGATCGGTCGCTACAGGTGTTTCTATATCGAAATAGAGAAGCCTCCGTGATCAATGGCTGTCGGCTTGCCCCAAACTCAACCGCTTTGTGTCGCATGCGGAGGCTCGGTGAAAGGGTATTTAACACTTTCCAAGTTTGGCCCGAGCATCGTGGCGTGAAACCGTATTAGCAATAGTGTTAAGCGAGGCGACGAGATCAAACCACTGGCGCAGGTTTTACCTCGTTCCTATGCGTAAGCCGAAGGTTTTAGGGATCGCGGCTCCGACACGGTAGAGAAGCCGCGGCTTCTCCCCTCGATCTTCTGCCGCTTCGCAGCCCATGATCGATCGGCGCACTAAACGACCACCAACTGTCCGAAATGGTTCCGGTGGTAACTTGGGAACTTCCCGACGGCAGAACGGCGAGTTCGCCCATTCGTCCTTAGAGTTAAGCACCAAAGCCGCTAGGCACTGACCTCCAATGTAGGTCGGGTTAACTCCGTGACCTGAATAGCCAGCCGCGTAGTGAATGCGCGTTCCGGGACGCGTGCGAAAGAAGGGGAGGCGGTCCGAAGAGATGTCGATCCCGCCACCCCAGACCTTGGATACGCCCACTGAGGAAAGTCCGGGGAGTAGGCGGCGCAAGCCCGCCACTGCGCGGGCACCGGACGCTTGATCTTTGGTGAGGAGGGTGGATGTCGAGCTACCATTGTAGCTAATGGGACCTGACCCAGACCCCATCAGCACACGATTATCCGCAGTCTTCCGGAAGTAATGGACGAACATCCGCATATCCGCCATCCCCTCATCACCCGTCCACCCCATATTGGCCAGCTCCCTTTCTGCTGGCTCACTCATAAGAGCATAGCTTGAAAAGACGGTAACATAAGGCTTCACCCAGCTTTCACTGGCGAGTGCGGTATTGGTCGCGAGCACGACATCACGAGCCTCAATCGACCCGCCTTTCGTCCTAATACGGTTTGGAGCGCCAGAATCCACTCCGAGCATCGGCGTATGCTCATAGATTCTCACTCCACGCTCTATAGCGGCTTTTCGGAGCGCGCGGGTTAGGCGGGCCGGTTGTACGTTGGCCCCTTCGGACAGGTACATACCCTTTCGAAAGGAAGGTGAGTTGCAGTAACTCGCGACCTCCTCGGAAGAGAGCGCTTGTGCGGTGTCCGTCACTCCGAGCTGTTCTACTACACGGATATGGTGATCGATCTTTGAATCTTGTGCCGCAGTGGTCGAAACACGCACGTTGCCTGCCTCGCGCCACCAAACATCTCTTCCAGAGGTAGTTGCAAATGCTCGAATGCCATCTTGAGCTTTGGTGCCCAGT
Source organism: Sulfitobacter litoralis (assembly GCF_900103185.1). GTDB lineage: Bacteria > Pseudomonadota > Alphaproteobacteria > Rhodobacterales > Rhodobacteraceae > Sulfitobacter > Sulfitobacter litoralis. The sequence goes on from NZ_FNJD01000024.1 coordinate 45,443, forward strand.
TTTGCGACTTCAACCGCTGCATCCGGACCGAGAGTTTCACTAAGACCGGGAAGGCTAGCCCAATATCCATGGACTTTGCCACCGTTCTTACCGCTGGCACCGGCACCACATATCTTAGCCTCAATAAGAACGATGTCTTGAGTGGGATCCCGGTCTTTAATTGCCAAAGCAGTCCAAAGACCCGTAAAGCCACCGCCGACGATGACCACGTCGGCGCGTTCTTCTCCCTCCAATGGCGGCACTGGAGTCGGGTTCCCTTCTTTTTGTAGGGCTTCGGTCAGCCACCAAGATGGGTCGCCTGGTGAAGGTGCATTATGCTGCATGACAATGGTCTCCAAGTGCGTAACTGTGTGTTCAGCAGGGCAAAGGAAAAAGTTCAGGCGAGTGCTTGGACCTGAATTTCCACAAGAATATCTTCACGGGCCAAACGGGCCTCTACGGTTGCGCGCGCAGGTAGCGCATCCTTGTCTACCCAGGCTTCCCAGGCTTCGTTCATCTCGGCAAAGGTGCTGATATCCTTCAGCCACACGTTCCCAGTAACGATTTTGCTTTTGTCGGTACCTGCCAATTCGAGGTACTCATCGATCTGAGCAAGAATGTCTGCCGTTTGTTCGGCGACACCGCCACTGCGATCTTTTGCAGTCAAGCCCGAAAGAAATGCGAAGCCGTTTGCAACTAATGCCTTGCTAAGAATATGGGTGGTTTGATGACGTGTAATCACAGAATTATCCTGATGTTGTAGCCGCAATTCAGCGGGTCTTGGTGAAATTTGAAATTCAATCCGAGATCAAAAATGAGCATCCAGAATGCTGATGATCCACAGAACGCGGGCGGTCTCCCCAGAATGGTTCTCTACTCTGTGGGTTTCCGTGCTGCTGAACTGAAAGCTATCCCCTGGGGATAGGACTGCAGCCTCACTTCCCACCGACAGAAGCACCTCGCCCTCAAGGACATAGCCACCCTTATCGCCGGGACCTGTAAGGGTCTCGTTGTTCTGGGCTCCAGGAGGGATTGTCAAAATCATGAATCGCATCGATTCATTGTTCTGAGGGGATAGCAGCTCTTTACTAAACCCATTCGCCCCGACAACGACTTTGGGCCGGTTGGGCGCGCGTCGCACGAAAGATGCTTCACTTGGCTCCTTGGGAACCTCACGGAACTCCCAGATGTTGGCGCCAAGCACTTCCCGCAGCTTCTCAAGGGTATTGATCGAGGGGTTGGCGGTGCCGCGCTCGATCTGACTGACTAATCCAGCCGACATTCCTGCCTCGGCAGCTAGCCGAGCGATCGTCAGCCCGCGTTCTTTTCTAAGTACTTTTAAGCGCTGCCCAATCAGGACGGCCTGTGAAGGTTGCTGCGCAGACGCCACGTCCTCCGCAGGTTTCTTCAGGTTGGTTAAATCAGTCATCGTCTCGCCCTTTAGCCTGAAGTTGAGCGTAAGCTGTGCGTAAGGTATGTTCAATATATAATCGGTATTTTGAGTCGCATCGATCGGAAAATGAAGCCAAATGCGCCATTCCCAAGCCTTTGGATGGCGAAGAACATCAATAAAACTTTCGTAAAACAGTTATTTATGCTTGTATATCCATTTTCCTATCGCATTTTATCCCATAACCTTCGCTGAACGCACCTTGACAGAAAGTTCATTATATCTATCACTAAATTCATTATTGTGCCGCTCAGAGAATATTAGGCGGCCTGTGCCAACGGGGAAATTTCATGACACGCAATGCTTCTTATCGATCCACCAGATTAGAATCTGGCGCAATGATCCACTCTCGCCGCGACGTGCTAGGCTTTGGCTTAGGGCTCTCGTCGCTGGGACTTCTAGCGGCGGCCGGGCCGGCCTTTAGCCAGTCGGATGCTATGGGTACGCCGCCGGCAACACCCACGGGCGTTGTAGTGGTTGGACTTTCGCAGGAACCAGTATCCTTTCACCCACTTATGCCAGGCGTAGAAGTTGATGAGATTATCTGGACCAATATATTCAGCTCGCTTTGGGTTGCACAGCCCGATGGCAGCCTTCTTCCGGATCTCGCTGTGGAGATTCCTTCTGTAGAGAATGGCGGCATTTCAAAAGATGGACTCGTCTGGACCGTTCGCTTGCGGGACGATGTGAAGTGGCATGATGGGACACCTTTCACTGCCCATGACGTGAAGTTCAGCTTGGAACTGATCAATGCTGACGGTTTCCGGTCACGTACCCGTGTCGGGCACGAGCTTCTTGAGGAAATCACCGTCGTTAGCGATAATGAAGTGTCATGGCGGATGTCGGCAGCATTCTCTCCGTACCTCGCTCTTCTCGCCAACACCCATATGGCGCCTCGCCACCTCCTCGAGGGGGCGGAGGATCCCAATCAAACCCCATTTGACAGCGCTCCTATTGGTACGGGTCCGTTCAAGTGGGGCTCGCGCACGTCGGGCGATAACATCACTTTGATCGCAAATGAAACCTATCACGGTGACGGCCCCTATCTGGAGAAAGCCGTCCTCAAGTATGTACCTGATATGACCTCCCTCTATGCCCAATTTCGGACTGGGCAGGTAGATACGATCCTTATTTCCGGCATTCCCCAAAACTTCTACGAGGAAGCTAAGAACCTTCCAGATCAGGATGTGTTCATTGCCCCAAGCGGGAATATCGAGCTTGTTATGCCGAACCTCGAACACCCTGCTCTCAGTGAAAAAGCGGTGCGCCAGGCCCTTTATCACGCCATTAACAAGGACGTGATAATCGACGCCATCTATTATGGTGTACCGGAGGCAACAGAGTCTTTTGCGCCCCGTGAGTCATGGGCGTTCAATCCAAATCTGCCCGAGCACGTTTACGATCCGGAGAAAGCGAACGCCCTCTTGGATGAGGCAGGCTGGGAACGTGACGGGAGCGGGATGCGCAGCAAAGATGGGGTGCGCCTGTCCTTCGACATTTCCACAACGACAGGAAACCAACTGCGCGAACAGGTACAGCAATTTTTAATGCAGGATTGGGCAGCGATCGGAGTAGAGCTTTCGATTAATAACCTGCCTGCAGCAGTTATTTGGGGCGACTTTTACGTACAGAGTCAATTTGACAGCTTGCTCGTAGGCACAACGTTTCGAACCGGCTTGGACCCTGACCCGGCGGCCCGCTTCGCCAGCACCGCCATCCCCAAAAAAGGTGGCAGCGGTGGCAACTACATGCAGTGGGAAAATGACGAGGCTGATGCGCTTCTCAAAGAAGGTCAGGAAACCTTTGATGTCGAGCGGCGCAAGGAAATCTATTACCGCCTTCAAGAGATTGTCCGAGAGGAGATGCCCATCCTGCCAATCTGGCAATATGCGCCGGTTGAAGGCATCAAAAAAGGCCTAATGGGATTCAAGCCCAATATCAACCAGCGGCAAAACGCTTGGAACATGGGCCATTGGTTCTGGGGCGCTTGAGCCTTTCACACTGACTGACAGGTAATTCACTTGGCAACTTTTCTACTTCGCCGCTTCGGCCAGGCCGTCATCTTGCTAATCGTGGTCTCGATGATCGGGTTCACGATCCTGCATCTGGCTCCGGGCGGCCCCCTTTCCCAGTATGCCGTCGATGGAAGCATGACGCAGGCTGATTTGGACCGCCTGGCAGATCAGTTGGGACTAAACAGACCACTCCCCGTCCAGTACGGGGAGTGGTTCCTCAGAATGCTTCAAGGCGATTGGGGGGTATCATACCGGGATCGACAGCCCGTTCTCGATATCATCTTCTCCCATCTTGGCGCCACGCTCGAGTTGATGCTAACAGCTACTGTAATTGCGGTCGTCCTCGGCGTGTGGATCGGCACGCTTGGCGCCATTCGCCGATACTCATTTTTTGATAGTCTTGCGACTGTCGGTGCGATGGTGGCACTTTCCATCCCGACGTTTTGGTTCGGGCTGATTGTCATCTACGTATTCTCAGTAGGGCTTGACTGGCTTCCCTCTGGAAACCGGTACACCATTGGAGATGGCTCATTCTGGAACCGGGTACACCACTTGGTAGGCCCAAGTATCGTTCTGGCACTTGTGTCCACCGCAGTCTGGAGCCGATACATGCGGTCTTCCATGCTGGATGTTATCAACCAGGATTATATTCGGACCGCCCGAGCAAAGGGTGTGAGCGAAAGACGGATCCTATTTCGTCATGCAATGCGCAACGCTCTACTACCGATGATCACCATTGCGGGCGTTCAACTTCCAGTCCTTCTGTCAGGTGCATTGGTGACTGAAACCGTATTTACGTGGCCTGGGATGGGGCGGCTGTTTCTGGATTCAATTAGTTACCGCGACTACCCAGTTGTGATGGGTGTCCTGATGTTTTCGGCTGTAATTGTGCTCCTTGGCAACCTGTTGGCCGACCTTCTCTATAGTGTTGCAGACCCTAGAATTTCGAGGCAAAGCTGATGACCGAAGCCGTTTCCCCTGCACCAAACCGTAAGCTCGCGCGGTGGCCGGTAGCTCAGAGGTTTGCAGACCACCGTCTAGCGTTGTTTGGGCTTGCAACAATCATTGTTCTAGCATTCTCTTGCCTTGTCGGTCCTTGGCTACTGCCCTTTAGTGATACACATATCGATATGCAGAGCCGGTTCGCGGCGCCATTCAGCGGTTCCCATGTTTTTGGCACTGACATGATGGGAAGAGACACGCTGGCGCGGCTCTTAATGGCAGGACGAATTTCACTTTCTATCGGATTTTCCGCCATGGCCGTCAGTATGGTAATCGGCGTGAGTGTCGGACTTATCGCAGGTTTCTATGGCGGTGCTATTGGTGCTGTTCTGATGCGCTTCGTAGATGCGATGCTTTGCTTTCCTTCCATCTTTCTGTTGCTCGCAATCTCGGCACTGGTCTCGCCAACCGTACCTGCAATTATCTTTCTGATCGCGATGACGTCATGGATGGAAGTAGCACGTGTGGTGGAGGCGCAGACGCGCTCACTGCGGACTAGGGAATACACCCTTGCGGCGCATTCCTATGGCGCAAGTAGCAGTCGCTTGATGTTTCGCGAGATCTTGCCAAACGCGATCGCACCGATCGTGGTTGCTGCTACGCTAAATGTTGCGAACGCAATCCTCGCAGAAAGTTACATCAGCTTTCTCGGCTTCGGAATTCAACCGCCGACACCAAGTTGGGGCAACATGCTGAACAGTGCCCAAACATATTTGACGAGCGCACCTTGGCTGGCGATCATTCCAGGGGCAGCCATCACCCTTGCAGTGACTTCTTTCAACTTTATCGGCGACGGGATGCGTGATGCTCTCGATCCGCGCGCTGACCACTGACAGGACGAGACAACATGATTGAGAAAACCCAGTCTCCAATTCTGCGCGTAGATGACCTGCGGGTTGCCTTTGGGGCTCGCAAAAAATGGACTGAAGTAATTCATGGGTTGTCGTTTGACGTAAACCCTGGCGAAACCGTCGCGCTGGTCGGTGAATCCGGTTCTGGAAAAAGTGTAACTGCGATGTCTATCCTCGGGTTGCTACCACCCGGCCAAGCCCGCATTGAAGGCAACATCATTTTTGAGGGGCGAGAAATTCCTCAGCTTTCGCCTGATGAAATGCGCCGCCTCAGGGGCGGGGATATCGCTATGATCTTCCAAGAGCCAATGACATCACTAAACCCGGTCATGACCTGCGGAAACCAGATCGCCGAGTCGCTGGCCATACACCGAGGCCTTGATACTCGGGCAGCCCGCGCGGAAACCTTGCGACTATTTGATCGTGTGCGGATCTCTGACGCAGAACGGCGATTCTCGGATTACCCCCACAACCTATCCGGCGGGATGCGCCAGCGGATCATGATTGCGATGGCTCTCGCCTGTAAGCCGAAGATGTTAATTGCTGACGAGCCTACAACCGCTCTCGACGTGACCATCCAAGCGCAAATCTTGTCACTCGTCAAAGAGCTTCAAGAAGACGAAGGGATGGCCGTACTTTTTATTACCCACGATATGGGCGTTGTAGCAGAGGTATCTGACCGTACTGTCGTCATGAGAAACGGCGATCTCGTCGAAACCGGCACCACCGCCGACATTTTCGGGGCTCCCAAAGCCGGGTACACCCGCTCCCTGCTCTCAGCAGTTCCGCGGCTCGGCTCCATGGCCGGTGAAAGTTTACCCCGAAAGTTTCAGATCTACTCGCGTAATAGCGGCGAAGCCGAGGACATTAAGATAAACGAGACGCCAGCGAGCGCCCCCGGAGCACCGCTACTAAAAGTGCAAGGCCTCACAACGCGTTTCACGCTTAGAAAAGGCATCTTAGGTCGCGTCGCTGGCAGAGTGCATGCGGTTGAGAACGTCTCCTTTGATATCCGGTCCGGTGAAACTTTGGCTTTGGTTGGGGAGTCGGGGTGCGGCAAATCGACAACAGGACATTCAGTTCTAAGGCTAACCGAACCGGACGCGGGGACGGTCAACCTGAACGGTGAAAACGTACTTGAGATGGATAAAGACAAGTTGCGCCAAGCTCGGCGACGCATGCAAATGATCTTCCAAGATCCATACTCTAGCCTTAATCCGCGACGCAGTGTCGGCAATTCCATCATCGAACCAATGCTCGTCAATGGCCTCGCCACGCGCGAAGAAGCGCATTATAAGGCGCGCGAGCTAATGACGCAGGTCGGGTTACTTCCCGATACACTGGAAAGATATCCTCATCAGTTCTCGGGTGGACAGAGGCAGAGGATATGCATTGCTCGAGCCCTTTCTCTTGAACCCGATCTGATCGTAGCAGATGAAAGCGTATCTGCGCTGGACGTCTCGGTAAAAGCTCAAGTAGTTAACCTAATGCTAGACCTGCAGCAGAGACTTGGCATTGCCTACCTGTTCATCTCGCACGATATGGCAGTAGTCGAGCGCGTGGCTCACCGGGTGGCCGTAATGTACCTAGGAGAGATCGTCGAGATCGGGACGCGCGAGGCGGTACTAGGAAACCCACAACACCCATACACGAAGCGACTGTTGAGTGCTGTTCCTGTTGCTGACCCGTCAAGACGACATGTCAGCAGAGTTATTGACGAAAGAGAAATTCAAAGTCCGATCCGTCAACCTGATTACGTTCCACCGAGCAGAAGCTATCTTGAAGCTGCGCCGGGGCACATGTATCTCGATGCAGATATCTCGTGAGCTGAGTTTTGCGCCATCGTATAAGGTCTTTTCGCTGTTGAAGAGTGTCCTGCAACTTAACACTTTCAGGTTCCCCTCCCAGACCCGACCCTTAACTCTATTAGCAATAATGTTAAGTCTACCTCATTTTCAAAGGTACCCGAGGCCATTTGGGATGGCTGCCGGCTGCCAATGCACAGTCCAGCACTAAGTGTGGTCTCTTTGGCGGAAACCAGACCTTTGCTGCAGGTGCGAAATATAGGATCTCCGTTTGAGAAAGCAGACGTTCGGCAGCACGTGAAACTTTCAACGTAACCGAGCCATTGGCACCGCCTGCCTGAGGCTGGAGCGATGATCTAAGAGACGTCGCTAATGACGTCATTACTGACGTCACTTATGCGGGGCCTGTGATGCGTGGCGAAATTCTTGGGGCGGAGCGGCGACGCTTTTGGCATGACGACGACAAGCTTGAGATTGTCGCGTCGGTTGGGATTGCCGGGGCGAGCGTGACGCAGGTTGCGCAGCGCCATGAGATTAAGCGACAACAAATTTACGCGTGGCGGCATGAGCTGAAGAAGAAAGGCTTGTGGTCGCCCGATGGCGGGGCGCTTTTCTTGCCGCTGGACATGCCCGTAACTGCAGGAGTGCCGGTGGCGCAGGCCCCGGTCGCTGAGCTGCCGCCTCCAGTTGCTGTTGAACTGCGCCTGCGTGGCGGGCGCAGTTTGCATTTTGAAAGCACGATTGATCCTGCTGCGCTGTCGGCGCTGATCCGTGTGGTTGACGCTGCATGATCGGCCCGGGCACCGGTGTGCGTGTGTATCTGGCCTGCGGTGTCACGGATATGCGCAAGGGGATCGCAGGGCTGGCGGCGCTGACCCAGGACGTGTTGCGACAAAAGCCTACCAGTGGGGCGGTGTTTGCGTTTCGAGGCCGTCGGGGTGATCGGATCAAGCTTCTGTTCTGGGATGGGCAGGGCTTTTGCCTCTATTACAAAGTGCTCGAACGGGGCCGCTTCCCTTGGCCGAGCGCCAAGGATGGAGCTGTGCGACTGACTTCGGCGCAACTTGCGATGTTGTGGGAGGGGATCGATTGGAGGCGTCCAGATTGGGGCGCTCCACCCGCTCGGGTGGGGTGATTTTGCGTCGGGATTTGCGTTATTTATATGGTGCTTTGACCTGACTTTTGGTAGTCAGGCGTATGCCTGAACACGCCGAAAACCTCCCCGATGATCCCGCCGTTTTGAAGGCGATGATCGCGGCTTTGCAGGCCGAAAACGCCAAGATATCGGCCACGTTGCGCGTCCATGATCAGTTGGTTCAGGCGCTTCGCCTACGGATCGCCAAATTGCAGAAACTGGCTTTCGGCAAGTCCTCAGAAAAGATCGAGCGCGAGATCGAACAGTTGGAGCTGGCGCTCGAAGATCTGCTGGTCGCGGTTGCTGAGGAAGATGACGCGCCCATCAACGAAGGGCAGGATGAACCGTCACCGGAAGCTGCCGATGCACCCGCTTTGCGCCGCCGACCACGTGTCTCGGATACGACCCCGCGCGAACGCCGTGAACTGGACCCCGGCACCTGCTGCCCTGACTGTGGCGGTGATCTGCGCGTAGTGGGTGAGGATGTCAGCGAACTCCTTGACATGATTGCTGCCCAGATGAAGGTGATCCAGATCGCCCGGATCAAGAAATCCTGTCGCCGTTGTGAGAAGATGGTGCAGGAACCCGCACCGAGCCGCCCGATCCCGGGCAGCATGGCAGGGCCAAACCTACTTGCGCATATTCTGGTCTCCAAGTTTGATGATCACCTTCCACTCTATCGCCAGCACGAGATCTTTGAGCGTATGGGCGCGGACATCCCCGAAAGCACGCTGGTCGGCTGGTGCGGACGCTCCATGAAGACCTTGTCGCCGCTGATTGAACGGATTGAGGCTGACATCATGGGCAGCGACCTGCTGCACGCAGATGACACACCGATCCGGGTGCTGGACCGCTCAAAGCGCGACAAGGGTCTTGGCAAAGGGGTCAAGCAAGGCCGGATCTGGGCCTATGTGCGCGATCAACGCCCATGGGCGGGTGCATCGCCACCGGGGGCCGTCTATCGGTTTGCACCGAACTGGAAGGAAGAGCACGTTCTCAGCCATCTGGCCAACGCCCGCGGCATCCTCCAGGCTGATGGCTATAAGGGATATGCCAAGCTCTATGCGTCTGAACCCGATGGCAAACCGCGCTTGCGCGAGGCGGCCTGTTGGGCCCACCTGCGCCGTGACTTCCACGACTTTTGGACCTCAACCAAATCCGAGATCGCCCGCGAAGCGCTCGACCGGATCGGCAAGTTCTATGACATCGAGCGCGATATAAACGGCCAGCCCGCTGACGTGCGTCATGCGACGCGCCAAAAGCTGACCCAGCCAAAGGTCGCGGCCTTCTTCGCCTGGTCTGAAAAACAGCTCCTGCGCATCCCCGGCAAAAGCGATCTGGCCAAGGCGTTCCGCTATGGTCTCGCGCGGCAGGAGGCCCTCAGCTTGTTCCTAAGCGACGGACGTGTGGCCATTGACAACAACCCCGCTGAACGCGCCCTGCGCCCGATTGGAATAGGACGGAAAAACTGGCTCTTCGCGGGCGCCGATACCGGTGCAGAAACCCTCGCGCGTGCAATGACCGTCATTGAAACTGCCAAGCTGAATGGTCTCGACCCACTGGCCTATCTCGCCGACATCCTCGACCGTATCCACGATCACAAGATCAACCGGCTGGATGAATTGCTGCCGTGGAATTGGGTGCCGCTGGACACTGCCCATTCACAGGCCACCTGATGGCGGCCGTGACCCATGTCTGCAGCATCGACTACGTAGCCAAAATGTTGGGCGAGGATGCCGAACTTCTCGAAGCGATCATCTCCAACGACGACAACCTGACCTATGGAAACATCGTCAGCGTTTACGTCGGACCCGACGAAACAAGCACCACACTGACCGATGACGGGATCGAAGAGCTGATGGACATGATCCGCGCCGCTCGTATCACCAACAAAACCTGGCATGAGTTCCTTGATGACTTCGTGCATGACACCGATCTGGTGGCACGCATCAAAGCTAAATCGCCGCGGTAACAATGGCGCGGTTACCTTTCAACCGCAGCGAACGGCAGTAAAGAGCGGCTTTGTTGATGGCGTGGATGCCCCCACCTACCGGCATCGTAATGTGCCACTGTGATGTTTCAGAAAGTATCACTCAAAGGGAGAGCATCCATGTCAGAAGTTAGCATAATCGGCATAGACCTTGCAAAGCGCGTATTTCAACTTCACGGGGCTTGCGCAAACGGAGCAGTTATTTTTCGCAAGAAACTAACGCGTGTTCAGCTTCTTGCGTTTATGAGCCAACAGCCCGAATGCATTGTTGCGATGGAGGCTTGTGCGACAGCCCATTGCTGGGGTCGCGAGATTGAGAAACTCGGCCATACGGTGCGGCTGATTGCACCGAGCTATGTGAATCCGTTTGTAAAAAGACAAAAGAACGATGTTGCTGACGCCGAAGCCATTGTTGAGGCGGCGTCGCGGCCAACAATGCGGTTTGTTGCGCTGAAGTCCGAGGCCCAGCAGGCGCGTGCCATGCTGTTTCGGACACGGCAGATGTTCATCGGTCAGCGCACTCAGACGATCAACGCACTGCGTGGCCATCTTGCGGAGCACGGTGTCGTTGCACCAAAGGGAGCCATCCACCTCAAACGCTTGGCCGACACAGTTGCGGATGAGACCATAGGCTTGCCCGAAGACGTCCGAGAACTTGCCCAAGTATACCTCGCCCAGATCGAAGGTCTCAATGTTCAGGTTGCAGCGCTGGATCAGAGGATGAAGGGTGCTGCTAAAGAAGCTGAAGCGGCACGGCGGGCCCAGACCATGCCGGGTGTGGGGCCAATCACAGCATTGGCAATTGAGACCTTCGCGCCTGATCTGAACTGCTTTCGCCGAGGTCGGGATTTTGCGGCATGGCTGGGCTTGGTCCCCAAGCAGAGCTCGACGGGTGGCAAACCTCGCCTTGGTAAGACCTCG
>NZ_FNJD01000035.1 GCF_900103185.1 Sulfitobacter litoralis
CTGACTGCTACCATTACGGCGATTGGGCGGATGGTTCTGACCCTCCGCGACACCTTCGGCGCGTTCTTCCCCAAGATGTTCCTCCATCTCAGCCGTTAAAGCGCGTTCTGCCAATGCTTTGGTCAACTCAGCAAGAATGCCCTCCTTGCCGAATAGGGCGCCAGAAGAGCGGCCTTCCATCAGTTGGTCTAATAGCTTTTTGTCGATGCTCATACGTGGGTCTCCTTATAGAGCAGTTACCACGCCAAAGCACAAAATTCAGGACAGTCCCACCCAAGGTCGATTGGCAGTATTTTTCCCTATTACTACGATAGCCGTGGAGGCCCAGCTCATTTTCATGCGAAGCAGCCGTTTTATCGTACTGTCGGCGACCAATCCCTTTTTCAATCGCTCACGGTTTGCTGGCTTTGCTCGGATAGAGCTATTCCGAATTTCATAGCCTTTCCGCGATAACATTTTGGTCAAACTGGTGACCGCCTTGTCGTCGGCGTGGTGGTGACTGATGAATACGTGACGACGCGACGCCATTTTCCCTCCATAGTTCTTTAGTTTTTCCGTTCACCTATGACTCTCCAGCTCACTGTCGAGAAACAACGTTTAGTTGTAAAGCAATATTCAGCACTACTTCAAACTCTGCGATGCATGAAGAAATCCACCGATCGAAGAGGGTCAGCTGCCACACTCCCGTTTATCTGCGAAACCTCAAAATACAGAATGGACAACATACATCACCAATGACAAATCCTTCGTCACCCGCGCACCAACTCATTCATCTTATTGCGATAGGCAATGAGTTTCCGTTGACTGCCAAAAGGTCTTCCAGCAACTCCTCGTAGGGGGACTTTTTTCTGCATCGCTTACCCATCACTGAGCCAGTAGGCTAAGTCCGTCCGGGGAAAGGGGTAGAACGTCCTTCACCCGATTTGTGCAACAAAGCCGTATTGAAGGACGAAAACTTCGTATTGTGAGGTTTTCAAGCGTCATACCGGCGGTGCAGCAGTAACGATCCCCTGCCGAAGGGGCATGAATGTCAGCTTTACCTGAGTTGGCAGGAATACCGCGCACCTGCAGCGAACTTTCGGTTTCCGCCGAATGTTTCAAATTACCATGTCCGCTTTGGGCTGACAGTCGTCATCCGATGTCATTCCTAAGGCTGGTGACAGGGAATTTTTCTAAAAACGAATCGCTGCATTGCGGCAAGTCCGGTTCGAGCCCATCTTGCAGGTTGCTGCGCCGCAATAGTAATCTCGGCTTGATGATGCAGGAGCTGGCCATTGACGCATAATTTTGAAATCAGAAAAGCAACGCCAGGAGATGAGAACAGCGTTCGTTTGTGCGCTGAGGATGCCTATGAGCAGTACGTTGCCGCCATCGGCAAGAAACCGGCACCCATGGTGGCAGACTTCGGTTCGCTTATCGCATCCGGTTCAGTCTACGTCGCAGCGGAAACGGATGCGGAGTTGATCGGATTTATCGTATTTTATCAAGAAGATGATCACTTCATGTTGGAAAACGTTGCCGTGCGTTCAAGTGCGGCGGGCAAGGGCGTCGGAAAGCTCTTGATTGCCTTTTGCGAAGAAAAAGCAAAGCAAGCCGGTGCAAAGCGGATCAAACTCTACACAAACGAAAAAATGTCAGAAAACCTGTCGATCTATCCGCACCTTGGCTATCAAGAGACGGATCGTAAAACGGAAGACGGTTTCAACCGCGTGTTCTTTGAAAAGTCGCTGTAGGCAACGGCAGCAAAGTCCACATTGCCGCCATCGACGGATCAAAATGCTGCGCAACTGCTCCAAAGTCCGCTTCGGGGTGGCTGCGGCCCGGCGACGCAAGGTTGGGTCAATGCCCGGTGTGGGCCGTCTCTGAAAACGGCCCTAACGTTCAAATTTCGATGGCTTCCGCGATAGCGAGGGCGTCTTCCAACTCAACGCCAAGATAGCGCACCGTGCTGTCCATCTTGGTATGTCCCAACAGCAGTTGGACCGCGCGCAAGTTGCCGGTCTTCTTGTAGATCTGTGTGACTTTTTTGCGCCGCATAGAGTGGGTGCCGTAAGCAGTCACTTCCAGTCCAATCGATGAAACCCAGTCCCGCACAAACCGGGCATATTGGCGGGTTGAGATGTGTAACTGCGCGTGAAAATGACCCGGCCAGAGGAACTCAGACCCAACCATCAGTGGATCTTCCATCCATTTCGCGAGTGAGGCTCTCGTCCCTTCGGAGATCTCGAAGCGCACGGGTTTCTGGGTTTTGCTTTGCAAAACCGACGCCCGCTCTTTGATCTGGCTGGACGCCATGACATCGATCACTTTCATTTTCACCAGATCACAGCCGCGCAGCTTGCTGTCGATGGCAAGGTTGAACAGCGCCAGATCGCGGTGGTTCTCGGCAAGCTCAAGTCGAACCCTGATCGCCCAGACATGCTTTGGCTTTAATGGGCGTTTCTGACCGACAATGCGGCCCTTGTTCCAGGCGGGGCGAAGCGCGCGAATGGCAGGTAAGTTTGGTGTTTCCATGACTGATCCTCCGATCCACCATGCCCTCCCACATCGACAACCCCACGTTGACCGAACCTACATATCACAGGATGCTGCAACGCATCCGAGGTCCGCTTCGAGCCCAAACTACCGATTTTCTGCGAAGCGGCGAATGGCTGCTCTTGCGCTACCAACGATTTGGCACCCCAGAATTGTAGTTGAGTTATGCTTCTAAAAGCGCGTCGATCACCGCACATTCCGGCGCGGCATCACCGGTGCATCGGGCGACGGTTTCCGACAGGACACGTTCGATCCGCGTAAGGTCGGCAATTTTCGCCTGCACATCTTCAAGATGCGTCTCGGCAACGGTCCGGACTTGAGCGCAGGTTTGAGCCCGGTCATCGACCAACCCGAGTAGCCCGCGAATTTCTTCCAATGAAAAACCAAGATCACGGGAGCGCATGACGAATTTCAACCGTCTGACATGGGCATCATCATAGCATCGGTACCCCTTTGCGCTGCGTGGCGGGTCCGGCATAATGCCTACCGTTTCATAATATCGGATGGTTTCAAGGTTGCAGCCCGTTGCTCTGGCAACGTCAACACGCCGCAACGGTGTCACGCTTATGTTATCTACTTTCATGAGAAACTCCTTGAGCCTGTACTTCCTACAGACCGTAGAACGGTGGAAAGAACAGGACAAGGGCGATTCGATGGACCAAACTATTTCCGACCAGACATCCGACCAGACCCGACAGGGCGGCGATGATACCACGAAAGGCTGGGGTGCGACTGGCTTTGGCGTTCTCGGTGCGCTGGCAATGACGTCGTGCTGTATCCTGCCGCTTGTGCTGGTGAGCTTCGGCGTGACTGGCGTCTTCATCGCGCAGCTCGGCGCGCTCTATGCCTACAAGTGGTACACCTTCGCGCTCAGCGCCGCGTTTATCGGATATGGGTTCTACAAGGCCTACAAGCCGGTGAGCCCGGACGCTTGTGCCGATGGTACCTGTGCCCGCCCGATCAACAGGACTGTCATGCGGGTGACCCTTTGGGCCGCCGCTGCAGTTGTCGCCGTGGCAATTGGGTTTCCTTACATCACACCCTTCATTCTCAAATTCTGAGCAAGGAACAAAATCATGAAACACATATTGCTGTCGTCAGCGCTGGCCATTGCTGCATTTACCTCCGCAGCCTTCGCCGAAGAGCGCACAGTCGAGATCGCGGTCAGTGAGCTGACCTGTCCCTCTTGCTCGTTCATCGTAGCCAGTTCGATGCGCGGCGTCCCCTCGGTTCGGATTAACGACTTCGTTGACGGTCCCGAGTATGGACAGGGCGTTTACAGTGTCACCTTCGACGACGCTGAAACCAGCGTGGAAAACATCATCGAGGCCGTGGCGGCAAATGGCTACCCGGCTCAGGCCCTGCCGGACACGGCGTCCTAAACACGGGGAAATTTGCAATGCGTGACAACCTTATGGGCGGGCTGCTGGCTTTGGGAGTTGCGACTCCGGTCGTGATCGTGTGCTGCGGTGGCGGCACGGCTCTGCTTGCTGCGGCGTTCGGCGGCCTCGCAGCGTGGATGTCGGGGCTTGGCTGGATAGCCGTCGTACTGGTGGTGGCGCTCGCTCTCCTTGTCGTGCGCGAATTCCGGCGGTCCGCCAAACGCCACGCATCGACTTCCTATAGTGCTTCAAACAGAAAGAGCGTTACTTGACCCAAAACACTGAAAACCCCGACCGCATGCTGAAATGGGGGCTGGGCGGCGCGCTTTTTGCTGCCCTGTGCTGCTTCACCCCCCTATTGGTCTTCGTCGTCGCCGGTGTCGGACTGTCGGCTTTGACCGGCTGGCTCGACTACGCGCTGTTTCCCCTGCTGTTCTTTTGCCTCGCCGTCGTGGCACAGGCGCTCTGGCTGCGTGCCGGACGCGTCGGACCGAACCCGAAACTCTGGGCGACGGCGATTGCCGCTGCCCTGTCGATCCTCATCATCTGGATCGAGTTCCGTTTCGCGCTGCGGATCACGGTTGGCGCTTTCGTGGCTGTCGGCGTCTACGCCCTTCTCATCACCAAAATGAAATCCAAGGGAGCGACGCAATGATGATGGGATCTTGCACTGGGGTCGGCATGTTTTTCGGAATGCTTGGCATGTTGACGCCGCTCATTGCCATAGGTGCGATCATCTATTTGATCGTTGCCAAACGAAAGAACTCTAATCTGGACGAGGCCCGCTGAAATGAAAGATATCAACATGAATGACGACGGTAACGGAAGCTATGATCTGATTGTCATCGGCGCAGGCTCGGCGGGTTTCTCCGCATCCATTACAGCCTCCGATGCTGGCAAGCGTGTCGCACTGGTCGGGCATGGCACCATCGGAGGTACTTGCGTGAACTTCGGGTGCGTGCCGTCCAAGGCGATGATCCGCGCGGCAGAGGCGATCCACGGCGCACAGGCGGCCAAGCGGTTCCCCGGTGTATCAGGACAGGCCCAAGTTGATGACTGGCGCACCTTGGTGGAGTCAAAGGACGACTTGGTCGCAACCATGCGGCAGAAGAAATACGCAGACCTGCTGCCGGAGTATCCGGGTGTCGATTACATCGACGCTGGCCCGGCAAAACTGATCAAGGGCGGCGTGATGATTGGAAGCCGCACCCTGACCGCGCCCAAGATCATCATCGCGACGGGTGGCCACTCTATCTTGCCAACCATTGACGGTATTGCGGGTGTAGGTGCGTTGGACAGCAAGAGCATGCTTGAGCTGAGAACCTTGCCCGAAAGCCTGATCTTCATTGGGGCGGGGTATATTGGTGCGGAGCTGGCGCAAATGATGAGCCGGATGGGCGTGAAGGTTACGGTCGTCGCGCGCTCGCATCTGTTGCCGGGTGCCGAACCGGAAGTGTCTGAGGCTTTGGCAGATGCGTTCATGGCCGAGGGGATCACGCTGCTGACCGGCCTGAGCTATGAGAACGTCAGACGTGACGCGGCGGGCGTAACCTTGCGCGTCATGCAGAGCGGCAAGCCTGTTGAAGTCACTGCGGATCATCTTGTCTCCACCGCTGGCAGACGCGCCAATACCGAAGGAATGGGCTTGGAAGATATCGGCGTAGATACCGACGCGCGCGGGTCCATCATCATCGGCGACGACATGCAGACGTCGGTGCCCGGCATCTATGCGGCGGGCGACGTGACCGACCGCGACCAGTTCGTCTATATGGCAGCCTACGGGGCAAAGTTGGCTGTGAAAAACGCCGTTCTGGGCGAGGAACAACGCTACGAGAATGCCGCCATGCCTTGGGTTGTCTTCTCCGATCCGCAGGTTGCTGGTGTCGGGCTGAGCGAACAGCAGGCGCGGGACGCGGGGTTCGACGTGAAGACCTCTGTCGTGCCTCTCGATCAGGTGCCGCGCGCACTTGCCGCCCGCGACACACGCGGATTGATCAAGCTTGTGGCGGATAGGGCTACAGATAAGCTGCTGGGTGGCCAGATCATCGCGCCCGAAGGGTCCGACACGATCCAGACGCTGGTCATGGCGTTGAAGTTCGGCATGACGACCAAAGACCTCGGCGCAACAATCTTTCCTTATCTGACGACAGTCGAGGGCCTAAAGCTCGCGGCCCAGACCTTCGATATGGATGTCGCAAAACTGAGCTGCTGTGCAGGATAAAGGACAAAAAGTTATGACCAATGATCCTCACACAATGAGCTTGGATATGTCAGTTGTGACCGATCCTGATGTTACAGACGCCCTGCCGCAGTTGCTGACCGAATGGCGCGCACGCAAGCAATGGGACACAATGTCCGTGCCAGCACGTGACCTGCATCTGGCGATCTTGAAGGCATTTTTGAACCACGGCCAACCGCCAAAGGTTGACCCGCAAGATAAGGCATTGCTTAACGACCTTGAGGCGCGGGATCTGATCGTCATGGACGATGAAACCATACGGCACGCCTATCCTTTCTCAAACAGTAACATGCCGCATAGCGTGACAATAGCCGGTATAACCAATCATACGGTCTGCGCGATCGATGCGTTTGGCGCATCTGCGATGGTGGGCCTCCCAGGGGAGGTTCGGTTCGACTGCGGCGCGTGCGGGGATACGGTTTCGGTCAAGATCGGGGATCAGGGGCTGACCCTGTTGGAGGCCGAACCGCAGGATGCACGGATCTGGGCCGGTATAGTCGAGGATGGCGGATGTGCTGCCTCCAGTCAGTGTCAGTCAATGATCGGGTTTTGCAGTGAAGCTCACCTTGAGAGCTGGCGGGGCCAACAGAGTGGCGACACCGTTGGTTTTTCGTTCAGTGCGGCACAGGCGCTGCAAGCGGGTTCAGCAACATTCCGACCGTTCATGGCAAGAGACGCTAAGCCGATACTGCAGCCAAGCGAATAAGACGCCTGGCGTGCTGCGCAAACACTTGAGATGCCCTTTAGCGAAAGAGACTAACCATGAATAATTCAGATGAATACGATTTGATCGTCATCGGCGCGGGCATGGCCGGCGTTGCAGCCGCCAATAAATGTGGAGCAGCAGGCTGGCGTGTAGCTATTGTGGATGCATTGCCCTACGGCGGGACATGCGCCTTGCGGGGCTGTGATCCCAAGAAAATCCTGCGGCGTGGCGCTGAAATCGTCGATGCCGCGCGGCTTATGGACGGCAAAGGGATCGATCACAGTGGGCTGAAGATCAACTGGTCGGATCTGATGGTCCACAAGCGCGGCTTTACTGACCCGGTCCCGGATAAGATGGAAAAGGGTCTGACCGGAAACGGTGTCGAAACACTGCACGGTGCTGCGCGGTTTACCGGTGCCAACACGCTCGAAGTTGACGGCCAGCCTTATCAGTCAAAACGTTTCCTTGTCGCTGCTGGTGCGATTCCGAGACCGGTTAGCTTCACCGGTGCCAATTTGATGATCGACAGCACGAACTTTTTGAACCTCGGAACTTTGCCCAAGCGTATCCTATTTGTCGGCGGTGGGTTCGTATCTTTTGAGTTTGCGCATATCGCCGCACGTGCTGGGGCCGAGCCTATCATCATAGATCGCGGGGCCCGCCCGCTGAGCGCTTTTGACCCCGATCTGGTCGAGATGCTCATCGCGCGCAGTGCCGCTGTTGGTGTGGACTTGCGGCGCGAAACCGAGATCGTCTCGATCACAGCATCTGATGCGGGCTTTGCCGTTGAAGTGAAAACAGGCGACCAGACGACGACCATTGAGACCGATCTGGTCGTGCATGGCGCGGGTCGCATCGCCGCCCTTGCAGACCTGAACCTTGAGGCCGCTGGCGTCTCTTATGGCGACAAGGGCATTATCGTGGCCCCGCATCTGCAAAGTACGACGAACGACGCCGTGTTTGCCGCCGGAGATTCCGCCGACACGAAGGGCATGCCGCTGACGCCCGTTGCCGTAATCGAGGGCAAGGTCGCCGCATCGAACATGCTCAAGGAGCAGAAGATCGTGCCGGACTATTCGGGCATTCCAACGGCAGTGTTTACGGTGCCCGAACTTGCCCGTGTCGGCATGTTAGAGGCCGAGGCCAAAGACGCCGGTCATGATGTCGATGTCCGATTCACTGATACTGGCGGCTGGTATTCGAACTACCGGATTGGTGAAAAATCCGCCGCTGCAAAGGTGTTGGTGGATAAGTCGAGCGGCAAGATACTCGGAGCACACCTGTTCGGGCCCGAGTATGGGGAATTGATCAACTTCTTCGGGTTGGCGATCAAATTGGAACTGACGGCCAAGCAGCTCAAGTCGATGACAGCCGCCTATCCAAGCGTCGGGTCCGATTTGGGTTCGCTCTTGTAGTGGCCGTTTTGTAAAGGAGACATTCAGGGCAACGGCATGAATGTTCGCAATGTCCGCTCAGCAGACTCCAGTGCTCGTTGCAGCTAACGACCGCCACGATGAAGGTTTTTCGATGCGGGCCACTGCGCGAGATTTCGACGCGGGACTGACTTTGGCCCGCGTTGACAAACCTCTCAAGGAGGAAGCCGTGGGATGCTGAGTGTGACCTATGGGGAAAGTGTGAGGCTGCTGTGGGTTGGTTTGAGCCTTGGCGTATTTGTCGAATGCAATTGAGGTGGTTCAAAGGCCATGGGTGGCGGGATCTTAGCTTTGATAACGATCAGCATCGGCGCGTTTTCAACATATTGGATCGTTTGAGGCAGCAGAATGCTCCACCCTGATGAGGCGCATGAGGGAGCAGGTATTGTGCATTTTGACGGACATCTCGTCATGCGGCGGCCTTTCTTGGTGGCGCTCGGGTCTGTGGCTTTTGGCCCCGCCTGAAGGTCTCGATGATGCGCATTTGCCCGCCGCAATAGGGGCATGGTTCGCGGAGCGTAAGTGGGATGATCTCTGCGGTTGGCGGATCTTCGTTTTTGACCGGTTCTGCCCCAAGTAACGCGCGGGCCTTTGCGATGTTGGCTTTGCGGGTCGCACTTGCCAGCAAGCCGTAATGGCGGATGCGATGGAACCCGTCCGGAAGCACATGGATCAGGAAGCGGCGGATGAACTCGGGTGTAGCTAGCCGTAACACCTTTTGGCGTTCTCCATTCTTGATCCGATAGTCTTTCCATCGGAACGCAACCGTGTTGGCATCAGCGCTAACGATACGGCTGTTTGAGATGGCGACGCGGTGCGTGTAACGGCTGAGATAAGCCAGCACAGCCTTGGGGCCACCGAAGGGTGGTTTGGCGTAAACGACCCATTCCTTATTGCGCAGCGGGGCCAAATATGCAGCAAAAGCCTGTGGTTCTAATAGCCCAGCTAAATCACCAAAGAAGTTGAGTTCTCCTTCACAATGCAGAGCCAGCAACCCTTCAATAAACAAGCGCCGAAACAGTCGGGATAAAACCCTCACATGCAGAAAGAACCCAGGCTTGCACGCGACCCAGCGGTTGCCGTCTTTCGACAACCCACCGCCCGGGACGATCATGTGGACGTGCGGATGATGGAGCA
The DNA here is from genome assembly GCF_900103185.1 of Sulfitobacter litoralis. Taxonomy (GTDB): domain Bacteria; phylum Pseudomonadota; class Alphaproteobacteria; order Rhodobacterales; family Rhodobacteraceae; genus Sulfitobacter; species Sulfitobacter litoralis. The sequence continues at coordinate 9,433 of NZ_FNJD01000035.1, forward strand.
GGGCAGATCCCCATGTGTGCAGCACGCTTGTCATACCGACCTTTGCGCCAAGGCGCTTAGGATCAGCAGCGATAGTGGCCACCGTCTTGGCGGAGGCACGGAACAACAGTCCATAGACCGCCTTCTTGTTCCAGTAAGCGATGCGGGCGATCTCGGCTGGTAGGGTAAAGACCAAGTGGAAGTATTCTACCGGCAAAAGGTCCTCAGCTCGCGCCGCCATCCAATCACGCGCGGCTGGTCCCTGACACTTCGGGCAATGCCTGTTTTTGCACGAGTTGTACGCAATGTGGCGGTGCTCACATTTAGTGCAGGCCGCCACATGCCCGCCGAGTGCTTCGGTTCGACAGGCCTCGATAGAGGACATCACTTTGAGCTGACCGAGGCTGACATGCCCTGCATTGGCCTGCCGCCACGCAGGGCCATATGCACGAAAGATGTCAGCGATCTCCAGCGCGTGCTTTGACACGCGAACGCGGTCGTCAGGTCAGGCCCTTCACGTGCTCAAACGGGCTGGTGATATCGCCCAACGTCTTTGTCGCGACATGGGTGTATCGCGCCGTCGTACTCAGCTTGGAATGCCCGAGCAGGACCTGGATCACCCGCACATCCGTGTTTGCCTCCAACAGATGTGTCGCAAAACTGTGCCGCAGGGTGTGAAGCGTTGCGGGCTTTTTGATCCCAGCCATACGTTTGGCCGACGTGAACGCCCGGTTCAACTGACGCGGCGATATCGGATCGACACGGCTCTGACCGGGAAATAACCAACCTTGTGGACGGGCCTCGCGCCAATAATCCCGCAACAAAACAAGCAAAGATGGTGACAGCATCACATCCCGGTCCTTGCCGCCCTTGCCCCGTTCGACATGTATCAGCATGCGGTCGCTGTCGATGTCTCGGACCTTCAGGTGGGTGACTTCGGATGCACGCAATCCGCCCCCATAGCCAATGCTCAATGCCGCGCGGTATTTGAGGCCAGGACCAGGTGCAGCTGCCAGCAGGGCCGACACTTCCTCAACGCTGAGAACGATGGGTAATTTGCGTGGCTCCGTTCGGAACTGCATATACTTCTTCATCTCATCACGCCCGCAGGTCATTGAGAAAAAGAACCGAAGCGCAACTATCCGAGCGTTGAAGACCGACGGGGTGACGCCTGTGTCGGCCATGTGCAACTGATAGGCGCGCAGATCATCAGGCTCTGCAGTATCGGGTGATCGGCCGAAGAACGCCGTAAAGTCCTTGAGCGCACGGATGTGCGCCTTTTGTGATTTGTCACCCATCCCTCGGATGCGCATATCTTCCATCATACGCTCACGAAGCGGGCTTACTTTCTCCTGTGTCATGGGAACCTCCTGTTTGACGATTGAGAAGGTCCCAATCATCAAGCAAGAGCCCCAAAACACGAAAACAACGTCAAATCAGTAAGTAGAACGACCGCAACAAGCGCCAGTGCCGCGCGAGCGGCTTAGTCCGAGAGCCCAGAGTTACCAATGCTGAGTGATGCATGAGTGACCGCTGTAGGGAATGGATCACGTCGCGAAGAGCTGATCGATGTTTTTGAATGCCTTCAACTCAATTGCATTTCCTGCAGGGTCGTTGAAGAACATCGTCGCTTGTTCGCCTGGCTCGCCCTCGAAACGGATGTAGGGCTTGATCACAAACTCAATTCCTTCATTCTCCAGTCGTTTTGACGTCGCAAGCCAATCCTCCATGTCCATGATGATACCGGCGTGGCGAACGGGAACATTGTGCCCATCTACTTCACCGGTTTTAGCAGCCGAAAGTTCATCAGGGGCGTAGTGCGCGACAATCTGATGGCCGCGAAAGTTGAAATCCACCCAAGTGTTTGCAGAGCGCCCTTCGCTACACCCGAGAAGGTCTTTGTAAAAATGTCTTGCGGCCTCAAGATCATCGACCGGGAAGGCGAGATGGAAGGGCGGAATTGTTTGCTGGGTCATGATCGCTCCTTGGTTTAACCTAATGGTCCAGTAGCGTCTTTCATTATCCATGAAAAACGATATATTTTGCGCCTCAGCTACATGAAAAATGATGAATGATACCCGAACTTAGAACATTTCTTGCCGTCGCGCGCCTTGGAACCTTTGCAGCAGCAGGCGATGTCATGGGACTTACACAATCAGCTGTGAGCGGCCAAATGAAGCGCCTTGAGGACAAGCTGGGGCATGAGCTGTTTGAGCGAACCGGCAGGTCAGCAACGCTCAATGAGACGGGCCTTCGGGTTTTTGAGAAGGCCCAGAAACTACTGTCCTTGGCTGAAACGCTAACGGACCCAGATGATCCGTCGACCACTGAGGGAACACTGAAAATCGGGGCCGTAGCATCTGCGCATATTTACCCGATCCCTGAAGTGTTGCCGAGGTTTGCGAGTGAGTTTCCCAAAATGCGCCAATCCGTGGTGCCGGGAATTTCACTGGAACTGTTGGACAAGGTCGACAGTAGGAGCCTCGATTTGGCGATCATCATTAAGCCCAATTTTGAGCTGCCCGCGTCCCTACAGTGGACGATGTTGCAAGCAGAGCCATTTGTCATGGTCGCACCTCGGTCTTGGAATGTGGAAAATCCATCCCTCGCCCTGAGAACCATGCCGTTCGTAAGGTATAGCCGAATTTCGTTTGGTGGGCGTCAAGTCGAAAGCTATCTGAACATGCATCAAATACGGCCCAAAGACTTTGTTGAGCTGGATGATATATCCACCATCCTGTCCTTGGTCGCGGACGAGTGCGGCATAGCGATTGTGCCACGGATGGCAATTTATGCGTCTCAGTTTCGGACTACAAACGTCATTGAATTAGATGATATGCAGCTCAGCCGCGAGATTGGCATCATTCATCCCCGCTTATTAAGCGACCCCGCCAATCGCTTTGTAGCGCTTTGCATAAAAGCTCAATCATCTAAAATTTCATTCCCTTAAAAACAGTGAAAGCAGACTTCCGCGACCTAAGAACGAATGGCAGAATGGTCCGCATTGCCGCCATCGACGGATCAAAATGCTGCGCAACTGCTCCAAAGTCCGCTTCGGGGATGCTGCGGCCGGGCGACGCAAGGTTGGGTCAATGTCCGGTGTGGGCCGGTTTTTTCTTAACGTAGGATTTAGCACTGAGCCGGAGCGGACCCCCTGTTTAGGAGAGCTGGCGCACAACCACCCGACCGGTTCGGGGCACTTCGATCCTGAAGTGCTGCGCCTGCGTCACATTCTGGATAAGGGGCGGGCGAAAGCAGACCCAGTTTTCATGTCCGGGGTGACGCACGCTTTCATATCGGATGCCGGCACGCGTGCCTTCAGCCCGGACGCGTCGCCCGAAAGCCTGCGCTACAGGGTAACTCGCATCGTCGGGATTATGATATTCCGGATGTGCTCCGAAAATGTCGACATAGTCTCCATCAAGGTCCGCCAAATACTGGCGATACGTCTCGGATCTCTGCGTCAAGGCGCTCAGCGCGATCTCCTTGCGCAGCCCATTGGCAACCTCCAGAAGCGCGGTGTTGGGATGGGTCGAGCCATACCACGCTCCGAGGCTCGCATCCGAAAATCTCAGACCGCCGGGCGATCCGTGCAGAAACGCCGCCATGACGACGCTGGCATTCGGGACGCCATACACCCATTCCGCGCGGGGCAAGCGCGCGAGCCGTGGGCTTATGAGGCGGTCGTTTGTCCAGCCTTCCAGTTCCATGACGGCTTCAAGGTCGTCGGGGGTGGTGACTGCGTCAAAGGTGGGGATCGGCGGAAACCGGGAGGGGATAAGGCGTGTTGTGCCCGCAGGTGCGGAAGATGTCGCGTAGTCTGAAATCTTCATGCAAAGACAAGATCGTCTTCGGTGACCACCTCAAAGCGGCCCTCCGGTGCCCCAAACCCCATATTGCCGCCGCGCCAGGCATCAAGATACCGGCGCACGGACATGAGACCGTCATGCCCGCCTTCCAGCATATAGGCCATAGGCGAAGCGCCGGCGAAGAGGGTGCCCTGGTGGGGGCCCTTCAGCCAGACCAGCGCCTGACGCTCATCTTCAAACAGAATGGTCAGCGCCTTGTAGATACCAAGTATAGCCGAAATCCGTAAGAGCGTATCAAGAGGCAGGGTCAGCGGCTGCTGTTCACGCGCCTTCTTCATCCATTGATGATAGGTGGAGCGGCCCGGATCGCCCAGAATGGCAATACGATCTGCTTCGCTAAGGTCGAACCGATCAGCGATTTCCCGGAAGGCGCGCAAGCCTGGCGCACTTGTCCGATCGCGATCTTCTCGGGAGATGGTACGAAATTGCACGGCGTCGGGGGAAACCGAAGTGTTTGAGAAATTGGCAATCTGCATATCGAGCCTCCTTTGTCCACTTACAGACATATAGTCTGCATGTGGATAAATCAATGACAAGGAGGTTTTGCATCGGTAATCCCCCCAAAAATTAGCGGTGATGGATTCAGGCGGTCACTGCAACACAGTGTAAACCTTTGCATTCAAGGACTGTGTTGATGACTAAGCCGCTGCCGATGGACGAACAAAAGAAATCAGTGATTTGGCGCGAGTGGGAACGCGGAACGCCGATGGCAAATATCGCTCGCGTTATCGACAAGCCGTAAGCGATGTGCCGCCCCCACCTTCCTTGTGAACCTCTGATCTGAGATTCAGCCCTTACGGATGGATTATCAGGGAGTTTCTCCATGGAGCGCTCAACGGGGTTTCTCAGTAACATTGATTTGGTTGTGGGCCCGCGTGGTCACCGCCGGTGGCCGGATGCGGTGAAGGCGCAAATTGTGGCCGAGACGCTGGTGGAGGGTGCCTCGCTGGACGCAGTTGAGCGGCGGTATGACATGCGGGCCAATCATTTGTCCGTCGCCGGCAGGGTCTTGCGCAGCAAGGTCCCGAGAGGGAGAATGGCGGCGCATGGCCCGGGAGGGCAAGCTGGTTCTGCCTGCCTTGGCTGAAGAACCGAGCTTTGCAGCGCTGGTTGTGCGCGAGGATGTCGATGTGGCACCTGAACCTGCGCAGCTGTCGCCGTTGGATCTGATATGTGGTGCTGTCACCGTGCGATTGGATGCAAGAACATCAGCGGCGCGCATTGCCGAGATTGCTCGCGCCTTGAATGCGCCCTCATGATGTTCCCTTCAAACCGGGTGCGGATCGTTGTGGCGACCAAGCCGGTAGACTTCCGCAAAGGTCATGACGGTCTGGCAGCGCTTGTCAAAAACGAGTTACGCAAAGACCCCTTCACGGGGACCGTATTTATGTTCCGCTCGAAACGGGCAGATCGGCTGAAGCTGTTGTATTGGGACGGCACCGGGCTGGTCATGGCTTACAAGAGGCTGGAGGAGCATATCTTCACCTGGCCCGCCATCAAAGATGGCTTGATGGCGCTGAACCACGCCCAGTTTGAAGCGCTATTCTCAGGATTGGACTGGCGGAAAGTAAGGGCTTTGTCCGCGCGTCCGCCGACTGCGGCAGAATGAATCAGGCCGTCTTTTGCAGGGGTATTAAGGTGCAGGAAATGGT
>NZ_FNJD01000042.1 GCF_900103185.1 Sulfitobacter litoralis
TTCCTTCAGCAGATCATTCTGCATGCTTATCTCAGCATACATGCGCTTCAGACGGCGGTTCTCCTCAGCCATATCCTTCATCTCGGATATCAGTGAAGCATCCATGCCGCCAAACTTAGCCCGCCATTTGTAAAAACTCGCGCTGCTCATTCCGTGCTCACGGCACAGCTCAGAGACCGGCACACCGCCCTCCGCCTGCTTCAACACTGCCATGATCTGTGCGTCGCTGTATCGTCCGTTCTTCATCGTAAATCTCCTCAGATACCTTGCCGAGAAAATTCCACTTTTGAACACCGCTAATTTTAGGGGGGATTACCCTATCATGACCTAATGTTACCCCCAAGCCGTATAGTCACGAGATAGGTGTATACTAAGCGACCCACAGCTTGAAGTTTCGGGCTGTACAGGACACAAAGCACATCGCGATGCAACAAATGCAGCGAAAGCTTTGAACAGGATAGTGGCTTGGTGCCAAAACGATCATGTTATGCCCCACGTCGGTTGCGCGCAGCCAAAGTCCTCTCCGCGTCCAACTTTGGAAATCGATTTTCCCGCTGCGCAAGAATTACTGCATGAACGAGAAGATTGCTGCGGCCGCGCAGCGGGAGAGCCGGTCATTCATGCAAACAGCAAATCAGGTAGCGAACCGAACTTACAAGTCGCGGTACTTCGCTGCATATCACTGTGTTTAGTTTGGCTTCAGCCTAACCTGACTTAAAGTTGAATCTTTACAAATACTGAGCGCCTATCGGAAATGAAGAAAGCTACTTTTTCTGTGCTTTGAACTTTCCGATACTGCACGTTGCCACCCGTTCAAAACTTTATAACCGCCATTTTCTCCTGCGTCATGTCGTGCATCGTGTAACCGATACCACCTGTGCCGTAGCCGGATTGTTTGCGACCCGCGAACGGCATCCAATCGACGCGAAATGCCGTGTGATCATTTACCATGACAGCCGTTGCGTCCAGCGCTTCTATGGCCTTCATCGCCATGTCGAGGTTGTTGGAATACACCGACGCTTGAAACGCGAAGGGCAAATCGTTGGCTTGCGCGATGGCGTCGTCGATCGTCTCATGCTCGTAGACGCACACGACAGGGCCAAAGATTTCCTGTCGTGAGACTCTGGCATCAAGTGGCGGGCGCAAAAGAACGGTGGGCGCATAAGTTGTCGCCCCAAGTTTTTCGCCGCCCATCAAGACTTGGGCACCGGCCTGCTTTGCTTCGGCGACCCAATTGCAAACGCGATCTACCTCGTGGGGCCGGATCAGCGGGCCAGCATCCGTTGGTTCGTCTATCGCATTGCCGACACACAGTTTCGACGCCGCATCCGCGAGCAGTTGCGCAATATCCTCTGCCATTCCCTTTGGTGCCATAACGCGCTGGACCGACACGCAAACCTGCCCCGAATGATAAAACCCACCTTTCACAAGGCTCGGGATCATCGCCTCGATATCTGCGCTATGATCAATGATAACTGGTGCCGCACCGCCGTGTTCGAGCGCACATCGTGTACCGGGAGCCAATTTGGATTTTAGCATCCAGCCGACCTTGGCCGAGCCGATAAAGCTGAAGAAAGCGACACGCGGGTCAGTGACCAACATTTGCGCCGTTGGAATGTCGCAAGGGACAAAGCGGCACCACTCTTCCGGCAGACCTGCTTCATACAGGATATCGACAAATGCTTTGCACGACAGAGGCGTGTCGTCCGCTGGCTTTATCAACACGGGGCATCCCGTAGCGATCGCCGGGCCGACCTGGTGTACGATCAGATTTAACGGGTGGTTGAAAGCGGAAACAGCTACGACAGGGCCAATGGGTTCGCGCCTGGTGAACGCCGTGTGGCCTGCACCTGCTTGTGTTAAATCCATCGGGATTTGTTTACCTACCAAACCAGCGATTTCCTTGATGCACAGTCCAACACCATCAACCGCGCGGGTAACTTCGACACGAGCGTCCACCAGCGGCTTGCCACCTTCATTGGCAATTTGGAATGCGAGCTCTTCGAAACGGTCTCGCATGAGAGCAGCGGTTTTACTGAGGATTTCAATCCTCTGATACGCTGGCAGCCACCCTTTACGGTTTTTATGCAGTTGAGTGGCCGTGGAAAGATAACTGTCTATCTCATCCCATCCCTTAAGCGGCACGGAGCCAATGACCTTCAAATCGAACGGGTTCACAACTTCGAGAATTTTGGTCATATCAGGCACGTCTTTTTAGCCAATTCATCAATCAGAACCTTTTGGTTCTCAGAATAATCGACGGGCAAATCAATCAGATGCACGCCACCCGCTGCAAACGCTTTTTCAAAGGTAGGCAAGAGATCATCGGTCGCCGTAATCCGGTGCCCCGTCGCGCCATAGCTTTCGGCGTATTTGACAAAATCGGGGTTATTGAATTCCAGCCCCCAATCCTCAAAACCTATTGCAGCCTGCTTCCACCGGATCATGCCGTAGGAACTGTCATTCAGCACCAACACAACGAGGTTTAGCTTCATGCGGATCGCGGTTTCCAGTTCTTGGCTGTTCATCATAAAGCCGCCGTCACCGCAAATCGCCATCACGCGGCGATCAGGATATAGCGCTGCCGCCGCCATCGCAGACGGTAAGCCCGCACCCATCGTGGCAAGGGCGTTGTCCAACAGGACAGTGTTTGGTTCGTAGGCCTTGTAGTTGCGCGCGTACCAAATTTTGTAGATCCCGTTATCCAGCGCAACGATATCCTTGTCCCCCATTGCCTTTCGGGTATCCGCGACAAAGCGCTGTGGCGTGACTGGAAAACGTGGATCGTCGACGCCTTCGGAAAGGTGACCTTCAATTTCGGCGTGAACTTTTTCGAAATAGGATGTGTCACACTTCACGCGGCCATCCAGAGCTGTTTTCAACCTTGTCACGGACGCGGCCAGATCGCCCACCACTTCGACCTGCGGGAAATAGACCTGATCAACCTGCGCGGACTTGTAGTTGATGTGAATCACCTTCTTGCCGCCGTCCTCCATAAAGAACGGGGGTTTTTCGACTACATCATGGCCGAAATTGATAATCAGGTCAGCCCGATCAATGGCGCAATGCACATAGTCATTGTCAGACAATGCGGCCGTGCCGAGGAACAATTCCGAGCGTTCGTCCACCACGCCTTTGCCCATTTGAGTGCAGAAAAACGGAATGCCGGTCGCGTCGATGAACTCAGAAATCGCAATGCGCGCATTTTTGCGATTGGCACCGGCACCGACCAAGATCAGTGGTACCTTTGCCTTCGTGATAAGGTCCACGGCATCGGCAATTGCGGCATCCCCCGCTTCTGCATAGTGGCGCGTGTGCGGCTTGATCACGGGGGCATCGCAGGGCTCTTCGGCGATGTCTTCGGGCAGTTCTAACAACACCGCACCGGGTCGTTCTTCGCTTGCAAGACGAAATGCTTCGCGGACCAGAGACGGGATCGTGTTACCATGCACAATCTGTTTGGACATTTTGCAGATCGGGTCGAACAGATTGACGATATCGATGATCTGGAACTGACCTTGCTTGGATGTCTTGATCGGCTTTTGCCCTGTGATCATGATCAACGGGAAGCCGCCCAAATGGGCGTAGGCGGCGGGCGTGGTTAAATTGGTCGCCCCCGGTCCCAACGTCGCCATGCACACGCCCGGTTTGCCAGTCAGCCGCCCGTACGTCGCGGCCATAAATCCGGCACCTTGTTCATGACGTGTCAGGATAAGTTTAATGCTTGAGGTCCGCAGGGATTCCACCAGATCAAGGTTTTCCTCACCCGGCACAGCAAAGATTTGTTGAACACCTTCCGCTTCCAATGCTTTTACAAAGAGATCGGAGGCCTTGATTTTTTGTGCTTTGGGATCAGTCATGGGCGTGTGGTCCTTTGTTGTCGTGTACGTCTTACAGCGAGGGGAAAAGCGCTTTTACGCTGCGATCTCAGGCAGGTATTCCGGCAAAGTCTCCTTGTACGGAAAGCGTTCTTCCATCTGTATTGACGTGCCGTCCGGCGTAACGATCCGCACATGCTTGCGTTTCAACAGCCGGGGCCGCCCGACACCGCATGAATGTGCGATAATTTCAACTTCGTGAATAAGGTTCTTGCAGAAGTTAGCGACTTTGACGGATTTATCTTCAGGGTTCAGGCCCTTTTGCAACCGCTTGTTTGTCGTCGTAATGCCGGTCGGACAGGTATTTTTGTTGCACTTGAGCGATTGAATGCACCCCAGAGAGAACATGAAACCACGTGCGGAATTGATGAAATCAGCGCCAACGGCAAGGGCCCACGCGACTTCGGACGGCGTTACCAATTTGCCGGATGCGATGACCTTAATTCTGTCGCGCAACCCGTGTTCTGTCAGGATATCCACGACCAGCGGCAGGGACTCTTTAACGACCAAACCCACATTATCCATCAAGGCCATGGGTGCCGCCCCCGTACCGCCGTCTCCACTATCGACGGTTATAAAATCGGGTGCAGAAGCGATACCGCGCCGTTGGATCTCTTTGGCCAAGTCAGTCAACCAACTGTAACTCCCGACGACGGCCTTAAAACCAACCGGTTTTCCGGTGACATCGCGAATGTGGTTGATCACATCAAGCATGGACCCCGCGTCGTTAATCTCGGGGTGGCGGTTCGGGGAAATTGAATCTTCGCCTTCCGGTATCCCCCGAATGGCCGCGATTTCTGCATTCACCTTGATCCCCGGCAGGATGCCGCCCTTGCCGGGCTTTGCGCCTTGGCTCATCTTCAATTCGAACATTTTGACCTGATCGTGTGCTGCGATTTCCCGCAGCTTGTCGTCGGACAGGTTTCCGCCTTCGTCGCGGACGCCGTATTTCGCAGTGCCAATCTGAAAAATGATGTCTGCGCCGCCGCTCAGGTGATAGGGAGACAGCCCGCCTTCGCCGGTATTCATCCAGCATCCGGCCATTTTTGCACCCGCTGACAGGGCTTTGACAGCAGGGATGGACAGTGCTCCATAGCTCATCGCAGAGATATTAAAGAATGACTGTGCATCATAAGGTTTGGGACAGCCTGATCCAATCCGCAAGGGCTGCACCTCGACCGAGTCGTCGTCCAATGTAGGGTAAGGGCAGTTCACGAAAATTGGCGTTCCTGAAACTGTCAAAACTTTGCTCGACCCGAATGCGACCGTGTTGTCCTTACCCTCAGCGGCACGGCCGATCCAGTCACGTTCAGCACGGTTAAAGGGCATCTCTTCGCGGTCCATCGCAAAGAAATATTGGCGAAAGAACTCTCCCAGCGTCGAAAACAACGACCTGAAGCGGCCCAAAACGGGATAATTTCGACGCACTGCATCTTTTGACTGGGCTATATCGATAATGAACATCGCTACGATAGCAAGAACGCCAACCCCGATCACAAAAATGAACGCCGTGGCAAAAAATGTTAAGTTGGTCGCGATAAAGCTGTCGAAGTAGGATCGCATTGGATCACCCCTTACGAAAATTGGTGGATTTTGGGTCGGCAGGCCACGGGTTATGCGCACGTGTCCGCATGAAAGAGGTCACATTCGGCATAGAAGCACGGCCGCCCGCGCCACCAAATGGGCACGGGCGGATTGCTTTAATGTGCCAACTTAGCTTGCGTGCGGTTGGCAAAGACTACACCAAGAACCGCGCCAAAGATGATGTGCAGGACCAGTGTCATAATCGGTGCCATCATCCCAAGGGCCAGACCAAACAAGCCAGCACCCGCCATCGGCATGATCAAGATCATCATGCCAAGCCAGTCTGCGATGCCGAATACGATACCCTTCTGAACGGCGCTACTACCCGGGACATAGTCGTACAGAACTGCAAAACCACCGCCCCAAGCAACCGTGCCGATCAAGAAGTGCACGATCCAACCGACAATAACTGGTGCACCGATCATTCCGGCCAGCATTGCGGCTACGTCGAGTTCGGGCATCACGCCCATCATACCCTTAATTACCATCAGCACCGAAAGTACGACCGTTGCGATGAAACCGGCCAGAAAGCCACTTTTGAGATTTGTCATTTTATTTATCCTTTGTTTGCGCCGCAGGATCATTTTGACCGCTGGACTGTTTCAGTGCGTCAAACTCGGCAAGGATGCTGTCGATATTGGCGTCGTCGGCGCTGTTATGCGCCGCCTCAACTCTTGCTTCCGTTGAAATCAGACTGCGCGTCACACGCATTTGATTAACAAACCGGTTGCAACCGCTACACATCATCAAATGGAGGCGAACCTGCATTCTTTTTGCAAACGACATTTCCTTGTCCAGAAAGCCATCCGCCTGATCTGATAGTTCGCGGCAACTCAGCATTTTTTCATTCCTTGTCGAGCCTTGTGATAAGAAGACAATCCAGCTCTCAGTTCGTTACATTTTTTTTTGATTTATTTTCAGTTTCGCCAAATTGTGGTGCGTCAACCCGCTACCGCATCAATCGCATTCCGCACTGATCGACGTGCGCGGTGCAGCAAAATACGCATGTTTCCTTCAGTGATATCAAGAATTTCGCATACCTCTTGTGCTTCAAGTTCTTGCTGCCCGCGCAAAACCAACACCGCGCGTTGGGCGGGTGGCAAGTCTTCGATGGTTTGCGCAACGTGCTCCATAATCTGGCGCCCTGCGATCACTCGTTCGGGCGTGATTTCGTCCCACAGATCGGGCAGGTTCTTCCAGCTTCCACGGGCGTCAAAAGCTTCGTCGGCGTTATTTTCCTGATCCGAGATATCAAGCGCCACAGTACGCCCGTCGCGTTTCACACGCGTTTTTGCCCGGTTCGACAGAATGGTGAAAATCCAACCTGCGAGCGATGATCGTCCTTCAAAACCATTGATATTGCGCAATACAGCGATCCACGTTTCGTGCGCCACCTCTTCGCCGGACGCATGATTTCGCAATATCGCCGATGCAACCCGCACCATGGACGTATTGTGCCGCCGGTAAAGCGCTTCAAAAGCGCTGCGCTCACCGTTGGCGAGGGCACGAAGGATTTCAGCGTCATTCTCAGTGTGGTCCGACATCAAGCTGATTTCATTCATTCCGGTAGACTTTAACTGTGCTTACGTTAAAACTGAAGTTAGCGCTAACATTCTTTTGTAAAATGCGCTTTTAGCAAAGTTGACCGTACGGATGAACACCACTGGCTGGCAGTCAGTTGCGAAGCCGATGCGAGCAAAGGCCTTAAGAGCATCGTTTTTTTCAACCTCCACTATGCGAAACGGGGAATGTACAATGTGGTTTGTTGAAAGCCTTAGGACTTTGACGCCATAGAAGGCGATCGCCGATATTTGGACGCGTTACTTGTTCATCAATGATGAAAACCGCGTAAGTCTACCTCGCGGTTTCGATCCCAATCAACTTCGATATTCTGGGTTCTCGAAACCAAATCGTGCACCCGCTTTCCAAGCATTGCGATCATTTCCCTGATTTGAATACCCACCAGCGTTCTTCAACATCCGAGCCAAGTGCATCAGGTTCCACGTCATAATTGTGGTGTTCCGCTGAGTAAACTCATTGTCGAATCCAACAAGACTACCATCATCTTTTTCGTCGCCATACGAAGGGCCCGGCCCTGCCTCTCCGATCCAGCCACAATCAGCTTGGGGTGGAATCGTGTAGCCAAGATGGCTCATTGCGTAACCAATTGTCATCGCGGCATGTTTAATTCCGTCCTCGTTACCCGTAACCACGCACCCCGCTACTTTACCATAAAAAACTGACTGACCTTTGTCGTTCAACTTCCCGGACATTCCATAAAGTCGCTCGATCAATATCCGACAAACTGAGGATTCTTCGCCCAACCATAGTGGCGTGCCGATTACGAGAATGTCAGCTGCGAGGACCATTTTCCAAATATCGGGCCAATCATCTTTGTCCCATCCATGCTCTGTCATGTCGGGATAAACACCGGGCGGAATTTGGTGGCTGAGCATATGCAAATGTTCAACCGATACGCCTTGCTCCACCATGATATTTCCAGATGCATTCATTAGCAACTTGGTATGACTTTCCGATGGCTTGCGCTTGAGAGATGTATTGATGAAAAGTGCTTTAAGATCGGCGAGTTCTGGCATTGAGATGGCCTTCCATTAGTTTTTTTTGGTCATCAGACCTAACCGTTGCAGCTTGAGTGATACGGAGCAAAATTGGTGACTGCGGCGGTTCTCTTTTATTTGCTGAATTCTCAAGGTACTCGAAATCGAAGAAATTGACTAACTTGCATTTCATTTCCATGAAAGTTGCGGGAAACGAACTACTCACCTGAGCTGTCCCAGCCATGCATAGGCTCCCCTCCGCCGGTCATGTTTCCATCTTAATAGGTATTGACAAGACGCTGGCGCACGAAAAATGTTCATTTGCGCTTGTCCCGCGAACTAATCCTTCGTCCGCGCATCTAACGTTCACCAATCGAGAATGCTGCACGATGCGTGAATGGAAGGCCTGGGGAAGCCGCGGTGCGGCATTGGAGCCAGGTCTGAATTGTCTGACGTCAGCACCCTTGGGACAGATTTGAGGATTTGAATAAGGGAGGATTTCTGGTTCATCTTATCGATTAGGAGATCGAGATGACGAAGAAGCCGCAGACATCCAAAGAAGCCGCCGAGAAGGTGGTTAAGAACATCCGCCGCAAGACGCGGCAAACCTATTCAGCTGAAGAGAAGATCCGCATTGTATTGGCGGGCCTGCGTGGCGAGGAAAGCATCTCGGT
>NZ_FNJD01000026.1 GCF_900103185.1 Sulfitobacter litoralis
ATCAGTTGGTCTAATAGCTTTTTGTCGATGCTCATACGTGGGTCTCCTTATAGAGCAGTTACCACGCCAAAGCACAAAATTCAGGACAGTCCCCAATCTAGCGCTAGCGAACTAACTTTGATGAAAACTTTCCGATCAGCCTAAATACATCTCAACCACAATTCTTGCAGAGAGGTGCCGCTTCGACAATACAATTCCGCCTTGAGGTTTCTGTGTAGCAACTCAAGACGTGCTAATCGGCACTTTCAAGTTGCAGCGTAGTTGATGGCGGAAAAGCGTAACCGACACGTCCATCCGCACAAGCAAGTCGCGTAACACTCGGTCCGGGTTCTACGGCCTCGCAACCCGTCGGAAGGATTTCCTGGAGGTTTCGCGACACCGCAAAGCCCGGCTGGTCAAGAGGGCAATCCTCAAAAGCTAATCCACAGCCCGCGAGCAATAGAAATGGCGCAAGCTTTAACGGATATCGCCTCACATATGGCAGGCGTAGGCTGCGAAATCGAGAAATCTCGACGTTCAGTTGGCTGGACATCAAGTTTTGGCTCCTACTCTATGCCTCTATATCTGTCAGAATACCGCTCGCCAGATCGTTTTTTAGAGAGCGCCAATCTAACCAACTTCCATCGCTGGAAGGTCAAGAGAAAATGCGCACTTCGCCACTTCAAACCGATCTGCACCGCGCCGCAGCTTACTTCAGGCGCATCAGCTATTGACCTTCCCCTCTGGGAGGGCCGTAGCAGATGAATAGGAGTGTCCAGAAACCAAGGAAACATCGATGATACCCGAGACAGGACAATTTGCGCTCGCTCTCGCGCTTGCCGCTGCACTGGTGCAGAGCATTCTGCCCATGCTTGGCGCGGCTCGCGGCAACTTGCTCTGGATGCGCAGCGCGCGCAGTTCATCCATAGCGCAACTGGTCCTGATCGGCATATCCTTTGTGGCACTGATGCGATCTTTCGTTGTGAGCGATTTCACGGTGTTGAACGTTGTCGAGAATTCCAATTCGCTCAAACCCATGCTCTTCAAGGTCGCCGGGACTTGGGGCAGTCATGAGGGGTCCCTCCTGCTCTGGGTTCTTATCTTGGCGATATTCGGTGCGGGCGTCGCGTTGTTCGGGTCCAACATACCGGATGCGTTGAAGGCTCGAACGCTGTCGGTGCAGGCGTGGATCAGCACGGGCTTCCTGTCGTTCCTGCTCCTGACCTCGAATCCGTTCGCGCGGGTGTTTCCGCCACCTCTGGACGGCAATGATCTGAACCCGCTCCTGCAGGATCTCGGTCTCGCAATGCATCCGCCGCTGCTCTATTTCGGCTATGTCGGCTTTTCGATCGTGTTTTCCTTTGCTGTGGCAGCGCTGATTGAGGGCAGGGTTGATGCCGCCTGGGCCCGTTGGGTGCGGCCGTGGACATTGGTCGCCTGGATGAGCCTGACGGCGGGAATCGCGCTCGGATCGTGGTGGGCCTATTACGAACTGGGCTGGGGCGGTTGGTGGTTCTGGGACCCCGTCGAGAACGTGAGCTTTATGCCTTGGCTTCTTGGCACGGCGCTTCTGCACTCGGCGATCGTCACCGAAAAGCGCGGCGCCTTCAAGAGTTGGACCATTCTGCTGGCGATCCTCACGTTTTCGCTTTCGCTGCTGGGCACGTTCATCGTGCGGTCCGGCCTTCTGACTTCCGTCCATGCCTTCGCCGTCGATCCTGAACGCGGCCTCTATATCCTCGGCCTGCTGGCGATTACCATTGGCGGTTCGCTAACGCTTTATGCCTGGCGCGCACCTGCGATGGAGGGCGGCGGCTTGTTTACGCCGATCAGCCGCGAAGCCGGTCTGCTGGTTAACAACCTGCTACTGGCGACTGCGACTGCAACAGTATTGTTCGGAACGCTCTATCCGCTGGTTTTGGAGGCGGTTACCGGTGACAAGATCTCGGTCGGACCGCCGTTCTTCAACGCGACCTTCATTCCGATTATGCTGCCGCTGGTGGTGATGATGGGCATCGGGCCGTTCCTGTCGTGGAAGCGCACCGATCTCAAGGGGGTCTTCCAGCGGCTTCGTTTCCTAGCGGTGCTGATGGGGCTGGCCGGTCTGGCCACTTGGTACGTTCTTAGGGGCGGGCCCGTTCTTGCCTATCTGTCGGTTGCGATCGCCATCTGGCTGCTGCTGGCGACGCTGCGGGAATGGACGGTTCGGATCAGGCTTCTTGATGTGCCAATGTCCGAATCCATACGTCGCGCCCGGAACTTACCGCGCGCGTCCCACGGGATGACGATGGCACATGTCGGGCTTGCAATTGCGATGTTCGGCTTCGTCGGCTCTAGCGCCTGGAAATCGGAAGAGATCGTATTTGTACAACCGGGCTCCATCATCGAAATCGCAGGTTTTGACGTTCGGTTCGACGGTGTCGAGCAGGTCCGAGGACCAAACTATGTCGCCGATCGCGGGACACTGACAGTCAGCCGGGAGGGTGAATTCGTCACGACGCTCTATCCCGAGCGGCGCAGCTATCCGGTGGCACAGAGCAGGACCACCGAGTCGGCGATCCGCTCTACCCTGGCGGGCGATCTTTATGCGTCCCTGGCCGAACCCGCATCCGAAACGGCGTCAGACCAGGGCGCATGGACGCTCCGGATTCTGTACGAACCCCTCGTATTCTTCATCTGGATGGGGTCGATCATGATGATTTTTGGGGGCGGCTTGTCCCTTTCCGACAGGCGTCTGCGCGTCGGCGCACCACGTCGCGCCATAAAGAGCAAGATTGCCGCAACACCGGCGGAGTAACCAATATGAACTGGAAGAATTTGGTCGCCGCGGCGATACTGGCAACGCTGCCATTCGCCGCCGGAGCCGTTGAACCAGACGAGGTTCTGGACGACCCCGTACTTGAGGCGCGCGCCCGCGGAATATCCAAAGTATTGCGATGTTTGGTTTGCCGGAGCGAGAACATCGACAATTCAAACGCCGGTGTGGCGCGCGATCTGCGGCTATTGGTCCGGGAACGTCTTACAACCGGCGATACTGACGAGGAAGTCATCGACTATATCCGCGCGCGCTTTGGCGATTACGTACTATTGAAACCGCCATTCAAACCGGAAACCTATGTGCTTTGGCTGGCTCCGGCGGCTCTTATGCTGATTGGCGGCATCGGTGTAATTGGGATACTTCGAAAGAGCGGCGGCACAAAGGTTGTGAACGAGCTCGACGATGATGAAAAACGTATCGTCGCCGAAATCCTTGCTTCCGAGAAAAAGGAAAGGGTGTGATGATCTGGGTCCTTTTCGCAGGTCTCGCGGCGCTGACAGTAATCATTATGCTCGATCCGCTGCGTAGGTCTGAGGCGGTCGCGGCAGATAGGATTGCGAGCGCAGTTACAGTCCATGTCGATCAGTTGCGGGAGATAGACAAAGACGCCGAACGCGGATTGATTTCGACGGAAGAAGCCAAAGCCGCCAAGGTTGAAATCGAACGCCGACTTATCGCACTTGAACGGACCAAATCGACTACAGGACATTTCGAAACCGGAGGCCGCGGCGCATTGTGGCTTTCGGCTCTCATGGTCCCGCTGATTGCTGGGGCTCTCTATATACAGCTGGGGTCGCCTCGAATTCCGGGTGTGCCGTTTGCGGATCGGAAGGAGGAGCGTGTCGAAGAGGCGCAGATCGCCGAACTGACCGGACGGTTGCTGGAGCGCCTTCAAGGCGACCCCGAAGGCGGTCAGACAGAGGGCTGGATGCTGCTCGGGCAGACCTATATGCGCATGGGCGAGTATGCCGACGCTGCATCGGCCATGGAAAACGTGATAGGCCGGGACGACGCAACCTCGGCGATATTGTCGCAATATGCCCAGGCCCTGGTCGCGACCGAGAATGGCATCGTTTCGCCAAAAGCGCGAACTGCCATCCGGCGGGCGCGAGAACTGGACCCGACAAATCCCGCCGCAACCTTCTACGAGGCCATCGCACTCGACCAGGCCGGAGGCAGCGAGCAGGCGCATGATCTGTTGGTAGCCCGTTTGGAACAGGCGGCCGGTCCGGAGCCCTGGATGGAACTATTCGTCGCGCAAGCCAATCGCATCGGCGAAGCGATCGGTCGCGAGCCGGTGAGCGTGGCCACTTTTATATCCGCAACCGATGCTCCCCCCAAACCAACCCGGGAGGATCTCGCGGCAGCCTCAGAAATGAGCGTGGAAGACCGCGCTGCCTTCATCCGTTCGATGGTCGATGGCCTCGCCAACCGTCTGGCCGAAGACCCTGACGATCTGGACGGGTGGCTAAGCCTTGGCAACGCATATCGCGTGCTTGGCGAGACGGACAAGGCTCGTCAAGCATTTGAGACGGCAGAGGCGCTTGCCAAAAATTTGGCTTTGGACGACCCAAGAAAGCGGTCGATCCGGGAAGCGCTATCCAATCTTGGAGGATAGTCGGAAGTAAGGTTAGATACCAAGATGGACATCGATACCTCCATCCCTCCGACTCCGTGACTGGAGAAATTTTCTGTAGCGGATTTTTCGCAGCAGCACAGCACTGAACCTTCCCGATGAGGAGTGCGGGTCTCCGAGGCGGCCTAGCGTGATGAATTGTACGTTCTAAATTTCCGGTACCAATCGCGTTTCAGGTTGCAGCGCGCGCTGACACGTCGTACCCGGCCTCGCGGATCGCTTCGGACACCGCACGGTCGCTGATAAAGCTTTCGACCGTAACGATCTTCGTGGCTAAATCACACGCAACCGTTGCGGTTGGATCAATTGCCTGGATTGATTTCTCTATTGCCTCAGTGCAATGGCCGCAGCTCATGTTGGTAACGGTGAACCTGCTCATATTTGCCTCCTTCATTTGCATTGGCTTGTACGTGATTCCAGCGCCGGAAGGTCAAGGATAAAAAACACTCCAATCCGCTTGACCTTCCAGTGGGGGGGTAATCCCCCCTAAAATTAGCGGTGTTCAAAAGTGGAATTTTCTCGGCAAGGTATCTGAGGAGATTTACGATGAAGAACGGACGATACAGCGACGCACAGATCATGGCAGTGTTGAAGCAGGCGGAGGGCGGTGTGCCGGTCTCTGAGCTGTGCCGCGAACACGGAATGAGCAGCGCCAGTTTCTACAAGTGGCGCGCCAAGTTTGGGGGCATGGATGCGTCTTTGATGTCTGAGATGAAGGATATGGCCGAGGAAAACCGTCGTCTGAAGCGCATGTATGCCGAGATGAGCATGCAAAACGACCTGCTGAAGGAAGCGCTTGGAAAAAAGCGCTGAGGCCGTCTCAAAGGCGAGAGATGGCCATGAATGCAGTCGTAAGGCGCGGCGTCAGTATCGCGTTGGCCTGCCGTGCGTTTGAGACTAGCGAGACCTGCTATCGTTACAGCCCTGTTTTGAATGATGAGAACGAAGAGATTGCGGACTGGCTGGAACGCCTGACCACCAACAAACGTAGCTGGGGCTTTGGCCTGTGCTTTTTGTATCTGCGCAATGTTCAGGGCTATGGATGGAACCACAAACGAGTCTACCGGATCTACTGCGAGCTTGCGCTGAACCTGCGGATCAAGCCCAGGAAACGGCTGAAGCGCGACAAGCCGGAACCGCTGGCAGTGCCTGAGAAGCCTAATGAGACTTGGTCGATGGATTTTATGGCGGATCAGCTGGCAGATGGGCGCTCGATCAGGACATTGAACGTGCTGGATGACTTTAACCGTGAAGGCCTATGCATCGAAGTGGACTTCTCGCTGCCTGCTGAGCGGGTTGTCAGGAGCCTGAACCAAATCATCGAGTGGCGCGGAAAGCCCCAAGCTATTCGTGTGGACAACGGCCCAGAATACGTCAGTGCTAAGCTGATGGAATGGGCTGAGAAACGCAATGTACGGCTCGAATATATCCAGCCCGGCAAGCCCCAACAGAATGCCTATATCGAGCGCTACAACCGCACCGTTCGTGGCGAATGGCTGGGGCAATACATCTTCGAAACCATTGAGGAGGCACAAGACCAAGCAACACAATGGCTCTGGACTTACAACAACGAGCGACCCAACATGGGCATCGGCGGCATCACACCCGCCATGAAACTGAAAACGGCTGCGTGAATTCTACGGCTGGACCCCATTAAAAATGGGGGGACTACCCTTCGGAGACGGGGCGCGCCGTTTCGTCCATCGCCGGGCGCACGCGGCGCAGCCGCAGCGCATTCGTCAGCACGAAGACAGAGCTGAGCGCCATCGCACCGGCAGCCAGAACCGGTGAAAGCAAAAGCCCCGACACCGGATAAAGCACGCCCGCCGCCACCGGGATCAGGGCGACGTTATATCCGAAAGCCCAGAACAGGTTCTGGCGGATGTTGCGCATGGTGCTCCGCGACACCTCGAGGGCGTTCACGACGCCGCGCAGATCGCCGGACATCAGCACCACGTCGGCAGATTCGATGGCCACGTCTGTACCGGTGCCGATGGCGATACCCACGTCCGAATGGGCAAGCGCGGGTGCGTCGTTGATCCCGTCGCCAACGAACGCGATGCGCTTGCCCGCGCCGCGCAGATCGTCGAGCGCCGCCACCTTGCCGTCGGGGAGAACGCCCGCGATCACATGGTCGATGCCGGTTTCGCGGGCGATAGCCTCTGCCGCTTCGCGCTTGTCACCGGTGATCATGGCAACCTTCAGTCCCTGTGCGTGCAAGGCGCGGATTGCAGCGGCGCTGGACGGCTTCACCGGATCGGCTACAGCGATGACGACGGCGACACGACCGTCGATCGCCGCGAAAAGTGCGGTGCGGCCCTGTTCGGCCAGACGGCGCTCCTCGTCGGCCAGATCGCCGATTGTCAGCCCCTCGCGGATCATCAGGCGGTCGGCCCCGACAAGCACCTCGCGGCCCGCCACTTTTGCTCGCACGCCGTGGCCGGTGATGGATTCAAAATCCTTGGCGTCATGCCGCGCGACGCCCTCGACCTTTGCCGCGCGCACGATTGCCTCGGCGATCGGGTGTTCCGATTGCGCCTCAACAGCGGCGACAAGCGCCAGCACCTCGGTGCGGTCAAAGCTGTCCGCAAGCACGAGATCGGTCAGTTCCGGGCGGCCCTGGGTAACCGTTCCGGTCTTGTCCAGCGCCACCACATCCACGCTGGATAGCTGTTGCAACGCGTCGCCCTTGCGGAAGAGCACGCCCATCTCGGCGGCACGTCCCGTGCCGACCATGATCGACGTTGGCGTGGCAAGACCCATCGCGCAGGGGCAGGCGATGATCAGCACGGATACGCCAGCCACCAGCGCAAATGACAGCGCGGGCGAAGGACCGACCAACAGCCAGACAATCACCGTCAACAGCGCCAATGCCATGACCGCGGGCACGAACCACAGGGTGATCCGGTCCACCAGCCCTTGGATCGGCAGCTTGGCGCCCTGCGCCTCTTCGACCATCCGGATGATCTGGGCCAGCGTCGTGTCGGCGCCCACACGCGTCGCGCGGAAGTGGAAGGCACCGCTGCCGTTGACGGTGCCGCCGGTGACGGGATCGCCCACGGATTTGGCCACCGGCACCGGTTCGCCGGTGATCATGCTCTCGTCCACACGGGCACTGCCCTCGGTCAGCTCACCATCCACTGCAATCCGCTCGCCGGGGCGCACGATCAGAATATCGCCCGCGACGATGCGGTCGATGGCCACATCCTGCGGCTCCCCGTCAACCAGCACACGGGCTGTCTTGGCCTGAAGGCCCAGCAGCTTCTGGATCGCAGCCCCGGTCCGGCCCTTCGCGCGGGCCTCCAGCCAGCGGCCCAGAAGGATCAACACCACGATGACCGCCGCCGCCTCGAAATAGACCGCGCGCGATCCCGCAGGCAGCAGCGTCGGTGCGAAAAGCGCCACGAGCGAATAGATGTAGGCCGCCGAAGTGCCAACCGCGACAAGGCTGTTCATGTCCGGCGCGCCTTTCAACAGTGCCGGGAAACCGCGTGTGTAGAAAGCACGTCCTGGCCAGAGCAGGACTGCCGTGGTCAACACGAACTGGATCATCCAGCTGGCCCGATGGCCGATGGTGTCACCGATCAGACCGTGCATGCCGGGGATCAGATGTGCGCCCATCTCAAGTAGAAACACCGGCAGGGCGAGGGTCGCTGCAACGACAGTCCGTCGTGCCAGATCCCGCGCCTCTTCGTTCTTGCGGGCTCCTGCGTCTTCCGATGAACTGTCTTCGGCCTGCGTTGCGGGGTAACCTGCGTCGCTGGCCGCCTTGATAAGGTCGGCAACCGCGACTGCGCCCTCCAGATAGCTGACAGTAGCGGTTTCCGAGGCCAGGTTGACGTTCACGTCCAGCACGCCCGGCAGCACTGCCAGTGCCTTGTCCACCCGACCGACGCACGAGGCACAGGACATAGATGAAATGTTCAGACGTACGCTCCGGCTCCGGGCCGGATAGCCGATCTCCTGAAGGGTCGTGGCGATTTCGGCGATGCGCTCCGGTGCGTCGATCTGCGCCTGGGCGGTCTCTCTGGCGAGATTGACACGGACATCGCTGACCCCCGGCAGAGCCGTGAGGCCACGTTCCACGCGCCCGACGCAGGACGCGCAGGACATGTTTTGCAGGGAAAGCCGAAGGGTGCGCGGATCCGACATGAGAATCTCCTTGTTCTGATCCTCCTACAGATAGGGCCTCCAGTTACTGGAAGGTCAACAGGCCTGTAGAATAAAATTCTGGCCATTGACCTTCCCGCGACGGAACGCCTTACATGCATGTCGTCAAAGGAGATTGCGATGTTCAGATTCAGCGTACCGAACATGAGTTGCGGCCATTGTACCGCTTCCATCCAAAAGGCCATTATGGCGGCCGACCCAGATGCAACGGTTTCGTGCGATCTGACTGCACGTATCGTCGACGTAGACAGCACTCTGGATGAAACTGCATTGGCCGCAGCGATCAGCGATGCGGGCTACAGGTCTGAGAAGCTGGCAGAGGTTCAGTAGCCAAGATGCGTCAGCAACGCTCCGCTGGACGGAGATAGTGGCTCTCTCTATGTCGCTGATATGCAACACTCTCTGACAGCAGCGGCCAAAACTCGCCTGTTTCAAAAAAAGCGACAAACCTTCCTGCGCAGGACGGATTGACTGTACTGCATCGCTCTCCGATATTCGCGGCATGAGCTTTCGAGTTTTCATATCAAGCTGGACAAGGGCGTTTACGTGCATTGCGTTTGCGCTGGCATTGGTGTTTTCACCACCTTCTGCCGCTCACGCGGCATCCGGCATGCATGACGGACATCAAGCCAGGTCTGTTGGTGTCGTTGGTGCTGCCATGACTCATGACACCGGAAGCGATGCGCATCACGCGCATGAGAAGCTTGGGGTCGCAAGCGACATCGACATCGCAGCGTCCGACAAGGATGGCAAAGAGCAACAATCCCAAGAGTGTTGCAACGGCATCTGTATTTCTGTCGTCTTCATCGAAGACAGCAGGATCAGAGCAGAGCCGGTTGGTACAAGTGAATATGTCATTCTGGACGGTCAAACGTATTCGGTAGAAACAGCAGGGTTTCTTCGGCCCCCTCGATTCCTGATCTGAACCGGCGCCCAAATCGGGTGTGAGCCTTGCGCAGATTCTGCGTGAGATAACGTTCACCAATCAGGTTACTTTCATGAAAATTCATCTACTTGTGGGGGCTTCGGCCCTCGGGCTTGGCGCATGCGCCTATGAGCCCACCCCGTTGCCGTCCGTCGCGCCCCAACAGGCCGTCGTCAACGCGGCAGTTTCGTCACCGATCAGCTATCAGGACCCCTTGGCGGGCTACACCTATCGCGGCCCTACAGGTCCCCGCGACTGGCGTTCCGTCAATCAAGAACAGACGGAGGGCAACTGATGCGGGTATCGAAATTTCCGCTGGTTTTCGGCTTTCCGCTAATCTTGGGTGCCTGTGCTACAGCAGTGCCGGGCATCTACACGGAACCAAAAGCTGGCTTCGCCAATATTTCCAGCCAGGTCACACCAGCCATCGGCAAACGGACAGCCTTCGCCGAAACCCAGGCCGAAAACGAGGCCTTCAAGAAGCAGGTGCACGCAATGGTGCACCGCAAGACCATTTCGGCGGACACCGCCGTTCAGGTTGCGCTTCTGAACAACAAGGGGTTGCAGGCGTCTTATGCGAATGTCGGCCTATCCGCCGCTGAGGCCTGGCAGCAATCGACCCCGGAAAACCCGATCGTTTCGATTGGTGTATTGGGCATCGGTGCGCCCGAACTGGGTGCCTACAGAGCGATCGAAGGACTGATACGGTCGAACGTACTCGATGCCACCACCCGTAAACAACGTGTGGCCATTGCTGACGCAAGCTTCCGGCAGGCACAGCTGAGCGCCGTGAACGACACGCTCGCACTGGCCAATCAAACGCGGAAGGCATGGGTCGATGCCGTAGCTGCCTTCGAGGCCGTGAGCTATCTTCGCCGCGCGAAAGCGACCTCTGACGCCGGGTCGGAATTGGCGATGAGGCTTGGCGAGACCGGCGCGCTGAACAAAGCCGGGCAGGCTCGTGAACAGGCCTTCAACGCCGAACTCGCCGGACAACTTGCCCAGGCACGCTTGAATGCTACCCGGTCCAAGGAGCAGCTGACCAGGCTCATGGGGCTGTGGGGCACCCAGGTCGACTATTATGTGCCCGATGCCCTTCCTGCGCTGCCGCGTTCCGTCGGCCGTGTGACTGACATCGAAGCGAAGGCATTGCGGAATCGGGTTGATCTGCGCGTTGCCAAACTTGGCCTGGAAGCACAGGCCAAGGCGTTCGGTCTGACCGACCAGACCCGCATTATCAGCGATCTCGAATTCATTGCCGGCTTCGAAGCGGAGCGGGAAATCGAGGACGGGGAAACAGAAACCGTGACCACCCCTCAGGTGGAGGTGGAGTTCGCAATCCCGATCTACGACACCGGGAAGGCACGGATGCGCAAGGCGGAATTGTCGTACCTGCAAGCAGCCAACGTGCTGGCAGAAAGAGCCGTCAACGTCCGGTCCGAAGCGCGTGGTGCTGAAGCCTCCTATCACGCCGCGTATAAGATCGCCCGCCACTATCGCGACGTTCTGGTGCCGCTACGCACGACCGTCGAAGAAGAGGGGCTGCTGTCTTATAACGGCATGATCACCAACACTTTCGAGCTGCTGACAGACGTGCGCGAGAAACTGGGCGCATCACTGGAAGCGGCAAACGCAAAACGCGAATTCTACATGGCACAGGCTGATCTGACCGCTGCGATCTATGGCGGCGGCGAAGGCGGTGGCGGTGCTGGTGGAGAAGGCGCGACACTTGCCGCCGGTGGCGGCGCAGGACACTGAAAGGAACTGACATGCTAAACAGACGTCAATTACTCGGAGCCGGCGCGGCAGGTGCAACGCTGGTATCTTCGAAAGCCTGGGGTCAAACCCTGAACATGGGCCTGCCCGAAGCTGCCCAAATGGATAGCGCAGCAACGGCGATCACGGCGCGTCCTAGTACCGGGCCGGACTACACACCTGTGGTCACATTGAACGGGTGGACCCTGCCGCACCGGATGAACAACGGGGTGAAAGAATTTCACCTCGTGGCCGAACCGGTAGAACGCGAGCTTGCCGACGGCATGATCGCGCATTTGTGGGGCTACAACGGCCAATCCACCGGCCCGACGATCGAAGCAGTCGAAGGCGACCGGGTGCGCATCTACGTCACCAATAAGCTGCCGGAAGGCACAACGGTGCACTGGCACGGGCTCATTCTTCCTTCAGGCATGGATGGGGTCTCCGGATTGAGCCATCCAAGCATCCCGCCGGGCAAAACCTTCGTCTACGAATTCGACTTGGTGAAGTCCGGAACGTTCATGTACCACCCCCACGGCGATGAAATGACCCAGATGGCGATGGGGATGATGGGCATGTTCGTGGTCCACCCCAAGGATCCCACATTCATGCCGGTGGATCGTGATTTCCTGATCATGCTGAATGCTTTCGACATCGATCCGGGTACCTATGTACCCCGCATCATGACGATGACGGATTTCAACCTTTGGACCTGGAACAGCCGGATCTTCCCCGACATTGATCCGCTGGTCGTGAACAAGGGCGACCGGGTGCGAGTACGGGTTGGGAACCTTACGATGACGAACCACCCGATCCATATGCACGGCTATGACTTCAAGGTCACCTGCACGGATGGCGGCTGGGTGCCGCCTGAAGCACAGTGGCCGGAGGTCAGCATCGACATTCCCGTAGGTGCGATGCGCGCCTACGAATTCGTCGCCGATCATCTGGGAGATTGGGCGATCCATTGCCACAAATCGCACCATACGATGAACGCCATGGGCCATGACGTGCCGACGTTCATCGGAGTGAACAAGAAGCCGCTGACCCAGAAGATCCGTCAATTCCAGCCGGAATACATGCCGATGGGCATGTCCGGCATGGGGGACATGGCAAAAATGGAAATGCCGCTACCCGACAATACCATCCCGATGATGACGGGTTGGGGCCCGTACGGACCCATCGAGATGGGCGGCATGTTTTCGGTCGTGAAGGTGCGGGACGGCATCGACGCGGACGATTACTCCGATCCCGGCTGGTACGAGAACCCTCCGGGCGAGATGGCCTACGAATGGACTGGCGAATTACCCGACTTTGCCTCCAACAACAGCCCCAAGACCATTCTCACACCGAAACCAACCTCGAAGGGCTGAGCGGCCCTTCGTCATCTCCAACCGAACCAACCTACAGGACAATAAAATGAGAAATCTTCTTTTGACGACAAGCTTCGCGATCGCGCTATCAGCACCGGCCTTTGCTGCAGGTACACACGACGCTGGACATGGGGAGACCAAGCCAGCCGCAATGATGGTCGGCATGCCGGGTGACGCCGCCAAGGTTGACCGCACAATCGACGTCACTTTGCTCGAAAACGATGAGGGCCAGATGCTGATCGAGAGTGAGCCGATGGATATCAAGGAGGGCGAAACCATCCGCTTCAACATCACCAACAAGGGTGAGCTGGAGCATGAATTTGTCCTCGACACGGTAGAGCGTAATGCCGAGCATAAGATCGAAATGGCCAAGATGGACATGGAACATGACGATCCGAACCGTATCCGTCTCGATGCGGGCGCTTCGGGTGAGGTTGTCTGGACTTTCGCGAATTCTGGTACGTTCGAAGCGGCGTGCCTGATCCCTGGCCACTACGAATCCGGCATGCACCGTGAGGTCGCAGTCGGTGACCAGATGGCTCAGGCTGACGTGGAATACACGAGCGGCACCATCAAGAAAATCGACGCCAAGGCTGGCAAGGTCACAATCATCCACGGCCCTCTGGTCAACCTCGACATGCCCGCGATGACTATGGTGTTTCGCGCGGACGAGACGATGATCGCGAACATGTCGGAAGGTCAGGACATCGAATTCGTCGCTGACCGGGTCAAGGGCAAACTCACTGTCACACAGATCAAGTGATGAAAATCCATGGGGCCAGGGCAAACGCCTTGGCCCCATCGCTTTGAGGCTTGGCCCGAGCAAGCAAGAAGATCCCAAAAAATCAAGCGCTACGGAGGTAGCCGAGCATGACGAATTTCCTGAGAACCTGCACCATCGCCCTTGCGCTCGTCCTTCCGGCTTTTTCAGTGGGCGCTTCCAGTGGCAAGGGCCAGCAGCCTCACGCGCGTGCATTCGAAGTGCCTGGCCATGATCCGATCGGGAAACCCGGTGATGGCTCCTCAATCGACACGACGATTGAATTGTCCATCAGGGAGACAGAAAGCGGCTACATGCTTTTCGAGCCGGACGCACTCCACATCGAGAGCGGTTCAGTTATCCGCTTTTTGATCAGCAATCTGGGCGGACTGGATCACGAGTTTTTTCTCGGCTCCTTTAACGAGGTTGCAGAACACCAGCAGTGGATGCGCGAACATCCCGATATGCAACATGACAACGCCAATTCAGTTTCGATCCCTAGTGGACAAAATGCCGAGTTGATCTGGGAGTTCTCCGATATGACCAACCTGGAGTTCGTGTGCTTGATCCCCGGCCACCGGGAAGCGGGCATGTGGGGCGTCATCATCGTGCACGATCACCTTGCGCCGAAATCCAAGGGTTAGACATTTTCAATGTCACTCTTGGACAGGTATCACCTGCTTGTACACGACGTAGCTGCCGCCTTTGGGTACGACTACAACGATGTCACGCCAGACTGGGTGCACCCGTTCATTCATCTCATACTGGTCTTGGCGCCTGCGCTACTGATCACCGTTGGCTCATATCTTGCTATTCGCGGCATTCTGAAGCTTTGGAAGTACCGCAGCACGCCTGCGATCCACCCAGAGCCCATACGAGGGCTCGAAGGAAGTCTTTTCAGCACCGTCTTGCGCTATTCGAGAAGGCAGCAGGCGTTGATGATCGTGGTTAGCCTCATCGCGATGCCTATTCTCTATCTGACCCTGGAACTGCCAAAACAGATCGTGAACAACGCTCTGGATTCCGACCGTTTCCCGATCGTCGTTCTGGGACGAGACCTCGATCAGGTCGTTTTCCTCATACTTCTTTGCGGTCTCTATCTTCTGGCGATCATCCTGAATGGGTTAAACAAATATGGCCTAAACGTCTTCAAAGGGTATGTCGCGGAGCGTTTTCTGCGGCGCTTCCGCCTGCTGGTCTATCGGCAATGGCGCAGCGATCCAGACTCCGGAAACCAAAGCGAGATCGTCCCTATTCTCGCACAGGAAGTCGAGCCCATCGGTGGCTTCGCGGCGGACGTCCTTACGCTGCCAATCCTGCAAGGCGGTACGCTTTTGACGATCCTGTTTTTCATGTTCGTTCAGGACCCTGTCTTGGGTGCCGCAGCACTGACCGTACTGCCGATTCAGCTTGTGCTGCTGCCCAAGCTGCAACGCCGGGTCAACGCGCTTTCGCGCACCAGGATCAAGGAAGTCCGACAGCTTGGCAGGCAGCTCAGCGATCAATTGCGCCAACGGCAGGTCAATTCGGCCGGGCTGCTGCCAGTGAGTGCAAGTTTTAGAGAGCTTGAGCACGTGCGCAGGAAGATTTTCCGTCTGAAGTTCTTCATCAAGGCCCTCAACAATTTTCTGACCGCGCTAACACCGTTCTTGTTCTATTCTCTAGGCGGATACTTCGTCATCGAAGGTCGCATTACACTCGGCGCGCTGGTGGCCGTCCTGGCAGCACACAAGGACTTCTCGGCACCGCTGAAAGAGCTCTTCAGTTACTATCAGACGCTGGAAGACACGCGGATCCGGTACCAGGAAATCACGACCTTTTTCACTGGATCGATTCAGCGATCGGGGAAAGCTCGGGCAGACGATCACAAGCCGTAAGCGATGTGCCGCCCCCACCTTCCTTGTGAGCCTCTGATCTGAGATTCAGCCCTGACGGATGGATTATCAGGGAGTTTCTCCATGGAGCGCTCAACGGAGTTTCTCAGTAACATTGATATGGTGGTGGGGCCGCGTGGTCACCGCCGTTGGCCGGATGCGGTGAAGGCGCAAATTGTGGCCGAGACGCTGGTGGAGGGTGCCTCGCTGGACGCAGTTGAGCGGCGGTATGACATGCGGGCCAATCATATGTCCGTCGCCGGCAGGGTCTTGCGCAGCAAGGTCCCGAGAGGGAGAATGGCGGCGCATGGCCCGGGAGGGCAAGCTGGTTCTGCCTGCTTTGGCTGAAGAACCGAGCTTTGCAGCGCTGATTGTGCGCGAGGATGTCGATGTGGCACCTGAACCTGCGCAGCTGTCGCCGTTGGATCTGATATGTGGTGCTGTCACCGTGCGATTGGATGCAAGAACATCAGCGGCGCGCATTGCCGAGATTGCTCGCGCCTTGAATGCGCCCTCATGATGTTCCCTTCAAACCGGGTGCGGATCGTTGTGGCGACCAAGCCGGTAGACTTCCGCAAAGGTCATGACGGTCTGGCAGCGCTTGTCAAAAACGAGTTACGCAAAGACCCCTTCACGGGGACCGTATTTATGTTCCGCTCGAAACGGGCAGATCGGCTGAAGCTGTTGTATTGGGACGGCACCGGGCTGGTCATGGCTTACAAGAGGCTGGAGGAGCATATCTTCACCTGGCCCGCCATCAAAGATGGCTTGATGGCGCTGAACCACGCCCAGTTTGAAGCGCTATTCTCAGGATTGGACTGGCGGAAAGTAAGGGCTTTGTCCGCGCGTCCGCCGACTGCGGCAGAATGAATCAGGCCGTCTTTTGCAGGGGTATTGAGGTGCAGGAAATGGTAGTCATTCCCCATGTCAAAACCTGCCGATCTCCCTAATGATATTGAGGCCCTGAAGGCGCTGCTTGCCGCCTCAGAGGACCGCAATCTGCGCAAGCAGGATCGTATCGATCAGTTGGAGAAACTGGTTGCTGACTTCAAGCGTGCGCTGTTTGGCGCACGCTCTGAGAAGGCCGATCCCGAGCAGTTTGAGCTGGCGCTGGAAGACATCGAAACGGCCCTCTCGGTGATGCAAGCATCACCTGCCGGCAAGGGATGGCGGCGGTCCACGCTGAAGATGACGCGGTGGATCCACCTGCATCGCGCCCGACAAAACCGCGCAATACCAACCGTGGCTCATTCCCCAAACATTTACTGCGTATTGAAGAAGTGATTATGCCCGATAGCATGACCTGCGGTTGCGGTGCTGAACGCCATATGATTGGTGAGGATACGTCTGAACGATTGGACATCATCCCCGCCCAGTTCCGTGTGATCGTTACCCGCCGCCCAAAGTATGCATGTCGGTCCTGCACCAATGGGGTTGTTCAGGCACCTGCACCCGCCCGGCTTATCCCTGGTGGTATGCCGACAGAGGCAACGGTGGCGCATGTTCTTGTCAGCAAATACGCGGATCACTTGCCGTTGTATCGCCAAGCACAGATTTACAGCCGCCAAGGCATCGATCTGGATCGCTCCACCCTCGCAGGATGGGTCGGCAAGGCAGCCTATGAACTCCGTCCTGTCTTCGATGCGTTAATGGCTGATCTGAAAAGCTCAACCAAACTGTTCATGGATGAAACAAGAGCACCAGTGCTTGATCCTGGCAAACGTAAAACCAAAACTGGTTACTTCTGGGCACTGGCCCGCGATGAAAGGCCATGGTGTGGAGCGGCTCCACCGGGCGTCGCCTTTACATATGCGCCCGGGCGTTCCGGCCAATATGCAGATGACATTTTGAAAGGCTTCTCTGGCATCCTCCAAGTGGACGGGTATGCGGGATACAATCGCCTACTCAAACGTGTCGATGATAGGGTTGCGCTGGCCTACTGTTGGGCCCACGCACGCCGCAAACTGCACGAAGTTGCACAATCTGGCACCGCCCCAATCGCAGAAGACGGGCTGAAACAGATCGCTGCACTCTACCGGATCGAAAAGGATATCCGGGGTCTGGCACCCGAGGTGCGATTGGCAGCACGGCAAGACCAATCAGCACCGTTGATCGCCGCGTTTGAAGAGTGGCTCACGACCAACCGCGCGCGGCTGTCTGCCAAAGCCCCTTTGGGCGAAGCCCTCAAATACATCGCAAAATACTGGGACGGACTGTGCCTGTTTCTGACCGACGGCCGCATCGAAATGGACAGCAACGCAGTGGAACGCACGATCCGTCCCATAGCTCTGAACCGCAAAAACGCACTCTTCGCTGGCCACGACGACGGAGCCACAAACTGGGGCGTCATCGCTTCCTTGATCGAGACCTGCAAATTGAACAGTGTCGATCCGCATGCCTATCTGACAGATACGGTCACTGCCATCGTCGCAGGCCACAAACAAAGCCAGATCAACGATCTGCTACCATGGAATTACGCTAAATAGGTGGGATCGGCGCACCGCTTACGACAAGCCTCCTGCTACCGTTTTCTCGTATCTCCAGTATCATGGCGGCGTTAGACCGCGTCACCGATTTAGGCGCACTGATGCGCTGAGTTTAGAAGAGCGTGAGGAGATTTCGCGTGGCGCAAATCCAGCAGATTCAGGGAGATTTCTGCAACAGGACCAGCGCATTGATACGCTTTAGCAGGCGCTGTCTCAGGCAGAGGAGTTGGCACCAGACCCAGCGACGCCGAAAAAAAGCCAAAAAAGTGCAGAGGAATTTAGCCCGCTATAGTGGGTTGAAGCCTACCGTGTGACCCGAACAATCGAAATTGTAAAAACAAGTATGGGCATTTTCTCAAACTGTTCATCAAGGTTTAGTCTTGGGCGGGGGCATTCCGTGTGGCGCAGACGAGATTGCCGTCCGCATCCAGTCCCACGCCACCTCCGAGCGACGAGCGCCGAGCATGAAACGCTATTTCGGACTCCGTTGGGTATCCCATTTTCTCGACAAAGTTCTTAACCCAAGCCTCTTCCTCCGGTGAGAGCACGCCGATTTCGTCTGCGAGTGCTGGGGACGTGCGGCTATGACCAAGCTGGTCGGAACGTTCAAACGCTCTACCAATTTTTACCCAGTGTGAAATTTGATCACTGATTGAACGACCCCGAAGTTCTGCCTCGCGGCGGACTAAAGCCATCATATCATCGGCGAGTTTCACGGATTGCTCCACGATTGCCCCTTACATTTCTATATTGGTGGTAATGTACCAAAGAATATCAAAATCGCAAAAGCATCTTTCTGCCACGGCCGATCATTACCATCCTGCTGATGGATTAGTCAGCTTGCGGTCTGATCATCTCCTGTTGCGCCGTCGAATGCTATCATTTTCTGTGCCGTCCCACAGGAAATACTACGCTTAGGGAACTCCTCTCGGGTAGTCTTCAGGCCACATCATCGGCCGAGGGGGCAATTACACCGCGCATGCGCTCGGCCCTACCAAGTGCCCCGACACTTCTCACTATGCATTGCGAAGTAAATTTCGATTTCGACAGATCACCTTGGTTGCGCGATAGGGGCACCGCGCAACCAAGGCCTCCACGACTCCCACGAGCGCTACGTTTCGCGAGGTAGAGCGCTCATTATTCGCAGGGAATAGCGGACGGGTAATATTGATATCGGCATTATAAATGGTCGTGCGCTTGCTACTGCGGCGGTCGCCGTATGAGACCTTGCCGCCACTTAATGAAGGCACGGCTACCCGCATCGAGCTCATACAAGATGTGTTGAACGATCAAGTGTATTCCCGAACGCAATTTAGATTTCGATGGGCTAATGCTGTCAAAGAAACCTGTGAGGGTGGTGTTATCATCCCAGATGTCTGCTGCGCGGATAAAGTTGCCGTTAGCCGCGCTCGCGTGGTTCATGCTGAATTTGCGAGGTCTGTGGGAAGGACGGCGGGAAGCAGACATTCGCCGCGGTTGCGACATATGTCCATCGATGACGAAATCGACATTTTCATTCGCTATGCTTTGATAATCTCAACTTTGGGCAGGCGCACGACGGCTGCGAAACCGCGTGGATTGTCCGGACGGGGGCCATAGATCTCGAATTGGCAGCCAGACTGATTGCACAGGTCCTGAACGATCGACAGTCCAAGACCGTATCCGTCTGAAACTGTGTCGCGTCGGATAAATCGCTGTTTCATAGCTTCAAAATCGGTAGTGGATAGCGGGGCGCAGTCGTTTGATACCAACACATCTCCCGGCCGACTGGCATCCACGATCGTGGGTGCAGTGCCACAGGCGTGTTTCAGGGCGTTGTCGAATATGTTGGTCAGGATGATACCCAATGCGTCCGGATCGACGCGGCTTAAACAGCGGCCTGTGGGGAATTTCAGCACCAGCTTGTCAGTATCCGGGCATTGATTGCGCAATTCGTTCATCAGGAGCGTGATCACTGGATTTAGGTCTGTCACAGACGCATTCAGGCCCAACCCGGACTGCGCCCGTGACAATTGCAGCAGGCGTTCAATCAAGCGTTCCAGACGTTTCAGACCCGTCTCGATTTCGACAAGGTTGCCGGTTTGGACCGGGTCATTGATCTTTGCCCGAAGCCTTTGCGCCTGGGCCAGGCAAATCGCGACGGGTGTGCGCAATTCGTGGGCGGCATTGGTGGCAAAGGCACGTTCCGCATGCAACGCGCGGTCGAGCCGCGACATCAGCCCGTCGAGCGTGTCAATCGCCGGCGTGATCTCGGCGAATGTATTGTCACGATCAATAGGGGACAGGTTGTGTTCGTTCTTTTCGGCGATGTTTCGGCTGAGCTCTGCAATCATCGCAACTGAACGGCGAACCGCCCAGAATGACGCAAGGGCAAAGAGCAGTCCCAGCAGTGCTAAACCGACAACGACCCCGATGATCACATCGGTTATCGCTTCGCTGCGTTCGATCATCGGTTCGGCCACCACCACGCTTCCCATCCCAGGCTGATCCGACGGCAGAACAATGACACGATGCCCGCGCGTGGTGCTCAGGCCTGGAAGCAGTGGTACAGGCAGCGCGAAAGTTCCTACTGTCATGGATCGCGCCATGACCTCACCGTTCACACCGACATACCACAGCAAAGCCCGCTCATTCGGCTTGCGCAGATCGCTTTCGTAGTCCAGCAGATTGCCCGCACCGGTGCCGATGCTTCCCGTGGTCCTTTGGGAGGTTTCGATGATGTCGCGCAGCAGATGGGCCTTGCCAGTGAGGCTGGCATCGAGCAGTTCGTCATATTCGTCCATGAATACATGGAGGACGATGAAAACGCTTACCACCATGACGATCAGTCCGGGCAAAAGCAACGAACCCAGAAGCGACTGAAACAGGCTTTTGCGGCGGTTAATCATTTTGTCAGTGCGTACCCCATACCCCGGTGCGTTACGATCAGGTCTTTGCCCAATTTTGTGCGGAGGCGGCTGATATGTGCTTCGAGAGCGTTGCTTTCTATCTCTTCACCGTAGGCATAGATAGAGGCCTCGAGGCTCTCCTTTGGCACGATCTGTGACTTTCGGCGCAGCAGCGTTTCAAACACACCCCATTCCTTTGCGGTCAGCCGGACCGGTTGCCCAGCACGGATGACACTGTGATCCGACAGGTTGATCACCAGATCGCGCAGCTGGACAGTTTGCGCAATCTGGTTTGCGCTCCGCCGACATACGGTGTGAACGCGCGCTTTTACCTCATCGAGATCGAAGGGTTTTATCACATAGTCATCGGCACCACGGTTCAATCCGTCAATCCGGTCCGAGACCTTGTCGCGCGCAGTCAGAATGATGATCGGCGTCCGCAGCATCCGCGCCCGCAATGAACTGAGAAAGATGAGCCCGTCTCCATCAGGCAGTTTCAGGTCCAAAAGAACCACATCATAATCCAAGGTGCGCAGCGCGGCATCGGCCTCGTCCAGCGTGTCAAACCATTCGACAATGTTCTGATCAGCCTCCAGATGCTCTTTGAGCGGCCGCGCAAGTGCAGCTTCGTCTTCAATCAGGAGGATGCGCATTTTGGTCCAGTCCGATCCGATGAGAAGCTTGCCACAGTTCGCCCAACGCTTGATTTCGACTGCCGTTTGCGCATGAGAAACGTCTCCTTTCTCGACCTATCCATCGGATGCCTTTCAGCCTATGCCGGAAGAACGCAAAACCACAGCACACAGAAAAACGCCATTCGCAAACAGCAGGCACATCGTTGCAAGTGATCCCAGATCCTTTGCGTCGCGCGCGAACACCTCCCACTGCGGTGTCAGGTGGTCGACGATACATTCGATCGCCGTGTTCAGTGCTTCCACTGCGATGAGTCCGGAGAACAGGATCAAAAGGATCAGGTACTCGAAGAGTTCCGCATCCATGACGTACAACAGCACACCACATAGCGGCAAAGCCACGACGATATGCCGGAACGCAGTTTCCAACCATAGCCTGCGGATGCCCCCGATCGAATATCCTGCCGCGGCAAAGACATGGGCAACCCCGGTGACCCGCGCAGGTTTCTGAGGCCGGATTGTCTTATCAAACTTCATATCTTGGCCAACTCTACTCTGGTTTTGCAGGAAGAAAAGATATCCAGATCGGCATTTCGCTCTGCTGTGTCGATATTAAGCAAACCAAGCAGCGAGTGGAACAGGTTGTCATGCGAAAGCGGGTTGTTCTCCTGTGCGGCGACGCAGCTTTCATCAATGCCAAAGCGGGTCTTGAAGGCATCAGACAACCACAGGATCATCGGCACATGGGTTTGCGTTTCCGGTGCCATGAAATAGGGTGCGCCGTGCAGATAGAGCCCATGCTCACCCAGAGATTCACCGTGATCCGACATATAGATCAGCGATGTGGCCAGACGGTCATCTGCGGACAGCATGCCAATGATCCGGGCGAGGATATGATCGGTATAGGCAATGGTATTATCGTAGGCGTTGGTAATCTCCTGTGGCGTGCATTTTTTGAACTCTGAGGAGCGGCAGGCCGGTTTGAAACGTTCGAAGTCTTCTGGGTAACGCTGGTAGTAGGTCGGTCCGTGGCTTCCCATCTGGTGGAGGACCAGAACGGTATCTTCGGTGATCGACGAGATGTAGTCTTTGAGGGGCTCAATGAATATTCCGTCCATACATTCACCCGTCGAACAGAATTCCGAATTGTTCAGGTCGGTAAATTTGCGCGTCTTGAACCGCGCGGCAATCCCTTTGTCACCGGTGTTGTTGTCCCACCATTCAACATGCAGCCCTGCGTGCCCCAGCACATCCAGCACGTTCTCGGTCGAAGTGCCGTTCTCATACGAATAGGTGTCGCGGCTGAATTTCGAGAACATGCAGGGCAGCGATACGGCTGTCGCAGTTCCGCAAGACTGCGCGTTGCTGAAATTGATGATCGGCAACTGTGCCAACTCGGGGTTTGTGTCAACATCATAGCCGTTCAGGCTGAAATTTTGGGCGCGCGCTGTTTCACCGGCAACAACAATCGTCAGCATGGGCTTTTGCGGCGCCTCATACGCAGCGCCGGTCTGTGCGTCCGTTCCGGTGCTGGCGAGGTCCAGCTCGGCTGAACGCGACATCATTTTAGCATATCGGATCGCGGCCACGAGCGGCGCACCTGGCTGATAGCTGCTCATGAAATCTTTCCGTTCGCGCAGGATGGAAGAATAGGATTTCAGATCGGCCATCAACAAGCCCGCCGCCAACGCAAAGCTTAGAACGCATGTCAGTATCGGTGTCACGGCTGCCCTGACGGCTCGCTGCGGTCGAATGCGGACACAGATCACCACGAGCGAGGGTAAAATGCCGAAGATGACACCATGGGTGACGTAGCCAGCCGTTATCAAGTGTCTGGATTCACTGACGGTTGTGACCATAATATTCTGTATCATGTCACGGTCTATGATGATCCCCAGCGTATCAATGTAATACGATGTCATAGCAGCCAAGATAAGCATCGAAATCAGAAAGGGTTTGACTGTCCACGGAAAGGCAAACAGGCTGAATGCCGCCAGCGTCAGAAGAAACAATGCTGCCATATATCCGATCAGGGAAATCAGATGGCCCGAGAAGACATCCGCAGCGATCACCCAGAACGTGCCATTGTCGACACAGAACATGAATGTGATGGTCAGAACGGTCAGCAAGAGTGGCGAAATAGTTAACCGCTCACGCAGTTCTGCCGTTCGGCATCTAAGGGAGTGAAAAGTTGGCATTGTAGAGATCTCGCAAGGTTAATTGCGTGCTCATGATCATTGGAAGCTTACGAGAAGCTTACGAATTAAAACCATTAGAGTTCGAACGCCGCCTTTTCTTTGAAGTGGCAGGTTCGGCCAGAATAAGATTGCGGTGGGGTCAAGGCTCACATGGTCCCATTGCCTGCCGCAGGCAGCATTGCAGCAGCTAATGAATGTTCGCTTAGGGCCGTAATCGCCGCCTGTCCTAAGCGAAGGTAATTGTAAACATAAAACGCGGAGCTGATTGGGGCGTTGCGAAAGGGTCCAGTCCAATGTCATGGGCAATGGCCATGGAGTGATTGAAGCTAATTGGAATATTCACTCGGATTTGAAGGGGGAGGCGGCAAGCCTGGCGCGATCCTATAAGCCCTCCGTATTTGAGTGAATCAATTAAGTTATTGAATTAACAGAATTTCAGGATATTTAGCTGCATCTGCGACGCGCAAACTTATGCGCGCCACGCAATTTTATGTGCTTCCCTACACCTCTCGGTTGAAAAAGGACCCCGTCGCACGTCGCACTCTGACTTTGCGTTCTTTCCTGAGGAAAGTCGATGCGGCGCTTCCCGATGAATACATCGACTTTCTAAATCGGGGCGGCCCCGACGAGCTGGATTGGGAGGTTCTCTATCCCGAGCAATGGAAAACGGCAGTTTCATGAGGCACTGAACCTAATAACCCGGCTGCACGTGCCCTGCGCCCCCTCTGAATCGGAGGAAGAAATGGGCTATTTGCGGGAGCCGACACCGATGCCGAAATCTTGGCGGGCGATGACGATCAAAGAGACCGCTATGTTAAACGATCTCGATCCACAGGCCTAATCGGAGGCCAAGCCCTCGAGAAACCGTTCGATGAATCGTCCGATTTTTGGGGGCAGCTTTTACACTCCGCCTAAACCATTTTTTGCAACCACCTCGCTGAGAAACTGGGCCAGATCAGCCTTCGAAATTAAGGTTGCATCATCGGCATTCGAGCGATTCAGCGTTTGGATTTTCCGCTCAAAACGTGCACTCTTGCGCTCCTCGGCATCAAGTTTTTTCTGGATCGTCAGGACTCGTTTTTCCGCCTCCGTTGCACGCTTGGTCTCCTGCATCCGAGCTTCACGTTCTGCGTCATAGGCCGTTCGCATCCGGCGCACTTCTTGTTCCGCTTCGGTTAACTGGATCTGGATTTGGTCGGTGAGGACGCCGTGAGCTTCAGCGATGTTGAGAAGCCCACGGTACCGATAGTCCTGTAGGTCTGCATCAAACCTTGCAACGACCTCGCTGGGGAGAGACGCTATCCTTCGTCGCGCCTGCTCATCATGACGGAGATCTAAGATCCGTTTGATGTTGCTTTCCATGTCACCAGCCCGTGGCCTGTAGTTCAGCCTGAACAGGTGGTTGAGTTTCTCTGCCACACTTTTCTGGCAGATCTCAGCAACATCTTGGTCCGCCTCTGCGGCTTCAATGGCCCGTTCCAGCATTTCATCAGTGTATGGGAGCTTTGGTCCAGGTTTCCTGCGGTTTGCTGTCATGTTCGTCTCCGAAATTAGTACGAACTGTCAGATGATCTGTCAGTTGCGATATGTCAGTTCAGGCAGCGGGACATCTGCTGCCTGAAAAGAAGGTTGTGCCGTTCCATTAGCTCCGGAAACTTTTCTTGAAGTTTTATTCCAGCATATGATTTTTCGCTTGGGAACCTGTTGGCCAGATGGCAGTACGCTCAACGTCTGGTGAGATCCGAGCGGCTTGCTTCAACACCTCGACGGTTACCCCACAGCGAATGCCCGATTGCGTAGACCCCCAAAATTACCCTCATCGGCATGGTTGATGCCTGTTTCAGGGGGTTCTTAGGTTCTCTTGTTTCAGGGCCCGAATAGTTGAACACCTTCAATAGCTTATGCGAGGTAAGGCCGCATTTTCCCGACAGAGGGCCACTTTTTTCCGAGCGGTGGTCGGATTTTCCCGACGAGGGGACGCGGAATCCCGCAGAGTGGACGGATTTTCCCGACGAAAGAGCAAGAAGCTGAAACAGCGCGGATCCTGTCCCCGACATAGCTGGTCGGCAGAGCCGTTGAGCTCAATATTCAAAAAATTCGTCTGGCGTTAGGTCGGGGAGCGGCAGGGGCCTAATTCCGACGGACCATGACAGACAAGCCCGCCACCAAACCGCAACTCGAAACCTTCTTCGGTGTGACAGACCGCGGTCTGCCCGCCGTGCTTAACGATCTGCAGATCCGCCCGATCGGCGGGCATGTGCGCTGGCCGGTGGTCTGGAAGGCGCTGGGGCTCGCAGCGGAACAAGATCCAGGCCACGTATGCGAACTTAAGCACCCGCTGATGACGGCCGGAGAGGTAGGTGACTTGTGCGAAGTCACTGCACGAACCGTCTACCGCTGGCAGACAGGTGTTGGGCTGCCAGACGGCCTGCCGTCGATGCCAAAGGCGATCGATCTCTCTGCTGGTCGCAAAGACGCTCGCAAGACACGCTGGCGGAAGTCGGAGATCGTCGCTTGGCAGGACCGGGAACCGCAGCCCGCCTACGCTCGCGCCGCGCCGACTTTCGGATCCCTCAAACCCACCCCCTGAACGGGAGTAGACCCATGCCCACAGACCTGGCTGATACACATTTTCCGCTTAAGCGACGTCGATACGCAGCAGGCGACGCTGATACAACCTCTCAAGGGATTTCACCGGCGGCAATCGGGAAAGCGTGTGTATCGAAACCGCGTTTTGACGACGAAACCGACGATTTAGCGACACACGGAGAAACCCGATGCTACAGATGACGATCCAGCCAACGAAAACCTGCACATTGTTTGCGTCCGGTCCGACGCTCGCCGATGTGGTGCAACGAGTAGAGGCTCGCACCGTGGCGGGCGAACTGACCCAATCGACTGGGGAAAGCTATGTAGGGGCAATCAAATCGGTTGGAGATCGGCAGAACACACCACTCCGGATGATCGACGCCACCCTCGAGAACCTGGAGGATGTTCTCCCCAAAAATGGTTTTGATCCGAGGCACGACCCCTCCAATACATCCTATAATTTGAAACGGCGTCGGGTGGCGGCGGCCCTCAAGGAGTTTCTGGGCATTCATGAGATGTTGCAAACCTTGAGGGCGCAACAGGACGAATGGACCGATTTATTTCTCGTGATGGAGCCCTATACAAAATTCAAATCAGGCAGTTGGGGCTGGCATCCGATGTGCCTCGAAGCGATGCGCAGCTTTGCGCTCGTTGCGCGTGCACACGGCTGGCAACCTCGGGACATAAACGCCGCGAGAGCGACGCAGCTGGATGATCTTTATAGTGGTAACAAGCGCACCGCGAACCGCACATGTTTGGTGCGCCTCGATGACATTCGGAAATTTTCGGATGCGCTTCCTTTTCTGCCGCCCGAACCCATCGGTTTTGATGCTGCGCATCGACAAGAGATCAAGACCGGTTTTCCGTCAACCTTCGATCTTATTTTTAACCGGTGGATTGACGCGGTCACCAAATCAGGGTGGGATCCTGTTGCAGAGGCAAACAGCGATGATCGTCAAAAACATGCGCATGTCTTGCGCTCGGCCTTTCGCTGCTTTTTCAGGATCGCTCTCGAGCTTGATCTGATTTCCCGAGATGCAATGGAAATTCTGACAGTGCTGAGCTGTGACGAAGCCATCCGGCTCGTTGCCCGAGAAATGTTCGCCCGCAAAAACCGAGCAAGAGAAAAAGGGCGGCTCGATCCCAGGACCAGCCGGAAATACCTTAAGGGCATTCGCCAGGTGCTGAACGCGCGCGGGGTCGATACCACGGTGCTGAGTCGGATTATCGCAAATAACAAGGACTCGCGCAAAGGCGCGGCAGCCGACAAGCGCATGACCCGGCAAAACCAGGCATTTTGTGAAGCATTGGTCGAAAAGCTGCATCTGCGGCGACGGTTTCTGTTTTCCTATAAGCCCCTCCGAGCACAAGCCGAAGCTATCATGGCGAGAGCAAAGGCCGAGGCGCGCAAGATGACCAAGAATGAGATCGCCCGCGTCCGGCTGCTTGGCACCTGTGCCTGCTTTGCGGCGATCGAGATCGGTGGCGCACCTATCCGTGTCGAAAACGCCATGGGCCTCAGCTGCGTTGGGACGGATGCCCAGATCCTCGTCCCGAAGAAAGGAAAAAAACCGATGAATGTTCTCATTCCTGAAGGATTTACAAAAAACGGTGTCGAGATCCAGTTCCCGATTAAGTGGAACAAACATGGTTGCTACGATACGATCGAATGGTATTTCGACACTATCCGCCCGCTGTTTCCGTATGCAGGGAGCAACCCATACCTGTTCCCGGCCGTCAGGGCAGTCGGGAAGCCGATGGACCCCGGTTATTTTGGCGAAAAATTCTCCGAATTCATGCGCACGATCGTCGATCTGCCGATGACGCCGCACCAAATGCGCCACGGCCAGACATCATTGCTGCTCAACGCGCATCCGGAAGAGATCGAGGTGATTGCCAAGCGCATTGATGACAGCGTTGATACGCTGCGTCGCTACTATGGCTGGCTCAACGCGATGCGCATGGTTGAACGGGGCCAAGATCTGCTTGCGGGGTTAATGGATGGCTGATCGCATATACGACACCCGCCCTCGCGAGGAGATTCTCGCGCTACCGCACTTTGCTCCTTTTGTGACGGCACCACGGATCGACGAGATCGGATTGCGGGAGTTGCGCACACTCGATGCATTTCTTGTATGGGCGGAACGACAAGGTGTGCAAATGCCATCTGTCGAAGACTTTCTCACTTTCAGCGCCGACGCAGCCTCCACCCGCAAGCTCGAAAACCTGCGTACCGCCTTAGACCGGATTGCCCCCGAAGGGTCTGTTATTCGTCAAACCGTACGCGACGCGATCCGTGAAAAAAGGCCCCGCAGTCGGTCCTGCGACAGGCGCCCGCGTGAAGAGATCATCGCGGGCGCACATTTTGCGCCTTACAGAGACGTGACAGAACTCGGCGCGGTGCCACTTGAGGATATCAGGGTGCTCGATCGCTTCCTGATATTTGCAGAGGCGCGTCGAGTCGAACTTCCTTCTGTGACTGACTTCCTGCGTTTTGCGGGGGATGCAGGCTCGAGCCGTCGTTTGCGCAGCCTCAAATCCGCACTGGACACGATCCTACCAGGCAATCCAGCAGTGCTTTTGACGCTGCAGGCCGCCATCCGGCAAAAATCTCCCGAGAAAAAGGCACGACCGTCGAGGCCGCGACCTGCAGCGCGGCATCGTGTGCCGCACAGCTTGCTTCCTCCTGAGTGGCGACAGGCGCTGAGCGCGATGCGGGCCGGCGAAGATGTCGGTGGCCTGCGCCCCCCGGCGGAAAGTACTCTAAAGAACACCGAGGAGGTTCTGCGGGAGTACGCATGGATCATGATTGATGCGGGCCTTCCGGTCGCGATCACCATCGATGGCGTACGGAGGCTGGAAGCGGTCAGAACGCAACGCTCTCAAGCACGGTCTGAAAAAGCCTATCAGGGTCAAGGTGATCGTCCGGCGACCCGACATACTGCCGTGCAAAGAATCCGGGCTTTCGCCCAACATTTGGGTCTTGATCTGCTTCTGATCTCGACTCTTCAGGCACATGAAAACTGGCTCCGGCGCGCTCTGGGCCGCGTCGTGCCACTCAAATTTGCCAAACTGGATAGATTGCCGGACCTCGCGGCGACGTGGGCGCTTGCCATGCGCCTACGTGAAGAGAGCCAGCAGGCAACTCGGCGGCAGAGCAAGCTGCGGTTGCTGAATGAAGCCACCGTGATCGCACTGTGGACCTTGCTGCCGCTTCGCTTGGCGGATGGCCGACTGCGATGGGGCCGCGACATCTCGTGGACCGGCCTATGCTACCGCGTGGATATCGACACGCAAAAGGCGGACGTGGCGATTTCAGGACGACTACATGAGCGGTTGACGCCATTCCTCGATGCGCTGGTGCTGCAGGGCGTCGCTCCTGCTTATCTCGAGGTCATGCGCACCAATGCTATCGCAGAACAATCGCCCCTTTTTCGCGACACGACGGGCAATATGCTCGCCTCGGGCCAACCTTCAAAAGTCTGGGCGAAGCACATGGGCACAGGCGCGCATATCTCAAGGTCGCGTGTCCACACAGAGCTTGGGAAGCTTGGCCTCGAGGGCGTCAACGCGGCGCTTGCGATCAGCGCGCAAATGGATGTGCGATCCGCCGAGTTCTACCAAGGGCAGGCCGTCGCGCAGGCAAGAATGGCACGGGGGCAGGACATGATGGAAGGTTTGCTCGATGAGGCCGAAATATTGGAAAACATGAACTAAAAAGAGCGGTGGAAATGCGGCTCGATCCGTGTCGGATTGTGGCTTCCTTTACAGAACCACACCCCGACACCGTTCAAGCCCCGAATTGAGACGGAATAGAGGGCGTGATCACCGGAAACCGGTTCAATCTGGGCGCGCCGGATCAAAGTTGCTGCACTGTGCGCCCAAACCCGCTCTGTCGAAAGGAGGAACATGAGCGACTTGACGCTGCCACATTGGAGCAGCTTTTCGAAGGGGTCAGAGCCCATGTTCGCCCAAATACCAGAATTTCATCCCATGACAGAGGGGACTCCTATTGCGCGGACCGCACGGGAGTTTCTTGCGCTTCACGGCCATTGCCTGCCCGAAATGATCGACTTG
The DNA here is from genome assembly GCF_900103185.1 of Sulfitobacter litoralis. Classification (GTDB taxonomy): domain Bacteria; phylum Pseudomonadota; class Alphaproteobacteria; order Rhodobacterales; family Rhodobacteraceae; genus Sulfitobacter; species Sulfitobacter litoralis. Next base: position 30,161 of record NZ_FNJD01000026.1, read on the forward strand.
TTGGCCGGGGTCAAAGCTGGGACCAAAGTGTTTCACCTGATCGAAGGCGTTGCCGCAGGGTCACTCTCCGATCGGCAGATAATGAGGGGGTTTGATACAATCCTCGCCGCCCTGGATCTGCGCCACGTGGGCGATTCGTCCCGGCTCCAAACTGCGCTCTTTTCGGAGAGCGACCCAGGCTCCGATATCGTGCACGACATCTGTGCGATGACCGAAGCAGTTGCGGCGCTTATCAGCCAACTGAGAATGTCCGGCGCGCAGGTCCTCGCATGATCCTGATACCACAGTAGAAAGCGGCGTCCTTAAAAGGAAGGGGGGGGTACCCTCGACGGTGGATGCCCCCCTTTTTTTCCAGCATCCTTGACGCTTTCTGTCTGTGCAGGCGAGCAGATGGTGAGCGTCGGTCCTTCGAAGATCCATGCACCAGCCCCCGGGCTGGTGACTTGAGCGACGAGTCTCCAAATCCCGGTCATTGCCGGGGCTCGTTCGCAGGGAGAACGAGATGCAGCACAGCATGCTCATTCCAACCGAAAGCCCGAGGCCGACGCGAGCCACGTCCGGGTTGAAAGCCGTACGACGCTTTGCGCAACGTGACGGGGCAACCCTGATCCGGGTGCTGAGAACGGCAGTCGGGCCGTCAGGTGTTGCGGCCGCAGAGCGTCTGCTCGACGGCCTGTGGTCTCTGGAGCCGCAACAGGACGAGGTCCAAGGGGCATTGAAGAAGCTGGTCCAGATGACCGAAGCTCTTCCTCCGACCGTAGATCAGCTCTCTTCGGAGCCAGATGCGTGGTGCGATGATCTGGACAATGCGATCCGATATTTTGGTGCAAGGCTGACGGACCTTGCGGGCGGTCTTGCGACGGGATGAACTTGGGGCCCTGGCAGAGAAATCGGCCGGGGTCCTTCAGTGCACTTGCGTTATCGGCGGATGCGAGGCAGCTGATCCAGCTGCCGCCTCGAGGCCCACAAAGCTCCCAAATCAACCAGCAAAGCCCGCCCTGGCCCCTAAACGACCCTCAGATGCTGCCTGCGTTCCTGGTCAACGTACCGGGTCTCCTCACGCGGCATCTCAAACGGGCTGATGATCATGGAAGTGTCGACACTGACCTCCCTGATCCGCTCCAGCAAAGGTGCCATCTTCAGCCCTTGGGCGTAGGATTTCTCCCCTTCGTCCTGCGGGGCGTGGCCCATCAGGCGCCGCCGGATCGCATCTGAGCGATCCTGGTTCAGCAGATCGCCATGAAAGCTTGTTCGGAGGGCGTGGAAATCGAGGCCCCGCCAGTAACAACCGTGGGTCTTGCGGTAATAGCCGAAGGCCTTGCTGAAGTTCTCCGCAAAGTTTTCCTTGGTGGATCCACGTGTAAGATCCGGAAACAGTCTGGTTTGCGATTGCCTGCGGCGGAGTTCGACGAGTTTCATGAACCCCAGTTTGATAAGGTCCGGATGAACCGGTAAGCGTCGCTCTCCCGCCTCGGACTTGACGTTGTTGCCTTCGGTGTTGCGAACCCACAGGTAATCAATCCCGTCTTCCGTTCCGAAATCCTTTGGTCCCAGCTGCAGGCTTTCCTGCATGCGCAAGCCTTGGAGCCGACCGATCAGGGGTGCCCAGAACAGCGGGTCGCCTGGATCTTCTGTCTCGCCCTGGTACACCGGTGACGCGAACAGCTTGGTGATGCGGTCATCCCAGGACGTGCGGGCGCGGCAATCCTGGGTGCGTTTCAGCCCGTCGGCTTCCGCCTTGGTCCAGGAGCATATCTCGAAGGGATTCGTGTCGATCATCTGCATGGCATACAGCATTTTCCCGATCGCATTGGGCGTGCGGCAATGCTTGAGATAGGTGTCGACCCGCAGCCGTGGCACCTTTGCCCCCAGCTTTGCAGCTTCGAGATCGGCGTTGGTGTGGTTGGATCTGCTGGAGACACGCAAGACCTGCGCCCTCGCAGCGTCGATTTCGCTGGCGTCGACCCGTTCGATCAGCTCGCGATACCCCGCCGTCGCCTTCAGGTGTTCGGTTTTTCCGTGATCCCGGGGAATGCGCCAGATCAGATCCAAGGCATCTTCGACGTCGCTGACGGCGATGTCCTCAAATGGGAGGTCACCCAAGAGATCCAGCCAGATCCGGCTGGCGACATCCAGTTTCGATCCGCTCGATTTCTCCCAGGCGACGCCCGTCGGTTGGTGTCGTCTCTGATGTTTGTGAAAATTCTCGCCATAGCCGGCACGCTTGATGTCCACGTAGAGATCGTAGGCTTCCCGCAGGGTGATGCCCCGGGGTTTCGAAAGGCTGATGCAGGATGCGTCACTGAGGGTGTCGAGGTTGACCCCGATTTTCGGGGGCCGTGCGGCGATGCGGCGTGTGATCTCGTCTTCTTTGTCCGGAGAGGCTGCCTGCCCTTGCGGTGGCGGGGAGTGTGCCGGTGGCAAAGCAGGGTAGGCAGACGCCGCGGCATGCCCTGCGGCCGGTCTCGTTGTTTCGGTCGCAGCGCAGACAGGCTGCGCCGGCGCGGATGGTGCAGCGGTCGCCTCGGACACCGTGGCTTGCTGTCCTGCATGCGGACGAGGGGTCGGATTCGGAATGACTGTAGCCGCATCTGCATGGGTACTGGCAAATTGTGCAGATGCCGTTTGCACATCGCACGGGGGTGTCCAGGGGCCGGCGCTAAGCTGCCTCGGCTGCGCCTCACGCCGCATCTGAGCCATGGCAGAGCGAAACACCGGCGACGGGCCATCGTAGATGCCTTGATCACGCCGTGCGCGCTCTTCGCTGACGTCCAGCAGGATCTGCGTGGCCTGGATCGCGAGGCTTAACCAATCCTGATCTTCCTCATCGAGCGCCAGCCCGAGCCGGGCCGCGACATGGCGGAGCGGCTTCCGGCAAACCTCACGGTCCCGCAGCAACAGGGCATGGCGCAGGGTTTCCTGCAGGGCCGCTTCGCGTTGCAGCTCGAAGGCCGCCGCTTGGGCACAGCGTTGCGGTGCGATCGCGCGGGCCCGCTCAAAGCATTCGATCTCGAAACGGGCGAGGTCGGTCAGCAGGCGGTCTGCAAGTTCAGGGGCGATTGGCATCGTCTTCTCCGTCATGGCGGCGAAGACCTGGTCGCTGATCCGGGTCAACCGGTTCGCAAGGGTCTTCGCGTCTCGCAATGACGTGGTGCGAAGCGAAAAGACGCGGAAATTCTTTTCTGAAAAAAATGCGAGTCCCTTCCGAACCGGCATTCTGCGACGCCAGTAGAAGCCGGACGGGCGATGTTCCAGATGGGATTGTGAGACGCGACTCCGAGCCATGGCCAAGTGTCCTTGTGCACGTGTATGTGCACTGCCAAGTGCACCAATCTGTGCACCTCATCGGCGAGCATCGACTCCGGACGGAGAAAATCCAATAATTTCAATGCGGTTTGGGTAAAATGGCTCCGACGGTAGGGATCGAACCTACGACCAATTGATTAACAGTCAACTGCTCTACCGCTGAGCTACGTCGGAACGGTCTGCACCGTATAGCTATGGTAATTTGCGGCGTCCAGAGGGATTTGTCACTTTTTTCCAGATTTTTTCAAAAGAGTTTTAAACCCTCCGAAATGAGGCCGTGGCGCAAAGCGGACCTAGGGGCGCAATCTTGTTTTTTCCTGTAAGGTCAATCAGATGTGCAAGGACGTTGCGGGTCGCGGCACCCAACAATGCAGGCGGGGTTTCGGTGTAGATTTCGGCGGCGAGCGCCGCAGCAGTGGCGGGGCCGTGTTCTAGGGCACGCAGGATATCTGCCTCGCGGGAAAGCCGATGCGAGACCAACCAATCCAGTCGCGCGGCAGGGTCTGTCACCGGGGCACCGTGGCCAGGGTAGAACACCCGCCAGCGGGTTCGCTGCAGTTCCGCGCAGGATGCCATAAAGTCGGTCAGATCCCCATCCGGGGGCGATACGAGCGAACTGGCCCAGCCCATAACGTGGTCAGCGGTGAAACAGGCGTCGCCCCACTGCAGGCTAATATGGTTGCCGATATGTCCGGGTGTGTGAATCACCTGAACCTCCCAATCGTCACCGGCGATGGTCTCTCCGTGGCGGACAAGCTGGTCGGGGATGAACCCGGCGTCGATGCCTTCGCCACCGCCGATGTCGGATGCGGCGGCCAGTTGCTGCATCACCTCGGACCGTCCCGCAAAAGCGTCCCCGAATGCAAGAATTGGTGCGGCACATACGCGGGCAAGGTCTTGGGCCAGCGGCGAGTGGTCAAGATGGGTGTGGGTCACAATGATATGGCTGATGTGCTGGTCGGGACCGATCGCATCAAGGATTGCCTGCAGATGGGGATGTGAGGCAGGGCCGGGATCAATCACCGCGATGCCGCGGGTCCCGAGAAGATAGGTATTGGTCCCGCGATAGGTCATGGGCGAGGGGTTGTCGGCCACAATACGGCGCAGGCCTGGCTCTAGCGTTTCGGCAGGTCCGATGGCGGGGTCAAAGTCGTCTGGGGGCAGCATGGTTTTGCCTTTCACTGGGGCAGGGGGCTGGCTAAGGTCTATCTCATGTTCTTTGTCTGGCTCAAACGTTATATGCCCCGCGGCATCTATGGGCGCGCTGCCCTGATCTTGCTGTTGCCGGTGGTGATCTTGCAACTGGTAATGACTGTTATCTTTGCGCAGCGGAACTATGAGGGGGTCACCAACCAGATGACCGATACGGTCCTGCGCGAGGTTGCCTTGGTTATGCAGGTGGTAGAGGCAGCCCCCACGGTCGATACTGTTTCTACCGCTATGCAAAATCAGCTTGCAGTGCTTGAGATGCGCGTTGCCCCAGTTTCTGCCGCCGAGATTCCATCGCACAATAGGATGAAGTGGTATGACTATTCCGGCAGGGTGATGGTGGCGCGGTTCAAGAATAAGCTGCCGTCGTTTCTAAGGCTCGACCTGACCCAGCCAGGGGCGGTGCATCTTTATACTCGGTCACGGTTCGGCCCGCTGGATATCCAGTTTGAACGCCGCCGTATTTCAGCGTCAAATCCCCATCAGCTGTTTGTCTATACCTTCAGCTTCGGCTTTTTGATGACTTTGATTTCGTTCGTTTATCTGCGCAACCAGCTGCGCCCGATCAAACGCCTGGCCCGCGCGGCCGAAGCCTTTGGACGGGGGCGACATGTGCCATATACGCCCACCGGAGCAGTCGAGGTGCGCGCGGCGGGGGCTGCTTTTGTCGATATGCGCGCGCGGATCGAGCGGCAGATCGAGCAGCGGACCTTGATGTTGTCGGGTGTCAGTCATGACTTGCGCACGCCGCTCACCCGGATGCGCCTGGGGCTAGCGATGATAGACGAGGACGATGCAGAGCCGCTATTGCAAGATGTCAACGATATGCAGGGGATGCTGGACGCGTTTCTGGATTTCGCAAAAGGCACCGCCGAGGGCGAGGCCGAAGCGCTGGACCCCCACGCGCTGATGCAAACCGCGATAGAAGACGCGCAGCGTGCGGGGCGCAACGTGACCTTGCTGCCGCCCGAGGGTGACGGGGCGGGCACTGTTCGGCTGCGCCGCATGGCGATTTTGCGGGCGGTAGATAATCTGATCTCGAACGCGGTGCGCTATGGCGCGCGGGCCGAGGTGTCGGTGCTGCTGACAGACAAAACGTTACGGATCAGGGTCGAGGACGACGGTCCTGGCATCCCTGAAGACCTTCGTACTGAGGCCGTGCGCCCGTTCTCTCGACTTGATCCTGCACGCAATCAAAACAGTGGTAGCGGCGGTGTTGGACTGGGCCTCGCCATCGCGACAGACATCGCCCGCGCCCATGGTGGAACGCTGCGCTTGGGGTCGTCGGACAGTCTTGGCGGTCTGCGGGCCGATATTATCGTCGCCCGATAAGGAGATTAGCCGAGTTCATCATATTTGAACATTTTCTCAGTAGCTTGAACCAAACACCCCCTTGCGCGTTGGTCCTCAAATTAATGAGGATTATGTTCATGCGTATTGTTACTGCAGCCCTTCCGCTTTTGTTGGCGTCCCCCGCCTTTGCCGTCACCCCGGATGAAATCGCGTCCACCACGTATCAGGGCGGGGCGTTGACGGACGGCCAATCCAGCCTCACTGTTGTTTTGCAGGTTCTTTTGGACCGCGCCGGGATCTCTCCGGGGATCATCGATGGATATAAGGGCGCGATGAGCGAAAGCGCGTTGCGTGGCTTTGAAGCGCGCGAAGGTTTTAAGATCGACGGTTTGCTGGATCCCGAAGTGTGGTCGGCCCTTGGTGGCGATGCAGCACCCTCCGTGTTGATGCAATATACGGTGACCGAAGAGGACACCAGCGACCTGACCGCTTCCATTCCGGAACACGTGGCGGATAAGGCCAAGATGGAGAAGCTGGGGTATACCAGCGTATCCGAACGTCTGGCCGAGCGCTTTCATATGGACGAGGATTTCTTGAAGTTGCTGAACCCAGGCGCGGGCCTTATAGCAGGCGAAACGCTGACCGTGGCCGATGTCGGGCCAAAGATGGAAGGCGAAGTCGCGCGGATCGAAATCCGAAAATCCGAACGCCGTGCTGTTGTCTACGCAGCAGACGGTCATATGATGACCAATTACCCCGTCGCCATCGGGTCAGATGAAACCCCATCCCCCAGCGGCGATATGACCGTCGAAGCCGTGGCGATGGATCCCACTTACAGCTACAATCCAGATGTCAATTTTGTCGCCGACGGCGTCAAGGAACAGCTGACTTTGCCGCCAGGTCCTAACGGTCCGGTGGGGTCGGTCTGGATTGATCTGTCCAAGCCAACCTACGGTTTGCATGGCACGGATACGCCAGCGTCATTGTTCACCGCGGAAAGCCACGGTTGCGTGCGATTCACAAACTGGGACGTTGAGGAGCTGGCACATATGGTCAGTGAAGGCGTTGAAGTGGTATTTGTCGATTGATGCGAGCTGCGGTTTTTGTTCTCTGTCTGTTGGAGCCGGCGGCCGTTATGGCTGCCGGAGCTGACAGCTCGGCCCGTCCTGTTCCCCGCCCAACGGTGCAGATCGATGCGGATGCAGTCGCGGAGGCTGAAACTGAGGTCGAAACGCCCGATGAAGGATCCATCGACCCCGCGATTTCACAGCCACGAGGCAAAGGAATGCGCGATACCTTGCGGCTCAACGATCCGGATTATGCCACCTGTCTTGCAAACCTAGAGGGGCTTGGGGTCACCTATACCGAAGCGGCACCTATCGTTCCGACCGACGATGCCGATTGCGGCATCCTCCGCCCCTTGACCGTGAGCGAGATTGCACCGGGCGTGGCCATTACACCCGCCGCCACCATGCGTTGCCCTGCCGTCAATGCGCTGGCGACATGGACCCGAGATTTTGTTCTTCCTGCTGCGCAGCGCATGACAGATCGTGGCGCTTTGGTGTCGATTCAGAACGGGTCAGGCTATATTTGCCGACGCCGCAACAATGCGCCCGATGGGAAATTGTCTGAGCATGCTTTCGGGAATGCGTTCGACGTTATGGGGTTCACCTTCGCGGAGGGTCCCCCCATCGCGGTCGAACCGCGCGAGGCGCAGGGTACCATGGCAGAGGCGTTCCAAGATGCTGTAAGGGCGTCAGCCTGTCTGGATTTTTCGACCGTGCTGGGGCCGGGATCGAACGCTTCGCATGCGGATCACCTGCATCTTGACGTGATCGAACGGTCACGCGGCTACCGCTTGTGTGAACAGGGCGGTGGTGCTGTAGACTAAGGATCGCCTAAAACCATGCTGCAGCAGGTAGTCCGAGTATCAGAAACTGTCGTGAAGAACTGGAGCGGGTAACGAGAATCGAACTCGTAACTAAAGCTTGGGAAGCTGCCGTGATACCTTTTCACCATACCCGCGCGCCGTGAGGTGACTTAATCCGATGTGGCGGGTGCGTCAAGCGGGGTTTTTGTCCGACGCATCCTTTGCTGCCCTTGAGAACACTCTTCAGCGGCGGCGGCGTCTGCGGGTGCCGCCTGAGCTATCGCCGCCGGTATTGAATGTCTCGGTTGGCAGGGTGACGATGCTATTGAGGATCGGGAAGGGCTCTACCGCGTTGGGGATGGCCGATGCGTTGACGAAATGCTCTTGGAAGCGGGGTTCGATGGCAGTCTCGATCTTGTGGATGTTGCGCACCGTCTCTTCGATCTCGGCTCGGCTTGAGGTGTTGAGCAATGCGATGCGTGCGCCGGTGCCCGCCGCGTTGCCAGCCGATGTGACCTTGTCCAGCGGTGCGTCAGGGATCATGCCAAGGATCATCGCGTGTTTAGGGCTGATATGCGCACCGAATGCGCCGGCCAGCACCACGCGGTCGACTTTGTCGACACCAAATTTATCCATCAGCAGACGCGCCCCTGAGTAAAGCGCGGCCTTGGCCATCTGGATTTCGCGGATGTCGCGGTTGGTCACAGTAATGCGCGGGCCGCCATCGGCGGTGCCATCATAGACCAGATAGGAATTAGTGCGCCCGTCGGCAAAGACATTTGCCGATCCGGTTTGTTCAGCCGTACCGATCAGGCCGGGGGCGTCGACGATGCCGTGGACGCGCATTTCAGCGACCATTTCAATGATGCCCGAGCCACAGATGCCGGTGACGCCACTGGCCCCAATCTCGGCCTCGAAGGCGGGATCATCAGACCACAGGTCGCTGCCGATTACCTTGAAACGGGCAATCTTGGTGACGGGGTCGATCTCTACCCGTTCGATCGCACCTGGGGCGGCGCGTTGACCGCTGCTAATCTGTGCGCCCTCGAACGCGGGACCGGTGGGAGAGGAACAGGCGAGGACTTTATCGCGGTTGCCCAGCAAGATTTCAGCGTTGGTGCCCACATCGACGACCAGCACCAGATCGTCTGATTTATCTGGCGCTTCCGACAGGGCAACGGCGGCGGCATCCGCGCCCACATGGCCTGCAATGCAGGGCAGCAGATAAACGCGGGCAGAGGGGTGGATGTTCAGGTCCAGGTCCATGGCGCGCAGACGCAGCGCGTTTGACGTGGCGAGCGCAAAGGGTGCTTGCCCCAGTTCAAACGGGTCGATCCCCAAAAACAGGTGGTGCATGACCGGATTGCAGACAAACACCGCGTCCACGATCAAGCCTTTGTCGATGCCGCCCTCGGCGCTGATTTCATCGAACATTGTGTTCATGCCGGCGCGCACCGCGCGGGTCATCTCTGCCGCGCCGCCTTCGTTCATCATCGAATAGCTGACGCGGCTCATCAGGTCTTCGCCAAAGCGGATCTGCGGGTTCATTACGCCGGATGAGGCCACGACTTCGCCTGTTTGCAGATCGCACAGGTGCGCCGCGATGGTGGTCGACCCAAGATCGACCGCGACCCCGTAAAGCGACCCTTCGTAGAAGCCGGGCCAGAGATGCATGATCCGCGGCGGGTTTTCATCATCGCCCAAATGCACGGCAACTGTGACTTTCCATGCGCCCTTGCGCAGAGCGGGTTGCAGCGTTTGCAGGATTTGCAAATCGGCCTTTACGTTCTCAAGCTCCCATTGGTCGCGCAGAGCATCGCACAGACGCTCAAGATCGCCCGAGGGGTCGTGCATGTCGGGTTCAAGAACCTCGACGTAAAAGAGCTTGGTCGGCGGGTTCAGGACGATATCGCGTGCTTCGGCCCGTTTGCGGACGACTTGTTTGTGGACCTGACTTTCGGCGGGCACGTCGATCACCACATCGCCCATGATTTGCGCCTGGCAGCCCAGACGGCGGCCCTCGATCAGTCCGCGCTTGTCTTGATACCGCTGCTCGACGCTGTTCCATTCCGACAAGGCATCCTGGGCCACGGTGACCCCGTGTTTGGAAAACTGCCCATAGCCGGGAGAGACCTGACATTTCGAACAAATCCCGCGCCCGCCGCAAACGGAGTCCAGATCGACGCCCAACTGCCGCGCCGCCGTAAGCACCGGTGTGCCCTTGGCAAAGTGACCGCGTTTGCCCGAAGGCGTGAATACCACAAGGGGATCGTTGCTCATCTATCTTTATCCTCAACACTTTGCCGCACCATAGCGTAGCAGGCGGCAGGCGAAAGCCACGATGCGGCATAATGCCGGTCATCTGCGCCTGTGCGCCTCTGTGCGCGCACGCCGTGGTGACATAGCTGCGTTGCACAATGTCGTTAAGGTGCAAAAGGGTCTTTCCAATGCGACCCATCCATGAAATATGAAACCGCCAAATGAACCCATGCAAGCCGAGGTGCAAAATGGAGATTCGTGAGGCTCTGACCTTTGATGATGTACTACTGGTGCCAGCGGCATCCACCGTGTTGCCGTCTACGGCTGACACGCGGACCCGCGTGACCAAATCAATCGCGCTGAACATTCCGCTGCTTAGCTCTGCGATGGATACGGTGACCGAAAGCCGCATGGCGATTGCCATGGCACAGGCGGGCGGCATGGGGGTTATCCACCGCAACCTTACGGTCGACGAACAGTCCAAGGAAGTGCGCCGTGTCAAACGGTTTGAATCCGGCATCGTCTATAACCCGATCACCCTGCGGCCCGACCAAACGCTGGCGGATGCCAAGGCGTTGCAGGAACGCTATCGGGTCACAGGCTTTCCTGTGGTGGACGAAGCAGGTCGCGTCGTCGGTATCGTAACCAACCGCGACATGCGTTTTGCTTCTGACGATGCGACGCCTGTACGGGTGATGATGTCGAGCGATAATCTGGCCTTGCTGCAAGAGCCCGCAGATCGGAACGAGGCGATCAGCCTGATGAAGGCGCGCCGGATCGAAAAGCTGTTGGTTACGGATGCGCAGGGCAAGCTGACCGGTTTGCTGACCTTGAAAGACACCGAGCTGTCGGTGCTGAACCCCACCGCGTGCAAGGATGATCTTGGTCGGCTGCGGGTTGCTGCAGCGACGACTGTCGGGGACGCGGGCTATGAGCGTTCGCAGGCCCTGGTTGAAGCGGGTGTCGACATGATCGTGATCGACACCGCGCATGGCCACTCTGCCGGCGTCGCAGAAGCCGTCCGCCGTGCGCGGGGGCTATCAAGCTCGGTCCAGATCGTTGCGGGCAACGTCGCCACAGGCGACGCCACACGCGCGCTGATTGATGCGGGTGCGGATGCCGTAAAGGTCGGTATCGGCCCGGGGTCGATTTGCACAACGCGGATGGTCGCCGGTGTCGGGGTGCCCCAACTGACCGCGATCATGGATTGCGTCAAAGCGGCAGGCGATGTGCCGATTATCGCAGATGGCGGCATCAAGTTTTCGGGCGATTTTGCCAAGGCAATTGCGGCAGGCGCATCCTGTGCGATGGTCGGCAGCATGATCGCCGGCACCGATGAATCCCCCGGCGAAGTGATCCTGTACCAAGGACGCAGCTTCAAAAGCTACCGCGGGATGGGCAGCCTAGGCGCAATGGCGCGCGGTTCGGCCGACCGGTATTTTCAGAAAGATGCCGCCTCGGACAAGCTCGTGCCCGAAGGGATCGAGGGGCAGGTGCCCTACAAAGGTTCCGCCAATGCGGTGGTGCATCAGTTGGTTGGCGGTCTTCGGGCGGCCATGGGGTATACCGGCTGTGCCACGGTCGACGAGATGCGCAATAACTGTACCTTCGTAAAGATCACCAACGCGGGTCTGTCCGAAAGCCACGTGCATGACGTACAGATCACGCGGGAATCTCCGAACTACCGCATCGGGTAAAGTCATATATTATTGAAGTTTTAGAGGGCCGAGGCGAGAAGTCGCTTCGGCCCTTTGTTTGGAACCAAAGGGGAACCGGACGGAACTAACCCAGAACTTGACACTGCATCAGTTGTCGAACTGATGCAAAATGAGATAGTGTAGGGCCGTGACTGATGCAGGGGATGTGGCTTCTCTGGAGGGCTTTGTAGAATAAATTCGACGTTAAGCAGACTGCCCCATTCCCCGGACGGATGTATCCGAAGGGCTCGGTGATGGGTATGCCAAGCGCAGTGTAGATCATTCAGACGGCAATTATCTGTGCGCCTGACCGACTGCGTGAACTTTTTCGCAACATGACCCGTATGAAGCTGACACGCAACTTGGCAGCTTGGCGTCTGGATCTAACAGGGTATAGGGACTTCGAGGAAGCCTACAAGATCGCGCTCGAATCACTGGCGCGTCACTATCACGAGCTGCATGATGAAGTTGCGGACCTTGACGATATGATCGAGGCAATCGTTACAGATTTAGCTCCGGAGTTGATTGCACGAAACGGGTTGGGCCTGAACAGCGCTGCACAGTTGTTACTCAAGGCAGGCGATAATCCGGAGCGTCTCAGATCAGGGGAGTGTCATGAACTTTGTGTATCTGGTCTGGCCCATGCGGGTTTTAGATACAGTCACGCATTGAAGCGATCCTCAAACATTATGGCGAAATGATTGCGGGCCGCAAACCATTCTCGAACATTTCGGCCGCCTTTCTCAAACTTGCGGATCGCCAAGTAGATCAGCTTCGTGGCTGCGTCTTCGGTCGGGAACGATCCCCGCGTCTTAATCGATTTGCGGATTACACGGTTCAAGCTTTCAATTGCGTTGGTGGTGTAGATGATCTTTCGGATGGCGGGATCAAAAGCAAAGAACGGGATCACTTCCTGCCAAGCCCTGCGCCAG
>NZ_FNJD01000009.1 GCF_900103185.1 Sulfitobacter litoralis
GAGGAAAGTGATCTGGCCAAGCGCTATCCGGCCATCGCACCGAGCTGGCGCAGAGCCTGGAACGAGGTGATCCCGTTTCTCGACTACCCGCCCGAAGTGCGCCGACTTATTTACACGACGAATGCCATAGAAGCTTTGAACTCGAAAATCCGGCGTGCGGTGCGAACCCGCGGCCACTTCCCGAGCGATGAAGCGGCGGCGAAGTTGATCTACTTGGCCCTCAATGCTACTTCCGTCGAGTGGAAGCGATCTGTGCGTGAATGGCACCGCGTTAAAAGCCAACTCGCCATTATGTTCGAAGAACGCTTTCCCATGGCTTAACTAAAGGCGCCAGGGCACAAAATTACGCACACTCCCCGCTGACCGACAATCGTCAAGAGGCTGACGACTACAGGTACCATGATGTATTTCATCTCGCCTTCGCTGGAATACTCGGGTGGTCACCCACCCTTCGTGCGCTGCTCCGCATAAAGCGCAAAAGCGATCCCGCGATCGACGAGAACGAGGATGGCGCCCGAGCAAACATTATTGAAGAGGGTATTTCGACATGGATCTTCAACCACGGCTTACGCCATGGCGCGTTCCAGAACGTTAAATCTCTGGACTACGCGCTGTTGAAGGCTGTTCGCGAGCTCGTAACAGGATATGAGGTCGCGCAGCGCCCACTTTGGCAGTGGGAGCATGCTATTCTCGAAGGCTTCCGAATATTTCGCGAATTGCGCGAGCATAGGAACGGCATCGTGACGATAGACTTGAACCAGCGCGAGATAACCTTTGAGAGGACCACATGACAGAGCGATCCGAACTTGTTGATGACTTCGTGGCCTTGGTCGCTGACCTTAGATTCGACAACGCCTTTAACCCCTATATCGACACATGCGTTGACTTCGATATGCCAGACGCAGCCGCAATTAGGCGAAGCAATCTGACTAAGGCCTTGGATGCAGCGCTCACAACAGGAGTCGAAAGTGTTTGGGTTGCGCGTGACCTCGGATATCGCGGAGGTCGGAGGACGGGCTTGGCGCTCACCGACGAAGCGCATCTGAACGCTCACGCAGCCCTATTGGGGGCAGAGGACCTCAGACGTTCAACTCGGGGGCCAGCCGTTGCGGAGCGCACCGCTACAGTAATCTGGCGGATGCTGATGCAAATCGGAAAGCCGGTTTTCCTATGGAACGTGTTCCCGCTGCACCCTCACGAGCCCGGGCACCCGATGACCAATAGATCCCATACCCGCGCAGAACGGCAGGCGTGCCGACACATCATGGTCACGCTGTTAGATTTGCTGGCTCCCAAAGCGGTTTTGGCCATTGGCCGAGACGCCGAAGCCGCGATGGCAGATCTCGACATCGTGGCAAAGCAAGTGCGTCACCCCAGCTACGGTGGCCAGCCGGAATTTATCGATGGTGTGTCAGCGCACTACGGCTTGCCAAAGCGCGAGCCTAAGCACGAGACATTACCTCTTTTCGGATAAGCCCAACAAACAGGCCCTCCCGAGGGTCATGATCTCAGCCACTTGGATAACTCAGTGGCTGTATTTTCCCTCTCGTCGAGCACCATCCATACAGGTTTTTCTTTGCCTTCGAGGTCCCCCCAGACGATGCGATCGTAAAGTCCCAAGTATTCCCAACTGCTCCATGTAACGTCGGTCTGTGATTCGACCGTTGGCAAAACCGCCACTTTGCCGAGACCCTTGCCTTGATCCGCGATTCCCAGCTCCCACGGCACCCATCGGCTGTCCTTGCTGTTCTTCGAGGCGAGGAGGATGAACTTCCGAGACTGCTGAATTCGCTTCTTCAGCCCGATGGCGGTGTTCTTGCTGGTGTAAGGCGGCAATGCCGGATCTTTTTTGTCTATATAGACGTGGGCCCCATGGCCGGTCAGTAAACGAACCGCGCCGATTACAAGCTCTTGGTCCTTGCTCGAGTGAGAAAGAAAGGTAGCCTCTTCTGGGCTTCGATCCTCCGCGGTCTTCCTGACAGAAGCCTGCTCGCTTTCGTTCAGGTTGGCGGCAAATCCAAGGAGATCGCTGCGCGTAGCCTACTCAATCATAGCGAGCTCGTTGACTTAGCCTCAGCATCCCTCGAAGTATCAGCGCAACGGCTTGATCAACATGAACTGTCCGCGCCAAGGTTCGAATTTCGTCGAACTCCAAGCCGTTGGCCAGGTCGTTTACGCCCCATGATGAAAACTGATTGCGGCCGAGCCAATTGATTGAATTTTTGACATCAGGCATCAGGCCCATATCCGACGCGATGTCGCGAGCACAGCCGCCGAACCCACCGAGCAAGTAAAGTGGCTGCTGAGCTTTTAGGGCAAACTCGGCCTCTTCGGCGATGCCGGGCATGCGGCCCTTGAACTGCGTCACTCGACCCCCAAGGGCGATCCTTGCGAAGGTCGCTTCGGTCTGCGCGTGTCGCATGGCGGTCAGGCTTGATGACCAATCCTCATCCGAGAAGGCAGTAGGGCTTAGGCCGATATCCGCGTCCTGAGCAATAATTCTTCCTTCTCTGTCCAAACAATACAATTCGCCGATCCCCTCGAGGCCCTCACGTAGGTCTGAAAGATAAGTGCTGGATTTCATCGAATGGACCGGCCACGGAAGGTAATTCGCGATCGCTGGCCTCACATCGCCAACATCTGCATCTCGGCGATGTCGCGTCACCAATTCAAACAGAAGTTTCGTGTAGCCGTTGTCGCGAAGATCTCCCCCGTAAATGAGACGTGCTCCCATCGCGAGCATGTGACGGGAAATTTCCGTCATCGCGTCACGAAGATGCTCCTCGGCAAGGCCGAGGACCGCCAAGTCATCGCTTTCCGAGATCGAGATCGCGATAGCCATTTGGCTGAGCGGTTCGCGGTAACTCATGTTTGGACTCCCGACTGGGCAATCCATTCAGTGATGCTGCGCAGCTTGACCAAGGGCGCGATGATCTCGAATAGGCGCTGCTCTTCTGACCCGATCGGCGGATCGGGGTAAACAAGTGTAACTTCCGACTGAGCGTCACAATTAAGGCCGGCAAGAGATATCAGTTCCGGAGGCCTCGGCAGGAATACTGCTTCTTCAATGCCATCCCGCCGTACTGTCTCTAAACGGCAGCGCCATAGGAAGTCCTTCAGTACTTCGTCCAACAGTCTGCCAACGATATTGTCGATACGATCCATTAGGTTGGGTTCCATGCGGACCAACGGCACATTGCCCATATACGGAAAGCCGCGCTCGTCCGCGTCCTGGATACAGTTGGCAACAACAAGGGGAACGTTGTATCGCTTCGCCTCGATTATCTCTCGGCGGCACCACTCCCTTGAGGAAAAGCTGTCTGTGTGGATTGCTACGACTGCGCTGACGCGGACCTGCGCCAGCAGGACACGGTCAAACCGCGTGCCGGTGGGAATGTCTTTCACGTCGAAGAAACTGCCAAGTCCTTGGGCGTCATACAGCGCTTCGCGCACCGCCTTGGCGATGCGCTCACCGTCCCCATCATGCTTAGAGTGGCTGAGAAATATCTGCACCTTTTGCAGGTACCCAAGCAGCTCTTCGTCTTCCGTCAACGGTCGGCGGAGGCATTCTAAGTAGGAGCGGAGCATCCGGCTGAACTGATACGTCAGATCTGTGGTCAGTTTTTGCAATTTTATCTGTGGGTCCTGAATGTCACTCCAGCGATCCCAACGAACAGCCTGTTCAGAAACTCCAGATTTGGTAAGCGATGCGTCCATGGCGACCGGAAAAACCATCGACCGCATTCCGCAGTTCTCGCTCGATAAGCTGACAGCCTCCAGCCATTCCATGTATTCGTCGGATTTTGAGAACTCATCGTCGAACAGAACCACTACTGCGGACGTTTCACCCTCTTCAAAGTCGATGCTCAGCGGTGCGCCGGTGGCAGGGTCGGAGGCGTAGCGATAGATGACGCTTAGGCCCGCACCCCCTGCAATGTTGCCGAAGTGCTCACGTCGATAATGGTCAAACAAATGTTTCGCAATTTCTTTTCCACGTTGGAAAGCAGGATGCCAGGCTATGTAAACGACCAAAAAAGGGCGGGTTTGGAGCGGCATTCAACTATTCTCACGTGTTTTGGCATTTACGGGGATGCAAGCCGTCCTTCATGGACGGTTTCGAAGAAATAGCAGCCTCGATAGGCTTTTTTCTAATCAACACAAATTAACCCGAATAGTCAAAGGTTGGCGTCAGAAACCATAACGACATCGAACCGATCTTGCGATCATATGGAAGCTACGTGAAGCACGGCATGTTGCGTTTTGAAAGATATAGAGTCCTGTAATCGTCGACGAACCGCATGCCTACTACCTTGTCGAACGTCCGCATTAAGCATTCCCGCATTGCAGCATCTTTAACCTTTGAAGGGCGGTTCTGGGCCTTTGCCATCGTGTCAGCCGGTATCGCTTTTTCTGGCCCACCAACGATCAAGAAGTTCGTTGATGTTCAGCCCCAAACCAAAGAAATTTGGTTGCAGCATCACGACTTTGTTCGAAGCATCAAGCAAGTCGCCTGTGTCCTCGAACCTTTTCGCAAAATCATCGTTCTCGCCTCGAACAAACTGAGCAAGTGAATCAAAAAATTGATGCCAATTGCCAAAATGGTTCTCGGCGTGTTTCAACGGGACAATCAACCTAAGGCTGTCCACCTTTAGATCGTCAGGATGATCATTTGTAATGAGAAGCGCTGGCAAAATCTTAGTGAAACTGCCATCGCTATTGCCATCCCCAAGATACTTCCGTGCAACAGAGGTTGTGAACGCCTTACTATCCGTACCCATCGCTACGACTGCGTTGTCCCCGATCTCCCGCGCAATTTGCACGAAGTTACTCTGAATTACATCGTAGAGTGGATCGTGATACTGACCATTCACCACAAAGATGTAGAAATTGATGTTGTCGTCAACCGGCAGGTTGCTCAATTGATTTAGGACGTATCCCATTCTGTCTCCACCCAAACTGTTGCTTCAGTAACATGACACGTTGAAGCGAGCCTGTTCAAGAAAGCAGGCGCTCAATGCAGTCGGACTAAACTACGAAAATGAAGGTCCGCTTTGGAGGCTGCTAATGCAGCATCCGGAATGAACGCTGGATGTCGGCAATGAGCCGTTCGTGCGACTTTGCAAAGTACGCTATCTGCGCAAAGCTCCCGTTCGTGCAGACAGCAGCGAAAGTCTGGTTCCCGCCCCTTCTGCAGATATGTGGCGCCTCTACTGGCCCCAAACGCCTGGAAAAATCGACGCCTTAGCCTAAGTCGAACAATCTTTTCAGATCGATATGATTGGAGCGCGTCGCACTCATAATAACGCCCAATCGCCCCCGAAGGTAGAGAACTCTCATTTCGAAAAACACATCATCAGCACTTCGTAGATGGGCCCTCGGGCAATACCTACGTCTGCATGTCACCTTGATCGGCAGCCATTGTTCAAGAAGGCGAAACCACAACGTGATCAGCTTTTCATCATATAATCAAATACTATGAGTACCTCTTTTCGCCGCATGGCTTGTAGGAATGGCGTTGGAAAGCGGGGTGTTCTTCACCCCAATAGACCGTAACTTGAATTCTTTCTTTGCCTATCATCTTATTCTGGCGGAGTTGATGGGTTCACCCCTGCTGTACGCCAATTCGGGAATTGGTTCCTGTCGAGACAATCAACTAAAGGTTGCTTTCTCGTCTCACCTCAGGGAACCGGTTGCGAAAACCACAAACTTGAATGACCCCAAATAGCCAGCGATGTATCAGGCAACCAATTCATATTTCCTCGACATTTACGCAATTGATATGATGTAGAATGACAAGGAAATCTGCCACCTGGAGGTTTCTTCTTGCCACTGACGAATAACTCTAATATATTGATATTAAATGATATTTCAACTATCTTTGATACTTTCTTCCACTATACGGTGCCACTATCCTACTTCGCGGACCATACCAACTTACCACAGTAGTCTGGAGGCGGTTGGTTCTGCATTTCAGCACTGTAACCGTGATGATCTATGCCGCGAAGGCTCCCAGTCGCACTGAATAGTGCAAGCACCAAGCGGGTACCGTCGCACAGGTCAACATCGACCTGGACTCTGCCACGATGCACAGGGACGATCGCAAATTGGTGGGCCGAAGTCGTGGTAAGTTCACCCCGGACATTCATGGAGGGTTACGTTCGCAGACTGCCAATAAGTCTGCTCACGAGTGCCGGTCGTTTGATATTGAGGTAGTTGAGGACGCGGGCGGCTGGCATCTCAACGCTTTTGTCGATGAAAAGCCGGAAAAAGTGTACCGGGGGACGTGAGCCATTAAGTCCAGCAAGACGCTTACCTATCATAAAATCGGTAAACTGCGTAGGATAAGCGCCGCCCTAATCAAGCAGACGTCATCTTTGGAATCACGCACGCCAATATGTCGAAGTGCCCGCCCGTAATGTTATAGATTGCCGATAGCTGGCGTGAGGTATTGCGCCGAGGGACCCGCCGCCCCTTATTCTGAAAGTGAACCGCCCCGGGTTTACCGGAGAGTAAAACTCTCCAAGGATGACCCTTATGACACAACGCAAACATACCCCGTCTTACACGACTGAGTTCCGCGCGCGCGGCGTTCGGCTTTTCAATGAACAACGCTCGGAATATCGCAGTGAAAACGCTGCTTATCAGGCAATTGCACCCAAGCTGGGCTGTGCGCCAGATAGTCTACGGGGGTGGTGCCGTCAGTCTGATCGCGATGCTGGTGCCCATAACGGTCCCACCGGCGAGGAGAAGGCCCGGATCAAAGAGCTTGAGCGTGAGGTTCGGGAATTGCGCCAAGCAAATGAGATACTGAAGAAGGCTTCCGCGTATTGTGCTCAGGCGGAACTCGACCGCCCGTTCAGGAAATGATTTCATTCATTGAAGATTACCGCACAGACTTTGGTGTCGGGTCGATCTGCAAGATTTTGCGGATCGCACCATCGTCCTACTATACAAATTTGGCGATCAGACGAGACCCCCGGCTCGCCTCAAACAGGGCGCGCCAAGATGTAACGGACAGCGTGGAAATCCGGCGCGTTCACGATGAAAGTCGCGGCCGTTATGAAGCCAGAAAGGTCTGGCACCAGCTGCGCCGTGAGAGCAAGGACATCGCCCGATGCACTGTCGAACGCTTGATGAAAGTTATGGGATTACAGGGCCCCTCTCGGCAGAATTGCGGTGCAATTCGCCTGCCGGGCAATGGTTGTTCGCGGCAAGCCAGTCATCACGACGAACCCCGATGCCTCTCAGCCGTGTCCAGACGATAAAGTGAACCGCGAATTCAAAGCACAATCCCCAAACCAGCTCTGGGTCAGTGATTTCACTTATGTTTCCACATGGCAAGGCATGGTTTACGTCGCATTTGTTGTCGACGTCTTCTCTCGAAGGATCGTCGGTTGGCGGGTCTCAACATTGATGACAACAGCCTTTGTGCTCCCCTTTCGGCAGATTGCTTTGCAATCGCCTACCGGGCAATGGATGCCTTGAACCAGGCGATGTGTCAGCGCAGCCCTGAAAAAGGCGGCGGGTTGATACATCATTCCGACCGCGGATCTCAATATTTATCCATTAAATACACTGAGAGACTGGCGGACGCTGGGATCGATCCATCTGTCGGAACCGTGGGAGATTCCTACGATAATGCCCTCGCTGAAAGCATCATTGGCCTGTTCAAAACTGAGGTTACAAAGTTGCTCGGCCCATGGAAATCAATGGGCCAGCTTGAATGGGAAACGCTGAAATGGGTCGATTGGTACAACACCAAGCGCCTGCACAGCGCCATCGGATATGTCACGCCGCATGAAGCAGAGGAGATGTTCTATGCAACGTTGAACCCAAATGAAAAAGCAGCCTAACATTCGAACCAAACGCTCTCCGGAAAACACGTGGCGGTTCAAATAGCAGGTCAAGAACGAGGTCCTTGCACAAAGTCACGAACGGTGGCACCGTCAGTGACACACTGCCAGAGTCGGTCTGGAATCGGGGGTTTTGTCCTTTGATTTCAACGTGGTTTTTCGAATGCTTCCGCCCCTACCGTCGGAGCCATAGAAAGCCCTCAAGTCCTAGACTTGAGGGCTTTTTTGGTGGTGAAAATTGTTTTCCTCGGTTTTTCCATGCCATAGGCTCAACAATTCTGTCTGGGACCTATGACCTGCCCTAGGCGTCGCTGTTCAGAGCCAAGCGCAGCGGCTCATGAGCTTTGCGTCATCGTGGTCTCCTACATGACAGCCTTAGCAGACCTTACCTTCAGTCTGCGGGGATTCTGTCTATATGCATACTAGGCGAGTGCGTGAACAGCCATGATCTCACCACCCCCGCTCCCACATGCATCAAGTCACCCCGCCGGTGTTTGGAAACGCCCGATATCGCGGGTTCATATTGACCGTCGCTGTGACACGTACAATATCATACCACCGCGATATATGACCTGGATAGTCTGGTGAATATTGCATGCACCCCGTACGAATAATTGAACTAACTTTGTAAAAGGGTTTTTTCGACAATGAAGATAAGAACACGCGAGTTTCGCGCCGCTTGGCGCAGATTGATCGGTCGCGGAAAAGTAAGCATTGGCGCAGACCCGAGAATTGCGCGTGGTGTACGTTTCCACTTCAAGGGCGGCGGCACGATAACGCTCGGGGCGCGATGCACAGTTCAAACTGGCACGATACTTGCTCCGACGGGTGGTTCTATTGAATTGGGCGACGACTGTAGCCTGAACCCCTATTCTATTCTCTATGGCCAAGGTGGGCTGAAAATAGGCAACGGCGTCCGGATCGCTGCGCATACCGTTATTGTCCCCTCAAACCACGGTTTTGGCGATCTGTCCCAGCCGATTTTCAAACAGAAATCCACCCATCAGGGTATCGTGATAGAGGATGATGTCTGGATTGGTGCCAACTGCACGATACTTGATGGTGTTCGTATCGCAAAGGGATGCATCATTGGTGCGGGCTCCGTCGTTAGCAAGTCGACCGAACCCTTCGGGATCTATGCGGGAGTACCCGCGCGCCTTATCAAAAAGCGCGTAACGACAGCTTAGTCTGCAAAACGAACCTTGGCTTCCGGCTTTAATGTCGATCCTGATTGCAGGCACGCCATGCAGGACGTTTAGATGCTTATTCAGCCACCACAGCTTTAACGTCCCGGTGACTGATATTCTTACCGGTGTTCGCGTCAACAAGGACGGGCGCGATGGGATCGCCTGTCTCGCGTGACAAGAGCTTGACCGAAGGCTCGCCCTCGGGCGGGACGTGCGCATTTGCCCAATCGATCAAACTCACAAGCATGGGGTAAAGCGCTTTGCCCCGTTCTGTCAGTCGATATTCATATCGCTGCGGACGCTGTTGGTAGAGCTCCCGGCGCAGCACGCCAGCCGTTTCAAGTTTGCGCAAGCGGTCACTGAGAACATGGCGGGTGATCCCAAGTCTCTCTTGCATCTGCTCGAACCTGCGGACGCCTAGGAAGCAGTCGCGCAGCACCAGCATGGTCCAACGGTCGCCGACGACAGACAGACCGCGGGCGACGGGGCAGGCTTCTTTGTGAAGTTCGTTCCATTTCATCTCTACACCGTAGCAGGGATTGACAGGTTCCGAAAGAGAACTTACCCATAGTTAGTTCCATAAAAGAACTTAGTTCGTGGCTAAGCGATCAGGTGGATGATTGTTCGACAAGGGCGATTATGACCGTATAGGCCCCAGGAACGTTCCGAACTTCATTGGTGCTCCGGACGTGCCAGAAAGACAGAAGACTATGATCCCGCGCACGACACCTACAGCAGCCGCAACTCTCGCTGATGCAGGGGCTACCGCACGCGCTTCGCGCACGCGCCTCATGCTCGAAGCACCGATAGCACCCACTTTGGGAAAGCTCGCGGCACCCAACGTGCTCGCGATGTTTGTGCAGGCCGCGCAGAGCATCGCTGAGGCTTATTTCGCCAGCCTCCTTGGCGTCACTGCGTTGGCAGGGCTGGCATTGGTGTTCCCACTGGTGATGCTCACACAGATGCTTTCGGCCGGGGCGATTGGCGGGGCCATCTCCGCTGCCACCGCGCGCGCTCTCGGAGCGTCGGACGTGGACCGGGCAGCAACCCTCACCCTCGCCGCCTGGATCATTGCGATAAGTTTCGCCGCTCTTATGGCGGTACTGGTCGCATTATTTGGCACGCAATTCTTCATACTGCTGGGCGGAGGCGACGAAACAGTCTCCGCCGCGACGACCTATGCGCTGGTCTTTTTCCCTGGCTGCGCGGCGATATGGCTTTGTAATGCGTCGCTCAGCGTGATCCGCGGCACCGGCAACATGCAAATGCCTGCGCTGCTGTTGCTGATGATATCGGTCATCTCCATCCCCCTTTCGGGTGGCTTTGCCTTGGGATGGGGGCCGCTGCCTGCCCTTGGCATGGCCGGACTGCCGCTTGGCGTGATAGTGGCGTTCTCGGCAGGCGCGTTTGTCGCCATCGGCTATATCATCTTGGGTCGAACGGGTCTGTCCTTTCGCGGCGCAGTAAGGCGGATCAATCTCAGCATCTTTGGCGACATATTGAGCGTCGGTGCGCTGGCGGCTGTTAATACGGTACTGACGACCGTCACCATTATCATGATGACGGGGCTGGTCGGCCGCTATGGCGAGGGTGCGCTGGCAGGTTACGGCCTTGGCGCGCGGCTTGAGTTTCTGATGATCCCGGTTATTTTCGGCATTGGTGCCGCGATGACCGCCATGGTCGGAGCCAACATCGGGGCCGGCCGCACCGACCGCGCCCTACGCGTGGCCTGGACCGGCTCTCTGGCCGCTGCGGGTATTGTGGGCAGTATCGGCCTGCTGCTGGCGGTCTTTCCGGACCTCTGGCTGGGGATGTTCCTTGACCCCTCCAATACCGTGGCACTTGAAGCCGGGCGCAGCTACTTCCGCCTCGTCGCACCGTTTTACGCATTCTTCGGATTGGGTCTGGCGCTGTATTTCGCGTCACAAGGCGCGGGCCGCATGGTTTGGCCGGTGATCAGCAGCCTAAGCCGCATGGGTATTGCATTGGTCGGCGCCCTGCTTCTGACGACCTACGCAGGCATGGGAGTTGAAGGGATATTCGCGGCAATAGGCTGCGCCATGCTGGCTTACGGGCTGATCATCACGCTCGCCATACGGCACAGTGGCTGGAGATAGGGGAAGCCCTGACAGCGCCTGTAACGGGAAGATAAGCCAAGGGCCGGAAAGGCTAAGCGCGGTGCTGGACCCATCGGTCAGCGACGTCTGCCTGGCGCCCTTAAAATCTTGTTCCCACGAGGACCCGACGGGGTGACGGTATTGGTCAGGTTTTCCTCCGTCAGCTTACGCCATCGGTCAAGGCGATCTGGGTCGATCGTCCCGCTGGCGGCCGCAGTTTGCACCGCACACCCCGGTTCATGCGCATGGGTGCAATCGCGAAAGCGACACTGGCTGGCGAGCTCGACAATCTCTGCGAACAGCGTGTTTAGCCCGTCCGCGACATCACTGACATGCAGCGTTCGCATCCCGGGCGTATCGATCACCCAGCCGCCACCCGCAATCGCATGGAGCGAGCGTGACGTGGTTGTGTGACGCCCCTTCGCGTCGTCCGCGCGAATGTCGCCTGTTGGCTGGGCGTCCTCGGATGACTTATTCGACAGCGTATTCAGCAAGGTCGACTTTCCAACCCCCGACGATCCGACAAGGGCGACGGTCTGACCCGGGCCGCACCACCGCGCCAAAATCAATGCCGCATCCGGTGTTTTAGCATTCAGTGTGACGACATCTAGCCCGGCTTGAAGCGCTTGCGCCTGCTGGACGTAGGGTGCGGGATCAGGCGTCTGGTCAATCTTGGTCAGGACAATCACTGGAACCGCCCCTGCCTCGTTGGCCAGCGCCAGATACCGCTCAAGTCGTGCCGGATTAAAGTCGTCATTGCAGGAGGTGACGATCAAAAGCGTGTCAACGTTTGCTGCAATAAGCTGCGCTTGGCGGCGGCCTTCGGCTTGGCGCTGTAACTGCATCCGCCTTTCAAGCCGCCGGACCAGCATGCGGTCTTCGCGGGCCACAAGAACCCAGTCCCCTACGGCGAAGTCCGTCGTGTTCGTCCGCGCCGAGAGCTTTAGCCGCACAGGACCAAGTTCCGACATCGCAGTGACCCGATCGCGGTGAACGGTCGCGATGCGCATGGGGGCAAGATCGGCTTCGTCAGGCCCCACTTGTGCGTCGTAAAACGCCGACCAGCCAAGAGCGTCCAATGAAACTGCGTCCTGATCGGATGGCTGATCTGATGAATATGTCATGGCGATCTGAATGGCGGTGAAACCGCCTTGTTGCAAGCTTTCCTTAGGGCTGGCGAAACACTACCGCGTGGCAGATCCGGTCGACAGCACATCTCACCCAATGCACAGACACGATCGGATGGTTGCGCTGAACGCGTCGATGCACGAGGTTGCGGAACCGCATGCATAGGAGACTACAAGATGATGATCTACGGCTTACAGACCTGCGCTACCTGCCAAAAGGCCCGCAAAGCATTGGAGGCCAATGGAATTACTGTCACTTTCCGTGATGTTCGGGCAGATCCGCTAAGCGAGGCAGAATTGTCGGAGCTGATCGCAGAGTTCGGAGATCGGCTGGTCGACCAAAAATCGAACGACTACCGCGCGCTCAATAACTGGCTGAAGAATTCCGAAGCAGAGGCACAGATCGCGGCACAGCCCAAGGTCATGGCGCGTCCAGTCATTCGTGACGGGGACACGTTCTTTCTAGGGTGGGACCAGACTGTTCAGGACGCCTTACTTGGGGACTGATGCTCCCGATTGGAACGAACAGTAGGCCAATCCAGTTGGTCTGCTGAAGGCTGCACGATCGGCCCAACTTAAGACGGCATCATGGCGGTCTGATGGGCTAAAGTCGGATCGGCCCTTTCCTGCGGATTGCCCTATTCACAATTACGCAATCATACCGCCGCCAACCCAAATGACAGCCTTAGACAAGCAGCGATCCAAACATCGAAGGAGCCGACAATGAGCAACGAGGGTGTCCCCCCCGCCCACCAGGACCAACCGCAGTTAATGATCCTTTTAGGCTGGTTCGTAATCTTCGGCTGTGCGGCGCTTGCGCTCTCAATCCTAATCGCGGATTTCGTTGTGCCTGATCACGATTGGATCGCCGACACGATCAGCGATCTGGGTGCGGGGCGCTTTGAATTCATCGTCGGCATTGGGCTTTATACCTATTCGGCGGCGGTGCTGTCAGCCGCCTTACTTGCGGCACATGTGCATATGGGCGACCGCGGGTGGAGCATCGGCATCCTTGCGTTGCTCGTCTTTGGCTTAACCGTTTTTCTGATCGGTGCGCGCAATGAATATGGTGATGCCGACAGTGACGGCTGGGTTATTCACAAATATCTCGTCTATGCTCTTGGCGCGGCGGTTGCGACGATTGCTTTCGCGATGGCCAAAGGCCTGAGACGTGCGGACGACCGGTACTCCTATGCGCTGCAAGGGTTTGGCGCGCTTTGGGTTGTCGGCGCGCCGGTATTCTTCTTTCTACCGAACGATATTGATGGTCTTTATGAAAGAGGTCTGGGGGTCCTTGCGAGCGGGATCTTGATCACCTTGGCGATCTTTTTCATTCGCCGCGGGCACGCATTGGGCCGCTAGATCAGATCGCTTTGCGGTCCAACGCTGGAACATGGAAAAACGGGCGGGCGCAGGAATGCGCCCGCCCGTCTTATTTTAGGTCTTCTTTGCTGCAAGCACAGCATCGCCGGTGATCGGCAGGTGACGTACACGTGCGCCAGTCGCGTTAAAGATCGCGTTGGCAATCGCGGGTGCGATCACGGTAGTACCAGGCTCGCCCAGACCAACCGGTACTTCGGTGCTTTCGACAAAGGCGATCTCAAGCTCGGGCACATCGGCCAGACGCAGCGGCGTATAGGCCCCGAGGTTCAGGTCAATAACGTTGCCGTTCTCGATCCGTGTACCTTCGTGAAGCGCCAAGGACAGTCCCCAAAGGGCCGCACCTTCGCATTGCGCGCGCGCCCCGTCGGGGTCCACAACTGTGCCGCAGTCGAACGCCAGCCACATCTTCTGAACATCGACCTCGCCCGTTTCAGGATCAACCGCCAGCTTGACCGCCGCCGCTGTCCAGGTCGGCATGCTGCGCGACTGGCCAAAGGTGGTGGCAATACCTATTGCGGTGCCCTCGGGCAGTTCTGTGCTGCCATAACCCGACATCTCGGCCACGCGTTGCAAAACAGCAGCCTGACGTGATGCTCCACCAACCGCATTGGGCGCAGAACCCGCGTTGATGCCTTCGGCCTTCAGGTGATCCAGACGGAACTGCAGCGGATCGGCACCGACTTTATGCGCCGCCTCATCCATGAAGCTTTCCACGGCAAAGTTGGTCCAGCCCGGTCCGACAGACCGCAGCCAACCGGGACGGAAGGTCGCATTCGCCAGATCGTTCGAGATCGCCCGCACCTGATGCGCACCCACCGTGTACCAGTGGTCGGCACCGTCAATGGCAAAGGGGTCATAAGGTTCTTCGTTGACACCTTTGGGCATAAAGCCCGGTGCCATCACCTGCGTCGGCCAACCGGCTGCGGCGTGGTGTTCCATGCCCGTGACGGCTTTGCCATCGTCGAACGCCATGCGCAGTTTTTGCACCGAAGGCGACCTGATGCTGTCGAACTGCGCGTCTTCCTCGCGCGAGAACACCAGCTTCACTGGCTTACCGACTGCTTTGGACGCCAGTGCTGCGGGCACAATATAGTCGCCATTCAGGCGACGGCCAAAGCCCCCACCCAGCATATAGCTGCGCATCACGATCTTATCGGCAGGCACTTCCAAAGCGGCGGCCAGTGTGGGCAGGATCAGCGATTGCCACTGGTTGCCCGCGTGAGTTTCCCAAACACCATCGGCGTTCTGGAAAACGGTGGCGTTCACCGGTTCCATCTGGAAGTGCAGCACGGATTGCGTGGTATATTCAGCCTCAAGCGTGTCGGCGGCGGCATCAAAGGCAGCGGTCGTGTCGGGCTGCTCTGTGTGCAGGATCGACCCTTCCTCGCCTTGGATCAGCTCGCGCGAGCGCGCCTGAATATCCTCTTCCGAGACATTCGCCGTCTCGCCCGAGGTCCAGTCGACGCTGATCTCATAGGTCGCCTTGCGCGCTGCGTGCAGCGTTTTGCCCAGAACGACAACCCAACCCGGCACTGTGCCCGACGGATCTTCGAGCACCACAGTTTCAAGGTAACCCTTGATGTCTTTGGCGGCGGTATCGTCCACAGCATTCACCTTGGAGCCATAGCGCGTCGGCGGCAGCATCGGCACGCCGTAAACCATTCCGTCGACCTTGGCGTCCAGACCATAGATCGCCTGACCCGTGGTTTTCGTATCCAGATCAAGCGGGTGCACGTCCTGACCAACAAGGCGCAGATCGGCGTGTGGCTTAAGCGGCAGGGCTGCCAGCTCTTCGTCAGTAAAGCTCCGGTCGAGCCCATCGGCCACCAGATCACCATAGCTGATGCTTTGCGTACCATCAGTCACAGCACCGTCACGCGCCGTCAGGCCGGAAGCGTCTACGCCCCATTTGGCTGCAGCAGCTTCGATCAATGCGGTACGGCCAGCGGCACCTGCTTGGCGGTAGACGGGCCAGCTTTGCCAGATCGACCAGCTGCCGCCTGTGACCATCAAGCCCCATTTCTCGTCTGTATCAACGTGGGTGATGTGTACATTTTCCCATGCGACTTCCAGCTCGTCCGCTAGAATACGCGCGATGGCAGTGCCGACGTGTTGGCCCATCTCGGCGCGGATGATGTTAACGTTGACCTGACCGTCGGCGTCGATCCAGTACCACATCGACGGCTCGAACGTATCGCCGTTGGGCGTGACCGGTGTGCCATCTGGCACCGCTGGGTTCATCGCGGCCTTCGATGCCTGCGGGAAGCCAAAAGCAACCCCAACGGCAGTCATGGACACAAGGAACCCACGGCGGGTCATCTGTGGTTGCGTGTCTGCGCCTGTGAGGCGAGAAATCAAATTAGCCATTGTCGGAGCCTCCCATAGCGGTGGCGGCATCGCGCACGGCTTGACGGATACGGGTATAGGTCATGCAGCGGCACAGATTGCCGGTCATCACCGCGTCGATGTCGTCATCGCTGGGGTTGGGCGTGTCTTGCAACAACGACGCCGCCTGCATGATCTGACCCGACTGGCAATAGCCACACTGGGGCACGCGCAGGTTCCGCCATGCTTCTTGCACAGGATGGCTGCCGTTTTCGTCCAAACCTTCGATTGTTGTGACTTTCAGTCCTTCGACGTCGGAAAGATAGGTGATGCAGGACCGGACGGCAGCGCCGTCGATGTGTACGGTACATGCGCCACACGCACCGATACCGCAGCCAAACTTGGTCCCTGTCAGGCCGATCTCGTCACGGATCGCCCACAACAGGGGCGTATCCGGCTCTGCGTCGACAGAAACCTGCCGTCCGTTCAATTCGAATTTAATCATTAAGTCTTTGTCCCTTGGGTAAATTATGCCTAGGCGGAGCGCGCATATAGCAGCGTTGACTGGACGGTCAATATAAGTTTTATGCCACCCAATAACAGGTGCCGACCCAAATGATCACGAAATTGTCAGACGTCATTGCGTCACACGCATTTGCCGATCTTACACGGAACATGCGCTTCGCGAAAGATAATTTCGCCCACCCTCATGCTCGCAGAATCTCTGACAGCCCGATCAGCGCTTGTTTGTCCGCGGGCCGGCAGGTACTGCCCCCCTAATCACCGGAGCGTATCATGCACTGCGGTCACCAAGGGTTCGGGAACGTCATGGCGCAAAATTCACTGATCTACAAAGTCGAGCTGTCGGTCTCTGATATGGATCGCCATTATTACGAAACGCACAAGCTTACCGTGGCCAAACACCCCTCTGAAACCGACGAACGATTGATGGTGCGTCTGTTGGCCTATGCGTTGAATGCCCACGAACACCTAGAGATGACCAAAGGTCTGTCCACCGACAGCGAACCTGATATCTGGCAAAAAAGCCTCAGCGACGAGATCGACGTTTGGGTCGCCCTTGGTTTGCCCAGCGAAAAGATTATCCGCCAGTCCTGCAACAAGGCCGAGCGGGTGATCCTATACCCCTATGGCGGAAAAACCGCAGAGGTCTGGTGGGACAAGACCCGCAACGGCACAGCGCGGTTTGACAATCTTGTGGTGGTCAATCTGGCAGAGGGCGACACAGCCGCGCTCGCAAAACTTGCCAGCCGCGCGATGAAGCTGCAGGTCCATATTCAGGATGGTGATGTGATGGTCAGCGTGGATGATAGCGTTGTCTACCTTACGCCGACGCTTTGGAAAGACGCCGCCTGACGCGCCACTGCGGCACCTGTCACCCCGTTTCATCGCCTCGTATCGGTACTCAAGTTTAAACAGATTTCACACCCCTATGGGGTGCTTCCGCACGTGCAACAGCTTTGCACATAAAAACACTTGGCATCCCCGGTTTGCCCGCTACCTTGATCCTCAACTTCCGCACGATCATCGAAAGCCACATCAAGGAGCCTGCATCCCATGACGAATTTCCTTCGCACATCCGTATCCGCCGCGACCCTCACCGCCGCGCTTGCCACCTCGGCAGCTGCTGACATCACCGTATCTTCCAAGATCGACACCGAAGGCGGGCTGTTGGGCAATGTCATTGCGCTTGCCCTCGAAGACGCGGGCCTGCCAGTCGAGCGTCGTTTGCAGTTGGGCGGCACGCAAGTTGTCCGCGAGGCGCTGCTGTCCGGTCAGATCGACATTTACCCCGAATACACGGGCAACGCGGCGTTCTTTTTCAACGAGGCTGAAAGCGACGTCTGGAAAGACGCCAAAGCCGGCCATGCCCGCGCCGCTGAACTGGACGCCGGCCAAAACGACGTGACATGGCTGACCTCTGCCCCTGCGAATAACACATGGGCAATTGCTGTCACCGGTCCCGTAGCTGACGAAAATGCCCTCAAAACCATGTCCGATTTTGGCGCGTGGGTGGCGCAGGGCGGCACGGTCAAACTGGCCGCATCCACCGAATTTGTGTCGTCCCCCGCGGTGCTGCCGGCCATGCAAGACACCTATGGGTTTGAACTGACGTCGGATCAGACGGTTATTCTGTCAGGTGGCGATACGGCTGCGACTATCCAAGCCGCAGCGCGCGGTACGTCGGGAGTGAATGCAGCGATGGTCTATGGCACCGATGGCGGTGTCGGTGCAACGGGCCTTGTGGTGATGGAAGACGACAAAGGCGTGCAGCCCGTCTATGAACCCGCCCCGATCATCCGCGCCGAGGTGCTGGCGGAATACCCGTCCATCCCCGAAGTGCTGAACCCGATCTTTGAAGGGCTGGATATGGCGACGTTGCAAAAGCTGAACGGTCGCATCCAAGTCGGTGGCGAACCGGCAGAGGCCGTGGCGCGTGATTACCTCACCCAAGCCGGGGTGCTGGACTGACCCGCGGCACAGTAACCTTGCAGGCCCCTCCGGTGCGGTTTTCTGCGCCGGGGGTTCTGTTTGCTATTCTGGGGGGCGCAGCACTGCTGGCCCCCTTTATGACATTGGCCGCGAACCGCATTGTCGCGGGCGACGCGGTTCCGATCTGGTCGGTGGTGCCGCCAGGACAGACAGCGCTTGGTCTGGCGGCAGTCTTGCTTGGCCTTGCACTGGGTGTGCCTGCGGGGCGTGCTGGCCTTCGGATGGTTGGGCCCCTGATCGGGTTGGCCGGTCTGCTGTGGCTCGTCATTCAAGGCGCACCTGCCTTGCTGGATGGCGCTGGCGATTATGCTCGGGTCTCTCCTGCAGCGGGGTTCTGGTGTCTGCTGGTAATCTTTGCCCTGCTCATGGCCGATGCGATCACAGCGCTGAAACCGGGGCCCTACCAGCGTGCACTGTTGTTGGCCGCCGCAGTGGCAGCCTTGGCAGCGGTGCTGGGATCAGGCGTGTTGTCGCCGCTGTCCGTCCTGCAGGAATTCTCTGCCCGCCGCGACGCTTTCGCCAGCGAGGCAACCCGTCACCTTTGGCTGGCCTTTGGCTCGCTTGGGATGGCTGGTATTATCGGCTTTCCCCTCGGCGTGCTGGGTCACCGCAAGCCCGCCCTACGCGGCGCAATACTGCCGGTGCTGAGCTTTCTACAAACCATCCCGTCGCTCGCTATGTTCGGGCTGATGATCCCCCTGCTCAGTTGGGTCGGTGCCACGGTGCCCGGTGCACGTAGCCTTGGGATTGCAGGCATCGGATTTGCGCCTGTTTTCGTGGCGCTGGTGCTTTATTCTCTGCTGCCTGTGGTCGGCAACACCGTGGCCGGTCTGGCCGCAACGCCCGCACAGGCGCTGGACGCCGCACGTGGGATAGGGATGACGGCGGGGCAGCGGTTATGGCGCGTTGAACTGCCCATCGGCCTGCCCGTGATCCTGACTGGTCTGCGCATCGTGCTGGTGCAAAACATCGGGCTCGCGGTGATTGCGGGGCTGATCGGCGGCGGCGGCTTTGGGACTTTCGTGTTTCAGGGGCTGAACCAGACCGCCACTGACCTGATCCTGCTCGGCGCGCTGCCCACAGTCGCGCTGGCCCTGACGGCGGCCATTGTAATGGATATTCTGGTCGACCTGACCCGACGCCTCCCCAAGGAGACCCCATGATAGAGATCGACAATATCACCAAAATCTACGACAGCGCCCGCGCCGTCGATGGCGTGTCGATGACGATTGATACCGGCACGATCACGGTCATCGTCGGTACATCTGGCTCGGGCAAAACGACGCTGCTGCGGCTGATCAACCGGCTGGAAGAACCCACCTCGGGCGAGGTGCGGATCAACGGGCAATCAACGCTCGACGTCAAACCGCATATTCTGCGGCGGCGGATCGGCTATGCCATTCAAGGGCACGGGCTGTTCCCGCATCACACGGTCGCGCGCAATATCGGCGCGGTGCCGCAACTGCTGGGCTGGTCGCGCGACAAGATCGACGCCCGCGTGGACGAACTGCTTGATCTCTTTTCCATGGCCCCACAGGATTTCCGCAACCGGTATCCATCAGAGCTGTCTGGCGGGCAGCAGCAACGCGTGGGCGTCGCACGCGCGCTGGCCTCGCGCCCTGATCTGATCCTGATGGACGAACCTTTCGGCGCGCTTGACCCGATCATCCGCACCCGTGCGCAAGAGGACCTGCGCCGCATCCAGCAAGCGCTTGGGTCGACGATCATTCTTGTGACCCATGATATGGAGGAAGCCATTCGTCTGGGCGACCGCGTGGCCGTGATGGATGGCGGCAAGCTGGTGCAATACGCAACCCCAGCGGATATTATCACTCATCCTGCGACCGATTTTGTCGCCGATATGGTCGGTGATGTGGAACGCCCCCTGCGGCTGCTTTCCCTCACCCCTCTGGCGGATGTGATAGAGGACGGCCACGCCAGCGGCACGCCCCTGCCGCCCGACGCCAATCTACGCGACGCGCTGTCGGCGTGTCTGTGGACCGGACGCAGCGCGGTGCCGATCAGCGACCATGGCAAGGTGATCGGCCGCGTGACGCTGGACGCGATCCGCGCCCGCGCCGAGGTACACGCATGACAGCGGGCAATCTGCTGCGGCTTGGGTTGCTAGGTCTGCTGCTCGCACTGGTCCTGCGACCTGACTGGTTCACGCCACTCTTTACGCCGCTGGCCCCTGCGGGCGGTCCGGTGATCTATGCGCGCAGTTCTCTGCTGTCGCTCTCGCTCAGCCATTTGGGGCTGGTTGCCCTTGCCTCCGTCGCGGCGACGCTGGTGGCGGTGACGTTGGCGATCTTTGTTACCCGTCCCGTTGGCGCGTCGTTCCTGCCGCTGTCGCGCACGATCACCAACATCGGGCAGACCTTCCCCCCCGTCGCCGTGTTGGCGCTGGCCGTGCCCGCCTTGGGCTTCGGGTCGGGGCCGACGCTGGTGGCGCTTTTCCTCTATGGCCTGCTGCCGATATTTGAAAACGCGATCACCGCCCTATCAACCCTGCCCCCCGCCACGATGGAGGCCGCACGCGGCATGGGTCTGAACCGCTGGCAACGCCTGTGGCGCGTGGAGCTTCCGCTCGCCCTGCCCGTGATCCTGACCGGCATCCGACTGTCTGTCGTCATCGCCCTTGGCACAGCGACGATCGGGTCCACCGTTGCCGCACGCACGTTGGGCGAGGTGATCATCGCTGGCTTGCTGACCAATAACACCGCTTACGTGCTGCAAGGCGGGCTGATCGTGGGGCTCTTTGCGGTGCTGATCTATGACGCGATGGCGCAGCTTGAACGCTATCTCGCCGCGCGCATGGGGGGCTGATCTGCGCCGCGAACCCACCCGAGTGGAAGCTTGCCGATAACACCCCCGCGCAATTGCGGCCCCTGCTCAAGCCTTGTATCAATCGCCTATGATCCGACAGCTTGCCCCCTTTCTCCTCACCCTCTGGGCCGCGCCCCTTACGGCGCACCCCCATGTCTTTATTGACACGCAGCTTGCCCTTGTCGCCGATGACCAAGGACAGCTGACCCATGTGCGCGTGACATGGCAATATGACGCGCTCTATTCGCTGCTGGTGACCGAGGATATGGCCCTTGATGCTGACGGTGATGGCACCCTAACCAAGGCGGAGCTTGCCGCGTTGAACGGCTTTGACATGCGTTGGGTTGACGGGTTCAACGGCGATCTGGTGGTCAGCACCGCGGCGGCAAACATTCCGCTTTCCGGTCCAACCGGGATTGCGACGCAATTCGACGCCGGACAGATCACCACCTCGCATCTGCGCGCGCTTCACACGCCTGTTTCAGCCGGCA
Organism: Sulfitobacter litoralis; assembly: GCF_900103185.1. Taxonomy (GTDB): domain Bacteria; phylum Pseudomonadota; class Alphaproteobacteria; order Rhodobacterales; family Rhodobacteraceae; genus Sulfitobacter; species Sulfitobacter litoralis. The sequence goes on from NZ_FNJD01000009.1 coordinate 21,821, forward strand.
CAGCGATCACGATCAAACCCTATGATGCGACCTACTACACCGCCTACGACATCACGACTAAAATAGACATCGCGCAGGCCCCGAGCTGCCGCGCCCGTGTCGAAATGCCGAACGTAAGCGCCACAATGGAGGCGCTGCAACAGCAGCTTGCCCAGCTTGATGCCCAAAGCGATCCGGCCGACGCAGGCCTACCGGACATTGGCGCGCAGATGGCCCCCACCGTGAACGTCTCATGCGCCGCGCCCTGACGGTTATCGCGTCCGCCGCGGTGATCGCCCTCGCCGCGCTGTGGTGGACTGGCGGGTTCGACCAGCTGGCGCAGTGGGCCGCGACCCATCAACGGGAGTTTCAAAACAGCATCGCACTATCGCTGCGGGCCGTGCGCGCAGGCCAGCCAGAGGCAGTGACTGCGCTGCTATCGGCCTGTTTTGCCTATGGCGTCGTGCATGCCGCTGGCCCTGGTCACGGCAAGGTGCTGATCGGCGGTTATGGCGCGGCCAAAGCGGTGCCGATGTTGCGCCTGTCGGTGATCGCGCTGCTGTCGTCGCTGGGTCAGGCCGTTACGGCGGTGGCGCTGGTCTATACCGGCGTGACCCTTTTGCAGTTGGGCCGCGAGCGTATGATTTCGCTGACAGAGGCGATTATGGCTCCGGTGAGCTATGGCGCGATTGCCTGTGTTGGGCTGTGGCTGTTCTGGCGTGGGCTGCGCCATTTCCGCGCGACAATGCCCGCGTCGCAGGGGGACCATGACCACTCTCACGATCACGATGGCATCTGCGCCACCTGCGGCCACGCGCATGGGCCGACGGCAGAACAGGTGCAAAATGCGACCAGCTTGCGGGAAACGCTTGTGCTGATCGCCTCTATCGCGATCCGCCCCTGCACCGGCGCGTTGTTTGTACTGATTATCACGCTTCAGATGGGGATTGCGGGTGTCGGCATTGCGGGCGCATTCGCGATGGCATTCGGCACAGCGACCATCACCATCGCCGTGGGACTAGGCGCCGGCGCACTGCGCGGTGGCGTGTTGGCAGGCTGGGCAAGCGTCCCGCGGGCGGCCCAGATTGCGGCTGTGATTGAACTTGCAGCGGGGCTGTGCGTGGCGCTGCTGGCGGGCGGGCTACTGCTTCGGTCACTCTGATTTTAGCTGCTCGACAAGCAGGGCGGTTAAAACTATCTATAATTTATGAACCAGCCAAAACCAGAAACACACTCCGCCCGGATCGCACGTATTCTGGCGGACCGTATCATCTCGGGGCAGCTGCCCCCAGGAGCGCATTTGCGCCAAGACCACATTGCGCAGGAGTTCGGCGCAAGCCACGTCCCCGTACGTGAAGCCTTTCGTCTACTAGAAACCCAAACACTTGCAGAAAGCCTTCCAAGACGCGGATTTCGCGTCACTTTTTTCGATATGGCAGAGCTGCGCGAGGTCGCCGAGATGCGCGCCAGCCTCGAAGCGCTTGCGCTGCGGCACGCCGCCCCCAATATGACGCCAGATATCCTCGTCAAGGCTCACAAAGCCAACTTACAGGGCGACACAGCCCAGGATGTACATGAATGGGAGGCGGCAAATCGCTGTTTTCACAGAACAATTCTTGAACCTTGTCAAATGCCGCGCCTGATGCGGTCGATCGACGATCTGCAAGCCGCAAGCGCACGGTTCATTCTGCGTGCATGGCGCACAAACTGGGAATCCCGCACCGATCACGACCACCGAAAAATCCTAGAAGCCCTGCGCAAAGGCCAGGTCGATCTGGCCTGTTCGACGCTTTCTCGGCACGTCGGTTGGATCGGAAAGCGTTCCCGCACTCTAAAAAATCAAGCTGGAACAGACAGTTCTGAATTTTTCAGATAATTATCTATAATTTGAATTGCCCTGCGACGCTGCATTCTTCCTACTGTGATTGAAATGTAAAAAGCTATCGTCGGAGGAAACCAGATGGCACTTGCGATCACATCCCTACCCCGTAACCCGTCTCTCGCGCAGGGGCTTGGCCTCGCACTTGCAGGGGCTGCGCTCATCACGTTGGGGGCCAAAATTCAGATTCCGTTCTGGCCTGTACCCATGACGTTGCACACGCTGTCCGTATTCCTTGTCGCCCTCACTCTGGGCCCACGTCTGGGGCTGGCGGCGATGGCGGCCTATCTTGGAGCCGGTGCAGCGGGGCTTCCGGTGTTCTCTGGCACCCCTGAACGCGGTATCGGGCTCAGCTATATGGTCGGGCCGACGGGCGGCTACCTGCTGGGCTACCTTGTGGCGGCGGGGTTGACCGGCTGGCTGGCGATGGGGCGCGGCTGGATCGGGCGGGTGCTGGCGATGCTGGCGGGTCTTGCGGTTGTCTATGCGGGTGGTCTGGCGTGGCTGTCGCTGTTCGTGCCCGCCCCCAAGCTGCTCGCCGCAGGTCTGACGCCCTTTTTGTTGGGTGACCTGATCAAGGTCCTGCTGGCAGCGACACTGATGTCGGGACTGTCCCGTCTGAAAGGGCGCGATCAATGATCCGCACAGACTGGACAGTAACCGAAGCGGCAACCATCCACGCGCTGCCCTTCCCCGAGCTCATGCACCGTGCGCAAACCTTGCACCGTGCACATTTTGACCCCACCGCGATCGAAACCGCCAGCCTGCTCAGCATCAAGACCGGCGGCTGTCCCGAAGATTGCGGCTATTGCTCGCAGTCAGCGCATTATGACACCGGCGTCAAAGCGACCAAGCTGATGGGCGCGGACGAAGTCATCGCCGCCGCCAAACGCGCTAAAGACGCAGGCGCGCAGCGGTTCTGCATGGGCGCTGCATGGCGCAGCCCCAAGGACCGCGATATGGACAAGCTGACCGATATGGTGCGCGGCGTGGCTGATCTGGGGCTTGAAACCTGCATGACGTTGGGGATGCTGTCCCCCGAACAGGTGAGCAAGCTCAAAGACGCGGGACTGGATTTCTACAACCACAACATCGATACCTCGCCCGAATATTACGCCGAGATCGCATCGACCCGCACGATGGAAGACCGCCTTGAAACCGTCGAGCATGTGCGCAAGGGCGGGATCAAGGTCTGCTGCGGCGGTATCCTTGGCATGGGCGAGGCAGAGGCGGACCGGATCAGCATGCTCGTCACCCTCGCGACACTGCCCAGCCACCCAGACAGTGTGCCGGTAAACTTGTGGAACGCGGTCAAAGGCGTGCCGGTGCAGGGGAAATCCGAAAAGGTCGATCCTTTTGCGCTGGTCCGGTTGATCGCTTTGGCGCGTATCCTCATGCCCGCATCGGTCGTGCGCCTGTCCGCCGGCCGCACCGGAATGAGCGACGAGCTGCAATCGCTGTGCTTTCTTGCGGGGGCTAATTCGATCTTTGTGGGCAACCAGTTGCTGACCACCGAAAACCCCGCCACGTGGAAGGACAACGACCTACTGCAACGCCTCGGCATGCATGTGGCACCGGCCAAGCCCGCGTCCAGATCAGTGGAGATGGCGGCGCAGTAGATCCGCCCCTTACACGTGCAAAAGCCCGGCCTGAAATCCTCGGGCCGGGCTTTTGCATGTCGCGCCTCGGCTCAAGCTTAGGCGAAGATGATCACCGACTGCATGCCGTCTGCGACCATATTTCCATCCGTGTTCCAGACGCGCATCACCTGAGAGCTGTAACCGCCGTTACCGGCGGTTAGCTGTGTCTCCATCATATACCAGCCGTCGCGGGTATTGGCGTGATCGGATAGCAGGTTGATGATCCAGTTCATTGACGAGTTCGGCCCCGGTCGCGTCATCATCGGGAAGGCCGCAGGGGGCAGCACGTCGCCGATGGCGATCAGCCCCTCAAGCGTGCTCCACATCGCCGGATCGCGGTGCCGTGCCCAGATCCGGACATAGCCGCGATCGGACCCTGAAAACGGCAGACTGCCCTCGATCAGCTTGACCTCGAAATTGACAAAGAACCGCACCGGCGGGCGCTTTAGCGCAGGCGGGAAATAGGATGGCGTGTCGTCGGGCCCTTGGGGGGCTGCGGGGGCGGTATGGCCCACGTTCAACTGACTTTTCTGCGCATGCCCGAAAGAAAACGTGCCTGTCGCGGCGACCTTGCCGTCGATCTCGGCGCGGGTGGCGATGGTGGTGATGTTACGCCCTTCGCGCAGCACCTCTGAGTGGATCGTGGGGGCCTGTGACACGGGCGCGGTAAAGTTGATCAGGGCAGACCGGAGCGCGGGCAATTCAGGACGGTCCCGACGGGCAGCATTGACCAGCAAAGCACCGGTAAACCCGCCAAAGGCCGTACGCCCCTGCGCCCAGTTCTCTGGCACCTGATAGCGCGGCGCGGTGCCGTCCTGCTCTGCTGTGGCCAATACCTCGGCCAAGGTCACATCTGTCATGTCGGGTCCTTTATACGTCTGTCACCGCGCGCGGGCGCGCTGTTTCCCAATCGATGCCCTCAAAGCCAAGGGCGCGCAAGACACCCTGCCCCTGAAACGCCACGTCACCCGAAATGCGGCCCCGTAGCAAAAAACCTTTGGCCCAATGGAATAGCGGTGTTGACGCCAGAACTATATTTCACATATTCATGAAATATGGAATCACTACTTACAGATCGACTCGCCACCCTCAGTCATCCGCAACGGCTGGCCGTGTTTCGCTTACTGATGCGGCGCTATCCCGATGCCTTGCCTGCGGGGGAAATCGCGCAGGTGCTGGCGCTGAAATCCAGCACGGCGTCGGTATATCTGTCGGCGCTGACGCAGGTCGGTCTGATTACGCAGCGGCGCGACGGGACGCGGCTGCTGTACACTGTCAACCTTGATGCGGCGGGCGAGGTCGTATCGGGGTTGTTCGTGGATTGTTGTCGGGGGCGCGCTGATCTCTGCCCGCCCCCGTTCTCTGACCTCATTAACAGGACGCAGATGATGACCCAGACAAAATTCAACGTGCTTTTCGTATGTACCGGAAATTCCGCCCGCTCCATCTTTGCAGAGACGATCCTGCGTGGCATGGCCGGCGACCGGTTTACCGCCTATTCCGCGGGCACCCTGCCCCGGTCCGAGCTTAACCCCCTTGCCGTCGAGATGCTGCACGCCAAGGGCCACTGTATCGGCGCGCTGCGGTCCAAACATATTTCCGAATTCCAGACCGACGATGCGCCGCAGATGGATTTCGTCTTTACCGTCTGTGACCATGCCGCGAACGAGGAATGCCCCACCTGGCCCGGCCAGCCTGTGTCAGGCCATTGGGGTATGCCCGATCCAGTCAAAGCCGAAGGGACAGAGGCCGAACGCCGGCTGGCCTTCCAACAGACATATGGCGCGCTGCACAACCGGCTGCTGGCCTTTACCGCCCTGCCTTTCGAAGCGCTGGACCGCGCTGCCTTGCAAAAACGGGTCGATGCCATCGGGGCCGACCCAGTGACCACAGGATAAACCACCATGACAACCTATGCTTTGAACGGCCTTGGCCGCATCGGAAAACTCGCCCTGCGGCCCTTGCTGGAACAGGGGGCCAAGATCGCCTTTATCAACGACGCGGTTGGCGACCCCGAGATGCACGCCCATCTGTTGGAGTTTGATTCCGTCCACGGGCGCTGGCCCGCGACCTTCAGCGCAGAGGATAACGCCATCACCATTGATGGCACGCGTATTCCAGTGACCAGCACCAAGTCGATCAAGGACCTGCCGCTGGACGGCGTGGACGTGGTGATCGATTGCACCGGCGCGTTCAAGACCGAGGCCAAGCTCGCCCCCTATTTCAAAGCGGGCGTAAAAAAGGTCGTTGTCTCAGCGCCGGTTAAAGACGGCCCAACGGCGAATATCGTTTATGGCGTCAACGACGATACCTATGACCCCACAGACCACACCATCGTCACTGCGGCGAGCTGCACCACCAACTGCCTTGCCCCCGTTGTCAAAGTCCTGCTGGAAGGCATCGGGATCAAACACGGGTCAATCACCACGATCCATGATGTGACCAACACACAAACCATCGTGGACCGTCCCGCCAAGGACATGCGCCGGGCGCGATCAGCGCTGACCAACCTGATCCCCACCACCACGGGATCAGCCACGGCGATCACGCTGATCTACCCTGAACTGACCGGCAAGCTGAACGGCCACGCCGTGCGGGTGCCGCTGCTGAACGCGTCGATCACCGATTGCGTATTCGAGCTGGAGCGTGAGACCACCGTGGAAGAGGTCAACGCCCTGTTCAAAACCGCCGCCGAGGGGCCGTTGAAGGGCATTCTGGGCTATGAGGAACGCCCGCTCGTGTCGTCGGATTACACCAATGACACCCGCAGCGGGATTATTGATGCGCCATCGACGATGGTGGTGAATGGCACGCAGGTCAAAGTCTATGCGTGGTACGACAACGAAATGGGCTATGCTCACCGTCTGGTGGATGTGGCGCTGATGGTGGGCGGCAAGCTGTGACACGACCTGCTGGATTTACCGCCTATATTGCCGTCACAGCCGCTTATTGGGCGTTTATGCTGACCGACGGGGCACTGCGGATGCTGGTGCTGCTGCATTTTCACACGCTGGGGTTCTCTCCGGTGCAGCTGGCCTATCTGTTTGTGTTGTACGAGATCGCAGGTGTCGTGACCAACCTGTCGGCGGGCTGGATCGCGGCGCGCTTTGGACTGACCTCGACACTTTATGCGGGGCTGTCGTTGCAGGTTATCGCCCTGCTGGCGCTGACGCAGCTTGATCCGGCATGGAGCGTGACTGCCTCCGTCGTGTTTGTGATGCTGGTGCAGGGGCTGTCGGGTGTGGCCAAGGATCTGGCCAAGATGAGCTCTAAATCCGCGGTCAAGCTGTTGGCCCCCACCACGGGGGGCGGGTTGTTTCGCTGGGTCGCTCTGCTGACCGGATCGAAGAACGCGGTCAAGGGCGCGGGCTTTCTGCTGGGTGCGGGGATGCTGGCCTTGCTCGGGTTTGTGCCGTCGACGCTGGTGATGGCCGCGATCCTGTTCGTGATCCTGATCGGCGTGATCATCGGTATGCCCGCGGGCCTGCCCGTGGGGCGCAAGGACGCCAAGTTCACCGAAGTGCTGTCGAAGAACCGCAATATCAACTGGCTCAGCGCCGCGCGGCTGTTTCTGTTCGGGGCGCGCGACGTGTGGTTTGTCGTGGGCATCCCGATCTATTTCTACGCGGTGCTGTCTGATGGCAGCGTCGAAAGCAAGCGCGACGCCTTCTTTATGATCGGCAGCTTTATGGCGGTGTGGACGATTCTTTATGGTGCCGTGCAAGGCTGGGCCCCGAGGATTCTGCAGGCCGCAAGCCGAACCGAGGGTGAGACACTCACCCAAGCCCGTCACTGGAACCTCGCGCTTGTGGTCGTGCCTGCCCTGCTTGCCGCGCTGGTCTGGATCACGCCTGCACCTTCCGCCACGCTGACGCTCACGATTGTCACCGGCTTACTGATCTTCGGGGCGATCTTTGCGGTGAATTCAGCCCTGCACTCCTATCTGATCCTCAGCTTTACGGATGCAAAGCGGGTCACGATGGATGTGGGGTTCTACTATATGGCCAATGCGGCCGGACGTTTGGTGGGCACGCTGCTGTCGGGGTTCACCTACCAGATTGGCGGGCTGGCGCTTTGTCTGGCAACTGCAGCGGTTATGTTGGCGCTGAGCGCCTTTGGGACGGCACAGCTGCGCCCGACCCAAACCTCATAAGGGACGGCGCGCGAGGTCACCCCCGCGCGCCCTGTTTCAAGGTACTGCAACCACGCCGTTGCGGTTGTCACGCCAGATCACCGCGACGATCAGCGCTGATGCGACACCGGCAATCAGGGTCGTCATCAGCCCGGGGAAGCTGAAGGCAAAGCCCGCGATCCCCAGGGGCAGACGCAGCCAGGGCCGCACCATACCGACGCCTAGCAGATAGCCCTCAAGCCCGCCGGACAGCAGCGTGATACCGATGATGATCGACGGCAGCACGTAGATCAGCGGCGTCAGATCGCCCTGCAGCACCAGCGCAGGCTGGAACAGGAAGAACAGGGGCACAAAGTAGATCACCACCCCCAACCGCATCGCGGTGAAGGAGGTCAGCATCGGCTTGGCCCCCGCAATCGTTGCCGCCAGAAACGCCGCAGCGCCCACCGGAGGCGTGATCACCGACAGCATCGCGTAGTAGACGATGAAGAAGTGCACCGCGACCGTGTTCAACCCGCCAATTTCGATGATCGCGGGCGCCAGCGTCACCGCAAGGAAGATGTAGGCCACAATCGCAAGCCCCGCCATCCCCATGATAAAGCAGGCCAAAACCCCAAGCGCGATCACAAGATAGACGTTATCTCCGCCTAAGGCGACCAGACCCGATGTCATCGACCCCGTGACGCCCGTGATCGTCAACGCGCTGACAACAAAGGCAATCGGCAGAATGATCGCCGCCGTTTGCGTGACCAGCGTGCCGACTTGCCGCAGGGTTTCAAAGATGCGCGCAGGCGTCATCATGGTCTCGCGTTGCAGGAAGCTGAGCGCGATCATCAGCGCACTAGCGTACCACGGGGCATAGTATTCCCACCGCATATACAGCAGACCCCAGACCAGAAAGATCATGACCAGCAGGAACGGCCAGCCGCGCTTCATCACCTCGCGGGCAGAAGGCAGGTGTTCGGGTTTCATCCCCACCAGCCCTTTGCGCGCGGCATAGGCGTCGACTTGCAGGATCAGACCAAAGTAAAACAGCGCCGACGGCAGGATCGCGGCCACCATCACGGTCGCGTAATCCACTCCGATGGTGATCGCCATGACAAAGGCAATCGCCCCCATCACCGGCGGCATCACCACACCGCCGGTAGAGGCGCAGGCCTCGATCGCGCCGGCGTAATGGGGCGGATAGCCGACCTTTTTCATGGTCGGAATAGTGATCGACCCCGTGCCCGCGATGTTGGAAAAGATCGACCCCGACAGCGACCCGAAAAAGGCGCTGGCGACGATGGACACTTTTGCAGGACCACCGCGGTATTTGCCAAAGCCCGCATTGGCGAGATCAATAAAGAACTGTCCCGCTCCTGTCGCAATCAACACGCCGGCAAAGACCAGAAAGCCCAGCACGATCTCGGCCACGATCTTGGTCGTGATGCCCATCAACCCTTCGGTGCGGAAGACATGCGCCTCGATCATCCGTTCAAACGTATAGGGGATGCCCATCAACAAACCGGGGAAGTAATCGGCCACCAGAGGATACAGCCCCAGCACCAGGACGACCAACAGGAACGGCACGCCTCCCGACCGCCGCGCGATCTCGAGCATCAGCAGCCACAACACCACACCGGCGTAAAAGTTGGTCCAGCCCGCCTGCACGATCTCCCATGCGTACATGGAGAACCACATGCAGATGCCAAAGCCCACGGCGGCGGCCACGATGTCATAGATCGGGACGCTTGTGTGCGATTGCTTTGCAGGCAGCGCAATATAGGCGGCGGCAAGGAAAGTGCCGATAAAGACCCAGTAATACTGCCCTTCAATCAGGCGCCGCCCGCCAATGGGCACGCCAAACACATAGGCCAGCCCCAACCCGAGGCCAAAGGTACACAGCACCACAAAAGCAATGCTGGTGAATGAAAACAATCCCCCTAGGCGCGTCGTCTCTGACGCGGGATCGACAGCCGCTTCAGCCGCTGGTTGTTGATGATGAGCTGACATGGAAAATCCTGCAATTAAAGCCGCTTATGCGATATCTTTAAGAGGACGGAGCAGTGGAACCGCTCCGTCCTTTGGTCGGTCCGGTGGCGTTACAGACGCGAGCGGAAGGGCTCGAGCCCGTCGGTGTGCTTGGCCAGAATGTCGAGGTATTCCTGGTTCTCGAAGTTCATCTCGATGCCCTGCTCCATCGCTTCTTTCATGCCGGCGTTACGCGCGGCGATCCAAGCGTCCATCTTTTCGATGGCGGCATTGTTCCAAGCATCGTCTTCTTCGGTCCACTGGCCGATTTCACGCAGATATTTCAGCGTGCCCTCGTGCACAGGGATCGGGTTGGCATCCAGGAAGTTGCGGAAATGCTCGATCGACATACGGGTCGCCAACGCATGCGATCCTTTGTAGTTGTCGTGGGATTCATCGATCCATTTCGCCATGTTGTAAACGAAGTCCTCGTCTGCCGTGACCGGCACGGCGTAGACAAAGTTCGATGTCATGGAATCAACGCCTTTGGCGGTGCTCACGCCCATGGATATCTTCGACGGGATGGTCATGGGGCGGTGGCTCAGGTAGGCGTCCCAGCCCTCTTTGTTGGCAGGGTCCATCGGCAACCAACGAATGCTGCCCGGTGCGCCTTCCATTTCGGACAAGACCGAGGAGATCGGCGAACAATAGGCAACGTCAGATTTACCTTCGACGACCGAGCGGCAGTTCTCGCCGTAGCTAGAGGCAGGAACGAACTCGATCTTTTCTTGCGCTTCCTCTGGCGTCATCCCGATAAACGCGGGCAAGGCTTGGGTGATCGCGGCCACAATCGCGGGCGAGAAAACGCCGGATGTAACGCGCACGCCGCCTTTGCCAATGTCTTCGAGGGTTTGCAGCTCGGAATCCCCGGCCACGACAAAGCCCCATGGCGTGTCGTTATGGTGCCACATGATGCGCTGCGGCATTGGTTTGGCCGAGGCATAGCCGCCGACCCCTTCCGCCTGCAACGCCATTTCCGACGCCGAGACAGAGGCAATTGCGACATCCTCGCGATCGGTCAGACGCTTGTAGCGCATCGGTTCACTGTCTTCGGGCACAATCCGAACGGTCGTTCCGGTTTCTTTTTGCAGTGTGGGGCCCCAGCCGTTGGTTGAGGCAAAGCTGCCCGTCGACGTGCCCGGCGTGGCGATCACCAGCAGGCGCGGCCATTCATAGTCTTGTGCCATCGCGGCACCGGACAGCGCCATAGTTACGGCGATAGACCCGACGGCGGCCTTGGCAAAACGTGTCATATTTTTCATGTGGTTTCTCTCCCTGTTTTTCATCTTTGGATTGTTCGGGATTGCCGCATCACGGCTGCCGCAGAATATGCAGTTGTCAAGCGGCACCTCCCAATGCTCAACGTAACGCGTTCGGTATGACCCGCTGAACGGGCTAATAAACGCGTCCTCCCGAGTGCCGACCCCCCTCCTCCCGAGGTTGTCCGACTCAATCTATTAACCAGCCTAGGGGTAAGATATTTCGATGCCAATACCGCAGAACAGAACTTGATACCGCAACGAGGCAGGGGTTTTTGGCAATCGACCTTAGCTTGCTGATGCCAAAGGGTTTACGGCGTCGAATATGCCCTTCGTTACGTTGCGTTGCTTTGGGTTACGGGGTGTAAATTCGACTGACAAGCGTCAGGCGAACTGCCGCAACAGGCCAAATTTTGCTAAAATAAACGCCACTATCGATTGAATATTTTATATCTTGCACCGTTTGGTGAACTTGGCTACGCCTAAGGTAACGACGCTGTTCGCCCCTCATTTGGGCGGCAGCATTAACATCTATCCGTCGGGGTGCCCATTTGGGCTGAGAGGTGCAAGCACCGACCCGTCGAACCTGATCCGGGCAATACCGGCGTAGGGAACGGGTATCTTTGTGCGACGGCTTCAGGTCGGTTTTACAAAGCTCATTCTTGCGTCTGTTTGTCCGCCATCGAGAGGCGAAGACGTGACCAAGAAGACCCCCATTTCCCTAACCATCGCCGGTTCAGACAGCGGCGGCGGCGCCGGCATTCAGGCGGATATCAAGGCGATGTCGGCCAATGGCGTCTATGCCGCCAGCGTGATCACCGCCGTCACCGCGCAAAACACGCGCACCGTCAGCGCCGTTCATGAAATCCCTGCCCAGATTGTGTCGGCCCAGATCGACGCCGTGCTGTCGGATCTGGATGTGCAGTCGATCAAACTGGGGATGCTTTTTTCGCCGCAGATCATTCAAGCGGTGGCACAGGCGCTGGTCGGTTTCAAAGGGGCCGTCGTGGTTGATCCGGTAATGATCGCCAAATCCGGTGATGCGCTGTTGCAGGACCAAGCCGTCGCAGCGCTGATTACGCATATTCTGCCACGCGCCGATCTGCTGACCCCCAACCTGCCCGAAGCCGCCCGCCTGCTGAACCAGTCCGAAGCCACCACCGCCGACCAGTTGGTAGCGCAAGCGCGATGTCTGCTTGATATGGGCCCCAAAGCGGTGCTGGTGAAAGGCGGTCATGGCGCGGGTGACATCTGTAGCGACGCGCTTGTCACCGCGAAAGGTGTTACCTGGTTGACGGCACCGCGCATCAACACGCGCAACACCCATGGGACAGGATGCAGCTACGCCGCTGCCATCGCCGCCGAGCTCGCGCATGGCGCACCCTTGGCCAGCGCGGTGCAAACGGCCCATAGTTATCTTCACCAGGCGATCCGCGCCGCTGACCGTCTTTCTATCGGTACCGGCCACGGTCCCGTGCACCATTTTCACTCGGTCTGGCCGTGACCCGCATCACCATCATCGGCGCGGGCGTGGCAGGGCTATGCACCGCCCGTGTCTTGCTCGATCGCGGGGCCCGCGTGCATCTGATCGACCGTGCCCGCCAGCCCGGTCCGCAGGGGTGTTCGTGGTGGGCGGGGGGTATGCTCGCCCCCTATTGCGAAGGTGAAAGCGCCGAAGAACCCGTGGTACGGCTGGGTCAAAAAGCGGCGGATTGGTGGGCGCAGCATACGACGTCCCTCCAACGCTGCGGCTCGCTTGTCGTCTCGCCAGCGCGGGACACAAGTGATCTGACGCGCTTTGCGCGACGCACGCAGAGCCATAAAACTTTGACCGCCGCAGAGATCGAAGCGCTTGAGCCCGATCTGGGCGATCGCTTTGCCACGGGCCTGTTTTTCGAGAACGAAGCCCATCTGTCCCCCCGCACCGCGCTGGCAGAGCTGTGGCGCGGACTGGTCGCCGACGGGGCCACCTTTGATCAGCGTGAGGCCGACCCAGACGCGCGCGCGAACGACGGGTTGGTGATCGACTGCCGAGGCTACCATGCCCGCGCCGATATGCCCGCGTTGCGCGGGGTGAAGGGGGAAATGGTGCTGCTGTCCTGCCCTGACGTCTCCATCAACCGCCCTATTCGCGTGCTGCACCCGCGTGTGCCGATTTACCTCGTGCCGCGGGGGGACGGTGTTTACATGCTTGGGGCCACGATGGTCGAAGGCCGCGCGAGTGCCCACGCCAGCGTCCGGTCAGTGCTGGAACTGCTGAGCGCGGCCTACGCGCTGTCGCCCGCTTTTGGCGAGGCCGAGATCCTCGAGATCGGCGTCGACAGCCGCCCCGCCTTTCCCGACAACCTGCCGCGCATCGAACGGCAGGGCAATATGATCCGCGCCAATGGCCTTTATCGCCACGGTTTTCTGCTGGCCCCCGCGCTGGCAACGATGGTGGCCGACTTGATCCTTGACGCTAAAACACCGGAGATGTTCCATGAAACTACAGCTTAACGGTGCCCCGCTCCACAGCGACGCGACCACTCTTGCCGCCTTGCTTGAGGCCGAAGGATTTGGCGGGGCCAAGGTCGCCACAGCCGTGAACGGCAGCTTTGTCCCAGCCACGCTGCGCGCGACGCATCCCCTTAACTCAGGCGACAGCATCGAAGTGCTCGCCCCCATGCAGGGAGGTTGAGATGCGCAGTTTCTACGGCGAAACGCTTGCCAATGGTCTGATGCTGGGCACCGCGCGATACCCGTCGCCCAAAGTGCTGTCCGACGCCTTTGCCCGCAGCGGTGCGGCGGTGGCAACGGTATCCCTGCGCCGCGAAAGCGGGCGAGATCGCGCCGGTCAGGATTTCTGGGAACTGATCCGCGCGCTTAACGTGCACGTGCTGCCCAACACCGCCGGCTGCCACAGCGTCAAGGAAGCCGTCACCACCGCCCATATGGCACGCGAGGTCTTTGGTACCCGATGGATCAAGCTTGAAGTCATCGGCGAAGAAGACACGCTGCAACCGGATGTTTTTGGTTTGGTCGAGGCCGCGCGCATTTTGACCGAGGACGGTTTTCAGGTCTTTCCCTATACCACCGAAGACCTTGTGGTCGCGGACAAACTTTTGCGGGCGGGTTGCGAAGTGCTGATGCCCTGGGGCGCGCCCATCGGGTCGGGCATGGGGCTGAACAACGTCTTTGGGCTGCGTGCCATGCGCGCGCATTTCCCCGACGTGCCGCTGGTGATCGACGCGGGCATCGGCCTGCCTTCGCACGCAGCACAGGCGATGGAACTGGGGTTTGACGCGGTGCTGCTGAACACCGCTGTTGCCAAGGCAGGTGATCCCGCCGCCATGGCCGAAGCTTTTGCCACCGCGATCCGCGCCGGACAGCTTGCCGCCGACGCCGACCCGATGCCGCCCCGCGATATGGCCGCGCCCTCGACTCCGTTGATTGGAAAGGCGTTTCTGGAATGACCCTCGACCGTTTCTACCCGATTTTCGACAGTGCGGCATGGCTGGACCGACTGGTGCCGCTGGGGATCAAGCTGGTGCAGCTTCGGATAAAGGACACACCAGTCCCCGCCCTGCGCCGCGAAATCCGGCAGGCCAAAGCGATCTGCGCGGCACATGGCTGCACCTTGGTCATCAACGATCACTGGCATATCGCGCTAGAGGAAGGCTGCGATTTCATCCATCTGGGTCAGGAGGATCTGGATACCGCAGACCTGTCTGCCATCCGCGACGCGGGTGCGCGGCTTGGGGTCAGCACCCACGACAAGGCAGAGCTGGCCCGTGCCCTCGACCTGCGCCCCGCGTATATCGCTTTGGGTCCGATCTATCCGACGATCCTGAAAAAGATGAAGTGGCACGAACAGGGGCTTGACCGTCTGCGCGACTGGCGTGAACTGGTCGGGCAGACCCCGCTGGTGGCAATCGGCGGCATGTCCGTTGCCCGCGCCGCCGGAGCCTTTGACGCCGGTGCCGATTGCGTCGCGGCGGTGACCGACATCACCCTGCACCCCAGCCCCGAGGACCGCATCGCTGATTGGTTGGGGGCCACACGATGACCCGTTACGACCGGCAGACGATCCTGCCCGAAGTGGGCACGACAGGCCAACAGGCGCTGGCGGCTGCGCGTGTGGTCGTGGTTGGCGCGGGCGGTCTGGCCGCGCCGGTGCTGCCGCTACTTGCGGGTGCCGGTGTGGGGCATATCACCTTGATCGATGGGGATCATGTGTCGCTGTCGAACCTGCACCGACAGACACTGTTCACCGAGGCCGATATCGGCACCGCCAAAGTTACCGTCGCCGCCCGCGCCATGACCGCACGCAACAGCAACTGTACGGTTGTGTGCCATGCTGTTCCCCTTGCGCCGGACAATGTCGCGACCCTCACCCAAGATGCCACGTTGGTGTTGGATTGCGCCGACAGTTTCGCGACCAGCTATGTGCTCTCGGATCACTGCCTTGAGGCGGGTCTGCCCCTGATCAGCGCCTCGGCGTTGGGGTTCGGGGGCTATGTCGGCGGGTTCTGTGGCGGTGCGCCGTCGCTGCGGGCGGTATTCCCCGACCTGCCCGACCGCGCCGCCAGCTGCGACACGGCAGGGGTCATGGGGCCGGTCGTTGCCATGGTCGGTGCGGCGCAGGCGCAAATGGCCCTAGCGTGTATTCTGGGATTGTCGCCGTCGCCGCTGGGACAGTTGGTTAGCTTTGACCTCGCCTCCTACCGCTTTGGCGGCTTTCGCTTCGACACCGCGCCAGAACCCGATCACGGCTTTGGCTTTCTGGCACCGTCGCAAATCCGCGCGAACGATTGGGTCGTGGACCTGCGCGGCCAAGGCGAAGCCCCAACAGCCGCAACCCCGACTGCGCTGCGCATCACCCTGCCCGATTTTACCCGAGATACCCCCCGCCCCTCGCACCAGACCCGCGCGGTGATCGCTTGCCGCTCTGGCCTGCGCGCGTGGCAGGCGGCGACCCATCTGGCCACCTATTGGAACGGCCCCGTTTCCCTGCTCGCCATGGGCGAACCATCCCCGTTGAAAGGACAAACCGATGAAAATATGTAATATTGTTGCGGCACTCGCACTGACCTCTGGTCCGGCGCTGGCGCAGGACGAGATGACGCTGCTGCTGGACTGGTTCGTGAACCCGGACCACGGGCCGATCATCGTCGCACAGGAAAAAGGGTATTTCGCCGAAAAAGACCTGAAGGTAGAGGTCATCGCCCCCGCCGATCCGTCCGACCCGCCCAAACTGGTCGCTGCGGGCAAGGCGGACCTCGCGATTTCCTATCAGCCGCAACTGCACCTGCAAATCCACGAAGGCTTGCCGCTACAACGGGTCGGCACGCTGGTCGCCACACCGCTGAACTGCCTGCTGGCGTTGACGGACGGACCCATTGCGTCCCCAGCGGATTTGGCGGGCAAAAAAGTCGGATTCTCTGTTGGCGGTGTTGAAGAAGCAGTGCTCGGCGCGATCCTGACCCATCACGGGCTGTCGCTGGATGATGTGGAACTCGTCAACGTGAACTGGTCGCTGTCGCCGTCTCTGATGTCCGGTCAGGTCGACGCCGTCATCGGTGCGTTCCGTAATTTCGAGCTGAACCAGATGGATATCGAAGGTGTCGACGGTACCTGCTTTTATGTCGAGGAAGAGGGCCTGCCACCTTATGACGAGCTGATCTACGTCGCCAACCGCGACACGATGGACAAAGACATGATCGCACGGTTTCTGGCAGCCACAGAGAAAGCGACGCAATATATCGTGAACCACCCTGAAGAGAGCTGGGAAATCTTCGCCGCGACCTCGGTCGACCTACAAGACGAGCTAAACGCCCGCGCATGGAAGGACACGCTGCCGCGTTTTGCCCTGCGGCCGACAGCAATGGATGCCGGTCGCTACGCCACATTCGAGACGTTCTTGCACGATGCGGGGCTGACCCCCACGATCTCGCCCGTGTCGACCATCGCCATCGATGTGACCGTCCCATGACCGCGCCGGACTATGGCCACAGCTTCGCGCTTTGGCGCGGAGCGGCAGCAGAGGACTGGCAGGGCTACACCCATCATCCTTTCGTTGAAGGGCTGCGCGACGGGAGTCTGCCACGCCGCTGTTTTTTGAACTATTTGATCCAGGACTATGTTTTCCTTGTGCATTTCGCCCGCGCCTGGTCCATGGCCGTGGTCAAGTCCGAGACGCTGGAAGAGATGAAGACCTGCGCCACCACGGTCGATGCGCTGGTCAATCACGAGATGGCATTGCACATTCGCACCTGTGGCGAGGCTGGCATCAGCGAAGCCGCGCTGTTCAACGCAACCGAAGCCCCCGCGAACCTCGCCTATACGCGCTATGTGCTCGATGCGGGGATGCAGGGCGATTTCCTCGACCTCATGGCGGCACTGCTACCTTGCGTCATGGGTTATGCCGAGATCGGGCAACGGTTGGCACAGACGCGCAGCGCTGACACCCCCTATGCCGAGTGGATCGATACCTATGCCGACCTCGGGTATCAGAAAATGTGCCAGACAGTCGGCGCGATGGTCGATCAATCAGTTGCGCGGCGGATCGGCGATCTTGAACACGCACCCCGTCGCGATACGCTGCAAAAACGCTTTGCGACCGCCACGCGGCTAGAGATCGGGTTCTGGCAGATGGGGCTGGACCTGCCATGACCCCCCCGCCCGCATTGCACCTTGTCGGGCAACACCAGATCGACAGCCGCCCGTTGTTCGATGCCGACATTACGTTGCCCGCAGGCTCATGGACCTGTTTGTTGGGGCCATCGGGCGTCGGCAAATCCACTGTGCTTCGGCTCATGCTCGGGCTGGAAACCGGCGGGGTGTTTGCGGGCACGATCTCCCCGTCCGACGGGCAGCCGCTGGACGGGCGGATCAGCTATATGGCGCAGTCCGATCTGCTGTTGCCGTGGCTGAGCGTGATCGACAACATCATGATCGGCGACAGGTTGCGCGGCGTCCCCCCCGACAGGGACCGCGCAACTGACATGCTTGCGCGCGTCGGGCTGGCGGACCATGCGCAAAAGAAGCCGTTGGCGCTGTCGGGCGGCATGCGACAACGCGCAGCACTTGCGCGGACCTTGCTCGAAGACCGTCCCGTCGTCTTTCTGGACGAACCCTTTTCGGCGCTGGACGCCGGCACCCGCGCCGCTATGCAAGAGCTCGCTGCGGAATTGTTGAGCGGACGCACAGTGTTGTTGGTGACCCATGATCCGGCAGAGGCCGCGCGGCTGGCAGATCACATCCTGATCCTGTCCGCCGAGGGCGCACAAAGCTGGCCCGTGCCCGCGACACCCGTACCACGCGCCATCACCGCGCCCGAAACATGGGCCTGTCAAAGCGCGCTGTTATCCCATCTACGCGGTGTTCCCGCATGAGGCGCAGTGACATACCGCTTGCGATCCTGCTGGGGCTGGCGCTGTGGCAAGGCATCGTACTGCTGACCGATGCACCGCATTACATCCTGCCCTCGCCATGGCGCGTGGCGCAAGCGGCGTATTATGCCCGCGTGAGCCTTTTGGAAAATGCCTGGGTGACCACGGTCGAGGTGCTGCTGGGTCTGCTCATCGGTACGGGCCTGGGGGCCGCGACCGCGATCCAGTTGTCGCAGTCCAAAACCTCCGAGCGTCTTTTGCTGCCGCTGTTGGTCTTTACCCAAGCCGTGCCTGTCTTTGCGCTCGCGCCGCTGCTGACGCTGTGGTTTGGTTACGGGATGGGGTCAAAGATCGTGATGGCGGTGCTGATCATCTATTTTCCGGTAACTTCGGCCTTTCACGACGGGTTGACCCGCGTGCCCACCGGCTACCGTGATCTGGCCCAATCGATGGGGGCACGCCGCTTGCGTTTTATGCGCCATGTGCAAATCCCGCAGGCGCTGCCGAGCCTTGCAACGGGGCTGCGGCTGGCAGCCGTCTATGCGCCCATCGGGGCCGTGATTGGCGAATGGGTCGGTGCGTCAAAGGGCCTTGGCTATCTGATGCTGCTCGCCAATGGCCGCGCCAAGATCGATCTGATGTTTGCCGCCCTGATCGTGCTGGCGTGCCTGACCGTCCTGCTGCATTTCGCCGTCGGGCAGTTGGCGCTGCGCCTGACACGCTATGCCGAAGGGCGCATGTAAATAGGTCTGGATCACGCCCGCTAACGGGGCGTGATCCAAAGCACTCGTTACTCGGCGTTGGGGCGGACCCGCGCGCCACTTTTATCGGCAAAGGCCGCGAGGCGGGCACGGGCGTCAGGCTGGGTATTGACCACACCGGCCACCACGGCCTCGGCATAGGCGGCATCCATTGCGGACATGTTTTGCATGTGGCTCACCGCGCTACAAATCGCAAAGTTAGACAGCGGCAGGTTCTGGGCTGTCTGGCGGGCAAGCTCCATCGCCTTGTCCATGCTGGAGCCTTCGACGATATACTGCGCCAACCCTAGATCGACCGCCTCTTGCCCCTGATAGACACGGCCCGTCAGCATCATATCGATCATCCGGGCCTTCCCCACCAGATCGGTGACACGGATCGTTGCACCCCCGCCCGTGAACAGACCACGCTGGCCTTCGGGAAGCGCGAAATACGCGCTTTGATCCATCACCCGCACATGGGCAGAGCTGGCAAGTTCAAGCCCCCCACCGACGACAGCCCCCTGCAACGCGGCGATCACCGGCACGCCGCCATATTCCATCTTGTTGAACGCTTCGTGCCAACGCAGACAGACGTGCATGAAATCGGCAGGGCTGCGGTCTTCATCATGGTGTTCAATCAGGTCTAGCCCGGCGCAAAAGTGATCCCCCGCGCCTGCGAGAACCACGGCACGGACACCGGCACGGGGTGCCGCGGAAAAAAAGGTCACCAGCTCCTCGATCGTGTCGATATCCAGCGCATTCCGCTTGGTGGGCCGATTCAGGGTCACCACCCAAACGCCATCGTCATGCGCCTTGATATCCAAGTTGCGGTAGCTGGTCGGATCAATCTGAACGGCCATGTGAATTCCTCCTCTTTTAGAGCCGGCTTTTCGGTCGGCCCCGATGCCTCGCTGCTGCAAGGTCTTGCTGAATATAAGCAAAAGGCACTCCCACCTTTTGCGTGAATGCCCATTGAGTAACCTGCCCGTGACACCCCGTCTATCGGTGTTCCGCTGATTTCAGCACGTCGACTTCCCCAAAGGCAAAGCCCCCGTTAAGATTCGTGCATCGGGGATCACCTTTCGGCGGCAAAACCGTTTGAAAACGCACTGCTAGCGTGTGAATTTACCGCGTTCCGGCACAGGATAGGAAAAAAATCGAAAATAATCGTCGGGGCGGCAAAAATGGGGTTGAACCCCGCCCGATCCTTGGGGTACTGAAGCGTTACCGGGTCGTTAGCTCAGTTGGTAGAGCGCTTCGTTTACACCGAAGATGTCGGGAGTTCGAGCCTCTCACGACCCACCATTTTTCTACATATACACAGTTCTACCAACGCAACCTGCGCTAACGGTGACAGGGTTTTCTGCGTTTGTTTCCAGAGTCTTATTAGCCTGCCCCCGCTTGGATCGGTTGCCCGAGCTTTGCAGACAGCAAAGCCCCCCACCGAGGTGGAGGGCTGTTGTCACTGTCATATATATAAGAAAATAATCTGCGCCGGAAAAGCGGCAGACTAAGGGATCACAGGTCGGTCAAATCGCCATCAGCGTCTTGCGCTGGACCGTCGCCCTGACCCGGTGTCAACTGACGTACCTTAACGCGGATCATCTTGCCGTTCTTCAACTCTTTTTCGTTGATCACCTTCAGCTTACCAAACGGCAGAAGGTTCAGTTCGCGACTGTCTGACAAGGCTTCCCCGAGAACAGAAAGCATCGCCTCTACCACGGGTTTCGCATCGCGTTTCTTCACGCCAGAACGTTCGACCACCGTATCGATCAGCTCTTTCTTGCGCATCACCGGCCCCAAGATCACCGGATGTGGGGCATCAACAACGGCGGGAGCTGCAGTATCGTCTGCGATGTCGGCTTTGGGCGTATTGAATTCTTTAGGAGTAGTCATAATGCTGCTCGTCCTTTCAGGAGGTTAGCAAAACCCTAGCGAGGCGGCGGCAGGTCATCCAGAAAGGCCTGGTGCCAAACCCGTATCGGGCGAAAATTCATATGGCTTATGTTAGAAAGCCCGCCCCGAGGGGCGGACTTATCGTCATTGGCGTTGCAGCTTAGTGCGCTGTGGCACTGTCACCTGCGGCGTTCCGACGGGCCAAAGCAGCGGCGGCGGCGGCGTCCTCCGCATCTTGATCCCATTCAATCGCTTGCGGCTCACGGACCAGCGCGTGCTTCAACACCTCGGAGACGTGTTTGACGGGAATAATGGTCAGCCCTTCTTTCACGTTATCCGGGATATCCGGCAGATCTTTTTCGTTCTCGGTCGGGATGAGAACCGTTGTGATCCCACCACGCAGCGCCGCCAACAGCTTTTCTTTCAGGCCGCCGATTGGCATCGCATTCCCGCGCAAGGACACCTCCCCCGTCATCGCAATATCGCGACGCACGGGAATCTGGGTCAGCACCGACACGATCGATGTCACCATCGCCAGACCGGCAGAGGGACCATCTTTGGGCGTTGCACCATCCGGCACGTGAACGTGGATATCCAGCGTATCGAACTTGGGCGGCTTTACCCCGATCTTGGGGCTGATCGACCGCACATAGCTGCTCGCCGCGTCGATGGATTCCTTCATCACATCGCCGAGCTTACCGGTGGTTTTCATCCGGCCCTTACCCGGCAGGCGCAATGCTTCGATCTGCAACAATTCGCCACCGACCGAGGTGTAGGCCAATCCGGTTACGACACCGATCTGATCCTCAAGCTCGGCCAAGCCGTAGCGGTGCTTTTTCACGCCGAGGAAATCCTCGATGTTGTCGCCCGTGACAGTAATCGCGTCGGCCTCTTTCTTGACAATCTTGGTCAACGATTTCCGCGCAACCTTGGCGATCTCGCGCTCAAGATTCCGCACGCCGGCCTCGCGGGTGTAGTAGCGGATCATGCTGGTCAAGGCACTGTCTTCGATGGCAAATTCCTTTGCCTTCAGACCGTGGTTCTTGATCTGCTTGGCCACAAGGTGCTGCTTCGCGATCTCGCGTTTTTCATCCTCGGTATAGCCAGACAGGGGGATAATCTCCATCCGGTCGAGCAAAGGTCCGGGCATGTTGTAGCTGTTCGATGTGGTCAGGAACATGACGTTCGACAAGTCGTATTCCACCTCAAGGTAGTGGTCGACGAATGTACCGTTTTGTTCCGGATCAAGCACCTCGAGCATGGCCGATGCGGGGTCGCCACGGAAATCCTGCCCCATCTTGTCGATCTCGTCGAGCAGGACAAGCGGGTTCGTGGTTTTCGCCTTTTTCAGCGCCTGAATGATCTTACCGGGCATGGAGCCGATGTAGGTCCGACGGTGACCGCGAATCTCGGATTCGTCCCGCACACCACCAAGCGAGATGCGAATGAATTCGCGCCCCGTGGCCTTGGCAACGGATTTACCCAACGATGTTTTACCCACACCAGGAGGGCCGACGAGGCACATGATCGGGCCCTTCAG
Organism: Sulfitobacter litoralis; assembly: GCF_900103185.1. GTDB lineage: Bacteria > Pseudomonadota > Alphaproteobacteria > Rhodobacterales > Rhodobacteraceae > Sulfitobacter > Sulfitobacter litoralis. The sequence continues at coordinate 44,269 of NZ_FNJD01000009.1, forward strand.
CTTGCTGGACCGTTGTTGCACGGCAAGGTATTCGACAATGCGTTCTTTAACCTTTTCAAGGCCATAGTGATCGTCGTCCAGCACCTGCTGTGCTTTCCCAAGATCCTTCTTGGTGCGCGATTTTACGCCCCACGGGATCGACAGGATCCAGTCGAGGTAGTTGCGCACAACGGTGGCTTCCGCAGACATGGGCGACATGTTCTTGAGCTTCTTCAGCTCGGCGTCGACCTTCTCCTTGGCCTCTTTGCTCAGCTTGGTGTCCGCGATGCGGGCTTCCAGTTCGGCGACTTCGTTCTTGCCGTCTTCGCCATCGCCAAGCTCGTTCTGAATGGCTTTCATCTGCTCGTTCAGATAATACTCGCGCTGCGTCTTCTCCATCTGGGATTTGACGCGGGTCTTGATCTTTTTCTCGACCTGCAGAACGGACATTTCGCCCTGCATCAGACCATATACTTTCTCGAGCCGCTCGGACACCGACAGGGTCTCGAGCAGGTCTTGTTTCTGCTCGACCTCGATCCCGAGATGCCCGGCCACCAGATCAGCCAGACGTGCAGGCTCGGACGCTTCGGTCACTGCGGACAGCGCTTCTTCGGGGACGTTTTTCTTGACCTTGGAATACCGCTCGAACTCTTCGGCGACGGATTTCAACAGCGCCTGCGTGGTGGTCTCGTCACCGGGCTCTTCCGTCAGGTATTCGGCTGTCGCTTCAAAGAAGCTATCGTTCTCAAGGTATTCAGTGATGCGCACGCGCGCCTGACCTTCGACCAACACCTTCACGGTGCCGTCGGGAAGCTTCAGCAGTTGCAACACGTTCGCCAACACGCCGGTGTTGAAAATACCGTCGGAATCGGGGTCATCCACACCGGGGTCGATCTGGCTGGACAGCAAAATCTGCTTGTCATCGGCCATGACTTCTTCGAGGGCGCGCACGGATTTATCGCGGCCTACAAAAAGCGGTACGATCATGTGGGGGAACACCACAATATCGCGCAGGGGCAACACCGGGTAGGATGCGTTCAGAGGCTCTAACATGCTCTTTTCCTTATACTGCAAGATGACACTGGCCCCTATCTTAGGCGACCGTTCGTTCATCTCCTGTTCTGAGTAGGATACTTGGGGACCCTACTCGCCTGTTTCAATCCCCATGATGCTGTGATCCGTTCGTATGCGGGTCATCTGGCGAGAGGTTCTCCCTAGAATGAACCGCCACCGGCGGACAGACAAGCGCGGATCGCATGATTAGCGCCGAAAAGCGCCAATAACCATGGTTAACCGGCCCGAATGACAAAAAACGGGCCGGAAATGTGCTTTTTCGCGCTTAGCGAGCTTATTCCGCAGCGACCTGCTCGAGGAAGGGATAATCGGTATAGCCCTCTTCCCCACCTGCGTAGAAGGTGCTTGTGTCACCGTCGTTCAGCGGTGCGTTAAGCTCGAGCCGTTTGGCCAGATCGGGGTTCGCGATATAAGGACGACCAAAGGCCACCAGATCAGCCTTGCCGTTGGCAACTGCGTCAATCGCCATGTCGCGGTCATACAGGTTGTTCGCCATGTAGACGCCGTTGAACAGCGACCGCAGCTTGCCAAGGTCTTCGTTGCTGTCCAGATCGCGCGACTGGCCTGTCGACCCTTCAACCATGTGAAGATACGCCAGGTTATATTTATTCAGCGCGTCGACAACGCAATCAAAGGTTTCTTGCGGGTTGTCGTCGGCGATCGCGTTCGCAGGGGAAAACGGCGACAAGCGCAGACCGACGTGATCGCTGTCCCACGCATGCACAACACCGTCCAGCACTTCGAACAGCAAGCGCGCACGGTTTTCGACCGACCCGCCATAGGCGTCATCACGTTTGTTGCTGGAGGTTTTCAGGAATTGATCCAGCAGATAGCCGTTGGCCCCGTGGACCTCGACCCCGTCAAAGCCCGCCTTACGTGCCATTTTGGTCGCGTGGACATAATCGGCGACAATGCGCGGCATCTCGTCGAGCTCCAGCGCACGGGGTTCGGATGTGGGGGACATCCCGTTCTTGGTAAAGGTTTTAACATCCGCCGCGATGGCCGACGGGGCGACGGGTTTCTGACCATCCGGCTGGATATCAACATGGCTGATCCGACCCACATGCCACAGCTGGATCACGATCTTGCCGCCTTTGGCATGCACCGCATCCGTTACTTTTTTCCATGCGGCAACCTGACCTTCGGTATAGATGCCCGGCGTTTTGATGTACCCTTTGCCTTCGGCGCTGATCTGGGACGCTTCGGTGATGATGATCCCGGCCCCGGCGCGCTGTGCGTAGTATTCGACGTGCATATCGCCGACTTCGCCGGTGTCATCATTGGCGCGGCTGCGGGTCAGCGGGGCCATAACAATGCGGTTCGCGGCCTCGATTGCGCCGGTTTTCAACGGGGTGAATAATGCCTCAGTCATGGAAAGCTCCTATGGGGTGTTGTCTCTTGACTACAGCACCTAAACCTCCGCCCCGTCATCACAAGGACCGGGGCGCAGGTTTATTCCAATCAATGGAAGGTTTTCCTAAAGCGGGTCGATGTCGCCCTGTGCCCGCTGGCTATGAAAATCAGCCTGCCACGCATCAAAAGTGCCCGCCGCAATGGCACCACGCATACCGGCCATGATTTCTTGGAAATAGTGCAGGTTGTGCCATGTCAGCAGCATCCCCGAGATCATTTCCTGACTGCGGAACACGTGGTGCAGATAGGCGCGGCTGTAGTTCGAACACGCCGGGCACGTGCAGGCTTCGTCCAACGGGCGCGGGTCGTCAGCGTGGCGTGCATTCTTGATATTCACAACACCGTGACGGGTGAAAACCTGCCCCGTACGCCCGGACCGCGACGGCAAGACGCAATCCATCATATCAATGCCACGCGCAACGGCACCCACAATATCGTCGGGTTTGCCCACCCCCATCAAATAGCGCGGCCGGTCCACAGGCAGCATATCTGTAGCAAAATCCAGACAGCCGAACATCGCCTCCTGCCCCTCGCCCACGGCCAGACCGCCGACGGCATACCCGTCAAAGCCCACTTCCATCAGCGCTTTGGCGCTTTCCTCGCGGAAATCCTGTTCAAGACCACCTTGCTGGATACCGAACAGCGCATAGCCCGGACGGTCGCCAAAAGCGTCGCGGCTGCGTTTGGCCCACCGCATAGACAGGCGCATCGATTCAGCAATACGCGCCCGATCCGCTGGCAAGGCAGGACATTCGTCGAAACACATCACAATGTCCGAGCCGAGCAGCTTTTGGATTTCCATCGAGCGTTCAGGCGTAAGCTCGTGCTTTGATCCGTCGATGTGGCTTTTAAAGGTCACGCCCTTTTCGGTCAGCTTGCGCAGATCCGATAGGCTCATGACCTGAAACCCACCAGAATCCGTGAGGATGGGTTTATCCCAGTTCATAAATTTATGCAGACCGCCCAAACGGTCGATCCGTTCAGCAGTGGGACGCAACATCAGATGGTAGGTGTTGCCCAGTAGGATATCAGCCCCCGTGGCCGCGACGCTTTCGGGCATCATTGCCTTGACCGTGGCCGCGGTGCCCACGGGCATAAAGGCAGGTGTGCGAATATCGCCCCGTGGGGTAGAAATGACACCGGTACGCGCCGCGCCATCGCGGGCCTGAAGATCAAACGAGAATTTTTTCATGACTGCGGCTATAAGATGTCACCAAGACAGGCGCAATCGTGCAGTTCATATGCCCGATCACGGCGGCTGTCATGGAAGGTCCGCAAAACCGCGCTATATCCAGCGAGAACCAACGGGGCGCTGCCCCGGACCCCGGGATTTATGCCATTTGGAAGCCGGTGTCGTGGCTTGAGTAGACGCGAGCGACCTGCTAGGCGGCGGGATCATTTAGCTGTGCCGGAGTGTGTGACATGCAAGAATTGACGTTTGGCTGGGAAGAATGGATTGCCCTTCCTGATCTGGGCCTGCCTGCGATCAAGGCAAAGATCGACACCGGCGCGCGCACCTCGGCGCTGCATGCCCATGACATCGAAGTCTTTGGGCCTGCATCCAAGCCAAAAGTGCGCTTCAATGTGCACCCTGTGGCTGGCAACGAAGACATCACCATCACCTGCTCTGCCCCGATCATTGATCGGCGCGAGGTCACCTCGTCCAATGGCGAGGCAGAGCTGCGCTATGTCATCTCGACCAAGATGGATGTCGCGGGGCAAAGCTGGCCCATTGACGTGACCCTGACCAACCGTGCGGGCATGACCAGCCGCATGTTGCTGGGCCGTCAGGCGCTGACAGATCACATCACCATCTCACCCACCGAAAAACGGCTACAGCCGGACCTGAGCTATGACGTCTATCACACCGCTGCCGTACGTCACAAAGCGCCGCAGCGGGCCTTGCGCGTCGCCGTGCTAAGCCGTGAAGCCAGCAACTATTCCACATCGCGTCTGGTCGAAGTCGGCGAAGCCCGCGGCCACACAGTCGAAGTGATCGACACCACCCGCTGCTACATGGCGATCAACGCCATGGCGCCCGAAGTGCATTACGACGGCAAGCGTCTGCCGCGCTATGACGCGGTGATCCCCCGGATCGGGGCGTCGGTCACGCCCTATGGCTGCGCGGTGATCCGGCAGTTCGAAACCATCGGCACCTATTGCGTCAACGGGTCTGCCGGTATCTTGTCGAGCCGCGACAAGCTGCATGCGCATCAGGTTCTGGCCTCGAAAAAAATCGGTATGCCCACGACCGCTTTTGCCGCCTCGCCCAAGGATACGTCGAACTTGATGGCGCTTGTGGGCACCGCGCCCCTGATTGTGAAGTTACTGGAATCGACCCAAGGTAAGGGCGTCGTGCTGGCTGAAACAAAAAAGGCCGCTGAATCCGTGATCGATGCATTCCGCGGGCTCAAGGCGAACTTTCTGGTGCAGGATTTCGTCAAGGAAGCGGCGGGCGAGGATTTGCGCTGCCTTGTGGTCGACGGCAAAGTCGTTGCTGCGATGAAGCGCACCGGTGCGGATGGCGACTTCCGGTCCAACCTACACCGAGGCGGGACGGCGCAGGTTGTGCGCATCACCAAGCTTGAACGCGAGACCGCCCTGCGCGCGGCGCGGGCCTTTGGTCTGGGCAAAGCGGGTGTGGATTTGCTACGCTCTGACAGCGGGCCCAAAGTCCTTGAGGTCAACAGCTCGCCCGGATTCGAAGGAATCGAGAAAGCCACCGGTAAGGATATCGTCGGCATGATCTATGACATGATCGAAGCGCGGGTGAAGCCGCAGCCTGTGCGCAAGCGCAAAGGATAGATCAAACCATAGATCACGGGGCTGTCCTCTGGACGGTGCTGGATGCAATCCCTATATAAACGATAAGATAACGCAGCGAGGCCCTGATGACTGACAGCACCCAATCTCTTGAAGGCACCCCTTTAATCGCGCCCTCGTCAACGGATCATCCGCTGTACGAGCAGATCACCGAAGCCTGCCGCACGGTATATGACCCTGAGATTCCAGTGAATATCTATGAGCTGGGGTTGATCTACACGATCGACATCAATGCGGAAAACGAGGTCAACATCAAGATGTCCCTGACCGCGCCCGGCTGCCCTGTCGCAGGCGAGATGCCCGGCTGGGTCGCCGATGCAGTTGAACCCCTGCCCGGCGTGAAAACCGTCGATGTGGAATTGGTTTGGGAACCACCATGGGGCATGGACATGATGTCTGACGAAGCGCGTCTTGAACTGGGGTTCATGTAAGCCCACTGGCAAACATCGGGGCGCATTTCACGTCCCTGTTGATTTTACATCACTTTCACGCAATGGTCGCATCATTGTAACATCCGGTAGCCACACCGCAGCCAGATGATTTATATTGGAGCGATCATGCGACTAACAACTGCCCTTACAGCTTTGGCCTTGGCCCCGACCGCGCTGCTGGCCGATGCCCATAGCACCCCCACGCCCGTCGAATACGGTCCCCGTCCCGCCTATCTAGTGGACAAGCTCCCCGATGGCGATCTTAAAGACAAGCTGGCGTCCTGCATGGGCCAGACGCCGTCGAAAACCGATTTCTCGATCGGGCACCGCGGCGCGCCGCTGATGTTCCCCGAACATACCGTGCAATCCAACGTTGCTGCGGCCCGTCAGGGTGCAGGCATTCTGGAATGTGACGTGACTTTTACAGCAGATCACGAACTGGTCTGCCGCCACGCGCAGAACGATCTGCACACCACCACCAATATCCTCGTCTCCGATCTGGCCGAGAAATGCACCGCGGGCTTTACCGCTGCTGCGGGCGAAGAAGGTGCCAGCGCCGAATGCCGCACCTCTGACATCACCTTGGCCGAGTTCGAAACGCTGACCCCCAAGATGGACAGCGCCGACACCACCGCCACGACTGCCGAAGACTATCAGGGCGGCGTCGCCAGCTTCCGCACGCAGCTTTATAGCGACGGTGCCGATCTGATGACCCACACGGAATCGATCGAGCTGTTCAAATCCCTCGGCGCGAAATTCACCCCCGAGCTCAAGTCGCCTTCGGTCGAAATGCCCCATGACGGCTTCAGCCAGGAAGACTATGCGCAGAAGATGATCGACGAATACAAAGCCGCGGGCATTCCTGCCTCGGACGTTTGGGCGCAGTCGTTCAACCTGGATGACGTGCTTTACTGGATCAAGGCAGAGCCCGAATTCGGCAAACAGGCCGTCTATCTCGTGGAATGGAGCGACGGTTTCGACGAACAGGACCCCAGCACCTGGACACAGGATTTCGCCCAGCTGAAAGAGCAAGGCGTGCAGTATCTGGCCCCGTCGCTGAACATGCTGCTGACCAACAAGGACGGCACACTGGCCGCCTCTGACTATGCGATGAAAGCCAGCGAAGCCGGTCTGAACCTGATTGCCTGGACGCTGGAACGCTCTGGTCCGCTGTCCACAGGCGGTGGCTGGTACTTCCAATCGGTCGGCGACATCATCACCGACGACAGCGACTATCTCGTTGCGCTTGATGTTCTGGCGCAAGAAGCGGGCGTAAAGGGTGTCTTCTCTGACTGGCCCGCGACCGTAACCTATTACGCAAACTGCATGGGGCTGTGAACAACAGCATATGACCTTGCGCAGCAGCGTTTGGCGACAGGGCCGTCCCTTCGGGGGCGGCCTTTTGCTATTGTGCAGACCCCCGCTTGAGAAACCGCGCCAAAGGCCTTATCTTGTCAGTAACAGGAGTATTCAGCATGTTCGCGATCCCAGGCAAGCAAGCCGTCACCATCACCCCCAAAGCCGCCAATCAGATCACCAAGCTGATGACGTCCGCAGGCCATGCCGGTCTGCGCATCGGCATCAAAAAAGGGGGCTGCGCCGGCATGGAATATACCATGGAGTATGTGAACGAGGCCGACACCAACGACGAAGTTGTCGAACAGGACGGCGCGCGGGTGATGATCGCGCCGATGGCACAGATGTTTCTTTTCGGCACCGAAATCGACTATGAAACCTCGCTCCTGGAATCCGGCTTCAAGTTCCGCAATCCCAATGTGACCGAAGCCTGCGGGTGTGGCGAATCCATCAAATTCGGCTAACGGCAGCCGGCCGCTCGCGCTGCGTGTGACGTGAGCTTGACGTTGCCCTGTCGGGGTGGCGCTGGTATCCCTTTGTAAAACAACATGAAGGATATGCACATGCGCCGCAAGCTTGCCACTGGAAACTGGAAGATGAACGGCTCGCTGGCCGGTTTGGACATGCTGGCCGATGTCGCCACTGCGATGGGCAGCGACAGTGCAGAGGCCGTGATCTGCCCGCCTTCCGCCTATCTGATGCCGGCTGTCACTGCTGCGCAAGGTACCTCCGTCGGCATCGGCGCACAGGATTGCCATACCGAGTCAAAAGGCGCGTTCACTGGCGATATCTCTGCCCCGATGATCAAGGACATCGGCGCGACTTACGTGATCGTCGGGCATTCAGAACGCCGCGAGGCTCATGCCGAAAGCGACGCTGACGTCGCCCGCAAAGCCCAAGCCGCTTGGGCCGCAGACCTGACCGCCATCATTTGCATCGGCGAAAGCGAAGCAGACCGCAGTGCAGGTACAACATTGGATGTCATCGCCAAGCAGCTCGCGGGCTCCCTGCCCGATGGCTGCACGGGCGATAATACCGTGGTCGCTTACGAACCCATCTGGGCGATTGGCACTGGCAAAATCCCGACGCTCGATCAGATCATCGAAGTGCATGATTTCATCCGCGCCGAACTTGCCAAACGCTTTGGCAGTGATGTCACCGACGCGCTGCGGCTGCTGTATGGCGGCTCGGTAAAACCGGACAACGCGGCGGATATATTCAAGGTCGAAAACGTGGACGGTGCCCTGATCGGGGGCGCGAGCCTTAAGGCCGCTGATTTCGTCCCCATCCTCAAGGCGCTCTCTGCCGCCTGACCTTCATTTTGCCAAATAAACTCATGGCAGGACACAAACAAAAGGCGGCGCATCCACTGGGATACGCCGCCTTTTCTACTTCTATGTGTTGGACCCAGTCCCGCTAGCGGGTGATAATCTCCGGCCCCATCATCAATGTCGGCAGCCAAGTGGAGATGACCGGAATATAGGTCACCATCAGCAGGAAGACGAACAGAACTGCGGTGAACGGCAGCGCGGCTTTGACCACATTCATCATCGGCATATTCGCCACACCCGAGGTCACGAAGAGGTTCAGACCCACCGGCGGGGTAATCATCCCGATTTCCATGTTGACCACCATGATGATCCCCAGATGGATCGGGTCGATGCCCAGTTCAATCGCAATCGGGAAGACCAACGGCGCGACGATGATCAGCAGGCCCGACGGCTCCATGAACTGGCCACCGATCAGCAGGATCACGTTGACGATCACAAGGAACATGATCGGACCAAAGCCGGCATTCAGCATCGCCGCCGAGATTTGCTGTGGGATCTGTTCATCGGTCAGCACGTGCTTGAGGATCAGCGCATTGGCGATGATGAACATCAGTGTCACGGTCAGCTTACCGGCGTCGAACAAGGTGTCGCGGGTGTCGCGGTGGAAGAACACGGTGACCAGCGCCATCGGCTTGCGCATCAGCGACAGGTTACGCCCCTCGCCTTCGACGTGCAGCGGGCCCATGTCGCGATAGACGAAGGCCGCGATAAAGAAGGCGTAGACGGCAGCCACCGCAGCGGCTTCGGTGGGGGTAAAGATACCGCCATAGATACCACCAAGGATGATGACGATCAGCATCAGGCCCCAGCCTGCTTCACGCCCCGAGGCAAAGACCTCGCCCCAGCCGCGCCATTCGCCCTGTGGCAGCTTTTTAACCCGCGCCATGATGTAGATGGTCAGCATCAGCATGGTGCCCGCCATCAGACCCGGAATAACGCCCGCAAGGAACATCCGGCCAACGGACACATCCGTGGCAGAGGCATAGACAACCATCACGATCGACGGCGGGATCAGGATGCCCAAGGTGCCCGCGTTGGCGATGACACCTGCGGCGAATTCCTTGGTATAGCCAGTTTCACGCATCCCCGCGATCACGATGGAGCCGATGGCAACGACCGTTGCAGGCGAAGACCCGGACAGGGCCGCGAAAAGCATACAGGCAAAGACACCCGCAATCGCCAGACCACCGGGAAAATGCCCGACCAGCGCGATAGAGAAACGGATGATCCGCTTGGCCACACCGCCGGTCGACATGAAGGAAGACGCCAACACGAAGAACGGGATCGCCAGCAGCGTGTAGTGCCCCGCCATCGCCTGAAAGAAGGTCTGCGCGATAGATGCAAGAGAGCTGTCGGACAGCACCAGCAGAAAGACGATCGACGAGAAGCCTAGGCTGACGGCAATCGGAACGCCCAGCAACATCAGCCCGACGATCATGGTAAAGAGGATAAGGACTTCCATGCGCTTAGGACTCCGCGTTCATGTGTTTGACGGCTTCGATATCATCTTCGGCCTCGTGACTAACGATCATCGCTGTGGCGTGCCCGTTAAGGACGCGCAAACCGGCCTGAATGAAACGGAACAGCAACAGCGCCATGCCGAAGGGCAGCATGAAATAGGGGATGAAACGGGGCAGTTTGCCGTAGGTTTCGCCCTCGTTCATGATTGGCTCGATAAAGCGCAGCCAGTCCGGCATTGGGATATCGACGGTTTCATACCACGCCTGATCGCGGCTATCGGCAAACCCTGTGGGGAACCAGCGGCCGGTAGTGGCGTCCAGCCCCGCGAACGGTGCCCAGTAATCCCACGCGCCCTTCATCAGCAACGCGGCATAGACCACACAGATCACCGCTACGACCAGCGCCAGAACCCGACGTTTGGGCAGCGAAAACAGGTTTACGACAGCGTCGACCCCCAAATGCGCCGTGACCTTGACCGCATAGCTCATGCCGAACAGGACCAGCCAGGCGAACAGAAACGTCACTGCCTCCAATCCCCAGATGATGCCGGTGTTAAAACCATAGCGCAGGACGACGTTGATAAAGGTGATGAGGGTCATCAGGCCAAGGATGAGGGCAATCGCCGTTTCCTCAAGCTCGTTGACGATGCGCCCGAGCGCAGAATGAGATTGAACACCATGTGACATGGAAATGCTCCGCTGTGAGAGGAGAGTGGATCAGGCCCGCACGCCGTGGGGCATGTCGGGGCCTGACGCAATTGAAATGCCCCGTCTGCAGTCAGACGGGGCAGAACAGGTTTTAGTGCTTGGCGTTGATCGCTTGGGCTTCGTCGATGTTTTCCTGACCGACGTCCGCTGTGAACTCTTCCCAAACGGGCTTCATCGCAGAAACCCACTCTTCGCGCTGTGCTGCGTCCAGTTCACGCACAACACCACCGGCGTCGATGATCGCCTGCTTGGCTTCGGCGTTCACTTTGGACGATTCCGCGTTGCGGGTCTCGGTCACTTCTTGAACGATTGTCGCCAGCTGGTCGCGCACATCGGCGTCCAGGCTGTCCCACCAGTCGGTGGACGTCACGAGCATATAGTCCAGAACACCGTGGTTGGTTTCGGTTGTCCCGTCCTGCACCTCAAAGAACTTCTGACCATAGATGTTGGACCACGTGTTTTCCTGACCGTCAACAACGCCAGTTTGCAGCGCGCCGTAAACTTCCGAGAATGCCATTGGCTGCGGCGACGCACCCATCGCTGCCATCTGTGCTTTCAATACGTCGGAGTTTTGAACGCGGAATTTCAGGCCATTGGCATCCGACGGCACGTTCAGTGCCTTGTTCGCCGACATCTGCTTCATGCCATTGTGCCAGAACGCCAGACCCAGTAGGCCACGGCGCGTCATGGATTCTTTCATCGCCACACCGGTGTCGGAGTTTTGGAACTCGTCTACAGCGTTGATGTCTTTGAACATGAAGGGCAGATCGAAAATGCGGAACTGTTTGGTGAACTGTTCGAATTTCGACAGCGATGGTGCCGCCATCTGTACGTCGCCTTGCAGCAGCGCTTCTAGAACCTGGTCATCGTTGTACAGCGTGGAGTTCGGGAAAACTTCCATGCAGGCCTTACCGTTCATCTCGTCATTGACGCGCTGTTCCAGCAGGGATGCGGCGATACCTTTTGGGTGGCGGTCGCTGTTGGTCACGTGGCTCAGCTTGATGACGACTTCGCCATCATCACAGGCCGCAGCGACAGCACCAGCGCTTACGGACAGCGTCATCGCCACCAGAGTGGTTGTCAGGAATTTCATGTGATGTCTCCTCCCAGAGAACTGTTTTTCAAGTCTCGGCACCTGGTCGTTCCAAATGCGGTGGCGATACTAGAGCGTTATTTTGCCGACCTCACAAGACGGAGGACTTGAAAGATGGAGGGGACGTTAAATATATTTAATATCAAAAGCTTAAGTGCCGTCATTAAGGTAAAAATCGACCAAACCCATCCGATTTGTGCGGATAACCGCACACCGTGCACCGCCCTTGTGCGAAAATCCGCACAGTCTAGCCGCGAAAGTCCTCTGGCCGAATCCCGTAGCGGGCCAACTTGTCATAGAAAGTCTTGCGCGGCAGCTTGAGCGCCGCTGCCGCCGAACTCGCCTGGCCCTGCGCGCGGCGCAACGCTGCACGGAGCAGCGATTGTTCGACTTGTGCCATTTGATCCGACAGGCCAAGGGTCGCATCCGGCGTGACCTCGTCCGATACGCCCATGACAAAGCGCATCGCCTCTGACATCAGCGCGCGCGCATTGCCCGGCCAGTCTCGCGCCATCAGACCCGCGATCATCTGCGGTGTCACCTCGGGTGGCTGGACGCCGGATTGCTCGGCCGCCTGATCGACATAGCGGCGAAACATCGTGGCGATATCCTCGGGCCGCTCTGACAAAGACGGGATGCGCACAGTCATGACTTCAAGCCGGTAATAGAGATCCGCGTGGAACTGCCCCTCGGTCACAAGGGCCTGCAGCGCGCGCGCACTGCCTGCGATCAGGCGCACATCGTGGACCTGATCCAGCGCTTCGATCAGGCTCAGCTGGGTCTGCGCGGGCAGTTGGGCTACCTCGTCGAGAAACAGACTGCCCCCTGACGCCGCATGCAGCGCATCGCTCACGTCATCCGGGCTCAGCCCCGCGGCGGCGCGTTTCACGAAAGGACCCTTTGATCGCTGCGAGGACAGGTGGATCACTTCGGCCACTTTTGAAATACCAGACCCCGACGGACCGGTGACCAGCACCTCGGCATGCGCCTGCGCCACGCGGCGCACCTTATCGCGCAGCCGTTCTGAAAGATCAGACGACCCAAAGATCATCCGTGCGGCCGGGTCGCCAGTTTCCACGATATGCAGCAAACGGCGATTTTCCAGCACCAGTGCCCGCGTCTTCAGCGCGCGCTCAATCACCGTCAGCAGCGCGGCAGGCGCACAGGGCTTTTCCAGAAAATCAAAAGCCCCCGCCTCCATCGCGCGCACCGCCATGGGGATATCTCCCTCGCCCGTCAGCAAGATCACCGGCAGATCGGGGTCCTGTTCATGGGCGTAGGACAGCAGGTGAAACCCGTCGCGCCCGGGCATGCGCATGTCTGACAGGATGATCCCGTTAAACCGTTCTGTTATACGGTCCTTGGCGGCGACAAATGACCCTGCTGCGACCACTTCGATATCCGCAAGCTCAAGCGTCTGCGCCAGCGCCTCGCGGACAGAGGCATCGTCATCGATCAAAAGAACGGTTCTGCTCATGCCTGCCCCTCCTCACCCGTATCGGCGCTTTCCAACGTCACAGAAAACATCGCACCGCCCGCATCAAGATTTGAGCCGCGAATGTCCCCGCCAAAGCTTTGCACGATGCCATAGCTGATCGACAACCCCAGTCCCATGCCGCTCATGGTGCCTTCGGTAGCGTTGCCCACCGACTTGGTCGTATAGAACGGGTCGAACACCTTATCCGGCATTTCAATTCCCGGACCGGTGTCGCAAAACGTTACGCGCACGGGATCCGCGGGATCGACGGTGATGGTCAGCCGTTTGCACTCGCTGCCGCCCATTGCGTCGACGGCATTGGTGATGAGGTTCACAAACACCTGCCCCAGCCGCACCTCGCCGCCCCGCACCCAAACGGGCGCATTGGCGGGCCCGTATTCAAGCGCGACCCCCGCATCGCGTACATAGGTTTGGGTCAGCTCGAGTGCGCTGGCCACCACGCGGGTCACATCCACCCGGGTCTGCGGCACACTCTCCTGCCGCGCAAAGGCCCGCAGGTTCTGAATGATCCGCGCCATACGGTCGGCCATCTGCGAGATACGGGTCAGGTTTTCCGCCGTCCGGTCCGGACGGTCACGCTCAAGGAATTGCACCGCGTTTTCCGCAAAAGACCGGATCGCCATCAGCGGCTGGTTCAGTTCGTGACTGATGCCCGCCGACATCTGCCCAAGCGCAGACAGCTTGCCCGCCTGCACCAGATCCGCCTGCGCACGGCGCAGGGCGGCTTGTGCCTCTTCGCGCTCTGTGGCCTCGCGGCGCAATTCGGTGTTGCTGGCGTTCAGCGCGGCGGTCCGTTTGGCGACCTGACGTTCAAGGGCGGCATTTGCATCCGACAGTGCGCGACGCCGTTCGGTGGCCAGAAACAGCAGCGCGCCAAAGGCAAGGCAGAGCGCTGCCACCGCCGCCGCCTGTGACAGCGCCAGCCGCTGCGCGCCCTCGATGTCCAGCAAGACTTCGCCCGTCATGCCTACCACCGGCAATGCACGCGTCAGGTGCAGCGCGGCATCAGGCAGATACGGCCCCCAGCCCATGCGCCAGATTTCATGAGTCCCGACCTCTGAAACGGCGAACTCAAGCTGCGCCCCATCAGGCGGCACCAACCTTTGTGCGCCCTCGGGCCGCGCCCAGAACAGCAGCTCTGACCGGTTGGCGATTTGGACAACGCCATTGGTATCGGTAAAAAACGCCGCCGGATTGCTGCCGCGCCAGTCATAATCGATGCCATTCAGATCGGTCGACACCACCACCGCGCCGCGCACCTGACCGTCCGGTGCAAAAACGGGGGCCGCGTGGAAATAGGCCCGGTCGGTCAACGGCGCTGCAGGGCCGTGCCCCCAGCCAAGCGCGCCACGCAATGCGCGCCGGACAAAGCCCTGTTCCGCCCGCGGCACCTGCGCCGCGTCTGTCCCAAGCGCGGATACAATCACATCGCCTGAGCGGTCCAACACCTGCAAATCCAGCGCCGTGGTCTTGTCAGCAACCTTTTGCAGGAACGCTTGGGCCTCGACCACGGGCCGACGGTCCAACACTTGCGCCACCTGCGGGTGATCCGCCAGAAACACAGCCAGATCGCGATAGCGTTGCAGCTGCCCGACGAGCCGGTCACTCACCAGCGACAAATCCGCCTGCCCGCGTGCATGCAGCTGATCCAGCCCTTGCAAATAGGCATAGCGCCAGACCCCGCCGGACAGCGCCAGCACGGTGATCAGAAACAGCACAAAACTGGCGACGCGGCGGCGCATTCCGGAGGTCATAGCGTTATTTGGCACAGACCCGCTTGCAAACACCAGAGCCGCAGCTATTGCTAGGCCCCATGAAAACGCTGAACCTTTCCCCGCTTGATCCCGAATTTGTCCAAAACCCCTATGGTGCCTATGCGCAGGCCCGTACGGATGGCCCTGTGCTGTTCTGGCAGGACTATGGCATGTTGGCCGCCTTTGACGCAGCCACGGTGCAAGCGCTGCTGCGCGACCGCCGTTTGGGCCGCGAGGTCCCCGCCGACCAGCGCAAGCCCACACCCGATCACATGCGCGACTTCTATGCGGTGGAAGACCAGTCGATGCTCGAGCTTGAGCCGCCAACCCACACCCGTCTGCGCGGGCTAGTGCTGCGCGCCTTTACCTCGCGCCGGATCGCCGACCTTGCCCCCGAGATCGAAGAAATCGCGCAAGGCTTGCTGGACGATCTGCCCAAGGGTGAACCGTTTGATCTGATCCCCGCATTCTGCACCCAGCTGCCCGTGCGCATCATCGCGCGGCTGCTTGGCGTACCCGAAGATATGTGGCCCGACCTCCTGCGCTGGTCCAACGATATGGTCGCCGTCTACCAGATCGGCCGTACCCGCGCGACCGAAGAGGCCGCCAATACCGCCGCCGCCGATTTCACCGCCTTCCTGCGCCGCTATGTCAATGAGCGTCGCCAAGACCCGCGTGACGATCTGATCACCCAGCTGATCGCCGCCGAAGAAGGCGGCGAAAAACTAAGCACGGATGCGCTGATCGGAACCTGTATCCTGCTGCTGAACGCAGGACACGAGACGACGGTACACGCGCTTGGCAACGGGATCGCCTGCTTGCTGGAAAATAACACCCCTGCCAGCGCCCTCGCCCCCGATGCGATCAACGCCACGGTCGAAGAGATTCTCCGCTACGACCCGCCGCTGCATGTTTTTGAACGCTTCGCCTACGAGGATATCGAACTGGGCGATGTCACGCTGGAAAAAGGCCGCAAAATCGCGCTGGTGCTGGGGGCCGCTGGCCGCGATCCCGCGCTATACGACCAGCCCGATCTGTTCGACCCCGCCCGTCCGGCCAAGGCACATGTGGCCTTTGGCGGCGGCTTGCATTTCTGCGTCGGCGCGCCGCTGGCACGGCTGGAAATGCAGATCGCGCTGCGTGCGCTTTTTGACCATGCGCCGAACCTGCAACTTGCCGAAGCACCGCGCTTTGCCAATACCTACCATTTCCACAAGCTGGAACGGTTGATGGTCACGCTGTAAGCGGCCCTGCGTTACAGCGGCAGCATAGTGGTAGATTTGATCTCTTCCATCGACAGCAGCGCTGTGACGTTGTGCACGCGGACCTCTGAAATCAGCGCCTGATAAAAGGCATCATAGGCGCGGGCGTTTTTGACGCGGACCTTGAGAATATAGTCGATGTCCCCGGCCAACCGGTGCGCCTCTTGCACTTCGGGGCGGTTTTTCAACGCCTTGAGGAACGCGGCCTGCCAATCGGCCTCGTGGGACGAGGTGCGGATCAACACGAAGAAGCAGGCCTCGAAGCCAAGCGCCTCTGCATCCAGCACAACCGTATGCTGCCCGATCACCCCTGCCTCGCGTAGTTTGCGAATCCGGTTCCACACAGGGGTCTTGGAACTGCCTACCTCGCGGGCAATATCGTCCAGGGACTGGCTCGCATCACGCTGTAACTGCGCTAGAATTTTCCGGTCTACGTCGTCGATCCGAACATCCATTCTGTTTTCCCTTCAGTCTGTGGTCTGCTGTTCTGTCTGCTGCGCAGAATAGAACGTACGTCCTTATATCCGCAAGCACCTAGCGCCATATCGGAATTATTTCCTATATAGAGGTCAAGCTAAGCGCAAGGACCGAACCACATGGATCACTTCCCAATCTTTCTCTCCACCAAGGGCCAGCGCATCGTCTTGTCAGGCGGTGGCGAAGCGGCATTGGCCAAACTGCGCCTGCTGCTCAAGACCCAAGCCAAGATTAGCGTCTTTGCCCCGACCCCCGCGCCCGAGATCACCGCCTGGGCCGACGCGGACCGTCTGACGCTGCACACCCGTGCCCTGCGCCATGGCGATGTCCTGTGCGCGAAACTGTTCTATGCCGCCGATGAGGACGACGCCGAAGACGCCCGCACCGCCGCAATTGCGCGCGCCGAGGGTGCTTTGGTCAATATCGTCGACAATCTTCACGACAGCGCCTTTATCACGCCTGCCATCGTGGATCGTGATCCTGTGACTATCGCCATCGGCACCGAAGGCGCGGCCCCGGTGCTCGCCCGCGCGATCAAGGCGGATCTGGAAGAACGCCTGCCCGCGACCCTTGGCACACTGGCGCGCATTGGCAAAAGCTTCCGCAAGATGGCCGATGCCCTGCCCTTTGGCCGTGCGCGCCGCGACTTCTGGCGGGACTATTACTTTGCTGCAGGCCCCCGCGCCGTGGCGGATGGGAAGACGGCGGTTGAAAACGCGCTGAGCACGCTGCTCGTCGACCACCAGTCCCGCGCCGCACGCGCCGGTCACATTGCCTTTGTGGGCGGTGGCCCGGGTGACCCCGAATTGCTGACCCTCAAGGCCCGCCGCGCGTTGGATGAGGCCGATGTGGTGATCTATGACCGGCTGATTTCCCCCGAAATCCTTGAACTGGCCCGCCGCGAGGCGCTGATGATCGATGTGGGCAAAGAGGGTTTCGGCCCCTCCACCGCGCAAGAGACGATCAACGATCTGCTGGTTGAACACGGCCAATCCGGCGCCCAAGTGGTGCGTCTGAAATCCGGCGACGCCACCGTCTTTGGCCGCTTGGATGAAGAAATCGACGCCGTAGACGCCCATGGCATCGGCTGGCACATCGTGCCGGGGATCACGTCGGCTTCTGCCGCCGTGGCCACCATCGGGCAAAGTCTCACGAAACGCGGGCGCAACGCTTCGGTCCGGTTCCTGACGGGTCACGATATGAAGGGGTTTGCTGACCATGACTGGGCCGCGCTCGCGCGCCCGGGCGAGGTCGCCGCGATCTATATGGGCAAGAAATCCGCACGCTACATCCAAGGCCGCCTGCTGATGCATGGCGCGGACCGCAGCACGCCTGTCACCTTGGTTGAAAACGCCTCCCGCGCCAACCAACGTATCGTCGAAACCACGCTGGACCGCTTGCCCACTGACCTTGCCGCGGCTGACCTCGCTGGCCCCGCCCTTACCTTTTACGGCCTTGCCCCGCGTGCTGCAGCCCGTGCCACAACCGAATTTTTCCAGGAGGAGATGGCATAATGGCCAAGCCCTTTACCCCCAAAGTCGTCACAGCCAATGCCTTGCTTGAAGGCGACGTGATCTACCAGACCGCAACCGGCTGGACCCGCAAGCTTGAAGAAGCCGAAGTGCTGACCGACGAGGCCGACGCCGACCTGCGCCTGATCGATGCGATCCAGCAGGCCGACCTGACTGTCGGGGCCTATCTGGCCGATGTCGACACCAGCTCTGTCGCACCTAAACCAACGCATTTCCGCGAAGCATTCCGCGCCAAGGGCCCAAGCAACTACACCCATGGCAAGCAGGAGGAGGTTCAATAATGTACAGCTACACCGAATTCGATGACGCCTTTATCGCCGAACGCAACGCGCAATTCCGCGGGCAGGTTGAACGCCGCATTGACGGCTCCCTGACCGAGGATGAATTCAAACCGCTGCGCCTGATGAACGGGCTCTACCTGCAACTGCACGCCTATATGCTGCGGGTGGCCATTCCCTATGGCACGCTCAGCAGCCGCCAGATGCACAAGCTGGCCGATATCGCTGCCAAATGGGATAAGGGCTACGGCCATTTCACCACGCGCCAGAACATCCAGTACAACTGGCCCCAGCTGCGCGATGTCCCCGATATGCTGGACGCGCTGGCCGAGGTGAACATGCACGCCATCCAGACCAGCGGCAACACCATCCGCAACGTGACCGCCGACCATTTCGCCGGTGCCGCCGCGGATGAAATCGCCGATCCGCGCCCCGTGGCCGAACTGATCCGGCAGTGGTCCACCGACCACCCCGAATTCCAGTTCCTGCCGCGCAAGTTCAAGGTCGCTGTCTCTGGCGCCCCCCATGACCGTGCGGTGATCAAGGCCCATGATATCGGCCTCCAAATCGTCGAGAAAGACGGCGAAATCGGCTATCAAGTCATCGTCGGCGGCGGCCTTGGCCGGACCCCGATGATTGGCAAGGTGCTGTATGAATTCGTCAGCTCGGAAGACCTGTTGCCCACGCTCGAAGCCATCGTATCGGTCTATAACCTCCTGGGCCGGCGCGATAATAAGTACAAGGCGCGGATCAAGATCACCGTGCATGAGAACGGCATCGATGACATCCGCGCACGGGTGGACGCCCGCTATGCGCTGATCCGCCCGCAGTTCACCGGCGTTGACCAGCAGATGCTGTCGCGCATCGAGGCGGATTTCGCCAGCCCGACGTTTAAAACGGCCCCAATCGACACGTTTACCGCCGCCTATAACAGCGATCCGGTGTTCAAAAGCTGGGCCGACACCAACTTGACCGATCACCGTGAAGACGGCTATGCCATCGTGTCGATCAGCCTCAAGGCGCATGGCGAAACACCCGGCGACGCGACCGCAGAACAGATGCACCGCATGGCGGAACTGGCCGCCGAATACGGCCACGACGAACTGCGCATCAGCCACGAGCAGAACGTGATCCTGCCCCATGTGCACCGCAGCGACCTACCCGCCTTGCACGCGTCGCTCAAGCAGGTCGGCCTCGCCACCGCTAATATCGGACTGATCAGCGACATCATCGCCTGCCCCGGCATGGACTACTGCGCGCTGGCGACAGCGCGGTCTATCCCGATCGCACAAGAAATCGCGACCCGCTTTGACGAGCTGAAGCTGGAACACGATGTGGGCCCGCTCAAGATCAAGATCTCGGGCTGCATCAACGCTTGTGGTCACCACCATGTAGGCCACATCGGTATCCTCGGTCTCGACCGTGCGGGTGTGGAAAACTATCAGGTTACCCTGGGCGGTGACGGCACTGAAAACGCTGCCATCGGCGAACGGGCTGGCCCGGGCTTTTCCGCCGACGAGATCATCCCGGCGATTGAGCGGCTGGTCATAGGCTACCTTGATCTGCGCACGGACGCGAGCGAGTCCTTCTTGCAAGCCTACCGTCGTCTTGGTCTTGCCCCGTTCAAGGCCGCCCTCTACCCGGAAGCACAAGCCAATGCCGCGTGATCAACTGACACTTCCAAATGGGGAAAAAATCCTCCCCGAAGGGCCGGACCGCGTCGCAACGCTGACCCGTCAGGTGGAAAAGCTGAACGATGGCCTGCGCCATCACAGCGCCACCGACGTGCTGCGTGCCGCGATCGACAACGTGCCCAATCTGGCGCTTGTCTCAAGCTTCGGGGCGGAATCCGTCGCCCTGTTGCACCTTGCGTCTATGGTCAAACGCGATCTGCCGGTGCTGTTCATCGACACAGAGATGCTCTTTGCCGAAACGCTGGTCTATCAGCAAGAGCTGAGCGAACGGTTGGGACTGCGCAATGTGCAGACGATCCGCGCGCAGGACGTGGCAGAGAAAGACCCCGACGGAACGCTGCATCTGCGCGACCCGGACGCCTGCTGTGCCTTTCGCAAGACCGTGCCTCTGCAGCACGCGCTAGAGGGGTTCGACGGTTGGATCACGGGGCGCAAGCGGTTCCAGTCGGGCACCCGCGCCAGTCTGCCGTTCTTTGAGGTCGAAGCCCCAGCTGATGCGCCCGCGCGGATCAAGGTGAACCCGCTGGCACATTGGCAGGCCTCTGATGTATCTGATTACATCGACGAGAACCGCCTGCCCCGGCACCCGCTGGTGGCCCAAGGCTATCCCAGCATCGGCTGCGCGCCCTGCACCTCCAAGGTGAAGCCGGGCGAAGACCCCCGCGCCGGACGCTGGAGAAACATTGAAAAAGAAGAATGCGGTATTCATTTTGTCGATGGCAAGATGGTCCGTGTAGGAGCAAAGACATGACACAGTTGATCAACGATCAGGGGTTTGTGGCGGATGATTTCGCCACGCCCTACGCCCCCTTCGATGCTGCTGAAGGCGTAGAAGCGGGTGCGACCGCCCTTGACGTCCCCTCTGACGTGCAACCGGAAACGATCCCGGTTGACGGGTCGGTGTCGATGATCCGCGTGGCCTTCCCCAGCTCGGCTGACGGGCGCGGTTTCACCATTGCACGCCAGCTGCGTCTGCGCGGCTATACCGGGCGGCTGCGGGCCCATGGCCACGTGATTGCGGACCAATACGCGATTGCCCGCCGGTCCGGCTTTGACGAGGTAGAGATCCCAGATGAACTGGCCGCCCGTCAAACGCAGGACCAATGGTTGGCCCGCGCAAACTGGCAAGAGCATAATTATCAGGCGCGACTGCGCGGCTGATCGGGCTTTCTGGCCTTCGATGCTTTCCCTGTCCTCTTCCTTCCCCTAGAGAAAGGCTGCGCACCGCGACCTGCGCGCAGATGAAATTATGACCGAGCAAAAAGTAGTGACCCAAACCGACGCCAAACCCGTGCCGACCCTCCCTGACGCGCAGACCGTGACCTCCGTTAAACATTGGACGGACCGGCTGTTTTCCTTCCGCGTGACCCGTCCGGCGTCCTTGCGCTTTCGGTCAGGCGAATTCGTGATGATTGGCCTGATGGGCGACCCGCACCCCGAGACCGGCAAGCAAAAGCCCCTGCTGCGCGCTTATTCCATCGCCTCGCCGTCATGGGACGAAGAGCTGGAGTTCTATTCGATCAAAGTGCAGGACGGTCCGCTGACCTCGAAACTGCAGCACATCCAGCCCGGCGACGAAATCATCCTGCGCCCCAAGCCCGTGGGCACGCTGGTCCATGATGCACTGCTGCCCGGCAAACGGCTGTGGCTTTTTGCGACCGGCACAGGTTTCGCGCCTTTCGCATCGCTGCTGCGCGAACCCGAAACCTACGAGAAATTTGATCAGATCATCATGACCCACACCACCCGCGACGTGGCCGAGCTTGAGTATGGGCGCACGCTGGTTGAAGGTCTTGCCGACGATCCGCTGATCGGCGAGATGATCGGCGACAAACTGGTGTACTACCCCACCACCACCCGCGAGCAGAGCCCCAAGATGGGCCGCATCACCAACCTGCTGCAAGACGGCACTGTGTTCAAAGACCTTGGCATCGATGGCATCACCGCCGAGACCGATCGCGGTATGGTCTGCGGCAGCCTGGAATTCAACAAGGATATTAAGGACGTGCTGGAAGGGTTCGGGCTTGAGGAAGGTGCAAATTCCGATCCCAAACACTATGTCGTTGAAAAGGCTTTTGTCGGCTGATCCGATGTAGCGGTGCGCCCCCGTGGGGCGCATCACCAAAAATGTCAAAGCCGCGCCCCTGTTAGGGACGCGGCTTTTTCTTGGCCTGTCGTCAGGCACCGGTGGCGGCCTGTGCTTATAGCGCAAGCGCCTCGCGGATTTGCGCAAGCATCACACGCAAGGTGTCCGGGTTTTCAGCCGCCGTCGCCAGACCGTTTTTCAACAGCGTTTTCTGCGTTGCCGGCAGGTCAGACGTCTCGATCATGGTCTGCACCTTCTCCAGGTCGAACCCGTCAACCGTGGTCAGCTGCTCTGGCGTATCGGCGTCGGCGGTGACATCGGCCTGAACCTCTGCACTTGCTTCTGTTTGCGTATCAGCTTCGGCCCCTTCGGGTGCGGTGTCGGACTGGGTGGTGCTGGCAGCGTCGTTGTCGCCCGCGTCGCTGGTTGCCATTGCATCAGCCTCGGGGCTACTGTCCGCTTCACCGCTCGTATCAGCAGTCTCATTGGCGGCCTGCGTTGCATCATCGGCCAGCTTATTGGTCGCGTCCACAGCGCTTTCGCTTGCCTCGGCAGCAGCATCCGCCACGTCTTCGGCAGCTTCGGCCAACGCGTCGGCTGCCGTGTTTGCAGCTTGCGTTGTCGCCTTGACCGCGTCGGTCACGGCACCCTCTGTTGCCTCGACAGCGTCGCCCACTGCTGCGGTCGCGCTTTCCAACGCTTCGGGCGCATTGACCGCATCAGACGCATCGGTCGCGATCTCTTGGACGGACCGCCCCGAATACAACATGTACGCGCCTAGCGCGATCACCCCTGCGATGACAATCCAGATGAGGTTTTTCATGATGCTGTTGTTCCTTTGAACTTTGTTAATCCCCTGCAGCACATACAATATGCTCGTGCGCAGCGTCAAATGCGCGATACGTCGCTTCACCTCGGGGAAATCACCACCAAAACAGCCATTTTACCCTGTATATGCGCCATTTTGCGACTTGAAGAAGACCATGAGCAGGTTTACCTTCCGTTCTCGACATCACTACAACAATCAAAGGACGATCATCATCGCTCGCAGACCGCATAACGCGCCGCCGCAAAGAGACACCGGCCCGCGCATCAACGAAAATATCCGCTCCAACGAAATCCGGCTGATCGGCGCGGATGGCGAAAACGTTGGCGTCGTGACACCGGATCGCGCCATGGAAATGGCTGTTGATGCCGGACTTGATCTGGTCGAGATTTCGCCCAATGCCAACCCGCCCGTGTGCAAGATCATGGACTTTGGCAAATTCAAGTATGAGACGCAAAAGCGTGAAGCCGAAGCGCGTAAGAAGCAAAAGATCATTGAGATCAAAGAGGTCAAGTTCCGGCCCAACACTGATACCAATGACTATGACGTCAAAATGCGTAACGTGTTCAAGTTCCTCGAGAACGGCGACAAGGTAAAGATCACATTGCGCTTCCGTGGCCGTGAGATGGCGCACCAGAATCTGGGCCGCGAGCTGCTGGAACGTGTCGCCGAAGACACCAAAGAGATGGGCCGCGTCGAAAACTTTCCGAAAATGGAAGGCCGTCAGATGGTTATGCTGATCGGACCGCTGCCTAAATAATTCCAGACGATCAATCGTCTGAAACTTAAAAAGCCCCCGCAGTTTCCTGCGGGGGCTTTTCTTTGTTTATACCGATGGGGTTACTGGCGCAGCAAACCGGTGATGTTACGCACAACCGCACGACGGTTGGCTGGCTCGGCTGTCGGCGTCGACACCTTCAGCGCACTTTCGCCATACCCTTGCGTAATCAGGTTGGCTGGCGGAACGTCAAAGTATTCCGTCAAGGCCAAGGCCACAGTTTCGGCGCGGCGGTCGGACAGAGCAAGGTTGTAGCCCGCATCGCCAACAGCATCCGTATGCCCTTCGATCAAGATTACAGTACGTGGGTCTTCCTTGATCGCATTACTGATGACGGTCCCGATTTTGGACAGCGCACGCGCTTGTTCGGGCTGGATCGCGGCGGAACCTGTTGCAAAGCGCACGGCGTCCAGTTCGATTTCAGGTGCTAGGGCACGCACCTGACGCACATCACGGACCTGACGCAGCGAATACCGCTGAGCCTGCTCGCCACGAAGCTGGGTTTGCAGGGCAGCACGCAAGGCTTCTTCGTCTTGCTGGCTGGCAAAGGTGTTGGTCTGTGTCTCGATCTGAGGCAGCTCGTTCACGATGATGCGTTCTTCTGCACGTGTATCGTCGAACAGCACATATTCATTGCCCTGTGGGTCGACGTTGATCCGACGCAGAACCGTACCGTCGCGGCCCAGAATGGTCACGATCTGGCTGCCGTTCGGCTTGATCACCGTGGTACGCGAAGAGCCATCGTTAAAGGTCTCGCGGCGCACTTCGTCGCCAGCTTGACGCACCAGCGCATCGTCATCTTTCAACACGCGCAGGTCACCGCTCGGGTCCTGAACAACCAGACGATCGCCAGAGTTACTGACCACTTTAGAGCCGTTCTTCAAGACGGCCCCGACCGCAACTGCACCAAGGCCAAGAAGCAACGCCTTCTCGAACTTGCTCATGCCGTCGTCATCATCTTTCTTAACTTCGGCGTTCTCTTGCGCTGCAGTATCGCCGGACACATTGGTCGAGAACTCTTCGTCCGACGCACGTGTGTCTTCCTCGGTGATTTCCTCTACGACAACCTCTGCCTCGGTCTCACCGGAATCAGCAGCAGCTGCAGCTTCGGCAGCGGCGGCTGCATCGGCAGCGCGCTGTTCTTCGCGTGCGTCTTCGGCAGCTTGCTCAGCTGCTAGATCAGCGGCGATCTGTTCTTCTGTCCGCTGTTCAGTAGCCGTGTCGGCTTGTGTCTCGGTTGCCGAAGATGTGCCGGCTGGAACCTCGGTTTCAGCTTGGGTTTCTGCGCTTGCATCGTTTTGCTGGGCAGTGTCCGTATCAGCAGTCGATGTGGGCTCAACCGCATCTGCTGCAGCTTGCTCGGCCTCTGCTTCGGCAGCAGCATTTGCCTCGGCATCCGCCGCAATTTGTGCGGCTACCGCGTCTTCACGCTCGGCCTCAGCTTGGGCTTCGGCTGCGGCGGCTTCTTCTGCTTGCGCAGCTTGGGCGTCAGCAGCAGCCTGAGCTTCAGCGGCCTCTTGTTCAGCGGCTTGTGCAGCAGCTGCGGCTTCGGCGTCAGCAGCGGCCTGGGCTTCAGCGGCTTCTGCTTCGGCTTGCGCGGCAGCGGCCTCTGCGTCGGCGGCGGCTTGCTCTTCAGCAGCCTGTTGAGCTTCAGCAGTCGCGTCAGCTTCAGCTTCGGCTGCTGCGGCGGCTTGGTCCTCTGCGGCGTCTACAGTTTCAGCAGCGGCTTCTGCAGTGGGCTGGGCCTCAGCCTCAGACTGGGCTTCTGCTTCCAGACCGAGCGCCTCGGCCAGACCACCATCGGCACGTAAAGTCATCATCTGATCTTGATCAGCGACAACGCTGCCGTCAGGCAAGACGCATGGAAAAACAGTCTGTTCCCCCTCGCTCACGCAGCTTTCAGTTGTTTGGGCAAAACCACCTGCGGGCAAAGCAAGCGCCAGACACATGGTCAGTGATGTCGTGGATTTCAAAAGTTTATACATTCTATTCCTCACGGTATTATGGACGCCGTTCGGGCAGCGTTACGGCATAACGCCGATGCTGCGAATTCGTTCCACGCTTCGCGCAAGCAACAATGATACAGTCAGCAAAAAACCGCCCCGAGGTTTCCCAAGGGACGGTTTCCATCGCAATGTATACTATGGTTAGACCAATGCGCCGACTGCGCGCTTGGTCATGACGGCTACCAGATGCGCGCGGAAATCGCCGCTGCCGTGCAGGTCGCTGATCATGCTGTCACCGGGCAGGCTCAACCCTGACAATGCCTCGACGTTGAAAGTGCCGCTGAGCGCGTTTTCTGCCTCTGACCAACGGAACACTCCTTCTTCCGAGGCACCGGTCACGGCGACACGCACCCCGTCCGCAAACTTGGCCACAAAAACGGCAACCAGCGGGAAGCGCGAAGCAGGCTGGATAAACTTTTCGTAATGCGCCTTTTCAGGGATTGGAAAGCGCACTTCTGTAACAATCTCGCCCTCATCCAGCGCCGTCGCGAACATCCCCTCAAAGAAATCGTCGGCCGCAATCTCGCGCGCATTTGTGACCACCGTCGCGCCGCTCCCTAGAACGGCGGCCGGATAACAGGCAGAGGGGTCATTGTTGGCAACGGACCCGCCAATCGTGCCGCGATTACGCACAGCCGGATCACCGATCCGCGCGGCAAGACCCGCCAGCCCAGGGTAATGCGCCTGTGCTTCCTTGGCGACAACCGCATGCACAGTCCCGCCACCAACGCACAATTGGCCATCGTCGCCCATACGCACACCGCGCATTTCTTCGATCCCGCTCAACGACACCAGAACTGACGGCATCGCCAACCGTGCCTTGAGCGTGGGGATCAGCGTTTGCCCGCCGCTCAGAGGTTGTGCTTCGTCCTGCCCCAATGCCGTGATCGCCTCTGCGACCGTCGCGGGCTTCACTACGTCGAAATCATACATCTTGCGTCCTTCCAATCTCAGAGCGGGCCTTGGCCTCTGCGCCGCTCTTCATTTTGCCAATAAACTCCGGGGGCGCGGGGGTTGGCCCCCGCTTTCCCTTATTTTCTGCGCCAGAGGCACATAGAGGGCTGAACCCTGCACCTGCCCCAACCGTCTTATCCGTTCATCGCCGCCCAAACCCGCGCCGGTGTGACGGGCATGTCGATATGTCCGACATCCTTACCGCCCGAGCGCATGGCGTCCAAGACCGCATTCACCACAGCCGGAGGCGACCCGATGGCCCCCGCCTCGCCGCAGCCTTTCACGCCCAAGGGGTTATGTGTGCAGGGCGTCTGGCACGAATGGTCCACCGTATAGAACGGCAGATCACTGGCCCGTGGCATTGCGTAATCCATGTAGGATGCGCTCAGCAGCTGGCCGTCACTGTCGTAGGCACAGTTCTCCATCAGCGCCTGCCCGATGCCTTGTGCAATCCCGCCATGGACCTGACCGCTGACGATCATCGGGTTCACAATGTTGCCAAAATCATCCGCCGCCGCGAAACGGTCGATGGTGACGTGACCGGTCTCGGGGTCCAATTCGACCTCGCAGGCATAGGCCCCCGAGGGGTAGGTAAAGTTCGACGGATCATAGAACGCGGTTTCCTCCAGGCCGGGTTCGATATCCTCCAACGGGTAGTTATGCGGGACATATGCCGCCAAAGTCACATCACCCCAAGCGACAGACTTATCTGTGCCAGCCACACTGAACGCCCCATCCTTCAGCTCGATATCCCCTTCCGAGGCTTCCAGCAAATGCGAGGCGATCTTTTTGGCCTTGGCGATAATCTTTTCTGTGGCGCGCACCATCGCCGAACCGCCAACCGCAAGCGACCGTGACCCGTACGTCCCCATCCCCATTGGGGTATTCGCAGTGTCACCATGCACAATCTCGATCATTTCCTCAGGGATACCGATCATTTCGGCGATGACCTGAGGGAACGCCGTCTCGTGGCCCTGGCCGTGACTGTGGCTGCCGGTCATCACCACCAGACCGCCCGTCGCATTGACCCGCACGGTGGCAGATTCGTATAGACCCGCCCGCGCGCCCAATTGGCCCACAAGGTTCGAGGGCGCGATGCCGCAAGCCTCGATATAGCAATTCACGCCGAACCCACGCAGCTTGCCCTTGGCCTCGCTGTCCCTGCGGCGCGCGTCAAAACCGGCGAAATCTGCGATCTCTTCCAGCTTGTCCATCGTTGCGACATAGTCGCCCGTGTCGTATTCGACCGCGACCGGCGTGGCGTAGGGGAATTCGGTGATAAAGTTCTGCCGCCGCAGAGCAATTGGATCGACCCCCAGTTCATGGGCACATTTATCAACCAGCCGTTCCAGCTGGTATGTGGCCTCTGGCCGGCCCGCGCCACGGTATGCATCGACGGGCACGGTATTGGTAAACACCGCCTTTACGTTCACATAAATCAGCGGCGTCTTATAGTTGCCCGCCATCAACGTGCCGTGCAGCCATGTGGGCACCGACGGCGCGAAGGTCGACAGATAAGCCCCCATATTCGCGTAGGTATCCGTGCGCAGCGCGGTAAAGTTATTGTCTGCGTCCAGCGCCATCTGGATCTTGGTCACATGGTCACGCCCGTGGGCGTCGGACATGAAGGCCTCTGACCGGCTGGACGTCCATTTCACCGGACGGTTACAGGCTTTGGCGGCAAAGGTGCAAAATGCCTCTTCCTGATAGTGAAAAATCTTGGTGCCAAAGCCGCCGCCCACATCGGGGGCCACAACCCGCAGCTTGTGTTCAGGGATGCCCAGAACAAAGGCCCCCATCAACAGACGGATGACGTGAGGATTCTGCGACGTGGTATAAAGTGTGTGATCCCCTGTGCCGCGGGCATAATCGCCGACAGCCACACGCGGTTCCATCGGGTTGGCGACCAAGCGGTTGTTCACGAGTTCAAGCGTGGTGACATGTGCGGCGTCTTCAAACGCCTTATCCACGGCACCTTTGTTTTCCTCAACAAAACCCCAGTCGTAACACAGGTTAGAGGTCAGATCGTCATGCACCTTGGGTGCGCCGTCCTGTACCGCTTGCTTCATGTCCACCACAGCGGGCAGATCGGTGATATCGACAACAATCGCCTCTGCCGCATCGCGGGCTTGGGACAGGGTTTCAGCAACGACGGCGGCAATCGGTTCGCCCACATGGCGCACCTTACCGTCGGCCAGCACGGGGTGGCGCGGTTCCTGCATCGGCTCGCCATGCTTGTCGGTGATTTGCCAGCCACAGGGGATAGAGCCCACTTCGGTGAAATCGGCACCGGTAAAGATCTTCACGACCCCCGGCATCCCATCGGCTGCCGAAGTATCGACCGAATTCAACACCCCATGGGCGATATCCGAGCGCAGAAAGAACACATGCGCCTGTCCATGCAGGTTGATATCGTCGGTATAATTCCCCTCACCGGTCAAAAACCGGATATCCTCGCGCCGCTTGCTGCTGGCACCAATTCCGCCGTCCTTTGGCATGGTAAATTCCTCCCTATGGGGTACGGATCAGGTCCGCACCGTCGTATGTGGCTTATGCGATTAGCTGTATTCTTATGTCTTCAATCTTTAGGTGATGCGGATCCCCCGTCCACGTGGGGAAGCGCGGTTTTCGAAAGGGGTGCGCCGTGTCCTCCCGACCCTGCGCAAACAGGGCCACACGGCACACCGTTGGTTATTCGGCAGCCAGCGCGCTAACGTCTTGACCAGATGCGGCCATGATCGCTTTGACGATGTTGTGATAGCCGGTGCAGCGGCAGATATTGCCGTCAAGATAGTGGCGAACCTCGGCCTCGGTCGGCTTGGGGTTGTCTTTCAGCAGCGACGACGCAGACATGATCATGCCCGGCGTGCAAAAGCCGCATTGCAGCCCATGGTGATCCTGAAACGCCTGCTGGATCACGGTCAGCGACCCGTCGGGATTGGCCATGGATTCGATGGTCTTGACGTCTGCGCCCTCGGCCTCGACCGCGAGCATGGTGCAGGCCTTGACCGCTTCGCCATTCACATGGACCACGCAGGCCCCGCACTGGCTGGTATCGCAGCCGATGTGTGTGCCGGTGAGGCTCAGGTTGTCGCGCAGGAATGACGCCAGCAACGTGCGTCCTTCGACGGCACCCGATGCAGGTTTGCCGTTCACGGTCATTTTGACCTCGGTCATGATGTTCCTCCCGTTTTATGTCATGTGTTAAGCAGAGTTAAGCACGCCAAAGAGGCGTTGAGAACAGAAATTTTCGGCGTGGTTGAACTTCGCCGGCATATCGCGGCGCTCATCACCCGTGCGTCGGGGGTCAACCGCGTCTTGGTTGCGGGCGTGTTACGATCTCTTTCAGCAGACCGCCGACGCCCATGCCCGCGATGTCGCGAGGGGTCACATCCACACCACAGATCACGCGCGACAGCACCCAATCTGCCCCATTCAACGCAGGGGACCGCGCACAGCCCGGCAGGCCTATCACCGGGGTATCGCCCCTGTGCCCCAGAAACAGCAGATTGCCCGGATCAACAGGCATGCCAAAGCGCGAGACCTCACCCCCTGCGGCACGCAAGGCTTGTGGGGCCACATCATCAATATCGGAGGTAGCAGAGCCTGTCAGGATCAACGTCAGCGCCGTATCCGCCGCGGCAATGGCATCGCGCAAAGCGGAAATTTCATGCGGCACAATCACGATGTCTTTGAGGGTGACATCCAGTGCTGAAAGCCGATCCGCTATCGCCTTTTTGCCCTTATCCCCTGCGCCGCCGTCGATTTCGGTGATGATCAACGTGGCGTCTTTGATCTGTGGCGGCAGCATCCGGATCGCGCCGCGACCTGCCTCGCAGGCGGCGTCCAGGTCATGGTCTGCCACAGCGTATGAGATAATCTTG
Organism: Sulfitobacter litoralis; assembly: GCF_900103185.1. Classification (GTDB taxonomy): domain Bacteria; phylum Pseudomonadota; class Alphaproteobacteria; order Rhodobacterales; family Rhodobacteraceae; genus Sulfitobacter; species Sulfitobacter litoralis. The sequence goes on from NZ_FNJD01000009.1 coordinate 74,966, forward strand.
ATCGTGGCGACCATCCCCCCCGCTGCCATCTGTTGGAACGGCGGCACGGTGGCCAGTGTGATCATCGGATGCACTGCATTCAACGCCTCAAGCGCGGCCACATCCAGATGCACGATGCCCGGTCCATCGGCCAGCAGGTTCACGCGGCCGGTAAAGGCGCGTGTCATCGTCAGATGCGGATGATCTGCAAGCACGGCTTGCGCGACCTGTGCCGCGGCAGTGTTTTCATCCACATCGCCCGCCGAAAGCTGCGCAACGACGACCGTCTCGATCCCCTCTGCCCGAAGCGCGTCCAGATGCGAGGGCGCCAGCCGCAAGCCTTTGCGCAATCGGCCTGACGGCAACGCGATGGAGTGGGCCAGCACTGCGCCCTCGGCCTGCGCAGTCTCGACGGGTCCGAACCTCACGGTTTTCTCAAGGTTTGGATCATCTGCGACAGGATCGACACCGCGATCTCGGGCGGACCGGCGGCGCCGATATCCAGCCCGATGGGCCCGTTGATCCGCGCGATCTCGGCGGCGGTAAAGCCTGCTTCTTCCAGACGCGACACGCGGGCGGCATGGGTCCGCTTTGACCCGAGCGCGCCGATATAGAACGCGTCCGAGCGCAAGGCGATGTGCAGCGCGGGGTCGTCCAGTTTGGGGTCATGGGTCAACAGCACGACGGCGCTGCGGGTATCGACGCCGACGGTATTCATCGCCGCGTCCGGCCAATCGTTGAACACCTGTGCATCGGGGAAACGCGCTTGCGAGCCAAACGCCTCGCGCGGGTCAATCACCACGGCGTCGAACCCCGCGACCTGCGCCATGGGCACCAGCGCTTGGGCGATATGCACGGCCCCGACGATGACCAGCCGCAGCGGCGGATTATGGATCGTCACAAATGTATCGCCGTCTTCCTCTACACCGGACCGGTCCATCCGGAAGCGATCCGCATAGCCGTCGTCTACCAGCCGGCCGGCCCCGCCAGACAGCGGCACCTGATAGGCCACGGGCTGACGTGCGGCGCGGGCGCGCACCAGATCAGACAAGACGTCAAACGGCATAGCGCCTGCGCCAATTGGTTCGACCAACACGCGGATGCGCCCGCCACAGGCCAACCCGACCGCAAAGGCGTCGCCATCGCTAACGCCATATTCCAATAAACGCGGGGTGCCATCCTCGATTGCCTCAAGCGCTTCGACCACCACGGCCCCCTCGACGCAACCGCCCGAGACAGATCCCTGCATCTCGCCATCAGCCGCGATTGCCAGCTGGGCCCCGACACGCCGCGGGGCTGACCCCCATGTCTCTACGACCGTCGCCAGCGCGGCCCCACGGCCCGCTTGCGCCCATGCATAGGCGCGTTCTGGTGCGTTCTCGAAAATCTCCATGGCGGGTGGCCTCCTTAACCTTGTCGCGGCGGCGACTGTTCTTATGTAGGGCCTCCCAGCCCCCCGCTCAATCAGATAACGGGGAGATAACTTGCACGCCGCCCTTCACACTACTACATCTTGGCCAATGACATGCCAGACGGAGCACCCCACACATGCCCATGCAAGCCCGCGAAATCGAAGACCTGCTGCGTGAAACCTTTCCCAATGCCAAGATCACCGTCGAAGGCAATGACGGCGTTCACATGGCCGCGATGATCATCGACGAAAGTTTTCGCGGCCAGAACCGCGTGCAACAACAACGTGCCGTCTATGCCGCGCTTAAGGGCCGGATGGACGGGTCGAATGGTGAACTGCACGCACTGGCACTGACCACCAAAGCGCCGGACTGATCCGGTGGACCCGATCCTGGTCGTGATCCTCAGCGTTCTGGTGTTGATCGTGGCCGTTTTGCGCGGCCTTCAGTCGCTGAAACACACACGCGACACCGAACGCGGATCAAAGCCGGGCAAGGGTTATCACGAAATCGACGCGACCTATCATTCGGGCGGCGGCGGCGGCGGGCACCAGACCAACTACCGCATCCCCCGCGACCCCCAAGAATACGCGAAACGCTTTATACCAAAGGACAAATCGAAATGACCGATGCAAAGACCCAAATTCAGGAAACCATCACAGCCCATAACGTTGTGCTGTTCATGAAGGGCAACAAGACGATGCCACAATGCGGTTTCTCTTCCCGTGTGGCAGGCGTTCTGAACTACATGAACGTCGATTATACCGACGTGAACGTGCTGGCAGACGAAGGCCTGCGCCAAGGGATCAAGGAATTCTCTGACTGGCCCACCATTCCGCAGCTCTATGTCAAAGGCGAATTCGTCGGCGGCTGTGACATCATCACCGAAATGATGCTGTCGGGCGAGCTGGACACACTGCTGGAAGAAAACGGCGTTGGCTTCGACAAGGATGCTGCCGACAAGATCCGCGAAGCCAACGGCTAAGCAATCGCGCCAGGTCACCGGCCTAACGAAAAACGGGTGCGCCTTTTAACAAGGTGCACCCGACATTTGCTTTGAAACTGCTGCCCTATCGCCGGACGCCCATGTCATCGCGTGCGACACTCCGCATAGATTGTCGTGTCTTGATCCGCCACTGAGTCATGCCAGATCAGCGTTGCAGCGTTCCCCTTGTTCCACCAAACATAGCCAGAACCGTCCGAGGGCCATTCATACCGCGCGCCCGAAGCTGCACGCGATTGTACCAGTGTGATCATGCGGTTTTCGACATAAAGCACCGCAGTCGCATCGCCCTGTTCGGGGGTCGTATAGGACACCGGCACCTCGACCCCGCGTTCGCAAATATAAGTGGCGGTAACTGGCATGGCCTGGGCCAAAGCGCTGCCCCCTGCCCCGAGACACATTGCCGACGTTGCCCCAAACGCTATGACGCGCCGCAAAGTCACCGGGCCTTGTCTTCTATTTCGTCTGCCAAGGCTTCTGCGCGGGCAGCCATTTCGGCAAGACTATCGGTCACGCCTTGAGGAATAACGGCGACTTCGATCCGCTCTGGCTCGACCACAACGTTGCGCAGACTGGCAAGTTCGGCGTCCCGCTCCGCTAATTGGGCGCGGGCTTCTTTTATCTTATCCTCGACGGAGGCGGTCTTATCGGCAAGCAACAGGCCCGCCATCAACAGCATCCGCGCTTCGGGCATCCGGCCAACCTGATCCGACAGCACCTGTGCCTCGTCATCCAGCATCTTGGCGGCAGAGTGCAGGTAATCCTCCTCGCCCTCTTGGCAGGATACTTCGAACTGGCGACCGCCGATAGAAATGGAAACTTCGGGCATCAGGCAGACTCCTCGGCAGTGGGGACAAGCGGCGTTAGAACAGACAGGATCGCGTCAGCCTCTGCTACATCAGCGCGGCGGGCGGCATGCACGGCATCAAGCTCGGCTTGCAGGGCGGCATTGATTAGGCCGGCGTCACCGACCCCTTCGGCATTGGCCTCGCGCAGCGCGGCACAGGCTTCGGCCAGTTGCGCATTGGCGCGGCGCACCCGTTGCAACTCCATATCAAGCTTTTCAGTCTGGGTCCGTGCCGCATCAGCGTTGTTGTTTTGCGCCTGCGCTGTCGCCAGTTCCGCACGCAGATGAGACGTTTCATCCGCAAGGCGCTTTTTCAAAGCCTCGACCTGTTCCGCCAGTTCGACGTTGACAGCGCGCTCTTGCGCCAGATCTTGAGATAGATCGGGGATCTCGTCTTTGGCGACCGCCAGTTTGTCCGCTCCGCGCGACGCCCTTTCAAGCGCCGCCAGAATACGGCCTTGCAAGTGTTCTATGTCGCTCATCGCAGGGTTCCTCGTAAAACGTCGTATGTCAGTCGTATATCACAGTTTGCCAACCATCGAATCGCTGGTCAATGTGGTTTCAGCCAATCCTACCCAAACCAAAGGCGGAATACTGCCCCTTTAAGAACAATGCCTTGGCGGGGCGGAAAAGCGATACCACTGACGGAGTCCTGTGGCCCTTGATCTTTGTGGGGTGGCTGGTATTGATCCGCGCAAACCCTTTCCCCCTTATAAGGAAGCTTGCACCGTGGATCTGAACGCCCTCGCCAAAGCCCATCCCGCCCATTGGTCCAAAGCGACCGCCATTCGCGCCCTAACACTGGACGCCGTCGCCGCCGCCAATTCCGGCCACTCGGGCATGCCGATGGGCATGGCGGATGTCGCCACGGTTCTTTTCGAAAAGCACCTGAAGTTCGACGCGTCCAACCCGCTGTGGCCTGACCGCGACCGTTTCATTCTGTCGGCGGGCCACGGGTCCATGCTGATCTATTCGCTGCTGCACCTCACCGGTTACGAACAATTTCCGCTCGAAGAGATCAAGAACTTCCGCCAGATGGGCGCACGCACGGCGGGCCACCCTGAAAACTTCCTGGCCGATGCGATTGAAACTACCACTGGCCCGCTGGGTCAGGGGATCGCGAACTCTGTCGGTTTCGCCATGGCCGAAGAACTCCAGCGCGCGCAATACGGCAAGAAAATCGTCGACCACTTTACCTATGTGATCGCGGGCGACGGCTGCCTGATGGAAGGCATCAGCCACGAAGCGATTGCCCTTGCAGGCCGTCACAAGCTGAGCAAGCTGATCGTAATGTGGGACAACAACGACATCACTATCGACGGCCCCGTCTCGCTGTCCGACAAAGTGGATCAGGTTGCGCGTTTCAAGGCGGCTGACTGGCACGTCATCGAAATCGACGGCCATAACCCCGACGAGATCGACGCCGCGCTGACCGAGGCGCGCAAATCCGATCTGCCCACGATGATCGCCTGCAAGACGCATATCGCCCTAGGCCACGCCGCACAGGATACGTCCAAAGGCCACGGCGCGCTGACCGACGCCGACCAAATGGCCGCCGCCAAAGCCGCCTATGGCTGGACAACCGGCCCGTTCGAAGTCCCCGCGGATGTGAAATCTGCATGGGAAGAGATCGGCAAACACGGCGCAGACGACCGCCGCAACTGGGAAGAGCGTTTCGACGCCATGTCGCGCAGCAAACGCGAAGAGTTCAACCGCGCATTGGCCGGTGACGCCCCCAAGAAACTGAGCGCGACCATCAAAGCGTTCAAAAAGCAGACTTCGGAAAATGCACCGGAACTGGCCACCCGCGCCAGCAGCGAAAAAACGCTCGAGGTGTTGAACCCGCTGTATACAGAAACCGTTGGTGGCTCTGCTGACTTGACCGGTTCGAACAACACCAAGACCGCTGATCTGGGCGTGTTCGATGTGGACAACCGTGGCGGGCGCTATGTCTATTGGGGCATCCGCGAACACGGTATGGCTGCTGCGATGAACGGCATGGCGCTGCACGGCGGCGTCCGCCCCTACGGCGGTACGTTCATGTGCTTTACCGACTACGCCCGCCCTGCGATGCGCCTTGCTGCTTTGATGCAGGTGCCGACCGTTTTCGTGATGACCCACGACAGCATCGGCTTGGGCGAAGACGGCCCGACGCACCAGCCGGTCGAACACTTGGCAATCAGCCGCGCGACGCCCAACACCTATGTGTTCCGCCCCGCCGATACGGTCGAAACAGCCGAGGCGTGGGAAATCGCGCTGAGCAGCAAAAAGACTCCGTCCGTGCTTTCCCTGACCCGTCAGGGCCTACCAACCGTACGCCTCGAGCATAAGAACAAGAACCTCACCGAACAGGGTGCCTATGTTCTGGCGGATGCCGAAGGCAAACGTCAGGTTATCCTGATCGCCACGGGCTCCGAGGTCGAGATCGCGCTGAAAGCCCGTGACCTGCTGCAGGCCGAAGGGATCGGCACGCGCGTCGTGTCCATGCCCTGCATGGAGCTGTTCGCCGCCCAAGACGAAGCCTACCGTCGCCGTGTCCTCCCCGCTGGCCCCGTGCGTGTCGGCGTGGAAGCAGCTGTGAGCCAAGGCTGGGATCGCTGGCTCACCGGCGAGCGTGGCAAGTGGAACAAAGCCGATTTTGTCGGCATGGATCGCTTCGGTGCCTCCGCCCCTGCCGAAGAGCTTTTCGAAAAGTTCGGTATCACGCCCCAAAATGTCGCCGACAAAGCCAAAGCGCTGCTTTGATCTGAACGGAAACAATCACAACGAAAAAGGGGGAGCATTTTGCTCCCCCTTTCTATTTTTGTTCCACAGTGTTGCGGGCCGTCTGACGCTGGCAAAAGCTGCGAGAGGCGTGGCACATGCCCCTCGGTCTCGCTTCAGCGTGGCCTCAAAAAATGGCGCGCGCGATCCGGATAAGTTGCAAAGTTTCGAATGCACTGTCCTGCAACGTCACCAGCTCACCATTCACAACAGCATAGTTATTGCCGGTCTCAAGCTGTGGCAACTTGTAGGTTTGGCGCAATTCGTTCTGCGTCAACGCTGCTGTAGGGGCTATGCGCACGCCCTCTGGTAGGTTTTCAACCCGCGCCAGTTCATTGATCCGCAGTAGCGATGTGTAATCTTCTTGGGTGAGCAATACAGGCTGGCCATCGATCAACGCATAGCGCTTGCCTGCCGGTGCGGGGCGAAGATCGTAAAGCGATGCAATCTGTTCCGAGCTGAGCAACAGAGTATCGTCGTCAAGGACGACGTCTTGATTTGCATCTTCTTCAACAATGACGTTCCGATCCGGCGCTCTTTCGTCACCAATGACAATGTCACGATCCAAAAATTCCGTACGCTGATCAAGGTAGATGGCGTCAAGCTGCTTGTCGTCGTATGCCACCCATTCCTCATAGGTCACGCCTTTTTTGGCAAGTCCAGGGGGTACGCAAGGTGGGTCCATTTTTGCAAGGCCCGGTGGGCAGTTGCGATAGGTCAGCCGTTTTTCTTCGGTGACATCAGCAAAGGCGATCTGAGAGCCCAAGAGCGCGAGCGGCACGGCACCAAGTAGCACGCTCATGTCACGACCTTCAGGTGCGCGCACTTCCAGAATCTCGTTTGAAATACGCGAACGATCCTCCTTCGACCGTTTGACTTTCACTTTTACCTTATCGTGCTTTTCAAGCTTCTTCTCTAGCTTCTTGGCCTGCTTCTCTTGTTTCTTCTCCTGTTTCTTCTCGTGTTTTTTCTCGTGTTTTTTCTCTTTCTTCGCGTGCTTATCCTTCTTATGCTTTTCCTTCTTCGCCTTCTTGGGGCCTTTTTCCTTGTCGTTTTTGATCTTCACGATCTGGGCGTCCTGCCCCATAGGAACGGTCAGCGAAGACATTGTCGCACTGGACAACGCGACCCCTGCGTTAAGAACGGGCGCTACGGCGCAAGCCAGAATGGTTGCACATGCAAGGGGGGTGAATTTCACGAAAAGACCTCCATATCAAAGTGGCGGATCAAGCATCCTGCCCTGAGTTTCAAAAAATGGACATGTCGGGGTGAACGTTTTGGCGTCCCATGCCTTACCGCTTAACCGACAAGGCGCGGCAAAGGTTCCACCGCATGATAGCCTCAAGGGCTATTCCATCCGCTGTCCGGATTCGAACCTAGCGATTATCTTCATAGGTGCGCCCAACGACCAACCCTGGCCAGCCATAAAAAAAGGGGACGCAAACTGCGCCCCCTTCCCTTTATCTCAGCTGCTTCACTCAGGCGTGGGCTTTGGCATCCTTGCGGTTGAAGACCGCGCGCCACAGCGGGGTGATGATCTTTTCACCCACAGGGATAAGCACCAGCCCAAGGGCCAGACCAAACACACCGTCCATTGCAGCCTTGGCGATCCATTCAGCGGCCCCAACATAAGCAGCGGGGACCAGATGGCCAAAGGCGACAGCGTAGTCGTGGATCAGATGTCCGAGGCCAGCAAAGCCGAGCTCTTCCATACCGTGTACAATGATCGATCCGCCGACCCAGAGCATGGCGGCTGTGCCGATAATGGTCAGCGCCTTGAGGAACCACGGCATACCACGCACGATCCCGCGCCCGAGACCCCGGGTCAGACCCAGATTGCCGTTCTTGGCCATATAGAGGCCAACGTCGTCCATTTTTACGATCAGCGCGACTGAGCCATAGACGGCGACCGTGATGATCACAGCCGCGGCGGCTAGGGCACCGGCCTCCATCCAGAAGTTCGTCACCTCTAGGTTGGACAGAACGATTGTCATAATTTCGGCAGATAGGATAAAGTCGGTCTTGATCGCGCCTTTTGCCTTTTGCTCTTCGAGCTTGGCGGGGTCTTTGATCACCTTTTCATCGGCACCAGGGGGATGGTCTTCGTGGCCCTTGCCCCCCACCCCAAGCGCATGGGCGATCTTTTCAGCCCCCTCAAAACACAGGTAAGCCCCGCCCAACATCAACAAAGGCGCGATGAGCCACGGCGCGAAATTTGACAGCAGCAGACCGGCGGGCAACAAGAACACCAGCTTGTTTTTCAGTGACCCTTTGGTGATGCCCCAGATGATGGGCAGCTCGCGGTCTGCCTCGAAACCGCTCACGTATTTGGGGGTCACGGCAGCATCGTCGATCACGGCACCCGCGGCCTTGGCACTGGCCTTGGCGGCTTGGCCGAACACATCATCCACACTGGCCGCGGCCACTTTTGCAATCGCTGCAACATCATCCAACAGGGCTAATAGGCCGCTCATTTCGTCTCTCCATCTTTGTTCCGCTAAGGGTAGCGCAGCGCAGGCGGAAGGCAAAGCCAGTCGAAGGGTTATCGCTAACACTAATATTTATCGCTAACATACGGAAATGAGAGGGTTTTAGCCCTTTCCCCCCTTCACGGCCACCAGATATAGAACCGGAAAGTTCCAGATCTTTGCCAAAGGACGCCCCCATGACCATCAAAGTCGGTATCAACGGATTTGGCCGCATCGGCCGCTGCACCCTGTCTCATATTGCGGCATCGGGCCGGGATGACATCGAGGTGGTCCGGATCAACGCGACCGGTCCTCTGGAGACTGCGGCACATCTGATCAAATACGATTCCGTGCACGGGCGCTTTCCCAATGAGGTTAAGGTCGGCAACGGCACGCTCGATCTGGGCCGCGGCGAGATGGAGGTCATGTCGACCTATCAGATGAACGACCTGAACTGGGAAGGTTGCGACGTCGTGCTGGAATGTACCGGAAAGTTCAACGACGGGCTGCTGGCAAAGGTGCATCTGGATCAGGGGGCCAAGCGCGTGTTGCTGTCGGCACCGGGCAAGAACGTCGACCGCACGGTCGTTTACGGTGTGAATGACCACGAGATGCAAGCCTCTGACACGATGATATCCAACGGGTCCTGCACGACCAACTGTCTTGCCCCGCTGGCCAAGGCACTGCATGACGCATTCGGCATCGAAAGCGGCATCATGACCACAGTGCACAGCTATACCGGTGACCAGCCCACGCTCGACCGCCGACATGACGATCTGTACCGCGCCCGCGCCGCTGCTATGGCGATCATCCCGACCTCTACAGGTGCGGCCAAGGCGTTGGGTGAAGTACTGCCTGCGCTGAAGGGCAAGCTTGACGGGACTGCGATGCGCGTCCCGACGCCCAACGTCAGTGCCGTCGATCTGACCTTTACCGCGGGTCGCGATGTAACGGTCGAAGAGGTCAATGAGGCGATGCGCGCCGCGGCAAACGGCCCCATGTCGGGTGTCTTGGCCTATGACGCCGAACAAAAGGTATCGGTTGATTTCAACCACACTGAACATTCGTCGATCTTCGCGCCAGACCAGACCAAGGTTGTCGGCAAGCGTCTGGTGCGCGTTCTGGCGTGGTACGATAATGAATGGGCCTTTTCTGTCCGTATGGCCGATGTGGCCGTCGCCATGGGCAAACTTGGCTAAGACTTGCGACGCGCGGGTTGCCCTGTCATATCTGGGCCACCCGCAGGCAAGGACCACCGCCCCATGGACACCCCCATCGCCATCTCCCTCGCTGTTGTACTGCTAACCGCACTGGGAATTGATGCGCTGGTCTATGGCAGCGAACACCTGATTTTTCTCACCAAAAAATTCGTCGACCTGATTGATTGGCTGGCATTCTGGCGCTGATCCGCCCGCGTGCCCGGCCCTTCTGAACGTCCCCCCTGACGCAATATTACCCCGCACAGCTTGACACTTTGTCATAAATGCCGATGTTAGCGCTATCACATTCAGGAGGACGCCCCATGGCAACGAAATTGGCAATCAACGGCTTTGGCCGCATCGGTCGTAACGTCTTGCGCGCTTTGATCGAGCGTGGCGACGATGACTTGCAGGTGGTGGCAATCAACGATCTTGCCCCGCTGGAAACCAATGCGCATCTGTTCGAATTCGACTCTGTGCACGGTCGCTTTGGCCGCCCCGTAACCCTTGGTGAAAACACAATGGATGTGGGCCAAGGCCCGATCCGCGTGACCGCCGAACGCGACCCTACTGCCCTGCCTTGGGGCGACGTCGACATCGTGTTGGAATGTACTGGCATCTTCACCACCCGCGACGCCGCCGCCAAGCATCTGGCGAATGGGTCAAAGCGGGTTGTGATCTCTGCACCGGGTAAAGACGCCATGAAAACAATCGTCTACGGTGTGAACCACGACCTTATCACCGCTGAAGACACTGTTCTAAGCAACGCGTCCTGCACCACCAACTGCATGGCCCCACTGGCCAAAACCCTGCATGACGCATTTGGCATCAAGCACGGGCATATGACGACGATCCACAGCTACACGGGCGACCAACCGGTGCATGACACGGCCCACAGCGACCTGTACCGCGCGCGCGCTGCGGCCCTGTCGATGATCCCCACCACCACCGGTGCGGCGAAAACGCTGGGTAAGGTTCTACAGGAACTAGACGGGCTGATCGGCGGCACTGCCATTCGTGTGCCCACGCCCAACGTATCCTGCGTCGATCTGGTGGTCGAACTGTCCAAAGAGGTCACTGTGGATCAGGTCAATGACACCCTGCGCACCGCCGCTCAAGAAGGCCCACTGAAGGGAATTCTGGGTCTGGTTGACCGTCCGCTGGTGTCGATCGACCTGAACCACGATACACATTCATGTGTTGTGGCCCTTGATCAGACGTCGGTCCAAAGTGGGACGCAGCTGCGGGTTCTGGCTTGGTACGACAATGAATGGGGGTTCTCGAACCGCATGCTCGACACCTCGCGCGAGGTTGCGAAAACCCTCTGATCGTTACTGCTTAAAACGCTTTAACAGCTCGGCATTGACGGCGGGCGTCACAAATTTGCTGACGTCCCCGCCAAGCCGGGCAATTTCCTTGACCAACCGGCTGGCAATCGCCTGATGTTCGGCCTCGGCCATGAGGAATACCGTCTCGACGCTATCATCGAGCTTCCGGTTCATTCCGACCATTTGATATTCATATTCAAAATCAGCCACAGCACGCAGCCCGCGAATAATAATTTGCGCCCCCACATCATGGGCGCAATTGATCAACAAGTTTTCAAACGGGTGGACAACGATCTCTGTACCCGTTTCCGCATTCAGCTTGCGACATTCCTCTTCGATCTGGGCGACGCGTTCTTCCAGCTCGAACAACGGTCCTTTGTCACGGTTGATCGCGACCCCAATCACCAGTTTGTCAACAAGCGTCGCCGCCCGCCGGATGATATCGATATGGCCCAAAGTAATCGGGTCAAAGGTGCCGGGGTAAAGGCCAACGCGCATGGGAGAGTCCAGTCATTTCAAGTCGTTATTCTGAGTGTAAGCAAGCATTTACACCACAAAGATGCAACGCTAAATTCGCCCGGGCTAGTGCCCCCGGATCATTCCTTCAAGCGCGTCTTTCTCCATCGAAAGCTCCATCAGACGCGCCTTGACCACATCGCCAAGCGATATCAGCCCGATCAGTTCGCCGTCTTTCACCACGGGCATGTGGCGGAACCGGCCTTGGGTCATCTTGGCAAGGATATCATCAGCGGTTTCATTCATAGCACAGGTCACCAGGTCGCGCGTCATCAGCGCCTCTACGGTGTCGTCCAGACAGCCGCTGCCCTCGCGGCCAAGGGTGCGTACGATGTCACGCTCTGACAAGATACCGTCAGGGGTTTTGCCATCCGCCGACACGACCAAGGTCCCGATCCGCTTTTCCGACAACATGGCCGCTGCTTGGGCGATCCGTGTCCCCGGTTTGACCGTCGTAACACTATCGTCTGCCTTGGTTTTGAGGATTTGGGAAACTAGCATGATCGGCCCCTTCGCAAGAATATTACCTTTAAGTCAGGTTCCCTTTAATACTGTTGCGTGTCAAGCAATTGCCTCCAGTTTTGCGACTTCGGCGCGGACGCCCTGCGCCAATGCTTCTGCGAAACGGCTCAGACGCAGATTGCGGCGGTCGTCCTCGTGGCGGATTAAATAAAATGCGCGCCTTAGGCTGACATCCTTGGTCAAAATGCGCGTCACCCCCGGCGTCGCCGCAAGCGAGAAATCATGCACGATCCCGACCCCGCCACCCTGACGGATCATATTGACCTGCACTGACACTGAATTTGATGCCAAGGGCACCCGCGTCATGCCAAGTGCCGCCAGATAATCAAGCTCGCGGTCAAAAATCATATCAGGGATATAGCCCACCAACCGGTGCCCCTGCAGATCGGCGACCGTTTGTATCACGGGGCGCTCCGCAAGATAGCTATCAGCAGCGGCAAGATGCAGTTGGTAGTCGGCAATTTTCTGAACCACGAGCCTGCCCGCCGTCGGCGCGCTGACTCCGATCGCCATATCTGCCTCGCGCCGCGACAGGTTGAACACACGCGGCAGGGCGACGATCTGGATATCGAGCCCCGGATTCTCGGCCACCAGACGGGCACAGACCTGCGGCAACAGATAGTTGGCGCACCCGTCTGGGGCCCCGATCCTGATCTGCCCTGCCAACTGATCTGACGGCACGGCAACATCTGCCGTGGCCTGTCGCATCGCCTGCTCTGCGGCCTCGGCCCGGGCCAGTAACTGCGTCCCCGCCTCGGTCAAGGCATAGCCCGACGGAGATTTCACAAAGAGCACCGCCTGCATGGCTTTTTCAAACCGCGCCATACGCCGCCCCAATGTCGCTGGGTCCAACCGCAACAGTTTGCCTGCCCCTGACAGGCTCTGTTCGCGGGCGACGGCCAGAAACAGCCGCAGATCGTCCCAGTTTCCCATCATTTGTCACGCTCCCTCACGCTCTTCATTTTGCCCTTAAACTCCGGGGACGTCCGAAGGACGGGGGCAGCGCCCCACCCTACCCTCTCAGCCCGCGTAAGGCTTTGCAATAATGCAAAACGATTTTGAACCGATGCCCCTTTTACTTTGTTTTTTGCAAGCCTAACCTGCCGCCAAACGCAGTAAAGGAGCATTCCATGCAAGAATTGACCCACTACATGAACGGCGCCCACGTCAAAGGCACCTCAGGCCGCTTTGCAGACGTGTACAACCCCGCCACGGGTGAAGTGCAGGCCCAATGCCCGCTGGCCAACGAATCTGAATTGGATCAGGCCGTACAATACGCTATGGCAGCACAGCCTGCATGGGCCGCGGTGAACCCCCAGCGTCGCGCGCGGGTCATGATGAAATTCGTGGACCTGCTGAACCGCGATATGGACAAGCTGGCCGAAGCACTGAGCCGCGAACACGGCAAAACGCTACCGGATGCTGCCGGTGACGTGCAGCGCGGTCTGGAAGTTGTCGAATACTGCATCGGCGCGCCAGAGCTGCTGAAGGGCGATTATACCGACAGCGCCGGCCCCGGCATCGACATGTACTCCATGCGCCAGCCTTTGGGCGTGTCGGCGGGCATCACCCCGTTCAACTTCCCGGCCATGATCCCGATGTGGATGTTTGCCCCCGCCATCGTCTGCGGCAACGCCTTCATCCTCAAACCGTCCGAGCGTGATCCATCCGTGCCCCTGATGCTGGCCGAACTGCTGGAAGAAGCGGGCCTACCCAAAGGCATCATTCAGGTCGTCAACGGCGACAAGGAAGCGGTTGACGCCATCCTGCATCACCCTGTCATTCAATCTGTCGGCTTTGTCGGCTCCACCCCCATCGCCGAATATATCTACGGCACGGGCTGCGCGAATGGTAAGCGGGTTCAATGCTTTGGCGGTGCCAAGAACCATATGATCATCATGCCGGACGCCGATCTGGACCAAGCCGCCGACGCGCTGATCGGCGCGGGCTATGGTGCTGCGGGCGAACGCTGCATGGCGATCTCGGTCGCGGTGCCTGTGGGCGACGAAACCGCTGATCGTCTGATCGAAAAGCTGGTGCCGCGCATCGAAAAGCTGAAAGTCGGGCCCTATACCTCGGGCAATGATGTCGATTACGGCCCTGTGGTCACCGCAGCCGCAAAGGCCAACATCGAACGCCTGGTGCAGACCGGTGTTGATCAGGGTGCCACGCTGGTTGTCGACGGGCGCGACTTTAAGCTGCAAGGCTACGAGGAAGGCTTCTTTGTCGGCCCGCACCTCTTTGACAACGTCACCCCCGACATGGACATCTACAAGCACGAAATCTTCGGGCCGGTTCTATCCACCGTACGTGCAAAGACCTACGAAGAGGCGCTTGGCCTCGCGATGGATCACGAAATGGGCAACGGCACCGCGATCTTTACCCGTGACGGCGACGCGGCCCGTGATTTTGCCGCCCGCGTGAACGTCGGCATGATCGGCATCAACGTGCCAATCCCCGTGCCGCTGGCCTACCACACCTTCGGTGGCTGGAAAAAATCGGTCTTTGGCGATCTTAACCAGCACGGTCCGGATGCGTTCAAATTCTACACACGCACCAAAACCGTGACCTCGCGCTGGCCCTCGGGCATCAAAGAAGGTGGCGAGTTCAACTTCAAACCGATGGAATAAGCCCTATCCCTACCCTTCGGCGGTTTCCCCGCCGGAGGGTGCTTGCGTGATCGCCTTGGTCGTGCTTACAATTTAACATACGTTCAATTCGACCGGTCTTGGGAGGGATCACCGTTTATGGATTTCGCACTTTCAGAAGAGCAAACCGCGATTTTCGATATGGCCTATGGTTTTGGCCAGGACCACATCGCCCCTTTCGCCCGCCAGTGGGAGAAAGACGAAACGATTCCCAAAGACCTTTGGCCCAAAATTGCAGAGCTTGGATTTGGCGGGCTGTACGTGTCCGAGGACGCGGGCGGATCTGGCTTGACACGGCTTGACGCGACGCTGGTGTTCGAGGCGCTCAGCATGGCCTGCCCTTCGGTCGCGGCGTTCTTGTCAATCCACAACATGTGCGCCAAAATGCTGGACAGCTTTGCCAGTGACGCACTCAAGTCGCGGATCATGCCCGACATCCTGAGCATGAACACGGTGCTAAGCTATTGCCTGACGGAGCCCGGATCCGGCTCTGATGCGGCGGCGCTCAAGACGAAATGCGAACGCACGAACGAAGGCTACAGCCTGAACGGGACCAAAGCGTTCATCTCGGGCGGTGGATATTCCGACGCTTACGTCGCGATGGTGCGCACGTCGGATGACGGTGCGGCGGGTGTGTCCACTGTCTATGTCGAAGACGGCACCGAAGGGCTTTCCTTCGGCGGGCTAGAGGATAAAATGGGCTGGCGCAGCCAACCGACGTCTCAGGTGCAGTTTGACAATTGCAATATTCCTGCCGGAAATCTGGTGGGTGAAGAAGGCAAAGGTTTCAAATATGCGATGATGGGGCTGGATGGGGGCCGTTTGAACATCGCCGCCTGTTCCTTGGGAGCTGCGCAGACCGCGCTGACCGCAACGCTGAACTATATGGGCGACCGCAAGGCCTTTGGCAAACCCATCGACCAGTTTCAGGGACTGCAGTTTCGCCTTGCCGAGATGGAGATCGAACTTCAGGCGGCCCGTGTGTTCTTGCGGCAAGCTGCGTGGAAGCTGGACACTGGCGCACCTGATGCCACGAAGTTCTGCGCCATGGCCAAGAAGTTCGTGACCGAAGCCGGCAGCAAAGTCGTGGATCAATGCCTGCAACTGCATGGCGGCTATGGCTATCTGGCAGATTACGGCATCGAAAAGCTGGTGCGCGATCTACGGGTGCACCAGATCCTTGAGGGCACCAACGAAATCATGCGGGTCATTGTCGCGCGCGACATGTTGAAAAACCGATGACCAATATCTCAATCCGTATTTCAGGCCGCGCGGGTCGGATTACCCTGACCCGCCCTAAGGCGCTGAACGCCATGACCTATGACATGTGTCTCGCCATCGAAGACGCTTTCGACGCATGGCAACATGACCCGAATGTTGATCTGATTATCCTAGATGCCGAAGGGGATCGTGCCTTTTGCTCGGGCGGTGATATTGCCGAACTCTATGCCACGGGTACCAAGGGCGACTATGCCTACGGGCGCACGTTCTGGGCCGATGAATATCGTCTGAACGCCAAGATTTTCGCCTACCCTAAGCCGGTTGTATCCTTTCTGCAGGGGTTCACGATGGGCGGCGGTGTCGGTATCGGATGCCATGGGTCGCACCGGATCGTGGGAGAAAGCAGCCAGATCGCGATGCCGGAATGCGGCATTGGTCTGGTGCCCGATGTAGGTGGCAGCCTGATGCTGGCGCTGGCCCCTGGACGGGTGGGTGAATATCTGGGTACGACGGCGTCACGAATGAAGGGTGAAGATGCGATTTATGCAGGCTTTTCAGATACTTACATTGCAGAGCTAAATTGGCCTGATGTGATCGCCGCGCTAGAGAACTCTGGCGATGTCGCTATACTGGCAACCGCGAGCACGACGCCCCCCGCCTCCGCTCTGGCGGCGCAGGCCGAAGAGATTGACAGCTTCTTCGCGGGCGAGACACTGGCCGATATCCTTAATGCCCTGCGCGCATCAGACAGCGCCTTTGCCGCCGACACGCTCAAGAAAATGCAACGCAGCAGCCCCCTAGCGATGGCCTGCACTATAGAGATCATTCACCGTCTGCGCGGCCCGTCGCTAAGCATCGAAAAGGCGCTGGATATGGAATATCGCTTTACCTTCCGCGCGATGGAGCATGGCGATTTTCTGGAAGGCATCCGCGCCGCGATCATCGACAAGGACCGTAACCCAAGCTGGCAATTCGCCGATATGAACGTCCCGCTTGCCGCGACAGCCAAGATGCTGCGCCCGCTGGCCGAAGACGCCCTGACACTGGAGAAAACGACATGAGCATGAAGATCGGATTTATCGGGCTGGGCAATATGGGCGCACCGATGGCGACCAATCTCGCCAAAGCGGGGCATGATGTGGCGGGCTTTGATGTCGCGGGCACCACTGCGGAAGGCGTGCGCGTTGCAGACAGCCTAGAAGCCGCTGTCGCTGGCATGAACGCGGTCATCACCATGCTTCCCAACGGGTCGATCTTGCGGCAGGTGGCAGCACAGGCAATTCCGCATATGGCGCAAGGCACCCTATTTATCGACTGTTCCACCGTGGATGTTGAAAGCGCGAAGAACACCGCGCAAGCCGCTGAAGACAAGGGCATTATGGCCGTTGACGCACCTGTCTCCGGCGGTATTGGCGGGGCCTCTGGCGGCACGTTGACCTTCATGGCCGGCGGCTCAGAAGAGGCGTTCGCCAACGCCAAGCCCCTGTTCGACATCATGGGACAAAAGGCCGTGCATTGCGGCGATGCCGGTGCAGGTCAGGCCGCGAAAATCTGCAATAACATGATCCTTGGTGTTACGATGATCGCCACCTGCGAGGCCTTTGCGCTGGCCGACAAACTGGGGCTGGATCGACAAAAAATGTTCGACGTCGTCAGCACGTCGTCGGGGTATAGCTGGTCAATGAACGCCTATTGCCCTGCGCCCGGTGTTGGCCCCACCTCGCCTGCCGATAACGGCTATACGCCCGGATTTGCCGCCGAACTGATGCTCAAAGACCTTGGTCTGTCCCAGCAGGCCGCAGAGATGGCAAACGCGGATACCCCAATGGGCGAGCTGGCGCGTGCGCTCTACGCTCAGTTTGTCGAGAATGAAGACGGCAGTGGCAAAGATTTCTCGGCCATGCTGCCCCGCTTTGAAACACGCGGCCGCAACGGCTGACCACGCGTCATGACAAACGGGTTTCCGCCGCAAGATTAAGCGACGGAAACCCGATGCCAGTTCGTTCGTTACTGTATCGACACAGTGAACGGAGAACGAGTATGAAAACCCTTACCCTAGCTGCAAGCGCCTTTGCCGTGCTGGCATTTAGCCCTGCTGTACAGGCCGGCGCTGCCACCTATGGCGCGCAGGGGCATTTTATCGGTGCTACCCCACAGGCGACGCTGATCAGTCATGACAAGCACGACAAGCAGCATAAGAAGGCTGTCAAAGAATATAAGAAAGCCGTCAAAAAGCACGAAAAGAGCCACAGTGACAACGGACGTCATCTGGCGAAAGGCCATAGCAAGCACAAGCACGCCAAAGGCGACAGGCTGACCCACTATGTTCTGGTTGAACGCCCCCACACCCACGGCCTCACCCGGTATGATCGCTATGTCCAGAACAATGGTTATATCTACGCCGTCGACCCACGGACCAACGACGTCCTCGCGTTGATCGGCCTTGCCTCTCGGCTTTTGAATTAAACCTAAAACTATAATAACTCATAAAAAATGCCCCGCCTGTGAAGGACGGGGCATTTTTTCTCGTACCTATGTTTGGTGCGACAAGCCGACTATTCAGCGGCAACCTTACGCGGGGCGAGCATCTGCTTGAGGTAATACCCGGTATAGCTTCCCTCTACCTCGGCGACCTGTTCAGGCGTGCCGGTTGCCACCACCTGTCCGCCACCGTCCCCGCCTTCGGGACCAATGTCGATGATGTAATCGGCGGTCTTGATCACATCGAGGTTGTGTTCAATGACGACCACCGAATTCCCCTGATCCACCAGCTCGTGCAGCACCTCCAGCAGCTTACGTACGTCTTCGAAATGCAGCCCTGTGGTGGGTTCATCCAGAATATACAACGTTCGCCCCGTCGACCGTTTGCTGAGCTCTTTCGATAGCTTGACGCGCTGCGCTTCGCCGCCTGACAGCGTGGTCGCCTGCTGGCCCACCTTGATGTAGCCAAGGCCCACGCGCATCAGGGCATCCATCTTCTCGCGGATGCTTGGCACCGCCTGAAAGAAACCCTGCGCATCTTCGACGGTCATATCCAGCACGTCAGCAATGGATTTGCCCTTAAACTTCACCTCAAGCGTTTCGCGGTTATAGCGCTGGCCTTTACAGGTTTCGCATTCGACATAGACATCCGGCAAGAAGTGCATCTCGATCTTGATGACACCGTCGCCCTGACACGCCTCGCAGCGCCCGCCCTTGACGTTAAAGCTGAAGCGTCCGGGCTTGTACCCGCGCGCCTTGGCTTCGGGCAGACCGGCAAACCAGTCGCGGATCGGGGTGAACGCACCGGTGTAAGTTGCGGGGTTCGACCGCGGTGTGCGTCCGATTGCCCGCTGGTCGATGTCGATCACCTTATCCAGATGCTCGAGGCCTTTGATGGTTTCGCAGGGCGCGGGCGTCTGGCGGGCACCGTTCAGGTTCATGGACGCGGTCTTGAACAGCGTCTCGATGGTCAGCGTCGATTTACCGCCGCCCGACACGCCCGTCACACAGACGAACTTCCCCAGTGGATAATCCACCGTCACGTTTTGCAGGTTATTCCCCGTGGCCTTGACCACGCGGATTTTCTTTTTGTTGCCTTTGCGCCGTTTGGCAGGCACCGCAATTTCACGCTTGCCGGTTAGATACTGGCCCGTCAATGAATTCGGGTCATTCGCAACCTCTTCGGCTGTCCCATGGCTGACGACGCGCCCGCCATGAACCCCGGCACCCGGACCGATATCAAAGACATAATCCGCCTCGCGGATCGCTTCTTCGTCATGTTCGACAACAATCACTGTGTTGCCTTGATCGCGCAAGTTCTTGAGCGTTTGCAACAGACGATCATTGTCACGCTGATGCAGGCCGATGGAAGGTTCGTCGAGCACATATAGCACCCCCGTGAGCCCCGACCCGATCTGCGAGGCAAGACGGATACGTTGGCTTTCCCCGCCGCTCAGAGTCCCGCTAGAGCGCGCCAGCGTCAGATACTCCAGCCCGACATTGTTTAGGAACCCCAGCCGCTCGCGGATTTCCTTGAGGATCGCACGCGCAATTTCGTTCTTTTGCACGGTCAGATAATCGGGCACGTTGGTGCACCAATCGAAAGCCTCGCGGATCGACATTTGCACGACCTGGCCCGCATGGAGCAGCGTCTCGGGCTTTCCGTCGGACGGACCGATCTTGACCGCCAAGGCTTCGGGACGCAGGCGGTAGCCGTTGCAGGTGCCACAGGGACGGTTGTTCTGGTAGCGTTCGAATTCTTCACGGATCCAGTTGCTGTCCGTTTCGCGGTAGCGGCGCTCCATATTGGGGATCACCCCTTCGAAAACGCGGCTGACCTCGTAGACGCGGCCGCCTTCGTCATAGCGGAACTTGATCTCTTCCTTGCCGGAACCGCGCAAGAAAACCTGCTGGACGTTTTCCGGCAGGTCTTTCCACCGCGTATTTTCACTAAATTTATAGTGTTTCGCGATAGCTTCGATAGTTTGCAGGAAATACGGGGACTTACCCTTGCGCCACGGGGCCAGTGCGCCGTCATACACCTTGAGGTTTTGATCTGGAACGACAAGGCGTTCATCAAAAAACAACTCTTTGCCCAGACCATCACAAGACGGACAGGCACCGAAAGGAGCGTTGAATGAAAACAGCCGCGGCTCGATCTCGGGGATCGTAAAGCCGCTCACGGGACAGGCGAATTTTTCGCTGAAAGTATGGCGCTCGGGCTCGCCCTCGGCGGGGGCGGTTTCTAGCACAGCAATACCATCCGCCAGATCAAGCGCGGTACGCAGGGAGTCTGCCAACCGCGTCTCTAGCCCCTCGCGCACGACAATACGGTCGACAACAACGTCGATGTCATGACGGAATTTTTTATCCAGCGTGGGCGGCTCGTCTAACTCGTAAAATTCTCCGTTCACCTTAACGCGCTGGAAACCCTGTTTGCGCAGTTCAAGGAACTCCTTGCGGTATTCGCCTTTACGGTCACGAATAATCGGTGCCAGCAGGAAGGCCCGCGTCCCCTCTGGCATGGTCATGATCCGGTCGACCATGTCCTGCACCTGCTGCGCCTCGATCGGCTTGCCAGTCGTGGGAGAATAAGGCGTGCCAACGCGCGCGAAAAGCAAACGCATATAGTCGTAGATTTCAGTCACCGTCCCCACGGTCGACCGCGGGTTCTTTGACGTCGTCTTTTGTTCGATCGAAATCGCGGGAGACAGGCCGCTGATATGATCCACATCAGGTTTCTGCATCATATCAAGGAACTGGCGGGCATAGGCGCTCAGCGACTCGACATAGCGCCGCTGGCCTTCCGCATAAATCGTATCGAAGGCCAAGCTCGATTTACCTGACCCTGAAAGGCCAGTGATCACGACCAACTTATCGCGCGGAATATCCACATCGATGTTTTTAAGATTGTGCTCGCGCGCGCCGCGCACTTCGATGTTCTTTAGCTCAGCCATATCGGACCCCCGTTAACGCTTAGTACATAGGTGCGTGATACGGATTCTCCAATGGAAAATTAAGAACACAAGAGGAACACCTGTATCGCAGTCCAATTTCATGCGCCCCAAAAACGCCAAACGCCCGATAACATTGGAGATGTCACCGGGCGTTGCAAAATAAGACTACCACATATGCGCTAGCGCAACCTACATGTGAATGACACGCCCATACGCGTCGAGCACGGATTCATGCATCATCTCTGAAAGAGTCGGATGGGGGAAGACCGTGTTCATCAAGTCTTCTTCGGTGGTTTCCAGCTGACGCCCCACCACATAACCTTGGATCAGTTCGGTCACCTCCGCACCCACCATATGCGCCCCTAGCAATTCTCCGGTTTTGGCATCAAAGACGGTTTTGATCATGCCTTCCGGTTCGCCTAGGGCAATCGCCTTGCCGTTGCCAATAAAGGGGAAACGTCCGACCTTAACATCAAAGCCAAGCTCCTTGGCTTTCGCTTCTGTATAGCCGACCGACGCAACTTGCGGATGACAGTAGGTACATCCGGCGATGGATTCCGGCTTGACCGGATGCGGATGCTGACCGGCGATGAGCTCTGCGACCATCACACCCTCATGAGACGCTTTATGCGCCAGCCAAGGGGCGCCTGCTATATCTCCAATGGCGTACAGCCCGTCGACACCGGTGCGGCAATATTCATCCGTCACAACATGTGTGCGGTCGATCTTTACACCCAGATCTTCGAGCCCCAGATTTTCAACGTTTCCAACAATACCTACAGCGGAAATCACTGTATCGAATTCGTGCTTGGTTACTTTTCCGCCTGTTTCAATATGCGCCGTCACCTTGTCGTCAGCACGGTCCAGCTGTTTGACGACAGATTTCTGCATGATTTTCATGCCCTGTTTTTCAAACTGCTTTTTCGCGAATTTGCTGATCTCTTCGTCCTCTACCGGCAGAATGCGGTCCATCACTTCGACCACGGTCGTGTCTGCGCCCAAAGTGTTGTAGAAACTCGCAAATTCGATACCAATCGCGCCAGAGCCGATCACAAGCAGCTTTTTCGGCATGTGGGGTGGCTGAAGTGCGTCTTTATACATCCATACACGTTTACCGTCTGCCTCCAGACCGGGGAGGTTCCGCGCTCGTGCCCCCGTCGCAAGAACTATGTTCTTGGCGGTCAGCGTCTCCTCGCCCTCTTTCGCCTTAACAGTGACTTTGCCTTTGCCAGCCAGACTCGCACTGCCCATAAACACCGCGACTTTGTTCTTTTTCATCAAGTGGCCGATACCGCCCGACAGCTGCCCCGCGACCTTGCGCGACCGCTTGACCACCGCATCCAGATCATAGCCGATATTATCCGCCTTAAGTCCAAACTCGCTGGCACGTTGCATCAGATGGAACACCTCGGATGATCGTAAAAGCGCTTTGGTCGGAATACAGCCCCAATTAAGACAAATGCCACCTAGATGCTCTCGTTCGACGATCGCAACAGATAGTCCCAGTTGGGCACCACGGATGGCAGCAACATAGCCCCCAGGGCCCGCACCGATCACAATCAAATCAAAGGATTTAGCAGCCATTATGCAACCTCGCAGCACGTATTGAAATTTAGTTTAGTGGTAAACTATCTTACGATTGGCGGCAACTCGGAGAATTCAGTGGACGCTGCAGACGCAGGGCTCATGCCATTGAGCGCAAAGTGTGCGCATACCCGCCTGCGTTCAGGTAAGCGGACTCGGCCGGGGTCGATCGCCGCCCTAGGACATCATTGCGATAGGGAAACCTGCCGTACTTTCGGATCACATGTCGATGGGCTTGAGCATGCATCAATGTGTCGCCGGCACCCGGCATCCGCTCACAAATCAAACGAACACAGTGATCTTGATCGGTCAAACTTTCCGAATGCATGAATGGAAGGTAAAAGAACTGCCGCGCGGGCGCGTCAATCAACTGGTCCCATTCCTTGCGAACAACTGTTTGCGCTGCTTTAAGGGCGCGCACATCGGTCGAAAACGCGCGTCCGCTCTCCCTAAACATGTTGCGGGGAAATTGGTCGGCCAAAATGAGATAGGCCAGCGCCCCTTCTGCACGGGTCAACCAGCTATCCAAGCGGCCAGTCCCGATGAGTTCCCATGTCTCTAAGAACTGCGTGCGAATTGCGTCGTCCAATTCTTCCCGGACGGCATACCAGCCTTCCGGTCCGACTTGATCAATCCAAAACTCTCGGACCTCTTCTGCCGTTTTCATATTCCGCGCCCTTTCGTTCTTGTCTGCGATTATCATTCTGGTCTGCTCTATGTACAAACTATAGCGACCGCGCAGAACGTCTAGGGCGCGTCGGCGTCAGCAGCCTGTTCGCTTTCAATGGCATATTCTTGCGCAAGCTCCACCGCGACGGTTGTCGCAGCTGGGTAGATGGGAATGTAATTGCCCGTTTCATCGGTAGGGACGGCCGGTCGCACGGTCGCGCGATAGGATGCATACATGGACAAGGCGAAAAACAAGACCGCCGTAAAAAGGTAGAACCCCCCCGGCCCAAGCGCCGTACCCATCATCCAACCGGTAATGACAGGCCCCAAGATCGCCCCCAGTCCATTAATAAAGATCATTCCACCAGACGCGGCGGCCATATCCTCTGGTTCAAGAAAATCATTCGTGTGCGCAATAAGAAGGGAATACAGCGGGTTAGACATGCCACCGACAACAAAGGCTGTCAGTAAAAGGATCGTAAAGTTATGCCCCAGCAGCATCCCGACGATGGATCCGATACCACCAATCACCGATGTAATTACAATCAGAAGGCGACGATCCATGCGGTCTGACATCCATCCGATTGGATATTGCAGGATGACCGACCCAACAAAAAACGTCGCGACAAATATCGAAATTTGCGCGACCGTCAGCCCCGCCTCAGCGCCGTAAACCGATGCCATGCCGAACTGCGCCGAGAAAACACCGCCCAATAGGAACATCCCAACGCAGCCAAGCGGGGAAAACCCGGCCAATTCACGCAGGCTCATCGGTTTAGTCGTATCGAACGCAGGCGTGGGACTGATCGACAGCAAAATCGGGGTAACAGCGACGCTTACCAGAACAGACGGAATTACAAAAAGCACAAAGCCCGACGGATCCGCTGTGAGCAGCAATGCCTGGGCAATCACGATGCCAAACGTCTGCACGATCATATACAAAGACAACGCCTGACCGCGATTTTCGTTTGTCGCAGCGTTATTTAGCCAACTTTCCGCCGTGACGTAGACGGCAGAAAAACAAAAACCAATCAGTACGCGTCCGGCGGACCAAACCAAGACATTGGGGAACGTCGGATACAAGATCATGACGGCAGAAATCATCGACGCCAGCGCGGCAAAGACGCGGACGTGTCCAACCCGACGGATCATACCAGGTGCCATCCTCGACCCGCCCAGAAAGCCCACGAAATATGCCGACATGACAATCGACATTTCAAACGTCGAAAATGCTTCGATCCCGCCTCTGATACCCAAAAGCGTACCCTGCATGCCGTT
Source organism: Sulfitobacter litoralis (assembly GCF_900103185.1). GTDB lineage: Bacteria > Pseudomonadota > Alphaproteobacteria > Rhodobacterales > Rhodobacteraceae > Sulfitobacter > Sulfitobacter litoralis. Next base: position 99,838 of record NZ_FNJD01000009.1, read on the forward strand.
GCCCACCATCAGCAAACACATGCCCAACAAAAGCGCCCATGCGCTGGTCAGTACCTGAAGCATCTTACGAATCCTTTAACACCACGTGATCCCTCCCTGACGACGATCACGGTAGGTGTCACCCCCCTCAACGACGTTCAGGCGCTTATTTACGTCTTAGGGAAAAGCAAGGACGCATCACCATAGGAGAAAAACCTATAATTCGATTCAATCGCATGCTTGTAAATGTTTTGTACAGTTTTTTGCCCCATCAATGCCGAGACGAGCATCATGAGAGTTGATTTGGGAAGATGGAAATTCGTCATCAAAGCGTCTGCGACGTTAAATTCAAACCCCGGGGTGATGAAAATATCTGTATCTCCTTCCCACGGCTGGATAATGCCCGATCGCGCCGCTGTCTCGACCAGCCGCAACGCGGTTGTGCCGACGGGTATGACCCGCCCTCCAGCGGCTTTGGTCTCGATAATCTCGGCGGCCGCTTGCGCGCTCACCTGCCCCCATTCGCTGTGCATCTTATGGTCGGCAATATCGTCGACTTTAACCGGAAGAAAGGTACCCGCGCCAACGTGCAGTGTGACATGGCTGAAATCGACTCCCATAGCAGCCAATTGATCAAGCAGCATTTGATCAAAGTGAAGCGAGGCCGTCGGTGCCGCGACGGCCCCGGCTTTTCTGGCAAACACGGTTTGATAATCCGTCAAATCCTGCGCGTCGGCAGGTCTTTTGCCCGCGATATAAGGCGGCAATGGCATCGCGCCCGCGCTATTGAGCGCAGAATCGAAATCTGGTCCGGTACAGTTAAAGCGCAACACGCCTTGTCCGTTCTCTATCCCTTCCAGTCGCGCAGAAAGGTCACTGCTGAAGACAACCGCTTCAAAAAGCTTCAGCTTTTTCAGGGGCTTAATCAATGCAGTCCAATCGGAATCGCCGCGCGGCTCCAACAAGGTCACTTCAATACGCGCCTGCACGTGCCCTTGGGCGCTGTCGCGGCTACGATACCCGGTCAACCGCGCGGGGATCACACGGGTGTCGTTCAGCACGAGCCTATCACCGGGGCGCAACCAGTCCGTGATCCGGGATACGGTGCTGTCGATGATGGCATCGTTGTGCGCAACCAACATTTTGGCTGCTGTCCGCGGCACCGCGGGCCGCGTGGCGATCAGGCGTTCAGGCAGGTCGAAGTCAAAGTCACTGAGTTTCATCCTCGCCGGTTAGCGCCCCTCAAAGCGTTCAGCAACAGGTTTTTGCGGTGCGGGTGCGACAGGTGCGGGTTGCAAGGTCCCTGGCTGACTTGGCGTCGTCCTCGGCGCCGACCTAAAAATATCGCGAAGCGCGCCCGGCAGCAAACCCGACAAGGGATTAACCGATACAGACGGCGATTGTACCGTCCCCCCGATTGTATAGTTAAAGCCCAACAACCCCTCCCCCTTGCGGGTCAAAAAGCTTGCAATGCCATTCAGCAAATAGACGGGAGAGATCACCCCCTGCAAGGCCATTTGCCCTGTGTCAGTGGCAAAAACCCCGTCCATCGAAATGCCAAGCGACGCGCCCGTTGCGCTGGCTTGTGTCAGATTGACCCGATTGGAGGAGAGGCGAAAATCAGCTTCGACCGTATCAAAATATATACCGTCGCCGTTCAATTCGTTGATCAATCCCACGACAGATACAGCGTTTACAAGGGCGGCAATGGTTGGTGCATCTTTAATCCGCACGTCTTTTATCTCTGCATGCCCATCAAAGGCACCATCCGAACCGACCGGCACCAAGGTCAGCGACAATGCGCCACCATGCACCTGTTTCGCGATATTGGCGGAACGCAAAACCCCGCCCGCATCGGTTGCAGTCAACTGAACTGCACTACGACCATTCCTGGGCACAACGCGCCCCGAGACCCCAGTGCCATCATTCAACGCTGCACTAAATTGCCCATCCAAGCCACGAGCGACGTCAAATTCACCTGTCATGTCGGTCAACGCAATCGTGTCCGTCACCTGCAAACGGTCCAACGCCACCCGCATGGGCGGGCTGGCGACACGGCTGGGTTCGGTCTTGCCAAAGCGCGCTTTCCGCAGATCCAGGCTCCCACCTTTTATCATAACCTGAACGGGTCGCCCGGCTCCCTGCCCTATGAGATCGACGGGCACGTCCAACCAATTCCCGACAGACAATCGGTGAAGGCGCAACCGATCCAATCCGCCGCTTGGTTTGAGCGTCACGTCACCATGCGCTGTCAGACCCGGCGCGTTAATTTTCAACGTATCAATGTCGGGAACTGGCCCGAACAGTCCCGCTATTTCAAGCTTGCCAGTTTGCGATTGGGACTTCGTCCAGCCGATCTGCGGCACCGAAAGGCGCAGCCCGCTCAGGTCGGAGGAGACAGAAAACTTGGGCGTTTTGCCTTTGACCAAGTCCATCGCGAACCAAGCCCGACCCTCGCCACTCACGGTATCGGGGGGCAGTGCAATATTGAAGCGTTCCAGCGTCTGTGCGTTCAGCGCGATATCCGCCCTTACACTGCTGGCAGCCCCCGGTTTGCCAAAGGGTTGGGCCCATTCACCGTTAAAACGCACCCCATCAAGCTGCCCTTGCCCCTTGATTTTAAGGCCGGTGTTGGACGCATTCAGGGTCAGCACATCGGCGCGCAGCGACCGACCTTTGACCAAGCGATCGCTTTTAAAGTCGGCCAGCGTTCCGTTGACGTCAAAAATCGTAAGTTTCGGGTCGGACCCTTTCTTCATCGGAAACGACAAGGTCCCGGACACGTCAGCCACGGCATCAACGATATCGACGGGCAGATTAGCCTTATCCATTGCGTGAAGCGGTGGCCGGTTCAACAGCGACAGGATAGAGGTGATTTCAGCCTCGGCCTGAAGCCTGACAATGCCGGGGGGGCCATCCTTGACCGTGACATCGGGCATTATAAAGGACGTTCCGTTCACCGATACCGGCGTCGCGTCAGGCGGCGTGATGGTGCCGCTGTCCACACTCACCACAAAGCGGTTTGCCGACAGGCTCGCATGACCGCTGCCCGACGTAACATTTGGCATCGTACGCAAAAAACGTACCTCCGCCCCCTGAAAATCAAAATCGAGATAGGTTTGGGGTGCCTCACCCGGCTTCAGCCGAAAAGCAAGATCGACGTCGCTCAGCGCGCCAGCATAGACGTTGTCGGCCACCCATTTGCGCGTCTTTGGTTTGACGTTCTCCGGCCAAAGCTTCAGCAGGCGTTCGGGCTTCAACGCGTTCAATCCCGCATCCAACGCCACCTGCCACCCCTGCGTGCCGGCGCGCAGATCGCCCGACAGGTTCAGGGTCGTATCCCCGTCGAGTATATCCATGCGTCCGACAGACATGTGGAACGGATTGAAAGTTATTTTCGCATCGACGTCGGCACCCTCGATCGACACAGGCGTAACGTAGAGATCCGCAGGATCAGCGACCAGGTCCCGCAAGCGGACTTGCGCCACCAACTGCCCCAGCTTGCCGCTTGCGTCGATGCCCAACGTCGCGTCGCCTTCGATCCGCCCCGACACCCACTTGCTTTCGACAGATAATTCATCAAACCGCAGCAAGCGTTGGTCAGGATCATAGCTGAAATAGCTACGTGCACCATCAAAGGGAATGGGCGTCGCGCTTTCGCTCGGCTGCACGACCCCCGCGCCAATTTGCAACGTGGCGTTCAGCGGCTCAAAGGTGCCGTCGTCATCAAGGCTGCTGCGCACAGAACCCGAGATGGGTGCGCGCAATATGTTCAGCCAAGCGAAAGCGGGACTTTGGATCGCGATGTCGGCCGCACTCACCCCGTCGAAATTCACACCAAACTGCGACGCAGTATCGCCAAGCTTGCTGGTATAGCTTGCCGAAAGCGTCGCCACATCGGCACCCCCGCCCAAAACGGCAAGCTCCGCCGTGATGTCCAGACGCGTCCCGTCCCGATCCAGCAACATGCGTCCGCCATCCACTGTCCACATCCTATCAGACTGCAGATCGGTGTAGCGCAGCGTCAGGGCGCGTAGCTCGATCGACCGCAACCTGCGCATGGCCTTGGCCTCGAACACCGCATCGAGCTGTCCAATCAGTTGAGGCATGGTCGCTGCGCGCCGCTCCGCTGGCGCATCCCCCGTGCTCGCGCTTAGCGCGACCCGGCCGTCAAGATCACGTCGTAGGTTTGCGACCACGCCGGACATTGAAATATTCTGGGGCTGCACCTCGCCGGCCAAAAGCCCCTGCACGGAAAAACTGGCCTGCACTTCACGAAACGCAGCAAAGCTGACGCCGTCCGGATTGGCGATATTCACATCCCTAAGCCTGATGCGCGGACGCCAGCCTTTGTCGACAATCAATACCATCTCACCGAATCCGATCCGCGCCCGGGGCATATCTTGGGCAAAGCGCTCCTCGATACGGGTCTCCAGCCACTCTGGCACCACGATCGGGCTACGGATCAGATAGATAGCAGTGCCAGAGATGGCCGCGACGATCAGCGTAATAACCAGCAACGACCATTTGGTCGCCTGCCAAAGTCGTTTCCGCTTGGGGGTACGGGAGGCTGGGTTGGCGTTTGGCATGAGCGTCCGGCTATTGGGGCGTCTTGGGTTTTAAGTTTCGCCAAGCCCGACTAGTATGACAGCGCAGACAAAAGCTTCCAATACATAAGAAAGTAACCCATGCCAGAGATTTCCCAACCTGCACCAGACTTTAAGCTTCCTGTTACGGGCGGTGGCGAAATTTCGCTCTCCGATCTGCGGGGCAAGGCTGTGGTTTTATACTTTTATCCGCGCGACAATACACCGGGCTGCACAAAGGAAGCCATCGGTTTTTCGGAGCAGTTGCCAGCGTTTGAGAATGCGGGTGCCATTGTTTTTGGCGTTTCCCGCGATACGATGGCAAAGCACGACCGCTTTGCAGCTAAACATGCGCTGACCGTTCCGTTGCTGGCGGATATCGACGGTGCCGTGACCGAAGCCTATGGCGTCTGGGTCGAGAAAAACATGTATGGCAAAAAATCCATGGGGATCGAACGCGCGACCTATCTGATTGATGCAAATGGAAATATTGCTCGCATCTGGCGCAAGGTAAAAGTCGCCGGCCACGTAGAAGAGGTTCTGGACGCGGTACGCGCGCTATGATTGCGCTGGCTCAAATGGCAGAGAATGTGCTGCGCACCGCCGATGGCCGCGAAAAAACCGCGCTATCGCATCAATATGCCGCCGAATGGCGTGCCGCGCGCGCTGCCGGTGAAACGCCGGTGATTGGCACATCAAACCCGCCTCTGCGTCCCGCCCGCCCCGACAGGCCCGAACTTCTATCGCCCCGCGATGTGCCCCATCGCAAGCCCGGCTCACCCGAGGGCCGGATCGCTTTGCTTCATGCTGTCGCCCACATCGAGCTGAACGCGGTTGATTTGCATTGGGACATCATTGCGCGATTTACCGCTATCAGAATGCCGATGGGGTTTTACGATGATTGGGTCAACGCCGCGGACGATGAATCCAAACATTTCAACCTGATGTGCGATTGTCTTGAAGCATTGGATAGCCACTATGGGGCCTTGCCCGCCCATGCAGGAATGTGGCGCGCAGCAGAGGATACGGTGGACGACTTCATGGGTCGCCTTGCTGTTGTACCCATGGTTTTAGAGGCGCGCGGGCTGGATGTGACCCCCAATATGATTCAGGTGTTCAAAAGTGCGAAGGCCAAGCAGGCCGTTGAAGCGCTTGAGACGATCTATGCTGAAGAGGTTGCACATGTGGCTTATGGATCAAAGTGGTTCCATTTCCTTTGTGGTCGTCATGAATTGGACCCAAAGGAAGCGTTTCACGGGTTGGTTCGCAAATATTTTCATGGCGCGCTCAAGTCGCCCTTCAACGAAGAAAAGCGTGCCGAGGCGGGAATTCCGCCAGATTTCTATTGGCCGCTGACCGAAAATCTTTGATGAACGTCGCGCACTAAACCTTTGAACCGGCAATTTATCGCCAAATTTAACGTTAAAGCTTCATTAACCGCCGGTCAAAAAGCCTGAAGGGTTGCCCGAGGGGCACCCGATGGCTAAGCACTACCGGTGACTATCAGCGCGCGGCGGGGGCCCGGTGTGCTGTGACTGGGACGAAACAAGGATACCACGCGTGCGAACAAGGTTGGCGATCAAATTTAATGCGGCGCTCGAACGTTTCTTTCCGGAACGCCGCGTCTTTCTGAAATCCGACTCCGACACACGTTTTATCCGGTTGCGCCCCGTTACCCAGCTTTTCGTGTTTTCCGCAGCCTCGCTCTTTGTGGCCTGGTCCATCGTGGCAACCGCGGTGATTCTGATGGACAGCATCGGGTCGGGCAACTTCCGCGAGCAAGCAAAGCGTGATCAGCGTACCTATCAGGCGCGGCTCAGTGATCTTTCGGCGCAGCGCAACGGCCGCGCCGAAGAGGCCGTGGCAGCGCAAGAACGGTTCAATGCCGCGCTCAAACAGATTTCGGTCATGCAATCAGAACTGCTGCAATCCGAGACCCGCCGCCGCGAGCTGGAAACCGGCATCGAAGTGATCCAGAGCACCCTGCGGGATACCATGAAAGACCGTGAGGCCGCGCGCACTCAGGTGGCCGAACTCGAAGGGGCCGCTGCGGGCGACGGCAAGACGACAACAAAGGCGAATGTATCTTCTGCTCCGATTTCACTGCTTGCCGAGGCGCTCGAGCGTACGGCCGCAGAGCGGGATCAAGTGGTGATCGACGCGCAGGACGCCTTGATCCAGGCAGACGAGCTGACCCAGAAACTGGCTTTGATGCGCGATCAGAACGACGCGATTTTCCGCCAACTCGAAGAAGCCATGACCGTGTCTGTTGCCCCGCTGGACAAGATGTTCCGCAGCGCCGGCATGCCCACCGACCGCATGCTGGCGACGGTGCGGCGCGGTTATTCCGGTCAAGGCGGCCCGCTCATGCCCCTCAGCTTCTCCACACGGGGGGAGGTTCCTTCTCCGGATACGCTGCGTGCCAACCGGCTGCTAAGCCAGATGGACAAGCTGAATATGTACCGCATTGCCGCGCAAAAGGCGCCCTTTGCGGGCCCGCTCAAGTCGTCTTTCCGGTTCAGCAGCCCGTATGGCTATCGCCGGGATCCAAAGACGGGCGGGCGCAGAATGCACAGCGGAACCGACTTTGCTGCGGGTATGGGCACGCCTATTTACGCGACAGCCGAGGGCGTCGTCACCCACGCCGGCTGGAGCTCGGGATATGGGCGGTTGGTTAAAATTCAACATGAATTCGGGGTCGAGACACGTTACGCGCACCAATCCAAATTGCGCGTAAAAGTCGGCCAAAGGGTATCGCGCGGACAGCGGATAGGTGATATGGGAACATCAGGACGGTCTACTGGCGTCCACCTGCATTACGAAGTCCGTGTCGGTGGTAAGGCTGTAAATCCAATGATCTTTATCAAGGCTGCAAACGATGTTTTCTAAAAGCAAAATCAATGATCCCGCTCATAAGTCCGACGCAGACACGTCCAGCACTGCTGCACCGTCACACTCTGCACCGGCTGCCCCAAAGCAAAGCGAATTCAAGGCCAGCGCGCCCAAGGCAAAACCACCTGCCTCCGTGCTTTCCTCTGATCTGCACATCACCGGCAACCTGAAAACGACCGGCGACATCCAAGTCGAAGGCACCGTGGAAGGCGATATTCGCGCCCACCTGCTGACCATCGGCGAAACAGCGACCATCAAAGGCGAAGTGATTGCCGATGACGTTGTCATCAACGGCCGTATCGTGGGCCGCGTGCGTGGCCTGAAAGTGCGTCTGACATCCACCGCCCGCGTCGAAGGTGACATCATCCATAAAACCATCGCCATCGAATCCGGTGCGCATTTCGAAGGCTCCGTTCAGCGTCAAGACGATCCGCTGAACCCCGGCGCGAAATCCGCACCGGCCCAAAAGCCAAACCCCGCGTCCTGATCGGACAAAGGGTGATGAATTAAAAAGGGCGTCGCATTGGTGCGACGCCCTTTTTCGTTTTCAACTCAACACCTTTGGCGGCCTAAGCGCAAAGCGGTCAAAGCGGGGCAAAGGCGCGAACGCCCCTGCCCGACGCTATGATTATTCGGTGACTTTGACCTCGACCATACGATCAGGCGTTCCGCTGACGGCCCCGTTGCCGCCGGTTCCACGCTTGATCGCGTCCAGCACGTCCAACCCTTCGGTCACCTTGCCCACAACGGTATATTGCCCGTTCAGGAAGTGCCCTTGGTCAAACATGATGAAGAACTGCGAGTTCGCAGAGTCAGGGCTTTGGCTGCGTGCCATGCCAACAACGCCACGGTCAAAAGCGATGTCCGAGAATTCAGCGGGCAGGTCTGGCAGATCTGATCCGCCCATACCCGCACGGCCTGTGTCGCCGCCGGCCTTGCCGAACTCGACATCACCGGTCTGCGCCATGAACCCGTCGATCACGCGGTGGAACACCACACCATCATAGGCACCGGATGTCGCCAGCTCTTTCAAGCGGGCGACATGCGCGGGGGCCACGTCTTCGGCCAGATCGATTTTAATCGTGCCTTGGGCTTCGCCATCCACGGTGATCGCAAGACCATCCGCGAAAGCCGCCCCTGCCATCAGGGCCGAGGCAATGCCTGCTGCAAACAAATTACGCATCTGCAGCAACCTTGACGCTGATCATGCGGTCAGGGTTCGCGGCCGGTTCACCACGGGTGATCGCATCGACATGTTCCATCCCGGAAATGACCTGACCGTAAACGGTGTATTGACCGTTCAGGAAGTCGTTGTCCTTGAAGTTGATGAAAAACTGGCTGTTGGCGCTGTCCGGATTTGCGGAACGCGCGGCCCCAATGCTGCCACGGGCGTGCGGCACTTTCGAAAACTCTGCCGGCAGGTTCGGCAAGTCGGACCCGCCTGTCCCTGCTGCGCGCAGGTTAAAGTTTTCTTCCATGTTGCCGTTTGCCACGTCGCCGGTCTGCGCCATGAACCCTTCGATCACACGGTGAAAGGCCACGTTGTCGTATTTACCGGCCCGGGCCAGTTCTTTCATACGCTCGACATGTTTGGGGGCGATGTCGGGTAAAAGCTGAATGGTGACAGTCCCGCCCTTAAGCTCCATGAGGATCGTGTTTTCGGGGTCTTTGATCTCGGCCATGCCGGTCTCCTTTTAGAATTTCGTTGGCAATTACCTAGGGCGTGCAAGCGCAATTGCCAAGCGGGTCCATTGACCCTGACGGCAATAACGGCAAAACACGACGGGATTGTGGATCTACACGAGGGACAAGATGGGCTGGAAAGCATTGGACGACATGGACCTGCGCGGCAAGCGGGTTCTGGTGCGCGTGGATATCAACGTGCCGGTTGAAGACGGCAAGGTCACGGACGACACCCGCATCCAGCGGATCGTGCCCACCCTGCGCGATATTCTGACCCAAGGCGGCACGCCCGTTTTGCTCGCCCATTTTGGTCGCCCCAAAGGCAAGCGTGTGCAAGACCTAAGCCTACGTGTCGTGCTCCCCGCGCTCGAGGCCGCTTTGGGACGCAAGGTTGTGCTGGCCGAAACACTGGAAGCAGCCGAAACCGGCACCGAAGAAATCAACGCTGCCGATGTTTTGTTGCTTGAAAACATTCGCTTTTACCCTGGCGAGACAGAGAACGATCCTGAATTCGCCAAACGGCTCGCCGCTTTGGGTGACATCTATTGCAACGACGCGTTTTCCGCCGCGCACCGTGCCCATGCGTCCACCGAAGGCGTGGCACGGCTGTTGCCATCCTGCGCAGGCCGCTTGATGCAAGCCGAGCTTTCCGCGCTCGAGGCCGCTTTGGCGACGCCCAAACGCCCCGTAGGCGCGGTGGTTGGCGGTGCGAAAGTATCAACCAAGATCGAGCTGCTGGAAAACCTCGTCAACCGGCTGGATCTTTTGGTGATCGGCGGCGGCATGGCCAATACGTTTTTGGGCGCGCAGGGGGCAGATTTGGGCAAGTCCCTGTCAGAGCCCGATTTTTACGCCACTGCCAAGGACATTATGGCCCAGGCCGAAAAGGCCGGTTGCCGCGTGCTACTGCCCGTCGATGGGCTTGTCGCGCGTGAATTCGCCGCCGGTGCCGCGCATGATACGATTGCCCTTGGGGCGGAAACTGTACTGGAACCTGACCAGATGGTTCTGGATGCAGGCCCAAAGACGGTCGCCCTGATCAAGGACGCCTTTAGCGGGTTGAAGACGCTCATCTGGAATGGCCCGATGGGTGCTTTCGAAATTTCGCCCTTTGACACCGCAACGGTCGCCGCAGCTAAAGCCGCAGCAACGCTGACGCAGGACGGCGCGTTGATCTCCGTCGCGGGGGGGGGCGATACTGTCGCGGCCTTAAACCAGGCGGGTGCTGCTGATGACTTCACCTATATCTCTACCGCCGGCGGGGCTTTCCTAGAATGGATGGAGGGCAAGGTCCTGCCCGGCGTCGCGGCGCTGGACGCCTGATGTTCTTTCCCCGGCAGTGACAGTGATACTGCCCGCTGCCGGGGTTCATATGTAACGCACAAGCCCCCCATAAAAATTTAAGCCGTTTTCGACCAATCAGAAGACAAGGGATTCCCTTTGCGAATCACCTGTGTCATACTGGGGGAACGTCCATTAAGAGACGATTAAAGGCAGAGATATGAACCGCAGCAGCAAGCCCGCATTCGGCACACTTTTGTTTTTCGCGATCGCCTTCGCGCTAAGCCTCTATTTCGCCTTCGCTGCGATTCAGGGCAACTTTGGCCTGTTCCGTCGTGCTGAAATCGTAGCCGAGACGCAGGACCTGCGCGTGCAGCTGGCTCAGGTCCAGATTGACGTAGCGCGGATGGAAAACCTGACCCATCGCTTGTCTGACGATTATCTTGATCTAGATTTGCTGGATGAACAAACCCGCAAGGTGCTGGGGATGATCCGCGCGGACGAGATTGTCATCCGTTAATAGCGACGCGACCTTCAACAGCCCCCTACGCGATACGTTAGATTTGCCGCCTTTTCGGCAGGGCTTTACCATACGCGGCAAATGTCTCTCGCCAACAATCGTCGAATCCGATAAGAGATAGTTTAACACTAAACTACTTTGCGCGTGCGCGGGACAACTGTACGGAGGAATTGCCCCATGGCTGCCCAGAAACCGACCAAGAAGACAAATGCCAGCGCCGAAGAGCTTAAGGCCTATTATCGCGATATGCTGTTGATCCGGCGCTTCGAGGAAAAAGCCGGCCAGCTCTACGGCATGGGCCTGATCGGGGGCTTCTGTCACCTTTATATCGGGCAAGAAGCCGTGGTTGTCGGGCTTGAGGCCTCGGCCAAGGACGGCGACAGCCGCATCACCACCTATCGCGACCACGGGCATATGCTGGCCTGCGGAATGAATCCGGACGGCGTGATGGCCGAGCTGACGGGCCGCGAAGGCGGGTATTCCCGTGGCAAGGGTGGCTCCATGCATATGTTCTCGAAAGAGAAAAAATTCTACGGTGGCCACGGCATTGTGGGCGCGAACGTCCCCCTCGGGGCCGGTATCGCCTTTGCCGACAAGTACAAGGGCAATGACAACGTTACCTTTACCTATTTCGGCGATGGTGCCGCGAACCAAGGTCAGGTCTACGAGACATTCAATATGGCGGCGCTTTGGAAACTTCCGGTGATCTTCATCATCGAAAACAACCAATACGCCATGGGCACCTCGCAGCAACGCTCCACCTCCAGCGCTGAAATCTGGGAACGCGGCAAAGCGTTCGGCATTCCCGGCGAAGCGGTGGACGGCATGGACGTACTTGCAGTCAAGGAAGCAGGCGAACGCGCGGTGAAACACTGCCGTTCGGGCGACGGCCCCTATATTCTGGAAATCAAGACATATCGCTATCGGGGACACTCGATGTCGGACCCTGCGAAATACCGCACCCGCGAAGAAGTGCAGAAAATGCGCGACGAACGCGATCCCATCGAACAGGTCCGCAACATTCTGCTGGAACACAAACACGCCAGCGAGGACGATCTGAAAGCGATCGACAAAGAGATCAAGGAAATCGTTAACGCAAGCGCCGAGTTTGCCAAAGAAAGCCCCGAACCGGCGGCCGAAGAGCTTTGGACAGATATCTACGCAACCGAAGTCCCACAGGAGGCTTGAACCATGGCAATCGAAATTCTCATGCCCGCACTGAGCCCCACGATGGAAGAAGGCACACTGGCCAAATGGCTGGTCAAAGAGGGCGATACCGTGTCCTCCGGTGACATCATGGCCGAAATCGAAACAGACAAAGCGACGATGGAATTCGAAGCCGTTGACGAAGGCACCATCGGCAAGATCCTGATCGAAGCCGGCACCGAAGGCGTCAAGGTCAATACCGCCATCGCCGTCCTGCTCGAAGAAGGCGAAGACGCTTCTGACATCGACAGTGCATCCAGCGCTGCCCCCGGCAAAGAAGCGAAAGCCGACGAAAGCGACGACGCCAAATCCGACAAAGCCCTTGCGGCTGCCAAGTCCGACGCCGCTGCGCCCAAGGCCCCGGAAACGGACAACACACCCGATTGGCCCGAAGGCACCAAGCTCAAGCAGCAGACCGTACGCGAGGCCCTGCGCGACGCCATGGCCGAAGAAATGCGCCGCGACGACGACGTGTTCCTCATGGGTGAAGAAGTCGCCGAGTACCAAGGTGCCTATAAAATCTCGCAAGGGTTGCTGGACGAATTTGGTGCGAAACGGATCATCGACACGCCCATCACCGAACACGGGTTTGCCGGAATCGGTGTAGGTGCCGCCTTTGGCGGGCTGCACCCCATCGTCGAATTCATGACCTGGAACTTTGCGATGCAGGCCATCGACCACATTCTGAACTCTGCCGCGAAAACACTGTACATGTCCGGCGGCCAGATGGGCGCCCCAATGGTTTTCCGCGGTCCAAACGGTGCCGCCGCCCGCGTCGGTGCGCAGCACAGCCAAGATTACGCTGCGTGGTATATGCAGATCCCCGGCCTCAAGGTGGTGATGCCCTATTCGGCCTCAGACGCCAAAGGGTTGATGAAAACAGCCATCCGCGACCCCAACCCTGTGGTCTTCCTTGAGAATGAAATCATGTACGGCAAATCCTTCGACGTGCCGGATGTCGACGATTACACTGTACCCTTCGGCAAGGCCCGTATCTGGCGCGAAGGTAAGGATGTCACCATCGTCAGCTTCGGTATCGGCATGACCTATGCTCTGGAAGCCGCTGAAAAACTTGCCGAAGAAGGCATTGACGCCGAAGTCATCGACCTGCGCACCCTGCGGCCGATGGACACTGCCAGCATCATCAAATCGGTGATGAAGACAAACCGCCTTGTCACCGTCGAAGAGGGCTGGCCACAAGGCTCCGTCGGCAACTACATCTCTAGCGTGATCATGCAGGAAGCCTTTGACTATCTGGATGCGCCGGTGATCAACTGCACCGGCAAAGATGTGCCCATGCCCTATGCCGCAAACCTCGAAAAACTGGCGCTAGTCACCACGGACGAGGTCATCGCGGCGGTCAAAAAAGTCACCTACAAGTAAGGAGCGGTCCACATGCCCATAGAAATCCTCATGCCCGCCCTCAGCCCCACGATGGAAGAAGGCACGCTAGCGAAATGGCTTGTTTCCGAAGGGGATAGCGTCTCCTCCGGTGATATCCTGTGCGAGATTGAAACCGACAAGGCAACGATGGAATTCGAAGCCGTCGACGAAGGCACCATCGGCAAGATCCTGATCGGTGACGGCAGCGAAGGCGTCAAGGTGAACACCCCCATCGCCGTGTTGCTGGAAGAAGGCGAAGAGGCATCAGATATCGATGCCCCTGCCCCGGACACCAAGGACAGCGCCAAGGAAGACGCCCCCGACCAGGACGCGGCCCCTGAAAAAGGTTATGGCCGCGGCGAAAGCGACGCCAACGACACAGGCAAATCCTCCCCGGCCGTGCCCAAGGGCAATGACGGAAAACGGCTGTTTGTGACACCACTGGCCCGTCGCATCGCGGCAGATAAAGGCGTGGACCTGACCGAACTCTCCGGCTCTGGCCCGCATGGTCGCATCATCAAGGCAGATGTGGAGGCAGCATCCGCCGGTAGCGCCAAGGCCAAACCGGCCGAAAGCACGGATACCACCAGCGCACCCGCGGCCAAAGCGGCCCCTGCCGCCGGCCCTTCTGCCGACGCTGTGATGAAAATGTACGAAGGCCGCGACTTCGAGGAAATCTCCCTCAACGGTATGCGCAAGACCATCGCCGCGCGGCTGACCGAAGCCAAACAGTCGATCCCGCATTTCTACCTGCGCCGCGACATTGAACTCGACGCGCTGCTGAAGTTCCGAGGCGAGCTTAACAAACAGCTCGAAGCACGCGACGTGAAGCTGTCGGTCAATGACTTCATCATCAAGGCCTGTGCTCTGGCGCTACAAACCGTGTCCGACGCCAATGCGGTCTGGGCCGGCGACCGGATCCTCAAGCTCAAGCCCTCGGATGTCGCGGTTGCTGTGGCCATCGAAGGCGGCCTGTTTACCCCGGTATTGAAAGACGCCGAGATGAAATCGCTCTCGACCCTCTCGGCCGAGATGAAAGACCTCGCTGCCCGTGCACGCGACCGCAAGCTTGCGCCGCATGAATATCAAGGGGGCAGCTTCGCCATCTCGAACCTCGGCATGTTTGGGATCGACAACTTCGACGCAGTCATCAACCCGCCCCATGGTGCGATTTTGGCAGTCGGGGCGGGCGTCAAGAAACCCGTCGTTGGCAAGGACGGTGAACTCGCCGTTGCCACAGTCATGTCGGTCACCCTGTCTGTCGATCACCGCGTCATCGACGGTGCCTTGGGCGCACAACTGCTTAGCGCGATCAAGGACAACCTTGAAAACCCCCTGACGATGCTGGCTTAACGCCGCTTCCAAATGGGGTTAAATCCTCGGGGGTCGGGGGGCAGACAGCCCCCCGCCTCACAGCAAAAAAGGGCCGGACCGCTTGTCAGGTCCGGCCTTTTCACATCGTGACGAAGGTGCGCGCGGCCCCAAGCCCCTTGAATTACATATTAATGTCGCCCTGCGGTCCAAGCATGTGGTCCATCAGAACCGACGGTTGATCGCAGCCCGCCTCGCCCACCACACGTGCGGGGATGCCCGCCACGGTTTTACAAGGCGGTACGGATTCCAGCACGACCGACCCCGCCGCGATGCGCGAGCAATGCCCAATAGTGATATTGCCCAACACCTTTGCGCCCGCGCCAATCAAAACGCCATTGCCAATCTTCGGGTGCCGGTCCTGTTCTTCCTTTCCGGTCCCGCCCAGAGTGACCGAGTGCAGCATCGACACGTTGTCGCCCACCACCGCTGTTTCGCCGATCACGACGGAGTGCGCGTGGTCGATCATGATCCCCTTGCCGATGGTCGCGGCAGGGTGAATATCAACGCCGAAAATCTCGCTCACCCGCATCTGCACGAAATAGGCCAGATCCCGTTTACCCTGTTTCCACAAGTGATGGCCTACGCGATAGGCCTGCACGGCCTGGTACCCTTTGAAATACAGGATCGGTTGCAACAGCCGGTGGCAGGCGGGGTCACGTTCGTAAATTGCCACCAGATCAGCGCGCGCGGCCTTGATCAAATCAGGATCGTTGGCAAAAGCCTGTTCGACCATTTCGTGCACCACCATCATCGACATCTCGTTCGACGCCAGCTTGGCCGCGATGCGGTACGACAGTGCTTTTTCAATGGATTTGTGGTGCAGGATCGTAGCGTGCACAAAGCCGCCGATCAGCGGCTCGTCGCGCACCGCGTTTTGGGCTTCTGTCTGGATTTGATCCCAAACCGGATCAACCGAGGCGATATTTGTGCGTGCATTTGCCATGAAACCATCCTTCTTTGACCTCACGCTATAGCAGGTTCCACCCGAGTGCCAAACGCAAAGCCGCCTGTTAATACTGACAGGTTATCACAAATTGATCTTACCGAACAGTGCCGGACCCGCTCCGTACAATGCCGATATCTGCGTGACACTGATCAAAGCCAGCCCCGTCCCCCCATCGTCCAACCGCGATGACTCGGGATAGGTCCATCGGGGGCTATCGACGGTTTCTTCGCGCAGCACCGCGCCGTTTTGCATAATACGCACCTGATATTGCTCGCTTTCCTCTCCGATAGGCAGATCGAATGCCGACCACTTGTCACCATTAAGTCGCGTCCGTCGCACCCAGTTAAAGGTCATTTCCCCCGCCTCGACCTCCACCCTCAAATGACAGGGACGGTATGGGCGCAGCCCGTTACCATTAAAGCTCTCGTTTTTTTGAACGTAGCTCGGATCATCCAGCGGTCGGGCTGCGGGGCCAATGCGATAGGTCTGTGCGATCCGCAGCAGGTTCGGGCCAAGCTCGATCTGACGCGGTACCGAATTGAGCAGAACAAACTGCGAGCCCGAAGGCCACACCTCTGGCATTAGCCCATCCGATCCCGCCTGCCCCCGCAGTCGGTCGCGCAGCAGATATGTCTGCGGTGCGATCAATTCGGCAGTGGTGAACTGGAACACCTCCCACCGGTCGGCGGTGCCGTCTCCGATGGCAGCCAGATTGCCCCCACCCAGCAGATCGTCGGGTTCGATACTCTCCAGGCCGCCGCTCGACAGCGTTACCTGCAACGCCCTCCCCCGATCCAGAATCCCAGGGCGCGCCCGCAGCAAATCATTGTGCGTCACACCCATCGTCGCACGTAAAGGCACCACCGTGTTCAGTCTGAAATTCAATGCTCCACGCGACGCATAGACCGCAACATTCCCCGGCCATTGCCGCGCTGTCGCGGCAAAATAGGGCGCGTGTGGCACCTCGTCGCCGCGCAGCAGCGGCAGGTCAAGAAACACCGAATGCACCGGCACGGGTGCTACAAACGGCTTGAGCGCGATCAACTCATCATCGAACGGTGCAGGGGCGTACACCTCCGGCTCGATGCGGACAGCATCAATCAGGCTTAACTCTCCCGTTTCGACCCGATCCACACGGTACAGCCCCCCGCCTTCCCCCTCATCCGGTGGCACAACGATCACATCCCCCGCACCGACAGCCATCATCGACGGCGGCAGCGCCAAACGCACACCTTCCCGGGCAACACGTGCCTCTGTCAGCCAGCGTTCGGCTGTCTGGTGTCCCTCCGCCCGGGTGAGCGCCATATTAAGCTCCGACGTCGCCACCGCATGGGTCGCATCGTCAGGCAAGACCGCTTCTTCGGCGATCGTATCGTAATCTCCGTCCGCCTGCACAAACCGTAAACGCATCCGGCCTAACAGCTCTGCCTCTGCCTCTCGGGACTTTTCCACCGGTGCCTCCAGATCACCCGAAACAGCAAGCACTTCACGGGCCAGTGGCACGGCATCCAATCCATCCCGCATGATGAAACGCAGCATGCCGTCGCGTTGCACAACATCAAACCCAAAGCGCAGCATCAGCGGCTGCAATGCCGCGCGCGCATCGGCCACTTCGTCCACAACATAGCCGCGCACATAGCCATAGAGCCCAGAGGTATCAAAATCGTTAAGGCCAGCACGGCGGCAGATTGACGCCACCAACTCTGACAACGGCAGCGCCGCGCTGCGCCCGTTCAACCAATGCCCGCGTGCGTAGTTTTGACCATCGTTCCACAAGGAGCGGTTATTGGGAAAAAACGGATAGGGCCGCGTGTCCCATGCCCAGACAAAAGCGCGGGTCATATCCACCATCGGGCCACCATATTCTGCCGACAGGGGGTTATTCTCTGCATCCCGCCAATGGCGCGCCAAGGCCCGCAGATATTGCATCTGCATCAACTCATCCCGCGCGCCGGTCGAATACCGTGGTAAGCTGCTTTCCGAGCTTTTGAGGTCGAGAAACTTGTTGGGTTGGTTTGTCCCCTTGTCCACCGCAGCACAGCCGTATTCCGTAAACCAGATCGGCTTGGACCCGGGTTTCCAGCCAGTCGGTTCCGCCGCGCGTACGCCGCCAATTCGGTCGTGATGCAGGTTCTCCCACCAGCCGCGCAGGTCCTTATATCGGTAGACCCAAGGTTCCCCATATGCACCGTCTGTGATCGGCGTGCGTATCTGCGCTGCGCGCGCCTCTGGCGAATGGTAGAACCAGTCGAACCCTTCGCCGCCCGCCACATTCCCCGACAGATAGTTCAACGCGTAAATGCTCTCGCTGTGCTGCGCGTCCAGATGATCGCTACCGTCGCGCCAATCGGACAACGGCATGTAGGTGTCGATACCGATGAAATCGATGTTTTCATCGGCCCACAATGGATCAAGGTGAAAGAACACATCGCCGCTGCCGTCCTGAGGATGATAGCCAAAATATTCTGACCAATCAGCGGCATAGCTGATCTTAGTGTCCGACCCCAACAGGGTACGTGCCTCTGCGGCCAAGGCACGAAACGCCTGCACCGCGACAAAGCTGTTACCTGCCCCCCTGATTTGCGTCAGCCCGCGCATCTCTGTGCCGATACAAAACGCGTCGACCCCGCCGGCGGCTTTGCACAGTGCCGCGTAATGCAGAATGAACCGCGACATCGACCATTCCTGAGGGCCGGTATAGACTACCTCCCCTCCCGCGACCGAGAAATCAGCCGCCGTGACAGTCCCGAAAAACTGCGCCACCTCATTGTGCGCTGCCAGTGTCCCATCCGTGCTGCCCGCCCGCCCCGGAGCCCTATCCAGCGTGATCCGCCCACGCCACGGTAGTTTGGGCTGTGTGGCCGCGTCGCTATAGGGATCGGGCAGTGTGTTGCCGTCAAGCTGGTCCATCAGAATGAACGGGTAGAACATCACTGCCTTCCCCGCCGCGTTCATCGCGTGGATCGCCTCGATCACAGAGGCATCCGTCGGCGTGCCACCATAGACGGGACGGTCGTCCTCGCGGGCGATCACTTCGGCGTCGCCACGGACAAGCCCCGCCACCTGCCATGGCATATTCTCGCCATCGATGACCGCACTTTCCACCATTGGGCGCACACGGCATTCCCCGCAGCGAAGGTCATTGCCGAACCACGACACAACAAGCGACGCGGCCGCCAGCTGCGGTAGCTCCTGGGTCACGTCCTCCAGCGACGCGACGAAATCCGTGCGCCCGTCAGGGGTAGAGACATTGGCGCTCCACCGCCCGCCTTTACCGTCGCTGTAATGCACAGGCGTCGTGGCCAAGGCGTATTCACCCGTGCCGGGGATCAGCGCGACCCCTTTGACGCCGTGTGTGACGCTGATCTCGGCGTCGGGCGCGCCGGGTTCTTCGGCGCGCAGCACCTCGAACGAGAACTGCGGCACACGGTTGCCGAACTGTCCAAGCGCGAGGTTCTCCATCACGACATAGGCCGTCCCGCGATAGGCTGGTACATCATCCGCGCCCTCGATTGCGGCAATCGTCGGGTCGGGCAGTTGATCGCCCGTCCCGCGATAGACCGCTATATTTAGCGCTTGGACCGAGATTTCCTCCCCATCGGCCCAAATCCGGCCAACGCTGGTAATTTCGCCCTCGCACAGCGCAATCGCTAGGCTGACGCTATAGCTGTATTCAGTCGTTTGGGGTGTCGAAGGGGCCCCTTTGCCGCCACCGCCGCCCGTTACCGTCGTCGTTTCGGCAAAATCCGAGGCCCAGATCACCTGCCCCCCAACCCGCATCCGGCCAAAGACCTGCGGTACAGCCGCGCCCTCGCCCGCTTGCGTCACCCGAAACCGGTCAACCTTGCCGGTCTCTACCGCCTGCGCCCCTTGTCCCAACAGGCGCTGGTCGATCACGCGCCCAAGGGTCGCACCCACCGCACGCCCCACCGCGACCGAAGAAAGCCCCGCGAGCGTCCCCCCGACCGATCCGCCAATCGCGGCACCTGCCGTTGAAAGAAGTATCGTCGCCATCAGATCGCCTCCGCCGGAAATTCAAAACGTGCTACAATGCGCCTGCGCCACGGCTGGCTCAGGGGGCTTTCAGTAACCCCGTGACCGCTGTAGGCATGGATAAAGCGCGCCTGCGGGCCGACCTTTGTCGCTATGCCGAAATGTTTCGCCACCGCCCCGCTGCGCATGCGAAAAAGCAGCACATCGCCGGGGGCTTCATCGGTCAGGGATTTCGCCGACAGGTGGCGCAACGCGGCCTGCCATAGGCGCTCCTCGCCCTGCGGTTCGGACCAATCCATCGAATAGGCAGGGATCGCCTCGGGCTCCTGCCCCACCACCTCCAGCCAGACGCCGCGCAACAGACCCAGACAGTCGCAGCCCGCCCCCTTGCGCGCCGCCTGATGCACATAGGGTGTACCGATCCATCCCCGCGCTGCTACGACCACGGATGCCCCACGCGCGTTCATCGCAGTGATCCCCCAGTATTGCTGCCCGAGGATTTCGGCACCGCCATCATCCAGTCTGTGCTCGGCAGATCTGGAAAACCCCGAAAGTTCAGCAAGTTGTTGAATTTCAACCGACAGGTCGCTTGGCGTTTGTCGCACCCAGCGGTCAGTCGTAGCTGATGCCCGCTGGCGATCATACCGCGTATCGGCTCCCACAGTTCGACCTCGCGCTGACCGTTTAAAGCGCGGTCGTGTTTGATGATCCCCCACAGCCCTGCCGCGGGGCCGTCTAGCACCTCAAGCCGCCCTCGCGCGAACCACCCATCCTCAAACCCGCCGATGCCATCCCAGCGAAACACCCGCCCGTCGTCATGGTCCTTTGCGGCCAAGGTCACCGCATAGCCCGCTGTCGCTAGATCGAACCCGCAGGCCGCATCCCCCAGCACCGCCGTGCAGGGCTTCTGAAACACCCGCCCCATAGGCCGGTTCAGCGCCTCGGTCAGCCCGCGCAGCTCCGCCCGAAAGGCCCCACCGGCGCGCTGCATCTCGCCGATACTGCCCCGAAAGATCACGCATCGCGCGGTCACATCGGCCCAGTTCACCCGCCAGCACCGCACGTCCGCCCCGTCAAAGCGCCCCTGCTCAATTTCGTCCTCGCGGATTGCGTCATGGCTCAGCGCGCCCAGCGCCTCTGTATTATCCACCGACAACCCCGTGCTCTGCGCCAAAGCCCCCGCGCTCAAACCGCTGTCCGCTCGAAACGCCAGCCCGTCAAAGGCCAGCGGCCGGTCGTGATCGGTGAAGGCCAAAGTCACACCGTCTCGCCGCTGGATCGCCCAAGCATAGCACAGCGTCGTCAGTCCCGTCCGCGCATGTGCCAACAACGCACTCTTATCCGCCCCGCTCATACCCGCACCTCGATCACAGGCACATCCGGCACCTGCCCCGCCTGAAAACTAGCAACGCTGACCAGAATGCGATCCGTGTCAAAGCGGACAGGCACGTCGAATTCGAACCCCGCCGACAACTGCATCTCAGGATCCGGCGCATGGGCGAAACGAATGATGCCGGTGCTCAGATCAACGTCATAGTCGCTCCCCTCTTGCAGGGCGTCCTGCTCTATCCCCAAGCGCACGGTTCCGGCAACCGGCTTGGTGATCGGTCTGAGATAGCTATGCCCGCCCGAACTATAGGTCTTGACCAGTTGATAGTCCGTGCGCACACCATCCCCGAAGCCAAGGCTCTGATCCTCGAACGCAACACCGACAGAGGACGCACAGGATTTAAAGTCCGCCCAGTCTTTCCAGCGAAACCCATACATCTGTCCCATACGCGCCTCAAAGAACCCCGTGAGCGCTTGGACATCATCGATAGAGCGCATTCCCAGCCCCGCATCATACACACGGCGTGAATGGGCCCAGGGAGTGTTGCGCTCCTCATACCCGTTGGCGAGCGTCACCACATCGGTACGGCGTTGCGGCCCCCCAAGGGATCCAAAGCTCAGGCTAGGTGGAAATCTGACATCGTGAAAATTCATTGGCTTGCTCCCCTAGCGGTTACGGTTGCCAGCGTTCAGCGCGCGGCTCAGCTGTGCGGCGATCTGGCTTTGACTGCGTTGGAACCCCTGCACATCAGGGGTGGTGATGTTCATGACCACGGTCGTCCCGCCGCTCGCGCCCCCTTTGACACCCAGCTTACCGTCCGGACCCCGCGCCAACGGCATAATCGCTTCCGGCCCTGCTTCGCCCATTAGCCCCATCCCCCCGCGCATGCCAAAGCCCGTGGCGGTGCTGACAATCCCCCCTTGGGCGAAAGGCATCACACGTCCTTGAGAAAACGGTGCCCCATCAGCAAAGGGCAGTATCCCCTGCATCAGTGATCCCACGCCTTGACTGATCAGCCCCCCGACGTGATCGGTGACCGGCTTCATCGCTGCGTTATAGGTCGTGTTCACCATCGAACGCGCCACGGTGGACAGGGCATCCGACAGTTTCATCCCGTCAAACGCGACACCATCAAATGCCTTGCGCAACCCTCGGCTCAGCCCTTTTTCCAGCGTGGCGACATCCTTGCCCGTCGCGGCCAATGCACTGCGCATACGGCGCAGTTCGGTATCGAAACCTGCTACCAGCGTGGCCGTCGCGCCAAGCGTGTCATTCAACCGCTCTGCGCCATCCTCTAGCCCGTCGAATGTATCATTCTGTGCCATCAGTCTTCCTCTCTCTCCCTATCGGGATAAGCCGCCATCAAAGCCGCCAGCCCATCCCCCAACAGCGGAGCCCGCCCCGCCTCGCTCCCCAGCATCAGCTGAAGCTCTGCCGGCGTGAGCGCCCAAAAGGCGTCGGGCGTCAGCGTCAATCCTCTCAGCCCCGCTCGCATAAGCGCGGCCCAGTCCATCCCGCGCGCGGTCTCTGTCGTGATCCTCTTTGGCGGCAGGCTCATACCGGCACGACAAAGGCACGCGCCAAAAGCTCTGCGGCGGCCTGAGAGGCGGCAACCGGCCCGCCCTCGATCTCGGCCTGCGCCAGCGTTTCGGCGCTCACCTCGGTGCCCCCTGCACGCAGCCCCGCGGCCAGCAGCAACAGCACATCCCGACTGCTGAACCGATTACCCTCGAACCGCTCAACCAAAGCCACCAGCGACGGCTCTTCCAGCGCGTCCTCCAGCTCGGCCAGGGCCCCAAGGGTCAACCGCGCCACGCGCCGCTGACCATTCACCACCAGCACCACATCCCCTCGCCACCGGTTCACCATGATCAGACCCCGCCCTGCGGTGCATCGTCAGTATCGGCGGTAAAGCTCAATTGCCCCGCGGATTGCAGGCTCAGCTCATAGGTCGCCTCCCCATTGAGCGACCCGCCATATTCAATGGCCGCCACCTGGAATGGCCCCTCGATAATACCGAAACTGGGGATCACGATCTGAAAATCCGGCGTCAGCCCGTCAAAAAACAACTGCCGCGCGCGTTCATCTGTGCCCGCATCGCGAAACACGCCCGACCCGCTGATCGCGGCAGAACGGACACCCGCGCCCGCCAGCAGCTCCCGCCAGCCCCCCTCGCTGTCAAGCGAGGTCACTTCAACCGGCTCCGCGTTAAAGCTCACCCGCGTGGCACGCAGCCCCGCGATCGTCTCGAACTGACCATCGCTCGTCATATCCACCTTGACCAAAAGGTCTTTGCCCGCTTGAACAGCCATATCCATTCTCCTGATAATTTTCTGAAAATCCGGCTCAGCCGTCCTGAACCCGTGCCTTGAACCGCATCTCTATCTGTCGACGTGCTTCCGCCCCAACCTGACGCGCAACGGCCCGCTCGAATGTCAGGCTAACCAAATGCCCGCGGCTCAGGGCAAACTGCCCTCCGATCAGCACATCGCTCACCGCCGCGGCCACCTGTTTCGCGGGGGCGAACCCCGCATGATACGTCACGATAAGGACCATAAACCGATGCTCGGCCCCGCCGCCCGTCCCGTCAGAGGCATCGCGCACCGCTTCTGCGCCCAACTGCACATACAGCGCGGGCACTTCCCCCGCAGGGGCCGCATCAAAAACCGCATCCCCCACCAGCGCCGTGACCGCCTGATCCGTGTTCAGCACGCCAAAGACCGCCTGCTGCAGGGCAAACCCCATGCCATAGCTCATACCGCCACCTCCTCATGGGTCAGGCAGGCCAGATACCGCCCCTGTGCGTCTTGTTCGGCCACAGACTGGATCTGATAGACCCGCGCGCCCTCACGAAACCGCTGCTGGGGCAAGGGGCGGGCCGGATCACCCACAGGGGCACCGCGTACCGTCACCACACAAACCCCGCGGCTTACCTCGATACCGCCCTTGCCCAATCGCCGCCCCCGCCGCGCTTTGACATCCGCCCACAGATCGCCCACCCGCACCCATGTCCGGCTCTCTCCACCCGCACCATCAGGCTGGGGCACCTGCGCCTCCAGCACCAAGCGGCGGTTCAACGACAGCTGGTTCATGCGCGTGCCCCCAAGCCGATCCGCAGCGGGCGGTAGCGTTCGATCAGGCTGCTTAC
The DNA here is from genome assembly GCF_900103185.1 of Sulfitobacter litoralis. GTDB lineage: Bacteria > Pseudomonadota > Alphaproteobacteria > Rhodobacterales > Rhodobacteraceae > Sulfitobacter > Sulfitobacter litoralis. The sequence goes on from NZ_FNJD01000009.1 coordinate 124,159, forward strand.
ACCAAAGGGCATACAGCCGTCGCCCAACCGGGTTTCGTGGCGATACTCATAGTAATGCGCTGCCAGCATCAGCACGGCCTGCTGCAAATCCGCAGGCACCGCGCCCCAGCTTTGCCCAAGCCCCGCCTCAAACACGATCTCGACCGATCCCTGTGGCGGGATATAGGGCAGCATTGCCCCCGACGGTTTTAGCAGCGGCACCTGCATGTCCCGCACCAACCAATACCGCTGCGGCTCAATCATCGTCTCCGGCCCATCCCGCGACACCACCGTAACGCTCACGATCCCCTGCACCGGTCCCACGGGCAAAGCCTGCGCCTGCGTGTCTTTCCACTCCGGCAAAGTCAGCGCGAACTGTCGCGTGATCAGAGCCTTGCCCGTGCGTGCCTCTATCGCTGCGATGGCTGCGCGCAAAAATCCCGCCAGCACCGGCTCTTGTACCGTCTCAGTGCCAAAGCCGCTGCCCATCCGCAAATGCGCCTTGAACGGCTCTAGCGGCAGATCGGCCTGCGCCACCCCTGTCTCTTCGATCAACATCTCATCGCTCCAAATCTAGCCCGCCAAAGCCCCCCGGACGCGCACCCCGACTGCATCGCTCGGTCGGAGGCAGCAGCTAGGCAATGCACCCGGCGCATCGTCGCGCGCCCGGGGGTGAGGGCCGGACATCACCGGCCCCCCGTGTTCGACCCCGCGCCTTACGCGGTGCCGAATTTCAGCAACTTGATCGCGGCGAAATCGCTCACGTCGCCACCCACCCGTTTGGTTGCGTAGAACAACACATGCGGTTTGGCGCTAAAGGGATCGCGCAAAATACGCAGGTCTGGCCGCTCCGCCACGGTATAGCCGGCAGCAAAGTCCCCGAACGCGACCGAGAATGAATCCGCTGCCACATCGGGCATGTCCTCGGCCACCAGCACCGGATAGCCCATCAGCCGCGCGGGCTGGCCCTGCGTCATCCCGTCGGACCACAAGAACCGCCCGTCCAGATCCTTAAGCTTGCGCACAATGCCCGCGGTCTTCGAGCTCATCACGAAACTGGCCTGCGCGCGGTACTGCGCCCCAAGCGCATAGACCAGATCAACCACCGCATCCGCCGTGATCTCCCCCGCGACGCCGGTGGGCACATAGCCCAGATTGCCCCACGCCCAGATCACATTGTCGACCGTGGCATGGGCCAGAAACCCCTTGGGCTTGTCGATCCCGTCGCCGTGGATAAAGGCCGCGGCTTCGGCCCGCGAAAATTTGTCGGCGATCCGCCCCGCCAACCAGGCCTCGATGTCGAAGGCACTGTCATCCAGCAACCGCTGCGACGCTTTAGGCAGCGCGCTTAACTCGTGCAATGGGATGGTGATCCGGTCGATCTGCGGCGTGTCGGTCTCTGACACGGCACCCGTCTCTGTCGCCCAACCGGCCCCCACGTCGGCATGATCCACCAGCACATCGTAGGACGTCGCCTCCACCTGTACGACCGACGCGATAGCGCGGATCGACGCCGTGGCATTCAACACCGACATCACCCGATCCGACGTCTGTGGATCCACCAAATAGCCGCCATCCGAATTCACCGCCGCCGACAGCGCCTTGCTCTCCAGTTCAAGCCCGCGCAACCCGTCGTCATCGCCATTACGGATATAGGCCTGCAACGCTTTCTGATGCGGCGCACCGCTCTCCACCACCCCCGCCAGAGGGGTCCGCGCCGGCACAGTCATCTTTCGATCCAACATAGTCATTCGCTCTTCTGTTTGTTGCAACTTGGTCGTCATATCGTCCTGAAACCCTTTGAAATACTGTACGAATCCACCCACCGCGCGGCGCATCTCCTCCACCGCGCCGCTTCGCTCATCACCCGTGTCCTCCACTGCCCGCTCCATCCGCTCACCCTCCGTTCCGGTTTAAATTCTGCCGTGCCTCGTCAAAGACACCTGCCATGCCGCGCAAGACCTCTCCGACGGCAATGAAATCCCGCTTCGCCGCGACCCGCGCGGTGGGCAGCATGGGAAACGTCACCAGCGACACCTCCCACAGATCAAGCGTCTGCAGCACACGTTGGCCCGCGTCATTCTTGGCCGCCCGCTGCGTGCGATAGCCGATACTCAGGCCATCAATTGCCCCTGCCTCGATTAACGCCGCCGCCTCTCGGCCCCGTGCCACACTGTCCAGCAGCCGCCCCTTGACCCAGAGCCCGCGCGCGTCCTCGCGTAGCTCGTCCCACACGCCGATGGGCTGGGCCGGATCGTGCTGCCACAGCATCTTGATCCGCCGACCCGCGGCCTCTGCTGCCGCCAGCGACGCGCCATAAGCCCCCCGCGCCACCAGATCGCCGCCCTGATCGACGCGGCCGAAAAGGCTGGCATAGCCGCTGATCTCAAAGCCGCCTTCCACCAAAAGCCCTTCGTCAAAACGCGCAAACTTATGCTCCAACTCGTCGCCCATGTGGGGCAAACCTCTCCCGTTCTCCGACCCGAGGCCGAAGCGCATGCCATCTTCCATGACACCCTCCCTTGCGTTCAAATTGCTACGGCGCGACCACCAGAAACGACTGTACCGCCTGCGCCAAAATCACCGCGACCACACCGTAGACGGTCAACCACAACCGCCGCTCCAGCCGCTCCATCATCTCTTCCAGCCGGTCCAACCGCTGCAAGAGGTTCTCGTGGTGGATTGCACTCACCCTCTCATGCGCCTGCAACCGCAAGCCCGGCGCACATTCAAACCGGTCATATCCCATCTCCTCACCCATCAGCCGCCACCGCCGGCAGCCCCAACAACGACCGCTTTTCCGCCTGCGTCAGAAAATCAGCCCCCGCCACCCTTGCCCATTGGGCATCGCGTTCCTGCGCCAAGGCCGACACCTGATCCAGATCGGGCTTCAGCGTCACCGCCTCTTGCGTGAATCCCGCCAGCCAAGCCCCAAGTGCGGCCGCAACCCGCGTGGCCAATGGCAACACCGTCAACCGATAGAAGGCCCGATGCGCCTCTTGGTAATTGGCATAGGTCGCATCTCCCGCGATCCCGAGCAGCATCGGCGGCACCCCAAACGCCAGGGCCACCTCCCGCGCCGCCGCCTCCTTGGTGCGGTGAAACTCCATGTCCGAAGGCGAAAACCCCATCGGCTTCCAATCAAGCCCGCCTTCCAGCAACATCGGTCGCCCCGCATTGCGCGCGCCCTGATGGTGGCTCTCCATCTCGCTCACCAAACGGTCGTACTGGTCGTCGCTCAGCTTGCCCTGCCCCTCGGCCCCGCGGTACACAATCGCCCCCGAGGGCCGCGCTGCGTTGTCCAACAGCGCCTTGCTCCACCGCGACGCCGCCGCGTGCACGTCCAGCGCTATCGCCGCCGCCTGCATCGGGCTAAAGCCATAATGATCGTCCTGCGGGTGAAAATTCTTGATGTGACAGATCGCGGCCGTATCCCCTGACACGTCAAACCGGTGCTTGCGCCCGCCGACGGCATATTCATAGGCCACCGGCCAGCCATCCGCCCCTGGCACCACCGACATGCGATCCGACCGCAAAACATGCAGCTCCGCCGGCACCGGGCCAGCCCCAACCGCCTCGATATACCCGTTACCCGTCAACAGCAGCTGCGCATAAAGCGCCTCCAGCAGCTCGGCCCGCCCCTGCGCTCCGTTTGGCCGTGCCACCAGCTTCAGCAGTGGGTGGGTCTCGAACCGTTGCTCTGCATCCTGCAACACCAAGGGCAAGGCCGCCGCGGCCTCCGCAATCAGCTTGACCGACCGAAACCCCACAGGGTTGCCGCAAAAGCCGGTGCGCGTCAGGCTGACGACGTCGCGCGGGCTCCAGGCCACACGCCCGCTGGTCTGATAGGCAACGACAGGCCCCGTGGCAGAGGCTTTCGTCTGCGCAACCGCCTCACCCGCCCCCCGTTTGAGAAAATCAAAAACCATGCCGCTGCTCTCCCTGCTCATTGACCGCCCCATGAAAATCTCACCAATCTCTTAACGCCGCCCGACCAGACCGAACGCAGCGCTCGCAACACCGCTTCATTTTGCCGGTTAAACTCTCCCCGAAGGGCCGTTCTCCTCCTCGAACCGCTCACAACCCCCGCACCCCGGGCATTCGCCACCGCGCCGCAGGCTCGATCATCAGCTCGTGCAGCGCCCAGACCAGCGCATCCACGCGGTCGGGCGATCCGCCGCCCTCGTACCCCCGCGCTGCCATCCGGCACATCTGGTCCTCCAGCGCGTCCAATCCCGCGACATGGCCCACGCGGCCCTGCTCGTACAACGCAGCCACAGGCTCTGCCCGCGCCACCTTGCCACGGCTGGCATGAACCGATTTGACCGGCACCATCGGATCGACTTGTCGCAAGACCTCCGCCACCATCTGCCCACCTTGATTGATCTCGGCGATCAAGCGGTCCGCGCCAAATTGCTCCATCGCGCAGATCGCGGCCCGCGCCCAAGCCGACGGGGTCGCCCCCTGCACCGTGCAATCGGCCAGCACCACCGCTCGCCAGTCCTGCGGCGGGCCTTGCGTCTGCGCGCCTACGACCACAATCCCGCATTCATCCGATCCCGCACCAGCCGTCGTGGCCGGATCCAGCCCCACGACGATCCGGTCCAGCGCAGGCACATCCCGCACCCGCCCCGCCTCGATCCTCTCTGAGGTCCACAGTGCCCCTTCCGCATCCGCCAACAGCACACCATCCAGCTCCTGCCGCCCCAACCGCGTCCCGCGATAGCGCGCGCGCACCTCCTCCAGAAATGACCCCGCAAGGTTCGCGACATTGGCCTCTGTCGGCGCATGGGTGGTCACGGTCGACGGCGACGCCAGCAACGCCTTCAGCACGCCGACATTGCGCGGAGTCGTGGTCACACAGACCCGCGGGTCATCCCCCAACCGCAAAGCAAACTGCAACTGGTCCCACGTCTCTTCGGCCTTTTTCCACTTGGCCAATTCGTCCACCCACGCCGCATCAAACTGCGGCCCGCGCAGCCCTTCGGGGTCATGCGCAGTATGAACCGTCGCCACCGCCCCGTTTGGCCAGACCAACCGCTTGCGCGTCGCCTCCCAGTCCGGTCGCCGATCCGCGGGCGAGCACGCCAATATCCCGCTATCGCCAAAGATCATGACCTCGCGCACCTGCTCTATCGTCTCGCCCACCAACGCCACACGGCGACAGCGCCCCGCATCCAAGGGCCGCGATCCTTCGACCTGCGCACGCACCCATTCCGCGCCCGCGCGTGTCTTGCCCGCACCGCGCCCGCCCATGATCACCCAGGACCGCCAGTCGCCTTCGGGGGGCAGCTGATGCGGCATCGCCCAGAACTCGAATAAAAAAGGGAGAGCCAAAAGCTCTCCCTCATCCAGATCATTCAAGAACCGGTCTTGCACCGCAACATCGGCGGAGCCGATCCAGCTTGCACCCGATGTCAGCCCGCGCCTGTTCCATGTCCAGCGCGTATCCGCCTCGGGCAATGCCCGCTTGTCTGTTTCTGCAGTCATTCAGATAGGTCTCCACTTTGACGCAGGTCGCCACCATGCCACTGGCTTTACCCAATGCCTTCGACGCTGCTGTTTCGTTTACTTCCTCCCCGGATCGGGCCTGTTCTCTCAGGCTCTCTATCTCGCGGCGCAAATCACGGATCGCGACCTGCAACGCCTGAAGCTGCTCTTCACTGGCAGCAATTTCCTGTTCCGGGGTATTCATCGTCATCTTGCTCTTACCTCTCGTTTTGGACCTCCAACCCGAGAAAACACGAAAAAACGGCCACCGGAACTTAATCCGGGGCCGTTTGCCCATGTCTTCTAGCATGGACGTATTTCTATGTCAGAGCGGACGCAAAGTCAAGGAAAACAAGGTTACCGAAACCTTTCAACCCCTTACGATGGTTAACAAATTCCTAACTTACACCCGCTCTGACACTTAGTTTCCGCCCGTTGACGCATTGCCCGCCGCTTCCGCGCCACGCTCTGCCTCGATCTTGCGCCAGCGTGCCACATTGGCGTTATGCTCTTCCAATGTCTCGGCAAAAGCGTGACCGCCCGTGCCATCGGCAACAAAGAAAACATAGTCCTCGCTGGCCGGTTGTGCGGCAGCCATCAGGCTCGCACGTCCGGGGTTGGCAATGGGCGTCGGCGGCAGTGCGTCGATGACGTAGGTGTTGAACGGTGTCTCCTTGCGCAGCTCGCTGCGGCGCAGACCACGCCCCAAAATGCCCTGACCATTGGTGATGCCATAGATCACGGTCGGGTCGGTTTGCAGACGCATGCCCTGGTTCAAACGGTTGACGAACACGCTGGCAACCTGCTCGCGCTCTTCCGGCACGCCCGTTTCCTTTTCGACGATCGACGCAAGGATCAACAGCTCCTGCGGCGTTTCAATCGGCAGATCAGGATCGCGGGCATCCCAGGCCTCGGCCAGACGCTGTTCTTGCGCGGCAGCCATGCGGGCCAGGATCGCGGCGCGGTCATCGCCCTCGGACACTTCATAGCTGTCGGGGGCCAAGGTCCCCTCGGCGGGCACCGCCTCGATCTCGCCAGCCAGCAAGTCGATGGATTTCAACGCTTCGGTTACCTGCCAGCTGGTTACGCCTTCGGCCATTGCGATGCGGAAACGTGTGTCAGCTTTGGCTTTGGTCTGGGTATAGACCTCAGGCACCTCATCCTCCCCAGGAGAGAACTCAGCCCGTTCGACGAAACGGTTGGTGGTCGGGTCCAGCTCGCGTACCTGCGTGCTGATACGATTGACGCCGATCCGGTACACGACCTCGGTGCCGCAAGTGCTGGCCCCGCCGCGCGTGACTGTATCCACGATCTCTTTCATCGAGGCTTCGGGCTGGATCAGAAAGCTCCCCGCCTTCAAGGCGCGGGTCTTTTCCTCATATTCGGCCCCAAGACGGAAGATCGCGGACGAGCTCACGGCCTCTTGTGTGGCAAGATCATCGCCGACAGCCCGCATGTTCGACCCACGTTCCACCTGCAAGCAAATCGCCTGCGACAGAGGTCCGGGCGCATCATACTGCCCCCGGCCCCACAGGATAATCCCGCCTAACAAAAACAAACCTAAAATCAGAAACGTAACAGCGTTAGACGCGATATGCCGCCACATTAGGATGCTTTCCCGAAGATAACGCTCGCGTTAGTGCCACCAAAGCCAAACGAGTTGCTCAGCGCGATATCAATCTTGCGCTCCACCTTCTTGTTCGGTGCCAGATCGATCTTGGTTTCAACCGCAGGGTTGTCGAGGTTGATGGTCGGCGGTGCCACCTGATCGCGGATCGCAAGAATAGAGAAGATCGCCTCGATTGCGCCCGCAGCCCCTAACAGGTGACCGGTGGCGGATTTGGTCGACGACATGGTAACCGTTTCAACCGCATCGCCCAGCATCCGCTCTACGGCACCCAGTTCGATCACATCGGCCATGGTCGATGTGCCATGGGCGTTGATGTAATCGATATCGGTTGGTGCCAGACCGGCACTGCGCAAAGCGTTGCGCATGGACCGCTCCGCGCCGTCGCCGTCTTCGGCAGGTGCGGTGATGTGATAGGCGTCGCCCGACATCCCGTAGCCCAGAACCTCAGCATAGATCTTGGCGCCACGCGCTTTGGCGTGTTCGTATTCTTCCAACACCACAATGCCCGCGCCTTCGCCCATGACGAAACCATCACGATCGGCGTCATAGGGGCGGCTTGCCTTGGTCGGATCGTCGCCCCGCTTGGTGGACAGCGCTTTACAGGCGTTGAAGCCCGCCATGCCGATCTCGCAAATCGCGGCCTCGGCCCCGCCAGCGATCATCACATCGGCGTCACCATGTTGGATCAGACGGCTCGCATCACCAATTGCGTGCGCTCCGGTAGAGCAGGCCGTCACGACCGAATGGTTCGGACCACGGAACCCATAGCGAATCGATACCTGACCCGAGATCAGGTTGATCAACGCGCCGGGCACAAAGAACGGGCTCACGCGGCGTGGGCCTTTTTCGTGCATCATGACAGCGGTATTCGCGATAGAATTCAAGCCACCGATGCCAGACCCGATCAACACGCCGGTGCGTTCCAGATCTTCGCGGTCCGTCGGCATCCAGCCGGAATCCTCGACCGCTTGCTGTGCTGCCGCCATGCCGAACAGAATAAAGGTATCTACCTTACGCTGTTCTTTCGGCTCCATGTATTTATCGCCGTTGAACGTGCCGTCGGTGCCATCACCAAGGGGGACTTCGCAGGCGTATTGAGTGACCAGTTTACTGGGATCGAAGCCCGTAATCCTGCCTGCACCGGACTGACTATCCAAAATTCTGGACCAGCTGGCCTCTACGCCATCGGCAAGCGGCGTTACCAATCCCAAACCTGTCACAACTACTCTGCGCATATCCAAGCCCCTTGGTGTTTCTTTGCGTTGACCGGCTATACCTTGCCGAGACCGTAAATTTCAAGACGCGAAGCGCCCAAGCCACAGTCAGACCGGCGGGCCTTTGCGCGTCATCAGACGTATCTCGTCGCCGTCAAGCTCTATGTCGCGCAGCGCGGTATATCCCAAGGTCTCGGCCAGACGCAGCGACGACGCATTCGCCACGGCAATCATGCACACCGTGCGCCCCGTCACCACGCGGTCGAACCAGTCATGCGCCGCGCGCGCGGCCTCAAGTCCCAACCCCGTGCCCTGCGCTTCGGGGGCCAACACCCAACCGGCCTCTGGAAAGGGATCGAAATCGTCGCCAAACCCGCGGGAACCAAAGAAAAAACCGACCTGACCTTCCATCTCGCGGGTGCCGCGCGACTGGATCGCCCATTGCCCGAACCCGACAATCTGCCAATGGCCGGCATTGCGCAAAAACGCATCCCAGCTTTCAGCCTTGGGTTTGGGCTTGCCGGTAATATGGGTCACCACAGCGGGCGTGGCCCAGATGTCAGCATAACGAGGAAAGTCTTCGGCCCGCATGGCGCGCAGGGTGAGACGGGCGGTATTGATGGTCGGTACTGATCGCGACATGTGGTGAATTACCTTCACGCTTGAATTTCTGTCATGACCAGTGTCACGCCACAGCCCGTCCAAGACAAGAGACGCGCGGTCCCCCCAAGCAAAAACGGCGCCCTTCCGCTAGGAAGAACGCCGTTCTCTAAATCTCGTGCCGCCGCGACGCCTATTGGGCTGCGGCTGGCGAAAACGTCTTAGGACGCTTCTTTGATGAACTTGACCGCGTCGCCGAAGGTCTGAATGTTCTCAGCTGCGTCATCGGGGATCTCGATGCCGAACTCTTCTTCGAACGCCATAACCAGCTCAACAGTGTCGAGGCTGTCTGCGCCAAGATCGTCGATGAACGATGCGTTCTCAACAACTTTGTCTTCTTCAACACCCAGGTGCTCTACAACGATCTTCTTTACGCGGTCTGCGACGTCGCTCATATTCAGTCCTCATTCATTCGGGCAATCCTGCCCTCTTCTGTTTCCGTCAGAACCTTATGCGGTCCGTATGGATCGTGCCCCGAGGGGCGGCTATGGCCCTTGTTGTCACAAGGTAAGGGGGGCAATCAAGCCTCCCTGTCGTGGATTCTGCGCCCCATTTAGCACAACGCGCAGATTTGGCAAACGCTTTGCAGCGCAGGCTCACAACATGGCCATACCGCCGTTCACATGCAAGGTGGTTCCGGTGACATAGGCGGCTTCCGGGCTGGCCAGATAGACGACAGCCGATGCGATTTCCGATGCTTCGCCCATGCGACCCGCAGGGATCTGCCCCATGATTCCCGCCTTTTGGTCGTCGGTCAGCTTGTCGGTCATCGCTGTGGTAATGAAACCGGGGGCGACCGCGTTCACGGTGATCCCGCGGCTGGCAACTTCATAGGCAAGCGATTTGGACATGCCCACCATACCGGCCTTGGACGCGGCATAGTTCGCCTGACCGGGGTTTCCGGTGGCACCGACCACGCTCGAGATATTTACGATCCGGCCCCAACGCGCCTTCATCATGCCCCGCATTACGCCTTTGCACAGCTTGAAGGTCGCGGTCAGGTTGACGTTGATCACCGAATTCCATTCGTCATCCGACATGCGCATGAACAGGTTGTCGCGGGTGATGCCGGCGTTGTTGACCAGAATATCGACCGAACCCATCGCCTCTGCCGCCTGTTTGGGCAGCGCATCAACGGCATCCATATCGCTCAGGTTACAGGGCAGCACATGGGCGCGCTCGCCTAATTCGGCCTTCAATGCTTCCAAAGGTTCGGTGCGGGTGCCAGACAGGCCCACGGTCGCGCCGCGTGCATGCAGGCTGCGCGCGATTTCAGCGCCGATACCACCCGAAGCACCGGTGATCAGCGCATTTTTTCCAGTAAGATCAAACATATGTAATTCCTTTCGCGGCCTATCTCAGGCCGTTTTCACCGCGGCGACATCGGCAGCGGTGCCAATGTTCACGCAGGTGATTTCCTTGTTGATGCGGCGGATCATGCCGGACAGAGCCTTGCCCGCGCCGATTTCCCAGACCTCGGTCACGCCTTGCGCGCCCATCCATTCAACCGACGACATCCAGCGCACCTGACCGGTGACCTGTTCGATCAACAGCTTGCGGATCTGATCGGGGTCGGTAACCGCTTCGGCCACTACATTCGCCACAACCGGCACGGCGGGGGCATTCATTGTCACATCCGCCAGCGCACCGGCCATTTCCTCTGCGGCAGGGGCCATCAGGGCACAGTGGAACGGGGCAGACACGGGCAACAACAAGGCACGCTTAGCACCGGCGGCTTTCGCCAGATCAATCGCGCGTTCGACGGCTGCCTTGCTGCCCGATACAACATTCTGCGCCGGGTCATTCTGGTTGGCGACCTGACAGACCTCGCCCTGGGCGGCCTCTGCGGCGACGGCTTCGGCCTGCTCAAAGCTGAGGCCCAAAAGTGCTGCCATAGCGCCCTGCCCCACAGGCACAGCCGCCTGCATCGCGCGACCGCGAATGCGCAGCAACCGCGCCGTATCCGACAGCGAGAATGTTCCCGCCGCGCAAAGTGCCGCATATTCACCTAGCGAATGGCCCGCGACATAGGCCGCCTTGTCGACGGTAATGCCTTCGGCCTTCAACGCCGCCATCGCCGCCATTGACGTTGCCATCAGCGCAGGTTGTGCGTTTTGGGTAAGCGTCAGCGCGTCAGCCTCGCCTTCCCAGATCAGCGTCGACAGCTTTTCGCCCAAGGCTTCGTCCACCTCGTCAAACACGGCCTTTGCCGCCGGATAGGCGTCGGCCAGATCGCGGCCCATACCGATGGTTTGCGCGCCTTGGCCCGGATATACGAATGCAATGGTCATAAAGTCCCCCGAATTTGCGTTTCCAGCGCTTTAGCGCGTGGGTGGCCGTCAAACAAGCCTGCACGGCGACTGTGCGCTGATCCGCATTGGTCCCGACCAGCCGCTATAGTATGGATAAGCCACCTTAATTCCCGACGGAGCAACCCGATGGCCTTTTCCAATACCGCAATCCGCTACGGCGGGGTGACCAAGTTTTTTCACTGGCTCACCGCCCTGCTGATCCTGACGCTGATCGCACTTGGCCTTTATGCCAGCGACCTGCCTCACGACACCCAAGACGCCCTGACCCGCAAGGCGTGGTTCTTTTCGTTACATAAAACGCTGGGTGTCACGGTGTTCTTTGTCGCCCTCGCCCGCATCGTCTGGGCCTTCGCTCAAACGAAACCGGGGCTGCTGAATGCGGATCACAAACTGGAAAGCTGGCTGGCCGAAACGGTGCATTGGGTGCTTTACGGGTCTTTGGTGATCGTGCCGCTGGCCGGCTGGATCAGCCACGCCGCGGCCTCCGGCTTTGCGCCGATCTGGTGGCCTTTGGGGCAGTCCCTGCCGTTCATTCCTAAAAATACCTCCCTCGAACATGCCTTTGGCGCGGTACACATTATCGCGGGCAAATTGCTGATCGGGGCGCTGGTCCTGCATGTGGCAGGCGCAGTGAAGCATCATGTCATCGACCGCGATTCGACGCTGCGACGCATGTTGCCGGGCGAGCCGGCGATTGGCCCGCTCCCTGCGCAACACCACTCTGCTGCGCCGGTGGTAACCGCGACCGTGGTCTGGATCGCGGCAATCGGCCTGGGTTTGGGGCTGGGTCTGGGCCAACCGGCAGATACAGAAGAGACCGCAACGCTCGACGCCGTGGCGTCCGAATGGCAGGTCCAAAATGGCACCATCGCGCTTGAGGTCACGCAGTTCGGGTCCGTCGTGGCAGGCAGCTTTGCCGATTGGACATCCGCGATTACCTTTGATGAGACAGTCCAAACTGGCAAAGCCGGCGAGGTGACAACCACGGTCGCGATCCCGACGCTCAGCCTCGGGTCGGTGACGGATCAGGCGATGGGTGCGGATTTTTTCAATACCGAGGCCTTCCCCACCGCAACCTTCCAAGCTGATATCAATGTCGCCGCAGATGGCTACATCGCGGCAGGGACGCTCACGATCAAGGACCAGTCCATACCGGTCGAACTGCCCTTCACCCTGACACTTCAGGACGACACCGCGCAGATGACAGGCACCACTACGCTGGACCGTCGCGACTTTGGCATCGGGGAAACGGTGACGGATGAAAGCACGCTCGCCTTTAGCGTCACCGTGAATATCGACCTCACCGCCACACGAGGACAGTAATCCGATCCACAACGGCACGGGCCATATGGCCCCGCCCCCATAAACGCAAAAACGCCGGGGACCTGCCCCGGCGTCTTCGTTTTCTCACTAAATAAAAAGCTTACTCAGCCTTCATCGCTTCGATAGAGATGTTCACTTGCACTTCGTCGCTGACGAAAGGCGCGAATTGACCAAGGTTGAAATCGGTGCGTGTGACCGTGGTCGTCGCGTCGAAACCGGCCCAAGGCTTCTTGGCCATTGGATGCTCGCCCATCTGGTTCAGCTTGGCGTCCAGCACAACGGATTTCGTGACGTCGTTCATGGTCAGGTCGCCGGTGATCAAGGCGGTTTTCTCGCCCGTGACTTCGATGCCCGTGGAGACAAATGTCACCATGTCGCCATCTTCGGCCCCAAAGAAGTCACCTGTCATAAAGTGCTCGGTGCGCGGCTCCCAGCCGGTGATCATGTCTTTGACCGGAAACGACACCGAAACCGAGGAATTCGCGGGCTCCGCTTCGTCCATCATGATTTCACCGTCAAATCCGCTGAACATCGACGTGGTGGTCGAGAACCCGAGGTGGTTATAGGTGAAAACGATCTGGCTGTGGCTTGCGTCCAGCACGTATTTTTCGGCTGCGAACGCGGATGTGGCACCCAGTGTAAGGGCAGCAGCAAGAAGGACAGACTTCATGTTCATTGGAATTCTCCTGTTGGCGTGTGTCTGGAGTATACATGAAGCATTTCAATATTTCAGCAACCCAGCAGCGTTCAACACTTAGTGCGCATTAGCGAACAGTCGCACGCACTTTAGATGCTCGCTTTTAGATGCCCGCTTTGCCGTACAACACCCGGATAGGATCAGACCACCTGGCCGGAATCCCGTAGGCTAAAGGTCAGGTTATCGACCACACGACGTTCTGCAATATGAACATCCACAATGAAATTGCCCCGTTCGTCCCAGAAATGAAAGTTGCGGCCCACACGCTCTACCCGTCCCAGATCGCAAAAGCTGCACCGGTGCAGCACGCGTTTGGACCCGACCGCGCGGGGGCGTACGAGCCGAAGCTCGCGTCGCAGCGTATCAATCTGTATGTCGGGCAACGCGGGCTTTTGCTCGGATAGCATCAGGCTTGCGCCCAACATTACAGACAACGCCGACAGCCCCACCTTGAACAGCATCACATCAGAACCAAAGTTCGACCCCGGCGTCAGCCACAACCCCGACGCCGCCAGCACCAAGGCCGCCCCCAGCAACCGCTGGACGCTGCGCACCACCGCCCGAGAGCCATCTACCATCCCGGCCTGTGCCGAATACTGAAGACTATCCGCCGAGAAATTCGTAACTGCGCCCATTGTTCTGATAAACCTTGCTTAACCGTGTGATCCCCCTTCAGTTCTCGTATGGGTTCATGACGAAAAAGAGGCGCGCCCGTGATGGAAGTGGTACTTTTCAAAGGACCATATGTCCCAAATCGATAGACGCCCGTGCCATAGCGCCAACGCACCCTTGCCCTGCCTGCAAAACCGTGTATATCGGGCCTTCGTTTTGCATCATCTTTTGAACCGCGCAGACTCTCGTGGTGGGGCCGCAAAACGCAAATGCCCTGCCTATGAAATGCGCCTTGATATAAATAGGAGTGCACATGCCGCTTTATGAGCATGTTATGATTGCGCGTCAGGACTTGTCCAACACGCAAGCAGAAGGCCTTATCGAACATTTTGGCACAGTTTTGGCTGACAACGACGGCAAGCTCGTCGACAGCGAATACTGGGGCGTCAAAACGATGGCCTATAAGATCAACAAAAACCGCAAAGGCCACTATGCCTTCCTGCGTTCGGACGCACCTGCGACCGCCGTTCAGGAAATGGAACGCCTGATGCGTTTGCATGATGACGTGATGCGCGTTCTGACCATCAAAGTTGATGAGCACAAAGAGCTGCCATCGGTCCAGATGCAAAAACGTGACGAACGCCCCGAGCGTGGCGAACGCCGCGAACGTCGTTGATCATCAGCTTGCAATAAAGGACATAAACCATGGCCGCTAAACCATTTTTCCGCCGTCGTAAGGTCTGCCCCTTCTCGGGCGACAACGCACCGGCAATCGATTACAAAGACACACGTCTTCTGCAGCGCTACATCTCTGAGCGCGGCAAAATCGTTCCTTCCCGTATCACCGCAGTCTCCGCGAAAAAGCAGCGTGAATTGGCCCGTGCCATCAAACGCGCCCGCTTCCTCGCCTTGCTGCCCTACGCCGTTAAGTAAGGAGAAAGCACATGCAAGTTATCCTTCTGGAACGTGTGGCCAAACTGGGCCAAATGGGCGAAGTCGTGGATGTAAAGCCAGGCTACGCACGCAACTATCTGCTGCCACAAGGCAAAGCGCTGTCGGCTTCCAAAGCCAACATCGAAGCCTTTGAAGGTCAGAAAGCACAGCTTGAGGCGCAAAACCTCGAGACCAAAAAAGAAGCCGAAGCCATGGCGGACAAGCTGAACGGTCAGCAGTTCGTTGTGATCCGCTCCGCTTCCGATTCGGGCGCTCTGTACGGTTCCGTCACAACACGTGACGCATCCGATGTGGCAACAGCCGAAGGCTTCACAGTCGACCGCAAGCAGGTCGTTCTGGGCAGCCCCATCAAAGATCTGGGCCTGCACGACGTTACCGTCGTTCTGCACCCCGAAGTCGAAGTCACCATTCAGCTGAACGTTGCACGTTCCGCCGAAGAGGCCGAGCTTCAGGCTGCTGGCAAGTCGATCCAGGAATTGGCCGCAGAAGAAGAAGCTGCCGCCGAATTCGAGATCTCTGAACTGTTTGACGATCTCGGCTCCGCCGCATCCGACGACGATGATCAGCCACAAGCAAACGAGAAAACGGACGAAGACGAAGCTTAAGCCTCAGTCTTTCGACCTGATTCCAAATGAAACGCCGCCGCTGAGCCTTCAGCGGCGGCGTTTTTCGTTGCATAATCGGCGACATGCCGCCCTTAGGTAAGCGACGCTCTGCCCATCCGAAACCAGCGTCATTGCGCGGTATTTCATGGATTGTATGCATGGGGCTCCCATCAACGATGCGAGCCACCCGCATGAATACGCTCACACGCCGCTCCCTTTGTCAGATGTTGCTTTGCGCACCCGCCCTATCCGCCTGCGCCAGTACCGAAGCAGAACCGCCCGCCGTGGCCCGTAAACTGCCCTTACACCCGAACGAGACGCCAGAGCTGCGTGGTCTGATCAATAAATGGGCCGATCACTACGAAGTGCCCCGCCCCTTGGTCCACCGCCTTGCCATCCGCGAAAGCACGCACCGTCCCGAGGCGCGCAATGGGCCGTATTTCGGCCTGCTTCAGATCCTGCCCGCAACCGCACGCGGCATGGGCTTTAGAGGCGATGCCGGCGAGCTTTTAAATCCTGATGTCAATTTGAAGTACGGCGTCAAATACCTGCGCGGCGCTTGGCTGCTGTCCAATGGCGATCACGCCACAGCAATCAAATGGTACGCGCGCGGCTACTATTACGAAGCAAAACGGCGCGGCATGTTGGTTGAAACCGGCCTGCGCAAGGGCTGAGCCGCTGCGCTGACGTCCGGCACGGGGCCGCTGCCAGGGTAATCCCCCCTAAAATTAGCGGTGTTCAAAAGTGGAATTTTCTCGGCAAGGTATCTGAGGAGATTTACGATGAAGAACGGACGATACAGCGACGCACAGATCATGGCAGTGTTGAAGCAGGCGGAGGGCGGTGTGCCGGTCTCTGAGCTGTGCCGTGAGCACGGAATGAGCAGCGCGAGTTTTTACAAATGGCGGGCTAAGTTTGGCGGCATGGATGCTTCACTGATATCCGAGATGAAGGATATGGCTGAGGAGAACCGCCGTCTGAAGCGCATGTATGCTGAGATAAGCATGCAGAATGATCTGCTGAAGGAAGCCCTTGGAAAAAAGCGTTA
>NZ_FNJD01000041.1 GCF_900103185.1 Sulfitobacter litoralis
CACGTCCGGCAAAGCAGCAGCGGGTTCCTCAATCGCAACCGGAACAAAAGACACGCCGTCCAGGTTCGGCAAGACCAACTTGCCATCCCGGGCCATCCGACGCCATTCAGACAAATGATTGGGGCGCATCCCATATCGCCGCGCAACGGCGTTCACTGTCGCCCCATCAACAAGGGTCTCGGCCACGATCCGGGCCTTAACTTCTTCAGGCCAACGGCGGCACCTCCGACGGCTACCGCCCGCATCCGTGAGAACCTCAATCGTACAATCCATGGAGAAACTCCCTCAAATCCATGAAGCACGGACTCGCAGAATACACGCGTCATCGGAAGGTGGGGTCTAAACAGCGGTTACGAACTGTTGGACAATGAATGTCGTGCGCTGGGCAAGTTTTGCTCGTCACTCAAAGCATCGCTCGACCTAAAATCAGCCATCGAAATGATCAGCGAGCTGCGTCTTTAATAACGTTGCGGGGCAGCAGGATATCCTGCTGCCCAGGATGCTACGGGGCCACAATTCCGGCGTCATTAAAGATGTTGCTGGCGTGAACAATGGGTGACACGATTTATTAAACATCACAGTGCCACACGCCGGCCTGAACTCCCTCAGTGACAATCTTAACCTTTTATATTTGTATGTTGTACTATTGGTGCTGGCCATTAAAGCAGCTTCCGGTCGAGCAGTGACACCAGTCGACAAAGGACCGCGCGTTGCGACAGATACCGTTTATTGCTCAACCCGCGCGAAATTAGGCTAAACCGCGACCAAATGCCCGTCTCCCATGGCTCTATACTTAAGAATCTGTGGAGATTGGCCAATCGGCATTACCGGGCTTTTGAGCTCGGTTCCCAACACTTCGCTGACCGGAAGCTGGCGTTCCGGGTCCGGAAATGGTGCGGCCGCAATCAGACGTCGCGTGTATTGATGCTGAGGATTTCCGAATACCTGAGCGCTGGTACCGATCTCGACAATTTGCCCCAAATACATAACTGCCACGCGATCAGCAATGTTCTCAACTACTGCCATATCATGCGAGATAAACAGATAGGACATGCCCAACTCAGACTTGAGCTCCTGTAAAAGGTCCAACACCGTTGCCTGAACTGAAACGTCAAGAGCCGAGACGCTTTCGTCGGCAACGATAAGCTTAGGATTCAACGCTAATGCCCGCGCAATACAAATACGCTGACGTTGTCCGCCTGAGAATTCATGGGGGTAGCGATCGAGAGCTTCGGGGCCGAGACCGACGCGCTTAAACAGCTCGGCTGCACGATCTGTTCGGCTTTGAGGTGTCCCGATCTCATGAATGACCATCGGCTCTCTGACCAGATCTCCCACGGTCATGCGACCGTTAAGTGCTGCCATAGGATCTTGGAATACCATCTGCATCGCGCGCGTATTGGTGCGCTGCGAGGAGCGGTCGCGCAAGATGGGCTTGCCGGAAAACTTGACGACCCCCTCGTGTGGGACAAGTCCAGTCAAAGCTCGTGCAATAGTCGACTTGCCACATCCGCTTTCACCTACGACGGCAAAAGTCTCCCCGGGAAAGATATCAAAGTTTACTTTTTCTACGGCGTGGACGCGCGCTTGGACACGATCCAGAATTCCCCCGCGAATATCATAGGTGACCTTGAGGTCTCTCACGGAAAGCAAGGGCTGTACCGTGGTATCAACGGTGTTGACGCGTCCCTTCCCCATGCGTGGAACACTGGAAAGCAGTTGCTGAGTATAAGGCATTTTGGGATCGCGAAATAGCGTGCGCACCGCGGCCTCCTCAACCAACTGACCCTTTTGCATCACCAAAACTCGGTCCGCCATCTCGGCGACAACGCCCATATCGTGGGTGATAAGAATTAACGCCATACCCATTTCTGAGGTGAGTACGCGCAGCAGGTCCAAAACCTCGCGCTGCACGGTAACATCCAGCGCAGTTGTCGGCTCGTCTGCAATCATCACATCTGGGCGAAGTGCAATGGCCATAGCAATAACGACACGTTGGCGCATACCGCCAGATAGTTCATGCGGATATTGTTTCATCCTGCGCTCTGGTTCGGTCAGCCGCACGGCCTTGATCGCTTCTAAGGCGCGAAGACGTGCAGCCCGTCCCGACATGGGCTCGTGCGCGCGAATAGCCTCGGTTAGTTGATCACCGATACGCATCACTGGGTTCAGCGCAGTCATGGGTTCTTGAAAAATCATAGCGATACGATCGCCACGCAGGCGCTGCAACTTATGCTCGGGCAAAGTAGTGAGGTCGGCACCGTCGAACACTATTTTGCCACCCGAAACGTGGACAGCAGGTGGAGGCAGCAAACCCATTATAGCTAAGGAGGTGAGCGACTTTCCCGAACCGCTTTCACCTGCGATGGCAAGCGTCTCGCCTGGTTTGAGATCGAAGCTGAGGCCCCGTACAAGCGGTTGTATACCTGCATCGCTGCGTACCGAGATATCAAGGTTCCGTACTGACAAAACCGGGGTGCAGGCATCGGCAGCCACAGAGGCCGCCGATGAAATTTGTGCTGGTACCGTCATTCGAACACGCAGCGCGGAAAGTAGAAGGACACAATCCAGTTTGGCATATCGACAATCTCCGAAATACGCAGATCGCCACATGTAGATACCAGCATATAGGCATCTTCAGCTGATAGACCTCGCGTTTTGCATAACAAATCGACCATCTGGCTTACCGCTTCTTTTGCGCCGGTCATCAGGTCTGGGCCAATACCCGTGGTGACCTCATACCCCTTGGAATCCAGGTGGTTGGTAACAGGACCCGGTGTTGTAAAACGCGGCATTTTGAGATTTGCGTCTTTTATCAGGTCGAGCGTTACTGTGGCATTCATAGGGCTCTCAATCGCAGTACCGCAGACTTCGCCATCGCCTTGTGCCGCATGGGTATCACCGATGGAGAACAGTGCTCCAGCGACTTCGACAGGCAGGTACAACGTCGTTCCCGCAGCCAAGTCCCTGATATCAAGGTTGCCACCGACACGGCGAGGCGGGACGACTGTATGCAACCCTGGTTCCGCGAGAGCGCAACCAATGGTACCAGCGAAAGGCTTAAGTGGTACGCGCCCGTTTTTACCAAACAGAGCTGGCTCCAGCGTATCTGGATCATACTTCCAGATTGTTAGCGCCGGATCCTCAAACTGATCTGCCAGCAAGCCGAAACCGGGTATATTTGCGGTCCAACCGAAGCCAGAAGGTTGAAACCCTTCGATGGTGATTTTCAGCGCGTCACCGGGCTCTGCCCCGTCCACGTAGACGGGACCCGTCACCGGGTTGATCTTGCCAAAATCCATAGCCGCGACATCGGCAACGGTACTGTCCGCATTCAGTTGACCCGCTGAGCTGTCGTGGCATTCGAATTCGATTGTTTCACCAGGTGCCACTGTGATGGCTGGGACAAACGAGTTGTCCCAGCCAAAGTGGTGGCTCGCGCCGTGAATAGTATAGTCAGGACATTTATTGCACATCGTTTACATACACATAGTCATAGTTAACAGGGATAGAGACTGGATCGACGTAGAGTTTGTCATCGCCGCCCATACGCTCGGATTTCATGGTGTATCGCTGCTCGTTAAACACGGGCACCCAAGGCGCGTCTTCCATGACTGCCATATAGACATCGGACCACATTTTCAGACGCTCATCGACCATAGCCGGATCTGTCATGCTGTCGGCTTTAACTGCCATCGCATCTGCATCCGCATTACAGTACCATGACCAATTCCAACCGCCCTGCACAGCCCCGTCGCAGCCCAGGATTGGACCATAGAAGTTTGACGCATCTGGAAAATCCGCGATCCACGCCATACCACCTGACCATATCATAGGTGCTTGATCGGCTTCACCGCCAGCGGCAATAACGCTGGCTTGCGCGAGGGACTGAATAGTTGCTTTCACACCGATTTTCGAGAGGTCCTGCTGGATCGCTTGAGCGATGCGCGGGTTCGGGTCGGTATTCATGACAAACAGTTCTGTCTCGAAACCATCAGAGAACCCAGCTTCGGCCAAGAGTGCTTTTGCAGCTTCGGGATCGTAGGGATAACCTTCATACCCTTCTGTGTATCCGGGCATCGAAGGTGGAAGCGGTTGTGTTGCTGGAACCGCACGCCCGTTGATGACTTGGGTAATGCGCTCTTTGTTGATCGCCATATTGACGGCTTTGCGCACGTCGACATTGTCAAAAGGCGCCATCTTAACGTTGAGGGTAATATAGCCGGTGTGAAGCTGCCCGCCCTCGATTACGCGCGCTGCTTGTTCGGGATCACCCATGACCTCTTGGAATTTCGCTGGTGGAATACCGTCCCCAGGTACGTCGACTTCGCCATTTTGAAGACGTAGCAATGCGACAATCGGCTCCTGGCCCACCTCGAAAGTGACGCTATCCAGATAGGGCAGTCCTTCGCGCCAGTAATCCTGATTTTTTTCGAAAACCAACTTCTGACCGATCGTCCAGTCTGCCAATTTAAATGCACCTGTACCCATCGCTGTTTTGCCAAAATCGGCACCCGCGGCTTCGACCGCTTCCTTGGCCACTACAGAAGCGAAATTCAGCCCCATAACGTGCAGAAACGTCGCATCCGGCCGTGACAGAGTGATCTCTACTGTTTGCTCGTCCAACACCTTAACGCCAGACAGTTCAGTTACTTCGCCCGAGGACACAGCGTCATATCCTTCGATCGATCCAAAGAAGCCCGCGCCAGGGCTTTGGGTCGCCGGATTAGTTACGCGATCGAGCGAGTATTTCACGTCATCAGCCGTCATCACGCGACCGTTGTGGAACTTCACTCCTTCGCGAAGTTTGAAAGTGAAAACCTTGCCATCTTCCGAGATGTCATAGCTTTCGGCAAGTCCGGGGCGCAGTTCGGTTGTGCCCGGTTCATAATCCATAAGCCCATCATACAGAGACTTGATCATAGACCAGTTCTGCCAGTCATACCCGATAGCAGGGTCCAAGGTGGCCACGTCGTCCTTATAGGTCACCGTGATGTTGCCACCAGATTTAGCGTTCGGATCAAGATCGGAATGAGCATCGGCAGCTGCTATCTGGGGCAGAGCAATGGCTGCAACCAGTGCCGAGGTTGTGAGTAGTTTTTTCATTGTAAGTTACTCCTGTTGGGTAGGTTTTATTAGCGGACCTTGATCCGCGGGTCGGCGAACAGGGACGCAATATCTGCGACCAGATTGCCAATAACGATGGCGCAAGCTGATACCAGCGTGACGCCCATGATGATTGGTATGTCCACGCGCTGGATCGCCTGCCATGCAAGCTGTCCGATGCCCGGCCATCCGAAAACAGATTCAACGACAACGATACCGCCCATAAAGATGCCGACGTCGATCCCGATCATCGCGATGATCGGCAGAACGGCATTTGGCAAAGCGTGACGCATCAAAACCCGTATACGGCTCAACCCTTTAGCGCGTGCTGTACGAATAAAATCCTGTCGTAGTACATCAATCATCGAAGATCGCATCATGCGGCTGTACCAGCCCGAGCCAAGGATCCCTAAGGTGATCGATGGCAAAACCAGATGTGCAAATGTGCCGTAGCCACCGATGGGGAACCAATGCAACTGGACCGCAAATACATAAAGCATCAGTAGGCCAACAACGAACTGCGGTGCAGATACGCCGATAAAGCTCGCCATCATTAAGGTGTTATCGGTAGCCGTCCCTCGTCGCAGAGCCGCGACGACTCCCATGGTGATACCCAAGATCAGTTCACAAACGATGGCTCCCAACATCAGAAGGAGCGACGCAGGCAACCGAGCTGCTATAAGCGTACTGACTTCGGTCTTTTGCAAATAAGACCGTCCCAGATCACCCTGAAGTAGATTGCCCAGATACCGCGCGTATTGGATGATAAACGGCTGATCTAAACCAAGTTGAGCCCGAATGTTGGCGACAGTTTCCGGTGTCGCTGAACGACCGGCAATCTGACGCACTGGATCTGCAGGAAAGAGGTACAAAAGTGCGAAGGTGATGAAAGAGACGCCCAGCAGTATAAGGCAGGACTGGATAAGACGCTTGGTGATAAAGGCCAACATTATGCGCGCCCCCGTTGTGTAGGGTCCAGCACATCACGCAGCGCGTCACCCACAAGATTGAAGGCCAAGGCTAAAGTAACGATTGCCACGCCGGGGAAAAACACAAGCCAGGGAGCCGCTTGAAAGTATGTTTGGTTCTCGAAGATGATATTGCCCCAGCTCGGTGTGGGAGGCTGGACCCCTACCCCAAGAAAGCTAAGCGTCGCCTCAAGCAGCACCGTGGTCGAGATGCCCAGTGTACCCCAGACAATTATTGTAGGTGTAAGGTGTGGCAGAATGTGCTTGAATAAGATGCGAACATTTCCTGCGCCTAAAGTACGCTCTGCAGCTATAAACTCACGCTGCGACAGGCTTGCAGTCTCGGCATAAAGCACCCGTGCGGTTTGTACCCAGTTCACTGTGGCAATAACCATAGCAACGATCCACAATGACGGTTGGAATATCGCCGCGAGGCAAATTGCCAGCAAAAGCGCAGGGAACGCCATCATGAGGTCGGTGAACCTCATGAGGATGTTGCCCCAAATTCCCCCGAAATAGCCCGCAGTGACACCGATAAAAGTTCCGATAATCAGGGCGACTCCATTCGCCAAAACACCAATAATTAGCGAGGTGCGTGCGCCGTATAAGATGCGCGTCAACAAATCCCGACCAAGCAGATCGGTTCCCAGTGCAAACTGCGCCCCAGGTGCCATCGGTGCGCCTTGCATCGTGAGACCATCAAACATCTGATCGTTTGGCTCATATGGAGTGAGGTACGGTGCGAACAGAGCACCAAAGATGGTCAAAGCAATTAATGCCATGCCAAACAGAGCAAGCTTACGCTTCTTCAATCGCTGCCAAACCGTAGGTGGCAAAAGTGCAGGTGTCGCCTCAGCAAATGCCACGGTTAGCTCCTGTCGTCTCCGAATGCTTAACGATCTGCACCGCTGCGTCCTCCATTGTCATTTTCCATGCCATCGCGAGTTGGCGCAGGTCGTCGTATGCGGTCTCTTCAGAGCCCGTTTTTTTCGCTAATAGGCTTACGGCTTGAACAATCGTCTGCCGCGCTGACACGCGATCCCGCAGGGCACCAATTTCAGCCAACAATGCCTTTCGTCTTTCGAACGATTGCCGCGCCATTAAAAGAGACGCAAAAACGCCACTCGCAGCCAGCGGCTTGACCAGCAATGCATCGGCCCCTGTCTTGGATGCCCATTCGATCCGCCCCGGCGCTTCAGATCCGACGAGTGCAATCATGGGCATAGGCGACTGCCCCGACGCCCAGGGAAATTGAGCATCATGGCCTGCGTCCGTGTCGTAAAGAATGAAATCGGCTGTGATCGCGGAAGCAGGCAGCTTTGGCCAAGCGGTTTCCGCCTCAAGACCGATGGCCCGCAATTGACGCAGCAATATTTGTAGACGGTCATGCGCTGGGTGCAAAACAATTGCACGAGCCCCTTCTAACCCCGCAATATCAATTTGTGTGCTCATGCTTGCACGACCTTCAGCATCGGATCGCTAAACTTAGGGTGTCTCGATGGTCGGGTGAGATACGGGTCGGGTGCAATATCCGACCAACTGTGCAGAATTTTAAAAGCGCTGTTTCGAACCTGCGCGATATGCACATCGAGCGACTTATGTTGTGTCGCGGGATCAATTCCGTAGCGGGCTCCATGTTGCGCCAAATAGCTGTCGAACGGTCCACTTGCACCGTGCGCAAGAGCTTCAGCCAAAGTCAGCACAGACTGAAAAGCAGTACGCTCTAAGGAAGAGCCCTCCCCGTTAGATGTGGGGTTCTTACGGAATGATGGACCGACCGAAATCAATCCCTCTGCTGCGTCGCCGAGTACAGGAAGTTCAGCTTCTGTTAGATTACACGATAGCAACGGGCAGTTGTCAGATGCGAAATATGGGTCACGTTGCCCCAGTTCAGCATAGGCTTTGATGAAAGCGTATGAGGAGGCGCCTACAAGTGAGTTCAAGATGAATTTCGGGCGACTTTTTTCGATATCCTCGATCAAGCTTTCTACGGATGTATCGCCAAGCGGCAGGTAACGTTCGCCCAATACAGAACCGTCCGCAGCTTCAAGCCGCGTGCGCATTACTCTGCACGTTTCCCACCCCCAAATGTAATTGGATCCAACAAGGTAGACCGACATTCCGAAGTGACGCGTTGCCCAGCCAAGCAGCGGCAGAATGTTCTGGTTAGTAGCAGCATGGGAGTAGACAACACGTGCTGACGTCTCGAACCCCTCATAGGGCACGTTGTACCATAGGGTTGCCTGTGCGCGATCGAGCTCAGGAATAACTTCTTTGCGGCTTGAGGAAGTGACGCAGCCAACCACATGCTTCGCATTAGAACTGGATAGGATTTCCGCGCACATTGGGGCGTAGTTGGTCAGTTCCCCTGCTGGGTCCCGGACGATAGGGTTAAAAGAAACCGGCAAATCATGGTTGGCGTTAACACTTTCAATCGCCGACATTGCGCCGGTGAACAACGCCTCAGACAACAGCTGATACGTGCCTGAACGTGAGTACAATACACCGAGATCGAATGTCTTAGACATGGTTTCCCCATAAAAAAAGCCCCGACACAGCAACCCTTAGTTGCTTCTGTCGAGGCCCGAATGCCCTTGCCTGGTTATTGCCCAAGCATGATCTGACTTAAGATCACCTAATTTAAATGCCCCAGAGTCGGGTCTGGCGCAATTTATTTTCGAAAATATGTGACAAAAAGTCTGGCGAACCTGATTGCTTGCCTAAAATTTGTGCTCAAGTTTACTGCCACGCGTATCTCGGTAGGCCAGATAACGTAAGTCGCGCAAAAAACCCTGCAGTGCGCACAAACGGCGACCCCGATTTACCTGGCAACATAAGCGGCTCAAACCCTGTCCCATTGACAATGCGACGTGACCGGAAGGACTGTATTAAAGCGGCTTTGGGAGAAACCGCACTCATGGGGGGAGAGAAGCATTGCTTGAAGGTGAACCACCTACGCAGATATTGCCGATTCCGATACGGGAAGATGGTAGGCAGCATACTGGCGCAGCGATCAATACAGTATTGGGCAAAAAGTACGAAGACGCGGGGAGCCTCTTGCTCGCTTCATCAAAAGGCTTGGGCTGGGGAGGTACCGTCAATGCAGAGCTACGGCGCCATAATTCGTTGAGCGGAGCGTCCTTCATCCAGCCTATCAACGAAGTAGCCATTGCCTTAGCTGGCAGTGCCGAAATCAGGCGCCGTGCGGATGGCGCTGAACAGCGATTTGAGTCTCGAGCCGGTGTATCCTGCATTTGCCCAAAAGGTGTATCAGTTCGCTACCTCAATATTGATGGAGATAGCCTGGATATGCTTCATCTCTATTTATCTAAGGACGCATCTGGCGGTCTAAACGATCGAGATACGAATGCCGAAGACGCAGGGCTTGTTTACACTGGAGGCATATTCGATCCGCTAATTCATCAGATCGGGTTGGCGATTGCTGAGGAGTTGCAGGCAAGTACAAAAAGCAACCGGATCGTATTCGATACATTGAGTTTAGCGCTTTCGGCTCGGATATTGCAGCGGCACACCCGAGCCGACGAATTGGGGAGAGTGTCCGATCTTCTGTGTGTCTGACGTCAGCACCCTTGGGACAGATTTGAGGATTTGAATAAGGGAGGATTTCTGGTTCATCTTATCGATTAGGAGATCGAGATGACGAAG
>NZ_FNJD01000030.1 GCF_900103185.1 Sulfitobacter litoralis
GATACGCTCTCTCCCGCTTGTTGCTCTTTTGCCAATGGCAAAAGCAACAACATAGAGGTTTTACTCGGTTTGGTGGTCATAGCGTAAGCAAAACACCCGATCCCATCCCGAACTCGGCAGTTAAGTGCTACTGCGCCAATGGTACTGCGTCTTAAGACGTGGGAGAGTAGGTCACCGCCAAACCTAGCAAAACCTCTAAATTTAGTATCTCTCTGCGATGACAAAATAATAAGCCAATACACAAACATTGGCCCCCGGCGCGGGATGGAGCAGCCCGGTAGCTCGTCAGGCTCATAACCTGAAGGTCGTAGGTTCAAATCCTACTCCCGCAACCAACTTTAGCGAACTTTCGCATTCAACAAGGCCCGCATCACCTGCGGGCCTTGTTGCGTTTAGCATCTCCAATAGCTTGCCACGCAGCTCAAGCGCATGGTGCTTGGCTTCTGCGTCCCAGGTGACCACCACTGTATCAACCCATTGATGTAGCTCGTCGCTCGCACGACCCGAGACAGCCTCATCTGAAAGAGTGGCCGCCAGGTCGTCAATTTGGGCACGGTAAAAGACAGGGAGGTCCTCTGGCAACGTGACCGGGGTCGGCTTGATGGCCTTGCGTTTTACTTCTGCGGCTTTGAGGTCGGCTTCCAGTGATTTCAAGCGTGCAGTCAAAGAGGTTGGCGCATCGCCATCTTCAACGGACCGCACAATGTTCCCGATCTTGGTCTTCAACTCGTGAATGGTTTTGTCGTGCAGTTTGAGCATTTGACCATTCTCTTCTGCCTCCACCTTTTTGCGCGCCAGAAAGTTCTCCCGAAACTCCGCATAGGCCTCATCCTGCATCAGGCCAAACTTGAGGCCTGAAACGATGGAGGCCGCAGCATCTTCCTCTTTGAGCCCACGCATCCCGGTGCATACGGACGCACCCTTCTCCTTGGCGTTGGCGCAATAATAGCGCCGCGCTTTGCCGCTGCCCGCCACGGTTAGATTTCCGCCGCACTGTCCGCAGCTCATCAGTCCAGACAGCAGGTATTTACGCCGCCGGAACGATTGCCCGACGGAGAGGCCTTTTTTATCTGTTGCTGGTTTTGTGCTGCGAACCTTTCTGTGTCCGGCTTGCAGCGCTTTTACCGCGTCCCAAAGATCTTGGTCGATGATCCGTAGGTCCGGCACATCCTGAACATCCCAATCCTCGGAAGGGTTAAGACGCGAGACCCGTTTGCCGGTCTCAGGGTGTTTAGAATAGCGTAGTCGGTTCCAGATGCGACGCCCGATATAGAGCTCATTATTTAGGATGCCGGTGCCACGTGTCGGATTGCCATTGATCGTGTTTTGCTTCCAGTGGCCGCTGGTCGCGCGTTTGGTGTTTGCGGCTGGAGAGGGGACGCCGTCTGCATTGAGTTGTGCCGCGATCTTGAGGGGGGACACGCCGGACGCGTATTCCGTGAAGATGCGGCGCACAATGGTAGCTTCATTGTCGTCAATACTGACGTGGCCTGTCTGAACCAGACCGTCTCGTCCAATGCGGGGGGCATAGCCGTAAGATTTGCCGCCTACGCTTTGACCGCGTTCAAACTTTCCGCGCAGACCGCGCCTTGTTTTAAGAGCGAGGTCTTCAAGAAATATCTGCGCCATCGTGGACATAATGCCGATGTCGAGCAGGCCGAGTTTGCCTTTGCCCAACTGGTGAAGCTCAATGTCTGCGAAGGTCGCTGCCTTGTAGAAGTTCGAGGCCCGTTCAAGATCACGCCCAAGGCGGTCGACGTGTTCGAACAGAACGATGTCAAATGAGCGTGCGTGAACTGCGTCGAGCAGCGCCTGAAACCCAGGGCGGTCCCGTAGGGCACCAGACATCCCGGCGTCGGCATATTCTTTTACAACTTCATAGCCGTTGCGTTCTGCGTGTTTGCGGCATTCGCTGAACTGATCGTCAACAGACTTCGGGTTCTGCATATCCGAGGAGTAGCGGGCATAGATTGCCACGCGAGGTTTGACCGTCATTTAGAATCTCCTTGGGCCGCAAATCTGGGTCGCCTTTGTTTGGAATACAATCCAAAATTGAAAAGATTGTGGAGAGGCTGCCATAATCTGGCCGAAATCTTAGCTATTATCCAAATCACTGCGCTTGGTGTTTCTTCCTTCGTTCTGCCCTCTTCGGTGGCCCGCTTGGCGGCAACTTCAGCTATCAGGTCGATCAGATTTGTGAGGGTCATTCGCTTCTCCTTCGGTTGTGGACACACAAAACCAACAACACGACGAGACACGGTGGCCCTTAAGGGTTGATCGTCTACGCCCGCACAGAGATGATCTGTGCGGGCGTCTCTTTATGGGCAGCGCACTGACATCTGTAGCAGCAGAAGGGTCGCCAGCGCGCCTGATGCGGGGTGTCTAAACCCGCATGTTCGGTCAGGCTGCTGCGCGCAGCCCCTGAAGGGCCTTCTCGGCACGAAGCAGATCGTGCACAGCCGAAAGCGTTACGTAGAGCTCAACTAGCACTCCCAGTGCGTTGGTTAGCCGATCGGCTTCCGGCGTCACCCGCTCCTCTCCCCAATCCTGCGTATCGGACACGTTCTCCAAGGAGTGATCGTAATGCGTTTCGACATAGGTTCCTTCGATGATCTCGGCATCAAGCACGCCCACCAGATCGTGCAGCTTTGCGAGAACGCCCTTCTCGAAGATCGCCCCACGTTGAAGTAGGACTGCGAGTTCTTGCGCCATGCGTTTTGGCTTTGGCGAAATGAGGTCGAGGACATCCTGTTCGATGCCGGTCGCAGCCGCGCGGGCGAGCGGGTAGCAGGCCGCTGCCATTGGGGTAACTTCTGTGCCTGATGTGAATGGTAGTTCCATAGTTTTTATCCTTTGATGTTTGGGGTGCGAGGTCGCTCGAAGGCGCGGTTCCCAAAAGGAAACCGCGAACTACGCGCGACTATCGTGCCTGTTGTTCCTGGCGTTCTTCTTGCGCAGCTACCCGTATGGCAGCGTCGGCTTGTAGTCGTGCCTGCACGACATTCATCCGCTCGATAAGTGGCGGGTCCAGACGACCAATGAGTGTTCCGCTATCGTCGTCGTCATCGAAACCAGAATGATTAACGCTGACGATGATCCGACGGGCGCAAACAAAGCGCGACGGCCGCTTCAGGCCAGCTGTGTAGCAGGACGCCAACTCCCCGACCCTCACCTCGTAACCGCGGTTCGCATTGGTGGGTGCTGACGTGCCGTAGGCAAGTTCGATGAAGCAGGTCCCGCCTTTGGTGAAGACGTCGAGAACCAAGCAGGGGCGACGTTTGGGCCGCGTGTCCGTTGATGCGTCGTATTCGTCCGCGAGAGGATACCGGAACAGGACGACATCGCCGCGTTCGACAAGGTTCTGCCAATCAAAGGCCGGCACGAATGGTTGGGGGGATTGATACATCTGGGGTCTCCTGTGATGCGATTGAAAATCGACACCAGCTTTGGAAACCTAAAAGGCCTCCAGTTTTGCTGCGCGTCACAAAAAACGCGCAGCAAAACTGGAGGCAAAATCCGGGAGAGCGACGAGAGGGCATCCCTCTCGTCAAAATACGTTTAGAGGGCAATATATGCGGAAAGCGGCCCTTCGCTACGTTAGCGAACAGACCGTCGCCTTTCTGGAAGGGCCTGGGCAAAAATGAGGTATTGAACTATGTATCTTGGGCAAAGCCACGAGAAGTCGTCATTTTATTGCCGATCGACATTAGGCGAAGGGCGCACCAAAATTGTCGAGATTGAACCTGAAAACAGCCAAGAAACGAAGCGCGTCTAGGAAGACTAGTAAGTCTGCCACCAAGGCATCGTCCACTACTTGGCGAAAGAAGATTCTCGGGCTTTTGGGGTGGACTAAAGCTGCATATTTGGCGGTCGGCTTTTTAGTCGGTATAAGCATCAATGCGTTAAGCATTCCGAAGTCTATTGTGGATTTCAAAAACCATTTTGCAGAGGCGAGAATGTACGTGTCTGACCTTATGTATCGAACTGAGATTTGGACTGGTATTTTCGATACATTCCCAGAAGGTTTTGTTGATATGAACGATATGGAAGTTTCCAGTTTGGTCGACGCCGCATTAGAAATAGAAGTCGTTGAAGGCAATCGTCTTGATGGGCGCGTGTGGTGGAAAAAATCTTGCGATTTGGGAAGCCCGTATAGCGGTCTTCTATTGGAGGGCTACATTAGCATCGGCGGATCGTCAGCTGACGTGATAGTCTATGACTTTCGGGGCGGTCAACGTATCAACTATTTCTCAGGAAATTTGTCTAATGATGGGCTTCTTATTCACTTTTCTGGATTTCCGCACCAGTCAGGTCTCAACGGGAGCCGCATCGCACATAACCCGGAGCCTGCCAAAATAGAAAATTGGGAAGACCTTTACTGCGAGTGGTTCACTCAGGAAATTCAGCAAAAAGAGGATTAGAAATAGACACAGAAATCGGGTGTTCTACGAACATTTGTATATCCAGAATAGGCCGTGGGTGGCATTCGACACTTCTGGTGGGAACCGGGCCTTCGCTGCGAGTGCATTCACCCTTTGCGGAAACTGGTTTCTGAACACTCGTTCGGCGCACATTAGTCGATATGCCCATTAGGGTCACGCGCCATGTCTCCAGTGAATTCATTGACGCGTGAGTTGACGTTTTCAAGATAAACGGTTGCTGCTTCTAGGCAAAACCCACAGAAGATCATCTGAAAATCTGTTGGTGCTTCAAACGAAATTTTTTCCTGCCGCAACAAGCTAACGGGATGGCTGTGAACATGGTTGGAGAGATAGACGTGCATAAAATCAAAGTCGTTCGTATCGAGCCCGGCTTCACGCACGGCACCGCGAACACCATCCATGAAAACAAGTTGGCCCTTCGAAAGTTCATCAATCCTGTTTTTATCTAGACCCAGTTCCTTGCTGCGTTGCGTGATAATCTTTAGGATATCAATCTTGTTCTGACGATGTGCGTCTAATTCATCAGCGGAAAGAGCTTCACCAGCATGCTTGTGCATAGCTTTCAGGAAGCGTTTTCTGTTAGATGCGTCATGCAAAAACAGAACGTGCCGTCTGAGGTCCCATTCTGCTGCACTGAGACTTGGTTCGGATAGGTATAGGGTCATGATTGATGCATCAGCAAGAGTACGGGTGAGCGTCGCGATCGAGAAATGATCCAGTAGTCCAAACTCTGGTTTCTGTTTCATTGAATTTCTGTAGAGCAACTGAATGCTCATGGCGTGCACAATTGTTTTTGAATACGCCATAAGTACGCGGTTCTGTCTGCCGGTATGGACTACACCAAGTCGGCTCTCCGAAAGTGCGACTGCGTGCTCTGTTGCCTTTTCAAACGCCTCTATTGCTTCGCAAAGGTAACTCTGTGGGTCAAGATCACTCATTATTTGCCAATCTGCGAGACTACTTCGACTGATGTGATGATAGTTGGAATAGCGAGCAACACTCCGCCAAGTATAAACATGGCCGAACATGATAGTCGCGCGCCAAATTTTGACCATTCGTCAAAAGAATAGGCCATGTAGAACACATCTCTTGCACGGTCATCCACGATGACGCCAATCGCATTGTGCCAAAGCGCTCTATCAACTCGCCTTTTGGACAATATACACTCAAGGACCCGGTCGGTCATAACGTTGCCGAGAGCGTTATAGAAGCCCGTGTCCAACTCATCTTGAGTGGGCTTGCCGGGCTCCTCCTCGTCAACAAAGGCGTTGTGACCAGCGTGTTCCAATATAGCGTCGAGTTGGTAGAGGGTATCCTCAGTAAAACTCAGTGAAGTTCTTCCATAACTGTCAGGATCATTGTGCCAATTTCCGTCCCACGCAGCGCCGCCAACGCGGGTCAGGTTGTCGACGATCAGCCACTCAGTTTGAGCTGCGCCCATTGCCAGAACGAATTCCTCAGGTGTCTTATATTTTCGGATACTTCTGGGAGCAAAGAACGCATAAAGGATGGCTCCGATCCCGAAGAATACCAACCCAAAATAGAGGAAGGTGAGCTTAAGATCTCTCAGAAGGTCCAACACGGATAATGTTGGTTGATCTGACGCCGTCCCACTGTTGGAGAGAAAAAAGAACTCAGCAATGAACTGGTTATAGATTATAAGATAACCGATTAATGGTGCGAGCGCGGTTAGGCGCGCGGGCGAGGAGTTGCCAATGCTGGCAATTGAAGACCAAGGTATGAACCGGTTCAGTCGCTGGCCTATCGTGGTTTTCAACGTAGATCCGCCTTTTCTGTTGTTGTCGGCTATGTCGCAGCAAATTTGTTCAGTGACGCATTTTTGTCAGCGAATGCAACTGGGATACATCGATCCGAACTTTTTACGGGCGGCTGCAGCAACGTCACCAATGATCGCTTTGGGCCGTTTCTCTCAGTGCCGATTGACCGTCGGAGACGCCAGAAAGGGTGCAGGGACAGACGGCGAGTGGTCTTTGCCTTGGAGTGTCCAGAGAGGGAAGTCCCCTCTTTGGTCCCAGACGGACAGGCTGCCAGGGGGTGCAGGGGGAGTGGCGAACGACGACCCTGTGAGTGGGGATGAAAGGGGTGGGCGAAACCTCCCTTTCTCGGGCTGAAAGCCCCTTGAGGGTTTGGGAGAGTTGGACGCCTCCCAAGGTCGCCGCAGGCGACCAGGGTCCAGGGGCCTGCCCTTGGCGAATGCGTAGCTCGAACGGAGAACCGTAGGGCCGGAGTGCGAGCTACTTAGTGAGTAAACGCCCTGCGCTTCCGGCGTGGCCAAGTCGTTTCGGGTCACTGCGGCAACCTGCTCTATCAAATGATGTTGCCCGTTGGTATCAACTAACTCTTGAGGATTAAGTCGGGTAGGACATCGTCGGTAAGTGGTTGCCAAAATAGCCAATGCATATCTTGCGTTCTGCGTAGTCTGGAAGAAAATGCATTCTTTTGGCGTCTGGAAAGTTCTTTACGTGAGCTTCGAAGGAAGCTGTCCCAAGAGTCGGATGGCTAAACCTCCTCTTGCGAGCAAATTTTCGATTACCCATAGTTGGCCCGCTTTCACCGGAAATATCCAACCCGGTGATAATTGCCAAATCCTCCAAAGAATTAGCGGTCAAAATTCCTTGGTTCAGTTTATTAAGAACATTGATGATTTGCGTTTGATATAGAGAAACTTCAATCGGTCTTTGCAAAGTCTTTAGGACGTCTTTGTTGAATAACATATTCGGATAATCGGAGTTGTCCTGCTCTTTTAACCCTTTGAAGAACTCAGTATTTTCCTCTCTCATAGTGCGAATATTGTCTAGAAACGGTTCTATCTGGGCAACTTCGCTGATATTCGCTACCTCATGATGGTGGGTTGTTTCACTCTCCCCGCCTGCTCTCATTTCGATAATTTCTAAAGTTTCTTTGAGCCAGCGTTGATGTGACTTGAAGCTCACGCACGATGCTCCTTTGACGGAAGCAAAGCCAAGACCGTTAGTTGTTATAGAATCGTCTTCTTTTAATACAAAAATTCGATCCCTAATTATATCCTTAGCCTCAGGATTAAGAGGGCACGCAACTTTTGTCATAATGTTCTTAACCCGCCGCCGCTCCTCCCGATCTAAACTGTGATTTAGCCACTCCCCAAAACTAAAGCTTTCAGAGTAGATGAGGGCGCTCCAACGACCTTCCGAGCCAGCCGCGCGATCGAGGGAAACTTGAGCATCATTTGCCCTTTTTAACAGAGAAAAGAAAAGTTTTATATGGTCTCCAGGGTCAATACCTGGCGGGAAGGGTAAAGAGGCATCGTTAAATATTATGCACTCAGCCATAATCAATCCTCCAGCAGCGCATCCAAACTCTTTTCCCACTCATCAAAGAAACCTGGGGGCCAATATTCGACCCTCCCATCGCCGTTAATGGGTATGCAGTGCACGACCGCTTTATGCTGATGGCTCTCTGGATCACGCGTCAGGAAGAATGTCTGTATGTTCTCTTGCCGAATGACATTGGATTTTATTGCGTTTCGAACACCATTGAATACGTGGTCACTGTGGGTTTCGACAAATATTTGCACTCCGCTCTGCGCAGCTATTGCAATCAATCTCCCCATGAGAGATTGCCCTCCAGGGTGCAGATGAGATTCAGGGTTTTCGATCATCAAAATATCACCGGACCGTGCAGCTAACACAGCCAGCATAACAGGTAGGACGTAAGTTAGACCAAATCCGACATTCTCGGGTCGAAATTGCTTTGTCATCTCTGTCGCTGTGGCAAATTGGTAGTGTAAACTTGCTTGGTTTATCTCTGGAATGAGTTTGGCAATCACCTTAGTTCCTGGGGTTATCTCTGACATCCAGGCATTCAAGTTATCAATTATTGAACCTGTCGCGGCAGATGGGTGCCGGAGCTCAGGGATGGAAATTTTCTTATTGCCATTTACTGAAAGAAAGTGCGCTGTATACTCCCCCTTATTACCAAGGGACCGATTTTGGTTCACTGCGTAGTCAGAGACTTCATAGGTTGTTTTTGGGCTAATTCGATCTGCCGATAGATATTGAAACTGCGGAGTAAAGAGAGCAGTAGCGTACGGCGTGCCATGAGTTTTGCTTGCTTCGTCATTTAGAGGTTGCATGTCCGAAGCCTCCAGATACGTAAACTGGAGGTCAAGTTCATGAGCTTCCCACTCGACGTGAATGCCCACTACCTCCTTTTCGGCTCCTACATAAAGTAGATCTCTCCCAGTTCCGATTTGGGTATGCGCTCCTGCAAGAGAGATGCCTGTCTCTGGTAGAAAGTGGCCGTCAAATGACTGCCTGAGGAGGAGTAATGACTGGAAAATAGAAGATTTTCCCGCACCATTTAGTCCTGAGAATAGGTTTAGGCCTTCAATATCGAAGGCTTCATGTTCAATTGACTTGAAGTTCTTGAGAGTTAGTCGTTCGATCATATCAATAATTCCGTTATAAATTCTCGGATAAATTGCTCTATGCGAGTAAATCTCTCGTATACATGTGTGCTGCTGCTAGTTGAGCGGCTAATTGTTTCATTGAATTCATCATCTAGCAGTAAATCTCTGAACTCATCTAAAAACTGATCCTTATTCAATAGGAGTTGTTCTTGTTCGTCGTATTCAAGTTTTGCTAGTGAAACAGAAAGCGCTTCAAAAAGGGGTTTGTTGACCAATTTTTTCCCATCAACAAGGGATTTTCTGAAAGCATCCTCCCCAAAGATTTCATCAGCTAGTTCCATTGAAATTAAAAACCGGCTTTCTAGCTCTATAAGTTGCGATTCTGAAAACTCGGAAAGGGTAATCATTGCGGTATCTAGAAATTTCGGCAAAGATGACCGGTATTCTTCTAATGTAAAAATTACAAACGCCATATGCCTTAGAACTAGTTCTTGCTGCACCATTCTGTTGTTTTTGCGTCCGACTACTTTAATGAATATTTCATTTTCTACAATTCTTGACAGAAACTTAGATACGGCACCAGAATTTGCCGATTGGCTCATTGCATGACGTATTTCCTGAGGTGTAAGCTTTAACCCTCCCGTATTAATCCGGTTAAACAGAGAGTACTTCATCTCAAGTGGTGTTCCAGGCTTTATTAAATACACCGAAGTTTGAAATTCATCAATACGGCGTGTAAGAGGGCGGGGAAGCTCATCATAGGAACACCCCTCGTATTCAGTTAGAAACTCTAAGTTTGTCAATTTGAGCGTCTTTTTCAGAACAAAATTGTTGATTGCTGACAGCCGCTGCAAACCATCAACTACCTGCCATCTATCGTCGTCGATGGCATCAAAGTAAAATGCTGGTATCGGTAGTCGAATTAATATCGACTCGATCAGACGACTTTGGGCTTGTTTACTCCACAAATCGCCGGACCTTTGAAAATCGGGCATCAGGTCGATTTCTTCGTGTTTTAGCCTGGTGATTAAAGCGCTGAGGTTCGGGGTAGTGATTGAGACATCGACTTTCTTTGGGTCGAAAGGTTCGTCTCTAGCGAAATTTTCCTCATTTGAATCAAAATCTTCGTCCTCAAAGCCATCTGCTTCAGTCGAATCTGTCTTGTTCACCATACCGTTTTCCTCGTAGGGCTTAAAAGAGGCCGAAAGTGTCGCAACCGATATCCGCCACCGATGAGTTTGTATCTGCTAACCGATGCTACTTCAATGTAGAGTAAGTTAGGGTTCACGGCTCATATTTGTGAAGCCCACCTTTATTTACATATTTTGGCTGACGCATTATTGAGATTGTCCTCCAGGCGTGCGTTGCTCCTTGCCCAAGCAACATATAGTTGAGCCAAGCTTGCCTTACCTTGGGGGGCAGAACCTTTCATATGAAACCTTCAGCACGCTCAAATTATCATCTCAAAATTTGCATAACCATTTTCTCATCTCCACCACCAAGGAGATTAAAAAATGGACGGCTCAAACTTCAACACCCGCTACCCCGTCGTGCTGCGTTTCGAGGGGATCGGCCCCGAAAACATTGCCGGATACGAAAAACACCGCAAGAGGGTGGGGGGCGATACCGGTCACATCCTGGAGCACCCGCCGGCCCCAAATCGCCGCCTGATTGGCTCCGAAAACTGGGCGGCAGAAGCTTTAGCTGAGATTGCCGAAATAAAGGCACAGAACTTCGCGGCCGAGCTTGAGGCGCTCGAACGGCGTAACCGCAAGAAGGACATTCAGAAGCGGCTGGCGGAAGGACCGCATAACCCTTGGCGTCCTACGCGGCACGGTCCAATGCGTGAGGTGATTTTGACGGCCAACAAAGGGTGGTTCGATGCTGACCCTGCAGCAGTCTTCGATGAAGGTGTCGAAAACAACCAAAGGATTGCGGACTTCGAGCTGTTGTCGATTGCTTGGCTGAAAGAACAGTTTGGCGATGACGTCATTCACGCCCGCGCAGACCTTGATGAAGAAGCTTATCACATCCACGCCGTAATCATGCCGCGTGTCTGCGTGGAGATGATGCGCACGGACAAGGCAACGGGCGAGAAGAAAGTCATCGCGACCCGGAAGATGCTTCAACCATCAAAGTTCGACGTAATAGAAAACTACGAGCACGCTCAGGATAGCGTCGGCGCGTGGTTTTCCAAAATCGGTCTCGAACGCGGTGAAAAGCGCAAGGAGGCGTTCCGCCAGGCTGTCGCCCAAGGTGAAACGCCGCCGCCAAAACGGATGCATACAAAAACGAGGGACTGGCGGCGCAAGAAGGATAGTGAACTGGCCAAGCGTGAGCATGATCTTGATGCTCGAACTGACGCGGTCGAGGAAAAGTCGGCGGAGGCGGACGCCATCATCGACATAACCGAAGCCATCGCGGACGGCGTTGTTGATCCCTCGGCTGATGGAACAGCGGCAATCGCACCGGTGAAGGGTCGCGAGAATGACCCAGTTTTCCTGAGAGCACAAAACAAAGCGAGGCAATCGCCCATGGGCGCAGCGCGCGTTGCGAAAGCCTTCCGCCGCGGATGGGGCGCAATGTTCAAGAAAGCGCGCACGGACGCCTTTGAGCGGGTTTCGGATGAGTTCCGCGCTGCCAACCGAACATTAGAGGAGGCGACATCAATGCTGGCGAAGATCGGGGCCACTCTCGGCGATGGCTTCACCGGAAATGTAGGCGCGCTCTCGGAACTTGCTCAGCGACTCAAGAAGGCAGTTA
Organism: Sulfitobacter litoralis; assembly: GCF_900103185.1. Classification (GTDB taxonomy): domain Bacteria; phylum Pseudomonadota; class Alphaproteobacteria; order Rhodobacterales; family Rhodobacteraceae; genus Sulfitobacter; species Sulfitobacter litoralis. The sequence goes on from NZ_FNJD01000030.1 coordinate 11,614, forward strand.
TCGCGGGAAATCTTTCACATGAAAGAGCCGAAAAGAGAAGTTCCAACAAAGACAATGGTTTAGGAGATTGACCGATTTTTTGTTGCCGTAAAAGTCACCGCACGCCGATTTGCTCTCCCATCTTTTTTTTACGCAGCCCAGACATTCCGCCCGGGCCTGAACTTATTAAGACAGAGGATTATTAGATGAACAACCGCATGCAAGGAAAGCCTTCCAAAACCACCCGTAAGAAACGCGCTGACGTGCCGATGAGCGCAGCGATGCAGGCAGCGATGTTCAAGGTCGCCAATGTTGCCGCGAACTTGTCCAGAAAAGATGAAGCAGCCCAGCAAGCTGCGCGCAAAGCGATTGCAGACACTATCGAGGAATGGATCTCATTCCTGACGGAACATGATCAATCGGCAGTTGATGAGTTCTACTATGAGATCAGCATGCTTGCCTCTGTTGGTAACCGCCGCCGCATTTCCAAACACGCGCTTATGCCCACAACGGTCGCCGAACGAGTTGAGGGCGATTTGCAAAAGCAAAAGGAAGAAGCTGAAGCAGCGAAAACGCGAGCTGCAGAAGGCGATAAAGAGGGCGGCGCGCCAGTTCCGGCATAAGCTCAGGCGCAAACCTCAAGATTAGTTCGCCAAAGTCCAAATCCCCCTCCCGCAACCAAATCTACACAAACTTAGCAGTAAACAACGCCCGCAGAACATGCGGGCTTGCTTGCGTTCAGTATCTCCAATTGCTTGCCACGCAGGTCGAGGTGGTGAATAGCCCCTGGTTTCTTAGACGCCTGCCTCGTTCACTTACGTCTGCCTGTCTTTGTCATCGACATAATCTAAAATGGGGTGTTGCGACGACCGGTTGAATCTGCCGGCTCCAAAAATAGCAAGCAAAGCGTCTACAAATCTAGGGGCTATTCGATCTAAACGAAGGGGATATCCGCCAGATCGGGTGCCGTTTTATTCAATATACCTTCATTAATGAGAAGATGTTTTCTCTCTAATGGCGGTATGGCCAAACAGAGCATGATAATGCGCCTATCTGCAAAGGGGTTCACGAGGGTCACATTGGTGTGGGAGTAGTTTCGGGCTCCAAGCGAATTGGGCAGATAGTTTTCGCAGAATGAAAAGTCCAAGCTATTTTCGCGACAAAGATCGGGCAAAGAATTCCGCCAGTCCAAGTAGCGTTTCTTTAAATCGCTTGGCCTAATCTCGTCGCTAATGGCTTGGCCCATTTTTAGCCTTTTCATACCAAACCTTACGTTGGAAGGGTTTGCCACTGAATCCTTTCGTGGATTCCAGTCATTTGCGCGGGTAAGACCAAAAACATTGCCACGGATGAGCAGATGATCCTTGGGAAGCTTGTTATATATCTTGATGGAGTCGGTACCGCCTGCATTGACAGCATATCCAACACGAGCGAGAAAAACCCGTTTTCCCCATCTTTTTGGTTTGTTGCCTGTGATCCGCTTAAATGACAGCCCAACACGTTCAGCGATTATTTCTGCGGCATCGCAATCGCGCCCTGAATTCCAGCCGAAATCGGTTCCAAAAATCATTTTAGCTAAATGCATTTTGTCACGTGACGCGGCGAGTAACATACGTGAGTCTTGACCGCCCGATAGGGCCATTAGGCAGGGTTTTCCTTCAAGAAAACCGACCGTGTTTTGACGAAGCAATGCTATGAGACGATCGATAACTTCATCGTGGCGCAGGCGTCGCGGCTCCATAAGGGCATTGTCGGTTGGCCAGAATCTTGCTTGCTCAAACGTATCCAGCTTTAGGCTATGATTGGGCATAAGTCGCCAGCAACTTTTATCTGTCGTGTACCCTAAGCTGTATTGCCCCAAGCTCTTTTGAACCTTGATGTGCAAAAAGTCATCACGCTCGTTTATCGGTCGGTATAGAATGATCGGTAGGGTGCTTCCCACAATACCGGTTTCGCGATCGAAGACGACACCCATTTCACCAACAGTATCGGTATATACGTATTGTCCCGATGGGGTGGAGGTGAAGACGGCGAACCTTCCCACAAAACCGGCTATAATTTCTTCTAATTTTCGATGCAGATCAGAGTCATATTTTAGATCAAGTTTCAAATCGCCTGCCAGAAGCTTGCCTTCGGCATTTAAGGCGACCCCAATAAGAATTGCACAAAGCGTATCTGCGGCGAAAATGCGCACGATATCTAGCGACGCTGAGTGATGTAGATATCGCTCACCGATTTTGACACTGAGGTATTCGGCAATAGGGGGGGTACTATCGCGAGAGAACTGAAACTGACCAGAATACAGATCGCTTGGCTCTAGGTTAAGCTTTTCGGCTTCTTCTATCGCCAAGCAGATACCTGAACCGTGAAGGCGGGACGTCGTATCAGTCATAATCATTCCTTGTGTCGAAGCACCATCAAAAAAAACCGGCTTACCTGAAACTGCTTCATATTGTGGATGATCCCTCGCACTTCCGCTAATTGCCGTCTGTCCTAAGGACTGGGGGTCTTAACCGGACGAAGGGGCACAATCTATACCCTATGTTTCAACACCGAATACTCATACCTTGCATGGTTGCTTGTACAGGGCATTTTACGACGCTGTCCAATTGTTCCTGTGGCCATTAGCGATCCCAGGGGAAACACCGTTAAGCGCGGCCAAATCTAACGTCTACAGGTGCTTGCCCGTCTTTAGTCAGTGAAAATCGCGGCTCGGAAATATCTGTTTGGCTTGGGCGCGCGGGTTCTGAGCACGAGGGGGATAGCGGGCGGGTCGGGGGGCATCGTCTGCTTGAGGTTGCGTGATTCCCACTGCGCCGTCCATCGGATGTCCAAGATCAGCAATGCGTCCCGACAAATCCTCTATTTTTTCGGCGATCAGATGCACGACGATCCCTTCGCGTTGCAGCCGGCCCGTCACCCGCAAAAGGCGGCCGCCCATGACGATCTGGCGAAACTGGGTGTAAACCTTGCGCCATACCACGACATTAGACACGCCTGTTTCATCCTCTAGCGTCAGAAAAACCACGCCAGAGGCGGTGCCAGGGCGTTGGCGCGTGATAACAAGGCCGCACACAGATATTCGAGAAAGCGGCACAAAGGGGAGCTGATCATGCGGGGTCAGGCCCGGAATTGTGGGGCGTAAAAGCTCCATCGGATGTGCACGCAGGGTAAGGCGCAAAGCGATGTAATCTTCGACAACCTCTTCACCGAGGTGCATTTCTGGCAAGCGCACACCGGGTTCATTCAGGCCTTCGCCATCTAAGGGATTTGCAAATAACGGCAGCGGGGCCGGCGCAGAGATGGCGCGCACGGCCCATAGCGCATCGCGCCTGGTAAGCCCCATTCCAACGAAGGCGTCCGCTTCGGCCAGACGTTCCAATGCGGCGGGGGCAATGCCGCCGCGCAGCCATAGGGCTTCGGGATCGGGATATCCATTGCCACGCGCAGCTACGATCCAAGCCGCATCACTTTCGCGAAAGCCCTTGATCTGACGAAACCCGAGCCGCAGCGCCAAGGCCCCGTCTGCGCGACGCTCTAGCGAGTTGTCCCATGCGCTATGGTTCACGCAGACGGGGCGCAGTTCAATCCCGTGCTCGCGGGCGTCGCGTACGATCTGGGCAGGGGCGTAAAACCCCATTGGCTGTGCATTCAAAAGCGCACATGCAAAGATTGCGGGATGGTGGCATTTCAACCATGACGACACGTAGGTGAGCATCGCAAAGGCCGCCGCATGGCTTTCGGGGAAGCCATAATCGGCAAAGCCCTCGATCTGGACAAAACATGCTTCGGCAATGTCCTGACTGTATCCGTTGCGCATCATCCCTTGAACGAAACGGTCGCGGTGGGTTTTGATTGTGCCCATGCGCCGGAAAGAGGCAAGCGACCGACGCAGATGATCTGCCTCTTCTGGCGTGTAGCCCGCGCCGACCACGGCGATTTGCATCGCTTGTTCTTGGAACAGCGGAACGCCCAGGGTCTTGCGCGTGACCTCTTCGAGTGCGGGACCAAAGGGTTCGGCGGCCTCTAGACCTTGTCGCCGGCGCAGATAGGGTTTGACCATCCCCCCCTGAATCGGGCCCGGGCGCACAATGGCAACCTCGATCACCAGATCATAAAATTCGGCAGGCTTCATCCGCGGCAAGAAATTCATCTGTGCGCGGCTTTCGACCTGAAATACCCCCACCGCATCGGCACGGGTCAGCATGTCGTATGTGGGTTTATCCCCTTGGGGAACAGTGGCCAGCGTCAGATGCTTTTTCTCGTGATTTTCCAACAATGCAAAGGCCTTGCGGATACAGGTCAGCATCCCGAGGCTCAGGACATCAATCTTTAGAATACCCAACGCGTCGATATCGTCCTTGTCCCATTCGATAACGGTGCGCGCGTCCATTGCGGCATTTTCGATGGGGCACAGTTCATCCAACCGCCCTTGGGTGATGATAAAGCCGCCCACGTGCTGCGATAAATGTCGGGGGAACCCGATGAGTTCGCCGATCAGCCGCAGTGTTTGCGACAGCCGGCGATCATCAGGGTTCAGCCCCAATTCGCGCATCCGTTCGGGGTCGGCCCCATCATTCGAAATGCCCCAAATTTGGCCGGACAGCCCTGCAGTTACATCTTGGGACAGCCCCATGACCTTACCAACTTCGCGTATCGCTGCCCGCGACCGGAAATGGATAACGGTCGCGCAAAGCCCGGCGCGGTGACGTCCGTATTTTTCATAAATCCACTGGATGATTTCTTCGCGGCGTTCGTGTTCAAAGTCGACATCGATATCAGGGGGCTCGCCGCGATGCCGCGAGATAAACCGTTCAAAAACCATGCCAATCATATCGGGGCTGACGTCGGTAATGCCCAGAAGATAGCAAATGATCGAATTCGCCGCGGACCCGCGACCCTGACATAGAATACCGCGGCGGCGTGCCTCGGCGACAATGTCGTGGACCGTCAAAAAATACGCGGCATAGCCGAGCTCGTCCACAAGCCGCAGTTCCTTGTCCAGCAAGGCATAGACGCGATCCGAAGCGCCCTCAGGATAGCGCCGTCGAAGCCCCGCACGGGCCAGATGCTGTAGCCGATCCTGCGGGCTGCGTCCTTCCGCCCTCTCATCGGGGTAATCATATTTCAGCTCGGATAGATCAAAGCTGCAGCGTGTCGCAATTTCAATCGTGCGGCGCAGTGCAGCGGGGTGATGGCGATAAAGACGGGCCATATCGGCAGCCGGTTTCAGACGCCGTTCCCCATTTGGCAGGGCATCTGTTCCGATGCAGTCAATTGTGATGCCTTCGCGCAAGCACGTCAGCACATCTGCCAGCTGCCGCCGTGCGCTGTGGTGCATCAGCACATCGCCGACCGCCACCATCGGGGCAGACGCACGCAACGCCAGCGCGGCACAGTCGTTGAACCACGCCTGATCAGACCCGTCATACCGCGGGGTTGCACCTAGAAAAACGGATCTGGGATAGCGGCGCGCCAGTTTTTGGATGGGGGACAAGGCTTGGCTTAGGTCGGATGGCGGCAGGGCGATCAAGATCAATCCCTGACATCCCTGTAGCAGATCTTCGAGGTCCAAATGACACTCTGCCTTGCCTGCGCGCCGTTTGCCCAATGTCAGCAACCGCGACAAGCGTTGATATGCTGGCAGGTCAGTGGGCAAGGCTAACCAGTCGACAGGGCAATCCCGAAGCACCAGACGTGTGCCGACGATCAGCTTTGGAAGCAGGGGCGTCGCGTCAGGCAAGGCGGCGCAGGGAAGGTTTTGCGGCCTGCCGGTTGGCAACCGCGAAGAGCTGTCAATCTGCGTGCTCGATCGGATCCTCAGCGTATCGCGGGCTTCGGCCTTGAGTGTTTTCAATGCGCTATAGGCGCGTACCACCCCCGCCAACGTGTTGCGGTCTGTGATGGCGATAGCGCTTAACCCCAGTTCCGCCGCGCGCAGGATCAGTTCCTCGGGGTGGGACGCGCCGGTCAGAAAGGTGAAATTAGAGGTAACACCAAGCTCAGCATAGCTCATATGAATTCTCCTTGCACAAACCAGCCGGGGTTCTGCGGCGTGTAGAACAGCCACAAGCGGCGGCCTTCGTGTGTGTCGATCCGCCAGTAGTCGCGCAGACCCGAGCGCCAGCCATCGTCGTCCATCCACCATTCCGGCGCGATCCTTTCGGGCCCGGTTGCACGCCCAGTGGTCAATGTCATCCGCCGCCACCGGAACCGAGAGGGCGGCTGTGCCCCCTGTCCGGTGATCGGTTCGGGGGAAAAGATGCGCAGCGGCCGCGGTTTGACGCTGCCCCAACCGTTTTGTGGCGGGCTGGCCGCCGCAGGGGCCATGCGAAAGCTGCGTTCAGGGATGTGACTGTCGGCAGGCAGGAACCGCTGGATGTTCTCTAGTCCTATCCGTGTCCCAAGACGCGAGATGAGGTCATTCAGTTGGTCGGGTTGCGCTTGGCGGATCGTCCCGATCTGTTGCAGCGGCAAGGGCTCAACAATCACGGCCTGTAGGCGCATGACATCAATGCCAAACCCTGCATCCACCGCGCCGACGCCGCGTTCAAAGAGTGGCAGGATCCGCGTCGCGTCGCGCATGGCGCTGGCCAGTCGCAGCTCTACCTGTTGGCTGTCTTGATCGACGCGGCGGAGCGTCAAGACGAGCTTTCGGGCACCCGCCTCGTGCATTTTCAGTTTATCGCATAGCGGGATCAAGAGCCGTTCGACCGCAGCCATCACATCAGCCAGCAACCCGATAGGTTCAGGAATTGTCAGGCGCACGGCGTAATGGGGTGGCTCCTCGGCTGGGCAAATGGCCTCTGGGATGTGGCCCAAAGCCTGATCAAGGCGGGTCAATACCTCGGGACCGAACCGCCGCGCCAACGGCCCACGCGGCCGCGTCGACAGGTCATTGATATGACGGAGCCCAAGACGTTGCAGCGCGACAATTGTCGCTGGCGGAAGGCGCAGTGCTGCCACCGGCAACGGCCCCAACGCCCCGACCGTATCGCCATAATGCGCCAAGGCCCACGCCGCCCCGCGGGTTTCGCCCAGACCCAACCGCAAGGAGATCGCCGCGTGCTGTGCACGCTGGCGCATATCCTCCAGCATCGCCGTTTCATCGGGCCATAGATGTGTTGAACCGGTGAGGTCTAGCACCAGACCGTCTGGACCTTCATACCCAACCCAAGGGCAATACCGTGTCGCCCAACGGCGCAGCGTCGCTAGAAACCGTGCATCCAGATCGGGCTGTGCACTGTGGCTCACCAAGGTCGGACAAATCGCGCGGGCATCTGCAAGGCGCATGGTGCGATGCAGGCCCAATGCTTCGGCTTGTTGGTTCAGACAGTAAATCCTGTCGGTGTTGTGCTGGTTTAACGTCAGCGCAAAAGGGGCATCAACCGGTCGTACCTTTAGCGCCCGGTCGGAGGCCAACCGGGGAAACCACATGCACACAACGCGCTTTTTGAGACCATTGAACATCCCAGGCACCAATCGTTCCCGATTTGTTCTTAATAATTTCCCAATGCATCAGAGTCGAGTCCCCCTTTTCAGCATCAAAGGCAGGACGGACCCGCCACCGGGTCTCTGCGGCGTTCGATCCCATGCCTTCTGGGATAAGACACAGCCCTGTGGTGCCACCAGCTTTTGCAGCCAGTTGTAGCCGGCGCCCTTCGCGCAGGTTCAAAGGGCGCGAAATGTCGATCAACACACAGCTGAGCACCCCCTCGCGCAGGGATTCTTCGGCCACCGCAAGGCTGTCAGCCTGGTTTTTAGCAAACGCGACCAAAAGCTGGGCAGGGTCCAGGACAGTCGCAAGACCCAACGGATTGACCCTTTCGTGCGCGCGCTCTTCGCGAATCCAAAGCGTTATGCCCTGCAGCATACTGCCTACAATCGCACCAAAAACGGGCGCTGCAGGGCCGCAGGCTTCATGAACGCGCCCACGCTTTAAAGGAAACGTATCTGGAAAACCTGACTGCATACCTGCATATCTAACGCAACGGTCGCGCCGCGCCAATCCGGTGTCTTGAGTGACCCCCCCCCTGAAATTTGAACAAGGGGTCTAAGTTGCAGATTTGAGCCGCCCGTTTTGATTAAAGGGGCCGCTTAAACCAGCGAGCCAAGACGCCTACGATGCCCTCGCGGAACATCAGAACACCGATGACGAAAATCACACCTTGAATGATCGTGACCCATGCGCCGAATGTCGCCAGATAGTTCTGCATGGTGACGATAATCCCTGCGCCAACAAGGGGCCCAAAGATGGTGCCCATGCCGCCCAACAACGTCATCAGAACGACCTCGCCTGACATGGACCAATGCACATCCGTCAAAGACGCCAATTGGAACACCTGCGATTTCGTGGCCCCCGCAACCCCCGCCATCGTCGCGGACAAGGTGAACACGATAAGCTTGTAGCGGTTGACGTTGTAGCCCAGCGAAATTGCCCGGGGTTCGTTTTCACGGATCGCCTTGAGCACTTGGCCAAAGGGCGAATGCACAATGCGGTACAACAACAAGATCCCGCCAAAGGTGACGGCAAGAACGAAGAAATAGAGCGCGAGATTGTCGGACAAAGAGAAGAGGCCGAACAGGTCACCGCGCGGGACGCCCTGAATGCCGTCTTCGCCGCCGGTAAAGTCGGCCTGAAGCGCAGTGAAATAGACCATTTGTGCAAAGGCCAGCGTTACCATCGCAAAATAGATGCCTTGCCTGCGGATCGCCAGTGACCCGATGACAAAACCCAAGAGGCCCGCCGCCGCTGCACCGCAAAGAACGGCCAGCTCTGGTGTCAGGCCCCAGACCTTGGCTGCGTGCGCCGCGACATAGCTGGCGCCCCCAAAATACGCGGCATGCCCGAACGACAACAACCCGCCAAAGCCTAGCAAAAGGTTAAAGGCTGCGGCAAACAGAGCGAAACACATCACTTTCATTGCAAACACGGGGTAGACGAAAAACGGCAGCGCGATCAGCGCGACCAGAAGCACTCCAAAGATGATCTTGTGCAGCGTTGGCATGCCTGTGGCTTCGCCTTTGGTTTTATCAGTCATTGCCATTATGCGGTCCTCCCGAACAGACCTTCAGGTTTGATCATCAAAACGATTGCCATGATGACGAAAATAACGACGGCTGATCCTTCGGGGTAAAACACCCGCGTCAATCCTTCGACGATACCAAGCATATAGCCCGTGACGATGGCCCCCATGATAGAGCCCATCCCACCGATCACCACGACGGCGAAAACCACAATAATAAGCTGTTCGCCCATCGTCGGGTTCACGGAATAGATCGGGGCGGCCAAGACGCCAGCAAATCCGGCCAGCGCGACACCAAACCCGTAGGTCAGCATCACCATTAGCGGAACGTTCACGCCAAATGCGCCTACAAGCGTCGGATTTTCGGTCGCAGCGCGGAGATAGGCACCCAAACGCGTCTTCTCGATTGCGAACCAGGTGGCAAAACACACCAGAACAGACGCGACAACGACCCATGCGCGATAGTTCGGCAGGAACATAAACCCAAGGTTCTGCCCGCCCGAAAGCACAGCAGGGATTTGATAGGGCAATCCGGAGATGCCGTAATAATTGCGGAACAGACCCTGAATGATCAGCGCCAACCCAAATGTCAGCAGCAGGCCATAGAGGTGATCCAGATGGTACAGGCGCGACAACATGGTGCGTTCGATGACGACACCAAAGACACCCACGATCAGCGGTGCCACAATCAAAGCGGGCCAATAGCCAATGCCCAGATAGTTCAACAGCATCCACGCGACAAAGGCACCTGCCATGTACAACGCGCCATGGGCAAAGTTGATGATGTTCAGAAGGCCAAAGATAACCGCAAGGCCCAGCGATAGAACCGCGTAAAACGACCCGTTGATCAGGCCAAGCAAAAGCTGTCCTAAAAGAACCTGCGGCGGCACTCCCAATAACTCAAACATATCCTGGCCCTATTGTGGTGTGGTAAGAAACATCCATCCCACCAGCACGGTGGGATGGAAAAAACGCGCTGCGTTACTTCTTGGAGAAGTCGCACTCTTCGAGCATGGGCAAGAACGCCTCTTCGCCACTGATCGAGGAAATCTCTTTGTAAAGATCCCATTCGCCGGTCGACTCATCGGGTGTTTTTACTTCGAAAAGGTACATATCGTGCAGCGCACGGCCGTCGGCACGCACAGTCACTTTGCCAAACAGCGGGTCTTCGATGTCCATTGCTTTCATCTTGTCGACGATCGCTTTGCCATCTTCGGCGCTACCCAGTTCTTTCACAGCGGCAAGATATGCCATTGTGGACGAATAAACGCCCGCCTGCACCATATTGGGCATAGCGCCATGCGCTTCCATAAAGCGGTCCGACCATGCCCGCGTTTCATCGTTCTGGTCCCAATAGAATGCTTCTGTCAGCGACAGACCTTGGGCCGTTTGCACACCCAAAGCATGGACATCGTTGGTAAACATAAGCAAAGCAGCCAGCTTTTGACCGGCTTGCGTGATGCCGAATTCCGATGCTTGCTTGATGGCGTTCACGGTGTCTCCGCCGGCGTTTGCCAGACCGATCACATCAGCGCCACTGCCTTGTGCTTGCAGCAGGAACGAAGAGAAATCTTGGTTCGGGAACGGCACATTGACCTGGCCCACGACCTCGCCACCGTTGGCCTTAACAACCGCCGAGGTGTTTTCTTCGAGGGAGTGACCGAAGGCGTAGTCTGCGGTCATGAAGAACCACTTTTTACCGCCCGCGTTTGTCAACGCCGCGCCGGTGCCATTGGCAAGGGACGCTGTGTCATATGTCCAGTGCACGGACGTCGGGCGGCATTGTTCGCGGGTCAACGCCGTTGAACCGGCACCCGAGATCAAGAACACGCCGTTGTTTTCAGCGGTGATATCGGCCACAGCCAGCGCGACAGAGGATGTCGGCACGTCGAGGATCGCGTTCACCCCATCCACGTCATACCATTGGCGTGTGATGTTCGAACCAATGTCGGGTTTGTTCTGGTGGTCGGCAGAAATGATTTCGACGCTCATGCCATTTTCGGCGGCTTTGAAATCTTCGACCGCCATACGTGCAGCCACAACCGAGCCTTCGCCGGACAAATCGGCATAGACGCCGGACCGGTCATTCAACACGCCAAGCTTGACGCTGATGTCTTGCGCCAGTGCGGGTGCTGCTGTCATCGCGGCGAATACCGCGGTGCTGATAACAAGATTCTTGGTCATAAATTACCCTCCTGATTATGACGCCTAAGCGCCCTATTTTCCCTACACGCCCAGATAATCGTGAAGCTTCTGGGCGTTTTCCTCCAGTTGGTCGTTGGGGATCATGTCAACGACCTTCCCCTGATCCACAACGTAATGCCGGTCTGCGACAGAGGCCGCAAAACGGAAGTTCTGCTCCACCAGAACGATTGTGAAACCTTCGTCTTTAAGCGCTTTGATGGTGCGTCCGATCTGCTGGACGATCACCGGTGCCAACCCTTCCGTCGGCTCGTCGAGCAGCAGAAACTTGGCCCCTGTGCGCAAGATCCGCGCGATCGCCAGCATTTGCTGTTCTCCACCTGATAGCTTGGTGCCCTGACTGCTTTTGCGGCGCTCGTACAAATTCGGAAACAGATCATAAATCCGCTCGACGCTCAGCCCGCCGTCGGCAATGCGCGGCGGCAACATGAGGTTCTCTTCGACACTTAACGACGAGAATATGCCGCGCTCTTCGGGGCACAGCGCTATGCCAAGCCGCGCGATCTGTCGCGGCTGTAGGCTGATCATCTCTGTGCCGTTAAAGGTGATCGATCCGGCGCGTTTGGCCAAGATACCCATGATGGCCAAAAGGGTAGATGTCTTGCCAGCGCCATTGCGGCCAAGCAACGTGACAACTTCGCCTTGGCGTACCTCAAAGTCGATACCGTGCAGCACGTGGCTTTCGTCGTACCAGCCCTGCAGATCTTTGACTTTTAACAACACATTGGACAGGGGTTCAGTCATGGCTGGCTCCGATGTAGGCTTCGATCACTTCGGGCGCCTTGGAGATCTGTTCGTATGTCCCCTCAGCCAGAATTTCACCACGCGCGAGGACAGTGATATGATCTGAAAGTTCCGCCACGACTGACAGGTTATGTTCGACCATCAGCACGGTGCGATTTTCAGCAATACGGCGGATCAACTGCGAGATCCGCTCGACATCTTCGCGGCCCATGCCGGCCATAGGTTCATCCAAAAGCAACATGTCTGGGCTAAGCGCCAGTGTGGTCGCAATCTCTAGCGCGCGCTTTCGGCCATAAGGCAATGATGCGGCCCGTTCGTCTGTAAGATCGCTCAGACCGACCTCGGCAATGTATTCGCGGGCTTGGTCGTCGAATTTTGACAACACACGATCAGACCGCCAGAAATCGTAGCTTTCCCCGCGGGCCCGCTGCAACGCCACACGGACATTCTGCAAAACAGTAAGATCGGGAAAGATCGCCGAAATCTGGAAGGACCGCACCATGCCCAAACGCGCAATCTCTGATGGCTTCATCCGGGTGATGTCGCGCCCCTCATAGGTTATCTGACCACGGGTAGGCTGCAGGAATTTCGTCAGCAGGTTAAAGCACGTGGTTTTGCCAGCACCGTTGGGGCCAATCAGCGCATGGATCGTGCCTTTTTTGACCGACAGATCGACATTGTTGACAGCAATGAAGCCTTTGAACTCTTTGGTCAAACCCTTCGCTTGTAGCGCGATAGTCATTGCTCCCCTCCCAAGGTCAATTCCCAGCAACGCTCACTAAGAGCTTAGTTTCAGGAGATGTCAAACAGGTGTTTCATTTTTTTTGAACGACCGGTCAGAAACGGGGAGTTTAAACTTGGAGGCGCAGTATTTTTGACGGCTGTAATAGGGCAGATTTTGCATTTGTCCTGCACTATTCGAAATTCCGCAGCGTTTTGCGTTGAAAATCTGAATCTTGGCAGAACTCTCTTTGAGATCGGGTTGCAAACCAAGACCGCTGTAGTAGGGTCCGGCTGAAGCACAAATTGACGCGACATATCATCCCCTTGCAAGCCGTAAGGGGCACCGGATCTTGTACCTGATACAAAGGTCGGCCCGGTGCATATGCCAGTGACGACGCTTTGCCGGCCTTCGCGATAAAATCGCGGCCGCTGAACTGAATGAACGAACAGGAGTTTCCATTATGAACCGCTACATCCTTAGTGCTGCGCTGGCAGCTGTCGCCGTCCCCGGTGCCGCATTGGCGAACGAAGATTGCGGCGAGATCACCATCGCCGAGATGAACTGGGCCTCTGCCGGTGTTGTTGTGGCTGTGTCCAACTTTCTGCTCGAGCAAGGGTATGGCTGTGATGTGACAGTCGTGCCCTCTGACACCACGCCCGCCGTCACCTCGCTTTCAGAGAACAACGAGCCTGATATCGTGCCGGAGCTTTGGCCAAACTCAGCCGGTGACGCTTATAAGAAAATCAAGGCCGACGGTAAGATCGTTGAATTGACCAGCGTTCTTGAACCCGGCGGTGTCGAAGGCTGGTGGATCCCGACGTATCTGGCCGAAGCGCACCCCGAGTTGAAGACCATCGAAGGTGTGATGGCGAACCCCGAGCTGGTCGGCGGCATGTTCAATAACTGCCCCGATGGCTGGGGCTGCCGGATTGTGAACGACAACCTAATCCGCGCGATGGATCTGGAAGGCTCGGGCATCGAAGTCTTCAACCACGGCTCGGGCGAAACGCTGGCCACGTCGATGGCATCGGCCGTGCAAAGCGAAGAGCCTTGGTTCGGCTACTATTGGGGCCCCACCACGCCACTGGGCAAGTTTGACATGACCAAGGTCAGCCTGGGCGAAGAGATCGAGGCGGCACAAAATGCCAACGCGAATGCTGATTCCGCCGACGCAGCCGTTACCGAATTTGCCACAGCGCCCGTCTTGACAGTTGTCACCAAGGATTTTCAAACCTCTCACCCCGAGGTTTCCGAGCTGATGTCCAACGTACAGTTCGAGACGGACCAGATGAGCAGCCTGTTGGCTTGGATGGACGAGAACAACGCCAGCAGCGAAGAAGCCGCTGTCTACTTCCTGACAAACAACACCGAAATCTGGAAAGACTGGATCAACGATGACGCGCGCACAAAGCTGTCCGCGCTTCTTGGCGATTGATCTGAAACGACACTTTCGGGCGGCCCGGTGCATCAAGCACCGGGCCGCCCTTTCTAGGTAATCGACTTTAAAGAACGAAGGGCAGATGCAATCGCCCTCACGGGGGATGCATGGCAACATACGATTTTATCTTTGACAAGCTCGGCTTGCGCGATTGGTGCGGCGGCGGGGGTGGTGGCGACAGCGCCCCGATGTCGATGGCTGAACTGCTTGGCAAAACAACCGGCACTGCAGACGAGATTTCGGCATGGGACACACCCTTTCCATCGCTCGACAATCTGCACGATGCCTGCAACGCAATCCCGCAGTCGCGCGATCTGACCACCGGTCTTGAAAGCGGGTTTTTGAACATCAAAGACAGTCTGAAAGTCGTTGTCGACCCTCTGACACAACCCCTTAGCTGGGCGCTGAACGAAATGCTCTGGGTGATGCAAGCAGTGCCGTGGTGGATCATGATCCCACTGTTGATGCTGATCACCTTTGTGGTTGGGCGGTCGCTCAAGCTGGTCGGGCTTGTAGCGCTTTGTTTCGGGTTTCTCGCCTTTGTCGATTATTACGATTACACAATGCAAACGCTGGCGATTATCTTCGTCTGTGCCTTCATATGCGTGCTTCTCGGGGTGCCGATAGGGATTGCGATGTCACGCAGTGACCGCACCCAACGAATTATGATCCCGATCCTTGATATGCTGCAAACATTGCCGCCCTTTGTGTATCTGATTCCGCTGATCTTCCTTTTTTCGGTCACCGAACCAAAACTGTATGGGATCGCGATTATTCTTTATGCCATCGTGCCCGTCGTCCGCTTAACCGACCTTGGTATCCGCCTTGTCGACAAGGATGTGATCGAGGCAGCCGACGCCTTCGGTATGACGAGCCGCCAAAAACTATTCGGGGTGCAAATACCGCTGGCGTTGCCCAATATTATGGCCGGCGTGAACCAAACAATCATGATGAGCCTCGCAATGGTCGTGATCGCCTCGCTGGTGTCCGCACCAGGGCTTGGGGTGCTGGTCCTGCGCGGTATTCGCAGTCTGGAACTGGGCGTTGGTCTGCTTTCGGGCTTGGGGATTGTACTGCTTGCGATCATCCTTGATCGGGTAACCAAAGCAGCGCTTGCCCGCATCAATGCCGGCCAGTCAGATTAAGGAGACGGACATGTCAGACGATATTAAGATCAAAATCCGGAACCTGTATAAAATCTTCGGCGACGACCCGAAATCGGCGCTAGAGCATGTCAAAAATGGCATGGGAAAGACGGAGCTGCTGGCCGAGCATAACCACGTGCTGGGGCTCAATGATATCAACGTCGATATACCCGCCGGTAAGACCACGGTGATCATGGGCCTGTCGGGATCGGGGAAGTCGACCCTGATCCGACATTTGAACCGCCTGATCGACCCCACCTCCGGCGAGGTGTTGGTCGATGGCGAGGATATCTTGTCTTACAATGACAAGCAGCTGCGCGATTTACGGCAACACCGGATGTCGATGGTGTTCCAGAAGTTCGCGCTGTTCCCCCACCGGACCGTTCTAGAGAACACTGGCCTAGCCCCGTCAATCGAAGGTCAAAGCCTGAAGAAGTACGAAAGCGAAGCACAAAAATGGCTCGCCCGTGTCGGCCTAGAGGGGCAGGGCGATCAATATCCCCATCAGCTGTCCGGCGGGATGCAGCAGCGTGTCGGCATTGCCCGCGCACTGACCAGCAATTCCGACATCATGCTGATGGACGAGGCATTCTCGGCGCTGGATCCGCTGATCCGAACGGATATGCAAAACCTATTGATCGAACTTCAGGGCGAGCTGCAAAAGACCATCGTTTTCATCACCCACGATCTAGATGAATCCCTCAAGCTGGCGGACCATTTGGTTATTTTGAAAGACGGTTTTGTCGTCCAGCAAGGTGAACCGCAGCATATTCTTTTGAACCCCTGCGACCCGTACATCGAAGACTTTGTCAGCGACATCAACCGCGCGCGCGTTTTACGCGTCCGGTCGGTCATGCGTAAGACCACGGAAACAACCGGCAACATTAGCGGTGAGGTTGATCACAACGACAATCTGGAATCGCTTATCGAGAAGTCCGGCGGCGACACGACCAACCGCTATCGTGTGATGAAAGACGGCCAGCAGGTTGGTACCTTGGAAATGGCCGATCTGGTACGTTCTTTGGTGCCGCAAGGGGGGTCGTCCGATCCCGACGCGGCACGCAGAACCGGGTGATTTGATTTCTAAGGTGGCATCCGAACTGGGGTGCCACCTTTTAGTGCTGCCCATTGCGATCGCAGCGCAGGGTGTCTTGGACATATAACATAACGTTCATTATCCGGTCTAGCGTTGTAGCGCGGGCACATTCTAAACTGGGTTGCGAAATTTCCCCTATCTTGCTGGAAAGCAAGGAGAATGAAAGATGGCCCATACAGAGCTAAACCTGCGTGAACGGCGCACGATTGAAGATATGTTGAATGCTAAGATACCCGTACGAGAGATAGCAGCGGAGATCGGCAGGCATGTTTCGACGATTTATCGTGACATCAAGCGCAACCGCTATGCCGACGAAGACCTGCCGGAATTGAACGGATACTATGGTGTTGTTGCTCAACGCGCTGCGGTTCAAAGGCGTGCACGCCGTCAAAAATTGGTGCGCCTTGTCGGCCTGCGAAAGGCT
>NZ_FNJD01000051.1 GCF_900103185.1 Sulfitobacter litoralis
TCTTCGTCATCTCGATCTCCTAATCGATAAGATGAACCAGAAATCCTCCCTTATTCAAATCCTCAAATCTGTCCCAAGGGTGCTGACGTCAGACATGATCGGAGAGGCTGTTTCAGCCACCATTCCGAGTGATGATCAAAGCTTATATGGTTCGGCTGAGTTGCATGGCCCCAAGAACGCCGAAGTTCGCACTTGGCAGACCTTCCGACTCACGTACACGACCGGAAAATTGGGGATCGACGATACAGGAGGCATCCGTATCGCGTTCCGTTTTATTTCTGACGCAGGATTTCTTCAGACGACAGACCCGACTGCTCCAAATTATGTATCCGCGCGCAGCAATGGCGATGGGCGGCTGGAGCTGAAATACGACCGTGCTGGCGGGCAGCGTCCTTGGAATGAAACACTGACGGTGTATCAACGAGGTGGCTATCTGAAACCCGGGGAGCAGATCGAGATAATCTTTGGCGACACAGCTGGGGGTTCCTCTGGCCTACTGATGCCAACGTTCTTCGATTCAGGGCGTGTTTTCCGCGTGATGGCAGACGTGCAGGCAACTGGTGTTTACATTCCGCTGGACGCTGATCCGCTCTACGTTTCTGTAATTGCTGGACCGCTGGATCGCTACCGCGCCGCACTTCCTACCCTACGTCGCCCTAACGAGGTATTCCATTTGGGCCTGAAGGCTGAGGACATTTGGGGCAACCCAACCTCGCAAGGGGCAACTCGTTTTGCAGTCAGTGCAAGTATGCCTGTGGACGGATTGCCAAGCCATATCGACTTTGCACCTGAAAACGGCGCTATGACGATTGAGGGGCTGCGCTGCTCACATGAAGGCACGTTAAAGATCACGATGAGTGATGTTGACGGGCAAGAAATAGTCGCAGGCCCGCTGGAAATCGCACAAGGCGATGTGGCGCACTTCTGGGGTGATCTCCACGGCCAAACGGGGGAAACAGTAGGAACCAACACGGTTGAGCATTACTTTGATTTTGCCAGAAATAAGTCGTTTCTTGATGTGACGAGCCATCAGGCAAATGACTTCCAGATCAACGCTACGTTCTGGGCACACCTGAATGATTTGACTGCAAAGGTGAATGAACCAGGGCGGTTTACAGTTCTTCCGGGCTATGAATGGTCAGGGAACACGGCAGTCGGTGGCGATCATAACGTATTTTTCATGAATGAGGGTGCGACAATTCATCGTTGCTCGCATGCTTTGGTACAGGATCGTGCAGATGCTGAAACGGATGCGCATACATTGACTGAATTGTATTCAAAGCTGCACGAAGAACCGACAGAAACAGTGATGTACGCCCATGTCGGTGGGCGTTATGCAAATATTTTCTATGATCACGACGCTTCGCTTGAGGCTGCCGTTGAGATGCACTCGGCTTGGGGGAGTTTTGAGTGGATTCTCACTGACGGTTTCCCGCTTCGCCGCCGGGTTGGCGTTGTTTGCAACAGTGACGGTCACAAAGGGCGCCCTGGTGCCAGTTACCCTGGTGCCTCTGTATTTGGAGCGTATGGTGGGCTGACTTGTTTTGTCACTGCTGAAAACACCCGTCCGGCAATCTTTGAAGCTATCCGTCGGCGGCACACCTACGGCACAACAGGACCGCGGGTCTATTTGAACATTTCCGCAAATCTACCTGACGGGGGTACGCTGTTTCACCGCAACCCAGATGCTATGCCAGATACGAAAACCGAACAGGTTACCGATTGTATGATAGGTGATATCGTTAGGACCAACGGGGATACAGCGAAGATTTCTATCTCAGTCCGGGCACCAGTTGGGATCGTAAGTGTCGAACTACGCGATGGGACCAAAGTTTTGCATCGTGAAACTACATATAGCGCTGACGAGTTGGGCGACCGTATTCGTGTGATGTGGTCGGGCGCCGAATATCGCGGACGCGGGCGCAATACAGCTTGGCATGGACGCGCTACCCTTACTGGCGCGCGCATCGATGCGCTGGAGCCGGTAAACAAGTTGAATCCCGAGATGAAGATGCAACAGACAGGATCCACCGCAGTTGTTTGGGATGGCGTAACCACCGGTAACATGATGGGATTTGACCTACGTCTGACTAATCTGGCTGATGGTGCAGACCTGGAGATTGCCACTAATCATGGCAATCTGGATCTTGCCCTTTCCGATATCGGATTTGACACTCAAACAATGGATGCAGGCGGTCTTCACCGAAAGCTGGAAGTGACGCGTTTGCCAAATGTGCCCCTTCCCAGTGAGGTGGTTTTGACGCAAGATGTGAAGGTGGCTGAGGTAGGAGATACGCCGATTTGGGTGTGTGTGACACTTGAAGACGGAAATCAGGTGTGGTCCAGTCCAATGTACCTCTTTCAAGACTAATACCTATGATTGGAAAACGAACGGGCCATCAACAACGGAGTAATAGTTGATCACTTTGCTTCGCGCCCTGAGTTTCATTCTCTCACTCATTGACAGTCGTGTTTTAAGAGATGACCGTGAGCCTTTCCTCGGTTGACGGTCTGAACTGGAGTCGATGCGTTTTGCAGCGAAGAGTTCAACGTACCGCCGAACCCAATTGAAAGAATTGACCGCATGGCTTGTCGCGTCTTCGGTAAGCGGTGCGCCCACCCCACCTTCCTTGTGAGTCCCCGATCTGAGATTCAGCCATGATGGATGTATTGTCAGGGAGTTTCTCCATGGAGCG
>NZ_FNJD01000022.1 GCF_900103185.1 Sulfitobacter litoralis
CAAACAGTGAAGCTGACACCGAATAATCGCTAAACACATAAGTGCGTCGCTATCGGCGCGATATGAAGAGGTTGATCCATCGAATGAACCAAACCGCCCACATATCTCTTCAGATATCAAATTTTCAAAGAGCGTTGAGACAAAAGAAACCAAGATGCGCCGTAAAACTTTCAGCGCGCCCCGCCTCTATTACCTCTGAATTTCCCCGCTACGTAAGCTCCGAACCTCAGCTCGTCGTCCCCGTCTAGCGCCCCGTGTCTGCTTGTCTGCGTCTCCGGTAAGGGGCGTTCTAAGGTTTGTTCCAAATACCCGCAACCCCTTTTTTAGGATTATGACAGTTTTTCTCTATTTTCTGAATTTTCCCATAAAAACAACAGTTTGATTTTGAAAATTCCGTTCAGCCGTCATTTTGCGCAGCTTTATTTCGTACGCTAACATCACGCTCAGCCGACTCGCTCATCCCCTCAAGGGTTATCCACAGACTGGCGGCGCAAATGTGGATTGTTTGGCCCCCTCGCCCCCCCGAATCTCGGGGAATTCCGGTCAGAATCGCAGGGCGGGTTCGGAATCAGCGGCGTTTGATTACTCGTAGTGCCAGCAAAGCCAGAATCGCTGCCATATAAAGGAGCGGCTCGATCTGAAAACCTTTGACCAACCAAATGAAGTGCACCGCGCCCAGAACCACAGCCAGATAGGTCAGCCGATGCAGCTTGCGCCATTTGGCCCCCAGCTTGCGAATGGAATAGCTGTTAGACGTCGCGGCCAAAGGCAACAGGCAGGCAAAACCGGCCATGCCGATCGTGATATACGGCCGCTTTAAAATATCTGCCCAAATCTGTGACAGTATCCCGACATCCAGAACCAACCACACCAACAGGTGCAACGCGACATAGATAAAGGCGAGCAATCCCAGAGCCCGACGAAACTTGATCAGGTTCAGCCGCAGGTAGCGGCGCGCAGGCGTGATCGCCAATCCTGCCACCAAAAGCTGAAGCGCGAGCAAGCCGAGCTCTTTTTCCAGCGCCTTGATCGGCTCCGCCCCCAGCCCACCGGTCTGGGCCTGAAACAGGAACCACGGGACCGGCATCAGCCCCACTATATATACAACCCATGTTGGGACGCGTCGGGCGATGGTATTCAGGCGGTCAATCATACCGCCCCGCTCACTTCTTTACGGCACACTGGTTTAGATATCCTTGTTCAGGTCCATCCCGGCGTAAAGATCAGCGACGTCATCCTCATAGCCGTTAAACATCAGTGTGGGCACACGCTTGGAAAACAACCCGCCGCCAATGACCCGCTCGCTCGCTTGGGACCAACGAGGGTGATCGACCTCGGGGTTCACATTACTATAGAAGCCGTATTCCCCTGCATTCGCCTTGTTCCAACTGGTTGGCGGCTGCGTGTCCGTGAGGGTTATCCGCACCACGGATTTGATCGATTTGTAGCCATACTTCCACGGCACCACCAACCGCAGCGGCGCGCCGTTTTGTTTAGGGATGTCCTTGCCGTAGATACCGGTTGCCATAATCGTTAACGGGTGCATCGCTTCATCCAGTCGCAGCCCTTCGACATAGGGCCAGTCGAGCACCTTATACGCGACGCCCGGCATTTCATCGGGGCGCAGCGCGGTTTCAAATGACACGTATTTCGCACCTGACTGGACGCCGGCCATAGTCAGCAGGTCGGCCAGCTCGAACCCGTTCCACGGCACCACCATCGACCACGCCTCGACGCAGCGGAAACGATAGATACGCTCTTCGATTGTCATCTGCTGCATGATGTCGTCGAAGCCATAGGCCCCCGGCTTGTCGACCAACCCGTCGATCTGCACCGTCCAAGGCTCGATTGTCAGACGGTCTGCGTATCTGGCGGGGTCGTCCTTGCCGGTGCCAAATTCATAGTAGTTATTATAGCTGGTGATATCTTCATAGCTGTTGGGCTCAAGCCCCTCGGGCGCGGCAGAGGCACGGCCTGCCAAACCGGCCAACCCGATCCCCGCCAACGCGCCCCCCATGATCTGACGTCTATTCAGAAACGCACCATGCGGGGTGATGTCTTTGTCCGTTAGCGTGTTGATCCAGCGATAGGCCATAACAGGCGCTCCTTACCAATATACCGGCACAAGCCTACTGCCGGTTAGCGCGCCCACCAAACGCAATCCGTTACATTTCAAGGGACACACCGGAATGTCAGCGCACCTCATGCAAACAGGGCCGAGGTTTCCCCCGGCCCTGCCCGTTCAAGTTATCGCACTATATACTGACACTATATACTATGTGCTCAGTGGACCGTCGCCTCGTCCGGTTTCGCCCGATTGCTAGCAGCAACGCGGTCTCCGATGATCAGCCCTTCGGCACCGGCGTGTACCGGAATGAGATCCCCGTCCAGCACATCACCAGCCAGGATCATCTCTGCCAACGGATCTTGCAGTGCTCGCTGGATCACCCGTTTCAAAGGACGCGCCCCGAACACCGGATCATAGCCTTCGTCGGCCAGCCATTTGCGCGCCGCGTCGTCCAGATCCAACCCGATCTTACGACCAGCAAGTCGTTTGAGTAGACGGTTCATCTGGATATCGACGATCCCCGCCATGTCGCCACGTGCAAGACGGTCAAAGATCACCGTTTCATCCAGACGATTCAAGAATTCGGGGCGGAAGTGGGCCCGCACCGCATCCATCACATCCCGTTTCGCCTGCGCCATATCGCCCGCTTCCGGAAGCTGGCTCAGCGCTTGGGCACCAAGGTTGCTGGTCAGCACAATCAACGTCTGCTTGAAGTCGACCTTGCGGCCCTGACCATCGGTTAACACGCCATCATCCAAGACCTGCAACAGGACGTTGAACACATCGGGGTGCGCCTTTTCCACCTCGTCGAACAACACGACCTGATAAGGGCGACGCCGCACGGCTTCGGTCAATACACCGCCTTCGTCGTAACCGACATACCCCGGAGGCGCACCGATCAGGCGGGCCACGGCGTGTTTCTCCATAAACTCCGACATGTCGATCCGCACCATTGCGTTCTCGTCGTCGAACAGGAATTCGGCCACGGCCTTGGTCAGCTCGGTTTTACCCACGCCTGTTGGGCCAAGGAACAGGAAGCTGCCCAAGGGGCGTGCCTCGTCGTTCAGGCCAGCACGCGCACGGCGGACTGCGTTCGACACCGCCTTGACCGCTTGGTTTTGGCCGATGACGCGATTGTGCAGCTGGTCTTCCATCCGCAGCAGCTTGTCGCGCTCCCCCTCGAGCATACGGCCAGCTGGAATGCCGGTCCAACGTTCGACCACACTGGCGATCTGATCAGGGCGCACTGCCTCTTCGACCATGACGTCGGCTTCGTTCTCCTCGGCCTCGCCCAGTTTACGTTCGAGTTGAGGGATCACACCATAAGAAAGCTCCCCCGCTTTGGCGAGGTTGCCTTCGCGCTTGGCAATCTCCAGCTCGGCGCGGGCACGGTCCAACTGCTCTTTCAGCTCGCGCGCGCCCTCAAGGCGATCGCGTTCGCCCTGCCACTGCGCCGTCATTGCGTCTGCTTTTTCCTGCAGATCACCCAGCTCTTTCTCCAGCTTGTCCAACCGGTCCTTGCTGGCGGCGTCGTCCTCTTTCTTCAATGCCTCCGCTTCGATCTGCAGCTGCATGATCTGGCGGTCCAGCGCGTCCAGCTCTTCGGGCTTGCTGTCGACCTCCATCCGCAGACGGCTGGCTGCCTCGTCCATCAAGTCGATGGCCTTGTCGGGCAAGAAGCGGTCCGTGATATAGCGGTGCGACAGAGTGGCCGCGGCAACAAGCGCAGAGTCACTGATCCGCACACCGTGGTGCAGCTCATACTTCTCTTTGATACCCCGCAAGATCGATATGGTGTCCTCGACCGTAGGTTCACTCACCATGACAGGCTGGAACCGACGGGCCAAAGCCGCGTCTTTCTCTACGTATTTACGGTATTCATCCAAGGTCGTCGCACCAACGCAGTGCAATTCCCCCCGCGCCAAGGCAGGTTTGATCAGGTTGGCAGCATCCATTGCACCATCAGCCTTACCGGCACCGACCAGCGTGTGCATCTCGTCGATAAACAAGATCACCTCGCCTGCGGCTTCAGTCACTTCGGTCAGGACGGCTTTCAACCGCTCCTCGAATTCACCACGATATTTCGCGCCGGCAATCAATGCGCCCATGTCCAGCGCCAGCAGCCGTTTGTTGCGCAGCGATTCAGGGACGTCCCCATCAACGATACGCAGCGCAAGTCCTTCGGCGATAGCAGTCTTACCCACCCCCGGCTCACCAATCAGCACCGGATTATTCTTCGTGCGGCGGCTCAAGACCTGCATGGCGCGGCGAATTTCCTCGTCCCGGCCAACGATCGGGTCGATTTTCCCTTCGCGGGCACGTTCGGTCAGATCCAGACTATACTTCTTAAGCGCTTCATACCCGTCTTCGGCACTGGCGCTATCAGCCGTGCGCCCTTTCCGGATATCATTGATGGCAGCGTTCAGGCCCTGCGCGGTGACTTTGCCCGCGACCAATGCGTCCTTGGCACCGGACTTGACCATAGCAAGCGCCATCAGCACGCGTTCTACCGGTACAAAGCTATCGCCTGCTTTTTTCGCACGCGCCTCTGCTTCGGCCAAAACTTTGGCTGTGGTATTATCCAGATAGACCTGTGCCGCATCGCCTGACACCTTTGGCAACTTACCCAAAGAGAGTGTCAGCGTTTCGGTAACGCGCGCCGGATTGCCACCCGCAGCGGCAATCAGATTGCTTGCCAGCCCTTGGTCGTCATCCAACAACGCTTTTAATAAGTGCTCCGGCGTCAGCCGCTGGTGGCTTTCACGCGTCGCGATTGTTTGCGCAGCCTGAATGAAGCCGCGCGACCGTTCTGTAAACTTGCTCAAGTCCATGAGCTTCTCCTTTTCTCAAAGCGACCACGGGTGAGACGCCTGCTTTGCAGCACGCCATTGTGTGATCCTCGTACTAGAATTTGGGGACAGGCAGGGTCGGCTTCAAGAGAAGGCGCTCACAAAAACGTCAACAAAAATAACGCGCACTGAGGCAATATTTGAACGACTGGTGAAAATTAACCACATCGCGAAGTCATTGGATTCGCAGTAAAAAATACAGTTTCGCAAAATTCCGCTTATGGCAATAGGCAATCAAATAAAAGTTAATTGACTGTTTTTAAGGGAAAATTTACATTTATCCACAAGGGTAGCGATAATAGATGGAACTTTTTAGTCACACCCACGTTGTACCGGCAGAGAATGACGAAGCCGATCAAGCCAAGTTTAATCAGTACAACAAGTTTTGAGGTACGAACATGCAGACGCGCCAAATCCAGATGCACGACGTTATATATAACGCGACAGAGCAATGCTTCGAGGCACTTGTCACTGTTCATGATGGCGATCGCTCCCGGAGATATGCCTGCGCAATCAATGCGCCCATGACGATGTCATTTGATCAGGCCGCCGAAGGGCTGACCAGACAGGCAGAACGTCGGCACATGGGCCGCGGCGGCATGCATTCGGAAATTCGCAACATCAAACCATCGCCCCGCAGCGGTCGCCCACGGTTCGACCCCAAGGCTTGGTTGCAATCTGTTGCAAAGCTCAACGGCCACCGCGCCGCTTGAGTTTCAGTTTCGGCGGAACTGCCTGTGCGCCCGTCCCGGCGCATGTCCCGCCCGATCCAGAGACTTCTGCCTGCCTGCACGTCTCTGACACTTGCCCGGACAGCCCTTGTGCTGCCCGGGCTTTTTTGTACCTGTCGCGAGGTGTTTGCGTAGACACGAGAGCATGAACGCCGTAAGCCTCCGGCGTTTGTCCAATTTCATTCCTATCGGAGTTCGCCCCATGTCAGATGACCGCCTGATCGTCGCCCTTGATGTTCCCCATGCTGTTGCCGGCCTTGAGCTCGCGAACAAACTTGGCGACACGGTGAGCTTTTACAAAATCGGGCTGGGAATGCTGACAGGCGGCGGCATGGCGCTGGCAAATGAGCTCATCCAAGAGCATGGCAAACGCATCTTTCTGGATATGAAACTTTTTGACATCAGCGCGACCGTCGAAGCCGCGGTACGGGGCCTTGCGCAGTTTGATCTGGATTTCCTGACTGTTCACGGCGACCCCCATGTGGTGCGCGCCGCGATGCAGGGTGCCGCGGGGTCGCGCACCAAAATTCTCGCAGTGACAATTCTGACGTCGCTGGACCGGAACGATCTGGACGCCGCTATGATCCAGGCGGGCGACATTCCCGATCTGGTACAAACCCGGGCCGGTCGCGCACTGGATGCAGGCGCCGACGGGGTCATCGCTTCCCCTCAAGAAGCCGCGCTGATCCGCGCTCTGCCAGAGGCAAAAGGCAAGCTGATCGTAACCCCCGGCGTGCGCCCGACCGGTGCGGCTCTTGGCGATCAAAAACGGGTCGCGACGCCAGGCCAGGCGATCAAGGATGGGGCGGATCATATCGTCGTCGGTCGCCCGATCTGGCAAGCCGAAGACCCCGCAGCCGCCGCCCGCGCGGTTCTGGCAGAGCTGCCCTAACCACCCCGAAATGGCACCAAACCCGACGAATAGCGGGCCTGGCCTATGTGATAAATCGGTAACAAACCCAAACTCGCTACCGACCAAGCGAAGTTGCGTATATGTTTTATGACATTCATATGGCAACCTTACTTTGGTGATACTCCCCGACGGACTGGTTCTTCCTGAAGTTCGTCACCTCCCCCCGCTTTAGGCGGGGGTCTTTCTTTTCCCACTCTAAATTTTGCATCCAGCCGCGAACTGACCGCGACGCGTCTGCCCATGGCGCAACGGCACGCAATCGAATAGACTTGCCTTCACCTTCCCTTAACCCCATTTATTCGCCATGCCCGCACTCTGCCGTGACTGCCTGTCCGAAATCACGCCTGCCCGCCGGTGCTCTGCCTGCGGCAGCCCGCGCATCACGTCGCATCCCGAATTATTTGACCTCTCCATCGCCCATATGGATTGCGATGCTTTTTATGCGTCGGTGGAAAAGCGTGACAACCCAGCCCTGAACGGTAAACCCGTGATCATCGGCGGCGGACGGCGCGGCGTGGTATCGACCGCTTGCTATATCGCACGGGTCAAAGGGGTTCGATCCGCCATGCCGATGTTTCAGGCGCTCAAGCTCTGCCCCGAAGCGGTCATCATCAAGCCACGCATGGATGCATATGTCGAAGCCTCCCGTGCGATCCGCGCCTTGATGGAAGAGCTCACGCCCGCCCTGCAACCGCTGTCGCTGGACGAGGCATTTCTAGACATGACCGGCACGACCAAGCTGCACGGCGCGCCGCCTGCGATGATGCTCGCGAAGTTGGTGCGCCGGATGAAGGTCGATCTGGGGCTTACCGGCTCTATCGGGCTGTCGCATAACAAGTTTCTGGCCAAGGTCGCCTCTGATCTAGATAAGCCGCACGGGTTTTCAGTGATCGGCAAAGAGGAAACACAGAGGTTTCTAAACGACAAACCGGTGAGCATGATCTGGGGCGTGGGCGCTGCCACCCTCGGGGCCCTGAACAAGGCGGGCATACGCACCTTTGCTGACCTGCTGCGGTGGGAACGGACCGATTTGATTGCCCGTTTCGGGAGCATGGGCGACCGCCTTTGGCATCTGGCCCGAGGCCAGGACAACCGTCGCGTTTCCGCGCACGAACCGATGAAATCCATTAGCAATGAAACCACCTTTAACGAGGACACCTCGGACCCCGAACTGCTGGACGGTCACCTGTGGCGCATGGCGCAAAAAGTGGCGGACCGCGCAAAGGCCAAAGAGCTTGCGGGGCGCGTTGTCGTGCTCAAGCTGAAGCGTGCCGATTTTTCGCTGATTACCCGGCGGGTGTCTTTGTATGACCCCACTCAGCTGGCCGACCGCATCTACCGCACTGCACGCGGGCTGTTTGATCAGCTGGGCGAGCCGGGGCCGTTCCGGCTTCTGGGATGTGGCATTTCCGATCTTAACGCCGCTGATGGGGCCGACACGGCGGGTGATCTTCTGGACCCCGATGCCGTGCGGCGGGGTCGGGCCGAACGGGCGACCGATGCCATCCGCAACCGGTTCGGGGACAAGGCCATCGTCAAAGGGCGCGCGCTGCGCTGATTATTCCGCCGCGAGCGCAAGACTTTCAGGCCGGATACGCGCGATTTCAGCAACAACGCCGCTCAGCGCTTTTTGGACATCCTCGAAATCGCCATTGGGACGCACCAATGATTCGTTCATATACAGCGATCGGTCCAATTCGACCTGTACCGCGTGCTGCCCCCGCGCCGGACGGCCATAAGCCTGCGTGATATAGGCCCCCGCAAAAGGCGTGTTTCGTGTGACGGTAAAACCCGCCCTCGAGAAAGCGGCTTCGATTTGATCAACAACATCGCTGCCCGCAGCCGCACCAAACCGGTCGCCCAACACAACATCGGGCCGCTTGAGCCCCATCCGCGCCACCCCTTCCATCGCCTCATGCGGCATGGAATGGCAATCTACGAGGATCGCCTGGCCGTGATCCCCGCGGGCGTCGTTCAGCAGGCTTTGCAGCATATCGTGATACGGCACCCAATACGCCGCGATTCGTTCTCGGGCTTCGTCGAGCGTCAATTTGCCCTGATAAATCGACCGCCCATTCGCCACAACACGCGGGATAACGCCCAAACCCGAGGCCA
Organism: Sulfitobacter litoralis; assembly: GCF_900103185.1. Lineage (GTDB taxonomy): Bacteria > Pseudomonadota > Alphaproteobacteria > Rhodobacterales > Rhodobacteraceae > Sulfitobacter > Sulfitobacter litoralis. The sequence goes on from NZ_FNJD01000022.1 coordinate 8,677, forward strand.
CTCGCGGGTTATGCGCCTGCCGGCGCACCCCCTCAATCAAGGCCGGGTCCAGCTCGTCTCGCGACCGGTTCAGGTCAAGGAACGCCCGCGGGGCTCCTGCCATCAAGAACGGCGCCCCGAAATGCGGGGCGGATTTGAACAAAAGATCAACAAACGCGTCCTCTGACGAGCGGATGCTATGCCCGTCAAGCACCGTGGACCGGAGGAAGGAAAAGCTGTAATTCCGACCCGAATGGGGCGACGCGAACACCGCGCAGGAACGGGCTTGATCGGGGCGAACGACTTCGTAAGGAATGTGTGGCATTGTTGCACCTTTCAAAAATGAACATAGCGCATGTTTTTACAAAGCCAAAACCCCTTGATCATGCCTGCGACTCTATTTATAGACCCCGCTACCGGTGCAGATATTCGTGCCCTGATTTGGTTCGGGGTGCAAATTTTGTGCTACATAGGGGGTGATTAGCTCAGCGGTAGAGCACTTCGTTGACATCGAAGGGGTCACTGGTTCGATCCCAGTATCGCCCACCACCTAATTCATGGCTCAGCATTCGCTGAGCTGCCCGCAACCCGGCGCTGGCCCGCGCCACGACACAGGAGAAAGACCATGAAGGTTCGCAATTCGCTCCGCTCGCTCAAGAATCGGCATCGTGACTGCCGCGTTGTGCGTCGCAAAGGCCGCGTTTACGTAATCAACAAAACACAGCGCCGTTTCAAAGCCCGTCAGGGTTAAGCTTCGCGCGCATTTGATTAAAAGCCGCTCCTTCGGGGGCGGCTTTTTTCGTTTGGTCTGACGGAACATGCCACGCCCTGCGCCGCCACCCCGGCCATTCGCGGCTGGCCCCTTGCGATCCCCCCAATACCCCCTAGGTTCATCCTTAACTTCAAAAGATGAACTGAAAGGGATCTTATGACCGATCTGCCCGACTACACCCCGCCCGCCGTATGGGAGTGGGAACCCGGTAACGGCGGCAAATTCGCCAATATTAACCGGCCCGTCGCAGGCCCAACCGCAGACAAAGAGCTGCCAGTCGGCGAACACCCCTATCAGCTCTACTCCCTCGCGACGCCCAATGGTGTCAAAGTCACCGTGCTGCTCGAAGAACTGCTGGCTGCGGGCCACAAAGGCGCCGAATATGACGCTTGGTTGATCAACATCGGCGAAGGCGACCAATTCGGGTCCGGCTTTGTCGAGATCAACCCGAACTCTAAAATCCCCGCGATGATGGACCGGTCCGGCGATGCGCCACAGCGCTTGTTCGAATCCGGTTCGATCATGCTGCATCTGGCCGAGAAGTTTGACGCATTCATCCCCAAAAACCCAAGCCAGCGCACCGAATGCATGTCTTGGCTGTTCTGGCAGATGGGCAGTGCACCCTATCTCGGCGGCGGCTTTGGCCACTTCTACGCCTATGCGCCGGTCAAGATTAAATACTGCATCGACCGCTTCGCGATGGAAACGAAGCGTCAGCTGGACGTGTTGGACCGGCATCTGGCCGATAACGAATATATGGCGGGCGAGTATTCGATTGCGGATATGGCGATCTGGGCTTGGTATGGTCAGCTGGTTCTGGGCCGACTTTATGATGCGGCTGAATTCCTGAACGTCGACTCTTATGAAAACCTGATGAAATGGGCCAAGAAGATCGATGCGCGCCCTGCCGTGACGCGTGGCCGTATGGTTAACCGCCCCTTCGGTGAACCCGAAATGCAGCTGCACGAACGTCACGACGCCAGCGATTTCGATACCAAGACCCAAGACAAGATCGGCGACTAAACGACCGCGTCTTGCCGTCCCTGTGCGGCAAGACGCTTATCCTATAAATACAGTCAAGTATTGCTTGATGTCTGACCTCAAATCTGTTTCTTACTCTTTTTATAAGTTTTACACAGATGGAGGTCACCTTATGACTTTTACGAAAACCACGTTCACGGCTGCCTTGTTGGCAACGGTTGCCCTACCCGCTTTTGCAGAAGGTCAGCTGAACCTCTATTCTGCACGTCACTACGACACTGACGAGCGTCTGTATTCAGACTTTACCGAGCAAACCGGCATCACCATCAACCGCATCGAAGGCAAAGCAGACGAGCTGCTGGCCCGTGTGGCTGCCGAGGGCGCGAACTCTCCTGCGGACGTACTGATCACCGTCGACACAAGCCGCCTGAGCCGCGCCAAGGAAATGGGCCTGCTGCAACCCGTTGACAGCGACATCCTCGAAGAGCGTATCCCAGGCAATCTGCAAGACGCCGACAACGAATGGTTCGGCTTTTCGCAGCGCGCGCGGATCATTTTTTACAGCAAGGATGCCGTAGACAACCCGCCGCAAACCTATCTGGACCTCGCCGACCCGACCTATGAGGGTCAGGTTTGCATCCGCTCCTCCACCAACTCTTATAACCAGACTTTGCTGGCCGCTTTGGTTACGCACCACGGCGAAGAAAAAGCGACCGAATGGGCGCAGGGCGTTGTGAACAACATGGCACGCGCTCCACAGGGCGGCGACACCGACCAGCTGCGTGGTCTGGTTTCGGGCGAATGCGAAGTCTCCGTCTCGAACTCCTACTATTTTGCCCGTGCCATCCGCACCGAAGTAGACGGGCTGAGCGCCGATCTGGATAAAATCGGTTTGGTCTTCCCCGATCAGGATGGCAACGGCGCGCATATGAACCTGTCCGGTGCTGGCGTTGCAGCCAATGCGCCAAACCGCGACAACGCGGTTAAATTTCTCGAGTATCTGGCCTCCGACAGCGCGCAATCCTACTTCTCTGCGGGGAACGACGAATTCCCCGCCGTCGAAGGTGTAGAGCTTGCGGAATCCGTCGAGAAGCTGGGCACGTTCAAAGCAGACGAAGTGAACCTGTCAGAAGTGGCTAAGAACATCCCGACAGCACAGAAAATCTTTAACGCGGTTGGCTGGGAGTAATCCCAGCCTGCCACGGCAGAGACACGACATCGAACCGCATCGGCCACTGGCCGGTGCGGTTTTTTTCATGGGCAAAGCAATTTGTTTATTTCTGCCGCCCAACCTGCCGGCAGATCAGGATGACCGGAAGCAGCCCCATCGCCACGATCACAAGGCTCGGCACCGCAGCTCCGTCTAGGCGTTCGTCACTGGCCAGCCGGTAGGCCTGCACCGCAAGCGTGTCGTAGTTGAACGGCCGCATGATCAGCGTTGCAGGCAGCTCTTTCATCACATCGACAAAGACGATCAACAGCGCGGTCAGCAGGCTTGGCGACAGGATCGGTAGATGCACACGGCGCAGCGTGCCGACAGGGGTTTCCCCCAGCGACCGTGCTGCGGAATCCATATTGGCATGCACCATCGCCTGCCCGCCCTCATACGCGCCCAATGCGGCCGCAAGGAAGCGCACCATATAGGCGGCGACCAAAAGCCAGATCGACCCCGTCACGAGTAGGCCGGTCGAAATGTCAAAGGTGCTGCGCATCCATGCGTCAAGCTGGTTATCGAATGTCGCAAAGGGCACCATCAGCCCCACCGCGATCACCCCGCCCGGCACCGCATAGCCAAGACGTGCAATATACCCCGCCCCAAAGGACAGCTTGCCCGGACGTAGCCGCTGAAAGAACCCCACGCAGACCGCCGCGGCCACGGTCAGCACCGCAGCCACCCCCGCCAGCGTGGCAGAGTTACGGATGAAGCCCAGATAGCGCGGGCTGAGCAGGTCCTGCTCTGACCCTGTGCCCATCCAGATCAGTACAATAACCGGCAGGATCGCACCAAAGATCACGGGTATGCCGCAGGCCAACAGCGCCGCAGCAGCACGCCAGCCTGTCAGCGGCACCGGAGGCATGGCCACGGCACGGCGGGCCGGATCATGGTACTTCGCCTTGCCACGCTGAATGCGCTCAAGCATCGCGAGCAGCAGCGCAAAGCTGAGCAAGCACAGCGCGAGCTGCGCCGCACCGGCGCGGTCGAACAGGGAGAACCAGCTGGTGTAGATCCCGGTGGCAAAAGTCTGCACCCCAAAATAGGCGACGGTCCCGAAATCGGCGATCGTCTCCATCACCGTCAGCAGGACGCCTGCGGCAATCGCAGGACGCGCCAGCGGCAGGCTGACCTTAAAGAACGCAGCCCATGCACTGCTGCCCAATGCACGCGCTGCCAGAAACGTCGTGGCGGATTGCTGCAAGAAGGCCGCACGCGCCAGCAGGTAGACATAGGGGTAAAGCACCAGCACCAACATCAGCGCCGCCCCCCCCAAAGACCGTATCTCGGGGAACCAGTAATCGCGCGGGCCCCAGCCTGTCACGTCGCGCAGAACGGTCTGCACAATGCCCGGATGGTCAAGGATATGCGTATAGGCATAGGCCAACACATAGGCAGGAAAAGCCAGCGGCAGCACCAGCGCGATCTCAAGCACGCGCGCACCGGGAAAGCGGGTCATGGTGACCAGCCACGCGGTCCCGACGCCCAAGGCAAAGGTCCCCATCGCGACCATTGCCACCAAGAGCAGCGTCGTGCCAGCATAGCCGAGCAGAACAGTATCAATCAGATGGCGTACCGTATCGGTGCCTCCGACCAATGCAGCCAGCAGCACGGCAATCATCGGCAAGGCACAGGTCGCTGCAATCGCGACCGCAACCCCCGCCAGCAAACGCACGCCATCGCGCGATTTTTTCACGGCGGCGGGGCTTGTATTTATATCCTGTGTCGTCATTCGATTGGTTTCGACTAATTCAGTCGGAAATACCAGCGGGATGACTGAAAATTGTACCGCCGCCCCATGCGCAGAGGCGTGATCTTGCCTTTGTGGCCTGTTTCAGGCCGGACGCCGGCGCGATTTAATCATAGCTACGCTGGTCCTCGATCACCAAGCCATCATTCGGCAGGCTTCCGGGGGCGGCCAGCACGACCTTACCCTTCAGTTTGAGCAGCGCCGCGACAGAGGCACCGTAGGCTTCGGTATCGTCGCCTGTCGTCTCAAGGTGGACCGTCATCACGTCTTGTTCGTTGGCGCGGCTTGCCACAACACGGGCCTTAGTTACCTCGGGGTGCTGCGCGACAAGGGCGGCGACCTGTTCGGGGCGCACGAACATCCCCTTGATTTTGGTGGTCTGATCGGCACGGCCCATCCAACCTTTGATCCGCATATTGGTACGACCGCAGGGCGACGCCCCCGGCAAAACCGCACTCAGATCTCCTGTCGCGAAACGGATCAACGGGTAATCAGGGTTCAACGTGGTCACCACGACCTCGCCTACGTCACCGGGTGCGACGGGCGTGCCCGTACCGGGGGTCACGATCTCGACGATTACATTCTCGTCCACGATCATGCCCTCTGCGGCGGGGCTTTCATAAGCGATGTTTCCCAAATCGGCTGTCGCATAGCTTTGCAGACAAGTTATGCCGCGCTGCGCATAATAGTCGCGCAAGGATGGGAACAACGCACCGCCACCAACGGCGGCTTTGGTGATGCCAAGGGTCACCCCCATCTCATCCGCTTTTTCGAGAATGATCTTGAGGTAATCCGGCGTGCCGGCATAGGCGGTCGTGCCGATATCGCGCGCGGCGATCACCTGCAGTTCGGTCTGGCCGGTGCCCGCAGGCAAAACCGCCGCCCCCACAGCCCGCGCACCGGATTCAAAGATCATGCCCGCAGGTGTCAGATGATAGCCAAAGCAGTTCTGAACAATGTCGCCCGCGCCGATCCCCACCGCATGCAGGAACCGCCCCATACGCCACCAGTCTGGCGCGTCGGACGAGGGTTCGTAAATCGGGCCGGGAGACTGGAAGATATGGGTAAATGCATGAGGGGGTTTGGTCGTGAAACCGCCAAAGGGTGCCGATTGCGCCTGCTGTTTCCCGATCTCGGATTTGCGCAGAACCGGCAGCGCGACCAGCGCCTCAGCATTGGTGATCGTCTCTGGCGCGACCCCGTCCAACGATCCGGCATAGCCCGGAAGCGCCTGCGCCCGTGCAATCTGGGCGGGCAAGGACCGAGCGAGGTCAGCCGCCCGTGTTTCTGGGCTGCGGGTCTCTAGGCTGTCAAAATGGGACGTCTGTGCCATGTCGCTTGCTCGCAATTCATTTGGGTGGTCAGGAAAGGGAAGGATCGTGAGGCGTGCGCCGGATCAGCTGAGCCAGCGCTTGCGGCGACGGTAGCTGCGCACATCGCGGAAGGATTTGCGCCCCTCGTCCGACATGCCAAGGTAAAATTCCTTAACGTCCTGGTTCTCGCGCAGGTCGGCGGCAGGGCCGTCCATCACGACGCGACCCGATTCCAGAATATAGCCATAGTGCGCAAAGCGCAGCGCGACGTTGGTGTTTTGCTCGGCCAGCAAGAACGTTACGCCTTCGTTTTCGTTCACCGATTTGACGATCTCGAAAATCTGCTCAACCAGCTGCGGTGCAAGGCCCATCGACGGCTCGTCCAGCAGGATCGTTTCGGGGCGCGACATCAAGGCGCGACCGATCGCACACATCTGTTGTTCCCCACCCGAGGTATAGCCCGCCTGCGATTTACGCCGTTCGCGCAGCCGCGGGAAATATTCATAGACCATCTCTAGATCACGCGCGATGGCCGCCTTGCCGTCGCTACGGGTATAGGCCCCGGTCAGCAGGTTCTCTTCGATGGTGAGGTGCTCGAAACAGTGACGCCCCTCCATGACCTGCACGACACCGCGTTTCACCATATCTGCAGGGCCCGAGTTATGGACCGGCTCGTTGCGGTATTTGATCGACCCTTTGGTCACCTCGCCGCGTTCTGAATGCAGAAGGTTCGAGACCGCCTTGAGCGTCGTCGTCTTGCCCGCGCCATTGCCGCCCAACAAGGCCGTGATACCGCCCTTGGGCACCTTCAGGCTCACACCCTTTAGCACCAGAATGACCGAGTTGTAGATCACCTCGATATTATTGACCTCAAGAAGGGTCTCGACCTGCGCGTCGGGCGTTGGGGTGGCATCCAGCATGGGTGTCTCTTTCACTAGGTGGCGTGGGGATCGGACGCGGCAGCACTGCCGCCGCGCCCTTGTTTAATGGCTGCGTTTAGCAGCTGGGTTCGATACCGGATTCTGCGGCAAAGGCCTGCGCATCTTCGGTGACCAGCGGGGCCAGCACGTCTTGGTCCGACTGGATATAGTCGGTGATCAGGCTCCAGCTGTCGGCCGCTGCATCCCATTGCGCCACAGCACCATAGCCGTTGCCGCCATGGTTTTCGCACGACACGGTGAACTCCGGCCCAAAGTTGGGCAGACCCAGATCCGCCATTTTGGCTTCGGTGATTTCCAGTGCTTCCATGCCATCACGCATCTGCGCCGGTGTCAGCGCCTTGGTGTCGTGAATGCCCTGTGCCGTTTTGGCAGCTTCAGCCGCCAGCATCGCCGCATAAAGACCACGGTTATACAAAGCGGTCCCGATCTGGTCGCCCGCGCCTGCTGCTTTACCTGCATCAACAACAAACTTCTGGATGTCGTCGAAGACGGGGAAGTCATCGCCCACATTGTGGAAGGTCAGCGCCTTATAGCCGTTGGCTTTTTCGCCTGCTGGACGCACGTCGTTTTCAGAACCGGACCACCAGATGCCGATGAACTGATCCATCGGATAGCGGATGTTCGCGGCCTCTTGGACGGCGACCTGATTCATCACGCCCCAACCGTACATGATCACGTTGTCCGGCTTTTCACGACGGATCTGCAACCACTGGGATTTCTGTTCCTGACCGGGGTGGTCAACGGGCAACAGCGAAAGTTCGAACCCGTGCTTTTTGCCAAGCTCTTCCAGCGTGCGGATCGGCTCTTTGCCGTAGGCAGAGTTGTGATAGACTAGCGCGATCTTCTTACCCTCAAGGCTGCCACCGTTCAGATCCAGCAAGTGCTTGATCGCGACCGATGCGCCGTCCCAGTAGTTCGCGGGGTAATTAAAGATGTTGCTAAAGACCGACCCGTCTTTGGCCGATGTGCGGCCATAGCCCATCGAGTGGACAGGAATGCCGTCTGCCGTCGCTTTAGGGATCAGCTGGTAGGTGATGCCAGTAGACAGCGGCTGATAGACCAACGCGCCTTCGCCCTTAGTGCTTTCATAGCATTCCACACCTTTTTCGGTGTTATAGCCGGTTTCGCATTCGATCATCCGGATCGGTTCTCCACCGATGCCGCCGTCACGTTCGTTCAGCAACGTAAAATAATCCGCATAACCGTCGGCAAACGGAATGCCATTCGCCGCATAGGGGCCCGTGCGATAGCTGAGCGACGGGAATACAAGCTCTGCCATTGCGGGGCCCGCAGCCAGAGCAGCGCCTAGCGCCAACGTAGTCATCTTCAGTTTCATCGGTGTTTCCTCCCTTGGATGTATCCGATCTTGCCGGGTTGTCCCGGTCGTCTTCTTCGGCCTTGGGTCTCCTCCCCCGCTGGCCATGCCGCCCCCCGCTAGTGCGGGAAGGGCCACAATCTCAGTTTTTCCTTGGCGACACGCCACAGCTGCGCCAGCCCGTGCGGTTCCGCGATCAAGAAAATGATGATCAACCCGCCGACGATCACAAGCTGCAAGTGTGCCACGATATCCGTCGGCCAGCCCAACCAGTCGACACCCACGATTTTCAGCGCCACAGGCAAGAGCACAAGGAACGCGGCCCCGGCAAAGCTGCCAAAGATCGACCCCAGCCCACCGATGATAATCATAAAGAGCACAAGGAATGATTTCTGGATACCAAAGACTTCGCCGACCTCGACCGCGCCGAGATAGACAGAAAAGAACAACGCACCCGAGATGCCGATAAAGAAGGAGCTGACCGCAAAGGCCGTCAATTTTGCCCGCAGCGGGCTCACCCCGATGATCTCGGCCGCGATATCCATGTCACGGATCGCCATCCATTTGCGCCCCACCGACCCGCGGGTCAGGTTGCGCGCCACATAGGCGCTAAAGATCACAAACATCAGGCAGAACAGATAGGTCGCCCAGGCTTGCGTATTCGGTCCGGTGATCTCGATCCCGAAAAAGGTCCGCTCCGGCGCGCTGATCTGGCCCGAGGCAGAGTAGTTGTAGAACCACGGCACACGGTTGAAGAGCCAGACCAAAAAGAACTGCGCCGCCAACGTGGCCACGGCCAGATAGAACCCTTTGATCCGCAGCGATGGCAGGCCGAACAACACGCCGACACAGGCCGTGACCAGACCCGACAACAGCACATGCACCAGCATGCTGACCTCGGGAAAGGCGGTCATGAATTTGTAGCAGGCATAGGCCCCCACAGCCATAAAGCCGCCTGTTCCCAGGCTCACCTGTCCGCAATAGCCCACCAGGATATTCAACCCGATCGCCGCGATGGCGTAGATCAGGAACGGCAGGAACAGCGAGTTCACCCAGTAGTCATTGATCATAAACGGGATCACCGCGATGGCGATGAACAGCACAAAGTAATAGCGATACCGATCAAACTTGATCGGAAACGTCTGGCTGTCTTCCGCATAGGTGGAGCTGAAATCCCCTGATTCACGATAAAGCATCAGATGCGCCCCTCATTCCAAATGGTTTTAAATCCTGGGGCCCGAACCCTACACATTGGCAAAGCCCCGGTCAGGAAGTTGCCAAAACTACACACGCTCAATGATTTTCTCCCCGAACAAGCCCTGCGGACGGAACACCAGAAAGATCAGCGCCAACATGTAAGCAAACCAGTTCTCAGTTGCACCGCCAAGGAAAGGCGCACCGATCAGGAATTCGAACAGTTTCTCACCCACACCAATGATCAAGCCGCCCACGATGGCACCGGGAATAGAGGTGAACCCCCCAAGCATCAGCACCGGTAACGCCTTGAGCGCGATCAGCGAGAGCGAGAATTGAACCCCCGATTTCGTGCCCCACATGATGCCTGCCACCAGTGCGACAAAGCCCGCCAACGACCACACGAGGATCCAGATAAAGTTCAGCGACACGCCGACCGACAAAGCCGCTTGGTGGTCATCCGCCACTGCCCGCATGGCGCGGCCCTGCTTGGTGTATTGTGCAAACATCACCAGCCCGATCACCAGCAACGCGGCGATAATGCTGGCTACGATATCCAGATTATCAATGAAGAACCCGTAGCCAAAGGCGTTAAAAGTGGTGTCGTCGATCCAGGTGTTCAAACCCTGCGGCAGGCCCACATCCATAGATTTGATGTCGGACCCCCACATCAGATCGCCCACCCCTTCAAGGAAATAGGCCAGACCGATGGTCGCCATGAACAGGATGATCGGCTCTTGCCCGACCAGATGGCGAAACACCAACCGCTGGACCGCATAAGCCAGACCGATCATCACCACCATGGTCAGCAAGATCGCAAGGAACGCCGGTACATGCCATCCGAAATGGTGAATATCCGTGCCCAGGATCGCGTTGATCAGATGGCTGAACGGCACCTGCCCGTCGATGATCCCGGCAAGAGTCAGAGCCGCGAACAGCGCCATCACCCCTTGGGCATAGTTGAAAATACCCGAGGCTTTGTAGATCAGAACAAACCCCAACGCGACCAGTGCATACAGCACGCCCGCCATCAGACCGTTCAGGAACACCTCGATTGTAAAGGCCAGTTGCTCAGGCATATCAGACCCTCCTCATCGCAAAACCAGTGGCAAAATCAGTCATGGGCAACCCCCAGATACGCGTCGATCACGTCTTGATTGTTGCGCACCTCGCTTGGGGTGCCGTCGCCGATCTTCTTGCCGTAATCCATCACAACCACGCGGTCGCTCAAGTCCATCACAACGCCCATGTCATGTTCGATCAGGGCAATCGTCGTACCAAATTCATCGTTCACATCCAGAATAAAGCGGCTCATGTCCTCTTTTTCCTCTACGTTCATCCCCGCCATCGGTTCGTCCAGCAGCAAGATTGACGGCTCGGCAGCCAGCGCGCGCGCCAGCTCGACACGTTTCTTCAACCCATAAGACAGCCGCGACACGGGCGTCTTGCGGATCGCCTGAATCTCAAGGAAATCGATGATCTTTTCGGCGACTTCGCGGTTCGCGGTCTCTTCGCGCTCTGCCTTGCCCTTCCAGATCGACTGCCAGAACATGCCGGTCTTCATATTGGTCAAACGCCCGGTCATGACGTTATCCAGCACCGACATCCCTTCGAACAGGGCGATGTTCTGGAACGTGCGTGCGATGCCCTGCTGCGCCACCTCGTAAGGTTTCATCGACGGACGTGGGGCCCCCTTGTACCAAACCTCGCCTTCCTGCGGCACATAGAACCCGCTGATCACGTTCAGCATGGATGACTTGCCGGCGCCGTTCGGTCCGATGATGGCGCGAATCTCGCCCTGACGGATATCGAAGGAGATATCCTTGATCGCCTCTACCCCACCAAACCGCAGGGTGATGTTTTTCATTTCCATCACAACGGGGCCAATCTGGCGCCCATCCGCTGTGACATAGCCGTCGGTCATATCTTTCACGCCGCAGCCCCCTTCCAAATGGTCTTAAAATCCACTGCGCAACCGCAGCGCCCGCATGATCCGTTTGATGTCATGCTCATTGCGCGGCCATCTTGCGGGTGTCTGCGAACACCTTGGCGTCGCGCACCTCCAGCGTGGCCGCAATCGACCCCTTGCGCCCGTCTTCATAGGTCACTTCGGTGACCGTGCTGACCGAAGGCGACCCGTCGTAGAGGGCGGTGATGATGTCATCGAACTTCTCGCCGATGACTTTGCGCCGCACTTTGCGCGTGCGCGTCAACTCTCCGTCGTCGGCATCAAGCTCTTTGTGCAGCACGACAAAGCGATGCACCTGACAACCCGACAGCATTTCATCCTCGGCGATAGAGGCGTTGACCTCTTCCACATGGCTCTGGATCGTGTCCATTACTTGGGGATGCCGCGCCAGTTCTTGATAGGACGCATAGCCGATGTTGTTGCGCTCCGCCCAGTTTCCGACCGCGGTCAGGTCGATGTTGATAAAGGCAGTGCAGGCGTCGCGTCCGTTGCCAAACACCACCGCTTCAAGGATGTTGGGGAAGAACTTCAGCTTATTCTCCACGTATTTCGGCGCGAACAGGCTGCCATCGGCCATTTTGCCCACATCCTTGGCCCGGTCGATAATGCGCAGATGGCCCGAGCTTTCCTCGATAAAGCCAGCGTCACCGGTCGCGACCCAACCCTCGGCATCCTTGGTATCTGCGGTGCTCTCGGGGTTTTTGTAATACTCGACGAAAACGCCGGGGCTACGGTAGAAGACTTCGCCATTCTCAGCGATCTTGAGTTCTACGCCGGGGCAGGTCACGCCGACCGTGTCACTACGCACTTCGCCGTCCGGCTGCGCGGTGATAAACACCGTCGCCTCTGTTTGTCCGTAAAGCTGTTTCAAGTTGATCCCGAGCGAGCGATAGAAATCGAAGATCTCCGGCCCGATCGCCTCGCCCGCGGTATAACCGACGCGCACGCGGCTGAGGCCCAGCGTGTTTTTCAGCGGGCCATAGATCATCAGCTCGCCCAGGGCATATTTCGCGCGGTCCATCGCGCCGATGGATTTACCGTCCAGAATGGCGGGGCCAACCCTGCGCGCATGGGCCATGAATTTATCGAACAGCCACTTCTTGAACCGGCTCGCGTCCTCCATCCGGATCATCACCGATGTCAGCTGGGTTTCAAATACACGGGGCGGGGCAAAGTAGTAGGTCGGGCCGATTTCGCGCAAATCAACATGCATCGTATCAGCTGATTCAGGGCAGTTCGTGCAAAACCCCGTCCACAGCGCCTGCCCTACGGAAAAGATAAAATCCCCCACCCAAGCCATCGGCAGGTAGGCCAGAATATCGTCGGTCTGGCGCAACTTGTCGAAGGCAGAAGAAGATTTGGCTGTCTCGATAATGTTGCGGTTGCTCAGCACCACCCCCTTGGGCTTGCCCGTGGTGCCCGAGGTGTAAAGCATGACGCCGGTGCTGTCGTAATCCAGCTTGGCCTGACGTGCCTCAAGCTCTTTGATGTGTTTATCGCGTGCCTTGCGGCCCATGTCTTGGACGGCGCTATATTGGTCCAGCGCGGCGTGATCGTATTTGCGCAAGCCGCGCGGATCGAGATAGATCATACGTTCGAACTGGGTCAGCTGGTTTTGAACATCCAGCACCTTATCGACCTGTTCCTGGTCGCCCACGATGGCAAACCGTGCGCCGCAATGGTCCAGCACATAGGCCATCTCTTCGGCGTTAGCGTCCTGATACAGCGGCACAGGCACGGCACCGACCATCTCTGCGGCCATCATGGCCCAATAGAGATAGGGACGATTGCGGCCGATGATGGCGATAAAGTCACCCTCGTTCGCGCCCAGCTCCAGCAGGCCAAGCGCAAGCGCCTCGACCTCGTCGCGGGTCTGTGCCCACGTCCAGCTTTGCCAGATGCCATATTCCTTTTCGCGATACGCAGGCGCGTTCGCAAATTGCTTTGCATTACGATGCAGCAGCGCCGGAACCGATTGCGGTCCGTCGGCGCTCACGAGCGTGTGAGCCAAATGTCTTCCTCCCAAACCCTGCTCTTTTTCGGCAGGTCGATCGCTGGTGCGATTCTGATGTCACACCATGATGTTGACCCGATGCTCTGCGTCAACTTTTACCTAATGATTTCTCAATTCTAACGAATTGTAACAGGCGTGATTTCCCAAGGTTGCGCTTGGCGGCACCTTGGGGATGGTGCAGTCTGCCGCCGGGGGGAGGACGCATGCAGATCGACGATCATCAGACAAAACTCATGACGGCTGCGGGGCTGAACCTGATCGCGCAAGCGCTGACGATCTATGACGCGGATTTGCGGCTGGTGCTGTGTAATGCACCGTTCCAGCAGATGTTTGACCTCCCCAAAGCGCTGGTCACCCCCGGCGCGAGCTTTCAAGAAACGATCACCCTGCTGGCACAGTTGGGAGAATACGGTGACGTGGACGACGTGGCGCATTTTGTGGCCGAAAGGGTGGAACAGGCCCGCGCGTTTGAAGCGCATTATATGGAACGTACCCGCGCCAATGGCCGCACCATCTCGGTCGAAGGGTCGCCCCTGCCCCAAGGCGGCTGGGTCACCGTCTACACCGACATCACCCGCACCAAACAGCAAGAGGCACTGCTGCGCGCGCGGTCTGATGCGCTGTCGGGGCAGGTGCTGGCCCACGCCGAAGAACTGTCAGCCACCAACCGCGAACTTGCCGCGATGAACACCGCGCTGGAAGAGGCGAAACGCCAGCTTACCCTGTCCGAAGCCCGCACGCGGCTGACCACAGAAATGATGCCGGCCCATATCGCCCATGTGGATGCAAACGCCTGTTACACCTATTCAAACCGGCGGTTGGCCTCTGTCATGCCGGGGCGGCGCGCGGACCTGATCGGCCGCCATATTACCGAGGTTCTGGGCAAGCAGGCCTACGACTCTATCGCCCCCTCGCTCACCCAAGCCTTTGCCGGAAAGCCGTCGGTGATCGAATTCACGGACGAGATGAGTGCCCGGCGCATCCGCGGAGCGTTTACCCCCGATACAAACGGCGGGGTCTATATCCTGTCGATGGATGTGACCGAGGAAACCCAGAACCGTGTCGCGCTGCAGCAGACCCGCCGGCGCGAGATCGCGGCGCAGGTGATTTCGGGGCTGGCGCATGATTTTTCCAACTTACTGACGATCATCCTTGGCCTGCAGTCCCGGCTGGGGCGGCTGGACGGCCAACCGGCAGAGGCGGCCCCCCTCATCGAAGGCACTCTTGCCGCGGCGCGCCGGGGCGGCACGTTGCTTAGCTCTATTGCCGATATGACGGGCGCGCGCACGCTGCGTCCGACCGCGACCCATATCCCGCGGCTGCTTGAAGATCTGACCCTGATCGCGCGCCCCACCCTGCCCAAGGGCATGACCCTGAGCATCGACAACCAGATGGGTGACACCCCCGTGCTGCTGGACAGCGGGTTGGTGCAGGACGGGCTGCTGAACCTGATCCTGAACGCCCGCGATGCCTGCGGGGCTGCGGGGGCGATCTCGCTTGAAGTACGACAGGTCCATGACACATGGATCGAATGGGTCTTGCGCGATACCGGCCCCGGTTTTTCGCCCTCGGCGCTGGAGCACGGGTTTGATCCGTTTTTTACGACCAAAGGGGCCGAAGGATCGGGGCTGGGGCTGCCGATGGTCTATGATATGGTGAAATCGGCGGGGGGCGATCTGCGCCTTGGCAATACGGCCCATGGCGCGCAGGTGACCATGCGGCTGCCCTACCGCCCCGCCGTCGCTGCCACCACCGGGCTGGTGTTGCTGGTCGAAGACGCCGATGATCTGCGCGCGCTCGTGCGGGATATGCTGATGGGCCTGGGCCATTCCGTGATCGAAGCTGCCAGCGCGGACGAAGCGACCGCGCTACTCGCCGATCTGCCCGATATCGCGCTGATCCTGTCTGACATCCAGCTTGTCGGCGAGGCGACAGGGCTGGACCTTGCCAAACGGCTACCACCCGACGCGCCGCCACTGGTGCTGATGACCTCGCTGCCGCCCGATGACGCCCAGTTCCTAGAGGCGCAAACCCTCGCACCCGTGCTGCGCAAACCGTTCGAAGCCGCGGACCTGACCGCATTGATTGCCCCGAAAGAGATCGCCGCCCAATGACCCGCCCCCTTGTCACCATTCTGGACGATGAACCCGAAATCCGCACCCTTCTGGCTGTCGCGCTGGAGGAAGCGGGCTTTGACACGCTCTCGTTCGGCCGCGCCCGCGCGTTCGAGGCCGCTTTGGCGACCCACACCCCCGACGTTTGCCTTGTCGACCTGTCCCTGCCGGATTCCGACGGGCTGACTTTGGTGCACCGTCTCGCGTTGGAACAGGGTGCGATTGTTATCATCATCTCGGGGCGCGCTCAGGTGCAGGACCGCGTCACGGGGCTGGAGCTTGGGGCCGATGATTATATCATCAAACCCTTTGATCCGGCCGAAGTCGTCGCCCGTATCCGCGCCCGCTTGCGCAGCGCCAAGCCGTCCCCGCAGGCAGGCACGGTCGCGGCGTTCAGCGGCTGGAAAGCGCATTTCGACCGCTACGCGCTGGAGGATGACACCGGTGCCGAAATCCCGTTTTCCCATGCCGAGGGGGAGGTCCTGCGCCTGTTTCTCGACGCGCCCAAACGCCTGCTGAGCCGCGCACAGATGCAGTCAAGCTTGGGCGGCGTCGCCTCTGAAAGCTTTGACAGGGCGATGGATGTCCGCATCTCTCGTTTGCGGACCAAGCTGCGCGAAGACCCCAAGAACCCCCAGCTTATCAAGACAATCTATGGGGCGGGCTATATCTTTCTGGGCGACGTTACATGGAGCTGACACCCCTTTCATGTCCCATCTTTTTAGCGTCGACATGAACCTTGGTATTGCGCGCCTGCCCTGTCGCCCGTTAGATTCCACCGATGATCGAATGTTTGCTCTACCGGACCAATGTGGCCCAACGACGGCTGTTTTACCGCGTGGAAATCGCGATGAACCTCTTTAGCGAAGTATCCGTACTGCGCGAATGGGGTGTGGCCGGCGGACAACCCAAAGCGGTCATCCAGTGTTTCGGCAACTTGCGCGAGGCGTCAAAAATGGCCGACCGCTATCGCAACCGTGCTGAACGCCGCGGGTATCTACGCCACTGAACCTAAATAGATATCGAGCCGGGCCGGCATCTGCCCCAACGTCTCAGGCGATATTGTGGTCGCGCAAAAGGTTGGGGTTGATTTGCAGGGTTACTCTGCGGGTTGGGGGACTGTTGCGGCCTCTACTTTCACCGCCGAGAATTTGAACTCGGGGATTTTCCCATAGGGGTCAACCGCCGGATTGGTCAGGATATTCGCCGCGGCTTCGACATAAGCGAAGGGCAGAAAAACCATATCGGGCGACACGGCGCGGTCTTCGCGGGCCATCAGCTCGATCGATCCACGCTTTGTCGTCAGACGGATATACGCCCCCGGCTGAACCCCCAGCTTGCGCAAGGTCGACGGGTGGAGCGAACAGTTCGCCTCGGGTTCTAACCCGTCCAGCACATAGGACCGCCGCGTCATGGATCCCGTGTGCCAATGTTCCAGCTGGCGCCCTGTGGTCAGGATCATCGGATAGTCTTCGTCGGGCGCATCATCAGGTGCGATAATGCTGGCAGGCGTGAACCGTGCGCGCCCGTCTTGCCGCGGGAACCCGTCGGCAAAGACAATCGCCTGCCCCGGATCCGTGGGACTGGTCGAGGGATAGGTCACGGCCCCTTCGTTCTTTAGACGGTCCCATGTAATGTTGTTCAGTGACGACATGTTCAGCTTCATCTCGGCGAAGACCTGGCTTGGGTCGGTATAGGTCCACCCCAGCCCCAGACGTTTCGCCAGTTCGACCTCGATCCACCAGTCTTCTTTCGCGTCGCCGGGCGGCGGCACGGCGGGGCGGCCCATTTGCACCTGACGGTTGGTGTTGGTCACTGTGCCGGATTTCTCGGCAAAGGCGCTTGCGGGTAGGATCACATCGGCAAAGTTCGCGGTTTCGGTCAAAAAGATATCCTGCACCACGAGATGATCAAGCTTGGCCAGCCCATCGCGGGCATGTTCCACATCGGGGTCGGACATGGCGGGGTTCTCACCCAGAACATATAGGCTCCGGATGTCGCCATCATACACCGCGTCCATGATTTCGGTCACGGTAAGACCCTTCTGGCTGCTGAAATCGCTGCTTTGCCACACGTCGGTAAAGGCAGACCGCACGCCATCATCGGACACCGGCTGGTAATCGGGCAGGAACATCGGGATCAGCCCCGCGTCGGATGCGCCTTGCACATTGTTCTGCCCCCGCAACGGGTGCAGCCCCGCACCGGGCCGTCCGATTTGCCCCGTCATCAGCGCAAGCGAGATCAGGCAGCGCGAATTATCGGTGCCGTGGATGTGCTGCGAAATGCCCATGCCCCAGAAAATCATCGCCGCATTGGCCCCCGCAAAGGTCCGCGCCACATCGCGCAGCACCTCCGCGTCGATGCCGCAGATCTTGGACATTTTCTCGGGGGTAAAGGTTTTCAGGTGGGCTTTCTCGATTTCCCAGTTTTCGGTGTAAGCCTCGATATACTGTTGATCGAACAGCTTTTCCTCGACGATCACATGCATGATCGCGTTTAACATCGACACATCGGTGCCGGGGCGGAATTGCAGCATATGCGACGCATGACGTTTCAGCGCTTGGCCGCGCGGGTCCATCACGATCAGCTTGCCGCCGCGCTTGGCGAATTGCTTGAAGAACGTCGCCGCGACGGGGTGGTTCTCGGTCGGGTTCGCGCCGATCACAATCGCCACATCGGCGTTTTCGATCTGGTTGAATGTCGCGGTAACGGCCCCCGAACCGACGTTCTCCATCAGTGCTGCCACGGACGATGCATGGCAAAGCCGCGTGCAGTGGTCGACGTTGTTATGACCAAAACCCTGACGGATGATCTTTTGAAACAGGTAGGCTTCCTCGTTCGTGCATTTCGCCGACCCAAAACCCGCCACGCCCGTGCCGCCAATCTTTTTCATGCCATCCGCGGCAAAATCCAAGGCCTCGTCCCAGGTGGCTTCGCGGAAGTGGGTTTGCCAGTTGCCCGGGTCCACGTTCAGCCCTTTGGGGGGGGCGTCCTTACGACGGATCAGCGGTTTGGTCAGCCGGTGCGGGTGGTGGATATAGTCGAAGCCAAAGCGCCCTTTGACGCACAGCCGCCCCTCGTTCGCGGGGCCATTGATGCCGTCGACGTATTTGATTTTACCGTCCTTGACCTTCAGCGACACCTGACAGCCCACACCGCAGAACGGGCAGATGCTGTCGACTTCGCTATCAAAGTCGGCGCTGTCCCCAACCTGCGCGTCATCGACCACCGTGGCGGGCATCAGCGCCCCCGTTGGGCAGGCCTGCACACATTCACCGCACGCCACACAAGAGGACGCGCCCATTGGGTCGTCCATATCGAACACCGGATAGCTGTCCTGCCCCCTACCGGCCATGCCGATCACGTCGTTCACCTGCACCTCGCGGCACGCACGCACACACAAGTTGCACTGGATACAGGCATCAAGGTTCACACGCATTGCGACATGGCTGTCGTCCAGCAGCGGAATGCGCCCCTCTTCCAGCTTGGGAAAGCGGCTTTCCGAGATACCCTCCATCTCGGCCATATCCCACAAATGGCTCGACTTATCATGGGCCACCTCTCGCGCGGGCTGATCTGTAACCAACAGTTCCATCACCATCTTGCGGGCATTTTCGGCGCGGGCATTGTTGGTGGTCACGACCATGCCGTCGCTTGGTTCACGCAGGCAAGACGCAGCCAGAACGCGCTCGCCTTCGATCTCGACCATACAGGCGCGGCAGTTCCCGTCAGGGCGATACCCTGGCTCTGGCGTAAAGCACAGATGCGGGATTTTCAGCCCGCGACCATTGGCGATTTCCCATATGGTCAGCCCGGCATCGGCCTCGACCGTTTCGCCGTCGAGCGTGAATTTAACCTTGTTCGCCATGTGGAAACCTCCTGTACCGTCCCGCAGTATAGGCAGGGCATGTGCGCGGCGGCAGTCATAATCCCGACACCCTGCCCCGTTTTTGCGCCACCGGCGTTTCCGATATGCGACGCCGGGGGCCTGCGGCAAAAAATCCCTGCGCCATGTGCCGGCAGCCTTTCAACCCGCGCAAGGCTTGCCTATCAATGGCGCAACAGAAAAAGGCGCGCCATGTCCCACATTACTCTTATCCGCCACGGTCAGGCAAATTCACATGCCAAAGACGAAATCAGTTATGACAAGCTCAGCCCGCTTGGTCATGAACAGGCCGCGTGGCTGGGCGATCACCTGCGGCAGTCGGAAACGCATCATACGCGGCTTTATACCGGCACGCTGCGGCGGCATAAAGAAACCGCCGAAGGCATGAACACCGGGCTTGAACCGGTCCGCGATGCACGGCTGAACGAGCTTGAGTATTTCACGCTTGCCACCATGATGGAGCAACAGCACGGCATCCCCTTTCCGACCGAGCAGGGCGGCTTTACCAAACACCTCCCGCTGGTGTTCGAGACGTGGAAAAGCGACCAGCTTGAAAACCCGCCCGAAAGCTACGCCAACTTTGAAAGCCGCATCAAATCCGTGCTCCAGGAAATCTCGGACGGGGACGGTCCCGCGCTGGTGGTGACGTCAGGGGGGCTGATTTCTATGGTGATGGCGCAGGCGATGGGGCTGGGTATTCCGGCCATGTCGCGCATTGCGCTGGCGATTATGCACACGTCAATGCACAGGCTGTTCCCCATCGGCGGCCATTGGTCACCGGTATTGTTCAACGCGGTGCCTCATCTGGACACGCCTGCACGCCGTGTCGCGCAGACCCATATTTGAAAGGTAAAATGATGCTTTCGCTTTATTACACGCCCGGAACCATCTCTGTTGCGGTGGCGGTCGCCCTCGAAGAGGCGGGCCTGCCCTATCGCGCGGTGCGCGTCGATTTCGCCACGGCAGAGCAGACAAAACCTGACTATCTGGCGATCAACCCCAAGGGCCGCGTTCCCGCGCTGCGCCTTGAGGATGATACGATCCTGACAGAAACGGGTGCCTTGCTTGATTATGTCGCCGCCATCGCCCCCAAGGCAGGCCTGTCCCCGTCGGACGCGACTGCAGCGGCACAGATGCGCAGTGCGATGTATTACCTCGCCTCGACCATGCATGTCGCACACGCCCACAAAATGCGCGGATCGCGGTGGGCCAAGCACCAGTCAAGCTTTGACGATATGACCGCTCAGGTGCCCGAGACCATGGCCGCCTGCGCCGATTTTGTCGAAAATGACATCCTGCGCGGACCGTATGTATTGGGCGACGCTTTCAGCCTTGCCGATCCGTATCTGTTCGTTGTGTGCAACTGGCTTGAGGGGGACGGCGTAGAGACCGCGGCCTATCCCAAGATCACCGCGTTCATGCAGCAAATGAAAGCCCGCGACAGTGTCGTCACGGTAAAAGACAAAGGCATGCTATGACCGCGCCACATCTCTGGGTCCGCGCCGAACAGCGCAACAATGAAACCCGCGTGGGCATTACGCCCAAAGGGGTTTCGACGCTGATGGAACAGGGTTTCCGCGTCACGGTCGAAGCATCAGACACCCGCGTCATCGCAACCGACGCCTACAAGGCCACAGGCTGCGCCATCGCGCCCCAGAACAGCTGGCCTGATGCCCCCGCTGATGCGATCATCTTTGGCCTGAAAGAGCTACCTGAAGACGGCACGCCATTGGTCCATCGGCACATCATGTTTGGGCACGCCTATAAAGGACAATCGGCGGGGCGGACGCTGTTAGGGCGTTTCAAGGCTGGCGGCGGCACGTTGCTGGATTTGGAATATCTAACAGAGGATTCCGGTCGCCGTGTCGCCGCCTTTGGGTATTGGGCAGGGTTTGCCGGCGCTGCGGTGGCCGTCAAATGCTGGGCAGCCCAAACCCGCAACAAGGCCGTCGCCGCGATCACGCCTTATCCGGACGCCGACGCGCTGACCCGCGACCTTGCGGCACAGATTGACGGACTCGAGGTGCCGGACGCTTTGGTCATCGGCGCACTTGGGCGTGTCGGCAGCGGTGCGGCGGATTTATGCGCGCGCCTTGGCATCAAAGTGACCGGTTGGGACATGAAGGAAACGGCTCACGGTGGCCCCTTCCCGGAAATCTTGCAGCACGTGCTGTTTTTCAACTGCATTCTGGCGGGGCCGCAGACACCGGTTTTCGTGCCCCAAAGCGCGCTTGATCGGCCACGGGCGCTGCGGGTGATCGGGGATATTGCCTGCGACCCCGATAGCGATTTCAACCCTGTGCCGGTTTATGACCGCGCAACAACATGGGCAGAGCCCGCCTTGCGCGTCCACAATACCCCGCCGTTGGATGTCACCGCGATTGATAACCTGCCATCGATGCTGCCGCTGGAAAGCTCTGAAGACTACGCCGCGCAGCTGCTGCCGACGCTGTCCGCGCTGGCGGATCATGACGCCCCTGTCTGGCAGCGTGCACGCACGCTTTTCGTTACGCATAGCGCAAAGCTGTAATGCTTTGCGGGCGGGCAAGACACCCGCCCGACCGGATCACCCGAACAGGCGGTAATAAATGCCGTCGGGCAGGAACTGCGCCAGCCGGAAGAACAGCGAAAATCCGAACGGAAAGCTCTTCTTAAAGCTGGTGCCGCTCATATGTTCGACCACCTGTTGGGCGGCGGCTTCGGGCTCCATCAGGAACGGCATTTTGAAATCGTTCTTGTCAGTCAGCTGCGTCTTTATAAAACCGGGGTTGATTACCTGCACCTTGATGCCGGTTTTGCGTAGATCAGCGTGCATACATTCCGCCAGCGACAGGGTCCCCGCCTTGGAGGCTGTGTAGCCGATAGATTTTGGCAATCCACGATAGGCCGTAAGGCTCGAGGTAATAACAATATGCCCCGCGTCTCGCTTGACCATATCAGGCACGACTTCTCCCATCACGCGCACAAGGCCGGTAAGATTTACATCTATCATAGTGGTTGCGTGTTCAGGCTCCCACGCCTGCGCGCCAAAGGGCCAGTAGGCCCCTGCCAGATAGACAATCCCGTCTACTGGACCAACAGCTTTGACCGCGGCACGGATACTATCGATATCCTGCACATCGATGGTCTGATAGCTGGCGGACACGGGCAATTCTCTGGTCAATGCCGCCAGCTTGTCTTCGGATCGGGCCGAGACAATGACTTCGGCACCAAGTCGGCCAAGCTTATGCGCAAGCGCTTCGCCTAATCCCGCGCTCGCCCCGATCAGCCAATAGCGCTTTCCGGTCCATTCGGTCATTGTTCATCCTTTCTACGAATTGTCGCAACAAGTTCGGCCACCTTCAGGCCAAATTTGCGAAATTGGCTGCGGTTGATGATCGTCCCGTCGCGAGTAAGATACATCCAGTCCACAGTTTTCAGCTGGTGCGCACCGACGTCATCGGGCAGCTGGATGACATATTTCGATTGTACCGTCGCGCCAACGTTGCGCCCTTTGGCGGTGCCGATGACATCGGGTGCTGTCGCGGTGAAATGCCCCGCCTCGCCCAATGTGATCGTCCAGACACGGTCTTGGGTGGTGTTGTCATCATAGACAAAATGTTCGTTGATTTGCGCGGTGTCGCCGTCCCATGTCACGATAAAGTCAGCCACAAAGCTGCTGGTCACCCGCCCCGACGGGCCAAAGATTACGCCCTCGCAGACCATGGCCCCGTTCAGATGCTTCTTCATGTCGAAGACGGTGTAGTCATCCGCATAGTCCGACGGCTTTTGTGCAGAAAAGCTCATGACAAGCCGCCGCGCCAGCCAGACCGCCAGCACCAGGGCAGCCCCTATAAAGACATAAACCACATCCATCATTTTTCGTCATCCTTTTGCAGCGGCGTGGCGGCCATCAACCCGATGGCAATCAGCTTGAGCACG
The DNA here is from genome assembly GCF_900103185.1 of Sulfitobacter litoralis. Lineage (GTDB taxonomy): Bacteria > Pseudomonadota > Alphaproteobacteria > Rhodobacterales > Rhodobacteraceae > Sulfitobacter > Sulfitobacter litoralis. The sequence goes on from NZ_FNJD01000022.1 coordinate 32,039, forward strand.
CAAGGCACTCCGGCATAAAGCCCTATAAGGGTAGTGATCGCCACAGGTGCATTTCCCGTGGCAGCGCTGTCAAAACCGGACGCTTGCAGGGTGGGAAGTAGCGCTATGGCAGCGAAGGCAAGGGAGAATTTCGACACAAGTGACCACAGCCCGAACCCTTCGGCGGCAGACGGTGCCACAACCGCCATACGTGCCGCGAACATGGCAGGTAGAAGCGTCAGATCGGCCCCCAGCACTGCACCGGAGGCAAGGCACACCAGCACAAACCACGCCAAATCCCCCGCCCCCAACAGCAATGTGCCCGCGAACACCACAATCGCCAGCGTCATTGCAGCAAGCAAGACGGGCTTGGGGCCGAAACGCTCTGCCAGTTTGCCCCAGAACGGGGCCGCGACGGCAGCAGAGAGGAAAAACACCAACAACAGCGGCCCCTCCCACCCCGGTGCGCGCAGCACGCTTTCGACATAGAATAGAAAGAGCGTCGACGTGACTGCAACCGGGGCTGCATTAAACAGCGCGATCACCAGCAGCCGACGCGCGACGGGATCGCGCAGCACAACGCCGATACCCGTGGTGCCCTCAACGCCTGTGCTGTGCCACTCGCCCCGCATGGCAAAAACGCCCGCCGCGCCAAGCACGGCAAAGCCGACGGCGAACCCCGCAAACGGTGCACCTAACACCACCCCGAGCATCACAGGCAGCACCGAGGCGACGCAGACGCCCAGCAAAGCCCCCGTTTCGCGCCAGCGTGCCAACATCAAATGCCCACGCCCGGGCAACGTTGCCGCCTTGGCGACGCCTTGAGCATAAAAACAGATCGTGAGGAAACTGAACGCGGAAAACACGCCCGTCAGGGTCAGCGCAAACCAGATCAGCGGCGGCAGCAACGGCGGAACCGCAAACAGCGCAAACATCGACCCTGCCATCAGGGCTGTGCCAATAGCGACAGCCACCCCGCGTTGGTGGCGCAGCATATGTGACAGTCGCCCCAGCAGCGGGTCTTGGACCACATCAAGCAGGCGCAGCCCAAACAGCACCGACCCCAATGCACCAAGGGACACCCCGTATTCATCAACAAAGAACTTGGGCGCGTGAATATAAATCGGCAGCCCCGCCGCCGCCAACAGCGACGCAAACAGCGCATATGCCGGCAGGTGATGCGCCGAACGGGTCACGTTTTCGAGACGTCATTCACCGGCGGTTCGGGGCGCGGGCGATAGCCGCCGCCCTTCCACCAGAGTTTTAGCGCCTGCCAATGAATTAGCCCGAGCACACGCCGCGCTCCGAACGGACGCCGCAGCAGCGACCACAGAATAGCACGGTTCGTCAGCGGGCTGCGCGTACCGGTCAGGGTGGCGATCAATCCGCCATCAGTTTGGGTATAGTCGATCCAGACGCCGATATGATCATCGCGAATATCAAAGCGAAAGCTGTATCCGCCTTCGACCGGCTGAAAGGGCGAGACATGAAAAACCTTGGTTGCGTGCAGGTGATCGGTCGACTCTATCGGGCGCAGGTCATCGTGGTGACACAGATAACTGTGACGGTCGCCGAATGTATTCGACACCTCTGATATCACCGCGATCAGCGCCGCGTCCGCGCGCCGGCAGAGCCAGAAACTAACAGGGTTAAAGACATGCCCCAGGACCCGAGGCTGTGCCATCAGCTCTATCCGAGCCACACCCGTAACGTCGTGCTGCGCCAGAACATCGCGCACCCAAGCGGCCCCGCGACCCGCACCTTTGGGGCCACCGTGGTCCGCGTCCCACAGGGATGTCACAGCGCCACGGTTGCGCCCGAATAGCGCGGGCGTTTGCAGATCCGCCTCTGCATCCAGCACGACATAATCGATAGAATAGCGAAAGCTGTTTTCGACCGCCCCCTTGCGCCCATGATAGGTCACGCCCCGGATATGATCGACGCCGGCGCTCATTCTGCGGCCAATGCGACCTTGGTCTTGGCACGCAGCCCCTGCACCACGTCAACAGCGCTGGACAAGCCGTCTTCGTGAAAGCCGTGCTTCATCCATGCGCCGCAGAACCAGGTGTTCTGTACGCCATTGAAACCGCGCACCTGTTCCTGCGCTGCCAACGCGCCCAGATCATAGACCGGATGGCGCAGAGTGACCTGATCATAGATCAGCTCTTCGCGGATCGGGCGTTTGGTGTTGAGCGTGACAAAATGCGGATCGTCCATCGGGATAGGTTGCAACGAATTCATCCAGTATGTCAGGTCGATCCGGTCGGTCTGCTGTCCCTTGTCCTCAGCATAAATCCAAGATGCCCATGTTTTGCGCAGCTTGGGCATCACGGACGCATCCGCATGCAGCACCACGTCGTTCGGTTGGTATTTCACGGCGCCCAAGGCTGCACGCTCTGCTGCGCTGGGGTCGGCCAGCAGTGCAAGTGCGTCATCCGAATGGCTGGCAAACACGACCTCGTCAAAGGCTTCCCATTCCGCGCCGTTGGTTTTCACCTCTACCCCCAACGGGGTGCGGCGGACGGATTGGACAGGGGTGCCAAGACGGATGTCAACGCCTTTGCCCGACAGCGATGCCCCCAGACGGTTCACATATTCCTGGGACCCGCCGTCGACCGTATACCACTGGTGCTGCCCTGTGTGGCTTAACAGAGCGTGGTTTTCAAAGAAGTCGATCATCGAATAGGCTGGGAAATCCATGATCTTGTCTACGGGTGTGGACCAGATCGCGCCGGACAGCGGCGTCAGGTAATATTTGCGGAAATATTCGCCCGCACCCAGCTTGTCCAAAAAGCCCGCGATGGTCAGCGTGCGATCCTGCGCCAGTTTGGTGGCCGTGTTGTTGAACCGCACAATATCGGTCAGCATCCGCAGGAATTTGGGGTTCAGTGCATTGCGCCGCTGCGCAAAGATCGAATCCAGCGTCATCAGGCCATATTCAAGCCGCCCGCCGTCAATGGACGCACCAAAGCTCATGTTGGATTTAACCACGGGCACGTCCAGTTCTTTGAACAGCGCGGCGAGGTTGGGATAATTGGCATAGTTGAACACGATAAAGCCCGTATCCACAGGCTGGTCGCCGTTCTTGCCCGCCATCTTGGTGCGCGCATGACCGCCCAGACGGGGGCAGCTTTCGAACAATGTGACCTGATGGTCGTCGCCCAACATATGCGCCGCCCCCATGCCGGAAATACCCGCGCCGATGACGGCAATTTTTCGGTGGCCAGCCAAAGGGGTGTTCTGTGGCGGGTCGATGGCTTCAAATGGCATAAGGCGAGAAATTCCAGTCTGTCAGGTTTGATCTGTGCTTGGGCTGATACACGGTCCGGACGCTACATGAGTTGCAGTTAATAACGCACTAACTATGACTTTCTGTAACACCCTTGGCGTGGCTCCTCGCTTAGTTAGCCCGTCAGGGCGTTTTGTCAGGGCGCGATAAGGGCACGACGCGACTATCCTGCTCTGACAACTCTTCGAAATCAAAATTATCAAGCCGCGCCGCACGCTTGCCCGCGCGTTCGGCGGCAGTGCCCAACCCTTCAAGGTCGGCGCGGGCCTGCCCGAAATGGGTGTTCAGCTTGCCCACGCGTTCCACCACAAGCTCTACGTCGCGGTGCAACATCTTGAGCGTCTTGCGAATGGCCCCCGCCTGTTCCCGCATCCGCGCGTCTTTCAGGATCGCACGCATGGTGTTCAGCGTCGCCATGCAGGTCGTCGGCGACACGATCCAGACCCGCGCGTCAAAGCCTTCGCGGACCAGTTCGGGAAAGTTGGCGTGGAGTTCCGCATACACGGCCTCGGAGGGAAGGAACATCAGCGCGCCATCGGCAGTCTCGCCCTCAATGATGTATTTCGTAGTGATTGCTTGAATGTGTGATTTGACCGCGACGCGCATGGCGCGGGCGGCATCCTTGACCTCGTATTCCGTCTTGGCACGGCGCAGGGCTTCATAGGCTTCAAGCGGGAATTTGCTGTCGATCGCGATCGGCCCGGGCGGGTTCGGCAGGTGGATCATACAATCCGCGCGTTTGCCGTTCGAGAGCGTCGCCTGCATGGTATAGCTGTCGCTTGGCAGCGCCTTGGAGACGATATCACGCAGCTGGATTTCACCGAATGCGCCACGGGTCTGTTTGTTGCTCAGGATATCCTGCAACGACAGCACGTCGCCGGACAATTTGGTGATATTATCCTGCGCCTTGTCGATCGCCGCCAGCCGTTCCTGAAGCTGGGTCAGACTGGTGTTTGTCTGCTTGCTTGACCCGTGCAACGTCGCGCTCATCCGTTCTTGCATCTCTGCAAGCGACCGCGCGGATCGGGCCGCGTTATCGGCCAGCCGGTCCTGCATCTGCTGCTGTACATGGGCCATCCGCGTCTCGATGCTTTGTACCATCTGGGCTTGCGCATTGGCCTGCGTGTCCGACACGGTCTGCAAGCCGCCGCGCAGTTGTTCCTGCCCCATGCCAAGCTGTTGCACATGGCCCCCCAAGATTTGCATCTGTCGCGTCAACGGCGCAGCAACACGCGCCGTGCGGCCCGCGGCCCGCACGGCCATCACCAGCAAGATTAGCACCAGCAAGACCACGCAACCGCCACCGATCAGCAGCAGCATGGCAGGGTCTGTCAGTGCGTAGGTTTCACCGCCAAGCTGGATCATGTGCGTCCGAACAGACGTTCAATGTCGCTCAACTTCAGCTCTACATAGGTGGGGCGGCCATGGTTGCACTGGCCTGAATGGGGCGTCGCCTCCATCTCGCGCAGCAGCGCGTTCATTTCCTCGCCGCGCATCCAGCGTCCCGACCGGATTGATCCGTGACAGGCCACACGGCTGAGGATCGCCTCGATCCGGGCCTGCAGTGTGTTGCTTTCATTTTGGTCCGCCAGTTCATCGAGGATATCCAGCACCATCGCCTTGGCGTCCACCGTGCCAAGGATCGCGGGTGTTTCACGCACGGCGATCGCGCTACCGCCAAAGGGTTCGATCCCCAGCCCAAAGCGCGCAAGTTCATCCGCGACCTCAAGCAGCCGCGCACAGTCCGACGCTGACAGATCCACGATTTCGGGGATCAACAAGGCCTGCGCTGCGACACCGTTTTCCGCCATCTGGCGTTTCAGCTTTTCATAGACCAGACGTTCATGCGCTGCGTGCTGGTCAACAATCACCATGCCTGTCGCCGTTTGTGCGATGATGTAATTCTCATGCACCTGCCCGCGTGCGGTTCCCAAAGGAAAGTCCGGCGCGGGTGCCGGCGTCTGCGCGTCATGGCTTTGTGCATCAGGGGCGTCAGCACCATACTGGGGGGGCGTTTCAACACGGCCCCACATGCCGGCGGTTTCGGCAAATCCCGGCTCCGGCGCTTGGGCCTGATAGGCGGTCGTGCGCGCACCGAGCGAGGGGCGGTCCATCTGATATACGCGCCCTGAAGGTTGTTCGGGCCGCATTGCCCCCAAGGTCGCGTTCGCCACAGTGGTCGAGGCGCGGTGCCCCGCATCCGCCAGCGCATGCCGCAACCCTGAAACGATCAACCCGCCCGCCAGACCGGGGTCGCGAAAGCGCACTTCGGATTTGGCGGGGTGGACGTTCACGTCGACGAGCTTGGGGTCACAATCGACAAACAGCGCGGCTGCCGGATGGCGGTCACGGCTGAGCAGGTCAAAATAGGCGCCGCGCAACGCGCCCACCAAAAGCTTGTCGCGCACCGGGCGGCCATTCACGAACAGGTATTGCGTTACGGCAGAGCCGCGCGAATACGTCGGCAGGGCCGCGTAGCCCGTCAGGTGCAGACCATCGCGTTCGGCATCGATGGCCAGCGCGTTTTCAGCAAACTCGCGCCCCAGCACTTGCGCCAGACGGCCATGCAGTGCTGCGAACATATCGCCTTGTTCGGCGTCCGCGCGAAACACCTCGCGGCCTGGACCATCGCCGGACACATCGCGCAAGGTGAAACGCACGAAAGGTTCCGCCATCGCCAACCGCTTGATGATGTCAGAGATCGCCTGCGCCTCGGCGCGATCGGTGCGCAGGAACTTCAATCGTGCGGGCGTAGCAAAGAAGAGATCCCGCAGGGTGACGACGGTGCCACCATTCAGCGCAGCAGGGCGCACAGGGCCGGTCACGCCGCCGTTGACCGAAATCTCGGCCCCGTCCTGTCCGGCAACACGGCTGCAAATGGTCAGCCGCCCGACAGCCCCAAGCGAGGGCAGCGCCTCGCCACGAAAGCCGAATGTGTGGATGTTCAGCAGGTCCGTTCCGTCGATCTTGGAGGTCGCATGCCGTGACAGCGCCAGCGCCAGATCGACCGCCGCAATGCCGCAGCCGTCGTCGGTGACGCGGATCAGCGTCTTGCCACCATCGGCATATTCAACCGTGATCTGGCGGGCCCCCGCATCAATCGCGTTCTCGACCAGCTCCTTGACCGCTGAGGCAGGGCGTTCAACGACCTCCCCGGCGGCGATGCGGTTAATCGCCGAGTCGTCCAGTTGCCGGATAACCGGACGATTTTCGCTTATATTGGGGTTTGGATGTGCCATGCAGCTAGACCTAGCATAGAGGCGCGCGATTCTGAAAGCCGCGAATACGGATGGTTAACGCGCGTCGGCGAGGTTAATCCTGTGTGGCCGCGTTAAACCAGGCGACGATCTCGGCGCGTTCGCTGGCCTGCATATGGCTCAGGTTTGCAGGGGGCATGGCATCTGTCACACCCGCTTGCAAATAGATCTGTTTCGCGGCGCTGGCGATCTGGTGTTCGGTCTCGAGCCGGACAGATTTCGGCGGCCAGAGCAGCCCGTCCCACGCGGGTTCTGCGGCGTGGCACATGCTGCACCGGCCACGCACGATGTCATGCACCCGGTCGAACCCTTCGGCCTGGGCAAAGCGCAGCGCGGGGCCGGTGGCCTCTTCCGGCTCGACGCTGCGGAACATGGGCGCAGTCGACAGCCACATGATCGTGACGAACAACAGCGCGGTGACCGCCCATGTCCACGTCGGATTGCCCTGACGCGCGTGCAGGCTGTTGAAGTAATGGCGGATCGTGACCCCCATGAGGAATACCAGCGCCGCGATCAGCCAGTTCATGTCCGACGCGAAGGCCAGCGGGTAGTGGTTGCTGAGCATCAGGAAAATAACCGGCAAAGTCAGATAGTTATTATGCGTGCTGCGCTGTTTGGCGATCTTGCCGTATTTCGCATCCGGCACCCGTCCCGCCTTGAGGTCGGCCACCACGATCCGCTGGTTCGGCATGATGATGAAAAACACGTTTGCCGACATGATCGTCGCGGTGAAAGCCCCCAGATGCAGCAGCGCCGCGCGCCCCGAAAAGACCGACGTATAGAAATAGGCCATCCCCACGAGGATCACATACAGGCCGATCATCAGCCGCGTGTTGTTGTCGCCGAATTTGCTTTTGCAAATTTGATCGTAGACCAGCCAGCCAAAGCCAAGCGACAGCAGGGAAATCCCTACCGCCTGCCAGCTTGCCAGTTCTGCAACACTGGGATCAACAAGATAGAATTCGGCCCCGAGGTAGTAGACCAGGATCAGCAACGCAAAGCCCGAGAGCCACGTTGAATAGCTTTCCCATTTGAACCAGATCAGATCGTCGGGCATCTGCGCGGGGGCCACCAGATATTTCTGCACGTGATAGAACCCGCCGCCGTGGACCTGCCATTCTTCCCCGTCCGCGCCGGTTTTGAGGTTGCGGTCACGGTGCAGGCCCAGATCCAGCGCGATGAAATAGAACGACGACCCGATCCACGCGATGGCCGTGATGACATGCACCCAGCGAACGGCAAACTCGATCCAAGCGCCAATGGCGGCCATATCGTACATGGGGGGTAGCTCCTTAGTGACGTGTCTTGGTTGTATGCGGCAGCTTGCCCTTGGATCTGCCCGATAACCCGCCCGAGACTTCCTCGGTTGATTCTTCGGCCAGTTCTTCGGGCAGAAGCAGGTTCAGTACAATAGCAATCAGGGCCGCGGGAAGCAGACCGCTGGTCAGCAAGATCTTGGCCGTATCGGGCAGGTGTTGAACCGCACCCGGTTCCAGCTGTAGCCCCAGACCGATCGAGATCGAGATGGCAAAGATCACCATATTGCGGCGGTTCCAGTCCACATCCGACAACATCGACATGCCGGCGGCCACGACCATGCCGAACATCACGATAACCCCGCCGCCCAACACCTCGATCGGGATGGTACGGATCACGCCGCCCACCTTGGGGACCAGCCCACAGACGATCAGGAACAGCGCGCCGATGGTGACGACATGGCGGCTCATCACGCCGGTCATGGCGATCAGGCCGACATTTTGGCTGAACGAGGTGTTGGGCAGGCCACCAAAGATGCCCGCAACAGCTGACCCGATCCCGTCGGCATAGGTCGCGCCCTGAATTTCGCTATCCGTCGCTTCGCGGCCTGCGCCGCCTTTGGTGATCCCTGCGACGTCGCCCACGGTTTCAATCGCCGAAATAAACGCCATCAGGCAAAAGCCGATGATCGCGGCTGCCGAAAGCTCGAACCCGTATTTCAGCGGGTTGGGCAGTGCAAAAGCGGCGGACCGTGACCATGACCCGCTGATATCACCAAAGCTGAGCATACCGACGGCCAGTGCATAGACATACCCTACGATCAATCCGATCAGCACCGCGGAAATGGACAGCATCCCGCGGGTGAAAAACTTGACCCCCAGCGTGACAAAGATGACCACCAGCGCGGCCGACCAGTTCAGCAGGCTGCCATAGGCGGGCGTGCCAATCGCGGGCACACCACTTGCGGCGTATTGAATGCCCACCTTGACCAAAGCCAGACCGATCATCGTGACCACCAGCCCGGTGACAAGCGGCGGCAATGCAAATCGGATCTTGCCAATAAACAGCCCCAGAAACGCGTGGAACAAGCCCCCGATCACCACACCGCCAAACAAGGCAGCCAGTCCGTCGACACCTTTGCCCGCCACCAGCGGGATCATGATGGGGATGAATGCAAAGGATGTGCCCTGCACAATCGGCAGCCCTGCCCCGACCGGCCCGAGCGTCAATGTTTGCAACAACGTCGCGACACCGGCAAACAGCATCGACATCTGGATCAGGTACAGCAGTTCGGGAAAATCGGGCGAATTCGACCCGAAGCCAAAGCCCGCCGCGCCTGCGATGATGATGGCGGGAGTGACATTTGACACGAACATCGCCAGCACATGCTGAACACCCAAAGGAATGGCGCGATGCAGCGGCGGCATGTAATTGGGGTCGCGCAGTTGTTCCGGCGTGCCGATGGCGTGGCGTGTCATGTCAAATGTCCCTTGTTGATCACTGGCCGCTATTGGTGCGGTCCGTTTATCTGCGGGGTTTACCCCTTGATCACATAAGGCGGGTCCAGCGGGTATTCGTCAAGGTTCGCGCTTGTGCCGATGCGGTCCACAACCGCGAATAGCCCTGGCTCTGCCAAAGGCGTAAGCACGCCGTGCCATGTCCCGCGGCGAAAGTTCACGCCCTGATGCGGTGCCGTCATGAAAGCCAGCGGCGTGCCGGGGGCATCGCCCTCGTCGGGTGCCACGATCACAAGGAACGGCTCGCCCGTCAGCGGGAGGAAGGCTTGCGACCCTTCGGGGTGCCGTTCAAGCAGGTCCAACTGGTACGGCAGGCTACGGGCCTGCGCATTAAAGATGCTGATGCCCGCGCGACCGTCGGGCCCGAAATCGAGCTTTGCCAGATCATGATGCCGCCCACAAAGCCCCGCGTTGATGATCCGGTCCGGCGCGCCCGAGGCGTCCAGCACCTCTCCGAAAGGGGCGAAGGCATCTGCGGTCAGGGGCTGAACGGTGATCTCGCGCATGGCAGCGCCGGTCATAGCGCTAGCGGCATATGGCGGTTCACATCCTTATACAGCAGATAGCGGAAGGGTTCTTCCCCCGTCGCGATACAAGCCTGCGGACAAAAAGCGCGTAGCCACATGAAATCACCCGCCTCAACCGGCACCCAGTCGCGGTTCAGCAAATAATCTGCCGTGCCCTGAATGACGTAAAGCCCGTGTTCCATCACATGGGTCTCTGCGAAAGGAATGCGACCGCCCGGCTGGAAGGTCACGATATTGACGTGCATGTCGTGGCGCAGATCACTGGGGTCGGCAAAACGCTGGGTTGCCCAAGCCCCATCGGTATCGGGCATGGCAATAGGCGCGACATCCTTGTCATGGGTGACGAAAGCATCTGGCGCGTCGATCCCTTGGGCAGGGACATACCGTTTGCGCACCCAATGGAGACCACACGGCGTATCGCCGGTGTTCCACAGCGTCCACGGGGTAGCAGGAGGAATATACGCGTAGGACCCCGCGACCAGATCGTGGGCGTCGCCATCCAGCATCAGCTGCGCCGTCCCCGTCGCCACAAACAAGACCGCCTGCGCCTGTGCGTCCGGCTCGGGGGTGTCGCTGCCACCATTGAGGGCAAGTTCTATCGCGTATTGCGCAAAGGATTCGGCAAAACCGGTCAGCGGCCGCGCCAGCACCCAAGCGCGTGTGTTCTCCCATCCCGGCAACAGGCTGGTCACGATGTCCCGCTGCACCGAGGCAGGGATCACCGCATAGGCATCGGTGAAAACAGCTGTGCTTTCGGGCGACACGGATTGATCCGGCAGACCGCCGGGGGGGAAGGCATAGGTCATAGCATATCCTCTAGACGCAGACGTGCGATCCGTTCGACCTGCGCGCATGCGGTGGTAAATTCGTCTTCGGTTGCGTTGGCGATGCGGGTCTCGAACTGGCGCAGGATGCCGTCCTTGTCGTGATCTTTGACGGCGATGATAAAGGGAAACCCGTGTTTCGCGACATATTGGCTGTTTAACGTCTCGAACCGCGTACGCTCGGCGTCGGTCAGCGCGTCCAGCCCGGCGCTGGTTTGCTCCTGCGTGCTTTCCGCCGTCAGCCGTTTGGCCGCCGCCAGCTTGCCCGCCAGATCGGGGTGCGCGGTCAGCACGCCTAGGCGTTCCGCGCGCGTCGCCGACCGGAACATCCGCGCCAGTGCATTGTGAATACCCGCGACAGAGTTATGCGCCGGCCCAAGTTCAAGCTCATAGGCGCGTTCGGCGATCCACGCTGAATGTTCAAACACGCCACCGAATTTTGCGACAAAGCTGGCGCGGTCCATCTGGTCCAGACGCAGGCGCGGCTGAGGCGGATGGGTTGCGCGCCAATGGTCGGCAATGTCGATGCGGCGCGGCGTCCAGACGCCCTCGAACCCTTTGATATAGTCGATAAAGCGTTTCAGCGCCTGTATCCGTCCGGGCCGCCCGATCAGACGGCAATGCAGCCCGACCGACATCATCTTGGCCTGCCCTGCGCTGCCTTCGGCATAAAGCGCATCGAAGGTATCGCACAGGTAGGTGTAGAACTGTTCACCCGAGTTAAAGCCCTGCGGCGTGGCAAACCGCATGTCGTTACAGTCGAGCGTATAGGGTATGATCAGCTGATCGCGGCCCGCCACCTGTGTCCAGTAGGGCAGATCATCGTCGTATGTATCAGAGATATAATCGAACGCCCCCGTCTCTGCCGCCAGCGCGACCGTGTTCACAGAGCTGCGCCCCGTGTACCAGCCGCGCGGCGCATGACCGACGACTTCACGGTGCAGGCGGATCGCCTCGTCCATGTCGGCGCTTTCGACTTCGGCAGTGTGATCCTTGTAGTCGATCCACTTCAGCCCGTGGCTTGCGATTTCCCAATCAGCTTGGGTCATTGCCTCTACCTGCTGGGGGGACCGCGCCAAGGCGGTGGCGACGCCATAGACGGTGACAGGGATATCGGCACCGGTGAACAGACGGTGCAGCCGCCAGAACCCCGCCCGCGCGCCATAGTCATAGATGGATTCCATGTTCCAGTGGCGTTGCCCCGGCCAAGGGGCGGCCCCGACGATTTCGGACAAGAATGCCTCTGATGCGGCATCCCCGTGGAGCAGACAGTTTTCGCCGCCCTCTTCATAGTTCAGCACAAATTGTACAGCGATCCGCGCCCCTCCCGGCCATTGAGCGTCAGGCGGTGTCGGGCCGTAGCCGTGAAAATCACGAGGGTAACGTGTCATGAGATCGTCCTTTGGTCAGCGCCCGCCTGCAAAGGGAAACCTCGCACTGTGGGCCGATTGTTTTGTTCAACCTACAGTTTTCTGGCACTGATTTTTCGCAATGTACAGCCAGCCACCCCCTTACAGAAGGTTGGCTGGCTGCCAGATCGGCTCGAGTGGCCCTGCTCTCTTATACCGAAAGTTCTAAGGCGCTGGCCGGCCTGAAACTAAAACACATGCGGGGATAAAATCGGGCGGGAAGGTGAGTGGAAGGGGCCGCTCTTGCTGCGCTATGCAACACGAGTCCTGTCGGCCCCTGCCCAATGATCGCCGCACCAGGTGCAGCTTGCCCGATCATAAGAATTCTGTCCCCCAGAATACATATTCGGATTGTATGGATCGCTGGCAGGCGACACCTCCGATTGTATGTTGTCTACCATATAGGCTCAGGATGATTCGCGGCTCAAGTAAAAACGAATCGGTATGCGCATATTTTTTCATCGCCGCCCGAATCAGCGACTTTTCCCGCCCCTCGGCCTTCGCCGCTGATCCGCCATTGACCTACCGCGACACCTGCCTATCGTAAGGGTCCAACGGATCAGGAAAGACCCTACTCATGGCAAACGGCTACTTGACGACGCATGTTTTGGACACCGCACGCGGACGCCCCGCAGGGGGGATGGAGATCACGCTGTACCGGATCGAAGGGACCAACCGCATGAAGCTGGTCCAGATGAGCACAAATGCCGACGGGCGCACCGACACGCCGATCCTGCCCAAAGGCCAGTTTGCAGCCGGCACGTACGAGCTGGTGTTCGACGCCGGTGGCTATCTCGACGCGATTGGGGCAGAGCCAGAGGCACCGCGGTTCCTTGATCAAATCCCGCTGCGTTTTGGCATTTCGGACACGGACGCGCATTACCACGTGCCGCTTTTGCTGTCGCCTTTCGGGTATTCCACCTATCGCGGCAGCTGAACGTCGCTGCCGGATGTGACGTGAGGGCGCGATGCTTGCATTGCGCGGCTGCCCCGTGGCACATTACCTGTCTGATCAGACAGGAAAGCGCCCATGTCCACGCATGTAAACACCCCGACCGAACTGGCCCAAAGCCACCTGCCACAGGTGACTGACCCCCGCAATCCGGGGATGCCGTTGGATATGGATTGGGTGCGCGCCGTGCAGGTGAACACCTCTGCGGTAGAGCGCCGTGCCGCTGGCCTGCCCGCACGCCGGTCCGTGAAAAAAGACCATCAAGCCGCGTGGCTGCTGCGCGCCGTCAGCTGTATCGACCTGACCACGCTGTCGGGGGATGATACCGCCCGCCGTGTAGAACGGCTTTGTGCGAAGGCCCGTCAACCGATTGCGCCCGCGCTGCTGGACGCGCTTGGCATGTCACAGATCACCGTGGGCGCGGTCTGTGTCTACCACGAGATGATCGCCCCCGCCAAAGCAGCACTGCAGGGCACGGGCATCCCGATTGCCGCCGTTTCTACAGGTTTTCCCGCCGGTCTCTCCCCGTTCGAGCTGCGCCTGCGCGAGATCGAGATGAGCGTCGCCGCCGGTGCCGCCGAGATCGACATCGTTATTTCGCGCCGCCATGTCCTGTCGGGCGACTGGCAGGCGCTTTATGATGAAATGCGTGCCTTCCGCGCCGCATGCGGCGATGCCCACGTCAAAGCGATCCTCGCAACCGGAGAGTTGGGCAGCCTGCGCAACGTCGTGCGTGCGTCGCTGATCTGCATGATGGCGGGGGCAGATTTCATCAAAACCTCGACCGGCAAGGAAAGCGTTAATGCGACCCTGCCCGTGACTCTCGTGATGATCCGCGCGATCCGCGACTATTTCGACCGGACCGGCTTCCGCGTCGGCTATAAACCTGCGGGCGGGATCTCAAAAGCTAAGGACGCACTGGTCTATCTTGCCATGATGAAAGAGGAATTGGGCGACCGCTGGTTGCAGCCTGACCTGTTCCGTTTCGGGGCGTCGTCGCTGTTGGGCGACATCGAACGCCAGCTCGACCACCATGTGTCGGGCAGCTATTCCGCAAGCCATCGTCACGCCATCAGCTGAGCCGCGTGAAACCAATGTCGGATTTGAGTATTTTGAAAAGGGTGAACCCATGAGCGTGTCCGAAATCTATGAAACCATGGACTATGGGACGGCACCGGAGAATGCCGCTGACGCGCTGGCGTGGCTGGTCGATCAAGGCAGCCGTTTCGGGCATTTCATCGACGGCGCGTTCACCGACGCACGCGATGATTTCGAAAGCAGCAACCCCGCCAATGGCAATGTGCTGGCAACGTTGACGCAGGCCAGCCAAGCAGAGGTCGACACCGCGGTTGCCGCGGCGCGCAAGGCACAGCCCAAATGGGCCAAGCTGGGCGGTCACGGGCGTGCGCGGTTCCTATATGCCTTGGCGCGGTTGCTGCAGAAACACAGCCGGTTGTTCGCCGTGCTGGAAACGCTGGATAACGGTAAACCCATACGCGAGGCGCGCGATGTGGATGTGCCCTTGGCACAGCGGCATTTCTACTATCACGCAGGCATGGCCCAGTTGATGGAGTCCGAGCTTCCCGACGCAGAGGCGCTTGGCGTGTGTGGGCAGATCATCCCGTGGAATTTCCCGCTATTGATGCTGGCGTGGAAAGTCGCACCTGCTTTGGCGATGGGGAACACGGTGGTATTAAAACCGGCGGAGTATACGTCGCTTACTGCGCTGCTGTTTGCGGATATCTGTGTGCAGGCGGGCCTGCCCAAGGGTGTCGTCAATATTGTAACAGGCGACGGTGCCGTGGGCGAGTTGATCGTGCAGGCGGATGTCGACAAGATCGCCTTTACTGGATCAACGCCCGTGGGCCGGCATATCCGCGAGGTGACAGCCGGGAGCGGCAAGGCGCTGACGCTCGAGCTGGGGGGCAAGTCGCCCTATATCGTATTCGACGATGCGGATCTGGATTCAGCCGTCGAGGGGCTGGTCGACGCGATCTGGTTCAATCAGGGGCAGGTCTGCTGTGCAGGCTCGCGCCTGCTGGTGCATGAGCCTGTGGCGGATCGGTTCTATGCCAAGCTGCGGGCGCGGATGGCGAAGCTGCGGGTCGGTGATCCGCTGGATAAATCCGTGGACGTGGGCGCGCTGGTCGATCCCGTTCAGGTGCAGCGCGTGACCGATATGGTCGCGGCCAACACCAGTGGCGAAGTCTTTACCGCAGGCGATATCCCTGCGACCGGCTGCTATTATCCCCCAACACTGATCACCGGCATGAACCCTGCCGATGCCTTGATGCAGGACGAAATCTTTGGCCCCGTGCTGGTATCCACCACATTCCGCACCCCCGCCGAGGCGGTCGAACTGGCCAACAACACCCGCTACGGTCTGGCCGCGACGGTCTGGTCCGAGAATATCAATCTGGCGCTGGATATCGCGCCCAAGCTGGTCGCGGGCATCGTCTGGGTGAACGGGACCAACATGATGGATGCCGCCGCAGGCTTTGGCGGGGTGCGCGAAAGCGGCTTTGGTCGCGAAGGCGGCTGGGAAGGGCTGGCAGCCTATACCCGTTCGAAAACCACGCAAAAGCCGTTGAAAGAGGTCACCGCCCTTACCGGCAGTGGCACGCCCGCAGACCCGATTGACCGAACCGCAAAACTCTATATCGGGGGCAAGCAAAGCCGTCCCGACAGCGGCTATTCCTCACCTGTGTGGGGTAAGTCCGGCGATCTGCTGGGGCATGTCTCGCTCGCGTCGCGCAAGGATGTGCGCAACGCCGTGGAGGCCGCGCACGCTGCAAAGGGCTGGAGCAAGACAACTGGCCATTTGCGCGCGCAGATCCTGTATTACATCGCTGAAAATCTAGCGGCGCGCGAGAATGAATTCGCGCAACGGCTGGATGCGATGCAGGGTGGCAAGGCCGGCAAAGCCGAGGTTGATCTGGCGGTCAAACGGCTGTTCACCTATGCCGCCTGGGCCGACAAATACGACGGTCAGGTGCATGGCGTGCCGATCCGCGGGGTCGCGCTTGCGATGAAAGAACCCGTTGGCGTTATCGGCGCACTTTGCCCCGCAGAGGCCCCATTGCTTGGGCTGATCTCCTGCATGGCCCCGGCGATTGCCATGGGCAACCGTGTCATTCTTGCGGCCAGCGGCCCCTTCCCGCTTGCGGCGACGGAGTTTGTTCAGGTTCTAGAAACCTCTGACGTACCGGCGGGTGTGGTAAATATCCTAACCGGCCCGCAAAAGGACACGGCCGAAACACTGGCGCGGCATATGGATGTAAATGCGGTCTGGAGCTTTGGCGACAAAGCGCAAAGCGAAACCGTGGAACGGGCCAGCGCGCAGAACCTCAAACGCACATGGGTGAACAACGGCATGGCGCGCGACTGGGATGGGGCGGAGGGCGAAGGCAAAGCGTTCTTGCAAGCCGCGACCTCGGTCAAGAATATCTGGATCCCCTACGGCGAATAACGTCTGCTTGTCCTGCTGAAACGAAAAACGGGCGCTGTGGAGCGCCCGTTTTTCTGTATGTGTGGTTTGCTAAAGGAGCCGTCAGTCGTTCTGAACTGGTGCGGTGCCATCGACCCCTTGGGGTTGCCCGACGACGACAAAGGCCAGTCCTTCGGGATCAAGCAACTCATCTGCAACGCGCTTCACATCATCCAGGGTCACGGCTTCGACCTTGGCGTTGCGGGTGGCGATATAGTCGATGGGCAGGTCGATCATTTGCATCCCCACAAGGATACTGGCGATGGTCTGGTTGCCATCAAAGCGCAGCGGGTAGGAACCTGTGATATAGGTCTTGGCATCCTCCAGCTCTTGCTGGGTCACACCGTCGGCTGCGGCCTTGGTCCATTCCTCCTTGATTACGTCCATCGCCTGCCCGATCCGATCGTTGGCCGAGCTGACGGAGCCTTGGATCGTCTCTGCCAGATCCATAGGAACCAGAGAGGAATACACGCCATAGGTCAGCCCGCGCTTCTCGCGGACTTCGGTCATGAGACGACTTTCAAATGACCCGCCGCCCAAAACCTGGTTCAGTACCGTCGCAGCAAAGAAATCGTCGTCTTTCTGCGAGATACCGTTCTGCGCAAAGAGCGCGACCGATTGCGGCGTCGGGAAATCCACGACCGTCGTGCCCGAGGGGATGGTCACCTCGGCACGAGGGGGCAGCGGCGCGCCGGTCTTAGGTAGATCTCCCAGCAGGTCGTCCAGCATCAGGCCAAGCGCTTCGGGCGTAATATCCCCCACCGCGCCAATGAAGATGCGGTCGCGGGCCAGAACCGCCTTGTGCGCCGCGATCAGGTCGTCACGGGTCAGGGCGGTCACGGTATCTTTCGTCCCGCTCAGGGGCGAGCCGTAGGGATGATCGCCATAGAGCAGTTCATCCATCTTCTTGCGCGCGATATCATTGGGGTCTTTGGCGCTGGACCGGATACCGGACAAAACCTGACCGCGCACGCGTTCAATTGCGTCGGGATCAAACCGGGGGAACTGCACCGCCTGTTTCAGCAGCGCGATGGAAGCATCCTGATTTTCGGTCAGAAAGCGCGTTGAGATTGCCAATGCGTCATCATCCACACTGAACCGGAAACTGCTCGCGAGACCTTCGGCGGCACGGGCGAAATCGCGGGCGTCCAGGTCACCGGCCCCTTCTTCAAGCAGGCCGGTCATCAGGTTGGTAGCACCGCGTTTTTCGGGCGCATCCAGCGACGCGCCCCCGCGAAACCGCAGATCAAGCGCCACGAAGGGGATCGAATGTTCCTCTACCAGCCAAGCAGTGATGCCACCCGGAGATGTGACCTCTTGGATATCCACCTCGGCCCGGGCGGGCAGAGCGGCTAAAACCGTCAGAACTACAGCGTAAAACAGTCTCATTCTGTCACCTCTTCGCGCATCAGCCACCCTGTGACAGAAGCCTCGCGGTTAAACACATCCTTGGCGGCCTGCATAATGTCATCGGCCGTCACGGCCTCGAGCACATCGGGCCAGTCTTGAACGTCTTGCACGCTCAGCCCGATCGCCAAGGCGCTGCCATAGCGATTGGCGACGCTATCGGCATTGTCGCGCGCATAGATTTGTTCGGCGCGGACCTGTTGCTTGATCCGTTCAAGCTGTTCGGCATCCACACCGTCTTTCATGAAACCGGCAACAGCCGCGTCCATCGCATCTTCGGCGTCCTGTAGGGAGACGCCGGGTTGCGGGACCACGACAATGTTAAAGGTCGTATCATCCAACGATTGGCCGCTGTAGAACGCCGCAGAATAGGTTGCAATTGACGTATCGAACTGCAGCTTTTCGGCGAAATAGGACGTCGTGCCGCCGCCCAGAAGCTCCGCCAATATCGTGAGCGCTGCTGCGGTTTTCTGATCACCGGGGTCACGCTCCTGGGCAAGATACGAACGGCTCACGTATTCCTGCGCGACGCGGTCATCGCGAAAAGTCAGACGGCGTTCAGCGGTTTGGGGCGGTTCTTGGGTGCGCAAACGTTCAGGCAGTTCGGGATTGGCGGGGATTTCACCGTAATATTGCTCAGCCAACTGTCGCACATTGTCAGGTTCCACATCGCCAGAGACGACGAGAATAGCATTGTTGGGCGAATAGTAGAGCTTATAGAAATCTAGCGCGTCCTGCAGGTCCAGCTCGCGCATTTCGTGCATCCAGCCGATGACCGGCGTGCCGTAGCGGTGGTTGAGGTATTGCGCCGCGTTCAACTGCTCGCGGAATAGCGCGCTCGGGTCATTCTCGGTGCGTTGGTTGCGTTCTTCGATGATCACGTCGCGTTCGGTCGCGATGTTTTCCGGCGTCAGGCGGATATTTTTCATCCGGTCCGATTCCATTTGCATCATCAACTCGAGCCGATCCGCGGCAACCCGCTGGAAATAGGCGGTATAATCATAGCTAGTGAAGGCGTTATCGCGCCCACCATTCTTGGCAACCGTGGCGGAAAATTCACCGGCGTCCATCTTATCGGTGGCCTTGAACAACAGATGTTCGAGAAAGTGCGCCACGCCGGAAGACCCTTTGGGTTCATCCGCGGAACCGGCGCGGTACCACACCATCTGCTGCACGGACGGGGCACGGTGGTCTTCGACGACCACGACCTCCATCCCGTTATTCAGCGTGAAATGGGTAACGTCTTCGTTGTCTCGCGCCAGCGCCGCTGAGGTGGGCAAGGCAAGCGCCAATAAAGCCCCGAGGGCCGGTAATCTGATCATGGTCGGTCCTTTGAGCAGGGTCCTAAGACCTCTTACTTACGCCACCTCGCGGGGCGATCAAGGGACCTAACAGAATTGTAATTCAGCCAGCGTCACTCTGCCGGAGGCGCAGAGGGTGTGCGCGCACCGGCACGACGCCAACGCGCGGCCTCGCGGGGGGCGTCTAGAATCTGACGTTTATAGGCTTGATCGTAGCGATCCGTCGGTACGATCTTGATTTGCGTGAACCGTGCCTTGCGTTTGCGGAAGGCGGCGTCGGTTTCGGCCAGTTCCTGACGGATATTGTTGGTTACACCCATGCGGCTGGCCTGTTGCACCAGCGCCGCGTCGGACGCCGGAATGCCCTCGGCGTTGCTTTGCGGCGTGCCGCCAAAGGCCAAGACCCCTTCGGCAACCGCATTACGATCGGTCAGGTTCGCCTGCCCCGGTGTTGGCACGGGCAGCGTGGTATAGCTATCAGGCTGCTGCAGCGACTTGGCGGGCTGGATCATGAATTCGTCAGGCCCTTTCGCAGAGCTGCGAATGTCCCGCAGGCCAGTGTTGCCGCAGGCCCCAAGGGCAAGCGGTAGCAAGACAAGAGCGGCGACAAAGCGCATGACGGATCTCCTTAAGGACTTGTTAAGGTCTTTGTACCAATATCGCAGTCACGCGGTAATTGTCACTGGCCTTTTTTCGGGGCCTTTTTCGGTGTGGCTTTTGCCGGTTTCTTGGGGTCGCCCGTGAAATAAATCAGCCCCAACGCGCCCGCGAAAATGAAGATATCCGCGATGTTAAAGACGAAAGGATTATTGATACCACAGCAAGACATGTTCAAGAAATCAAGTACATAGCCATAGATCAACCGGTCAACAACATTCGCCAGTGCGCCACCGATCAGCATGCCTGCGCTGATATTGGCCCAAAGGCTCATGGTTTGGCGACTGGCCCAGACCACCACACCCACGCAGATGGCGCAGGCCAGCCCGATGAGGATCCAACGACTTGCGTCGGACCCGTCACCGAAAAGGCCAAAGTTAATCCCGCGGTTCTCACCGTAGCGAAAATTGATCAGCGGCGGCAATACGTCGATAGACCGGATGCGGCTGAGCTCCATCGCGTGCACAACAATATACTTGCTCAGTTGATCCGCCAAAAACGCCGCGAAACCGGCCCAGAAAATAATACGCATACCGACCGCTTTCCGTGGTTAGTGGCGGAAGTGGCGCATGCCGGTAAAGACCATGGCAAGGCCGGCCTCGTCCGCTGCTGCGATCACTTCGTCGTCTCGCATGGACCCACCTGGTTGAATGAGGGCTGTCGCCCCTGCTTCGGCGGCGGTGATCAGCCCGTCAGCAAAGGGGAAAAACGCATCGGACGCCACAACAGAGCCCTGCGTCAGCGGTGCGGGCAAGCCCATGGCTTCGGCCATGTCCTGTGCCTTGCGTGCGGCGATACGTGTGCTGTCGACGCGGCTCATCTGGCCGGCACCGACGCCCACGGTCGCGCCATCCTTAACGTAAATGATTGCGTTGGATTTCACGTGTTTCGCGACAGTCCAAGCGAACATCAGATCCGACAGCTCTTGGTCGGACGGCTGACGCTTTGTCACGACCTTCAGGTCATCCATAGTAATGCGACCGACGTCCTTGTCTTGCACCAGATAGCCACCCGATACCTGACGGAACGACAGCGCCGCCTGTGCCGGATCCGCCAGACCGTTGGTGGTCAGCAAGCGCAGGTTCTTTTTCTTGCCGAAAATCTCCATCGCTTCGGGTGTGGCGTTCGGGGCGATCACGACCTCGGTAAAAATCGCGCTGATTGCATCGGCGGTTTCTGCGTCAAGCGTCTGGTTCAAGGCGATAATCCCGCCAAAAGCGCTGGTGCGGTCACAGTCAAACGCGCGGGTATAGGCATCGACCATCGACGTGCCTTGCGCCACGCCGCAGGGGTTGGCATGCTTGATGATCGCACAGGCAGGCCCTTTGGCAGGATCAAATTCGCTGACCAGTTCAAAGGCGGCATCGGTGTCGTTGATGTTGTTATACGACAGCTCTTTACCCTGATGCTGGGTGGCTGTGGCGACGCCCGGACGGGCTGACCCATCGGTGTAGAACGCCGCTTGCTGGTGGGGGTTTTCACCATAGCGAAGGGTCTGTGCCAGCGTGCCGCCCACGGTACGACGACGCGGGGTGCCCCCGACCTGCGCAGCCATCCATGTGCTGACAGCGGTGTCATACGCCGCTGTGCGGGCATAGGCCGTCTGCGCCAAACGCTGACGCAGTGCATAGGTGGTCTGGCCGTTATTCTCGGTAAGCTCTGTCATCACTGTCGCGTAATCTTCAACGTCGACGATCACATTCACAAAACCATGGTTCTTGGCCGCCGAGCGGATCATCGCAGGCCCACCGATATCGATATTCTCGATCACCTCGGCGTATTCCGCACCCTTGGCGACGGTCTCTTCAAATGGATAAAGGTTCACCACAACCAGATCGATCGCGCCGATGTCGTGCTTACCCATCGCCGCGACATGTTCGTCATTATCCCGCAACGCCAGCAACCCGCCATGCACAACGGGGTGCAGAGTTTTCACCCGTCCGTCCATCATCTCGGGGAAGCCGGTGACCTCGGACACATCTTTCACCGTCAGACCTGCATCGCGCAGCGCCTTGGCGGTGCCGCCGGTGCTCAGCAATTCGACCCCATGCGCCGCGAGCGCCTGCCCCAGCTCGACCAGACCGGTCTTGTCAGATACGGAAAGAAGCGCGCGGGAGACGGGGTAGAGATCAGGCATCAGGGAGGTTCCTTTGGTCAATCTTGGTCATCATATGGATCGTCGAGCGATAAATCTCGCACGCCAATCGCAGTTTCCTGCGCTTTGGACAAGGACCACCTGACCCTGCTGGCATAGTCAACGACCCGCCCGCTGAGTAGAATCTGCACGGACGCACGGGGCTTAAGGCGGTTGCGCTCTAGGTAAACGCTTGGTTCCAAAGACAGTTTATGCGTCCCGTCGTGGCGGAAGACCCAGATTTCGCCGCTTTTCTGCGCCATAGAGATCGCCGCCCCGCCCAGATCAACAGTGGCATCCACATCGGGGTGCAAGTGAAAACGAATCTCGAACGGGATACCGCCCAGTTTCACCGCATCCATTTCGCGGTCAAAGGCGCGCTTTTCGGCTTCCTCTATGGCCAGCAGCATATCCTCGCCCGCAAGACCGCGACCGTCATGGGCCAGTTCAAGACTGCGCGCATGGGTCAGACCAAAGCCCGCGACATACCCGTTATGCCCGCCCTGAAACTGCGTACCATCCCCGACCGACCCAATTTCCACGGGCACATAAGTCGGGCATTCAATAAGGGCCTCCGCCCCTGTGTACCGGTCCGGCTCTGCCAGACGCGCGCTGGAATACCCCCCTAGCGACAAGCCCGAATGCGACGGCGTCGCGCGCCCCGCCCGGCGCCAATCGGCACCAAATGAATCACCCGGTCCGCAGTTCACGACCAAGGGACGGCGCCCGCTGGTCAGTTCAAACGCAAGCGTAGAGGCATGCGCATTGAACGATGCCGCCCCACCCGGAGGCGGGCTGGCGTCAACAATCACGCTGGTGCGCCCTGCTGACAAACGCGCATAGCCCATCGACAACCCGTCCGGCTGCCGTGTCTTGATCTTGGCCGTTGCCAAAGCATGATCGAGCCATCCTTCGGCTCCGCGACCGCCGCCATGAAACCGCGCCAAGCCACCGTCAGCATGGCGCAGCGTCCGCAACGTTGGGGCAATGCGTTCGATCGCTTCCATATGCGCAGCCGGCGTGCCGCGCCCTGCATCGCTAAGCGCGGCGGCGGCCCATGTCAGAAGGGTGAAAGCGTGCAATAGTTCTTCGGGGTTACGGGTGGGCAAACCGCCTTGCGCGTCGATTTGCGCCTCGCACTCGCGGGCCAACGCCTTGATCGCAGGATCGGCACGCGCCTCTTGCCCTTCAAGCGAAAGACCGGCGTAGATCAACCCTGTCAGCGCTTCGAACCGCGGCAATCCGGGGGCTGCAGCATGCCAACGGCGCGACAGGAAATCAGTTTGTTCGACCAGTGAGCGATAGAAGATATCGCTTTCGTTTTGCGAGGTGCCGCGCAGCACAAACAGCGCGTGGTTGATCCAGCGGATCAGCCGCCGGCCGGTCAGATCAGCGGTCCAGCCGATGCCACGGCCCTTGCCGTAATGGTCGATCCAGCCCCAAAGCCAACGCTGTGCGGTGGCGCGCGCGCACACGTCGCCGACCGCAGCCAGATCATCCATCCAGGCAAAGCCGTGCAGATCACGGGCAAAATCCTGATCCGGCGTGGCGACGTCCCAGAGGCTCGAGGCGTCCGGTGCTTCGATCAGGCTGCCTGAAAACAAAAGGTTGCCCGCAATCAACTGCCGCCCGCGTGCAAATGACCCGATCGTGCGGGGTTCGGGCGAGGATACGAATCCCGTGGCTTTGGTACGCGTCTTGGTCGCGGCACGGGCGTGCCACTGATTTAAAAAACGCGTTTTTCGCGCATTGAAGCTGGTACTTGTCATGCGGCTGCCCTTGTACGCTCTGCTGGCGTTTCGCGGATGTTAGCCGCTGTTGCCACCTGAGTCACCGCATTTTGACAGGCCGTATCTCGGGCGACGAAAATCCGCCCGCGCATTGGGGATGTTTAAGCGTCCTTGCGCAGGCAAACGATGTAGAACCCGTCCATACCACCCAAATCAGACCAGTAATCCGGACGCAAGCGCAGCCCGCCCTCTTCTGTGGTCCATGCCGACTCTACGCCGGCCACGGCCAAGGCATCGGGGTCCACACGCATGTCAGCGTGACGTTCCAACGCTTCGTCGACCTGCACCTCGCCCTCGTCGGGCAGCAGCGAGCAAGTACAGAAAACCAAGCGGCCGCCAGGGTTTAGCAGCGACCAAGCATGGTCGATCAATTCCGACTGCAGTTCGATCAGGTCGCCGAATTCCGAACCATCCTTGGCATGGGGCAGATCAGGGTGCCGACGGATCGTTCCCGTCGCAGAGCAGGGCGCATCCAGCAAAATCGCATCGAACATTCCCTCGAATCGCCGCGCATCAACGACAACCGATTTGGCCGGCAGGTGTACCCGCGCGAGGTTTTCTTTGACCCGCTGCATCCGCTGTTTCGAGCTGTCGACGGCCGTGACCTGTGCACCCGCAGCAGCAAGCTGCATGGTCTTACCGCCCGGCGCGGCGCAAAGATCCAGAACGGCCTCGCCCTTTTGCGGCGCAAGGATTTTGACCGGCAACGCGGCAGCCGCATCCTGAACCCACCAATCACCTTCGGCGAAACCGGGCATGGTTGTCACCTGCCCTGCATCCACAACGCGCACCGAACCCGTTGGCAGAACGACACCGCCCACGGCCTCTGCCAGTGCTGCGGGGTCGCGTTTGGCGGTCAAATCAAGCGGTGCACCTGCGAAATGCGCGGCTTCGATGCCGGTTATAGCCTCGGGGCCCCACGCCTCGGTAAGCGGACCACGTAGCCACTTGGGCAACCGTGGAGAGCGCAAGGCCGCCCAAGCTTCAGACCCTTCGGCGGCAATCTTGCGCAGCACTGCGTTAGTCAGCCCTTTGAGGTGACCCAGTTTTTTATGCGTCGCGACCAGTTCAACCATCGCATTCACCACGCCATGCGCCGCACCGCCCTGACAAAGCTCGACCGTGCCGACTCGCAACGCATTGCGCACGGTCAGCGGCGGATATTTCGAGAGGTGTTTCTGAAGCAGGCGATCCGCCCTTTCCATCCCACGCAAGGTATCAGTGGCCAGACGTTGTGCCCGCGCACGATCATCGGGGGGCAGCTTGTCCAGCACACCCGCCGCAAGAAGCTCTGACATCAAACGTTCTTCCCCCAGGATCATATCCAAAAGGTACACCGCACTTCTGCGGGCCTGAACGCCGGTGTCTGACATGCGATACGCTTTCTTCTTTAGGGTGCCCGGGTTGTCTGGGCTTGGTTCCGGCGTATATCAAGGTGACAGTGGCCTCAAGAGGATGAGAGAATGACCGAAGCCGTCAAACGACCCATGCCAAGCCCACCCCATGATCCGACCCCCATGCCGGAGCCCGGGCCGGATATTCCACCGCAACCCACGCCCGATCCGATGCCTATGGTAAACCAAGAGCTTCCCGCCGCCGCGCAACGCGCGTTGGCGGAGGCCGCAGAACGCCGGAAGGCAGCACAAGCGTTGGACCTTCCGACAGAACTTGGGGGTCGCGACGGGCCAGAACCGGTCCGCTATGGCGATTGGGAAAAGAAGGGGATCGCGGTCGATTTCTAAAGTCGTCGCGCATCAGGAAATTGGATAGTGTACAGGGTCAAGCGCAGCGTAAACTGCCGAGAAACCAACGGATCACCGCAACGAGAATATCGCCGACTGACCTGTACCCTTGTCCGATGTGAAACGGATTTTTCCACCATTTACAGCGACTTCCTGACAATTATAGCCAAGGTCATCATCGCCCCAAGTTAGACTGCGGCAGAAATATCCGCCCTTCCAAACCCATTTCCCTGACACGTCCCAAACGGCACCGGTGCCCGAAATACCGCCGCTTTCAGAAACCCGCAATTCGACCAGCGGGCGGGTTAGCGTCTTACCCTCGACCACCGAGACAAAGTCGCGTTGACTGTCTAGTTTCTGATACTCGGCCCACGCGGGGCCGATCAGCGCCATAAACGCCGCGCACGTCAGTAATGTCAGTTTTCTCATCACACCCTCCGACCAGATTGTTCACACGAACATACGGGACAAAGGTTAAGATAGTTTCACCGCAGTTAAAGGATAGGGCGGCGTCGGCGTTCAGTCATTCAGCCCTAAAACGTCAAGCATATCATACGCGCCGGCAGGTTTTCCCTGCCCCCAAAGTGCGGCTTTGATGGCACCGCGCGCAAAAACAGCGCGATCAGAGGCGATGTGCCGCAAGATGATTCGCTCCCCTGCGGCAGCAAACATCACGTCATGCTCACCGACAATGTCACCGCCACGGATCGCCGTAAAACCGATATCGCCGCGCTTACGTGCACCGGTGATACCATCGCGCCCGCGATCAGAGACATCGGCCAGTGCAACACCGCGCCCTTCGGCGGCTGCCTCGCCGAGCATCAACGCCGTACCCGAAGGCGCGTCGACTTTCTGATTGTGATGCGCCTCGATCACCTCGATATCAAAATCTGCGTCCAGTGCGGCCGCGACCCGTTTGGTCAACTGGGTCAACAGGTTGACGCCCAAGCTCATGTTACCAGCGCGCACGATAACTGTCTGTTTCGAAGGTGCATCCAGACCGGTGATCTGCGCATCGGACATCCCCGTAGTGCCTATGACATGGACCACACCAGCTGCCGCAGCGACTTTCGCAAAGGCGAGGGTCGCTTCGGGTGCGGTGAAATCAATAACCGCCTGCGCGTCTTTCATCGCCGCTGCGGGATCATCGGTGACGAACACGCCGATTGCTGCGCCGCCCATGGCCACACCGATGTCCTGACCGACCCACGCATGCCCTGCCCTTTCAACCGCGCCTGCAAGATGCACCCGGTCGCTGGCTGAAACCTGCCCGATCAACATCTGGCCCATACGGCCCGAAGCCCCTGTAATCACTATGCCGGGTGTATCGCTCATGTTATGCTCCTTATTCGGCTTTGGTTTAGCGCGTGGTGATCTGCTTGGCAAAACCTCAACGAACCCTTAGATGAAGCGCATGGCAAAGAACAAGTTTCATGAGGGCTCAGGCCCGTCGCAACGGCAGCTTCGCGTAGGCGAAACCATTCGTCGCGCCTTATCGGATGTTTTGGCGCGTGGCGATGTCCACGATCCCGAGCTGAACCGGATGTCGATCACCGTAGGCGAAGTGCGCGCCTCTCCCGATCTAAAGATCGCGACGGCCTATGTGCTGCCTCTGGGCGGTGACGGGCAGGAGGACGTGCTCAAGCTGTTGGCCCGCAACAAAGGCGAACTGCGTCGCATGATGTCCAAAAAGCTGGCGTTGAAATTTGCGCCCGACTTGCGGTTCCAGCTGGACGAGACGTTCGACCGGATGGATGAAACGCGCCGGATGCTTGCGCAGGACGTGGTGCGCCGCGACGCCGACGCCCCGGACAGCGGATCGGATGACACGTGAAACGGTTCTGGGCAGCGCTTGGTTTCATGGGCTGGGCCGCTGCGCCCGTCCATGCGGAAACATGTCAAACGCTGACCTTTAACGGCACCGGCTATACTATATGTGACGTCGACCTGACGCAGGACCGGCTTGAGCTGTTCCTGTATGACCCCGAGGGCAAACCGCACGGGTATTTTAACACTCTCAACACCGCGTTGAAAAAGCAGGGCCAACAATTGGGCTTTGCGATGAACGCTGGCATGTATCACGATGACCGTGCGCCGGTGGGGTATTACCTTGAGAACGGCAAAGAGCATCAAAAGGTCATCAGCAGCGACGGCCCCGGCAATTTTGGTTTGCTGCCCAATGGTGTGCTGTGTCTGCGCGATGGTCGCGCCGATGTGATCGAGACAAAAGCTTTTGTGCGAAAGGCCCCCGATTGCCGCAGCGCCACCCAGTCAGGGCCCATGCTGGTGATCGACGGCAAGCTGCACCCGCGTTTTCTGAAAGATGGCACGTCGCGCTATATTCGTAACGGGGTTGGCACCAGCGCCGATGGCAAACAAGCGGTCTTTGCCATTTCTAACGAGACGGTGAATTTCTACGACTTTGCGCTGCTGTTTCGCGATCATTTGAAACTGCCGAATGCCCTGTATTTCGATGGCAATATCTCGAGACTGCGGGCCCCCGATCTGGGACGCAATGATCTAGGTTTCAGCCCGCTTGGGCCCATTATCGGCGTCGTGAAACCGGACGCATCGTAGCGCATAAAAGTTTTCTTGCCTTCGGCGAGGATTTTTCACCATTTGGAAGCCAGAGTCTCTGGGCAATCTCGCCGGACCTTTGATAGGAGGCCGGTAAATCAATTAAGGGCATTTGATATGGGTCGCAGGCGCAAGGGACGGGATATTTCGGGGTGGTTGGTGGTGGACAAGCCTGCCGGACCGACCTCTACCACCGTGGTGAACAAGGTCCGTTGGGCGTTGAACGCAAACAAAGCGGGCCATGCGGGGACGCTCGACCCCGAGGCGACCGGCGTTCTGGCGATCGCGCTTGGCGAGGCAACGAAGACCGTACCTTTCATCACGGATGCGCTGAAAGCCTATGACTTCACAGTGCGTCTAGGCATTGCGACGAATACCGATGACGCCGAGGGCGAAGTGATCGCGACCTCTGATCTGCGCCCTGACGACGATGCCATCAAGGACGCTTTGGGCAAGTTTATCGGTGATATCCAGCAGGTGCCGCCGCAGTTTTCCGCCGTCAAGATCGACGGCCAGCGGGCCTATAAGCTGGCGCGCGAAGGCGAAACCATGGAACTGGCAGCCCGCCCGCTTTTTGTCGAACAGCTGTTGCTGGTGGACCGTCCCGACGCTGATCACGTGACGCTTGAGATGGTGTGCGGCAAAGGCGGCTATGTCCGTTCGATCGCGCGCGATCTGGGGCAGGCCTTGGGATGTCTGGGGCACGTGCGCGACTTGCGTCGCATCTGGTCTGGCCCGTTTGAAGCGTCCGAGGGGCTGACCCTGGCGCAAATCGAAGAAATTGCCCGCACTGACGCCTTGGATGCACATCTGTTGCCGCTGGAACAGGGGCTTCAGGATCTGCCCGAGGTCAAGGCCACCGCTGAGGGGGCCACACGTCTGCGCAACGGGAACCCCGGCATGGTGATCGCCCACAACGTCGAATACGGCGATGAGGTTTGGGCATCGTTCGAGGGCCGCGCGATTGCCGTTGGGCGGTTTAAAGCCGGAGAGCTTCATCCGTCCCGCGTGTTCAATCAGCCGACCCTTGCGTGATCACACGCAGCCATACCAAGGGTGATGCACCCTCGACGGCTGTCTACTCGGATTGCGAAAAATACCGCTACAGCCTGACCCGCGTGTGGAATCCCGATGCGGGGCGGGTGCTGTTTGTGATGCTAAATCCGTCAAAAGCGACAGAAATTGAGAATGATCCTACGGTCGAGCGTTGCGAGCGACGCGCCCGCGCCTTGGGGTTCGGGGGCTTTCGTGTCACCAATATTTTTGCTTGGCGCGAGACCAGCCCAAAGCTGATGCGCCAGGCTCAAGCCCCCATTGGACCGGATAACGACCTAATATTAAAAGAAAGCATCCTGTGGGCCGATCAGGTCATTGCAGCTTGGGGCACCCACGGGGCACACTTTGGGCGCGGGCCTGAGGTGCAAGATCTGCTCTTGGGCAGCGACAGGCCGGTGTATCATCTGGGCCTGTCAAAGGACGGGCACCCGAAGCATCCTTTGTACATCCGCTATACTCAGGTGCCGATTGTGTGGAAGTCTTAGCGTCGACTTAACTTTTTTACGTCTATGCTTTTGATGCGACCCTTGGGAACCGGGGTTTCTTCATGAGTACGCCTGCTATTTTGCGGGCATTAGAGGCGGATTTTCAGATGCTATTTCTTGCAGGGTTAATGGGGCTGATCACCGTCGGGGCCGCCGCCTTTATCGACATCAGTGTCGAGGAGGAGGAAGAAGAAGACTCCGATCTCGATGAAGATACCTCCACGGTCCAACTCATCTCTGGCACACCTGAGGGCGACTTGATCACCGGATCTGCCGGCAACGATCATGTCGCGGCCTATGACGGCGACGATCTTGTGCAGGCAGCGGGCGGCGATGACACTCTCTTTGGGGACAACGGCGACGACACATTGATCGGCGGTTCGGGGGATGATGACCTGCACGGCAATGACGGCGACGATGTGCTAGCAGGTGCCGAAGCGGCAGATAGGCTTACCGGCCACAATGATGATGATGTACTGCAAGGTGGGGCGGGCCAAGATACGCTGAATGGCTCTGCCGGGCAGGACTGGCTGTATGGCAACAGTGGTGCCGACGCTCTGATGGGCGGGCTTGGGGACGATGTGCTGACAGGTGGGCGCGGCGGCGATGCGCTGTTTGGCGGGTGGGGGAACGATACGATCAACGGTATCGTTGACCAAGACCCCCAAGACGCGCGCATCAGCGATACCGACGAAGGTGATTATCTGAATGGCGGTGGGGGTGATGATGTGATCCTTGCTGGATCCAACGACACGGTGACCCCGGGTGACGGGCGCGATGACGTGATCCTCGGTGATTGGGTCAGCCCCGACGGCATCGTCGACATTCGTGCTTTCGACATCGTAGATGACAGCCTGTTGCTGGTCTGGGACGACAGCGATGCAACCGCAATAGCGCCAAATGTGTCGGTAGAACCGGACCCGGACGATAGCCACTCTCACCTGATTTCGATGGACGGGACGGTCGTGGCGATGGTGCAGTCGGATCAGCTTCTGATGCCTGCCGATCTGTCGCTTATTCCGCTCAGCTCGGCCTTGGCTGCGGGGCTGACGCGCGTGGGAGTGTCATGAACTTTGTGTATCTGGTCTGGCCCATGCGGGTTTTAGATACAGTCACGCATTGAAGCGATCCTCAAACATTATGGCGAAATGATTGCGGGCCGCAAACCATTCTCGAACATTTCGGCCGCCTTTCTCAAACTTGCGGATCGCCAAGTAGATCAGCTTCGTGGCTGCGCCTTCGGTCGGGAACGATCCCCGCGTCTTAATCGATTTGCGGATTACACGGTTCAAGCTTTCAATTGCGTTGGTGGTGTAGATGATCTTTCGGATGGCGGGATCAAAAGCAAAGAACGGGATCACTTCCTGCCAAGCCCTGCGCCAGGCCG
>NZ_FNJD01000031.1 GCF_900103185.1 Sulfitobacter litoralis
GCCACAAACTGGGGCGTCATCGCTTCCTTGATCGAGACCTGCAAATTGAACAGTGTCGATCCGCATGCCTATCTGACAGATACGGTCACTGCCATCGTCGCAGGCCACAAACAAAGCCAGATCAACGATCTGCTACCATGGAATTACGCTAAATAGGTGGGATCGGCGCACCGCTTACCACAAGCCGGAAGAGGTCCGCGAATTCGAGGAAGCTACACTGAGATACCCGGCTTTGTCTGTGAAGAGACAGGGGGCGATCGCAACATCATGAAGGAGTCCGATAGAATGAGATGGGCCGCGATATTTTTTGCTCTGGTCACCATTGCTGCGGCGGGATGGTATTTCAAGCAGCAAACAGACTCCCAAACGGGCACCCGGACGGAGGAGGGCAGGGTGCTCCCTGCAGGTGCGCTTGCAACTGTCAAGCTGCCAAGCAGCTTGACCGAGCAGGAGCAAATTGGCGCAAGTGCTTATGATGCGGTCTGTGTCGCCTGCCACGGCCTGAATGGACAGGGTCAGGATGGCGTCGCTCCACCGCTCGTACACAAGATCTATGAGCCGAGCCATCACGGCGACATGGCGTTTGTCCTCGCGGCTCAAAATGGAGTTCGGGCGCATCATTGGAAATTTGGTAACATGCCAGCGGTTGAAGGCGTGACGCGATCAGATATTCTCGATATCGTATCTTACATTCGTGCATTGCAGCGTGCCAACGGGATATATTGAGCCGTTTCGACGGTCAAAAGGGTGGAATTGGTTCGCGGGTAACTACCATTCTGTTCGCTGCGACATGGCGACAACTGTTGGGGAAAATTCTCTAGATGAGTAAGTGTCTCGCTGCATCGATCCTGATCCTTGCTGCATTTTTTGGATCTTCCACCGCAACTCATGCCGAGGAAACCGGCCTCTTTAGATTGACCGACCGCGCAGCACCGGTCGGCATCGGCGCCCGTGAACCATCACTTGCAACCTTGCCGGATGGCCGGATCATATTGAGTTGGACAGAAGAAAAAGGAGCCGAATCTGAAGTTCGCATGGCCATCCTCGATGGCAGTGAGTGGTCGGACGCTCGCACAATTCATAAATCGTCAAAGATTTACATCAACTGGGCCGATTTTCCATCGGTAGCGGTGCTGGCTGATGGCGGCCTGGCGGCACAATGGCTTAAACTGAATGGGGAGGGTGATTACCAATATGACGTCAATATCGCTTTTTCTAAAGATGAAGGCAGAAGCTGGACGGAACCGCTTGTTCCCCATGATGACAGATCACAACGCGAGCACGGTTTTGTTTCGTTGGTTCCCGATCAGTTTGGCGGGTTGACGGCGCTGTGGCTGGATGGCCGGGAGTATGACAGTCAAACAGAAGGCGAAAACTTCGAGAATGCGATGCAGCTGCGCGCACGACAGATCAACTCTGACGGAACGATGAAGCCAGAAAGCCTGTTGGACGCGCGCGCTTGTACTTGTTGTCAGACGTCCGCAGCGCGGACCGCTTCGGGCGATATCGTGGCGGTCTATCGTGATCGAACCGCCGATGAAATCCGCGACATTTCGATTGTTCGATCTACCGGAAGGGACTGGACGCAACCCCTCACTGTTCACGACGACGGATGGGAAATTGCCGGCTGCCCCGTAAATGGCCCAGCTGTTGATACGATGGACGACAAGGTGTCCGTCATCTGGTTCACTGCAGCTGAGAATAAACCGGAGGTTCATATCGCGTTTTCGGACGATGGCGGCGCGCAGTTTGACGAACCGCTCCGCATTGACCTCGGCACAGCCGCGGGACGGGTGGATGTTCTGCAAATGCCGGATGGAAGCGCATTGGCGCTCTGGATTGAATATGTGGGAGGCGGTGAAGCGATCGTCATGTGCCACATATCGCGAAGTACCGGATGCGCAGCGCCTCAGGCGCTCCATATCAATCGGGGCGGCGGATCGATCGGTTTTCCCCGAATGGCGCGCGGAGACGCCAATACGTTTGTGGCCTGGACGCAGCCGACCGGCGGCGGGGATGGGGACACTAAAATCCGCATGGTCGAAGTCGCGGTGACTCCATAGGTTTCGAGCATACATCTCAATATCCTATTGCTTGCTTGACGCCGTTGCCCTTATTCTGCGGCCCGCCCGAGGGCCAAATCAGGCACTGTACCGGCTTGCTTCAGGCTCCACCCTTTGATGATGGCATAAACCGCCGGAATGACGATCAGGGTCAGCAAGGTTGACGACACCATTCCCCCGATCATGGGCACTGCGATGCGCTGCATGATCTCGGACCCGGTGCCATGCGCCCAAAGGATCGGCATCAGGCCGGCCATGATTGCGACAACTGTCATCATCTTGGGGCGCACGCGGTCTACTGCACCCACCATGATCGCGGCGTAGAGCTCGTCGCGGGTCAGGTCCCTGTCGCCCGCGCGGGCACGCGCTTCATTCAACGCCTGATCGAGATAGATCAACATGATCACTCCGGTTTCAGCCGCCACCCCGGCCAGCGCGATAAACCCGACGGCCACCGCAACCGACATGTTGAAGCCCATGAACCACATGAGCCAAATGCCACCGACCAGAGCGAAAGGCAGCGACAGCATCACGATCAAGGTTTCTGAACCGCCCCGGGTTTACCGGAGGGCAAAACTTTCGGAGAATTGCCCATTATGGAACAGTCACACAACAAGAAGACCTCGAAGCCGTATTCACCTGAGTTCCGCGAACGTGCGGTGCGGTTGGCGATGGAACACCGCGATGAGTATCGTAGCGAAGCTGCTTTATTCACAGCGATCGCAAGCAAATTGGGCTGGAGGTATTCTATGCAAATCTAAACACACTCGATAAAGTAGCCTGACGTTGAACAAAGCACCCTCCGGTAAAATCGGGGCGGTTCATTCCGTCAGGCGGCGGAAGTTTAGGTAAAGCAGCAGAAAGATCAGCGCCAGCGTCAGCGGCACAACAGTGGCCAGCCGCTGTTTCGCGCGTTCAAGGTATTCGAACTGACCGCTCCAGCCCAAAGAATAGCCGGGTGGCAGAGTGACGGAGGCCGCGACCGCCGCCTGAGCTTCGGCCACATAGCCGCCAAGATCGCGTCCGACGATATCGACAAAGATATATACGGCAAGCTGTCCGTTCTCGGTGCGGATCGACGTAGCTCCGCGGGTGCGTTCAATGGTGGCCACGTCCCCCAGCGGAATGGTGCCACCGCCCGGCAGTGCAACCTGAACCTCGCGCCCAATCGCCTCCGGATCAGACCGCAGTGTCGCCGGATAGCGCACTGCGACGTCGTAGCGCTCGCGCCCCTCGACGGTCTGCGTGATGGCCTTGGCCCCCAACGCCATGCCGATTATCTCTTGCACATCCTGCACCGACAGACCGTAGCGGCCAAGCGCTGTACGGTCCGGGGTGATGTCGAGGTAATAGCCGCCGATCACCCGTTCGGCATAGGCGCTGGTCGTTCCGGGCACCGTTCGTACCACGGCTTCGACCTCACGGGCGACCTTTTCCATCTCGGTCAGGCTGGTGCCGAAGACCTTGATCCCCACAGGCGTGCGGATTCCGGTGGACAGCATGTCGATGCGCGCCCGGATCGGCATCGTCCAGGCGTTCGATACGCCGGGAAATTGCAGGGCGGCATCCATTTCCTGCCGCAGGCTTTCGGTCGTCACACCGGGCCGCCATTCGTCTTCCGGGCGGAGCTGGATGATCGTCTCAAACATCTCGGTCGGCGCGGGATCGGTCGCGGTCAGGGCGCGGCCCGCCTTGCCGAAGACGGTCAGGACCTCGGGAAAGGTCTTGATGATGCGGTCTTGCGTCTGCATCAACTCTGCGGCCTTGGTGACTGACAGACCGGGCAAAGTGGTCGGCATATACATCAGCGTGCCCTCGTTCAGGACGGGCATGAACTCTGACCCCAACTGCCGCGCGGGCCAGATCGTGACCACCAGTGCGGCGAGAGCCACTATGATCGTGAGACTTTTGGCCTTCAGCACGGCGCGGATGATTGGGCGGTAAACGGCGATGAGTGCCCGATTCACCGGATTCCTGTGTTCAGGGATGATCCGGCCGCGCACGAAGACCACCATCAGCGCAGGCACCAGCGTCACCGACAGGAACGCCGCCGCCGCCATCGAAAACGTCTTGGTATAGGCCAGCGGGCCGAACATGCGTCCCTCCTGTCCTTCCAGTGCAAAGATCGGCAGGAACGATACGGTGATGATCAGCAGGCTGAAGAACAGTGCCGGGCCGACCTCGCTTGCGGCTTCGATCAGCACCTCGATGCGGGGCTTATCGGGGGCAGCACGTTCCAAATGCTTGTGCGCGTTCTCGATCATCACGATGGCGGCGTCGATCATCGCGCCGATGGCGATGGCAATGCCGCCGAGGCTCATGATATTGGCCCCGATCCCGAGGAATTTCATCGCGGTGAACGCCATGAGCAATCCGATAGGCAGCATGATGATCGCTACGAGGGCCGACCGGACGTGCAACAGAAAAATGATCGTGACCCCGGCCACAACGAGACTTTCTTCGAGAAGCGTTGTTTTCAGCGTCTCTATTGCCGACAGGATCAGGTTGGACCTGTCATAGACCGGCACGATGTCGACCCCGTCCGGCAAGCTTTGAGCAACCACATCCAGTTCTGACTTGGCGTTTTCGATCACGTCCAGTGCATTGGCGCCCACCCGTTGCAGCACGATGCCGCTGGCCACCTCGCCCTCACCGTTCAACTCGGCGATGCCGCGGCGTTCATTGGGGACGATTTCGACCCGCGCCACGTCGCGCAGGCTGATCGGGACGCCGCCGATACTGCGCAGGGTGATGTTGCCGATATCCTCGGTCCCCGACAGATAGCCCCGTCCGCGTACCATGAATTCGAACTCGGAAAGCTCTACCGTGCGCCCGCCGGTGTCCATGTTGCTTTCAGAGATGGCCTTGCCGATGTCGGACAGCGTGAACCCCTGCGCCCGCATCCGCACCGGATCCACCGTGACCGA
The DNA here is from genome assembly GCF_900103185.1 of Sulfitobacter litoralis. Lineage (GTDB taxonomy): Bacteria > Pseudomonadota > Alphaproteobacteria > Rhodobacterales > Rhodobacteraceae > Sulfitobacter > Sulfitobacter litoralis. The sequence continues at coordinate 4,991 of NZ_FNJD01000031.1, forward strand.
GTATTGCTTGACGAAGCCGCCGACGCTGGCCACTTCGGACACGCCCTCGGCACGGCTTGCACCAAAGCGCACGATCCAATCCTGCAACGACCGCAATTCGGCCAGCGACAGATTTTCTCCGGTGATCGCGTATTGGTAAACCCATCCGACCCCGGTCGCATCGGGACCGAGCGTGGGCGTCACGCCGTCCGGCAGGCGGGCTGCCGCGGCGTTCAGGTATTCCAGAACGCGAGACCGTGCCCAATAGGGGTCTACGCCGTCCTCGAAGATAATGTAGACAAAGGAAATGCCGAAGAACGAAAACCCCCGCACGACGCGGGATCGCGGCACCGTCAGCATCGCCGAAGTCAGCGGATAGGTGACCTGATCCTCGACGACCTGCGGAGCCTGGCCCGGATAATCGGTCAGCACGATCACCTGCACGTCAGACAGGTCGGGAATAGCGTCGATCGGCAAGTTGCGCAGTGACCAGACCCCTGCGGCGATGATCAGGGCCGTGGCAAAGAACACCAGAACAAGGTTGCGGGCGGACCATTCGATGACACGCGCGATCATTCGACTGCCTCCGGGGCGGTCAGCGCAGCCAGGGCTGCGTTCAGGTTGCTCTCCGCGTCGATCAGAAAGGTCGAGGTGGTGACGATCCGGTCGCCCTCCACAATGCCTTCAAGGATTTCCACCATCCCGGCGGCCTGCCGCCCCAGCACCACATCCTGCGGCACAAATTTCCCCTCTCCCATATCGCGGATCACCACCTGGCGATCGCCGGTGTCGATCACCGCCGTTTCCGGCACCTGCACCACGGGCGCACCGTCGCCCGTCGCCAAAACCACATCCGCGAACATGTTGACCAGCAAGCGACCCTCGGGGTTGGACAGATCGATGCGGACGCGTGCAGTCCGGGTCTGCATATCGACTTCAGGGTATATCTTGTCGATCAAGCCGCTGAAGGTCTCGCCCGGCAGGCCTGGGAAGGTGATCGTCGCAGCGTTTCCATCCGAAAGGCCCGCGAGCGCAGATTCCGGCACGTCCGCCATGACCCAGACAACCGATGTATCGGCAATACGAAACAGCGTTTCTCCGGCCTCGGACATCATGCCTTCGACGGCCATCCGTTCGAGTACCACGCCCGACCGCGGTGCCATCAGAGTGATTTGCACCGGCGTACGCCTTTCCGCCGCGATCTTGTCGATGACGGCTGCTGGGACGCCCAGATTTGCCAGCCTTTGGCGGCTGCCTTCGACCCTCCCTTCACCGCCCCGAAGGTCGGAAACATATTGCGCCGCAGCGGCGACGACCTCTGGGGAATAGAGCATCGCCAGCGGTTCGCCCGCTTCAACGATTGATCCGGTCGTTACATCCTCAACTTCTTCGATGAACGCATCCGCACGCAATGAAATGACGCTGACTCTACGGTCGTCCAGCGCGACGATCCCCGGCGCGCGCACTGTTGTTGCCATGGGATCAAACACTGCAATTGACGTACGCACGCCCGTGCGTTGCAGCTTGCCGGGCGATACGGTCACTGATCCGGCATCGCTTACCTCGTCGGCATAGACGGGCAGGTAGTCCATCCCCATGGAATCCAGCTTTGGCACCGGCGACGTATCAGGCAGGCCCATCGGGTGGCGGTAGTAGAGTAGGGTTCGTTCGCCACTCTCTGCCTCTAGAGGCGTGATCGCCTCTGGATCAAACGATACGTCTTCGTTCGCCAGGACCGGCAAAAAGGACTTTCCATCGGCAGTCTCGGTCGACGCGGCGGACCATTCGGCGAGACCGTCAGGGTGTCGGTAGTAGATGACCGGGCCTGTCGGCGTTCGGGTTGCGGCTGGCATTGCTTCAGCTTGCCGTCCCATCAGCGCGGGGAATTGCGTCTGCGCCACATTTGCCAGCATAGCAGGCGTCCAACCCTTGACGCCTGCCGCGAGGCCCGCCCATCCAGCCGCGCCGCCAACCACGCCGATAAGCACCAATTTGCCAAAGACGCTCATGGCAGCACCTCGAGCACGATTTGCGCCTGAACAGTTTCAGGTTCGCCCTGCACCTTGGCCGCAACGGAAAACCGCCAGTTTCCGTCCATCGTCAGATCGGCGGAAAAGCGATAGAGACCCGGCTCTTCGCCGGGCAACGCCAAGACCGTCGAAGTCATCGTCTCCATGCCGTCCGGCTCCATATCCAGCCTTGTGGCAAAGATGACGGCGCCTTCGACGGGCGCATTGGTGCGGGTATCAATCAGACGAAGCTCCAGAACCGCGCCGTCTCCGAAGGGATAAGTCGTTTCGACGAGAACAAGGCTGTAATCAGATGCAGCCGCCTGTGCCATCGGCACGGAGAGCTGGGTCGCGACCACGAGGGTCGCAAGAAAGGTGGGGATATAGCGGAGCATGATACGCCTATTTTGACGGGCAACGGGAACGCCAGCCATCGTATCGACCCTGAGTCTATACGTTACATCGGCGCGTGGATTTTGGTGCGAAAGACACCTGACCCGTCATGCCTTGGGCGGTCTTTGAAGCTCAATGTCCGCATGTTGTCGGTGCGCTGCCGCCTCGGCCCGTGAGAACTCTGCGTTTCCGGGGCTCGGCAAGCTCGCTAGAGTTGCTCGTTCCAGCCCCAGCACAATCGGGGCTACCCGACATTACATCGTCGAAATGCAAGCAGCATCGCATTCCGGCATGTCCGGGCAGTCATCTGGACAGCAATCGCTTTGCATGACCATCGAAGACCCTGAATCCACGCTTGAAATGGACGCATGACTGATTTGCGCCAGAACAACGCCAATCAAAAGAGTAAGCACAAAAAGGCGCGTTTTGAGTATCATCGGTCAGCTATGTTGGATTTCTGACAGACCAGCAATACACGTTTTGCTGAAATGGATAATTGACCTACTTCACGTTCAAAACGCGGACCCGCTAAAGCTTCAATCGCCTCAGCCTGAGAGCGTTTGCGATGACCGAGACTGAAGAAAGGCTCATCGCGGCTGCGGCGATCATTGGTGACATTAATAGGCCGAAGACCGGGTAGAGGACCCCTGCCGCGATTGGAACACCGAGCGTGTTATAGGCAAACGCCCAGAACAGGTTCTGGCGAATGTTGCGGATCGTCGCCACCGCCAGTGTCCGCGCCTTGACGATGCCGTTCAGATCCCCGCGCAACAGCGTGATGCCCGCACTTTCAACCGCCACGTCCGCGCCCGTACCCATGGCAAGGCCGACGTCCGCTGCGGCCAGGGCTGGCGCGTCGTTGACACCATCACCCGCCATCGCGACCTTTCTGCCTTCGGCGTGCAGCTCGTCGACCAGCGCCTTCTTATCTTCCGGCAGAACGCCGGCCCGAACCTCGTCGATTCCAAGCCGCTGCGCCACGGCGCTGGCGGTGCGTTCGTTGTCACCTGTCGCCATGATGATCCGCAGACCTGCCTCGTGCAGTACCTTGATGGCTTCGGCAGTCGACTCCTTGATCGGGTCGGCCACTGCGACGATGCCGGACAGCTTACCTTCAATGGCTACGAACATGGCGGTCTTACCCTCGGCCCGTAGAACATCTGCCGCTTCCTCCGCCGTAGATGTGTCGAGAGACATGTCGCGCATCATTGCGGTATTTCCAAGTGCGACAGCCCGCCCCAAGACAGTTCCGCGCACGCCTTTTCCGGTCACCGCCTCGAAGTTTTCGGCATTGCCGACCTTGATGCCCTTCTCCTTCGCACCCTCCACGATGGCCTCCGCCAACGGGTGCTCCGAGCCTTTTTCCAGGGCGGCAGCTAGGGTGAGAATGGTTTCCTCGCTTTCGTCGCCCAGAGCGGCCACATCGGTCAGCTTCGGCTTCCCCTCGGTCAGGGTACCCGTCTTGTCCACGATCAGCGTATCGACCTTGGCCATGCGTTCCAGAGCTTCGGCGTCCTTGATCAGCACACCCGCCTGTGCACCGCGCCCCGCGGCCGTCGTGATCGAAATCGGGGTCGCCAGGCCCAGAGCACAGGGGCAGGCGATGATCAGCACCGACACCGCCGAGGCAATGGCAAAGACCAGAGCAGGTTCGGGTCCGAAGCTCAGCCACGCGACGAATGCGAGCAGCGCGATCAGGACAACGGTCGGCACGAAGTAGGATGAGACCTTGTCGGCAAGACCCTGAATCGGCGCGCGGGACCTACGCGCGTTCGAAACCATCTCGACGATCTGGCTCAGCATCGTGTCGGCACCCACGCGCGCGGCCTCGATGACAAGGGATCCGTTCTTGTTGATCGTGCCGCCGGTGACGGTATCGCCGGGACCTTTTTCGACCGGCAGGGGTTCGCCGGTGATCATGCTCTCGTCGATGGACGACGTACCGTCCATGACCGTGGCGTCGACGGGGATCGCGTCGCCTGGGCGGACCCGCAGACGATCCCCCTCAACGATGTTTTCCAGCGGCGCGTCATACTCTGTGCCGTCGGGCAGGATACGTCGCGCAGTTTTCGGGGCCAGGTCGAGTAGTGCCCGAATGGCATCGCCGGTCCGTTCCCGCGCCCTCAGCTCCAGAACCTGCCCAACAAAAATCAGGGTGATGATGACAACGGCGGCCTCAAAGTAGGTGCCGACCCCCGCGCCCATCCGGTAGACCTCCGGAAACACGCCCGGAAGGAACGTAGCCACCAGCGAATAGATGTAGGCCGCACCGACACCGATGGAGATCAGTGTCCACATGTTGGGCGAGCGGTTCACGATCGACGCCCATCCCCGCTCGAAGAAGGGTTTCGCCGCCCATAGGACGATTGGTGTCGCCAACGCGAACTCGACATAGGTCGCCAGTTGATGCCCGATCCAGTCTCGGACGGGCAGACCGACCAACTCACCCATGGTTAGGATGACCAGGGGAACGGCCGCCGCGGCACTGATCCACATGCGGCGGGTGAAGTCGGTCAGTTCCTCACTGGGTTCATCCGACGGTAACATCGGTTCAAGCGCCATGCCACAGATCGGGCAAGATCCGGGTTCATCACGTACGATTTCAGGGTGCATCGGGCATGTATACTGCGCGCCTGCTTGTGAGGTCATGCGACGATCCGATGCCTTGCCAGAGGCGTAGTAAACTGGATCAGCCTTGAACTTGGTGTGGCACCTGTCGGAGCAGAAATAGAAAATTTCACCGTCATAGTCTGCACGGCGTGCGTCCGGAGAAATTGTGACGGACATGCCGCACACCGGATCCACGGCATGATCCGACGACCGCTCTGACGCATCCTTGCCTACTATCTGATCCATTTCCTAGCCTTTCAAAAACTACACTGGGTCCGCAAATAGTGCTTCCCGTAGATGGAAGGTCAAGTCCAATCGCCTCGCTGTCGCGCCCGAACAGTTCAGAGGAGGTACAGTGCTGATTGTGATGGCCTTAAGCACAGAACATCCCAAGAAACTTCTTGAACCTCTAGCAACTGAAGCTCCTATCTTTGGCTCAACGCTTATTCTCAGAGGTTTCCCATGTCCCACCACGGTCCAGACACGCATCCGCACGGTCATCAGGATGATCGCAAAGACACAAAGGCTTGCTGCGGCCAGACGGCCGAAGACACCGCGCAGGTGGCAGCACCTCCACCATCCTCCGGACGCAGTTTTCGCGTTAACGGGCTGGATTGTGCGGAAGAGGTCGCGATCCTGAACAAGGTCGTCGGGCCGGAAGTCGGCGGCAGCGAGCATCTGGCCTTCGATGTGATCAACGGGCGCATGACCATTCTCAAAAGCGCCAAACCGCTCAGCGACGATAAGATCATCAAGATCGTCGGGTCGACTGGGATGAGCGCGAAGATGTGGGATGCTGAAAGCGCCGAAGCGGACCAGGCGGCCCATTTCGCACGTCAACGCCTCTTCACCGGGCTCAGCGGCGGCTTCTGGGCCGCGGGGTTCCTTTACCACATCGTCGAGACGGGGGCGGGCGGCGCGCTGCGGCTCTTCTCCGGTCATGGCGAGACGTCTATGCCTCTGGTCGAGATGGGGCTGTTCATGCTGGCGGTGGTGTTCGGAGCCTGGCTGGTCGCCCCCAAAGCATGGTCCGCCGCGCGTAGATTTTCGCCTGACATGAATTTGCTGATGATCGTCGCCGTGGCCGGGGCGATCGGTCTGGGCGAGTTTTTCGAGGCGGCAACGGTCGCATTCTTCTTTGCTCTGTCCCTCGCTCTCGAATCCTGGAGCGTGGGGCGTGCGCGCAACGCGGTCTCGGCCCTGTTGGACCTAGCACCACCCACGGCGCGCGTCATTCGTGACGACGGATCGGAGACCGATGTTCCTGCGGCTCAGGTTGCGATCGGTGACCGCTTCGTGGTGCGCGGCGGAGACCGTATCCCGCTCGACGGAGAGGTGACCGAGGGTCGCGGCGATGTTGATCAGGCTCCGATTACCGGGGAAAGTGCTCTTGTGGCAAAGGAAACTGGCGATGAAGTGTATGCCGGAACGATCAACGGCGACGGCACACTGACGGTCAGGGCCACCAAGGCCGCAGGCGATACCGTGCTCTCGAAAATCATCCGTATGGTAGGCGACGCTCATTCGCGCCGCGCCGAGGTTGAACAGTGGGTCACAAAGTTCGCCCGCATCTACACGCCTATTGTCATGGTGCTGGCGGTTCTAATCGCCGTCGTTCCACCGCTGCTGTTCGCGGGGGCATGGAATTATTGGTTCTACAATGCACTGGTTCTCCTGGTAATCGCTTGCCCCTGTGCGCTCGTGATTTCTACGCCGGTCTCCATCGTCGCTTCGCTCGCGGCCTCGGCACGCAATGGCGTGCTGATCAAGGGCGGTGCCTATGTGGAGGCGCCGTCACGCCTGACAGCTCTGGCAATGGACAAGACCGGGACGATCACCATGGGAGAACCGGAGGTCGCGGGTCTGCATCCCTTGGGCGGCACGGCCGAGCGCGACCTTCTGAGCGCCGCTGTCGCGCTGGAAGCCCGCTCTTCGCATCCTCTCGCGCGGGCCATCCTGGTGCGCGGCGAACGCGATGGGCTGAAGCAGTCGGCGGCTACCGACACCCAAACGGTGCCGGGCCGCGGTGTCGAGGGAACCTGGGAGGGTCAGCCCGTCTGGCTCGGTTCGGATCGATTTGCGACCGAGAAGGGGCTTGGCGAAGCGATCCCCCGCGACCTGCTGGAACGGATCGAAGGGGCTGGCAGCACACTCGTGGCCGTAGGCTCCGGAAGCCGCCTGCTGGGCCTGATCGAACTGCGCGACCGTATCCGCCCGGATGCGAAGGGGGTCGTGGCGCGTCTGCATGCCCAAGGCGTGCAAAAGATCATCATGCTGACCGGCGACAATGAACGCACGGCGCGCGCCGTGGCGGCGGAAGTCGGCATCGATGAGGTTCGCGCAGAACTGCTGCCAGAAGACAAGGTGGCGGCAATCGAAGAACTGGTTGCCAGTTACGATGTCGTGGCAATGATCGGAGATGGTGTGAATGACGCACCTGCCATGGCGCGGGCGCATTTCGCCATCGCCATGGGTGCGGTCGGATCGGATGCCGCCATTGAGACCGCCGATATCGCCCTGATGACGGACGACATCGCCAAGGTGCCATGGCTGATAGGCCATTCCCGCCGCACCATGAACGTCATCCATCAGAACATCGCTATTGCGCTTGCGACGAAGGCGCTGTTCGTCGGGCTGACAGCGTTCGGCATGGCAACAATGTGGGGTGCCATCGCTGCGGATGTCGGCGTTTCGCTGCTGGTTGTCGCCAACGCGCTCAGGCTGCTCCGGGCCAAGAAGGACCGGCCAGACGGGTCCGGGGGAGAGAAAGTGGGAGAGAAGATGGCGCAGGGAGCCCTGGCGCACGGCCATTGATTGATCAAGCATACCGATACCGATATGAGTGGACAGGTAAAAAGATCGAGCGGACGACATGATGAAAACGACACGACGAACGGCACTCTTGGGCGGACTTGCACTTGGCCTTGCAGGGTGCGCCAGCAAATTCCGAACCTACGATGGGCCCGAGGTCACCCGGTTGCAGATGTTCAAAGGTGACCGGAACCTGTTCCTGTTCAACAATACCTCGGTCCTGAAAGCCTACAGGATAGACCTCGGTTTCGCGCCCGAGGGGCCCAAGCAGTTCGAGGGTGACGGGAAAACGCCCGAAGGGGCTTATACCGTCGACCGACGCAATCCCGACAGTCTGTTCCATCTCTCCATCGGAATCTCTTATCCGAACGAGGCCGATATCGCCTTCGCCGCTGCACAGGGCCGTGAGCCAGGCGGCGACATTTTCATCCATGGCGGGCCACGACCCGGGATCGACGCGATCAAGCCAGACTGGACGGCGGGTTGCATCGCGGTGTCGGACCGCGAAATTGAGGATATCTACGCGATGGTGCGGGACGGGACGCCGATCGACATATTCGCCTAGCGCCTATCCGGCCTTGGACGGCGGTTCATAGAACCCGTGCAAGAACGATCGAGGCGAACAACGCCAGGAGTCCGAATGCGATCGCGGAACTTGCCGCGTACTGGGCGATGACCAGCCTGTTGCCGCCACGCTTCTTGGCGAGATATCCGCCCCATGCGGCGCCGACCAATGCTCCGAAGATCACGATCATGGTGCCTTTTCCTTTCCAATAGTCAACCCAATGGCACCCGCGATGCACGCTGCCAAAACGAGCAGGAACATCATCTGCCCGTATTTCGCGAATGGCGTGGCCGGGAGCGCAGCTGGCAAGCGGGCGTCCAGCACGCCGGTCTCATCGAGCCCGAGGCGGGCGACGATCCGGCCGTACCCATCGATAACTGCTGAAATGCCCGTGTTGGCCGCGCGAACCAAAGGCAGCCCCTCTTCGACCGCGCGCATCCTGGCAGAGGCCAGATGTTGCCGGGGACCGAGAGACGCACCGAACCAAGCGTCATTGGTGGCGTTGAATATCCAGTCCGGACGCGAAGCGGCGTCTACGACACGTCCCGGAAAAATGGCCTCGTAGCAGATCGAAAGGCCGACCGGAGATAAACCGGGTAGCTCAACGGTCTGGGGGCCGGTACCGGGCGTGAAGTCCCCAAGCCCTGCGGTCAATCGCTGGATCGGAAGAAAACTCCGCAGGGGAACGTATTCCCCGAACGGCACGAGGTGATGCTTGGCGTATCGCGTGACGATCTGTCCGGTCTGATCGACTGCGAGGATCGAATTTCTGTAGCGTGTGCCAGTGCCGTCCGACTCGCGCGTCTGTGCACCGGTCAGAAGAACGCGGCCCTCAGGCAGACGTTCTGCAATTCGACCCAACATTTCAGGATTCTCATCAAGATAACCGGGAAATGCACTTTCAGGCCAGAGAAGAACGTCGAAGCTGCCAGACTGCGCAGACAGGTCCAGATAGCGGGATATGTTCCGTTCGCGGAACGCGGGGTCCCATTTCTCCGTCTGAGGAATGTTTCCCTGAACGATCCTGACGGTTGTGTCTGTTGGCGGTGTGGTGGCCATAAGGCGAACCGTACCGAGGGTTCCGGCACCCCCCACCACCGACATGAAAACAAATGCGGCGAACGCATTTTGCCGACGATTCCGCATGAGGAGCGTTACGGGCAGGACCGACAGCAGAACTGTGACGAGGCCAAGTCCGTAGCTGCCAACCCATGCGGCCATTTGGCGTGGAATATCGTAGTCGGCCCATGCATAGGCGATCAGGTTCCAGGGAAAGCCTGTCAGCATGGTGCCGCGCAGCCATTCCGAAACCGACCAGCAGACCGCGAAGATCAATGCGCCGGAGACACCTTTCGTCCTGCTCCATGCGAACGCTGCCATTGCCGCCGCCGGAAACAGCGCAAGGCCGGCGGCCAGTCCAGCCACCGCAGGAACGGCCATCCAGCCGAACCGCTCCGCGTCGACGAAAAAGCTCTCCGCGATCCAGGACAATCCGAACAGGAAGAAGCCAACGCCGAACGCCCATCCGGCAAGTCCGGCCCGCATGCGGCTCTCTCCGACCGTAAGGAGATACAGCGCGCCAAACGCGACGGGCAAAAGCACCGGCATCGAGAATGGTGGCAGAGCGAAAACTGCCAAAGCGCCGAGGCCGAATGCACAGAATGTGAGGATGATACCTGACATTCCGGAAATGCGGAGAACAGTGATGCCGATTGAAATCACCGAGATCTATCTTGAGGTTTCGGACGCAGCGACCTTTTCGCGCCCCGAGAAGATCAGCAAAATCCCCACGCCGCAGACCACGAAGACATCCGCGAGGTTGAACGCTGGCCAATGCGCCGTTCCGAGATAGAAATCCAGAAAATCGGTCACCCCTTCAAAGCGAAGACGATCGACGATATTCCCAAGAGCGCCGCCGATCACCATGCCGTAGGCAACCGCCTCGGCTGCCTGCGTTGCCCGGATCAGTGAAACGACGAGGAACAGAACGACGGCGGTGGCGACCAATGCAAGGACCCACCACGGCACATTTTGAAAGAACCCAAAGGTCACCCCGTAGTTGCGGTGGAAGATCAGGTTGAAGCCGGGGAATACAGCGACGCCGGTGGCGAGCGCTTCTGCGTTCGCAAGCACGAACGCCTTCGATGCCTGATCGGCGGCGAGCGCCGCGACAGCTGTACAAATGCCGATGGAACGAGTTGCCATGGATCACCCCAACCAGACATCGAGGAACAGCATGACGACGAGCCCGATCGCGAGCCCGGTCGTCGCCTGCTTCTGGTGGCCGCTGCGATGGGTTTCCGGGATGATCTCGTGGCTGATGACGTAAAGCATCGCGCCCGCCGCAAAAGCCAGACCCCAGGGCAAGAGAGGCTGCGCCACGACGATCATCGCGGCACCAAGAAAGCCCGTGACGGGTTCGACCAAACCAGTCAGTGCTGCGATGCCGAACGCACGGCCCGCCGAGTATCGCTCGCCCAGTAGGGCGACTGCAACGGCCAGCCCTTCAGGCGCATTCTGCAATCCGATCCCGAGAGCGACGGGAAATCCGCCTGTAAAACCGTCGGCACCGAACGCAACGCCGACGGCCAAACCCTCCGGCGCATTGTGGATCGTGATGGCGATGATGAAGAGCCAGACACGGCGCAGCGAGACCGCCTCTGGGCCTTCGCGCCCGCTGCTGAAATGCTCATGCGGGATCATTTCGTTCATCATGGCGACCGCGCCCATGCCCATCAGGATCGCAGCACAGACGATCAGCGCCGGTATCGCGCCATCCCCGTATCGGCCCTCCGCTGCGTCGAGTGCCGGTATAATGAGAGAAAAGAAAGACGCGGCAAGCATGACCCCGGCGGCAAAGCCGAGCGAAATATCGCGCCATTTGCGTGACGGGGTCTTGCCGAGAAGCACGGGCGTCGCCCCGACGGCGGTCATGAGACCGGCGGCCAGGCTGCCTAGAAAGCCCAGTGCGACTGGTGAGAGTGTTGTGATTTGCTCCACTTTAACTCGCCGGATAGGACGAAAAGATCTCAGTGGAGCCGTCGGATTTCACCAGAAAGACATCGTAGGCTTCGGCATCGTCGCCGAAATCCATGCCGGGCGAGCCGATGGGCATGCCGGGCACGGCCAGGCCTATGGCATCGGGACGTTCTTCAAGCAGTCGAGTAATATCGGCTGGCGGAACGTGACCCTCGATGGTGTAGCCTTCGACGGTCGCCGTGTGACAGGAGAACATATCGACGGGAATACCGCGATCCATTTTCAGACGGATCAACGCCCCGCCCATATTCTCACCTTCAGGAGCGAACCCGGCATCGGACAGCTTTTCCATCCAGGCAAGGCAACAACCGCAGCCACGCGTCTTTCCGACGTGGATAGCGGTCTGGGCGGTTACTGCCGTCGCGGCAGCAATCATGAGGGTCGCAGCGGCCACGGTTTGAAACCTGTTTTTCATCGGAATTCCTTTCAAATCAGTCATGTGTCTTCGCGAAGAAAGGTCGCGAACCGTGTGCGCGTCTCTTCAAGGATTTCAGTGGCGTCCGCAGTGTCGAAATTTTCCGCAGAGGCGAGCAATTCCTCCCCGAGCGGATCGATAGGTCGGCCGTCCACGCGCACTTCGTAGTGAAGGTTCGGAGCTGTCGCCGTGCCTGTCTCACCGACCTGGCCAATCGTTTCGCCCGCGACCACGCGGTTTCCGACGGCCAGACCCTCCGGCACAGCGCTGAGGTGCGCATAGCGGGTCATTGTGTCTGACCCGTGCGCGATCTCGACCACCCGGCCATACCCGCTCCGCCATCCGATGAAGGAGACCCGTCCGGGTGCGGTCGCTGCAATCGGTGTCCCCGCAGCGGCGGCATAATCGACACCTGTGTGCATCCGCATATTGCCGTAGATCGGATGCTTGCGCTGCCCGAAGACCGACGACAGTCGTGCGCCTTCCACCGGCGGCGCGACCGTCCGCAGGATTTCACCATTCAAATAGACCGTTGCCCGCCCGCTGTCTTCGGCTGACCAGAGGATTTCGAAGCGGTCGTCGGTCAGATCGAGGGCCGCATAGGAGATGGACGGTTGACCGACCTCTGAACCATCGCGAAGGACGGTCTGACCCCAAAGGATATTCAGGGTCTCTCCGCCTTGAAGATCCCTGCGAAAGTCGACCGTTTCCCCGAGGATTTGTGCGAGATCGACGGCAAAACGGGCCGGGACGCCTGCTCGATCCAGCGAAGCGTAGATCGACCCGTTCACCAGCAACTGGCTCGCACGCTCGACTGTCAACGCGCTCGGCGTTACCGTCCGGCTCGCAATGGTGTCGTCCAGGGTGACTTCGATCCGCACACCGTCATCGACAGCCAACGTCACAACGAATGGCGTGCCGTCCGGGCGAAAGTCGACGCTGAGACGATGGCCCGGTCGAAGGCGGCGCAGGTCGTATTCAACCGTCAGTGCCAGTGCGACTTCGGTCCGTGTTTGCGCATCCATGTCCGCGAGAGAGAGAAGCACGTCCAATGTGTCACCCGCCTCGACCGTCGCCTCCCAAGGCGGCGTGGCGAGGGCCTGAACAAGCGCCATCAGATTATCTGGCTCGGCCCGTTCGAGTGCGGGAAACTCAGGCGGCTGAAAAGCGGCCGGAAGCATATTCGGCATCGTCTCGCCAGATGCGTTGACGCCTGGTCCATCGAGAGGTTCGGGTGGACTGTCCAAGGCTTCCGGAGCCTCGGAAAAGATGTACTCGGACGGCGCCTCCAGGATCAAAGCCCGGCTCGCTATCGTGCTGACCGCTGCCGCGGCCATTGTCGTTCCCAGAACGATATGTCTCAGTTTCAAGATTCTGCCCTCTCGGTTCTGTTCTGCATCGCGCGCCTTATCTTCGGCACGGCGAATTCGCGTGGTTCGTGATAGTCGATGGTGGTGACGAAGCGACCTGTCGCATCGAACAAGAAAACACCCGCCGTGTGGTTCATCGTATATTCGCCGTTTTCCCCCTCAACCTTCTCATAGGTGGCACGGAAACCATCGGCGATGGCCGCGATCTGGTCTGGCAAGCCCGTCCATCCTTGTATCTGCGGATGGAAATACGAGACATACTCGGCCATGGCCTCGACCGTGTCGCGGTCCGGATCTACGGTGATGAAAACGGTATTCAGGTCTTCGGCGTCCGGCCCAATCTCGTCGAGCCATCCGGAAATGTCCGAGAGGGTCGTCGGGCAAACGTCGGGGCAATAGGTGAATCCGAAGAAGACCAGACTCGGCTCGCCGATGAGGGTTTCCGGGCCGACATCCCGACCATCCTGATCCGTCAGGCTGAATTCCATAGCAGTCAGCGGTAGAGACCGCTTGCCCGGCGCGGAGTCAGCGCCAGGCCCATCTACCTGCCACCAGCCGACAAACAGGGCGGCAAAGACCGCCGCCGCTCCGATCGCTGCGATTTTGGCCACCCTCATCATCAGCCGGATCAGCCTTCGGGGCCGCGTGCGCCGATGCCAAGGACCGGGACGGTGATTTCAAGCTCTGTTCCATCGGAAAAGAGCAGGGTCAGCGGAAAGGTCTCCCCCTCGACGAGCGGAGATTGCAGTTGCATCAGCATGGCGTGATATCCGCCGGGTTCAAGGGCGAACATACCCCCGGGCGGGATCACGATATCGTCCGCCGGAGCCATGCTGCTGACGCCGTCAGAATTGGTTCTGGTTTCGTGGATCGAAGCCATGCCGGAGATCTCCGCGCGAAGACCGATAAGGGAGATCTGATCGCTGCCCTCGTTCCGAACGGTCAGATAGGCCCCGCCGGGCCGCGACATTCCAAGGCTCGCGCGCGCCCAGGGGCTCTCGACCACAATCGATGCGTTCTCTGACAACTGCTGCGCTGAGGATGCCATTGGCAAGCCCATCAGAAGAGCGACAGACAGGCTCTGGATTGCCTTTGCGAAGGTTTTGAACACGTTGGGTCTCCTGTTCGTTCTAGTTTGTTGCCGCAGCCTCGACTTCGGCTTGGACGAGCGACAAGAGCTGCTCCGCACCGAACTCTGGCAAAGGCTTACCGTTGACGAAGAACGTCGGTGTGCCTTGGATTCCGACAGCTTCGACGTCTGCCCGGTCTTGATTGAGGACGCCGACGATGCTGGGTGACATGATCTGATTTGCGGCGGCGTCTGTGTCCAAGCCCGCCGCTCCGGCGATCTCCATGATGCGCTCAGCTGCCGGAGCGCCGTGAGAGGCCCAGGCGGGCTGATTTTCAAGCAGCGCTTCCAGCACGGGAACAAAAACGTCCTGCAACCGAGCCGCTTCCAGCACCTTGATTGCCAGCTCGGACCCCTCGCCGTGGAACGGCGTGTAGCGCATGACGACGCGCACATCGTCGGGATATTGCGCCAGTATCTGCTTCACGATGGGATGGAAGGCGCGGCAGGCCTCGCAGGCTGGGTCGAAGAACTCCACGATGGTCACTGGCGCATCCTCACGCCCGAGTATGGGAGAATAGGACCGAACAAGACGATCCTGTTGTTCCAGCGGAGCGGCTGTCGCCACCGGGGTCGGATCGGGGCGCGATACGAACCAGGCACCAGCCACGAAAACGGCCAGTACCAGAGTGAGTATCGCGAGCAGAAGTGTCTTTCGGTTCATATTGATATCCGTCGAAGTTGAATGAGAAGGACAAGGATCGCCCCGAACGTCAGCAGGGAAAGCAGAGGGATTGGCAGGCCAAGGATCAGCATCGCGTCATCGGTGCAGGATGGCCCGGACGCCGTGCAGGGGACGATCGGCGCCGGCACGATCCCTGCGTAAAGCAGGGAATGGTAAAGGGCGACGGCACCACCCAGAACCGCGAGCGGCGCGGCATAGCGCCAGATCGAGAGGTCGGCGCGCCACGCCGCCACCCCGAGGATAATCGCGAGCGGAAACATGAAGGCACGCTGGAACCAGCACAGATTGCAGGGGGTCTGCCCCAGAACCTCTCCGATGAAGAGCACGGCGAGCGACGCGGACAAGGCGACGAACCATGCCGCGAACAGGAAAGCTACCGGGCTCGCCGCGCTTGGCTTTGCGTCTGGGCCAGCTGTCACGCGCCGATCCTTTCGCGAAGATCAGTAACGATCAGTCCGGGTTCCTCGTCGTATTCGTAGATGCGGACAAATTCACCTTCCGGATCGAAGAGAAGGAAGGACGACGTATGCCCCATCGTATAGCCGTCGGGTGCCGAGGCTTCCTCAATCTTCTGGTAGTAGATCTTGAAGGTCTCGGCAGTGCGTTCGATTTGCTCCGGCGGTCCGCTCAACCCAAGGATTCCCTGACCAAACTGGGGAACGTAGTTGGCCAGAGCGCTTGGCGTATCCCTTTCAGGGTCGACCGTGATGAACAGGGGCTGGACGGCGGAACCTTGGGTGCCGAGCTCGTCCATGACCTGCGCGATGGTTGCGAGCCCCATGGGACACACGTCGGGGCAGTTCGCAAATCCGAAAAAGACGAGCATCCAGCGCCCTCGGAAATCCTCGTCGGTCTGCACCATACCGGTATGGTCCGTCAGCTCAAAATCCGCAGTGAAACTCTCGGCCTCAGGATCAACACGCGCGGCGAACGGTCCCTGATTGCGTTCAGTCATCCAAAGCGTGGCTGACACCGCCGCAGCGACAACCACTGCCGACCAGAGAACTATCCGGACCTTCTTCATTGCTTGCGCTACCCACCTGTTCAGTTTGTCTGTGCGCGGGATACAAGCTACAGCAGATAGAGGTTCAAGCGAAAAGTTACTTTTTGTTGTCCGAAGTCACGCCAAAGTGAAACCTTTGTCTTTTCAATGGAGTTGTCTCTTCAGTAAGCTACAGTCTTTGTAGATTGAAGGATCTCACATGCTGGCAATTGGAACACTCTCGCGGAGAACCGGAACCAAGGTTCAGACGATCCGCTACTACGAAGAAATCGGTTTGATGAACGAGGCCGGAAGGACCGCAGGCGGCCAGCGCCGTTACTTTGAAAAGGACCTCGACCGGCTGGCTTTCATCCGGCACTCACGCCAGCTCGGATTTTCGCTCGACTCCATCCGGGAGCTGCTGGACCTCTCGGACAACCCGTCCCAATCCTGCGCGGAGGCGGATTCGATCGCGCGTCGGCAACTCCACCAAGTCGAACAGCGGATCAAGCGTCTGCAAGCGCTTAAGAAGGAATTGAAACGCATGGTCGCCGAGTGCGACGGTGACAGCGTTGCGGAGTGCAAGGTTCTGGAGGTCCTTCGAGACCATGCGGAATGTCTCACCGAGCACGACGAGATTGGGGCTTGAACGCCGCAATTGCCTATCCGCTGGCTGCTGTCGCGGAGATCAGCGGGTGTTTCGCCATCTGGGCGTGGTGGCGTCTTGGGGCATCACCGCTCTGGCTCGCACCCGGCATAATCGCGCTCGCGCTTTTCGGCTGGTTGCTGGCGCAGGTCGAAACCAGCGCAGCGGGCCGCGCTTTCGCAGCCTATGGCGGCATCTACATCGGGGCCTCCATGCTCTGGATGTGGTTCGTCGAGGGCGAGCGACCTGACAGATGGGACTTCATAGGGACGTCCATCTGTTTGATCGGTGCCGCGATTATTCTTTCGGTGCCCAGAGGGACGTAAATAAGCTATTTTGGATCTATAGTCGCTAGAGGTTCTATATATCTTTTTGACAGCTTCATCCGAAGAGGGCGTTTCTGCCCCCTTTCTTAGAAATCGGAAGGTTTGCCAGTTCGATGGTCGAAAGCGAATTCAGCGGGAAGAATGAAAAAGAGCGCCAGACGCTCTGGATTGTTCTCGGTCTCAATCTCGCAATCGCTGCGGGGTTCTTCGCCACGGGAGCTATCGGCGATTCCAGCGCCCTGATCGCCAATGGTCTCGACAACACATCCGACAGCCTCGTCTATGGCATCAGCCTTCTGGCCTTGTCCCGGTCGTCGAAGTGGAAGCGGGGTGCCGCGAACGTATCCGGCGGATTGCTTCTGATCTTTGCGGTTGGCATTCTGATTGACGCTTGGCGGCGCTATGTCGGCGGTTCCGAACCGCTCGGAACTCTGATGATCGCAATGTCGCTGATCGCTGCGGTCGTCAACCTCGCCTGCATCTGGCTGCTCGGGCGACTGAAGGAACCGGACGTGAACATCCGGGCCGCCAACACCTTCAGCCTCAACGATTTCGCATCGAACGGCGGCATCCTGATCGCGGGCGGTCTCGTTTGGTGGTTGGGCAGCAACTGGCCCGACCTCGTTGTCGGGGTCGCGGTGGCTGGCATCGCGGCGTGGGGCGGCATAGGCATCCTGCGGGACGCGCATGACGAGCATCACAAGGCAGTTCACAATCACCAACCAGAATAGTCTCTCGCGTCGCGACAAGATAAAGGTTGAAGCTACAGTGACTGTAGAAACCATCACCTCTGTATAGTTGATTCTAGGAAACGCTCATGACCCCTGTTGACCCGCTGCTTTCGTCCACGCCACTCTTGGATTTCAGGCATCCTTCACTTGCCACTCTGATCGCCGACCGGGGGTGGGGAACCTTGCCGCTGCATGATCGAATTGGTGCAATCTACGACTTCGTGCGAAACGAGATCGACTTTGGCTATAACCGCGCCGACGACATTCCTGCCTCCGAAGTACTCGATGACAGGTATGGACAATGCAACACGAAGGGAACGCTGCTGATGGCGCTTCTACGCGCTGTCGGCGTAAGATGCCGCTTGCACGGGTTCACAATCCACAAAGCGTTGCAACGGGGCGTCGTGCCTGAACTGATCTATCCGATCGCACCCGCAGAAATCCTCCACTCATGGATCGAGGTCGAGACCGAGGCAGAATGGGTCGATCTTGAGGGCTTCATCCTCGACACATCCTTCCTGTTGGCCTTGCAGCGGTCGTTTTCCGAGACTCAGTCCCTATGCGGCTACGGTGCCGGGACCGACTGCTTGAGCGCACCGCCAGTCGGATGGACGGGGGAGAGTACATATATCCAGAAGACCGGCATTGCCCGCGATTTTGGAACATTCGATAATCCTGACATGTTTTATGAGCACCATCGTCAGGCGTTAGGCCCGCTGCGCGACTGGATCTATCGGCACCTCATTCGCCATTGGATGAATGCCCGCGTCAGGGCGATCCGCGCTGGTCGTTTGCCAAGCGTTCCAGGGCTCAGCCGGCCAAACCACGGCCATGAGGAGGCTTCTCGTGCCGCATGATCATGCCCATATGGAGCCTAAAGAAGGCGACCGGCGGGTTGCCATTGCCATCTGGGCAAACGGCCTCCTGACGGTCGCGCAGATTGTCGGAGGGATACTTTCCGGCAGCTTGGCGCTGATCGCGGATGCCATCCACAACTTCTCCGACATGGCGTCGCTCGTCATCGCATTCGGCGCGCGCAAGATCGCGCGCCGCCCGGCCGATGCGAAAATGACCTTCGGATATGGCAGGGTCGAGATCGTCGCCGCGCTTATCAATTATACCTCGCTGATCATCATCGGCCTTTATCTGGTCTATGAGGGCGCGATGCGGTTTGTTGATCCGCCCGAAGTCGCGGGTTGGACCGTGGTCATCCTGGGCAGTGTGGCGCTGTTCATCGATACCCTCACCGCGTGGCTGACCTATTCGATGCAGAAAGGCAGCGTGAACATCCGGGCGCTGTTCCTCCACAACCTCAGCGATGCGCTGGCGTCTGTGGCCGTGATCGTCGGTGGCGTTCTCATCCTTCTCTACGATGTCCGCTGGGTTGATCCGGCGATCACCATCGGGATTGCCGCCTATATCCTCTGGCTCGCCTTCAGCGAGATCGGTGGCCCGATCCGCACCCTGATGTTGGGAAGCCCGCCCGATATCGACACGGACAAGGTTATCGCGGCCGTGGAGGACGTGGACGGAGTCGAGGAAGTTCATCACGCACATTTCTGGCAGATGCAGGAGCATCGTGCGGCGCTCGATACCCACGTCGTAATCGCCGAGGACCGCTGGGATGACCTCGAAAACATCAAGACGGCAATCAAGACCCGCCTCGACGAGGAATTCGGGATCGACCACTCAACGCTGGAGTTTGAACGCTCAGCGACCAAACATCGGGACGCACACAGGTATGGTCATGGGTGACCTCAAAACCGTGGTTCTCGTGCTGGGTTGTGCGGCCAATCTGTTGCTGGTCGCGGGTATACTCTGGTCCATGTTCCAACCGGAGCGACGAGTCTGGCCGCCGATTCACTCTACAGGAGCCCACAAGATTGTCGTCTGGGGACTTACGTGCGTCGGCTTCGGATCTGCCATCGTTTTGGCTCTGCTAGAATGGGGTGAGCTCGACTTCCCATGGATCATACGTTGGGGTCTGGGGCTTTGTCTGATCGTTCTGGGCAATGCCGTTGTCTGGTCCGGTGTGATGCAACTTGGGATGGCGGCGACGAGTGGTGATGAAGGCGTTCTGCGGACCCGTGGCCTTTACCGGTTCTCCCGCAATCCTCAGTATGTGGCTGACATGGCGATCCTCATCGGGATCGGACTGCTCTCCGCCTCGATCCTCGCGTGGCCAGTGATTATCACCGGCGTTACTGCATTGGCACTCGCGCCCTTCGCTGAAGAGCGCTGGTTGATTGATCGCTACGGGGACCCATACCGAGGCTACCTCCGCACAACCCGCAGGTTTCTCTGACAGCATAAGGACAGCTGATCTCACGGCTTTGTGAGTGGCAGCCTGTTGAAGCTCTAGTGGGTGGAGGTCCGAGAATAGTCCAACAGATAAAATTTGAGGTTTTCAGTAAGCGTTGCTTCAGGCTTTGAAGTTCCACGGTAGCAGCTGATCAATGTCTTTCTGTTTATGGCCATTGACGATAGCTGTGATGACACTGGACAGGTAGTTGTGCGGCTCGATCTGGTTCAGTTTGCAGGTTTCGATCAGTGACGCGAGCATCGCCCAGTTTTGCGCGCCCGCGTCGTGACCGGCAAATAGCGCGTTCTTTCTTTGCATGGCGATAGGGCGGATGGTGCGCTCCACAGCGTTGCTGTCCATTTCAATGCGGCCATCGTCGAGGAACAGGATCAGGCCTTCCCAGTATTTGGCGATGTATTTTAAGGCGT
>NZ_FNJD01000032.1 GCF_900103185.1 Sulfitobacter litoralis
CTTGGCAGGAAGTGATCCCGTTCTTTGCTTTTGATCCCGCCATCCGAAAGATCATCTACACCACCAACGCAATTGAAAGCTTGAACCGTGTAATCCGCAAATCGATTAAGACGCGGGGATCGTTCCCGACCGAAGACGCAGCCACGAAGCTGATCTACTTGGCGATCCGCAAGTTTGAGAAAGGCGGCCGAAATGTTCGAGAATGGTTTGCGGCCCGCAATCATTTCGCCATAATGTTTGAGGATCGCTTCAATGCGTGACTGTATCTAAAACCCGCATGGGCCAGACCAGATACACAAAGTTCATGACACTCCCAAACTGTTTGGAATTTTTCGATGCTACCCAAGCCTGAAGACCACCTAAGGTGCAACGGACCGATCTTCACGCGCTCGCTTAGCTGCCAAATGCGCATAAGCAGCAAGCAATTGCGGTTCAGAGAATGACCATGCCAATGAGCAAACCACCCTTTGCTTGCCAATTTTGCCCATGTCACGTCTTCGTTCTGGATTGCTGACGAGGGTTTTGATGCATTCTGCGAAAATTTTGGGATTATTATTCGCAGCATAGAGGGATGCCCCTCCAGCGGTTCGCCGGCCTTCAGTCAAGTCAAATTGGACCACAGGTTTGCCCAGCGCCATATACTCGACCACCTTATTCATGGTCGAAATATCGTTCATCGCATTGCAGGGATCAGGTGCGAGGCCAATGTCGATGGCATTCAACGCGCCGACCAGCGCAGGCCCGTATAGAGCACCCGCAAACGTAAAGTAATCTTCTAGCTTTAGCTTAGTGATCTGCTGCTTGATCTCGGCCAGCGACGGCCCAAAACCGATAATTAGGAAATGAACGTCGGTTTCGCCCAATACAGTGACAAGATGATGGGCTGCCGAAACCATGTGCTCCATACCCTCTTGCTGTCCGATTACACCCACGTAGCCAAGCAGTGTTTTTGCAACGACTTGATCGAATTTAGATCCAAGCTCGGGCTTAAAATCTGCGAGGTTGGGTGCCGAGCGGACGACAAAGATATCATCCGTATTCTTGCGCCCTCGCGCGACAGCAATGTCGTGAAAGCTGACATTTGGCGAGATGACGATGGATGCGATGCGGTAGCTGAGCAGTTCCAATCGACGCATCAGCCAATAGCCAATCCCCCGTTTCTGAAATTTCACGATATATAGTTCGGGGCACACGTCGTGTTGGTCAAAGACGTATGCCACGCCTTTGCGTCGAAACCACAGCGCCAAGAGGCAGATCAGGTCCGGAGGGTTACAACCGTGAATTGCCTGAAAGGGGTTTTCTCGCCAGATTCTTCGGGCCAATCGAAACCAGTGAAGCAGTGCGCTGGAATACTCTTTCACGTAGGAGGCAGCCCCACCGCTCCCCTCTAGAACAGCGGGATACCGGTAAATGTGTACGCCTTCCCGAATTTCGAATGCCTCGATCCATCCCTGCCCCGTGGGCGAAATGATCGAAACCTGGTACCCGGCTTTGACCAACGTTGTTGCTTCCAGCCAAACCCGCCGGTCAAGCGGGACGGGCAGGTTTTCAACGACGATTAGGATATGGCGCAAGGGCGGTTTGGTCATACGTCTTTCAACAAGGGAATCATAGCTTCCCTAGGCTTGACACAAAGGAATGAACACTTGGTTAATTCGGCCGCCAGACAGCCCGGCGCGCGCCGCCTATCGGAAACAATGGCAAGCACACCATCCATTTTATCCAGCAATTGTGTCGAACTGGCGATACTTGAGGACTTGTAGCCACCCTGATCGCCGCGTATCCAAGTCAGTGGGACACCCTTCCCCAACGAAGGGCGCTTATCTGAAAGGGTAGCTAAATGGCTATTACGACACCGACCTCGCGGCCTACGAATCCGCGTTTTTCTTCTGGCCCGTGTGCCAAACCCCCTGCTTATGACTTGGCGAAGCTTGCAAGCGCGCCGTTAGGGCGTAGCCACCGCGCAGCGCCCGGCAAGGCGAAATTGCTTGAAGCAATTGAAACCACCCGTGAGATTCTAGGCGTACCTGCTGACTATAAAATTGGCATTGTTCCCGCTTCCGACACCGGTGCGTATGAAATGGCGATGTGGTCGCTGCTTGGCGAGCGCCCGGCAGAAATGGTCGCATGGGAATCATTTGGCGCGGGCTGGGTTACGGATGCCGTAAAACAGCTCAAGATCGAGCACACGGTACATACAGCTGATTACGGTCAAATTGTCGATATGTCGGCGTTGAACTATGACAATGATGTATGCTTCACTTGGAATGGGACTACCTCTGGCGTGCGCGTCCCAACCGGCGATGTCATCCCATCCGGCCGCAAGGGATTGACCTTATGCGATGCAACTTCCGCTGCTTTCGCAATGGATTTGCCCTGGGACAAACTGGATGTGACAACGTTCAGCTGGCAGAAAGTTCTGGGTGGCGAAGCCGCGCACGGAATGCTGATCCTTAGCCCGCGGGCTGTCGAACGGCTTGAAAACTATACGCCCGCATGGCCACTGCCTAAGATTTTCCGTCTGACCAAAGGCGGCAAGCTGATCGACGGTATTTTCAAAGGCGAGACAATCAACACGCCATCCATGCTTTGCGTTGAAGACTATCTGCTGGCCTTGGATTGGGCGAAATCCGTGGGTGGACTGAAAGGTCTGATCGCGCGTGCCGATGCCAATACGGCAGCCATCACAGATTTCGTGGAAACACACGACTGGATCGATTTCTTGGCGGACGATCCGGCGACACGGTCGAACACATCAGTATGCCTGAAGTTCAATGACGACCGGATCAAAGACGGCGCAGCTTTTGCAAAGGCTGTGGCCAAACGTCTGGCTGACGAGGATGTAGCATTGGACATCGGAGCTTATCGCGATGCTCCTGCCGGTCTGCGTATCTGGTGCGGCGGCACCGTCGAAGCCTCTGATATCCAGGCGATGTTACCCTGGCTTGAATGGGCTTTCGAAGCTGAAATCAACGCCTAATTTGCGGCTCCCCGCCTAGCAGTTTCGCTGGGCGGGTGGTTAGCCCATGCCCCCATTTTATTCAAAAAAAGGAGCGCCACTCATGGCCCCCAAAGTGCTTATCTCCGACAAACTCTCGGACGCTGCGGTTCAAATTTTCAAAGACCGCGGCATTGACGTCGATTTCCAACCCGACCTCGGCAAAGACAAAGACAAGCTCGCAGCCGTGATCGGCGACTATGATGGGCTCGCGATCCGGTCCGCAACGAAAGTAACCGACAAGATTCTCGCAAACGCGACCAACCTGAAGGTGATTGCGCGGGCCGGCATCGGGACGGACAACATCGACAAGGATGCGGCCTCGAAAAAGGGTGTCATCGTGATGAACACCCCCTTCGGCAACATGATCACCACCGCGGAACACGCGATTGCAATGATGTTCGCCGTCGCCCGGCAAATCCCCGAAGCCTCGGCCTCGACGCATGCGGGCAAATGGGAAAAGTCCAAGTTCATGGGTGTTGAACTGACGGGCAAGACCCTGGGCGTGATTGGCGCAGGTAACATCGGTGGTATCGTTTGCGACCGCGCGCGTGGGCTCAAGATGAAAGTTGCCGCCTATGACCCCTTCCTGAGCGAGGAAAAAGCCAAGAAGATGGGTGTCGAGAAAGTCGAGTTGGACGACCTGCTGGCGCGCGCTGATTTCATCACATTGCACGTACCTTATACTGACCAAACCGCCAACATCTTGTCGAAAGAGGCGCTGGCGAAGACGAAAAAAGGCGTGCGGATCATCAACTGCGCCCGCGGCGGCCTTGTTGATGAAGAAGCATTGGCAGAAGCGTTGAAATCCGGCCATGTTGCCGGCGCAGCCTTTGACGTATTCAAAGAAGAGCCGGCGACCGAGAACCCGCTGTTCGGCCTGCCTAACGTCGTGTGCACGCCCCACCTTGGCGCGGCGACAACCGAGGCGCAGGAAAACGTTGCCCTTCAAGTTGCCGAACAAATGTCTGACTACTTGCTGACCGGTGCGGTCACCAACGCGCTGAACATGCCTTCGGTCACCGCCGAAGAGGCAAAGGTCATGGGCCCGTGGATCACATTGGCCGGTCACTTGGGTGCCTTTATTGGCCAGATGACTGACGAAGCCGTTAAGGCAATCAACATTCTGTATGATGGTCAAGTCTCGGAGATGAACCTGAACGCGCTGAACTGCGCGGTCGTGGCGGGCATCATGAAACGTGCCAACCCAGATGTTAACATGGTCAGCGCCCCTGTCGTCGCACGGGAAAAAGGCATCCAGATCAGCACCACCAACCAAGGTAAATCTGGTGTGTTTGACGGTTACGTGAAGGTCACGGTTGTTACTGAAAAACGGGAACGTTCGATCGCGGGCACCGTCTTCTCGGACGGAAAACCACGGTTCATCCAGATCAAGGGCATCAATATCGAAGCCGAAGTTGGCGCACATATGCTTTATACAACCAACGACGATGTACCCGGTATCATCGGCACCTTGGGACAGACCCTTGGCGCGCATGATGTCAACATTGCGAACTTCACGCTTGGCCGTTCCACCGCTAAGGGCGAAGCAATTGCATTGCTCTACATTGACGGCCCACTGCCCGAAAAAGCGCTAAAAGATCTGCACGATACAGGCCTCTTCAAGCAGGTCAAAGAGCTCGAATTCGAAGTCGGCTAAGCTCGACCTTACCCGTAAAACGCAAAGCGCCCCCTGCATCGGGGGCGCTTTTTTGTCTGCTTCCAATTGGCTCAAATCCCGGGGGAGCAGCCAAAGGCTGCGGGGGCAGCGCCCCTTCTTAGACGACCCGACGATGCATCACGCACCGGTCCAGTCCAGCACGACCTTGCCCGACGCACCCGACCTCATGGTCGAAAATCCGGTTTCGAAATCATCTGCATCAAAGCGGTGCGTAATGACCGCACTGACATCCAACCCGTTTTCGAGCATGGCGATCATTTTGTACCAAGTTTCGAAAATCTCGCGGCCATAGACGCCTTTGACGGTGATCGCCTTGAACACAATGCGCGACCAGTCCACAGGGGATTTTCCGGGTGGAATCCCAAGCATCGCGATCCGCCCGCCCATGGTCATCGCCTCGACCATTTGGTCAAGCGCGGTCTGATTGCCCGACATCTCCATCCCGATGTCAAAACCCTGTTTCATCTTGAGACGTGCGATGACATCCGCGAGGTCTTCTTGACGCACATCGACAGGCATGACGTCCGCAACCTTGGCAGCCAGTTCAAGGCGTGCGGGGTTCACATCCGTGATCACAACATGGCGGGCACCGACATGACGGGCGACCGCGGCAGCCATGATGCCGATGGGGCCTGCGCCGGTGATCAACACATCCTCGCCCACCAGATCAAAGCTCAGCGCGGTGTGGACCGCATTGCCAAGCGGATCGAGGATGGCACCGATATCATCCGAAATCGTGTCGGGCAGCGGCACCACGTTGAACGCGGGCAGCCGTAGGTATTGCGCGAAGGCACCTTGTTCGTTCACGCCGATCCCGCGGGTGGCGGGATCAAGGTGAAATTTGCCCGACCGCGACTGGCGTGAGGTTTTGCCGATGAGGTGCCCCTCGCCCGAGCACCGCTGACCAATGCTCAGCTCAGTAACATTGCGCCCCAACTCTACGATCTCTCCGGCGAATTCATGACCCGTGATCAACGGGACAGGCACGGTTTTTTGCGCCCATTCGTCCCAGTTCCAGATATGAATATCGGTCCCGCAGATGCCAGTTTTGTTCACCTTGATTAGCACATCATCCGGCCCGATCTCTGGCACCGGTGCGCGGGACATCCACAGCCCCTCACGCGGCTCGGACTTGCACAGCGCTTTCATTTGGTTGCTCATGACAGAACCCCACAGGCTTTGCCCGCGACTTCAAAAGCGGCCAGCGCGCGATCCAGTTCATCGCGTGTCAGCGCGGCGTTCATCTGGGTGCGGATGCGGGCTTGACCACGAGGCACCACCGGAAAGAAGAAACCGCTGACATAGACGCCTTCCTCGAACAGACGCGCCGCCATATCTTGTGCCAACTGCGCTTCGCCCAGCATCACAGGGATGATCGGATGTTCGCCGGGCAGCAGGTCAAAGCCCAGTTTGGTTAGTCCCTCGCGCCAGTATTTCGCGTTTTCGAACAGTTGCTTGCGGCGGTCGTCACCTTGCTCGACCAGCTCCAGTGCCTTGATCCCCGCCATGACAATCGATGGCGGCAGCGAGTTCGAAAAAAGATAGGGGCGTGCGCGTTGGCGCAGCAGATCGATCACCGGTTGCGGCCCTGCGATATAGCCGCCGATCGCTCCACCAAGCGCCTTGCCCAACGTGCCCGTCAGAATATCAACATCGACGCCAAAATGTGCGGGCGTGCCCTCGCCCTTGGGGCCCATGAAACCTGTCGCGTGGCAGTCGTCGACCATCACGAGCGCTTCGTATTTTTCGGCCAGTTTGGTTATTTCCGGCAGTTTCGCCAGATAGCCGTCCATGCTGAACACGCCGTCGGTCGCGATCATGATGAACCGCGCGCCTTCCTCGCGGGCGAGCTTCAGCTGCCCTTCAAGGTCGTCCATGTCCGAATTAGCATAGCGGTAGCGTTTGGCCTTACACAGGCGGATGCCGTCGATGATCGACGCGTGGTTCAGGCTGTCGGAAACGATAGCGTCTTCGGGCCCAAACAAGGGCTCGAACAGTCCACCGTTGGCGTCAAAGCAGGCGGCGAAGAGAATGGAATCATCCTTGCCAAGGAAAGCTGCCAGTTTTTGTTCAAGCTCGCGGTGAATATCCTGCGTGCCGCAGATAAAGCGAACCGAGGCCATGCCAAACCCCTTGGGGTCCATCGCGTCGCGGGCAGAGGCAATCAAGTCGGGGTGGTCCGCCAGCCCGAGGTAGTTGTTCGCGCAAAGGTTAATGACCTGACGCCCGCCCACCGTGATCTCGCCCGATTGCGGCGAGGTGATCATGCGTTCTTGTTTCATCATACCGTCTGCGGCGATGCCGGACAGGGTGGCGTTGACGTGATCTAGGTACGCTTGGGTCATGATAAAACTCCTTTTCACAGACGTTCTACCATAATGGATGAGTTTCCGAAATAGAGGAATTCCCCTATAGCGGATTTTTTCCTATATTGTGGATGAAGGTGTCGATCTAGGCGTCCTGCACCACTAGAAACGCCCGTACAGGACCATCCGCTGCAGCGATCCGGTGCGGCACGTCGGCAGGATAGCGCGCTGTATCACCTGCGTGGACTGTGCCGACGGCCTCTCCGCTTCGCAGCTCTACCGTGCCTTCCAAGACTGTCAGGTGTTCGCGTGCACCGCGCGTATGGGGCTGACTGTCCAACATACCGCCGACATCAATCAGCAGTTCATAGACTTCGTGTTTGCCCGCCTCTTCGGGGGGCGAGAGGATGCGGATGCGGCAGCCGGAGCCGAGGTTATTGATCGTTGGCACCTCTGCGGCCCGTAGCACTTCGATCTGGGCAGGGCTCGGGGCGCTGTCCAGCAAACCTGCGAAATCCACCTGCAATGCGCGGGTCAGGTTCCACAAGGTTGCGATGGTAGGGCTGCTTTCGCCGCGTTCGATCTGGCTGACCATGGACCGCGACACGCCTGACAGCTTGGCGACCGCATCAAGGCTCAGACCCTGTGCGGTGCGCGCGGCCTTCAGGCGAGCGGGAAGTTGCGTCAGTATAGCGTCTGGATTATCCGTCATGCCGGATAGATGGGCCGCAGTGTGCCCCGCTGTCAATGGCAGGCGCTAGCTGAGCGCCTGCAAAGCCGCAATAATCCCCGTTGCGGTGCCTGCACCCACAATCGCCGACAGGATAATCCACCGCCGGAAGGCCGGACGGGGCGTCGGCGTTTCTTCCTGCTGCCGGATCAACGCGCTTTCGACCAGCGCAGGCAACCGCGGGCCGAAACGTGCAAGCACCATCGCAGTTCTGCTCAGATCTTTGATCACAGCGCGTGGACCGATGGATTTAGAGATGTAATCTGTCACAATCGGGTTCGACACTTCCCAGATGTTGATATGCGGGTTGAGCGAACGGGCGACCCCTTCGACGACGACCATGGTGCGCTGCAGCAAGATCAGCTCGGTCCGTGTTTCCATCCCAAAGCGTTCGGTGACCTCGAACAGATAGGTCAGCAGCCGCGCCATCGAAATGCGGGTCGCGTCCATGCCGAAAATAGGCTCCCCCACGGCGCGCAGGGCACGGGCGAATTCGTCGACGTCTTTGTCGGCAGGCACGTAGCCCGCTTCAAAATGCACCTCTGCCACACGTTTGTAATCCTTACGGATAAAGCCGAATAGAATCTCGGCATAAACGCGGCGGGTGTATTCATCGATATGGCCCATGATACCAAAATCATAGGCGATGATATCCCCGTTCGGTGCGACCTTGAGATTGCCCTGATGCATATCCGCGTGGAAATACCCGTCGCGCAGCGCGTGGTTCAGGAACAGCTGCAACACGCGATCACCGAGCGCGACACGGTCGTGACCCGCGGCGTCAATCGCATCGTTATCCCCCATGGAAACGCCATCGGCCCAGCCCAGCGTCATCACACGGCGGGCGGAATATTCCCATTTGATCGCAGGCAGTTGGAACCCTGCGTCGCCTTTGGTGTTCGCGGCAAATTCAGACGCGGCAGAGGATTCGAGCCGCAAATCCAGCTCGCCCCGTACGACGCCATCGAAATGCTCGATCACCTCCATCGGGCGCAGGCGGCGCGATCCGGGCGAGAAGAGTTCAACCATACGCGCTGCCAGATAAAAGGCATCGACATCCTTGCGGAACGCTTTCTCGATACCGGGGCGGAGCACTTTGACGGCCACGTCTTCTTGGGTCTCGGCGATGGTTGCGCGGTGCACCTGCGCGATAGAGGCGGCGGCGACAGGTTCGCTGAACTCAGAGAAAATCGCACTGACCGGCAGGCCCAACTCTTTCTCGACTTCGGCCTTGGCCTGCTCGATCGAAAACGGTGGCAGCTTGTCTTGCAATACGCGCAGCTGCACCGCCAGTTCGTCGCCCACAACATCGGGGCGCGTGGACAGAACCTGACCGAATTTGATGTAGGCGGGGCCAAGCGCGGTGAGCGCACGTGTGGCGGGTGGCATCGACGGATCGCCAGCATAGCCCAAAAACTTGAACGGCTTGCCAAGCGCCTTGGCGACGAACCGCAAGGCAGGAGTCGCGTCAAAAGCGTCGAGCACGACATTCATCGCGCCGGTCCGCTCCAAAGTTGCACCGGTGCGGATCAACCGCCAGATATTGTGAGGTCCGCGCATGACTTAAATCTTCCAACCAGAATGAAGCGCCGCAATGCCCAGCGACAGGTTCCGATATTTCGCCTGCCCAAAGCCCGCGGTGCGTAGCATACCTAAAAAGGTCTCTTGGTCGGGGAAGTTGCGGATCGATTCGACAAGGTATTGATAGCTGTCACGGTCGTTCGCGATCATCTGCCCCATGCGGGGGATGACGTTAAAGCTATACAGATCATACGCTTTTTGCATCATCGGGTTGGGCAACTGGCTGAATTCAAGCACCATAAGACGCCCGCCGGGGCGCAGCACGCGGTAGGCTTCGTTCAAGGCCTCTTGGGGACGGGTTACATTCCGGATACCAAAGCTAATGGTATAGACGTCAAAGCTGTTGTCCTCGAACGGCAGCGCCATCGCATCGCCGACGACCCAATCAAGACTGTCCGCCATTGCTGCTGCTTCGGCGCGCTTGCGTCCTGCGACCAGCATCGGTTCGGTCAGATCCAGCACAGTGGCGTGGCCCGATCCCGCGCGACCCAGAAACTTGAACGACACATCGCCCGTGCCTCCGGCGACATCCAGCAGCTTTTGCCCTGCACGCGGGGCCAGCCAATCCATCATCGCTTCTTTCCAGACGCGGTGGATGCCGACGCTCATCACGTCGTTCATGATGTCATATTTGCTTGCGACAGAGTTAAAGACACCCTGCACGCGTCCGGCCTTGTCGCCTTCGGCCACGGTTTCAAATCCGAAATGAGTGGTTTTGTCGCTGTCGTTTGTCATGGGGCCTTGTAGTCCTTTGATCTGCACCTTTGTTATAGGGCGCGAGGGGTCAGGTACAATGCGCCCTTTTGTCAGAAGGGAAACAACCATGCCTGAGTTGCCAGAGGTCGAAACAGTACGTCGCGGTTTATCCCCTGTGATGGAGGGTCAGGTGATTGCCCGCGCCGAGGTGAACCGCCCCGATTTGCGCTGGCCTTTCCCCCCAGATATGGCCGCACGGCTGACAGGACAACGGGTGACCCAACTGCGCAGGCGGTCAAAATACATTCTGGCGGATTTATCCTCGGGAGAATCGCTGCTGGTGCATCTGGGAATGTCCGGCCGGATGCTGATCTCGGGCGATCCGTTGGGGCAATTCGTGCATGACCACCCTGCCCCCGAGAAACACGATCACGTTGTGTTTCATATGGGCAACGGCGCGCGGGTGACTTTTAACGATCCACGCCGTTTTGGTGCGATGGATCTTTTGGAGACAGCCCGTGCCGACAGCCACAAGCTGCTGTCGTCGATTGGGCCAGAGCCGCTTGGCAATGATTTCCACGAGGCGCACCTGATTGCCGCGCTGAAAGGCAAGAACACCCCGATCAAGACCGCGCTGCTGGACCAGCGGATCGTGGCGGGACTGGGAAATATCTATGTCTGCGAAACACTTTACCGCGCAGGCATCCACCCGGCGCGCAAAGCGGGGCGCATATCAGCGGCCCGTGTTGGCGGGCTGGTCCCGATCATCCGCGACGTCCTGAATGCAGCGATCACCGCAGGTGGATCGACCTTACGCGATTTCAAACGCGCTGACGGAGAGTTGGGCTACTTCCAGCACAGCTTTGACGTGTACGGGCGCGAGGCACAGCCCTGCCGCACCCAAGGGTGCGACCATCAGATTGCCCGCATTGTGCAGTCCGGACGTTCTTCCTTCTACTGCCCGCAATGCCAAAGATAACTTGAAACACCCCGTCCCCGTGGTATGCACATCTTTCAAAGCGTAACAAACGAGAGCATTCTTTGATGGCTTATGAAACGATCACGGTCGACGTCGACAACCACATCGCGCTTGTCACGCTGAACCGTCCTGACGCAATGAACGCATTGAATGACCAGCTGATGACAGAGCTGGCCGATGCATTGAAGTCGGCTCAGGAAAACGAAAAAGTCCGCTGCATCGTGATCACTGGCTCGGAAAAGGCGTTTGCCGCCGGTGCCGATATTGCCATGATGCGCGACAAAAGCTTTGTCGACGTCTTTGCCGGTGATCTTTTCACCCCAGAGACCGACCAGATCATGCGTGTGCGCAAACCCATCATCGCTGCCGTGTCGGGCTATGCTCTTGGCGGCGGCTGCGAACTGGCGATGATGTGTGACTTTATCATCTGCTCGGAAAGCGCCAAGTTCGGCCAGCCCGAGATCAATCTGGGCGTTGTCGCCGGCATTGGTGGCACCCAGCGTCTGACCCGGGCGATCGGCAAATCCAAAGCAATGGATATGAACCTGACGGGCCGTTTTATGGACGCAGCAGAAGCAGAACGCGCGGGCCTTGTGTCACGTGTGGTTCCGGTCAAAAAGCTGATGGAAGAAACGATGGCAGCCGCGGCAAAGATCGCCGAAAAATCCATGATCTCGACCATGGTGGTCAAAGAGGCGGTAAACAGGTCCTTCGAAGTGCCCCTACGCGAAGGTCTGCTGTTTGAACGCCGCGTTTTCCATTCGCTGTTCGCAACAGAAGACCAAAAAGAAGGCATGTCCGCCTTCCTAGAAAAGCGCGAAGCACAGTTCCGCGACAAGTAAATAGCTTTGCGGGTTTGCATTGCGCGTCGGGGTGGACTATAGGCAACCCCAATACATGCGCGTGCAGCCCGCTCTGGCTAGAATCACCTTATCGGATATCGGTTCCGGTCATTGGGTTTGTGTCGCGTATTCGCAATTTGAACATACCCAAGATGAAGGCTGATCCTCATGGCAAACACACCTCAGGCAAAAAAACGCGCCCGTCAGAACGAAGCACGTTTTCAAATCAACAAAGCACGTCGCTCGCGCATCCGTACCTTTCTGCGCAAAGTAGAAGAAGCCATTGAATCCGGTGACAAAGAAGCCGCAACAGCCGCCCTGCGCGCTGCTCAGCCAGAGCTGATGCGCGGTGTGACCAAAGGCGTTTTCCACAAGAACACAGCGTCGCGCAAAGTGTCGCGCTTGGCGTCGCGGGTCAAAGCACTGGGCTAAGCCCAACTGACCCAGCGTCACCATTAAGATCCGAAAGGCACCGTTTTTACGGTGCCTTTTTTTTGGTGTCGCACTCGGATCACGGGAATGAGATTCTTTTGCACCAATCTCTGAGTCAAGTTTGAAGATGTGTTGTAACAGTCCAACCGAGATTGCTAACAGTATCAAACGCGATTCACTTCGCTTGGGGGGACAGGCCCGAACGGTTCGAGATATTTGCTAGGATATCGAACATCCGTCGGGGAAATTTGGATGGCCTTGCTAGAGGCCAACTGACGTCTGCAGATGCTGCTGCCAGCACATTTGCCCTGTCTTTTGAATACGACGAACGGTGTGTTCGGCAGCGACGTTGGGCGATTTTCATCGCCAACGCACGCGTCAGACGCGCCCTATGTAAAAATGTCCGAAGGGCGACAGGCCGGTTTTCTGTGTGGGACCGGGTGAGCGGTCTATTGTCTTTCGGCACGGCAAAATAGCGGTTCAGCATAAGCTGGAGCGATCAAAGAATGGGACGGCAGGGCGCATGATGCAGGCAGAGTGGACGACAATTCGGGACCGGCTTTTAAAGACGGTCGGGCAGAACAACTTTACGACCTGGATAGACCCGCTGACCGTTGGCCCGATCGATGACGGCATCTGCACGTTGTTCGTGCCGACCAACTTCTTTGGCAACTATGTCAGCCAGAACTTTGCCGATCTGCTGCTGCATGAAATGCAATCCGAAGACATCAGCATCAGCCGCCTGAAATTTGCTGTGGCCCCACAGGACAAGCCCGCCGCCGTCGATCCTGTGACTGCCCGTCCCAAGCCCGCAGCCGCAGTTCAGCCTGCCAACAGCCAGATCAACACCGCCCCGCTTGATGCGCGCTTTAGCTTCGACAACTTTGTTGTCGGCAAACCTAACGAGCTGGCTCACGCCGCCGCGCGCCGCGTTGCCGAAGGCGGCCCCGTCACATTCAACCCGCTGTTCCTGTATGGTGGCGTAGGTCTGGGTAAAACGCACCTGATGCACGCCATCGCGCAAGAGCTTCAGATCCGCAAACCCGAGCTGAACGTCCTGTATCTTTCTGCCGAACAGTTCATGTACCGTTTTGTTCAGGCATTGCGCGATCGCAAGATGATGGACTTCAAAGAAATCTTCCGCTCGGTCGACGTGCTGATGGTGGACGATGTCCAGTTCATTGCCGGCAAGGACAGCACGCAGGAAGAGTTCTTTCACACGTTCAACGCGCTTGTGGACCAGAACAAGCAGATCATTATTTCGGCAGACCGCGCCCCGGGCGAGATCAAGGATCTGGAAGACCGCGTGAAATCGCGTCTTCAGTGTGGTCTGGTCGTCGACCTGCACCCCACCGACTATGAACTGCGTCTTGGCATTCTGCAAAACAAGGTCGATGCGCAGCGCAAGAACTACCCCGGTCTCGAAGTCGAAGCAGGCGTGCTGGAATTTCTGGCACACCGGATCACCACCAACGTCCGTGTGCTTGAAGGCGCGCTGACCCGCCTCTTCGCCTTTGCGTCATTGGTGGGCCGCGAGATCAACATGGACCTGACGCAGGATTGCCTTGCCGACGTGCTCCGCGCGTCCGAGCGCAAAGTCAGCGTTGAAGAAATCCAGCGCAAGGTGTCCGAACATTATAACATCCGCCTCAGCGACATGGTCGGCCCCAAGCGTCTGCGCAGCTACGCCCGCCCGCGTCAGGTCGCCATGTATCTGTGCAAGAAAATGACCAGCCGGTCGCTGCCTGAAATCGGGCGCCGCTTTGGCGGCCGCGATCACACCACGGTTATGCACGGCGTCAAACGCATCGAAGAGCTGAAACAGAACGACGGTCAGATCGCCGAAGATCTGGAACTGCTGCGCCGCTCTCTCGAGGCTTAAAAGCACCAGCTTGCTCAGAACACACGCGAAGGCCTTGACGGGCCTTCGTTTCGTGCTGAAAAGTCAACAAAACTCTTGTGAATACATTGGTATCGGGTAGTTTGCCCTCCCGGACTGCCGGAATGGAGATGGCATATGAAATTCAGCATCGAACGCGCCGCGCTGCTTAAGGCCGTATCACAGGCCCAATCAGTGGTTGAGCGCCGCAACACCATCCCAATTCTCGCCAACGTGCTGATCGAGGCCGAAGGCTCCGACGCGTTGTTCCGCGCGACCGATCTGGATATCGAGGTTGTCGATAAGGCTCCCGCTCAGGTGGAACGCGCCGGTGCGACCACCGTATCGGCAACCACGCTGCATGAAATTGTGCGCAAACTGCCCGATGGCGCGTTGATCAGCCTCACCGCCGACAGCGCCGCAGGGCGTCTGACAGTCGAAGCAGGCCGGTCCAATTTCTCGCTGGCGACGCTGCCACGCGAAGATTTCCCCGTGATGGCCACCTCTGAATATCAGTCGAACTTCAAGGCCCCTGCCCCCGTGCTGCGCCGGCTGTTCGACAAATCCAAATTCGCCATCTCGACCGAAGAAACGCGGTATTACCTGAACGGCGTCTACATGCATATTTCGGACAGCGACGGCAGCAAAGTTCTGCGCTGCGTTGCGACCGATGGCCACCGCTTGGCCCGCATCGACGCGCCCATGCCGGACGGTGCCGCTGAAATGCCCGGCGTGATCGTCCCCCGCAAAACTGTGGGTGAATTGCGCAAACTGCTAGATGACGATGATATGGAAATCGCCGTTTCCGTGTCCGAGACAAAGATCCGCTTTGCTACGCCGCATATCACGCTGACGTCGAAAGTTATCGACGGGACGTTCCCCGACTACACGCGCGTGATTCCGCAGGGCAACACACGCAAAATGGAAGTCGACGCCAGCGATTTCGCTCGCGCCGTCGACCGTGTTGCGACCGTAAGCTCTGAACGGTCGCGTGCCGTCAAACTGCAACTGGACGAAGACCGTCTGGTGCTGTCGGTCAACGCACCAGACAGCGGTGCCGCCGAAGAAGAGTTGGTCGTTGCCTATGCGGACGAACGGCTAGAGATCGGGTTTAACGCAAAATACCTGCTTGAGATCGCCAGCCAGGTAGATCGTGAAAATGCGGTATTCCTGTTCAACTCCTCCGGTGATCCGACGCTGATGCGTGAGGGCAATGATATGTCTGCCGTGTATGTCGTTATGCCGATGCGTGTGTGACGCTGCCAGCTTACGTCGAATATCTTAACGCATTCATACCATCCGTATGAGCGGCCTATTTTTATCCCATCTGACGCTGTCGCATTTCCGTTCGCATAAGCGAGCGGTGATCGACAGCGATGCGCGACCGGTGTCGATTTTTGGTCCGAATGGCGCGGGCAAGACCAATATCCTTGAGGCGGTATCTTTGCTGTCGCCCGGCCGTGGCCTGCGCCGATCAAGCGCGTCGGATATGACCCGCCGGCCAGAGGCGCTTGGCTGGAAAATCACCGCACATCTTCACAGCTTAGGACAGGTCCACGAAATCGAGGTCTGGTCAGAAGCAGGCGCGGCGCGACAGCTGCGCATTGACGGCAAAGCCGTAGCGCAGAACGGTTTAGGGCGCATTGCGCGGGTGCTGTGGTTGATCCCGTCGATGGACCGTCTTTGGATCGAAGGGGCCGAAGGGCGCCGCCGTTTCCTTGACCGCATGACACTCAGCTTTTTGCCTGACCATGCAGATCAGTCGCTGGCCTACGAAAAGGCCATGCGGGAACGCAACCGCCTGCTCAAAGATATGGTGCGCGAACCGTCGTGGTATGTCGCGCTGGAACAGCAGATGGCCGAAGCCGGAAGCGCGATCCACGCCAACCGTGTTGCTGCCCTTCAAGCGATCACCGAAGCGCAGGCGCAGGCCGAAACCGCCTTTCCGACCGCCACACTTGATCTGATCTGCGACATGCCCACCACCGCCGGGGGGCTGCGTCAGGCGCTTGCCGATAACCGCATGCGCGATCTGTCGGCTGGGCGGACATTGATCGGCCCGCATCGCGCCGACCTTGAAGGGGTCTATGCTGCTAAAGATGTCCCCGCGCGCGATTGTTCAACCGGAGAGCAGAAGGCGCTGCTGGTGTCGCTGATCCTTGCCAACGCCCGTGCTTTGGCCGCTGATTTTGGCGCGCCCCCTTTGTTGCTGCTCGACGAGGTCGCGGCACATCTGGATGCGAACCGCCGCGCCGCGCTGTATGAAGAACTAAGCGCACTTGGTGCGCAGGCCTGGATGACCGGCACCGGCGAAGAGCTGTTCGACACGCTCGGCCCGCGCGCGCAACGGCTTGAGGTGACAGACGCCGACGGATTATCGACCGCAAGGATGCTCACATGACCATCGCCCTGCCCGATCTGATGCTGTATTGCGGCGCGCTGCTCATCCTGTTCCTGACACCCGGTCCGGTGTGGTTGGCGATCATGGCGCGCGCATTGTCGGGCGGATTTGGTGCAGCTTGGCCGCTCGCCGTTGGTGTTGCAATCGGTGATATGCTGTGGCCACTGGTGGCAGTGCTTGGCATCAGCTGGATACTGTCGGTCTTTGATATGTTCATGTTGGGCATGCGTTGGATTGCATGCGGTGTGTTCCTGATCATGGGCTTCCTGCTGATCCGCCATGCCGACGCAAAAATTGACCGCGACAGTCGCCTCACGCGGCCAGGTGCCTGGGCCGGTTTCGGGGCCGGTCTGCTTGCCATTCTGGGAAATCCAAAAGCGGTATTGTTCTACATCGGCGTGCTGCCGGGGTTCTTTGATCTGCGCAGCGTCACCGCAGTTGACGTGGGTGCGATCATCGCGGTTTCGGTCGCAATTCCGCTGCTTGGCAACCTCGCTGTCGCCGCTTTAGTGGGCAAATTGCGCGGCCTGATGTCCAACCCTGCGACCCTGAAACGGATCAACATGATGGCCGGCGTGCTGTTGATCTGCGTAGGTTTGCTCATCCCCTTCCTATAACGCAAAATCTTGTGTCAGGCGCGTGACAATCATGGCGGAAAACACTATAAATTGGGTAACAAAAGAAGGTTCCCCAATATGTCCGACACCGATCAGCTCCCCGAGGAATACGGCGCAGATTCCATTAAGGTTCTCAAAGGCTTAGAAGCTGTTCGCAAACGTCCGGGCATGTACATCGGTGATACCGATGATGGGTCTGGTTTGCACCACATGGTCTATGAGGTCGTGGACAACGGCATCGACGAGGCGCTGGCCGGTCATGCGGATGCGGTGAACGTCACAATCCACGACGACAGCTCCATCTCCGTCAGTGATAACGGGCGCGGTATTCCCGTCGGCATCCACCAAGAAGAAGGCGTTTCCGCAGCCGAGGTCATCATGACCCAGCTGCACGCGGGCGGTAAGTTTGACAGCAACTCCTACAAGGTATCGGGCGGCTTGCACGGTGTGGGTGTTTCGGTTGTGAATGCGCTTTCGGACTGGCTTGAGCTGCGCATCTGGCGCGAAGGCAAAGAACATATCGCGCGCTTTGAGGGCGGTTTTACCACCAAGCACCTTGAGGTGGTTGGCCCCACCGATCGCACGGGCACCGAAGTGCGCTTCATGGCTTCGACAAGCACGTTTTCGAACCTCGAATACAGCTTTGAGACGCTGGAAAAGCGCCTACGCGAACTTGCCTTCCTGAACTCCGGTGTGCGGATCATCCTAACGGACGAACGCCCTGCCGAACCTCTGCGTACAGAACTGTTTTATGAAGGCGGCGTGAAGGAATTCGTGAAATACCTCGACCGTTCGAAATCCTCTGTCATGCCAGAACCGATTTTCATCACCGGTGAAAAAGATGATATCGGGGTCGAGGTCGCGATGTGGTGGAATGACAGCTACCACGAAAATGTCCTGCCTTTTACCAACAACATCCCGCAACGCGATGGCGGCACCCATATGGCGGGCTTCCGGGGGGCATTGACGCGGACGATCAATAACTACGCGCAATCGTCCGGCATTGCGAAAAAAGAGAAGGTCTCTTTCACCGGCGACGACGCGCGCGAAGGCCTGACCTGCGTGCTGTCCGTTAAGGTCCCGGACCCCAAGTTCAGCTCGCAAACCAAAGACAAGCTTGTCAGCTCGGAAGTGCGCCCCGCCGTCGAAGGGCTGGTGAACGAAAAGCTGGCCGAATGGTTCGAGGAGAACCCGCAGATCGCCAAGATCGTCGTTGGCAAGATCATCGAAGCTGCTCACGCCCGCGAGGCGGCGCGCAAAGCCCGTGATCTAACCCGTCGCAAGACCGCCATGGATGTGAATTTCCTTGCCGGTAAGCTCAAGGATTGCTCTGAGAAAGACCCGTCTAAAACCGAAGTCTTCCTGGTGGAGGGTGACTCGGCCGGTGGTTCTGCGCAAACGGGCCGTGACCGCCAGACACAGGCGATCCTGCCGTTGAAAGGTAAAATCCTGAACGTCGAGCGTGCACGGTTTGACCGGATGCTGGGCAGTCAGGAAATTGGTAACCTTGTTATGGCGCTTGGCACAGGTATTGGCCGCGACGAATTCAACATCGACAAACTGCGCTACCACAAGATCGTCATCATGACTGATGCGGACGTCGACGGCGCGCACATCCGTACGCTGCTGCTCACGTTTTTCTATCGTCAGATGCCGCAGTTGATCGAGAACGGCCACCTCTATATTGCGCAGCCACCGTTGTACAAAGTGTCGCGCGGCAAGTCCGAGGTGTACCTGAAAGACCAGGCCGCAATGGAAGACTACCTGATCCAGCAAGGCATTGATGGTGCTATGTTAAAACAGGGTAACGGCGAAGAAATCACCGGTCAGGATCTGGCCCGCGTCGTCGATTTGGCGCGCCAGATGCGCCGTGTTCTCGAAGCCTTCCCGACCCATTACCCCCGTCACATTTTGGAACAGGCCGCCATTGCCGGTGCCTTTGTTCCAGGCGCGGTTGATTCCGATTTGCAAGGTGTGGCCGATAAGGTCGCCGAGCGTCTGAACCTCATTGCGCTGGAATGGGAACGCGGTTGGCAGGGCCGGATCACGCAAGACCACGGCGTCCGTCTCGCCCGTATTCTGCGCGGCGTGGAAGAAGTCCGCACTCTTGATGGCCGCATGCTCCGCTCAGGCGAAGCAAAGCGGTCCGGCGGTTTCACAGAGCACCTGCAAGACGTCTATGGCACGACCGCCAAGCTGGTACGCAAAGACCGTAGCCAGCTGATCCACGGCCCGATGGACCTACTTGAAGCAATCCTGGCAGAGGGCGAAAAAGGCCTATCTCTGCAGCGCTACAAAGGCTTGGGCGAAATGAACCCTGATCAGCTTTGGGAGACCACGCTCGACCCTGACGCGCGAACCCTGTTGCAGGTAAAGGTCGCGGATATGGCCGAAGCGGATGATCTTTTTACCAAGCTCATGGGCGACGTCGTGGAACCCCGCCGCGAGTTCATCCAGCAAAACGCGCTGAACGTAGCGAACCTCGATTTCTAAAGGATTGTAGGGAAGCACATAAAATTGCGCGGCGCGTATAACTTTGCGCGTCGCGAATGATATCGCTAAATATGAAACCGTATTAATTCAGTAACTTACGTGATTTAACCCAAGATGCTCGACTTTGGGGCTTGAGCCAAGTTCGCAGCTTCACTTTCAAACCCGAGTGAACCTTCAAATTGATCTAAGGTCGGCATATGGCCATTGCCCATGACAGCGTACGCATGGTTTACAATCTCGCTGTCGCAAATAAGACTTTGAATTAAATGATATTTTATTCCAAAAGCATTCACTAAGAGCGGTTCCGCAGTGAGACCTGCGTCTCTCTGGTTTTAGCATGTTGATTGTCACTGAGAACTGACCCGGCATTTTCACCGAGACTTGACCCACCCAGTTGTTATGTTCTTTGCTTTATGATGGCGTCAATGCCGCTTTCTCCTTTCGTTTTTGTTTGGCTGTCGCCGAGCTGGCCTTGAACCGATAGCTGTCATTGCCGGTCTCGAGAATGTGGCAACGATGTGTGAGGCGGTCGAGGAGCGCGGTGGTCATCTTGGCATCACCGAACACGCTGGCCCATTCGCTAAAGCTCAGGTTGGTTGTGATAACGACGCTGGTGCGCTCGTAGAGTTTACTCAGAAGGTGGAACAGCAGCGCGCCACCCGAAGCGCTGAACGGCAGATATCCCAGCTCATCCAAGATCAACAAATCGGCTTTCACCAGCGCCTCGGCGATCTTTCCTGCCTTGCCTTGGGCCTTTTCCTGCTCCAACGCATTGACCAACTCGACCGTGGAGAAGAAGCGCACACGCTTGCGATGATGCTCGATTGCTTGAATGCCGAGGGCGGTAGCGACATGCGATTTTCCCGTTCCAGGGCCCCCGATCAGCACTACATTCTCAGCCGCCTCCATGAACTCGCATCGGTGAAGTTGGCGGACCAAAGCTTCACGGACTTCGCTGGTGCCAAAGTCGAAGCCAGAGATGTCTTTGTATGCCGGAAAGCGTGCTGCCTTCATGTGGTAGGCG
>NZ_FNJD01000033.1 GCF_900103185.1 Sulfitobacter litoralis
TACATGAACAAAGTTGACCAGGTTGACGACGAAGAGCTGCTGGAATTGGTGGAAATGGAAATCCGCGAATTGCTGTCTTCCTACGACTACCCAGGCGACGACATGCCTGTGATCCCTGGCTCCGCTCTGGCAGCTATGGAAGGTCGCGATGAGGAAATCGGCGAGAAATCCATCCGCGCGCTGATGGCCGCTGTTGACGAATACATCCCGACACCAGCACGCGCTGTTGACCAGCCGTTCCTGATGCCAGTGGAAGACGTGTTCTCGATCTCCGGTCGTGGTACAGTTGTGACGGGCCGTGTTGAGCGTGGCGTGATCAACGTTGGCGACGAAATCGAAATCGTTGGCATCCGCGACACCAAGAAAACCACCTGTACCGGCGTTGAAATGTTCCGCAAACTGCTGGACCGCGGTGAAGCTGGCGACAACATCGGTGCGCTGCTGCGCGGCGTTGACCGTGAAGGCGTTGAGCGTGGTCAGGTTCTGTGTAAGCCAGGTTCGGTTAAGCCGCACACCAAGTTCACAGCCGAAGCCTATATCCTCACCAAGGAAGAGGGTGGCCGTCACACGCCGTTCTTCGCGAACTACCGTCCACAGTTCTACTTCCGGACAACAGACGTCACCGGTACCGTTCAGCTGCCAGAAGGCACTGAAATGGTTATGCCCGGCGACAACCTGCAGTTCGACGTTGAGCTGATCGCCCCCATCGCGATGGAAGACGGTCTGCGTTTCGCGATCCGCGAAGGCGGCCGCACCGTTGGCGCGGGCGTTGTTTCCAAGATCAACGAATAAGCCAATCAGCGGGTTACCCCGCTGACAGCTGACAAAACGAAGGCCGCTCCTGCAAGGGGGCGGCCTTTTTCGTTGTTTGACGCCTGATGGCATTATTCGCGGGCAAAGGGCCTATCGGCACTTGATCCCCCGGAAAATATCGACTACGTCACCACTCGGCATAGGGGTTTAGCTCAGTTGGTAGAGCATCGGTCTCCAAAACCGAGGGTCGTGGGTTCGAGTCCCTCAGCCCCTGCCAATCTCACAATATGATAAACGCACGCGAAGGCGTATGGCTGCTCGGGTAGGGCGCTGTATTTGAAGCCTTGAATTCAGTGCTTTTGCCAGATACATCCCCACAATCGTTCGTATACAGGAAAACCGACATGGCCACAGTCAACCCGCTTCAGTTCATCCAGCAAGTGCGTTCCGAAGTTTCCAAGGTCGTCTGGCCGACTCGTCGCGAGGTCATGCTCACCACGGTAATGGTGTTCATCCTCGCCGCTCTGACCGCAGTGTTCTTTGCGGTTGTCGATATTCTGATCCGTGGTGGCTTGCAGTATATTTTGTCGGCCTTCGGCTGATCCGGGGCGCGGCACTGTAAAAGCGCCGCGGACCTCTTGAAACATTTGTGATTGCGGGCTATCCCGCAGACCTGTTCAAGAGGGGCGTGCGGCGATTCGTGTTGCGCGCCGATTTTTTGTTCACCGCCGGCCTGTTGTGGCACGCTGGTTATAAGAGAATTAGATGCAGTTGTTGCTGCATCACAAGACAGGGACCAAGTTCAGATGGCGAAAAGATGGTATTCGGTCAGTGTTTTGTCGAACTTCGAAAAGAAGATTGCCGAGCAAATCCGCACCACGGTCGCCGAGCAAGAGCTTGAGGACCAAATCGACGAAGTGCTGGTCCCCACCGAAGAGGTGATCGAGGTTCGGCGCGGCAAGAAAGTCACGACAGAACGTCGGTTTATGCCCGGCTATGTGCTTGTTCACATGGAGATGTCCGACCGCGGTTATCACCTGATCAACTCGATCAACCGCGTCACAGGGTTTTTGGGGCCGCAGGGTCGTCCAATGCCGATGCGTGACGCCGAAGTAACCGCGATCCTTGGCCGCGTCCAAGAGGGCGAAGAAGCACCACGTACCCTGATCCACTTTGAAGTGGGCGAGCGGGTGAAGGTTGCCGATGGTCCGTTCGAGGATTTCGACGGCATGATCGAAGAGGTCGACGACGAGAACCAGCGCCTCAAGGTGTCTGTGTCGATCTTTGGCCGGGAAACCCCGGTCGAACTGGAATTCACTCAGGTCAATAAACAGGTCTGAGCGAGCGGCGGGGCAACCCGCCATACGGTGGCGACACCGTTCGTTTGTGGGAGGGGATAGCGGCGCGCCGCTCAACCGCACCACACTAGCAAGCGGCCACATCGCGATATGGTCGTATAGGGTGAATGAAAGTTCACCGACATTAAAAGGAGAAGGCCAATGGCCAAGAAGCTCGTCGGTACGATGAAGTTGCAAGTTAAAGCGGGTCAAGCGAACCCATCCCCACCCGTCGGCCCCGCACTGGGTCAGCGCGGGATCAACATCATGGAATTCTGTAAGGCGTTCAACGCCAAGACAGCTGACATGGAGCCAGGTGCTCCTTGCCCGACCGTGATCAGCTACTATCAGGACAAGTCCTTCACCATGGACATCAAGACGCCTCCGGCGTCCTACTACCTGAAGAAAGCCGCCAAGGTTAACTCCGGGGCTAAAACACCAAGCCGTGAAACCGTTGGCACTGTGACCACCAAGCAGCTGCGCGAGATTGCAGAAGCCAAAATGGCGGACCTGAGCGCTGTGGATGTTGAATCCGCGATGAAAATCATTCTGGGCTCCGCCCGCTCCATGGGCATCGAGGTTAAGTAAGATGGCAAAACTCGGAAAACGCACCCGCGCCGCACGCGAAGCATTCGTAGGCAAAGAAGATCTCACCGTTGAAGAAGCGGTATCTTTGATCAAAGCCAACGCAAACGCGAAATTTGACGAAACCATCGAGATCGCGATGAACCTTGGCGTTGACCCCCGTCACGCTGACCAAATGG
This sequence comes from Sulfitobacter litoralis, assembly GCF_900103185.1. Lineage (GTDB taxonomy): Bacteria > Pseudomonadota > Alphaproteobacteria > Rhodobacterales > Rhodobacteraceae > Sulfitobacter > Sulfitobacter litoralis. The sequence goes on from NZ_FNJD01000033.1 coordinate 2,855, forward strand.
TTCGCGGCGTTGTTGGCCTGCCAAACGGCACCGGCAAATCTGTTCGCGTTGCTGTATTCGCACGTGGCCCAAAGGCTGACGAAGCCCAAGCAGCTGGTGCCGACATCGTTGGCGCAGAAGACCTGATGGAAGCCATTCAAGGCGGCAAGATCGACTTTGATCGTTGCATCGCGACACCTGACATGATGCCGATCGTTGGTCGTCTTGGTAAGGTTCTTGGCCCGCGTAACCTGATGCCAAACCCAAAAGTTGGTACAGTTACAATGGACATCAAAGAGGCTGTTGAAGCTGCCAAAGGCGGTCAGGTTCAGTTTAAAGCTGAAAAAGGCGGCGTTGTGCATGCTGGCATCGGCAAACTGTCCTTTGACGAAGCGAAGCTGGTTGAAAACGTACGTGCCTTTGTTGGTGCCGTTTCCAAAGCCAAGCCTACCGGTTCTAAAGGTGCTTACATGAAAAAGATCGCTCTGAGCTCCACAATGGGCCCAGGCGTAACTGTTGAAGTCGACAACGCTGTTACCGAGTAATTCGGAGTAGTTTGTTGCTTTAATTGACGGGCTCCCTTGGTTTCAAGGGGGCCCGTTTTCGTTAGATGGTCGGAGGTATGCCTGCGGGCAGAGTGCTGGTTCCAACGTGCGGTGGGGCTGTTTTCTCGTCGCCTTGCGTGCATGAATTAACCTGAAACCAGATTAGCGCTTGGCATTCCGTGCCACATCCCCTAGAACGCCCTCGATTCGCTATGCATCGCATGGTGAGTCTTCTGTCCGAGACGAAGGGTGGCGCAAGCCTTAATTCCTTTCTGAGATGGGAGATGCAAGAATTACCGTTCGCGCAAGCGTGGGGCTATTTTGGCTTATTCCCGTAAAATGGACCAAGACTGTTCGCGTAAGCGGACTTAATTGAGCCGGGGGGCAACCCCCAGATTTGGAGTGAAACTGTGGATAGAGCCCAGAAAGAACAGTTGGTCGACGAGCTCGGCCAAATCTTCGAAAGCTCTGGCGTCGTTGTGGTTAGCCACTACGTCGGCCTGACAGTTGCTGATATGCAGAACCTTCGTGCGCGCGCTCGCGCTGCGGGCGGGGCTGTGCGTGTTGCCAAAAATAGGCTCGCCAAAATTGCCCTTGACGGAAAGCCGTGCGAAAGCATTGCAGATCTCCTGACGGGTATGACCGTTCTGACCTATTCCGAAGACCCCGTGGCAGCAGCCAAGGTGGCCCAGGAATTCGCTAAAGAGAATGCAAAATTTGTCATTCTCGGCGGCGCAATGGGTGAGAACGCACTGGATGTCGCCGGTGTTGAAGCCGTGTCCAAGATGCCTTCGCGGGAGGAGCTTATCTCCACCATCGCGGGTATGCTGGGCGCACCTGCTTCCAACATCGCCGGGGCCATTGGCGCACCTGCAAGCAACATCGCTTCCATCTTGTCCACGATCGAGGACAAGGCGGCTGCGTAAAGCAATATCGTCAAGCTGGCGCAGGGTTGAACACTCGCGTTGGAACACACATATCGTTAACGGAAAGAGCTAAACATGGCTGATCTGAAAAAACTGGCAGAAGACATCGTTGGTCTGACACTGCTGGAAGCACAAGAACTGAAAACCATCCTCAAAGACGAGTATGGCATCGAGCCCGCAGCTGGCGGCGCAGTGATGATGGCTGGCCCCGCAGATGGCGGCGCAGCTGAAGAAGAGAAAACTGAATTCGACGTCGTTCTGAAGAACGCCGGCGCATCCAAAATCAACGTGATCAAAGAAGTTCGCGGCATCACCGGTCTGGGCCTGAAAGAAGCCAAAGATCTGGTTGAAGCTGGCGGCAAGATCAAAGAAGGCGTTGATAAAGCGGAAGCTGAAGACGTTAAAGCCAAGCTGGAAGCAGCTGGCGCAGAAGTCGAATTGGCCTAAGCCATTCGATCAGGGTGCTGTTTTTGCTTGATGAAAGCGGCCCGAAGTTTGTAAAGCTTTGGGGAAGCCCATAAAAATTAAGGCTGGACGGGGGAATTCCCTGTCCAGCCTGATCTGTTTTGAAAAGTATTTCACGCGAAATATTTCTCTGGATAGGTCCTAGTGGTCGGAAGAGGTACGGTGGGACGTGCCTCAAGAATTGATCAGGATTTACCGCTCTTATGGGCGCGCATCACGGCCCCGGTGATGGCGAGCTCGGCAAGAGATACGAAAGGTGACAGACACATGGCGCAATCCTTCCTTGGCCAGAAACGTCTACGTAAATACTATGGCAAAATCCGCGAAGTGCTGGAAATGCCGAACCTGATCGAGGTTCAGAAATCCTCTTATGATTTGTTCCTGCGTTCCGGCGATGCGGAAGCACCGACAGACGGTGACGGCATCCAGGGCGTCTTTCAGTCGGTTTTCCCGATCAAGGACTTCAACGAGACGTCGGTGCTTGAATTCGTCAAGTACGAGCTTGAAAAGCCAAAATACGATGTAGAGGAATGTCAGCAACGCGACATGACCTACAGCGCGCCTTTGAAGGTGACGCTGCGCCTCATCGTGTTTGATGTAGACGAAGACACCGGTGCGAAATCGGTTAAGGACATTAAAGAACAGGACGTGTTCATGGGCGACATGCCCTTGATGACGCCAAACGGTACATTTGTTGTGAACGGTACCGAGCGTGTGATCGTATCCCAGATGCACCGTTCGCCCGGCGTGTTCTTTGACCACGACAAAGGCAAAACCCACTCTTCGGGTAAACTGCTGTTCGCTTGCCGCATCATTCCTTACCGCGGTTCGTGGCTCGACTTTGAATTTGACGCCAAAGACATCGTCTTCGCGCGCATCGACCGTCGCCGCAAACTGCCTGTAACAACGCTGCTTTATTCGCTGGGTCTTGACCAAGAAGCGATCATGGACGCGTATTACAACACCGTTAACTATACGCTGAAAGATGGCGAAGGCTGGGTTGCACCCTTCTTCCCGGATCGTGTGCGGGGCACACGGCCAACGTATGATTTGGTTGACGCTGCAACAGGCGAGATCCTGTTTGAAAAGGGCAAGAAGGTTACACCTCGGGCCGTTAAGCAGTTGATCGACGAAGGCAAGGTTTCTGAACTGTTGCTGCCGTTTGACCATATTGCAGGCAAATTTGCTGCACGTGATATCATAAACGAAGAAACCGGCGCGATCTATGTTGAAGCGGGCGACGAACTGACGCTCGAGCACGACAAAGATGGCACGCTTATCGGTGGTACAGCCAAAGAGCTGATCGACGCGGGCATCTTCGAGATCCCACTGCTCGATATCGACAACATTAACGTCGGCCCCTACATGCGTAACACCATGGCAGCGGACAAGAACATGAACCGCGACACCGCGCTCATGGATATCTACCGTGTTATGCGTCCGGGCGAGCCGCCCACAGTCGAAGCCGCGTCGAACCTGTTCGACACGCTGTTCTTTGATGCGGACCGCTATGACCTTTCCGCGGTTGGCCGTGTGAAGATGAACATGCGCCTGGCGCTCGACAAGGAAGACACGCAGCGCACGCTGGACCGTGACGATATCGTCGCCTGTATCAAGGCGTTGGTTGACCTGCGCGACGGCCGTGGCGACATCGACGATATTGACCACCTGGGCAACCGTCGTGTGCGTTCCGTCGGCGAGCTGATGGAAAACCAGTACCGTGTTGGCCTGCTCCGGATGGAGCGCGCGATCAAGGAACGTATGTCTTCCGTTGAAATCGACACTGTGATGCCACAGGATCTGATCAACGCTAAACCAGCAGCTGCTGCGGTACGTGAATTCTTTGGCTCCAGCCAGCTGTCGCAGTTCATGGACCAAACCAACCCGCTGTCCGAGGTGACGCACAAGCGTCGTCTTTCCGCGCTTGGGCCAGGTGGTCTGACACGCGAGCGTGCCGGTTTTGAAGTACGTGACGTTCACGCGACCCACTACGGTCGCATGTGTCCGATTGAAACGCCCGAGGGTCCGAACATTGGTCTGATCAACTCGCTGGCCACTTTTGCCCGTGTGAACAAGTACGGCTTTATCGAAACACCCTACCGCAAGGTATCGAACGGTGTGGTTTCGGATGACGTTCAGTACATGTCGGCCACGGAAGAAATGCGTCACACAGTGGCGCAGGCCAACGCGAACCTTGATGAAAACATGAAGTTCGTAAACGATCTGGTCTCGACGCGGAAATCGGGCGACTACACCTTGTCGCCTTCCGAAAACGTTGACCTGATCGACGTTTCGCCAAAACAGTTGGTCTCGGTCGCTGCGTCCTTGATCCCGTTCCTTGAAAACGACGATGCGAACAGGGCCTTGATGGGCTCGAACATGCAACGTCAGGCGGTGCCTTTGCTTCAAGCTGAAGCACCACTGGTCGGGACCGGTATCGAAGAAGTCGTCGCACGGGATTCCGGTGCTGCTTATATGGCGAAACGTGGCGGTATCATCGACCAAGTTGATGCCAGCCGTATCGTTATCCGTGCCACCGAAGACCTCGAGCTGGGTGACGCGGGCGTAGACATCTACCGCATGCGCAAATTCCAGCGTTCGAACCAGAACACCTGCATCAACCAGCGTCCGCTGGTGAAGGTTGGCGAGACGGTTCAAAAGGGTCAGGTTATCGCGGACGGTCCGTCGACCGACATGGGTGAACTGGCGCTTGGTAAGAACGTGGTCGTCGCGTTCATGCCCTGGAACGGATACAACTACGAAGACTCCATTCTAATCTCTGAACGTGTATCGCGTGACGACGTGTTTACTTCGATCCACATCGAGGAATTCGAAGTCGCCGCCCGTGATACAAAGCTGGGGCCAGAGGAAATCACACGCGATATCCCGAACGTTGGTGAAGAAGCGCTGCGCAATCTCGACGAGGCTGGCATCGTTTACATCGGTGCGGATGTTGAACCCGGTGACATTCTTGTCGGCAAGATCACACCCAAGGGCGAAAGCCCGATGACGCCAGAAGAAAAACTGCTGCGCGCCATCTTTGGTGAGAAAGCTTCGGACGTGCGCGATACATCGCTGCGTGTGAAGCCCGGTGATTTTGGTACAGTCGTCGAAGTCCGCGTGTTCAACCGTCACGGCGTCGAAAAAGACGAACGTGCGTTGCAGATCGAGCGTGAAGAAGTCGAACGTCTGGCCCGTGACCGTGACGATGAACTTGGCATTCTAGACCGCAACATCTATGCGCGTCTTCAATCGATGATCATCGGTAAGACGGCTGTCAAAGGCCCCAAAGGCGTCAAGTCGAACTCGGAAATCACCGAAGACCTGCTGGCATCCCTGTCGCGCGGTCAGTGGTGGCAGCTTGCCCTCGAAGACGAAGACGACGCAAAAATCGTCGAAGCCCTGAACGAGCAGTACGAGATCCAGAAACGGACCTTGGATGCGCGCTTTGAGGACAAGGTCGAAAAAGTCCGTCGTGGTGACGATCTGCCCCCGGGCGTGATGAAGATGGTCAAAGTGTTCGTCGCGGTGAAGCGCAAGCTGCAACCGGGCGACAAGATGGCTGGTCGTCACGGCAACAAAGGTGTTATTTCCAAGGTTGTACCGATGGAAGACATGCCGTTCCTTGCGGATGGTACGCCAGTGGACTTCTGTTTGAACCCGCTGGGTGTTCCGTCGCGTATGAACGTCGGTCAGATCCTTGAGACCCACATGGGTTGGGCCGCACGCGGCTTGGGCATCAACATCGACGAGGCCCTGCAGGAATACAAACGCTCCGGTGATTTGACACCAGTGCGCGAAGCAATGCACCACGCCTATGGCGACGACGTCTATGAAGAAGGCATCGTTGGCATGGACGAGGAATCCTTGCTGGACGCAGCCAAGAACGTCGCACGCGGTGTCCCAATCGCCACGCCGGTATTCGATGGTGCCAAGGAAGCAGACGTGAATGACAGCCTGACACGTGCCGGGTTCGATACCTCCGGTCAGTCGGTTCTGTTTGACGGTCGCACAGGCGAGCAGTTTGCCCGCCCTGTCACCGTTGGCGTCAAATACCTGCTGAAACTGCACCACCTTGTGGACGACAAAATCCACGCGCGTTCAACCGGTCCATACTCGCTGGTCACCCAGCAGCCATTGGGCGGTAAAGCGCAGTTCGGTGGTCAGCGCTTTGGTGAGATGGAGGTCTGGGCTTTGGAAGCTTACGGCGCTGCATACACCTTGCAGGAAATGCTGACTGTGAAATCGGATGACGTGGCCGGACGGACCAAGGTCTATGAAAGCATCGTCAAAGGCGAAGACAACTTCGAGGCCGGTATTCCGGAATCGTTCAACGTACTTGTGAAAGAAGTACGTGGTCTTGGCCTGAACATGGAACTCCTGGATGCGGAGGAAGAAGAGTGAGGCAAGCACCGGGGTTTGTTTAAACCCCGGTCCGTTTTCTCAGACTGAAAACGCCTCTCTCCCTCCGCTTTCGAGACTTATCTAAGGATTTAAGATGAACCAGGAACTGACAAACAACCCGTTCAACCCCGTCGCGCCGACTAAGACGTTCGACGAAATCAAGGTCTCTTTGGCATCGCCAGAGCGGATCCTGTCGTGGTCGTTCGGTGAAATCAAGAAGCCCGAAACCATCAACTACCGGACGTTCAAGCCCGAGCGTGACGGCCTGTTCTGCGCGCGTATCTTTGGCCCGATCAAAGACTACGAATGCCTGTGCGGTAAATACAAACGCATGAAATATCGCGGCGTTGTCTGCGAGAAATGTGGCGTTGAAGTTACCCTGCAAAAGGTCCGCCGCGAGCGTATGGGCCACATTGAACTGGCGTCGCCTGTTGCGCACATCTGGTTCCTCAAGTCGCTGCCATCGCGCATCGGCCTGATGCTGGACATGACCCTGCGCGATCTGGAGCGCGTGCTGTACTTTGAGAACTACGTCGTGATTGAACCCGGTCTGACGGACCTCACCTATGGTCAGATGATGACCGAGGAAGAGTACATGGACGCTCAGGATGCCTTTGGCATGGACGCGTTCACCGCCAATATCGGTGCCGAAGCGATCCGCGAAATGCTGGCCGCCATCGATCTGGAAGCCGAAGCAGACCAGCTGCGGGCCGATCTGAAAGAGGCGACAGGCGAGCTGAAGCCGAAAAAGATCATCAAGCGTCTGAAAGTCGTTGAATCCTTCCTCGAGTCCGGCAACCGGCCCGAGTGGATGATCATGACCGTCATTCCTGTGATCCCGCCTGAGCTGCGCCCGCTGGTGCCGCTGGACGGTGGCCGCTTTGCGACCTCCGACCTTAACGACCTGTATCGCCGTGTCATCAACCGGAACAACCGTCTGAAGCGTCTGATCGAACTGCGCGCGCCTGACATCATCGTCCGCAACGAAAAGCGGATGCTGCAGGAATCCGTTGATGCATTGTTCGACAACGGCCGTCGCGGCCGCGTCATCACCGGTGCCAACAAGCGCCCGCTGAAGTCGCTGTCCGACATGCTGAAAGGTAAGCAAGGTCGCTTCCGTCAAAACCTTTTGGGCAAGCGCGTCGACTTCTCCGGTCGTTCGGTCATTGTGACCGGCCCCGAGCTGAAGTTGCACCAGTGCGGTCTGCCCAAGAAGATGGCGCTTGAGCTGTTCAAGCCGTTCATCTACTCGCGCCTCGAAGCCAAAGGCCTGTCTTCCACTGTGAAGCAAGCCAAGAAGCTGGTCGAAAAAGAGCGTCCCGAAGTGTGGGATATCTTGGACGAAGTGATCCGCGAACACCCCGTCATGCTAAACCGTGCGCCTACGTTGCACCGTTTGGGCATTCAGGCGTTCGAACCGGTTCTGATCGAGGGTAAAGCGATCCAGCTGCATCCGCTGGTCTGTTCGGCCTTTAACGCTGACTTTGACGGCGACCAAATGGCTGTTCACGTACCACTGTCGCTTGAAGCACAGCTTGAAGCGCGTGTTCTGATGATGTCCACGAACAACGTTCTGTCGCCTGCAAACGGCGCACCGATCATCGTTCCATCGCAGGATATGATCTTGGGTCTGTACTATACGACCCTGGAACGCGAAGGCATGCCGGGCGAGGGCATGGTGTTTGGTTCCGTTGAGGAAGTCGAACACGCGCTTGATGCCGGTGCCGTGCACTTGCACACCAAGATCAAAGCGCGGGTCAAACAGATCGATGCCGAAGGCAACGAAGTAATGAAGCGTTTCGACACCACACCAGGCCGTATTCGCCTTGGTGCGCTGTTGCCGCTGAACGCCAAAGCGCCGTTCGATCTGGTGAACCGCTTGCTGCGTAAGAAAGAGGTGCAGCAGGTCATCGATACGGTCTATCGCTACTGTGGTCAGAAAGAATCCGTTATCTTCTGTGACCAGATCATGACCATGGGCTTCCGCGAAGCTTTCCGTGCCGGGATTTCCTTTGGTAAGGACGACATGCTGATCCCCGAGACCAAATGGACCTTGGTTGACGAGACACGCGATCAGGTTAAGGACTTTGAACAGCAGTACATGGACGGCCTGATCACTCAGGGTGAAAAGTACAACAAAGTTGTCGATGCCTGGTCCAAGTGTAACGACAAAGTCACCGACGCGATGATGGGGGCTATTTCGGCCGAACGTCGCAACGATCAGGGTGCAGTCATGGAGCCGAACTCGGTCTACATGATGGCCCACTCCGGTGCGCGTGGCTCGGTCACACAGATGAAACAGCTAGGCGGGATGCGCGGTCTGATGGCGAAGCCGAACGGCGATATCATCGAGACACCGATTATCTCGAACTTTAAAGAAGGTCTGACCGTTCTGGAGTACTTTAACTCCACCCACGGTGCCCGTAAGGGTCTGTCGGATACTGCTTTGAAAACAGCGAACTCGGGTTACTTGACCCGTCGTCTGGTGGACGTGGCTCAAGACTGTATCGTTCGTATGCATGACTGTGGCACCGAAACCGCGATCACGGCCGAAGCAGCTGTGAACGATGGCGAGGTTGTCTCTTCGCTGGCGGAACGTCTGCTGGGTCGCGTTGCGGCTGATGACATTCTGCGCCCCGGTACCGAAGAAGTGCTGGTACCTGCACAGACTGTGATCGACGAGCGTCTGGCTGACATTATCGACGAAGCTGCCGTGGCGTCTGCCCGGATCCGCAGCCCGTTGACCTGTGAAGCCGAAGAGGGCGTCTGCGCCATGTGCTATGGTCGTGACCTTGCACGCGGTACGCTGGTGAACCAAGGTGAAGCTGTCGGCATTATTGCCGCGCAGTCGATCGGTGAACCCGGCACGCAGCTGACCATGCGTACATTCCACATTGGTGGTGTTGCTCAGGGTGGCCAGCAGTCCTTCCTCGAAGCGTCGCAGTCCGGTAAGGTTGTGTTCGAGAACGCTCAGACCCTTGAGAACACCGCAGGTGAGATCATGGTCATGGGCCGGAACATGAAGCTTGCGATTGTTGACGAAAACGGTGACGAGCGTGCCAGCCACAAGGTCGGCTATGGTACCAAGCTGTTCGTGAAAGACGGTCAGAACATTCTGCGCGGCGACAAGCTGTTCGAATGGGATCCCTACACGCTGCCGATCATCGCGGAGAAATCCGGTATGACCAAGTTCGTCGACCTTGTGTCGGGGATCGCGGTTAAGGATGAAACCGATGATGCAACCGGTATGACACAGAAGATCGTGATCGACTGGCGTGCAGCACCCAAAGGCAATGAGCTGAAGCCAGAAGTTATTCTGGTAGATGCCGATGGCGAACCTGTCCGTAACGATGCGGGCAACCCGGTGACCTATCCTATGTCCGTCGATGCCATTCTGTCCGTTGAGGACCAGACTGAAATCGCGGCAGGTGACATCGTTGCGCGTATTCCTCGCGAAGGTGCCAAGACCAAGGATATTACCGGTGGTCTGCCACGTGTTGCGGAACTCTTTGAGGCACGTCGCCCCAAGGATCACGCGATCATCGCAGAGATCGACGGCTATGTCCGCTACGGCAAGGACTACAAGAACAAGCGTCGTATCTCGATCGAGTCGTCAGAAGATCCGGATCACAAGGTCGAATACATGGTGCCTAAGGGTAAGCACATTCCCGTTGCGGAAGGTGACTTTGTCCAGAAGGGCGACTACATCATGGACGGCAACCCTGCGCCGCATGACATCCTTGCGATTATGGGTGTCGAAGCGCTGGCTGACTACATGATCGACGAAGTTCAGGATGTTTATCGTCTGCAAGGCGTTAAGATCAACGATAAGCATATCGAAGTGATCGTGCGTCAGATGTTGCAGAAGTGGGAAGTCCAAGACAGCGGTGACACCACCCTGTTGAAAGGCGAACACGTCGATAAGCAAGAGTTCGACCAAGCCTGTGCCAAAGCGCTGTCCAAAGGCGGACGTCCTGCGCAAGGCGAACCGATCCTTCTGGGTATCACCAAGGCGTCGCTGCAAACCCGCAGCTTCATCTCGGCGGCGTCCTTCCAGGAAACCACACGGGTTCTGACCGAGGCATCGGTTCAGGGTAAACGCGATAAGCTGGTTGGCCTGAAAGAAAACGTCATCGTGGGCCGTCTAATCCCAGCCGGTACCGGTGGTGCAACGCAACAGATGCGTAAGGTTGCAACGGATCGTGACAACGTGGTTATCGAAGCCCGTCGCGAAGAAGCCGAAGCCGCCGCACGTTTGGCCGCGCCAGAGCCTAAAGCGGATGATGTTGTCGGTGGCGATGTTTTCGACAACGTCCCTATCGACGATGAAAGCCGCAATTAAGCCTAGACTTAATAGCTAGATAGCAGCCCCCGCCGAGAGATCGGCGGGGGCTTTTTCATTGCGGGGGCGCGGTGATGAAATAGCGTCTAAAATATGTGCGGGTGGGCTGGTTTTCCGCCGCGGCCTGCGGCAATGATAAGCCAACCGAACAAAAAGAAAGCCGCCCAATGTCGCCAAACCTTACCGGAGCACTTTTCATGATGGGCTCCATGGCGGCCTTTGTCTTGAACGATACGATGACCAAGACCACGGGCGGGGCGGTGCCACTGTTCCAGCTGCTGTTTCTGCGTGGTGTGATCTCTATCTCGTTGATCGTGATGCTTTGGGGGCGGCTTGGCCCGATGCACCTGCGGCTTAGCCGGCGCGATTGGAAGCTGGTTGCCATACGGTCTGGCGCAGAAGTCGGGGCGAGCTTCTTCTTCGTGACCGCGCTCTTCAATATGCCCTTGGCGAACCTCAGCGCCATTCTACAATCCTTGCCGCTGACGGTGACTTTGGGCGCTGCGCTGGTCTATCGCGAAAAGGTCGGCTGGCGGCGCTTCTCTGCCATCCTCGTCGGCTTTTTCGGCGTGATGTTGATCGTCAAGCCGGGCACCGACGGGTTCAATATTTGGTCGGTCTACGCTTTGATTGCGGTGTTCTTTGTGACCGTTCGCGACCTGAGCACACGCCGCTTGTCGAAAGAGGTGCCGTCGATGACGGTGACCTTCGCGGCGGTCCTCTCTGTCACCGGATTTTCGACCTTTGCGCAATTCACCACCCCTTGGGTGCCAGTATCGTCATATCATTGGATCGCGATCACTGCGGCCGCTGTCTTTGTCCTGATGGGGTATTATTTTAGCGTACAGACGATGCGCGTTGGCGATGTGTCTTTCATCGCGCCGTTCCGCTATACGGGGCTGATCTGGGCGCTGATCCTAGGCTGGCTGGTGTTTGGTGACTGGCCCGTGCCGACGACACTGATCGGTGCCTCTATCGTCGCCGCGACAGGGTTGTTCACGCTGTACCGCGAGCGCATCACCACACGCCCATTGCCGCCCCCCTAACCTTTGGCGAAGACGCGGCGCACTGCGTTGATGTCGATGGCAAAGCGATCCTTGAACAGGGTCTCCTCCTCGGCACTGAGCGGCGAAAGCTCGATCGGTCGGGCGTTCTTTTGACGTGAATCGTTAAAGCCGTTGTGACCGCGTACGTACATTGCCTGATCGGGAAAGCTAAGCGCAGGCATAAAGCGGGGTAGCTTGTCGTGGGCAAAGTTCATGATGGTTAATGGGCACCGCGCATTTACGAACATCGCTAGTGCCGCGGTATAGAAAGGCCGGTAGGACGGCGTTGCTTCGATCCCGTCCGCACCAAACTCGGCCACGTAGCCCTTGTTCCAGTCAAGAGCGACAGACTTATGTTGCACCAAGAGCGGTGCCGCGTCGTCGACGGCTTTGCGCAGCTTGGCGATGAAGTCTACTGCAATGGCATCGTCGTCATCAAAGCGGAATTGTACACAGGGTTCATAGCGCGAGAGGCGCGCCTTGTTTAGTATCTCTTTCATCACCTCGCGGTGGGGCCTGGGTGGTTCGACGATGATCCTTGCATGAGGCAGGGGGGAAAGTAGTGCTTTCAGGCGCGCCATGTGCTGCTTCGGAAGGCTATCCCCGACGAGGACGATCATCTCGAAGTCCGGGTCGGTTTGTGCCATTAGGCAGGGCAGGGCGACGGCTTCGAACAGGCGGAATCTTTCTTCTAACCGCGCAGGTTCGTAAAGATAGGCGATACGATCTTCGATGGTTTCATGCCCGACCTGAAATCCGCCTAGCGCCGGGTAGGAAAAGCGGCATAGCCCAAGTATCTGCATCGTGTTCCGCCTTGTCCCGATTATGCAGTGTAAATATGCGGGGTAGGGGGGGCGTGATGCAAGAAGAATACCCGTTTCGCGTGCCGCCCCTACTTGGGGCGGGGGGCTGTTGACAGCGGGGGCGACTCTGCCTATACGGCCCTTATCTCGGATGTAGGGGTCGCCCTGCTTTGCCGACATCATATCTACTGTGGTCACGATCCGGTCTATTGCTGACTCGATCCTCTGTTACCCCACCGCTTCGTTTTCCTCGGTACGGGAACGCTGCGGTGATTTTGCTTTGCGCCATCGGTGTAGGGCGAAGATAGAATTCGTGGACGTGCGAAGTGACCGAATTTGAAACCGCACTGGGGTCCGCCCCGCTGCACCACTTATGTGAGCTAAACGGGGATAAAACCGGAATGCCAACGATCCAGCAGCTGATCCGCAAACCGCGCCAGCCTAAAATCAAACGTTCGAAATCCATGCACCTGCAGGAATGCCCGCAAAAGCGCGGCGTTTGCACACGTGTTTACACGACCACACCTAAAAAGCCGAACTCGGCCATGCGTAAGGTTGCCAAAGTGCGCCTGACCAACGGTTTCGAAGTCATCAGCTACATCCCGGGTGAATCGCACAACCTGCAAGAACACTCTGTTGTTCTGATCCGCGGCGGCCGTGTAAAAGACCTTCCCGGTGTGCGCTACCACATCCTGCGCGGTGTTCTCGATACGCAAGGCGTTAAAGATCGTAAGCAGCGTCGCTCCAAATATGGTGCAAAGAAGCCAAAGTAATTTGGGTCGGTTCGGGCTTGCGCATCGCAGATACACGATGCTCGGTCCGGCCGCCCGCCATGTTTTCCCGTAAGGGAGTGAGCCGAGTAAGACTGAGCGCCGGACGATCGGGGTGCATATCGCACCAGACGCGCTGGCCCATCGCTGCCTCGGCAACTGACAATTAGGAGCTTTAAATGTCACGTCGTCACGCCGCTGAAAAACGCGAAGTACTGCCAGACGCCAAGTACGGTGATCTGGTCCTCACCAAATTCATGAACAACCTGATGATCGATGGTAAAAAATCGGTTGCAGAGCGTATCGTTTACAACGCGATGAACCGCGTTGAAGACAAGATCAAACGCGCACCCATCGAAGTTTTCCACGAAGCGCTGGACAACATCAAACCATCCGTCGAAGTGCGTTCGCGCCGCGTCGGTGGTGCCACCTATCAGGTGCCTGTTGAAGTGCGCCCCGAGCGTCGCGAAGCACTGGCGATCCGCTGGTTGATCAAAGCGTCTCGTGCCCGCAACGAGAACACCATGGAAGAGCGCCTTGCAGGCGAGCTGATGGATGCTGTTCAATCGCGTGGTACTGCTGTTAAAAAGCGCGAAGATACGCACAAAATGGCCGACGCGAACAAAGCGTTCAGCCACTACCGCTGGTAATTCGGGCGGCATAAGCCGTTCCCGTCGCGTCCCACACTGGGGCGCGATTTATCCGTTTCAGATATATTCGAGGAAGCAGCCCCATGGCACGCGACTATCCGCTCTCACGCTACCGCAATTTCGGCATCATGGCCCACATCGACGCAGGCAAAACAACCTGCTCCGAACGGATCCTGTTTTATACTGGTAAGTCCCACAACATCGGCGAAGTGCACGACGGCGCTGCAACGATGGACTGGATGGAGCAGGAGCAGGAACGCGGTATTACAATTACCTCCGCTGCGACGACAACTTTCTGGCAGCGCCAGGAATTGCCAGACGCGGACGCAACATCCGACACCAAGTACCGGATGAACATCATCGACACGCCCGGTCACGTTGACTTTACAATTGAAGTTGAACGCTCGCTGGCGGTTCTTGATGGCGCGGTTGCTGTTCTTGACGCCAACGCCGGTGTTGAACCGCAGACTGAAACGGTTTGGCGCCAGGCCGACCGCTACAAGGTTCCGCGGATCGTTTTTGTTAACAAAATGGACAAAATCGGCGCTGACTTCTTCAACTGTGTGAAGATGATCAAAGACCGTACAGGTGCAACACCTGCGCCGATCCAAATCCCGATCGGGGCCGAAACCGAGCTTGAAGGCTTGGTCGATCTGGTCACCATGAAAGAATGGGTCTGGAGCGGCGAAGACCTGGGTGCCGGCTGGGAACAGCGCGAAATCCGTGCCGAGTTGAAAGACCTGGCCGACGAATGGCGCGCGCATCTGATCGAGACTGCGGTCGAGATGGACGACGAAGCCATGGAAAACTACCTGATGGACGGCGCAGAGCCTGACGTCGACACCCTGCGGTCGCTGATCCGCAAAGGGACGTTGGCGATCAAGTTCATCCCCGTTCTGTGTGGTTCCGCGTTCAAAAACAAAGGTGTTCAGCCACTGTTGAACGCTGTTATCGACTATCTTCCATCCCCGATGGACGTTGTTGATTACATGGGCTTTAAACCAGGCGACGAAGAAGAAACACGTAACATCCCGCGTCGCGCGGACGATGATATGGCCTTCTCCGGTCTGGCGTTCAAAATCATGAACGACCCCTTTGTTGGTTCGTTGACCTTCACGCGCATTTACTCGGGCAAGTTGAACAAGGGTGACACGCTCTTGAACTCGACCAAAGGTAAAAAAGAGCGCGTCGGTCGTATGATGATGATGCACTCGAACGATCGTGAAGAAATTCAAGAAGCGTTCGCGGGCGACATCATTGCGCTGGCCGGGCTGAAGGATACCACAACAGGCGACACACTGTGTTCTGTTGCCGATCCTGTGGTCTTGGAAACAATGACCTTCCCCGATCCGGTTATCGAAATCGCGGTTGAGCCTAAAACCAAGGCTGACCAAGAGAAGATGTCGACTGGTCTTGCGCGTTTGGCGGCCGAGGATCCCTCCTTCCGCGTCGAGACAGACATTGAATCCGGCCAGACCATCATGAAGGGTATGGGCGAACTTCACCTCGATATTCTGGTGGACCGTCTGCGTCGTGAATTTAAAGTCGAAGCCAACATTGGTGCGCCTCAGGTTGCCTACCGCGAGACCATCTCGCGCGAAGCGGAAATCACCTACACACACAAGAAACAGTCCGGCGGTTCCGGTCAGTTTGCTGAAGTGAAGATGATCCTGATGCCAACCGAGCCAGGCGAAGGGTACTCCTTTGAAAGCCGCATCGTTGGTGGTGCTGTTCCAAAAGAATACATCCCCGGCGTCGAAAAAGGGATCAACTCGGTCATGGACTCCGGTCCTTTGGCGGGCTTCCCGGTCATCGACTTCAAAGTTGCGCTGATCGACGGTAAGTTCCACGATGTTGACTCCAGCGTTCTGGCGTTTGAAATCGCGGCCCGTATGGGTATGCGCGAAGGCATGCGTAAAGCTGGCGCGAAACTGCTCGAGCCGATTATGAAAGTCGAAGTTATCACACCTGAAGACTACACAGGTGGGATCATCGGCGATCTGACATCGCGTCGCGGTCAGGTTCAGGGGCAGGATACACGCGGTAACGCCATTGCGATCGACGCAAATGTGCCACTGGCCAACATGTTCGGCTACATCAACACACTGCGTTCGATGTCGTCGGGTCGTGCGAACTTCACCATGCAGTTCTCGCACTACGAACCTGTTCCGCAGAACATCTCTGACGAGATCCAAGCGAAATTCGCGTAACTGCGCGTTGCAATAACTGGGACGGCGGGGATAACCCCGCCCTACCCAAACCGTAGGGTGGGTGTTCAACCCACCGCCCAATTTGAAAACCAAGGAGGCCACCATGGCTAAGGCAAAGTTTGAACGTAATAAACCACACGTTAACATCGGTACCATTGGTCACGTTGACCACGGTAAAACGACGTTGACCGCTG
>NZ_FNJD01000034.1 GCF_900103185.1 Sulfitobacter litoralis
CTCGACGCTTTGGATCAAGCAATCTGGCAAAGAAAAACACTTGATAACAATACCTTGGTTCACCACTCAGACCGTGGATCGCAATATCTCTCGATCAAGTATACCGAGCGCCTTGTCGAATTCGGTATTGATCCATCGGTTGGAACAGTCGGCGATTCCTATGATAATGCCCTCGCTGAATGCGTCATTGGCCTGTTCAAAACAGAGGTCATCAACCAGATCGGTCCATGGAAATCGAGGCGCGAAGTCGAATGGGAAGCGCTGAAATGGGTCGATTGGTATAACAACCGTCGGCTATTCGGTCCCATCGGATACATCACACCCGCAGAAGCAGAGGAGGTATTATATGCAAATCTAAACACACTCGATAAAGTAGCCTGACGTTGAACAAAGCACCCTCCGGTAAAATCGGGGCGGTTCAACATCCCGAGATCCGCTTTAGCCAACGCACCGCAAGCTGATGACGTGGTAGTCTGGCTTGAGGATCTTGTCGATGGTCGGCCGCTCGTGTCAGACGCGCCTCCCTTTGATGAGAGATGGCTAAAGCAGATCACTGGGGATCAAGAGTGGTGTAAGGTCTATCCCCTGGAACAGGCGCTCTGGTGGGCTTTCTCTGAAGAGGGTAAAATCAATCCTGGCAAACTGCGGCGCGCGTATAAACATCGAGCGTCGCATAAGACTGTTCATAGAGCGGCTGATGATGCCGCCGCACATGCCTATGCATGGCGAAATGCAATGAGATAGGAAAACTCATGACCCCAGTCCGAAACACCAACGAAGAGATCAAAGCGTTTCTCGATGAATATGCAGCCTTATGTGCAAAGCACGGGATTTCAATCAGAGGCGCAGGCCAGCAGCTCGGTGAGATGCGTGATTTCGTTGGTGGTTACAGCGCTGTCCGGCACGTCGGTGATGGCTATAGCTTTAGAGAATATACGCGCGGAAACCGTAAACAGGGGCCTTCTGTCATATCTTCTGATGAACTCCCTGAGGGGGTTAATTTCCCTGAGGCGCTGCGCTGAAACCCGCTCTCTCAGAAAACCTTCACTGAACGTCGAAAATCCTCACCTTTTGAGGGGCTACTTTGAAAACTCTCACCTTTTGATCATTTACTTAGACAATCGTCACCCGTTGACTTTGAATTCTGCACTGAGTTTTGGTTCTCTGGGGACATGAGTCATTTCATATCTTCAGAGTATGCTTGGATCACACCGCCCGTTCGCATCTTACCAGGCTTTCGCGCAATTTTCGTAGCTCTTGCGGGCCTTCAATACAGCTCTGTCTCATATCCGGACAGCGCGGAGCAAAGAGACAGCCTTGACGCGCTGCAAAGGGGTCCGCTGCTGCTGCGCCCAGCTTTTGTTCGGGCAGACCAGCTTGTGGGTCCGGCAGCAAGGTCGCGGCAAGGAGAGCGCGGGTATAAGGGTGGCAGGCATCCGCGAAGAGCGCATCTGTCGCGGCTTCTTCAATCTTCTGTCCGAGATACATGACAGCCACGTGGTCAGCCAGATGCTCAACCACGGCAAGGTTATGACTAACGAACACCATTGTAAGGCCAAGCTCTCTCTTGAGCGATAGCAATAGGTTAATGATCTGCGCCTGCACCGAGACATCGAGAGCCGAGGTCGGCTCGTCACAGATCAAAACGCGCGGTCCGAGGATAACCGCGCGTGCGATAGCGACCCGCTGCCTTTGCCCGCCGGAGAGTTCGCCAGGATATGCATCAGCTAACCGTGAGGGCAGTCCAACCAGATCGAGCATCCGCTTGACCTCTACATCGACATTCGTGCCGCCATGCAATCGCAGCGGCTGACCAACCAGAGTCTGGATACGTTTGACTGGGTTGAGTGAGGCATTGGGGTTCTGAAACACGGGCTGTATCAACCGCACGCGGTCGGCCACGGGCATGGCACCGATCTTCTGGCCCGCGATCTCGACCTCACCGCGATCGGGCTGCAACAGTCCCAGCATGATGCTGACCGCCGTGCTTTTGCCGCAACCAGATTCCCCGACGAGACCAAGCGTTTCGCCTTCGGCCACCTCAAGCGACAGGTCGTTCACGGCCACCAGTTCTTCGGTCGGAGCGAACATGCCACGGCGCAGGTGGTAGGTTTTGCGAATATCGGTCATGCGGATCATCGGGATCGGTACGCTCATGCTACCACCTCCGCCGCTTTGACACATTCAACGAACTGCCCCTGTCCGGCGCTTATGCGTGGCACCGGATCGTGAGCGCACTCTGGTCCGGCAATGGCGCAGCGGTCGCGAAAGGCGCAGCCTTGCATCGTTCCTATCAGGCCCGGGACCCGCCCTGGAATGGCGGGCAATTCACTGCCGCGCGGGGTGACACCTGGTACCGGGATCGCGGCGAGCAGCCCCTTGGTATATGGGTGACGCGGCGTGGCAAACAGGTCAACGGCGGGCGCGTGTTCCGCAATACGTCCGGCGTACATCACCGCAACATCGTTCGCGATGGCCGCAACCACGCCCAGATCATGAGTAATCAGCAATAGAGACAGGCCAAGATCGGCCTGCAATTCGCCCAGAAGCGTCAGGATCTGGGCTTGAATGGTTACGTCCAGTGCTGTCGTCGGCTCGTCTGCGATCAGCAGTCTGGGCCTTCCCATCAGTGCCGAGGCGATCATGATGCGCTGGCGTTGCCCACCAGAGAACCCATGTGGATATTGCGTCAGCCGCGCCGCCGGATTCGCGATTCCCACGCGGTCAAGCATCTCGATTGCGCGGGCGTCGGCCTCTTTCCGGCTCAACTTTTCGTGGCGCATGACGCCTTCGGTCAGTTGTCGCCCGATGGTAAGCGTCGGATTTAGCGCGCTGGTCGGGTCCTGAAAGATCATCGCCACATCACGTCCGCGCAGCTTTGCCAGCTTGGCGTCGGTTTTGGTCGTCAGGTCCTGCCCCGCCATCTCGAACCGGTCGCTCGTGACCTTGGCGTAGCGCGGCAGCAGCCCCATAATCGAGGTCGCCGTCAGCGATTTGCCGCAGCCCGACTCGCCTACAAGGCAGAGCGTCTCTCCCTTGGCGATCTGTAGATCGACACCCCGAACCGCGTTCAGCATGCCACGATCGGTGGGGATCGACACCTTCAGGTTACGAATATCAAGGATCATCTCGGTCATTTTCGTGCAGGCCCCGTTATATCGCGCATTCCATCGCCAAAAAGGTTCACCGCCAGTACCAGCAGGCAGAGCACAGATCCAGGCAGAGCGATCAGCCAGGGATCAAAGAGAATATTGTCGCGGCCTTCGGAAATCATCAGCCCCCAGCTTGGCGTCGGCGGGCGTACGCCCAGCCCGAGGAAGGACAATGCCGCCTCCAGCAGGATCACGTTTGCGACCTCCAACGAGACGACGACAAGGATCGTGGCGCGCATGTTGGGCAAAATTTCGAGAAACAGGATGCGCGTCCGGCTGGCTCCGATGGCCCGCAGGCCCATAATGAACTCCTGGTGTCGCAGGCTTTGAGCGGCGGCGCGGGTGACGACGGCGAACCGGTCCCACAGAAGCAGGCCCAAAACCGTAATCAGCGTGGTTAGCGACGCGCCACCCAGCGCTACAGCCGCAAGTGCGACCAGGACGATGGGCAATGACAGCCGCGTTGTGATAGCGAAGCTGATAACCAAGTCGATCCAACCGCCGAAATACCCCGCAATCAGGCCAAGAGTGATACCGATAGTGCCAGAGACAAGGATCACCCCCAGCCCGACACCCAGCGACACTCGTGCGCCATAGATCATGCGAGACAGGTAATCGCGTCCGAGGTGATCGGTCCCAAGAAGGTGTTCCGGCACCGAACGATCATGCCAGAAGGGTGGCAGCAGTCGGCGGGTCAAGTCCTGCGCAATCGGGTCATGCGGCGCGAGCAGCGGCGCAAGCAAAGCGATCAGGATGATAACTGCCAAAAGTGTGCCGCCGATCAGCGCGCCTGTATTGCCCCGCAACTTACGCCATACAGACGGGCGGGCGGTTTCGATGTTGACGTCGGACATCACGAGCCCCCCCTCAGGCGCGGATCCAGCACCGCGTTCAGAATATCGGCTAACGTGGTCAAGACCACGTAAAGCAGCGACAGGATCAGGATGATCGCCTGCACCACCGGCAAGTCACTGCGCAGAAGAGATTCCCAAGCCAGTCGACCCAGCCCGTTCAGTGCGAAGACGCTCTCGATCACGATGGAGCCGGACAGAAGCTGCCCCAATTGCACCGCTGCCAACGACACCAGCGGCAGCACCGCATTGCGCAAAGCGTGGCGTGAAATCACGAGGCGCATCGGCAGCCCCTTGGCCTTGGCCGCCCGGACGTAATCCGTGGCCAGCACATCGATCATGCCCGAGCGCGTGATGCGCATGAGTTCGGGGATGGCGTAGTAGCTCAACACGATCACGGGCAGGATGTAACCCTGCCATGTGTCCGCGCCTGAAATAGGGACCCAGCCATACCAGACACCAAAGACCACGATGGCCATCAAGCCCAACCAGAAGCTCGGGATTGCCTGCCCAGACACGGCGATCACCAGCGCAAGGCGGTCGATCCAGCCGTTCGGCCTTAGCGCCGCCGCGACACCCAAGGGCACCGCGATCACTAAAGCGACGAGGAATGAGATAAAGCCGAGCGTCAGCGTGACGCCGGCACGGTTGCCGATGATCTCGGTCACCGGCACATTGAAATAGATGCTCTGCCCCAGATTTCCGGTCAAAGCGCTGCCGATCCAGTCGAGGTATTGAACAACCAATGGTCGGTCAAAGCCATAAGCCACGCGGATCGCTTCGGCATCCTCGGCGCGGCCACCAGAGCCCGCGATGGCAATCGCAGGGTCGCCCGAAACGAACATCAGACCAAAGCTCAGCGCGGACACGGTCAGACAGACCAAGAGCGCCACGAGCAGACGTTTGAATATGAAAGAGAGCATAGGTCTTTCCGTTATTGGGGCCGGACGGCAGGGAGAGGACCGTCCGACCCGTTACGTTGGCAGGATCAGCTTATTTCCAGCTGGCTGCCCACCAACGGGCGAACTCATCCGGGTGCGGAGTGAAGTTCAGGTCGTCGGACAGGCCATAGTTGACGTTGAAGTTGTACATCGGCATCCAATAGGCTTCCTCTGCAATCTTCTTGACGGCCATTGAGTAGTTCTCGGCGCGCACGTCGCGATCTGATGCAGTGTCTGCCTCTGTCAGCCAAGCTGCCAGTTCCGCGTCCTGCACAAGGTCATCCGCACCGCCGCCAAAGAAGTTTGACAGGATGAATGCGGTGTCACCGATCCCGTAGCTGCCCCAGTTTGAGAAGAACGCCGGAAGTTCTTTGGCGCGCCACTTGCCGATACCCGAGGAATACTGCTGCTCGTTCAGCTCCAGAGTCACGCCGACATTGGCAAGGTCTGCTGCCACGGCTTCGGCAGTCGGGCGGGGCATGGCGGCGAAAACCATTTCCATCTTGAAGCCGTCCTCGTAGCCAGCTTCGGCCAGCAAAGCTTTGGCTTTCTCAGGGTCGTATTCATAGGCCGTGACATCCTGTTCACAGCCAAACTGCGCCGGGTTGCATGGGGTGTTGAGAACCTCAGAGGCACCGCCTGCGAAAGCGTCGACAATCGCGCCGCGGTTGGTGGCATGGATCAGCGCCTGACGCACGCGTTTGTCGGCAATCGGTGTGTCACCGTCCATTGCCTCGGGGGCGAAACCAACATAGCCGATGCGCATGATCGGCGCGCTTATGATCTGTACCCGTCCTTCAAGGCGCGACGCCTGATCAGGAGGAATACGCCAAATCCAGTCCAGTGAGCCTGACATCAGTTCAGCATATTGTGTGTTCATTTCCGGTATGGTGCGAACGGAGATCTTGTCGATGGTGGCGCCGGATTTGGGGCTGCCTTCGTAGTGATCCTCAAAGCGCTCCATCTCATACCGGATGCCCGGTTCCTGGCTGATCAGCTTGTAAGGGCCGGTGCCGATTGGTGTGGCGGACATACCGGCGGACCCGTTTTCTGCAAAGAAGGCGTGCGGATAGATCGGCAGCGCATCAGCCAGCATCTCGACCGCACCGGCAAAGGGCTTGGACATGTTGATGCGGACTTTGTAGTCGTCCAGCTTCTCAACGCTGTCGATCCAGTCTACCGAGATCGAATAACGGGTGCCGTATTCAGGGGTGATCACGGTGTTGAGCGTTTCAACCACGTCATCGGCGGTAAAGTCTACACCGTTGTGGAACTTGACGCCTTGGCGGAGGGTGAATTCCATCGTCAACGGGCCAGTGAATTCCCAGGATTCCGCCAGCGCCGGTACGATCTCGCCGGTGTCGAGGTTCTTATAGAGCAGCCCGTCATAGATGTGCCGCGCGAGGATCAGGCCCTGACGACCGGCGATCTTGTAGGTATCAAGCGGCTCTGGCTCGGCGGCGAAAGCGACGTTGAGCGTGTTGGACGCCTTGTCGGCAAGTGCGGGTGTGCCCAGCGTCAGCGCAGTGCTGGCAGCAAGGACGGCCAAGGAAGTGAGGCCTTTTATGGAGAATGTCTGTGTCATGGATCTCTCTCTGTCAGTTGAGTGAAGGGAAGATGTGTTGCGCCGGCTTTCCGGTTCTAAGCGGGTTGTTTTGCACTCCGCGTTATTTCGGCCAATGTCTCGCCAGCGCGCAGTCGTTCGAGGATTGTTTTCTCGTCCTCCTGCATTTTGCGGGCGCGCGCGGCGTGGGTCGCGGCCTGATCTTTGTCCAGCACGGCAACCCCGTTTTCGTCGGCCAGAATGATATCGGCGGGCCGGACGGAGACGCCGCCACAGCCCACGGTCACATTGAAGTCGCCGCCAAGCCCGCGCGGCTTGGTGGTGATTGGTGACCGGCCACGGCACCAGACTGGAAAGTCTTCTTGTTCTATGGCGGAGCGGTCGGTGACAAAGCCGTCGATTACGGCCCCCACCACGCCGCGAGCCTTAGCGGCTGCGGTCGTGACCGCGCCCCAACAGGCATGGCGAAGATCGCCGCAACGATCGATGACGATGACCTGTCCGGGTTTTGCTGCGGACAGTGCCTCGGTCAGCATCGCGCCATCGTCGCCGAGCATACGCACAGTCAGGGCGGGGCCAAAGACAGTTCGACCAGGCAACAGGCCCTGTAGCGCAGGTGACATGAAGCCCGATTCAAGAAAATGCCCCAGCGTTGCTGTTTCGATGTCCGAAAGGTCGAATTGAGATGTCATGCCCTGTCCTGTCGCCTGATTTGTAGGAAAAAGGATGGCGGCGGGACAGCGGTAGGGTCAAATAGCCGGAGGTTATGGTAAGCATAACCTCCGGGTCGAAAGCGTCGCTCAGATCGCTGCGGTGACGATGAATTCCACCTTGTAGTCCGGCGTCGCCAACTTGGCTTCACCACAAGCACGCGCTGCCGGATTGGCAGGATCGACCCACGCATCGTAGACCGCGTTCATTTCTTGGAAATCGGCCATGTCGGCCAGCCAGATAATGACCTGCAAAAGCTTGGATTTATCGCTGCCTGCCTCTGCCAGTAGGCGGTCGACGGCATCCAGACAATCTTGGGTCTGGGCCGCGACATCGGCACCAGCGGTGCCGACCTGACCGGCAAGGTAAACGGTGTTGTTGTGAAGGACGGCCTGACTCATGCGCGGGCCAGGGTGCAAACGGGTGATGCTCATGTTTTTCGCTTTCCGATTAAATGAGTGGCAAGCTTAGCCGAACGCGCAGCACACGCACAGATGCACGCCATAGCCAACGTCGATATGAGGTATTCGTATTGACTATATAATTGGTGATGAAAAATAGGGCATTCTGACCAGACCCAAACAAGAAACGAATCATCCGCATGAACGCTTTGCCGCAATCCGATCTAAACTGGAACCTGCTGCGCATGTTTTACATGATTGCAAAGGAGGAGAGCATCACGAAGGCCGCCAAACGGCTTGGCCTGAGCCAGCCTTCGGTCAGCAACGCACTGCAAAAGCTCGAAGCACAGCTCGGTTGCCAGTTGGTCTTTCGCGACAGCCGCCACTTTGAACTGACAACGCGTGGCGACAAGATATTCCAAGAATGCCGTGACATCTTTCACAGCGCTGGACGGATCAATCTTTTGGTCCGTGATGCCGAAGAGGAAGAACGCGGGCAAGTTCGGTATCAGATCATCAGCAATCTGGTGTCTCCCATGCTGGACGAGTTGCTGCGGCTTTATCATCAGCGATATCCTTCTGTGGCCTTTCAAAGCGAGGTCCAGAACAGCCAAGCCATCGTGCGTTCGATCCAACAGGGTCGTGGTACGATCGGATTTTGTCTGCTGGCCAAGCCTCTGGTCAACCTGCCCTCGATACGATTGTTTCGAGAAGAATTTTATGTGTTTTGCGGCGCCGAGCATCCGCTGTTTGGGCAGGAGAGCGTCGCGCTCCGCGACCTTCAGCGTGAGCCCTTCATCAGCTTCGCCTGCGCCACAGAAGGTATGGGGCTGGAACCGATGTCGGTCTTGCGCGAAGGAACAAGGCTGGGCAACCGCATCAACGGTTTGAGTACCAACATCGAAGAGGTTCGAAGAATGATCGTGGCCGGGATGGGAATTGGTATCCTGCCCCTGATGACCGCGCAGGACGACATCAAGCGCGGCGACCTGTGGCCGATCAAGATCACGGATGAAACGATCGGTGCCGATGTCTATCTGGTTCACGCCCCGAGAGAAAAACTATCTCCCTCGGAGCAGAAATTCGTAGATATCGCGCAGGAGCTTCTGGCGTTTTACCCGGATATGGTGTGATCGCGTGCCATATTGGCTGCCGCCAGATCCTGAAGCGCCATGCCGGCAGATTTGAACGCGGTTCGGGCATTCTCATCGCTGCGGCCGGGATGCGCGCCCTGACACAATTCGGCAAGATCGGCGCGGATGTGATCAGGCGAAATCCGCCCCGCCTCCAGCGGTTGGGCAAGGTCCCCCGCAAGCGACGCCCCTGCCCGCAGATCAACGAAAACCTCGCCCTGCATGATTGCCTGATCGTCGCTTTCGCGCATGTCCCCCTTGAATGCACCGATCAGGTCGAGGTGGCTGCCGGGCTTGAGCCATTCGCCATAGATGATGGGCCTTGTAGATGCGGTAGCTGTGCTGATCACATCTGCCGCGCGGCACGCTACTTCAAGGTCGTCTACTGCCTGAGCAGGCAGGCCCTGTGTCCTGAGCGCTTCGGCAACAGCCGATGCTTTATCGCTGCTGCGCCCCCAGATTAAAACCGAGGTGTATGACCGCACCGCACAATGCGCCGCTGCCACGGCGAGGGAAAGTTGCCCCGTGCCGACGATTACTAAATTGCGGGCTTCCTTGCGTGCGAGGAAATCCGCCGCCAGTGCCGACGCCGCCGCCGTGCGCCGCACGGTCAATGTATCTCCATCCAGCGCCGCCTGCATCTGGCCAGTCTCACCATCAAACAGCAGGTAACCCGCGTTGATTGTCGGGCGGCCCTTCGCGGCGTTGTCAGGTAAAAAGGTCACCACCTTGACGCCAATGCTTTCACCCGGAACCCAGGCGGGCATGATAAGAAGCGATGCTTCGCTGCCGTCCGGCTGTTGGATGGTCAGAACCTGTCGGTCAGGTGCCTGCACCGCATTGCTCCGGTACCAGTCGCGCAACTGCCCGATTAGTTCGGGCCAATTCAGCGCGGCTTCAAGCGCCTCATGTCCGATCAATTGGCTCATCGATCGGCCCGTTTGACGACGGCATGCAGCAGAATATTGAGACCAGCGACGAAATCCTCTGGTGTGCAGCTTTCTTCATTGTTGTGCGTGATGCCGTTTTCGCAAGGCGCAAAGATCATCGCGGTTGGGCAATGGGTGGCAAGGAAATAAGCGTCATGGCCCGCTTGGCTTTCAATATCACGCCAGTTGAAATCCATGCGGATAGCCTCGTCGCGGATACCGTCGATCATTTCGTGGTCAAAAATGTCGCCGCCCCATTCCCATTCATCCTCGATCTGCGCCTCACAGCCACAGCGCGCGGCGGATTCGAACAGGGCTCTGCGCATTTTTTCCGCCATTGCACGGGTAGTGATCAGGTCGGGGTGGCGCACATCACAGACCGCTTCGGCGGTATCGGACAGTATCCCCGGTTTGTTTGGCCAAGCGGTCAGCCGCGCAGCGGTGGCCTTGCCGTCAAGCACCGCAAAATCCCAGCCGATGTCATCGACGGCGGTCAGCCAGCGCGCGCCCGCCGCAAGTGCGTTCTTGCGCAGGTCCATCGGTGTTGGCCCTGTGTGCGCTGTCTGCCCCTTAAACGATGCCCGCATTCCGCGCACCGGATAGCCGCCGGTGACAATGCCAACCTGCCGCTTCTCTGCATCAAGGATCGGCCCTTGTTCAATATGCAATTCAAAATAGGCGTCAATCTCGCCGGCCTTGCAGGCACGTTCGCCGTTGTAACCGATCCGTTTCAGCTCATCACCGAAACGCGCGCCATCGTCGCCGATCAGGTCATGCACCCAGTTGATGTCATATTTGCCAACGAAACAGCCCGAAGCGACCATCGGCGGAGAGAATCTCGCGCCTTCCTCGTTTGTCCAGTCGACCACCACGATGGGGCGTTTCGTGACATGGCCCGTATCGTTCAAGCTACGGATTACTTCCAGTCCGCCCAGGACGCCGGCTATTCCGTCAAAACGTCCACCGTTGATTTGGGTGTCAAGGTGACTGCCGATCAGGATCGGCGGTAGATCGTTGTCAGTGCCGTCGCGGCGACCAAAGATGTTGCCCGCGGCGTCCACTTCGACGCTGAGTCCGGCCTGTTCGCACCACGACCGGAACAGATCGCGTATATCACGGTCAGCATCGCCAAGCGTCAGGCGCGACAACCCGCCAGGACGGCCTTTGCCGATCTCGGCAGAGGCTTCGATGGTGGACCAGAAGCGGTCAAGGTCGACACGGGTATCGGGGGTAAGCGGCATGGGAATCTTCTTTCTTTCAAGGACTGGGATCAAAACAGGATGCCCGGAAGTTCGGTAATCAGTGCGGGGAAGAGGACGAGAAGCAGCAGTACGCCGACCATCACGCCAAGGAAGGGCATCAGGTATTTGAACGACGCGCTAAGCGGTATTTCACCAACCCTGCAGGCTGCCATAAGGTCGATGCCCAAAGGAGGCGTATTGGCACCAATGGCCAGGTTTATAGTCAACAGGATGCCGAAATAGACCGGGTCGATGCCGTAGTGGCCAAGGATCGGTAGGAACACCGGCGCAAGGATCAGGATGATCGCGATGCTCTCCATGAAGGTGCCGAGAATTAACAGTACCGCCATCATCATCAAGAGCGCCACGGTGCCACTTTCGGTGGTCTGTGTGATGCCGTTGACCGCCATCTGCGGCACCTGTTCGGCAGCAAGGATCCAACCAAAAACCGAGGCTGAAGCGATCACAAGCAGGATCACACCAGTCATCTCGGTGGTCTCACGCAGTAACCGCATCAACGTGGAAAGCGATAGCGCGCGATAAACAAACACCCCGATGAATAGCGCATATGCAACACCGATCCCGGCAGCCTCTGTCGGAGTGAAGATGCCAAGGCGAATACCGCCGACGATTATAATCGGCGCCAGCATGGCAAGGATTGACCCCTTGGCGGCGCGCCCCAGCTCCCCCCAAGAGAATGGCTCACCACCCTGCCAGCCGTGGCGGCGGGAAATCCACCAAGCGACAAGTATAAGACCAAGACCCAGCAGGATACCGGGCAGGATCGCGGCGACAAAAAGCTGGCCGATCGAACTGTTGGTGGCGGTGCCGTAAACGATCAGCACGATTGACGGTGGAATGACGGTACCAAGTGAGCCAGCACAGCCCAGTGCCGAGGCCGAAAAGCCGGGCGCATAACCCTGATCCTTCATCGCGGGTAGCATCATCGTGCCGATGGCTACCACGTCGGCTACCCCCGAACCCGAGAGCGAGCCGAACATCATGCAGGCGATGATCATCACCATCGCCAACCCGCCGGTGCGCCGCCCGATCAACGCTGAACACAGTGCGATGATTCGAGGTGCAAGACCGCCATGGACCATGAGCAAACCCGCCAACAGGAACAGCGGAATCGCCAGCAGCGTAAAGCTGTTGATGCCCGCGACGGCGCGCTGCGCCACCACCATCATCGGTGCGGCATCGGCGATCAGCAGATAGAACATCGAAGACAGGCCCAGTGCGACTGCGATGGGTGCATCCAGCAGCACCAGCCCCACAAAGACCACAATAAGCAAAACAAGCGCGAGGCTCATGCGCGGCCCCCTTTCAGGATTAGGCCCAGGAGCGCAAACCCGCAGCAGACCGGTAATGAGAGGTAAAACAGCCCGACAGGCAGTGACAAAGCAGTGGTCTGGTGCGACCAAGTAATCTGGGTCAGCTTCCAACCGGTCCAGACGAACACCACAAGAAAAGTAAAACTCGCCAGCCACGCCAAAACAGCAAATGCTCGGCGCAGTAGCGCGGGCATCGTTACCAGATCAAGCAGCCCGGCGCGAAAGTGCGAGCCGCGCACAAAGCCCGAAATCGTGCCTACAAATGTCAGCCAGACCAGCGCCATACGCGGCAATTCCTCGGCCCAACGGGGGGTAGAGGAGAACAGGTAGCGCGAGATGACCACATAGACCACCATCGCCGCAAACCCCGCCACCAATGCCGCCCCGACCCAGCGCGCCGCGCGGTCGATAACAGTGGCCGCGCGCAGTGACCCTTTCCCAAGTGTCATGGCTTCAGAAATCCTTCTGGTCCGCGGCAAAGCATGCATTCGTCGCAATAGGCCGCGACAACCACCCATTCGTCAGAAATCACCTCGACCGTGTGGTCCAGACCGGGGGGCAGCCTCACAGCAGTGCCTTCGGTCATATGATATTCCTCGCCCCCCGCCCGCAGGATCGCCTCGCCTTTCAGCGTCAGAGTTACCTCGTCGCGGGGATGGTTGTGGGCGGTGGATTTCGCGCCTTTTTTGCCAGTGGTCACGGAGAGCTTGATAAAGCCTTCACCGCGGGCAGCAGGTGAAAACAGTACCTTCTGGGTGAAGTCGTAAAGTTGCACCGGCTCTACCGATGCAACTTCTGTTATTTCAGGGCGCAGAGTCATTTGCGGTAGGTGTTCAAGATGGTCAGAAGCTCTTCACCGTAAACGTCCTTCTGGCTTTCCCAAATCGGCTCGACCGCTGCGATAAAGGCCGCTTTGTCGACCTCGTTGAACTTCATGCCTTTTTCTTCAAGCTGGGCGATCAACTGGTCATTGGCGGCAGCAACCATGTCGCGTTGTTTCAGGCCCCAAGACGTGGCCGCTTCCATGACGATGGCCTGATCTTCGGCAGAGATCTTGTCCCAGACCGAATTCGAGATGGTTAGGGTCGCGGCACCCCAGATGTGTTCGGAGAGCGAGACATATTTCTGCACTTCGAAGAACGACGCAGAATAGATAATCGCCAGTGGGTTTTCCTGTGCATCGAACAGACCTTGTTGAAGTGCGGAGTAGAGCTCACCGAAAGACAGAGGTGCTGGTTCTGCGCCCAGACCTTCGAACGTCGCCAGCCGCACTTTGTCGGGCGTGACGCGGATTTTCAGACCAGCGAGGTCTTCTGGGTTTTCCACGGGGCGGACATTATTGGTGATGTTTCGAAAACCGTTTTCCCACCAGCCCAAGACCTTGATGCCCTTGCCGTCGAGCATATCGGCCAGCGCAACACCCAGATCGCCGTCAAGCGCGGCAAAGGCCTGATCCCGTGCGCCCCAAGCATAGGGCATTTCAATGATGCCCATGCGTGGCTCAATACCTTGGAACGACCCCGAACCGATCAGACCGGCCTGTACCGAACCGAATTGCAGGCCCTCGATCACTTCCTTTTCGCTGCCAAGCTGCCCGGAGGGGAAAACCTTGATCGCGACGCGGCCTTCGGTGCGGTTGTTGACCTCATCTGCAAAACCGGTGGCGGCAGTGTGCCAGCTGTGACTTTCTGGCAGGACGTGGCCAAGGCGAATCGACACGCCGTCGGCCAAAGCGGCAACCGGCGCAAAGGCCACAAGGCTGGCGGCCAGTAGGCCACCTTTGATTAGGGTGATGGGGGATTTCATTTTGGTCTCTCCTGTTGAGCAGCAATTGCCACAGAAGAAATACCGAACTTGGACCCTACGCAAATAGGCTCAGCCTATGATTGATACAGATTTTTTGAATACTCGAGCGCCTGTGCGCAGTGTTTCGTTCCCGCTACGCGCGAACGCTTGCAAACATCATGCACACTCGCGAGAGCACAATCCGCATCTCGCAAATGCCGCAGATGCAGCGCACGATAGCTAAATACGCATAGTAAATCTTAGGCATCAATGGTGCTGCGGTAACAGGTTAATTTCTGATCTGCGGAAGCTCCAACGATTGTGTCACCTTCATGTTCTGTTCCGTCTTTCGCAACCTCCTCCTCGTAGACATCACGGATTACAGCCTAAAAATTCGATTTGAGAAGAAATTTGGGGTGGCTATCGTACGTGCCCCCAAGGGTAGCGGTTGCGTGTTTCAGTGCAGCATTCCGAAGTTGAGCTGGAAATTTGCAAAGGGCCAAAATCGGCCCATCCGCGGTGAAAATCGTGCTCAACACCGTGACGCGCAAATTTATCTGCTCAGTAAGCCTTCTAAGTCATTGATATCCGGAAAACGAGGCGCAATATTACGCGCTTTCCTACAAGGATCCTAGGGAAGCGGTTAAGTTTGCGTGGCGCGCATAAGTTTGCGCGTCGCGGACTTTTTCCGAGAATATAAACAATATAAAATCACAGCATTAATGCACTTCACGCTGGGCGCTGAGTGTTCTCGCAAAAGCCTGTAAGTGCTCCATAGGCCGTCTAGAACCGTGGGCGCTTAGCAGGGAAAGCTTAGCGGTCTCGTTTGGCGGTAATTATCTCTGGTTATTTCTCTTCGCCCTGCGCGCGCTGGAGCATCTCGGAGCGAAGCTGCCGAGCGAGCTCGGACGGGGCTGTAGGTTTAGTGCAGACCAGCAGTTCTGGATGGGCTTCGCGCAATGGGTCTGGCAGCCCCACGCCGGTATGCACGACAACCGGCACCTTGGGGCGGAGCACGCTAAGCACAGGGCCTATTTTTCCGTCAGGCAGGTCAACATCTACGATAGCTGCATCGGGCAACTCATTCTCGATCAACTTTAGGGCCTGCGCGATGGACGAAGCCGGTCCCACCGGGATACCGCCCGCCTCCTCCACACCAAAGGCAAGATCCAGCGCGATGAAGGGTTCGTCCTCCACGATTAAAACCTTGAGGCCCGCGAGATATCGGTGGGTTTCAAGCATAGAAAGGCTCCTTCGTTAATGTAGTAGACGCGCACGTGATGCGGTCAGGTGGACCTCCACCCCGCTTGGTTGCCAGTCATATTCGATTTCACCGCCCAACTGTCCGGTCGCACTCAGTTTTGCGAGCTTGGAACCAAAGCCATTCTGAAGCGGCGGTCCTGTCAACTCTGGGCCACCGGTTTCTTTCCAATCCAAGGTCAACACATCACCAACAAGGTCCCAGGCTACGCGCAGCTTGCCGGTTGCAGCCGAAAGGGCGCCATATTTG
Organism: Sulfitobacter litoralis; assembly: GCF_900103185.1. Classification (GTDB taxonomy): domain Bacteria; phylum Pseudomonadota; class Alphaproteobacteria; order Rhodobacterales; family Rhodobacteraceae; genus Sulfitobacter; species Sulfitobacter litoralis. Next base: position 15,553 of record NZ_FNJD01000034.1, read on the forward strand.
GCAGCGTTGGTTGCCAGCTCGTGAAGGATAAGCGCAAACCCAGTTGCGGCCGTGGGCCCAAATTCAACCGCGGGGCCAGCCAGCTCAAGCACGCCAGGCCGACCCTCAACATGGGGCTCCATCACCACTTCGATCAACTTGCCGAGACTACTGGGGGCCGCGTGGTTCTGTCGAGGTAATCCCCCCATTTTTAATGGGGTCCAACCGTAGAATTCAGGCGGCTGTTTTCAGTTTCATGGCGGGTGTCATGCCGCCGATACCCATGTTG
>NZ_FNJD01000044.1 GCF_900103185.1 Sulfitobacter litoralis
GGCCTGACCTAGCGTCCGAAGGCAGGCGTTTTGAAATTGCCGTTGCCGACCTAAGAGAAACGCATGAAAGCAACGACCGGCTTGTACAGTCGATTGAAGCCCTCATGACAACCGTGGTGACGATCCAGCGCCCGGACGGATCAACCGACCGCGTGCAGCTCTTGGGCTGGAACAACCTGTCAGACCCCAAGCGCCCGCGCGGCAACCTCAAATACTCGATCCCGCCTGAGCTGGCGTTGTTGCTCAAGGACTCGACCGTCTTCGCAAAGCTGGAAATGGAAGTGTTGCGTGCCTTCACCTCGAAATATGCGCTGGCCCTCTATGAAGCCGTCGCCCGCCGGGTGAGGCTCAAGCACATCTTCACTGAAAGGTTCAGCATGGACGATTTTCGGGAACTCTTGGGCGTCGAAGCGGATAAGCTGACGACCTATGGCAATCTTAACCAATACGCGATCAAACCTGCGCTCATGGAAGTGAACGCCCTATCCGACTTCACCGTGACCGTGATGCCTGAGAAAACCGGGCGGCGCGTCACCGGCGTTCTGATCGGCTGGGGGGCGAAGGACATTGAAGGTCGGAAAGCCGCCTATGCCGAGCTGCAACGACCCCGCGTAGGCCGCAAGGCGCGCATCACCGGGACCGTCGAAGAAATGTTGCCGCCTGAGGTGATCGAGTAGCTATGGAAGCATTGGCTTGGGTAGTCGGTATTGGTGGCGCGCTTTACCTGCTCTTTCGGTTCCCGCGCCCCAGCCTGATTTTCATTGGTGTTGTGGTGGCCATTGGCGCAGCCGTGGGCGGCTTCTTCTATGCCCAGGACCAACTGGCCAAACGCAAAGCTGCGAAGGTGACAGCGAAAGTATTCTATGACCTCGAAAAGTGTAGCGCAGAATATCCGTTGTGGATCGGGATACTAAACGAGTCTGACGATACCGTTGAGAAGTTTTCATTCACCATTGAAGGCCACCTCGAAGGGTATAGCGACCCGCTCTATGACAGCGGCTACTCTGGTTATTCGTCTGATCGGATCATTCCCAGCGGCGAAGGCGTGACGGCGTGCTGGACCCTGCCCAAACAAGCCTATGGGGCATCTGAACAAAGGGTTTCCCTCAATCCCCCGGAAACCTTGGTTTGGACCGTGAAGAACATAAGACTGACTTTTCGTGACCGTTAGGCCGCGCGTGCCTCAGCGCCGTTTTCCACCGTTAGAATATTCCGAACCGTAGTCGCGTGCCATTTGCCGCCTCGCGCGGTTTTGATGCCCCGCGCGTTCAATTCCGCTGCGATCTGGCGAAGGGATGCGCCCCCTGCCCTGATCTGCTCAACCATCGGCAAGACGTTCTCAGCGTGGGCCAGCGCCCGTGCTTTGTTCACCGCTGCGCCCTTGCGTGCCGCCTGACGCTGCTCAGAAGCCCGTTCAGGGATAGACCAGCCCAGCTTGACGCCCCGCGCCTTTGCCGCCGCTAACGCCGCCTTGGTGCGCTCTGAGATTGCGCGGCCCTCTTGTTCCGCGACCGCGGCCATGATGTGCAGCACGAAACGGTTTGCCTCTGGCATATCTGCCGCCGTGACCTCGACCCCGCTTTCCAGAAGGTTCGCAATGAAGGCGACATTGCGGGCGAGACGATCCAGCTTGGCAATGAGCAACACGGCCCCTGCCCGCTTCGCCTCTGCCAGCGCCCGCGCCAGCTCCGGGCGATCTGACCGCTTGCCGCTTTCAACCTCGACAAACTCAGCCACCACCTCGCCCCGGCCCAGGACATGCGCCGCAACCGCCGCGCGTTGCGCTTCCAGCCCCAAACCGCTCTGGCCCTGACGTTCGGTGGATACTCGAAGGTAGGTGACGAATTTCATAGCGCGGGCCTCTCGATTCTAGGGGAAACCGTAGGGTGTATAAAAACCCTACGTCCGTTGTGTCTTTATACATATGTGTGCATTTACGTAAATACGAAAGTATGCGTGTATGAAATTATGCGTTTGCGGCTCTGCGCATTTGCGATAGCGTCCCGAACTATGGAAACGATACTGATAGCCGCTCAAAAAGGCGGGGCCGGGAAAACGACGCTGGCCCGCAACCTTTCCGTTGCCGCCGCTCTGGATGGCCGGAAGGTGCTTTGCCTCGATCTGGACCCGCAAGGCTCACTCAGGGCGTGGTGGGAAGGCCGGGACGCTGACACGCCCGCCATGCTGGACCGTGACCCTGCACCACATGCGCTGAAAGCAACACTGAACGCTGCCCAAGCGCAATTCGACCTCTGCATAATCGACACGCCACCAGCGGCCCCAGAATGGCTATCTGAGGCACTTCGCGCGGCTGACCTGGTGTTGATCCCGGTTCGCCCATCCCCTGACGATCTGCGGGCCGTAGGCGCGACCATAGCCGCCGTGAACGCTGCGAAGGTGCCTTTCGCATTCGCTCTATCTCAGACGCCGCGTGCAAGGATCACTGAGGAAGCGGCGCGCGTCCTGGCGCAACATGGCAGGGTTGCCCCGGTGAATATCGCGCAGCGTGTCGCCTATGCTGAAACTGGTGCGACCGGCCAAGGAGTATCTGAGACAACCGACGATAAGGCGGGGGCAGAGATTGCCGCCGTGTGGGACTACGTGAAAGGGATTCTAAATGGCTAAGAAGCCCGTGGCCCTCGATGGCCTATTGAACACCGAAAGCCGCCCGACTGATACCGGCATACCGCAACGTGGGGCAGGGCAGGGAGCGGCCCAGGACAAGAAACCGGCAAAGCGCCCAGGTGAGAAGCGGCTGACGCTTGCTCTCGATGGCGAGACCTACAAGCGCCTGAGGCTTCATGCCGTTGAAACAGACCAGACGCACCAGGCCATTTTGGAAGTCGCACTTGCGGAATACCTTAAACGCACAAATGCGTAGTTACGTAAATTGGCAGGCACATGAATATTCAGGATTTTCTTAAAGACATTGAAGCGATCTACCAAACAGGGGCGGCGACCGAACATTCCTACCGCGCAGACCTGCAAAAGCTCCTTTCATCCATCGCCCCAGACGTTACCGCACTGAACGAACCCAAGAGGGTGAAATGTGGTGCGCCTGATTTCATCGTGTCGCAGGGCGATATCGTGATCGGCCACGTTGAGGCGAAGGACATTCCCGTTGGAATCCGCGCCCTGAAAGACAGCAACAAGGATCAGCAAAAGCGGTATCTGGCCGCCCTGCCCAACCTGATCTACACGAACTGCCTCGATTGGGATTTCTACCGCGACGGCGAGCTTGTGGCATCGGTCAGCATTGCCGATTTCCTCATGGGCGTTCAGCCCCGCCCGCAGGACTTCGCCACCCTCGAAAACCTGCTACGAGAATTCGTCACGCAACGCCCCCAGACAATCACAAGCCCCCGCGATCTGGCTGAGCGCATGGCGGGCAAAGCGAACCTGATCAAAGACGTTTTGGGCAAAACCTTGCGCGATGATGCAGAGCTACAGAGCGAGCTTTCCGCCCAATATCATGCCTTCAAAGAAAACCTGATCCACGACATTAACCCCGCCGATTTTGCCGACATTTACGCGGAAACCATCGCCTACGGGATGTTTGCCGCCCGCCTGCATGACACGACACTGGACACGTTCAGCCGCCAAGAGGCGCTAGAGCTTCTGCCGAAGTCCAATCCCTTCCTGCGAAGCCTGTTCACCTACGTTGCAGGCTACGACCTCGACGACCGCATCGCGTGGATTATCGACGACCTCGCCCGCGTGTTCCGCGCCTGTGACGTTGCCAAGCTCATGGAAGGGTTCGGCAAGATGACAGGCCAAAGAGACCCGTTCCTTCACTTCTACGAAACGTTCCTTGCCGCCTATAACCCCGCCAAGCGCAAGGCCCGTGGTGTCTGGTACACGCCCGAACCTGTGGTGAATTTCATTGTCCGCGCGGTAGATGAAGTGTTGCAGACCGAGTTTGGCCTAGCGGACGGTCTTGCCGACACGTCCAAGGTGGTTATCGACTGGGAAACAGGCGAATTTAACAAGAAGGGCAAGCCCGTCACCATCAAGAAAGAGGTTCACCGCGTTCAAATCCTCGACCCCGCAACAGGGACAGGCACCTTCCTTGCGGAAGTCATCAAGCAGATTGCCCCGCGTGTGCAGGGTATCGCGCCCGCCATGTGGTCGAAGTACATCGAGGACGACCTTATCCCGCGCTTGCACGGGTTCGAGCTGCTCATGGCGTCCTATGCCATGTGCCACATGAAGCTCGACATGATACTGACCGAGCTTGGCTATAAGCCCGCGAAGGCTCCGCCGCGCCTATCGGTTTACCTGACCAACAGCCTTGAGGAAGGCGAACCAGCCAACCAGACCTTGCCCTTCACGCAATGGCTCAGCCGCGAGGCCAAGGGCGCAAACACCATCAAGCGCGACATGCCCATCATGTGCGTTGTCGGGAACCCACCCTACAGCATTATGTCTGGAAACCTGACAGCAGAGCAGGTTTCACTAGTAGATGCGTATCGCTCGGTTGATGGTGTGCCCATAAAAGAGAAGGGCATGCTTCAATTCGAGAAGAACATAAACAACGACTACATAAAATTCCTTTCCCTGTCTGAACGTTTAATATCATCTAACGGATTTGGTGTTTTGGGTTTCATCACAAGTCATGGATACCTCAAAAGTAGCTCATTTCGAGGCTTGCGAGCGCATCTTCTCGAAACCTTCCATGACGTGAGAGTCATCGACCTTCATGGCAACAGCGAGATACGCGAGGTTTCCCCGACAGGTGGGATAGATCAAAATGTTTTTGATATTAAACAAGGTGTTGCCATCATAATTGCCGTTCGTAGGCCAGGCGAAAAAAAGAAAAAAGACAAGGGCAAAGCATACTTTTCAGAGCTATGGGGAACACGGAAAAGTAAGTATAAGGCCCTTGAGGAAGCTAGTGCCACAGACATTGAGTGGACAGACTGCAAGGCAGTTGCCCCAAACTATACCTTTCATCCGTCGGGTCCAGCTTTCGACGAATACAGGCAACAATATCCCAGCCTTGCGGAGTGGTTCCCGCTCTATTCTTCGGGGGTTATTACTGCCCGCGATGGGTTCAGCATATCGGAAGACCCCGTTCAACTAGTAAAGCGGGCTAAAGAGTTTTCTGGGAACCCTGACCTAAGCAACAGTGAACTATGCAGAAAGCTCAATATTAAGGAAAAGAAGGGATGGGACATTTCTAAAGCAAGAAGGAACTTGGCGGCAGAAAGCGACCTAAATTCTCTCATCGAGGATATCAGCTATAGACCATTTGATGAGCGTAAAATCATCTACCATGATAGCGTGGTATGGACTACAGCCCGCTCAACGATGCGCCATATGCTGACAGACAACAATATCGCCCTAGTGTCAGCACGAAGCGAAAAGTCGGGAACTTGCAGTCATTTCTTTGTCAGTGACAAACTTGTGGAAACGAAGTGCGGTGAACGAACCACACAGAGCGCAGTATTCCCTTTGTTCCTCTACCCTGATGAGCAGGACTTAGACAAAACCCGCCGCGTGAATTTTGACGACAAGTTATGGCGCAAGCTCAAGAAGTTGGCCAAGCACCCTGAGCATGGCCTACCCGATGAAATGAAGGCGTTCGATTACATCTATGGTGTTTTACACTGTCCCGCCTACCGTGCCACTTACGCGGATTTTCTGAAAATAGACTTCCCTCGCATCCCGTGGCCGACCACGCCAGACGAGTTTTGGACCGTGGCGGAGGCGGGCGGGCAGCTTCGCAAGCTGCACCTGATGGAACCTGCGGCCATCGGTGACGCGCCTTACCCTTTCACGGGCGAGGGTGACAACGTAGTGGACAAGGCCCGCTTTGAGGGCGGCAAGGTCTGGGTCAACAAAACCCAGCACTTTGACAACGCCCCCGAAGCGTCATGGGATTTCTACATCGGTGGCTATCAGCCCGCGCAGAAGTGGTTGAAGGACCGCAAGGGCCGCGCGCTGAGCTTCGAGGACGTGAAGCACTATCAGCGTATCCTCAAAATCCTGTCCGAGACTGACAGGGTCATGCAGACGATCACGATGGCTTTCACGGCGACGGAGTAGCCCGCAAACGGTCTTTTTGGGTAAAGTGACACGCTAAGCCTGCGGTCGGTGATCCGTTCTTTCCAAGACGGGTTGGGGGTGCGATTTTGTTGCGCCAAGCCTTTCCTTGATAACGGAGAACGGATTTTAACTCCCCCTCTCGGAAACCGGCTCAGGTTGGCGGCCAAGCCGTTGCCTCGCCCTTGAAAAGCGTCGCCGTTCTTTCTTGCATTCAGGATAGCGCCCAGACCGAACCGACCCCATTTATCGGGGCGGTTTGGGCGCGGGGGCAGGGCGGACAAAACCTGCAAACAAGCGGCATATCCTGCCAACGTCGCACCCAACGTCGCACCC
>NZ_FNJD01000054.1 GCF_900103185.1 Sulfitobacter litoralis
AAACCAGCCAGCCATGACACTTCGCGCGCCAAAATTGATGAACACCGCTATCATCTCAGATGATGCATATTTGGCGGCTCGACTTACCTCGGCCGTTGCTAAACGATTTCATTATCTGTCGGTTATGGACGGACCGAGGTTGAAGAGGCCAGATGCCCAGGCCGAGATAGCGCGTCGAAACAATGCTCTGGCTCGGATCAAAGCAAACGACGTAATCTTATCCGGTCTTTCGGATGATCAGGTTGCAGCTATGTCGGATAAACTGCCAAATGGCATTGTTCAGGTGCGTGATCATGCAGACGTTGACAGTCTTGCCTCGACAGACATCCTCAATAATGAACGCCTTAAATGGGGGCGGGAAAACATTGGGGTTGGCCTGCTTAAAGCGCTTTACGAAGGGCGCCTTATCGAATTTGAAGACAATGGTCCTGCAACGGCTACGATCATCGGGCATAGCAAGCATCACGTCGTGTGTGAAGCTGGTGATAAAATATCGGAAATAATCGCCTCGAACTATGCATATTCCCTTGGAGCCTCACTCACGATTATCCCGGAGGTAGATACTGAGGTGGCGGAGCCGATCCTTGAGCAGCTCTATTCCTCCGAAAACGGGAAACAGCGCCTAAACCTTCAAACTGACCTTTTTAACCTATGTGGCGGTGTCAAATTTCCCAACGGAGCGTCTTTAACATTTTTTACTAAGAAACTTCCATTTGGCATAGGATTTCCTTCCCACCCTTCAACACACATTTTCAACTACCCCGATTGCGGCGTTTCTGTGATGAATGGATTTGCGGCCGAACAGAGCGACAGCAGAGGTGTAAATGTAGCAGTTTTGGTGGACCCTGAGAAAACTCCGGCGCCTGAGATTGATGCTGCCACCAAGGTTTTGCCAAAGAAACGGGTTTTCGTTCGTGGATATCGTGGAGAAGGCGCGGAAGTCAGCTCCATTTCAGATATGGTCGATCACTTTCCATATGACCTGCTGTTGTTTGCGACACACTGTGGCGATGCTGACGGCTGGCGCTGGACTTATGAGTTCACTGATAGTGAAGGTTTGGACCGCCGTCTGATAGTAGACATCGCAATCGGTATAGGACGGACAGACGATAACAATCTTTTAAGAGTAATGCAGTTTAGTTATTTTCATTCACTTGATGGCGTCGATTGGGACGATCCGGTTGCCAAAGCTGATCTCTATGTTGGTAGCGCCATAAAGGACTACGCAGACTGGTCTGGAAGAGATGATTTTGAACCAGTTCACAAAGAACCTTTGGATAGAGTTAAGTCATCGGCGGCAATGGCAATGTTCGACAATAATTACATTCCGATGCCAACCTCTCTTGCTGGAAACGGAACACCGATTGTTATAAACAATGCGTGTGTTTCCTGGCACGAGCTTGCGGCACGTTTCACATTTGGTAATGCACGCGCATATATCGGAACTCTTTTCCCGGTCCTGCCGTTTGAAGCCGAGAGCGTGGTGAATACTATTCTCGACAAACACTGGGGTAAGCTGCTTCCAGAGGCCTTATGGTTGGCTCAGGTCGATACTTACGGAACGTCGGATAAGCGCAGACCCTATGTGATGACCGGCGTCTACATACAGAAATTGCGATCTACGAGAGAGGATGTGCCCAAACACATTATGCAGCGCTTGTCAGAAAATGGTCGCTATTATGCTCAACGGGTTGAGCTTTCTAAGGCCGAGGAAAAGAAGGATGCGCAACACGTTCATCGCTATTATCAAAATGAAGCAACTGCATTTTATA
>NZ_FNJD01000036.1 GCF_900103185.1 Sulfitobacter litoralis
CATCCGAAAGATCATCTACACCACCAACGCAATTGAAAGCTTGAACCGTGTAATCCGCAAATCGATTAAGACGCGGGGATCGTTCCCGACCGAAGACGCAGCCACGAAGCTGATCTACTTGGCGATCCGCAAGTTTGAGAAAGGCGGCCGAAATGTTCGAGAATGGTTTGCGGCCCGCAATCATTTCGCCATAATGTTTGAGGATCGCTTCAATGCGTGACTGTATCTAAAACCCGCATGGGCCAGACCAGATACACAAAGTTCATGACACTCCCGTCGAGCAAGGGCAGGCACGCGTCTTGATGGAAGATTTCAATGCTGACGCGCAGGGCAACATGTCTGACGAAGACCGCAAGCGCTATCAGGAGGATGTGCAGCGTCTGCCGATCTTCAACCTGACTGCTGAAGAGCTGACCGGCCGCAGCGTTGCCACCGAGACTGGCGAAGACGTTGGCGAGATCGACTTTATCGGTGTGCGGGGCGATACCATTGTTGCTATCATCGGTGTCGGTGGTTTCCTTGGTATGGGCGAAAACGAAGTCGCCATCCCAGTTGAAAAGCTAATCCTGCGTGAGGATGAAGTGATCGTCCCCGGTGTGACCGAAGATCGTCTGGAGAGCATGCCAGAATTCAACGAAGCCGAAGTACGCATTCTTGAGCCGGGCATCCGTCTCGCCGAAGAACTGGGTCTCGATTAATTTAACGCGGGTACCGGATTTAAAGCTTTAAAGGAGGCGCCTCGGCGCCTTCTTTTTCGATCGCGTTTCCGTGAAAAAACCTATCAGACAGTCACAGCCGCCGCGAACTCCGCCTTCGCGCCGCTGCTGTTTGTCGATCAAGTTACAGCTCTCGCCCCTTTTTGGCGAAACTTCCATCAGACGGCGTATCACATCGCCTTTCGCAAGACGGTCATGGCCGATGTTGGAACCATTGAGCCATCTGTTAGGCGGCACAGGCCTTCATTCAGGTTTCGGCGCGCCTGCCCGTTGGGGTTGGCGCGTCGCAGAAATGTTCCTATAATGTTCCTGCGGTTATAGAGTAGCACCCGATGACGTATAACTTTCGAGGCCAAACCCATGCAGTGGAACGCCTTTACCTTGATTTCGATAGTTTTTTTGCCACGGCAGAGCAGCATTTCAATCCCGACCTGCGCGGTAAGCCTGTGGGGGTGATCCCGCTCGATTCGCCTCATACGGGCTGCATTGCAATCAGCCGCGAGGCGAAGGCGCTTGGTCTAAGGTCTATGGCAAAGATGTCAGAGGCGCGGGCGTTGATCCCTGACATGGTATTTGTCGTCGCGCGGCACGATGTCTATGTGCGCCTGCACAATCGTATTTTAGAGGTCATAGAAACCTGCCTGCCCGTGGCCAAGGTCCGGTCGATTGATGAGGTGGTCTGCCATCTTCTGCCCAGTGAGGCACGCGAGGGCGAAGCTTTGGCGCGCCGCATTAAACGGGCTTTGGCGACAAATTTTAGTGATATATTAACGTGCTCTATCGGGATGGCCCCCACTGAAACACTGGCTAAGATCGGGGCCGAAATGAACAAGCCGGATGGTTTCACCTTGATCGAAGCCACTGCGCTACCGGATCAGTTGGCGCATTTGGCGCTGCGAAAGTTGCCGGGTATTTCACAGGGCATGGAGGCACGTCTGAACGCCGCCGGTATTTCGGATTTTGATGGGCTTTGGCGTCTTGCCCCAAAACAGGCGCGTGCGATTTGGGGCAGCGTCGAGGGAGAGCGGTTTTGGTGTGAGCTTCATGGTACCCATGCGGAACGCCCCGCCACCGTTAAACGCATGTTTGGGCACAGCCGGATGTTGCCGGCAGATTGGCGCAGCCCCGATAAGCTGCGCGAATGTGCACAGCAACTCACGATCAGCGCAGGCCGTCGGCTGCGGCGCGCTGATTTGCGCGCAACCAAGCTGTCACTGGGCTTTCGCGGCGGTGAACGACCGATGTCACGCACAGGCAAAGCCAAGCTTCGTTGGGGATGGGAGGCGCAATTTCTCCCTGCGCGGGACGATCACCGTTTTCTCACTGCGCTGAATGAAGGGCTGACCGCGGCGCGTGCCGCCCTCCCCTTTCGGCCAAGATCGGTCAGTGTGATGTTGCATGGATTGGTCAGCGATGAGAATATGACCGAGGATCTTTTCAGCGACCAGGACACTGGCAATGGCACGTTGCGTGATGAACAAAACCGTTGGGAGGACGTGAGCGATGTTATGGACAGATTGCGTGCGACCCATGGGCCGGATGCGATTTCACTCGGCCCGCGCAGCACCGTGCCGGGCGGCTATCTGGGTGCCAAAATCGCCTTTGGTCGGATCCCGGATCAAGCTGACTTTGGCGATGCGCCCGTGTCGGACCACGACACACATTTTTGCAGCTTCTGATGGCCGGTAAAGCCTATCCCGTGACCCCGGACGGTCGTTATTTTCTGGTGAAGGACCGCCTGTGGCGCTGCACCAACCCCACCCTCCCAGAGGCGGAGCGCACGACGCAGGTAAAGCGGCTTATGCAGGCGCGGTCTTTGGTGAAAACAGCAAAATCCGATGAAGAATTGAGAGAGGCGCGCGCTCAGGTGCAGGCGGCAAAGGTTGCGCTCGGCGAACGGGGACCGGTCTGGTGGGACGACGGTGCGCCGGACGTGAACCGTCACCACCCCAAGAATACGCCCTATGCTGATTGGTGGCGTAGCCTTCCGAGCGCTTAACGCGTGTCCTTAACGATGGCGATGCGGTAGATTCCGCTAAGGTCCTTGGTGTCGACCGGCGTGCCACCTTGCTTGATCAATATTGCACCCTCTTCGGCCAACCTGATCGCCTGCTCGCGTATAGGATCCATCAAAGGCCGCCACGCCGCCTCGTCCTGCCCTCCAAGATGGCGGGCAACTTCAGAAGGGCAAATCGTCTTATCCGCGCCGCGCGCTGCGGCGAGGTCAATAATGGCCGTGGCAAAATTTGCGGGGTCTTCAAGGGGCTTCATGCAGCAAATCTGTCATAGCATCTATGCACAGTCCATCGCGTAAAGCCCAATCCGCCGGCGATGTCGTCGGACCACCCCAACTGCGGATCGCGCGTTCATCCGATCGTCTTCTTGTCCAATTATCCGCGCAAATCTTTCTTCATATATTCTGCGTAAAAACGCAGGCGCTGCGCTCAGAAATCGACAGTAATCCGCCTAAGAAACAAAAAATGACACGCTTTTCAGCGTGCCATTCAGAACATCGTTTAGGAGATTGAGAGCGCCTGCTTATTCGGTGCCCGAGACCTTTTTGACACCTTTGACGGCCAATCGGCCCGCGCCAACAGTGCCTTTAACCGCGGTTTTAGCGACGAAACCAGTTGCGCCGACGGTGTTGTCCACGACTTGTTCGGTGGAACAGGCCGAGAGGCTTGCCAGCGCGCCGATCATTGCGGCGATAAGTACTACTTTTGCATTCAACATACTCAGTTTCCTTTTGTGCATCAGGCCTTGGCCTGTCCTTCAAAGCGACCCTCCGGAAAGGAAGCGGCAACAGCTACCCTTTGGGTTCAAACACCCGAATCCCCGTTCTTCGCCTTGCTGACATCTACATAAGGGCTTTTATGGCATTCTAATAACGAATAGGAATGATACTTAAGGCAAGTTTAGCTTATGGATAGACAATGGACATTACCCTGATCAAAACGTTCCTTGAGGTTGCCAACACAGGTTCGTTCGTTGCCGCGCGAGATCGGCTTTTTGTGACGCAATCAGCCATCAGCCTGCGCATTCAGCGTCTCGAGGATAGTTTGGGGCACCAGCTGTTCATCCGATCCAAGGCGGGTGCAGTCTTGACCGCCGAGGGGCAACAATTCGAGCCCTACGCGCTGAGCCTTTTGAAAATCTGGGAGGAAGCGCGACAGAAAATCTCTATCCCGCATGGCTATTCACGCGCCCTCAGTATCGGTGCGCAGTATTCGCTTTGGCCGGGTTTGGGCTTTCGCTGGCTTGATGCGCTTCAAACGACGATGCCCGAGCTTAGTGTGCATGGCGAGGTTGGTATGCCAGACCGCATCACACGATTTCTCGTTGAGGGCGTGGTTCAGGCAGCACTTTTATACACGCCCCAGCTTCGCCCCGGCTTGATCGTCGAACCGGCATTGGACGATGAGTTGATCCTTGTTGCCTCTTATCCCAACGCGACGCTGGAAAACCTCGACGGGTATGTTGCCGTGGATTGGGGACCAGAGTTCACCCACGCGCTGGCGGTTGCTCTTCCTCATCTCACCGATTCTGGCCAGTCACTGGCATTGGGGGCCTTGGCGATGGAGTATATCGTCAACCGGCATGCGGCTGGTTTCTTGCCCGCCAGATCGGTCAGGCGTTATTTAGACGAAGAAAAGCTTTACATTGTGGCGGACGCGCCACGGTTTCATTACCCTTCTTGGATGGTTTGGCGCGAGGACATTGATGCTGATCTGGCCGAGCTGGCCCGCAAGACATTGAAGGCCGTCGTCCATGCGGCTGAAAAAGATCAAGAATATCTCGTCGACGAATTATCCGCGATGGAGGATTATGAACCGGTGTTACCTTCCCAAAATACAAACGAGTAATTATCGTTTCATGTAAAACTAAATTGAATTATCATCATCTTAACTGCGGCGTTAAACCCTGTTCCAGCAGAGTTGCTTTCGGACCATTCCCGGTTCGGATCACTTCTTTTGGGGAAGGATTGACCCATGAACACTCTTGCAAAGTTTGCCACAGTTTCCACGCTGGCACTGATCGTTGCTGCACCTGTATCGGCACAAAGCACATTGACCGGTGTAACCGGCTTGAATGACCAAATCGACGACATCACCACCGAAGTCGAACGCGACCAGCGTCGCGGTCAAGACGCGGATCGCTTTGGCGCGACTGGCGTGGCTCAAGGCTGGCGCGGTTCGTTTGCACTTTCCGCATCGGGCACATCCGGCAACACCGACAACGGTGAATTGGCGGGCGCTGGCCGTCTGACATACGGCATTGGCGACTGGAACCACCTTGTCGGGTTCGCGGTGGAATACGGCGAAGCAAACGGCATCAAGAACGAAGAAAAGTTCTTTGGCACATATGAAGCCAGCCGTTATTTCACACCGGAATTCTACATGTTTGGGATTGGTCGCTTTCAATATGACGGCCTGCTCACCGACACCTCCGGCGCGATTGTCCCGGGCTCTGAAACCGACGCTTTCCTTGGCTTTGGCCCCGGTTACCGCGTCTTGAATGAACCGGACCACACATGGCGTGTCCAAGCAGGCCCCGGTGCGCGTTACTACAAAGACGCAGCTGGCGTATCTGATACTGAATTCGGATTTATTGTGTCTTCGCGCTATTTCTACGCTTTGACAGATATGGTTTCTTTCACCAATGACACCGACATTCTTGGGTCGGATGCAAACACGATCTTCTCGAACGATGCAGGCATCAACTACAAGATGTCGAACAATCTGTCGACACGCGTGAGCTATCGCACAGACTACAACACCGACCCGTCTGCCGGTCTGAAATCGACCGACAATACCCTGGGCGTTTCGCTGGTCCTGGGCTTCTAAGATCAGGCTAGACCTTCGGTAGGTTTTACCTCGTACTACCGAAGGGTGCTTTGAACAGAGAATGGGGGAACCCATTCTCTGTTTCTGCTTCAAGCTGTTGCGTAATCACGTTGGACAGGCACGAGCACGCGTCTGTTATACCGCTTATCAGACGCCCTTCGCCCGCAGGCGCAGCGCGCGGATACCCGGCAACAGAACCAGCAAGACCGCAACGATCAGAATCCCCAATGTCATCGGACGCTCCCAAATGAAAGATAGACCGCCATAAAGCTGCATTGAACGGGCAAAATTATCTTCCATCATGCCGCCCAGGATAAAGCCGATGAGCAAGGGTGGCAGCGGAAAATTCGCGAATTTCAGCGCAATGCCGCAGACCCCAAAGGCGACAAGCAGCAGCAATTCGGTAGCGTTGTTTTGACCTATATACGCGCCCATCAAAGTGAAAAACAAAATGAAGGGGATCAGATAATTGCGCGGGATTGCGAGGACCTTGGCGATATAGGGGATCAACGGCAGGTTCAGGATCAACAAAACGAAATTACCGATGAACATGGACATGATGACAGCCCAGAAAATCTGCGGCTCGTCGATCATAAGGCGTGGCCCCGGTGTGACGTTCAGCGCGATCAACGCACCCAGTAGAATGGCCGTCGTGCCAGACCCCGGGATACCAAGCGTAAGCAATGGCACGAACGATCCGGTACACGCGGCGTTGTTGGCGGTTTCGGGTGCAGCAAGACCTTTGATGGACCCTTTGCCAAATTCGTCCTGCTCGTGTTTTGGCGCGATATTACGCTCGACGGCGTAGCCCAAGAAGGACGCGATTGTCGCCCCAGCCCCTGGCAGAACACCGATGAAAAACCCCTGAACGGATTGGCGACCGATGACAGGTGCTATGGCGCGCGCCTCTGCGCGGGTAATGCGCAAATCTTTGATTTCGCCACCGCTGTCGCCCATGTTTTTAGGCTTGAGGACAAGAAATATCGCCTCTGGCAGGGCGAACATCGCCATCGCCAAGGTGACAAATCCGAACCCCGACTGTAGCTCCATCATGCCGCCGGTAAAGCGGGGCATGTTGAACAACGACCCAAGACCGACGGTTGCCATCATCAGCCCCAACACCGTCATCAGCAACGCTTTGGCAACTTGACCGTTTCCTGCAAAAGCCGCGATGGCCGACAGTCCGACGACCATCAGTCCGAAGTATTCGGCAGAGTGAAAAAGCAGCGCGACAGAGCTTAGCATCGGGGCAAAAATCATCAGCAATATAGCACCGACCGTGCCGCCCGCGAAACTGGCGATGGCCGCAATCGTCAGCGCCTTGCCCGCTTTGCCCTGCATCGCCATCGGATAGCCGTCAAAGCTGGACGCAACGGTCCCTGCGACACCGGGCGCATTCAGCAGGATTGACGATGTCGATCCGCCAAAGATCGCGCCGTAATACACCCCTGCGAGCAGGATCAGCGCAGCGGATGGATCACCCAGTGAAATGGCAATCGGGATCATGATCGCGATGATCGACATCGGCCCGAGACCCGGCAGCATGCCGATGAACGTGCCGATCAGACAGCCGCCAATGACCATCGCAAGGTTTTGGACAGACAGGGCCGTTTGCAGGCCAATCAGTATTCCTTCGAGCATGCGATCAGTTCCCCAAGAAGAATGGCAATGGGCGCAGAAAAATCCCGAGGACTTCCTGCACAAGATACCAGATGGTCCCCGCCGTCAGCAGCGACACAGGGATCATCACATGCCATCTGCGTTCACCCAAGATGAACGATCCGGCGACCAGAAAGGCGGTGGTTGATCCCAGAAACCCCAGTGGGCGCAGGCAGAGCGCATAGGCTACCATTAAGGCCAGCATCAAGATCGCCTGCCCAAGCTTGTAATCTGTCAGACGACGGTGATCGATCTCGCCTATCACCTGCTCTCCCTTTTCAAGGCCAAGCAGAATGACGAGCGACAGCGCAGTGCCGAGTATTGACAGGATTTTCGGGAACGAGCTGGGCCAGACCGGTTTGCGCTGCATAAAAGGCGCCAAATTGGCGTCCATCGTGAACCACGCGACGTAGCCATAAAGTAAACATGTGCTCAACAGAACAAGAGCGATCCAACGATCCAAGGCCATCCGACCAATTCCCCCCAAATTTGAATGTTAAAACGGGCGGCACACTGTGTGCGCCGCCCGTTTTAATAGGCTTACAAGAAGCCCAGTTGACGCATCAGATCACCGATAACCTGCTCTTGGTTATCAAGGAATGTGCGGAAATCGTCGCCGGGGTTGTGGATGTTGACCCAACCGTTGCGGGCGCGCACAGCCTCCCATTCTTCGGTATCGTACATCTTTTTGATCACATCCTGATAGGCCGCCAGATCTTTCGCTGGAAGACCCGGTGCTGCAAAGAATCCGCGCCAGTTGACGAACGTCGTGTCGATGCCTTGCTCCACCATCGTCATGGCGTCTGGCGACGCCGGAACGCGTTCTGGCGACGTAACACCGATGATTTTGACCTCGCCTGCTTCGGACAAATCAATCGCCTCGGAGAGCCCCGTGGACAGTGCCTTGATCTCGCCCGATAGCAACGCTGCCATCGCGGTGCCGCCTGCATCATATGGAATGTAGTTCACATCGAGCGCATCGCGCCCGGCTGCTTGCATCACCATCGCCGCAACAACGTGATCAAGGCCGCCGGGAACAGACCCGCCACCGATGGGCGTGCCAGCAGCGTCCGCATCATAGGCCGCGAGGAAGTCTTCCATCGAGTTGATCGGGCTGTCTTTGCCAACCACGAGAGCCGCATAATCACCGATCGTCCCTGCTACCAACGTCAGATCGCGGTAGGTCTGGGAAATTTCACCTGTCAGGCCACGGATGACGAGCGGGGTCGAATTGACCATCAGTGTGCCATAGTTGCTCTCGGCGTTTTCGATCAGATACGCGATCGCTGTGCCGCCGCCGCCACCGGACATGTTCTCGTAGGATGCAGCGCCAATAAGTCCGGATACTGTCAAAGCTTCCCCCGTGCCGCGTGCTGTTCCATCCCAACCGCCGCCAGCACCGCCGGGAACCAGGAAATGGATGCTGTCGAGCACTTGGTGACTATCCGCAAATGCAGACGTTCCAAAACCAAGCGTCGCGACAGCCGTCGCGATCAGGGCACGACGGCCCATCTTAAAAGTTGTCATTGTCTTCTCCCTTTTGATAGCCGTTCTCCCTACGGCTCTGTCGGACGAGGCAATCACATCAACCTGACATAGACCTGTCATCAGCCTTCTAAAGGACAAAGAGCGCATGAAATTCCTCCTCGTCGAAGACAATCCGGAGCTGGCAAATGCGATCTGTTCCCGCATGGGACTGGATGGGCATCAGGTTGATCACGCTGCAAAAATCAGCGAGGCTGTGGCCTTCGCGCAGGTCGGTGAATACGATCTTATCTTGCTCGACATCATGTTGCCCGACGGGGATGGGCGCAGCTTTCTCAAGCAGCACCGTGCTGCGAAAAATGACACGCCGGTGATCGTTTTGACAGCGCGCAGTCAGGTTTCAGATCGAATCAGCATGCTTGATCTTGGCGCAGATGATTACGTTACCAAGCCTTTTGATCACGCCGAATTGCAGGCCCGTTGTCGCGCGGTGTTGCGCCGCAAAAGCGGTACGGCGCAACCGACAACCCGTTTGGGAGACGTCGAATTTGACCCTGTCAGAGGGTACCTAAACGTCAAAGGCACGACGATCAATTTGCGCAACCGGGAACTGCGATTGCTTGAGCTTTTGACAAACGCCAAGGGGCGGGTCTTTTCAAAGCAAAAACTGGTAGATCGGCTGTTTTCGTATGAGGACGATGTGTCCGAAAACGCGGTCGAGGTGTATATTGGACGGCTTCGCAAACATCTCGAAGGGTCCAGCGTTCAGATCACAACCCTGCGTGGTTTAGGCTACAGGCTCGATCATGACGAATAACGTCGTCGTCTTTGGATCGCTGCGCAATCGGCTGGCGATGATCCTGACCGGTGGGGCGGCGCTTCTTGCGGTACTGTTATTCTTTGTTGTACGGGCCTACGCGACCCAGATAGCCCAGCAGGGACAAGACAGCATTCTCGGGGCGTCGGTCTCTTCCATTCTTGACGCCGCTGTTTTGCGAGACGGCGCTGTGGAATTGGACTTTCCCTATGCGTCCCTGTCCATGCTCAGCACATCGGCCGACGACCGCGTGTTCTATGCGATCTACGAGGATGGCGCGCTGCTGTCTGGCTACGATGGATTAGGGGCTGTCCTGCCCGTCCAATCCGGTGAGAGTATGTTCACATCGACGAACTATGACAACGCCACCATCCGTGTCGCCACTGCAAGCCGCATTCTGATCGGGATAGACACACCGCGACAGGTCTCTGTCAGCGTGGCACAGACCCAAGACGCGCTGGCCGAAACGCTGAATAGGATTTCACGCAACGTCGCCCTGTTCGGGGCGGGCTTCTTCGCCCTTGCAACAGCATTGGCATTTTGGGCGGCGTCAACGACAATCGGCCAACTAAGCCGTCTGACGACATCCGTGACCCGGCGCGGCCCGCAAGACCTCAGCCCATTCCTCAAACCGGTGCCGTCTGAAATGGTCCCGCTGGTGGGGTCGCTGAACACGCTGATGTCACGGCTAGACCAGTCTCTAAAGCAATCCGAAGACTTCATCGCCGAGGCGGCGCACCGTGTCCGCACGCCGCTGGCCACTGTGCGGTCTTACGCAGAGGCCACCTTTCAGCGGGTAGAGACACAGGAAAACCGCGACGCCTTGCGCTCCATGATGCGCGCAATCGACGAAAGCTCGCGCGCGGCGGGGCAACTGCTCGATCATGCGATGGTCACCTTTCGGGCCGAGAACCTCGAACGCGAAGACGTAGAACTTGATGGGTTGTTGCGTGATCTCGTGCAACGGATGATGCCTGTGGCCGATATGCGCGATGTCACAATTGACCTAGAAAGCACCGAACCCGCGATCATACGGGGCGATCCGGTCTTGCTGCAAAACGCCTTTCGCAACCTCATCGACAATGCGCTTAAATACGCGCCGGCGGACACGTCGATTACGATCCACGTTCAAACAAAGCCGCGTATTTCGGTCGATGTCCTTGATCAAGGTCGTGGGTTCTTACCCGCCGAGATGGACAAGCTCGCCGGACGGTTTGTTCGCGGCGGTGATACGCAGGGGCACATCGGGTCCGGACTTGGGTTGACAATTGCGCAAGACGTGGCAACCGCGCACAACGGCACCATGGTATTGTCCAATAGACCGGAAGGCGGCGCATGCGTTACTTTGCAATTCTAATCTTTTCTGTCTTACCCCTGTTTGCCGCCGCACAAGACTGGGAGGATCAGCGGGTCTTTGGGGTCGAAAGCGCGCCGCAAACGCTGCGGATACTCTCCAGCACAGACACCTCGTTTTTTATCCCGATAATCGAGAGTTTTATGGCACAGCGGCCGGGCATTTCCGTTGAATATCTTGTCACAGGTACAGCCGATCTGGATGATCTATTCCGCCAGAGCCCAGACCAATTCGACGTCGTCATTTCAAGCGCGATGGATTTGCAACTCAAGCTCACCAATGACGGCTTTGCACAGCGACTAGGAGAGCTGGAGCATCCCGACTGGGCGCAATGGCGCAGCAGTCTGTTTGCGTTCACCATCGAGCCCGCAGCCATCGTCGTCAACACCGCGGCGTTTAGAGGACTGTCCATACCCGCCACACGCCAGGAACTGATCGAAGTCCTACGTGCCAACGCAGAGCTGTTTGACGGAAAAGTCGGGACCTACGATGTGCGCCTTTCGGGATTGGGGTACCTGTTTGCAACGCAAGACGCCCGTGCATCGGAAACGTTTTGGCGGCTCATGGAAGTCATCGGCAGTCTTGACGCGCAGCTCTATTGTTGTTCGGGTGAAATGATTGACGACCTCGCAGAAGGTCGCATTTTGGTCGCTTATAATGTGCTTGGCAGCTACGCATTGGCGCGTGCAGACACCCAAGACGCGTTGACCGTTATCCTACCCTCCGACTTTCCGACGACGATGATGCGATCCGCATTCGTGTCCAAATCTGCATCGGACCCGATCCTGGCTGAGTCCTTCGTGAGCCACCTGATCGGCCTGCAAGCTGAAGGCTCCTCAAAGGACTTCCCCTTGCCATCGCTTGATGCTTTTCAAGCCACCAGTGGCCGTGCGTCCATCAGCCTCGAACCTGCGTTGATGACGTATCTCGACCAGCTCAAGCAGCAGATTTTCATTCGCGAATGGGAAAGTGCGATTATTCAAGAGCAGTAGAACTTTGGGGCCGTATCAAAAGCCGCTTGTGATCAGCTTCCATCGGTCAGCATCGGGTTGTCGCTGTGGCAGGGCGTGGCGGATGCGCAAGCTGCCCCCCGAGGCTCCCTCATTCATAACGAGAGTTTGCGGGTTTGGATTTCATATTCCGTGGCTTCGTTTTGGGCAAGCGCACGACGCGCTTCTGCTGGTGTCTTGTAGCCCAGCGATAAGCGCGGTCTGAATTTGTTATAGTCGTATCCCCAAAAAGCCAATTTTCGGCGAGCGTCATCTTGAGAACTTCATGCGAACATCTGGTGCCTTCCGTCAACTTCCGCGCCTAGCTTCCTAAACTCCAACGCAAAATGCCGACCCTTTCGGATCGGCATTCAGGAAACTAAGCCGCTTCAGATACTTATGCGTCCAAGAGATTCATAATGGCCATTCGATGTGGTCGAAAGGTCAAAAAACATTAGCAATGGCGATTAACTCCTGTGTCCGACAACTGTTCCGGCAACCATTTAATGGCCACTGATGTCTCCCCTACCCCTTATTTATATGGCGCTTCAAATGGGATCGGCGAACGATCTGACCATTCCGCAAGCAATTAGTGTCCACCACAAAAATTCTTAAGCTTCTGTCCCCTACCTTATTCTAAATAGTCCGCAAACCCTCGAACAAAAAAACCGCCCAACAAAGGGCGGCTATCGAAACATCATTTTTGAGAACTAAATTCTAAAAAATCGACCGCAATTACGTGTACGATTTATATGAGAAAATGTCAGACGTTAGGGGGTGAGATTCATGTTTTCATGCTCGCATTGATCGGGGAATATCCGGTGAGAGTGGAGAGCCGAATACCAACTAAAGTCGCAACCAGGCGGATGGCCACTTTTTTTGTGGGCTGCCTACGAATATTGTAGTGCCTTACGCCAGCCGGCCGCCAGCCTTGCGCTATCAGGCCCGGCGCAGTGAGGCGCGGATCGCCCTTCGAGGGTTTCGTAAAGCATATCCAAAGCGAGGCCTGAAAAACACGCGATCGAGACCTCGTAGAAATCTTCAACGGTAGGAAAAGCCTCGAGTCCGCCTGTTTCAAACAGGCGTGACGACCAGCGCTTTTCGAACTTTGGAGCGTCCGGTACCAAAACCCTCTCCGCCGGGAGTGTCATGAACTTTGTGTATCTGGTCTGGCCCATGCGGGTTTTAGATACAGTCACGCATTGAAGCGATCCTCAAACATTATGGCGAAATGATTGCGGGCCGCAAACCATTCTCGAACATTTCGGCCGCCTTTCTCAAACTTGCGGATCGCCAAGTAGATCAGCTTCGTGGCTGCGTCTTCGGTCGGGAACGATCCCCGCGTCTTAATCGATTTGCGGATTACACGGTTCAAGCTTTCAATTGCGTTGGTGGTGTAGATGATCTTTCGGATGGCGGGATCAAAAGCAAAGAACGGGATCACTTCCTGCCAAGCCCTGCGCCAGGCCGGTGCGATGGA
>NZ_FNJD01000062.1 GCF_900103185.1 Sulfitobacter litoralis
CTTCGTGTCTTGCTCTCTACATCATCGGTAGCCTAAAAGCAACTTAGAGCGGTGGAAAAGGAGACCAGAATGGCGCGGACTATAGATCAGCAGATCGCGACAACGCAGGCCAAGCTGGCCCGCCTCAAAACCCGCCAGAAAGCCAGCGAGACCCGCCGGAAAATCATCGTTGGGGCCATCGTGACCAATGCCGCGTTGAAAGACCCAAAGATTGCACGCTGGATGGCATCCACTCTGCGCAAGAACGCCACCCGTGAAGTTGATCAGAAAGAACTGGTCGGGCTGCTGGAAGATCTCGATCAGGTGGCGGCAAAGGTGGAACGGACATGAGCAAGGATCCGTTTCAGATACTGGCCGATGAACTGACCCTTATCCGCAAGGACATGGATCACCTCCAACGCACCAGCCTCGACAAGGACGAGGCGAAAAAGCTGAACCAGATCGTGACGGCAGCAGTCCTGAAAATGGCAAAGGCGGCTGAGGATGCGCCGGGGGACATTCAGGAGGCTTTGGAAACGGACCGCGACCAGATGGCCCGCAGCGCCACACAGGCCGCAACAAGGGCTGCTGAGAGCGCCATGGCCGGTATCCGGCACGACCTCGACAACGAACGCGCAAAGCTCTCACAGGCCGCCGGAGAGGCTCGTAGAGAGGCATGGCGCTGGTTTGGCGGGTTCTGGGTGTGGTTGGCCTCCATGCTCGCCACAGGGGCCATTATCGGGGCGCTGGCGATGGCATGGATTGCCGGGCCGGATCAGTGAAAATCAGTCCGGCCATGCGTGGGGATCAGAGGTTGAGATTTGCGTCCTGCCGCTGATGCAGCACACGAATCACCTCGATCTGGTCGCCATTGTCGCGGAAATAAATCATATGCGATCCGACCGGGCATTTCAGATAGTCGGGGCGCACATCGACTTCCCGGCCCCTTTTGGTGCCAGATACCAACCCCTCGAACGTCGCAATCAAATCACGGTGGTAGCTGTCAGCCTGCGCAAGTGACCAGTTCTGAAACGTGTAAAGCCAGATGTCTTCAAGGTCGATCTCAGCCAGTGGCGAAAGCGCGTAGGATTTACCCTGCATGTTTGGCAGCATGCTTCGCGTGCATCCGGCTTAAAAATGCCTCGCTGTCGAAAGGACGCGGTGTCCCTGACTGTTCCCCAGCAA
>NZ_FNJD01000037.1 GCF_900103185.1 Sulfitobacter litoralis
CATGAAGAACCGGGTTCTGCTGGAAAACTACTACCTGCCAGGCGATCTTGAGCGTCAGATCGGGGCCTTCGTCGAATACTACAACAACCAGCGCTACCACGAGAGCCTGAACAACGTCACGCCAGCCGACGTCTACTTTGGCCGCGACAAAGCCATTCTGAGGGAAAGGGAAAAGATCAAGAAGCAGACAATCCGCCAACGTCGCTTGCAACACCAAAAACAAGCCGCATAATCAACTACACATACGAGCCAGAGCCTCCAATGCTCAAACCGCTCTGATGCCCCATTTTATATGACGACGGACACTTTCCAATACTAATGATGAGGCTATGCGTCTGGAGGTTTCTTGATGAGTTTCCCACACCATAGGAGAAGGGAAAAAACTTCCCGATCACTACGGGAACCCATAGTACTTCCGATAGCTTAGGCAGAGCCGAACCCACGGTGAGATATACGTTTGTTTCAAGTCAGCTGATTAAATGAAATCTTCAGGGAAACTGATGCGCAGGACCATTGAGTTTGTTTGAGGGGCGGTCACAGGGCTTCTTCGCCGGTGGGTGCCCCGCCAGCCAAACTGTTCTCTGCGTATGTCAGGCCATTTGGAGAGGATGCGGACATGCCGGTCGAAAAAATAAACACTCTTGTTGTAGGTGGTGGTCAGGCTGGCATCGCCATGAGCGAGCACCTGAGCAAAGCTGGCATTCCACACCTTGTCCTTGAAAAGAACCGTATTGCTGAGCAGTGGCGCACGGGGCGTTGGGATAACCTTGTTGCCAATGGCCCTGCCTGGCACGATCGATTTCCGGGGATGGAATTCAAGGGCGTAGACCCTGACGGGTTTCCCGCTAAAGAGGCCGTTGCAGATTATTTGGTCGATTACGCCGATATGATCAACGCGCCGACACGCGCGGGCGTCGAGGTAACCAAAGCCGAACGCATTGCCGGGGCAGGTGGGTTTCGTGTCGAGACTTCGGCAGGGGTGATCGAGGCAGAGAATATTGTCTGTGCGACCGGCGCTTTCCAGAAACCGGTTATCCCGCCTGTAATTCCTCAAAATGCCGACGTGGTTCAGATGCATTCCTACGATTACCGCAATCCTGACCAGCTGGTTGAGGGCGCGGTGATGGTTGTAGGTGCGGGCTCCTCGGGGGGACAGATTGCGCGCGAGCTGATGGAAGCTGGTCGCAAGGTCTATTTGTCTGTGGGCCCGCATGACCGGCCACCACGGTCCTATCGTGGGCGTGACTTCTGCTGGTGGCTCGGGGTTCTGGGCCTGTGGGATGTATCCGCCATGGCACCGGGAACTGAGCATGTGACGATTTCCGTGAGCGGTGCCAAGGGCGGCGAGACTGTTGATTTCCGCAAGCTCGCGGTCGGTGGCATGGCACTTGTTGGTCGGACCGAAAGTTTTGCGGATGGCGTGGTGAAATTTGCGCCTGATCTTGTTGATAACGTCGCGAATGGGGACGCGAATTACCTCGGGATGCTGGATGCTGCGGACGCCTATATCGAACGCACCGGCATCGATCTGCCGCCCGAGCCAGAGGCGCGGGTTTTCATGGATGATCCTGATTGCATGACCAATCCGCTGGCAGAGCTGGATCTTGCCGCAGCCGGTGTCTCGACAGTCATTTGGGCAACAGGGTTTGCGCGCGATTATAGCTGGCTCAAAGTTGATGCGTTCGACGAGCAGGGCGCGCCCAAGCACCAGCGCGGTGTATCGGTCGAGCCGAATGTCTTTTTTCTGGGGCTGCCCTGGCAGTCGCGCCGTGGGTCGTCGTTTATCTGGGGGGTGTGGCATGACGCAAAGCACCTTGCGGATCATATCCATACCCAGCGTAAGTATTTGGATTACCATAACACCACGATTGCAAAGCAATCCCAGACCGCATGATATCACAGGCGGCCGCCGCCACACCGAATTCACAGCAATAGATCGGACAGCACTCAAATGGCCCATACCCGTATCCGCAAGTTCAACACATCCGATACCTATCCCGAACAGAACCTCGACAATGATCTGTGTCAGGCCGTGGTGACGCGGGGTGGCAGAACTGTCTATCTTCGCGGCCAGTGCCCGCAGAACCTTGATGATGCGAAGGACATCGAAAGCCATGATCCGGTCGAGCAGACCCATAAAGTGATGCAAAACATCAAGCAGCTGATCAAGGAGGCGGGCGGACAGATGGAGCATCTTGTAAAGGTCGTGGTCTATATTACCGACGTGCGTCACCGCGAGGCCGTGTACCGCACGATGGGCAAATACATCAAAGGGGTGCATCCGGTGTCGACGGGGCTGGTGGTACAGGCCTTGGCGCGTCCTGACTGGCTGGTTGAAATTGACGGCACCGCCGTCATTCCGGATTAAGCATATGACATTCTCATTGGTCGCCCGTTGTGCCGAAACTGGAATGTTCGGTTTGGCAATATCGTCGTCTTCGCCTGCCGTTGCGGCGCGTTGTTCGTTTGCGCGTGCCGGGGTTGGTGCCGTTGCATCCCAGAACGTGACGGACCCGTCATTGGGGCCAGCGACGCTGGATCTGATGCAGCGCGGCATGTCGGCGCGCGACGCTGTTGATGAAGTCATTCGCGTCAGCAACTTCACCGAATACCGGCAGGTGATTGCCATCGACAAAGATGGCTCCACAGCAATTCATTCCGGTCCCAATTCGCTGGGCATCTGGACGCAAGCCAGCGGCTTGGATGTGGCATCAGGGGGCAATTTGCTGGCCAATGATACTGTCCCGCAGGCCATCGTTGACGGTTTTGTCTCTGCCAAGGGCCACATTGGCGATCGGTTGATCGCCGCGATGCGTGCGGGGCTGGCAGCGGGGGGCGAAGCTGGGCCGATCCAATCCGCAGGCATGAAGATCGTCGATAAGGTCAGCTGGCCGGTTGCCGATTTGCGGTGTGATTGGACCGAGGACTGCCCCATCGAAAATATCGCGACGGCCTGGGAGGTCTATAAGCCCCAGCTCGAGGCTTACATCCAGCGGGCGTTGGACCCGCGCGAAGCGCCGTCCTACGGCGTGCCCGGCGACGCATAGAAAGAAAGTTCAGATATGCTTGATCACACATTCGACGATTGGAAATCCCGTGCGGCGGCCCTGCAGTTTCGTAATCAGGCGTTCATTAATGGGAAATTCGTCGACGCCGCTTCCGGCAAAACATTTCAAAGCATCAACCCCGCGACCGACGCCGTTTTGGCGGACGTTGCTGAATGTGATGCCGAGGATGTAGACCGTGCGGTAAAGTCGGCACGCAAGGCGTTTGAGGCGGGCAGCTGGTCACGGGCGGAGCCCGGACATCGCAAGGCGGTTATGCTGAAATTGGCCGATCTAATCCGTGAGAATCTTGAGGAAATGGCGCTGCTCGACAGTTTGGACATGGGCAAGCTGATTACGGATGCGGTGACGGTCGACGCGCCGGGGTCGGCTCATTTTTTTCAATGGTACGCAGAAGCCATCGACAAGATTTATGACGAAGTCGCCCCAACCGGCCCCGGTGATCTGGCCTTGGTGCGTCGTGTCCCGTTGGGCGTTGTGGGAGCGGTGACGCCCTGGAACTTCCCACTGGATATGGCCACATGGAAATCCGCTGCCGCACTTGCTGCTGGTAATTCTGTCATTTTGAAACCGGCGGAACAATCGCCGCTTTCTGCGTTGCGGCTGGCAGAACTTGCGTCTGAGGCGGGACTGCCTGACGGTGTCCTAAATGTGGTGCCGGGATATGGCGCTACGGCAGGTAAGGCACTGGGATTGCATATGGATGTGGATTGCCTCGCCTTTACGGGCTCCACCGCGATCGGCAAGGTCTTCATGCAATATTCTGGTCAATCCAACCTGAAACAAGTCTGGCCCGAAACCGGCGGCAAAAGCCCAAATCTTGTGTTTGCCGATTGCGATAACCTTGATGCGGCGGCTGACATGGCGGCTTTTGGGATCTTCTTTAATCAAGGCGAAGTATGCTCGGCCAATTCGAGGCTATATGTTGAACGATCTATCAAGGATGAGTTTGTTGAGAAACTGATCACGCGTGCCCAGGGGATGCAGCCGGGGGATCCGCTTGATCCATCTTCAAAAATGGGGGCGATCGTCGACAAGGCTCAGACCGAAGGCATCATGCGCTTTGTCGAAGAGGGCAAGAAGACGGCCAATCTGGTAACCGGCGGTCAGCAGGTGGCGGTGAATGGAAAAGGGTCGTTCGTGCAGCCCACGATCTTTGACGATGTCTCGCATGACGATCCCTTGGCGCGTGACGAAATATTCGGCCCGGTCCTGTCGGTCATCCCATTCGACGATGAGGCAGACGCGGTGCGCATGGCAAATGACAGCATTTACGGGCTGGCGGCGTCGGTGTGGACGGACAACCTGAGCAGGGCCTTGCGGGTGTCGGACGGGTTAATGGCGGGCACTGTGTCGGTTAACACGGTCGATGCATTGTCGGCAATGACGCCCTTTGGCGGTATGAAACAGTCGGGTTTCGGTCGCGATTTGTCATTGCATTCACTGGACAAATACAGCGCACTCAAGACAACATGGATAAAGTATCAAACCTGATTTAGGCCACAGCGGAAGGGAAAGCTGACATGCCGCTGCGGTTCACATTGCGACAACTTGAGTATTTTGTTGCCGTGGGGGAGTTGGGATCGATTGCGCAAGCCGCTGAACAAGTGAACGTATCGTCGCCGTCGATCTCCGCAGCGATCACCCAGCTGGAAAAAGAATTCGGCCTTCCCCTGTTCGTGCGTCAGCACGCGCAGGGGTTGTCGTTGACGCAGGCGGGCCGGCGCATGATGGAGCAGGCAACGCATATCTTGCAGGAATCGGATTTGCTTGTTGATTTGGCAGGCGACATTTCGGGAACCGTGCGTGGTCCCTTGAACATCGGGTGTTTGGTGACCTTTGCGCAGGTTGTATTGCCGTCGGTCAGGCGCAGTTTTGAGCTTGAGTTTTCAGAGGTGCGTGTGCGGCAGGTTGAGCTGAACCAAGCTGAGATATTCAGTGCGCTGCGTCGTGCAGAGATTGATGTGGCTCTGACCTATGACCTCGATTTGCCAGCGGATTTGGTGTTCGAAGGGCTGCTCGAATTGCCCCCTTACGTCATGGTTGCGCCGGATCATCCCTTGGCCGAAAACACCTCGGTTTCCCCGGTAGAGCTTGTTCAGCACCCCATGGTTCTTCTGGATTTGCCATTCAGCTCTGAATACTTTCTGTCGTTCTTTGCGGGCCTTGATATCAAGTCGCAGATCGCGGAGCGCACCAAAGATATGGCCGTGATGCGCAGTCTTGTAGCGAATGGGTTCGGCTATTCCATCGCGAATATTCGCCCGTTGAATGATCTGTCGCCGGATGGAAAGCCATTGCGGTTTATTCCCTTGCAACAACCTGCGCGGCCCATGCGGATGGGTCTTTTGATGCCCACGGACGCAGAGCGCGCAAATGTGATCCGTGCCTTTGTCAAGCATTGCAAAGATCAACGTTCTGCGGATGGCTTTCCGCATTTGACTGTTTAGGCGCGGCTTAGCCTTTTCCTAACCTACGATTTTGCAAGCACGTCTTTCGGGTTATTGCGGGTACGCTATCTTGACCCCATCCAGCATCTGAGGAGGCGAAATTGCGCGATTCACGTTACGATATCCTGTTTGAACCAATGGCCATCGGCCCAGTGATCGCCAAGAACCGTTTTTATCAGGTTCCTCATTGTAATGGCGGTGGATATCGCGATCCTTCGGCTGCGGCAGAAATGCGCGGCGTCAAAGCCGAAGGTGGTTGGGGCGTGATCTTTACCGAGCAGTGCGAGATGCACCATACCTCGGAAATCACACCGTTTATCGAGTTGCGCCTATGGGAAGACAAAGACATTCCCATGCTGCGCAAAATGTCCGAGCGGATGAAAACGCATGGCGGTTTGGCAGGTATCCAATTGGCCTATTCGGGCATCAACGGGCCGAACCTCTATTCCAAAGAGGTGCCTCTGGCCCCGTCTGCAATGCCGATCCGGACCTTTACCAATGATCCTGTCCAGGCGCGTGCGCTTGATAAAAGCGACATCAAGGATTTGCGCCGTTGGTTCGTAAATGCGGCGAAGCGATCCAAGGATGCGGGGTTTGACCTGATCTGCCTATACGGCGCGCATGGCTTCGGGATTTTCCAGCACTTCCTGAGCCGCGCCACCAATCAGCGCAGCGATGAATACGGCGGCAGCTTGGAAAACCGCGCGCGGTTCGTGAATGAGGTCATCGGTGACATCAAGGACGCTGTTGGTGATACGATGGGGATCACCCTGCGGGTCAGCCTTGATGAAACCATTGGCGATCTTGGCTTTTCCAATGCCGAAGTGCGCGATTTTATCGAGATGAACAAAGACCTGCCTGATCTGTGGGATTTGGCCCATGGTACCTGGGAAGATTGCTCAGGCCCGTCACGGTTCAAGGAAGAGGGCGCGCAGGAGCAATTGGTGCGCGGAATTCACGAATTGACTGACAAGCCGATTGTGGGGGTTGGGCGCTTCACCAGCCCCGACGTCATGACCAAGATGGTCAAAACTGGCACGCTTGATTTCATCGGCTGCGCGCGTCCTTCCATCGCTGATCCATTTCTGCCCAAAAAGGTGGAAGAAGGCCGCATCGAAGACATTCGCGAGTGTATCGGTTGCAACATGTGCATCACAGGCGACATGACCATGTCGATCAGCCGCTGCACGCAAAATCCGACCTTCATGGAAGAGTGGCGCAAAGGCTGGCACCCCGAAACGATGAACACCAAGGGCGATAGCAACAACGTATTGGTCGTTGGGTCCGGCCCTGCTGGGCTTGAGGCCGCATGGGCGCTGTGTCGCCGTGGTTATGATGTTGCCGTGGCCGAGGCCAAGACCGAAATTGGTGGCCGTGTTGTGCGCGAAGCCAAACTGCCGGGCCTGTCGGCATGGGGTCGTGTCGTGGATTATCGGCAGTACCAACTGTCGCAGCGCGCCAATGTCGATATCTACCTCGAAAGCGAGCTGGACACCGACAGCATACTGGAATTTGGCTTTGAAAACGTTTGCATCGCGACGGGCGCGAAGTGGCGCGCCGATGGCGTTGCGCGGCAACACGTTGTGCCGATGCCCATCGCAGCGGGGGCTAAAATTTATACGCCGGACGATCTGATGGATGGCACGATCCCCCAAGGCAAAGTCATCGTGTTTGATGATGACCACTATTACATGGGCGGCGTTCTGGCCGAGCTTTTGGCGAAAAAGGGTGCAGATGTTACTTTGGTCACGCCTTCGGCCTATGTGTCTGATTGGACCAATAACACCCTCGAACAGATCGCCATTCATCCACGTCTGGTGGACGCGGGTGTGGAGATCGTGCTGAACCGTGGGATCACCGAAATTCACGCCGGCCACGTTGTCAGCAACTGCGTCTACACAGATCGCACCAAGCAGTTTGAATGTGATGCTGTGGTTATGGTTGCATCGCGCAAAGAGGAAAACGCCATTTTCGATGGCCTGAAGGCACGCGAGGCCGAATGGGCGGATGCTGGTATTAAGTCAGTCAAGATCATCGGCGACGCAAACGCACCCGGCCCCATTGCATGGGCAACCTACGCGGGCCATCGGTATGCCAGAGAGCTGGACAGCGACGACATTGGCGATGCTTTGCCGTTCCGCCGTGAAATCACGGAACTGGCGCTGGATTGAGCCATTGAACCAATAGGGGCGCAGGTCAGAGCATGACGCAGACTTTGGACATTCTTGAGCGATTAATTGGCTTTGATACGGTCAGCGCCAACTCGAATCTTGCGCTGATTGACTATGTTCAATCATTTTTGGCAGATCGCGGGTTTCAGGTGCATCATGTGCCTGACGCCAGCGGCCAAAAGGCGGGGCTTTTTGCGGTGCTTGGTCCGGTTGGTAAGGGTGTGATGTTGTCTGCGCATTCTGATGTTGTTCCGACTAAGGGGCAGAACTGGACGCGCGATCCCTTTCGGCTGTATGTGGACGACGGTCGTGCCTATGGGCGCGGCACCACGGATATGAAAGGATACCTTGCCAGCATTTTGGCGCTGGCCGACCGTGCCTCGCGCACAACGCTGGTTGAGCCGCTCAAGATTGCGTTGTCTTATGACGAAGAGATTGGCTGTGTCGGTATTCAGCATATGATCGGGGATTTGGAGCGTACAATTGGCGCCCCGCGAGCTTGTTTTGTGGGCGAGCCGACTGAAATGCAGGTTGCTGTTGGTCACAAGGGTAAGGCGGCATTGCGTGCCGTTTTTCACGGGCAAGGCGGCCATTCCGCGCTGGCTCCCAAGTTCCTGAATGCGTTGCATATTGCGGGTGATTTTCTTGCTGAACTGCGCAAGATCCAAGATACGCTGGCGATGGTCGGCGCGCGCGATGATGCCTATGACATACCTTATTCTACGGTTCATGTCGGCCAAATTTCAGGTGGAACCGCACTGAATATTGTGCCCGACAGCGCGGAAATGATATTTGAATACAGGCATTTGCCCGCCGATCTGCCGCAGGGCATTCTTGAACGCATACAAAACGGCGCATCTAAGGTATTGGCACCGTTCCTGCGGCATTTTCCGGATGCCGCGATCGAGATTGACCCCTACAACGCATATCCCGGCCTGGACGTCCCATCAGGTGCCGAAGTCGTCGCGTTTGCGCAACATTTGGCGCAAACCAATGGAATAACCAAAGTGGCCTTTGGCACCGAGGCCGGGTTCTTTGACGCATTGGACATCCCGACAGTTGTTTGCGGGCCCGGTTCTATGGAAGGGCAGGGACATAAACCTGACGAATTTATAACGCTTAAACAGTTGGCCCTATGTGACCAGATGATGGATCGGCTGCTTGGGGATTTGAGTGGCGCAACCGACAGCTAAAACCACTTTTCAAACTGATGAAACTTTGGTCGCGCCAGCCTGAATTTGTTGCCAGCCTTAGACTGAGGCTAAGCAACGCTAAGAGACACAGTTCTTAGAGAATTCAGCACTCATTCGTATGCTTTCCTTAATCAAGCTCTATGGGGAAGTTGCCATGTCCGAAAGCAGGGAAATCGCGATAGATGTGCGTGCCGCCGTAAAGCGGTACGGGGATTTCACGGCGCTGAAGACGATCTCATTGTCGATCTACGACAACGAGTTTTTCACGCTTCTTGGGCCTTCTGGCTGCGGTAAAACCACATTGCTGCGCATGATCGCCGGTTTTGAGGACGTCACCGAAGGCGCGATATTCCTATACGGTGATCCGATTGCAGACTTACCCCCCAACAAGCGCCCCGTGAACACGGTCTTTCAGAATTATGCGCTGTTTCCGCAGATGACGATCCTCGACAACGTGGCTTTTGGACTCGAGATGCGGGGACAATCAAAATCCCAAGCGCGCAAAGCGGCCGGTGAAATGCTTGAGCTGGTTCAGCTCTCTCAATTTGCGGCGCGCAAGCCATCGCAGTTATCCGGCGGTCAACAACAGCGGGTCGCACTGGCGCGGGCCTTAGCCCCCAAGCCCAAAGTTTTGCTGCTGGATGAGCCGCTCTCTGCACTTGACCTGAAGCTGCGCAAGGCCATGCAACTTGAGCTGAAGCACCTTCAACGGGAAACTGGAATTACCTTTATCTTTGTCACGCATGACCAAGAAGAAGCGCTTACCATGTCTGATCGCATAGCGGTCATGTCCGCGGGTGAGTTGCAGCAACTGGGCGAAGCCCGCGACATCTATGAGCGTCCCCGCAACATGTTTGTTGCCGATTTCATCGGAGAGACGAACCTGCTTGAGGTGTCCGTTGATGCGATCAACGCGGGCCGCGCGACCTGCCACCTCGGTGGTGGTCATGAGCTAAGCTGCAACTCGGTAGAGGGTGTCAACGTCGGGGCAAAGGTCCATATGTCCGTCCGCCCTGAGCGCCTATTCATGTCAGAGGGGCCGACCGATTCCGAGGGCCTAAAAGGCACCGTGCGCGAGAATATTTTCGTGGGCACGGATATTTCGACCCTGATTGATTTGGATGACGGTCCGAAGTTTATCGTGCGAACTTCGAATTCCGATCGTGGCAACAAGCGTATTTTTGAGCCTGGCAACGAAGTCTACGTCAATATGGAGATGGAGGCAGCCCGCCTTCTGGTTGACTGATGGCGGGCGGAGCAGCAAGCGGCGGCAGCGCATCCACAGACACCTACAAAGAGGCCCGCAACTGGTTGTTGCTGCCTGCGTGGGCGTATCTGGGGGTTTTCGTTTTGATTCCGGTCATCATGATGTTGGTCTATTCCTTCCTGACCAAGGAATTCCGCGGCGGGGTGGTTTGGGAATTTAGTACCGCAGCTTACGATCAGTTCTTCTTTGACCGCGGCCTATTCGGCGATGAACCAGCCAAGATCGAGTGGACATACATCACAATATTCTGGCGGTCGATCTGGCAGGCCGCGGCGGCGACTTTGCTGGCTTTGGCGATCGGATTTCCAACCGCTTATTTCATTGCAACACGCCCTGAACGCGCCCGGCCAATGTGGGTTTTCCTGATTACGATCCCTTATTGGGTCAACCTCTTGATCCGAACCGTTTCGATGAAGTTTATGTTGCGTGACACAGGCCCATTGAATGACGTCCTGATCGGTATCGGGCTGATCAATGATCCGATTTCCATCATAAATACCAACTTTGCGGTGCAACTGGGGCTGTTCTATTCCTACCTGCCATTCATGGTACTGCCGATCTACGCCAGCGTTGAGCGCTACAACTTCAGCCTGAGCGAAGCGGCGGCTGACCTTTACGCCTCAAAATGGGTCACGCTTAGGCGCATCCTGCTACCAGCAGTCAAACCCGGCGTCATTGCGGGCTGCATCTTGGTGTTTGTTCCATCAATGGGATCATTTCTGGCCCCCGATCTTTTGGGCGGTGCTAAGAATTTCATGATCGGGTCTCTGATCGAGGAACAATTCAAAGGCAATGCTGGTAACTGGCCGTTCGGAGCTGCCGCGTCGATGGTTCTGCTATCGATGGTCCTGATCATCCTGATGATATTTGCGCGCCAACAAGCCAAGGCCGAGAAGGAGGTCAGCTGATGCGCCGTTCAAAATATGACATCAAAAGCCTTCCGGGTTTCTTTGGGATCACCATCCTGTGCCTTTTTATCCTCTACGCGCCGCTGGTGGTGGTGACTGTTTACTCGCTGAATGACAGCAACTCGATCACCAACTGGGAAGGTGTCAGCCTTCGCTGGTACGTGGATGTGTTCAGCGGACACGAAAGCCAGAAGTTCAAAATCGCGGCGTGGAATTCCTTTACCATCGCCATCATCGCGGCCACGGTTGCCACGACGATTGCAACTCTGGCCGCGACGGCGATGGTCAGAGGCGGCAAGTTCAAGCTGCGCACAGTTTCGTTTGGCCTGATCAGTCTGCCGCTGATGGTGCCCGAAATTGTGCTGGCCGTTGCGACGCTGATCTTCTTCAATTCTGTCGGTTTCACGCGCGGATATGCGACAATTCTGATCGCGCATATCGCGTTTTGTATCCCCTTTGCGTATCTGCCGATTTCTGCGCGGATGCAGGGCATCGACGATAGTTATGAACAGGCCGCGCAAGACCTTTATGCGACCAAACGGCAGGCCTTTACCCGCATCCTGCTGCCGATGATGATACCGGGCATAATCTCCGGATATCTGCTCGCTTTTATCGTGTCATTGGACGATTTCATCATCACCAATTTCGTCAAAGGCGCAGGCGTAGAGACCCTACCGACCGCGATCTTCGGCTCGGTGAAGCAGGGCATAAAACCCAACATCATGGCAATTTCCACGATGTTGCTTGGCGTCTCGGTCATTCTCGTAACGATCTCGTACTTCGTAAGCAAAACCGACAACAAAAAATAATCAACAGATGGAGAGAACAATGACAAACCTGCTGAAATCCAGCGTCGCGGCACTTGCACTTGTCACGGTAGCATCTGCCGCTGCCGCAGATGGAAAAGTGGTCGTGTATCACTGGTTCGAATATATGCCGCAGGAATTGGTCGACAAGTTCACGGCCGACACAGGCATCGAAGTTGTCATGGACACCTACGATTCCAATGAGGCAATGCTGGCTTCGTTGAAGGCGGGTGGCATGGGCACCTATGACGTCTCGGTTCCTGGCGATTACATGGTCAAGATCATGGCGAGCGCCGGAATGCTGGACACAATCGCCGAGGGCGAATTGGCCAACAAGGGCAGCATTTCAGCGGAATGGGCTGACCCCAGCTTTGACCCTGGTCGCCAGCATTCGGTCCCCTATCAGTGGGGCTCTACCAGCTTTGCGGTGAACCGCGATGTATTTGTAGGCGACATCAACAACACTGACATTTTGTTTAACCCGCCAGCCGAATTGCAGGGCAAGATCAATGTGCTCGACAGTCAGGGCGAGGTCATGGCGATGGCGGCGCTGCATATGGGCATCCCCCAGTGCACGTCAGACCGTGACCAACTTAAAGCACTGAATGCGATGCTGTTGAGCGCCAAGGAAAGCTGGGTGTCGTTCAACTCTGACACAGCAAAAGAGGTTCTGGTGTCCGGTGATGCGGCGGCTGGCATGATCTATGATGGGTTCAGCGCCAAAGCCCGCGCAGAGGGTGCGAATGTTGAATATGCATTCCCGACACAGGGTTACATCGCGTGGATGGACAATGTCGTCTTGTTGAAAGACGCACCAAACCGGGAAAACGCGTTGAAGTTTATGGATTTCTTGTTGGTCCCTGAAAACGCGGGAGTGTGCGTAATTTTGTGCCCTGGCGCCTTTAGTTAAGCCATGGGAAAGCGTTCTTCGAACATAATGGCGAGTTGGCTTTTAACGCGGTGCCATTCACGCACAGATCGCTTCCACTCGACGGAAGTAGCATTGAGGGCCAAGTAGATCAACTTCGCCGCCGCTTCATCGCTCGGGAAGTGGCCGCGGGTTCGCACCGCACGCCGGATTTTCGAGTTCAAAGCTTCTATGGCATTCGTCGTGTAAATAAGTCGGCGCACTTCGGGCGGGTAGTCGAGAAACGGGATCACCTCGTTCCAGGCTCTGCGCCAGCTCGGTGCGATGGCCGG
>NZ_FNJD01000038.1 GCF_900103185.1 Sulfitobacter litoralis
AATATGCCTCCATCGCACCGGCCTGGCGCAGGGCTTGGCAGGAAGTGATCCCGTTCTTTGCTTTTGATCCCGCCATCCGAAAGATCATCTACACCACCAACGCAATTGAAAGCTTGAACCGTGTAATCCGCAAATCGATTAAGACGCGGGGATCGTTCCCGACCGAAGACGCAGCCACGAAGCTGATCTACTTGGCGATCCGCAAGTTTGAGAAAGGCGGCCGAAATGTTCGAGAATGGTTTGCGGCCCGCAATCATTTCGCCATAATGTTTGAGGATCGCTTCAATGCGTGACTGTATCTAAAACCCGCATGGGCCAGACCAGATACACAAAGTTCATGACACTCCCGTGCGATGTTTGTATAGGCAAATGAACGCCACAATAGAAAGTGAAACTTGGCTTTGGTTTGGCGCAGCTGCTTCGACATGGGCACAAAGCTATAGCTTTTCGATCCGAATGGCCGAGCGTCTTCTCAGCCAATCTAAGGCATCCACGCCCTGCTTTGCTGGTGAGCTTCAGAGCTGACAACCACCAGTCTCTTTGAGAATTTCAGAGTTTGTCGATCCTTGGCGGACGATATCACAGGTTTTCAAAGAAACAAGTGGCGGCCTCTTTAAAATTATATCATTGTGTCGCACATGAGTGGACAAGAGCACGAAAAACTAAAGAGCCTTCTTGAGGCTGTCCCGACGGGATTCCTCGTGGACTCCGCCTGGCTTGAGCACCACGGGATAGGCCGACGTTCATCCTACGCCTATGTCCAACGCGGCTGGCTAGAACGCCTTGGACGCGGAGTCTTCCGCCGCCCGGCACCAGGCAGCGCCACCACGAACACGCTCGATTGGAAGACCTGCCTGCTCTCGCTCCAGCACATCATGCACTACCCTGTCCATATCGGGGGGGCAACGGCATTAGGCCTGCAAGGCTATGCGCACTATCTATCACTCGGCGACAAGAGCACGGTCTGGCTCTACGGCTCAAAAATTCCCAACTGGCTCGAGAAACTGCCGCTCAACGCCGACCTGCGCACACGCAGCGTATCGCTGTTCTCCGACCCGGTGTTGGGTGTCGATGACGCGCGAGATAATCAGGGAGAAACAGCGTCGTCCCTGCCATGGGACTGGAAACTGGTGATGTCTTCGCCGGAACGCGCGATCTTTGAGGCGCTGGACGAGTTGCCGGATCAAGCGAGCTTTCACAACCTCGACATGGCGTTCGAAAGCCTGACGACGTTGCGCCCAAGAACCCTCTCGGCGCTGCTCAGCAGTTGCAAGAAGATCAAGGTCAAACGCCTGTTCTTCGTGTTCGCCGACCGCCACGACCATGCCTGGCGCAAGCGTCTCAATCCGGAAGAGTTCGACCTCGGCAGCGGCGATCGCGCATTGGTCAAAGGCGGCAAGATACATCCTCGCTACAGGATCATGGTGCCCGAAGAGTTTGTAAGAAAGGAACGTGGTCATGGCGCGTGAAGACTATGCCGCCCAAGTGGCCCTACTCGTGCGCATACTCCCGTATGTCGCCAAGGAGGAAATATTTGCGCTCAAGGGCGGGACGGCCATCAACCTCTTCTATCGCGACCTTCCGCGCCTCTCGGTCGATATCGATTTGACCTATCTACCTGTCAAAGACCGCACCGAGAGCCTCGCCGAGATCAACGACGCGATGGACCGGATTGCTACCGTGATTGAGGGCGGCATCACCGGTGCCAAAGCGCAGCGTATTGCCGGCGGTGGCGGCGGCGCCACACGCGCGCTCGCACGCCTCGGTGCAGCCGAAATCAAGATCGAAACCTCCCCCGTCACCCGCGGCGTCGTGCATGATCCGGAACAACGCGAAGTCTCGGAAGCCGTCGAGGAAGAGTTCGGATACGCGATGATGAACATCGTCTCCTTCGAGGATTTGTTCGGCGGTAAGCTACATGCGGCCGTCGATCGCCAGCACCCGCGAGATCTCTACGACGTCAAGCTCCTCTACGAGAACGAAGGGTTTACCGACGCGTTGTTCCGCACCTTTCTGATATACGTCGCGAGTTCACCACGCCCGCCTCACGAACTGCTGAACCCAAACCTGATCAATCTGGATCAGCCCTACGCGCGAGAATTCCAGGGCATGACGAAGGACACGGTCAACCTTACGGAATTGATCGCAACGCGCGACCGCCTGATCGGGGACATCCAATCCCGCATGGATGAGGACGCGAAGAGGTTTCTGAGAACCCTGCATGAAGGCGACCCCGACTTCGACGCGCTCGGCCGCCCTCAAGCGGCCGAGCTTCCAGCGGTCAGATGGAAGCTCATCAACGTGAACAAGCTGAAAGCAGACAACCCCAAGAAGCATGCCGCCCAAGGGGAAGAGCTAGAGAAGCTCCTCGGTTAAGGATGGATCAGAAATGACTGATTTTGAAAACGATCCCGAGTATGAAGAATGCTTGGTCACATTTTTTGATGTCCTCGGCTTCCGAAATCTGCTGAACACGAGAAGCGGCGCAGAGATCAGGCACATGCTTTCGGTATTTCGTCGGGTATCCGAAGGGGATGCCACGCCACCGACCCGTTCCGATGAAATGCGGATGATCAGCGAAGTCCATGCCGAGATCGTGTCTGATGCGATCGTCAGAACCAGAACCATTGAAACTCAGTACCAGGCCGGCCCCTTGGTCTGGGAGCTTATCGATCTGCTGCACATCCAGATCGAGTGCGTGGCAAATGGCATATTGGTGCGCGGCGCGATGACGATCGGCCCCATGCATCTCGGCATCGACTTCAGTGGTCCGGTGTTTGGGCCTGCCCTCGTTCAGGCTTATTTCATGGAAGAAGGCGAGGTCATCTTCCCGCGCATTGCGATCCATGAAGATGTCATCGAACGCCACCGGCAGGACCAAACGCTCTGGCGGGAAGGACATTCCTATGAGGATGAAGAGCGTCACCTGAACAACCTCCTGCGCCAGGACGAGTCAGGCCTCCACTACATCGACTATCTTCGCGCCAGTCTACGCGAGCTCGACGGCGAATACGCCGGCTGGATCGAGTTTCTGGGTAGGCACAAAACGTTGGTGGAGAGCGGTCTCGCCAACAGTCCCAACGCGACGGTGCGCCGCAAATACAGCTGGCTCAAGAACTACCACAACGCAGTCATCGACGAGAACATGGCAAACTTGGAACCGGGCACGATGACAGAGGATGGCGACCCTTGGGAAGCTCTGTTCAGCGGGCTCAGGATCGAAGCCTGAGCTCTCTCGACAAGCCACGATTGGGAGCGTCATGAAATGTCCACGACATGCCTCACCGTTTGGCCAATACGGGGATTGCCAGCCCGCCACAATTCCTATGACCCGCCATCCAGATCTGCGTCCTCCAACTGCTCCCGCTCTGGCAGATCCGCGAGAGTCTCTAGATCAAATGCAACAAGGAACTGCTTGGTCGTCACAAAGGTGTAGGGCGCACCGCGGCGCGGCGATCGTGGCCCGGTCCCAATCAAGTCGCGCGCATGCAGCCGCCCGATCAGGCCACGGCTGATCTCCTTGCCAAAGATATCCTTCAGCCCATCGCGCGTGATCGGCTGGTGATAGGCGATGGCAGCAAGCACCGCGACGTCGAATTCGCTCAGATCGAGTAACTGATCCCCGACATCCGCCGCAGCGCGGATCGCGGGCGCGTAGGCCGCCCGGGGCCGGAACATCCAGCAGCCGGCGACCTGGGCAATCTCGAAGGCCCGCCCCTCCAGATCGGCACTGAGATCCTCGACCAGCAGGTCAATCGACGCCCCCTGCCCCACCACGCGCGCCAGGTCGTCGCGCGGCACCGGCGAGGCAGAGGCGAAGAGCACCGCCTCGCTCCGGCGCATCCATTCTCGCCAGCGCAGTTCTGGCGGCAGGGCAGCTCGCGATCCAGCTCGGGGTCAGAGCGATCCTTCGCCATCGCTACACCCCATAAAGCCGGAAGGTGTCGCGCCCGGTCAGCTCGCGCACCGCGCCCAAGTCGGCCAGCCGGTCGCAGAGCCGCCGCGCGGCGCGATCCGGCAAAGGTAAGGCCGACGGCGCCACGGCATCGCGGACCAGAAACATCTCGACCGCGGCCCCCGCTGCCTTTGCCCGCAGTTTTGGCGCGACTGCCTTAAGATGCGCCGCCCGCCGCGTGAGGTCTGCGGTCAGCCGAACGGCCTCGATTGCCGAAGAGATGAGTGCGCGATGACAGGCCAGTCGCAAGTCGTCGCTTTGACTGCGCAGGTCAGCGCGTTTCAGGCCAGCCGCCAGTAACGGCACGACATAATCCCAACCGAGGGATTGGGCGAGGGCCGCATCCGCGAGGATCAGCGCCGGAACGTCGGCACGCGGCGCCTGCTTCAGCACGGCCTCCAACACCATCGCAGCACGGTTGACCGGACGGCCCTTCCCCGCATCAAGCCACGTGATGATCTGGCCCGGCTCGAAGGTCGCCAAGCCTCGACCCAGAACCTTGATCGACACTGGCCGCTCCCCCGCGCGCCGCCAAGCAAGGTAAGCCCCACCCGCCGGCCCTGGCAGGTCGCCGGGGCGAAGAAGGTGCAGCGCATCGCGCAGCTCCCTCGCCCGCTCCGGTCGCCCGGAGAACGCCACACAAGCCTTGGCAGCGCGCAGCGCGAGCCGGTCCCGCAACAAGGCTTGGGGGCTTCCTCGCGTCGCAACACAAGATGCAGGTGATTCAGCGCCGCGCCCGACAAAAACGCAACATCTTCATAGGTTTCAGCGCGCGCGGCGGTGACCCAGGCAGGAAACCGAGGTAGCGTGTCGAGGTAGCTGATGTGATCAGGTCGGGCAAGAGTCATGCCAAAAGGCTATCCCACGGCGGCGCTTTCGTCCACAGAATGCTGGGCAAAACGCCCCTCCTTGTTGCTTGCAGTTATGTCCAATAAGTTTACATTATCGGACATTACGAGATACTGTCGCAGCTCAGTCTCAATACTAGCAGATTTTCGGGGGAACATGGCCACAGAGGACAAGAAGTTAAGCTCAGCACGCGCTAGTACATCCGATGATGCTGAGGTTGACGAGAGCGATCAAGAGAAAAGAGATGGCATCACCTTGCCCTCGCATGTGGCTGGTTCAGGCACCCTCGATCAGCTGGTAGAAACCGCACGCAGCTATGCAAAGCAGGCGGCTTCTGAGAACACCCTGAAGGCCTATGCGAAAGACTGGGTGCACTTTACCCGCTGGTGCAGACTGAAGGGAACGGACCCTTTGCCGCCTTCACCTGAGATGATCGGGCTCTACCTCGCTAACCTGGCGGCACCCACGGGAAAGGCCCCTGCCCTCTCAGTCTCGACAATCGAGCGCCGTCTTTCTGGACTTGGCTGGAACTACACTCAGCGCGGCTTCAACCTCGATCGCAAGAACCGCCACATCGCCACCGTGCTTGCCGGGATCAAGCGCAGGCACGCGCGACCGCCGGTTCGGAAAGAAGCAATCATGGCCGACGATATACTCGCTATGGTGGGTAGCCTTCCCTTCGATCTGCGTGGGTTGCGGGACCGCGCGATCCTGCTGTTGGGATACGCGGGGGGTCTGCGCCGCTCCGAAATCGTCAGCCTCGACTACGGTAAAGATGACACGCCGGACTCTGGCGGCTGGACCGAAATCCTAAATGATGGAGCGCTTCTTACATTGAACGCAAAAAACGGTTGGCGCGAGGTCGAGATCGGCCGCGGATCGTCGGACCAGACTTGCCCGGTTCATGCGCTGGAGAATTGGCTGCATTTTTCCAAGATCGACTTCGGTCCAATCTTTGTCAGAACGTCGCGCGATGGCAAAAAGCCGCTGGAGGCCCGGCTGACGGATAAGCATGTCGCTCGGCTCATCAAGCAGACAGTTCAGAGCGCAGGTATCCGTTCGGACCTTCCCGAAGAAGACCGCATGGCCCTGTTTTCCGGTCATTCGCTGCGTGCCGGCCTTGCCAGTTCGGCAGAGGTTGATGAACGCTTTGTCCAGAAGCAGCTCGGACACGCTTCGGCCGAGATGACACGGCTATATCAGCGACGCCGCGATCGGTTCCGCGTGAACCTGACCAAGGCTGCGGGCCTGTAGGGTATTTGCCTGACGCTAGCTCTTGTCCGACTCGTCGTTCTTGAGTGCCCCCAAGCTGCGATTTGGCGGGGTAGATCGCTGTGCGAATGCAAGAAATCCACGATCAATACCTCTGTGGCGCATTCCAGAAGCACAACAAAATGGTCCCCTGCCCTTGCGTAGCGCAGGTCCGCTTCGTCATCGAGCAGGACTGCACAACTTTGAGACACCCCCTCATCTCGCGATATCGACCAGACTGTCTTCTGCGCGTCGCCTGAGGCGAAATGATCGTTTCACGCTAGCGAGCGGGCTCTGTCAAAGGCACGTCGAATGGCATCAGAATCTGTACCATCAACCAACTCGTCATTTTCCGCCTGTGCGAGCCCCTGCATCAAGCTGCTTCGGAGTTCAGCCAAACCGGCTTCTTCGCGTTCAAGCAGTCGCAAGCCTACACGAAGGGCTTCGCTCGCATTTTAATAACGTCCAGATGAAATCAGGTCTTGAACCAGCTAATCTTGAGATTCTGTCAGTACCACATTGCGCGCAACCAATCATCTCCCGCTTAGCAATGTAAGCCAGCCCCAACTGCAAAGCGAAGGATAAAATTAAGGGGTTTCGTCCCCGCATCCAACGGGTTTGCCGAAGTTGGGACAAATACCGATTCGATATGTACGCAGTGCATCAACTTGTTGAGAGTTGCGAAGAAGATCCCACAACATCTTGTTTAACTTTGCTCGCTGGTAATTTTATCCCACATTAACATGTTCTTAGCGTCATAACATGAGAAAACATGATATTGAGTCATCATTTGCTTAAGCAGTATACTGCAAAAAATTGT
The DNA here is from genome assembly GCF_900103185.1 of Sulfitobacter litoralis. Lineage (GTDB taxonomy): Bacteria > Pseudomonadota > Alphaproteobacteria > Rhodobacterales > Rhodobacteraceae > Sulfitobacter > Sulfitobacter litoralis. The sequence goes on from NZ_FNJD01000038.1 coordinate 6,876, forward strand.
TGCCTGAGGTTAAGTTGCGTGTCATGAGTTCAGTTGTCGCTGTTTGACGTAAATCACGCGATTTAGCGACGAAACACAGATGGCCCACTAAGAGGTCGTGAGGGCAGCATGAATTCAAACGCAGATATCGTTCAAACCAACTCTATCGCCGCATCTATTGCGTCGAACGCTGCCCGCCTGTCAGAGGCGCTTAACAATCATATGCGCAATAGCTTTCAGCCCGATAGTAGAAAGGCGCTGCGTAAATTTCATCCCGCGGAAGTTTCAGAGCTTACTGGGATCAGCATGTCGAACCTTCGAACGCGGCATCAGGAGGGCGATTTTCCCGATGTAGAGACTGATTCCAGAGGTCGCAGGCTCTACACAGCCCAAGAGATCGACCAGATCCGCCATGTGATGGCGAAGACTGGTCGGAACGGTGAAACATATCTTCCCGGTCGGCGAGAGAACGACGCCCTTCAGGTGATTTCTATCGTCAACTTTAAAGGCGGCTCTAGCAAGACAACCAGCGCCATCCACTTGGCCCAACGGTACGCTTTGCGAGGCTATCGTGTACTTGCGATCGACATGGACCCACAGGCCAGCTTAACCACGATGTTCGGATACCGTCCGGAGATAGAGTTCGCGGAAAGCGGTACGGTTTACGACGCGCTAAAGTACGAAGATCCGGTGCCGCTGAGCCAAATCATTCGAAAGACTTACTTTCACAATCTTGATCTCGCTCCTGCCGGCCTGTTGTTATCGGAGTACGAGACTGAAACAGCCTACGCGCTTCAGCACAAGGTTGATCCGCCCTTTACTCAACGTCTTGCGATCGCCATCGACGAGATCGAGAGCCACTACGATCTTGTCATCATCGATTGCCCGCCTCAGCTAGGCTTTACAACCATGACAGCTTTGTTGGCGTCTACAGGCCTTCTGATCACAGTCGTTCCCAGCATGCTGGATGTCGCTTCAATGGCGCAATTCCTTGAAATGGCTGGAGAAACTGTCCAGACCCTTGAGGAGGCAGCCGGACCTATCGATTGGAATTTCCTTAAGTTCTTGATTGCTCGATATGAGCCGACCGACGTACCACAATCACAAATGGCAGGTTTTTTGAGATCTATACTTCTGGATCAAGTGTTGACCACACCAATGCTTAAATCCACCGCGATCTCAGACGCTGGGATGACGCAGCAAACCATCTATGAATTGGACCCCTCTCAGGTCGTGAAGAAGACTCTAACCCGAATATTGGAATCCGTTAATGGTGTCGCTGATGAATTCGAAAGCACAATACAGCAAGCTTGGGGAAGGGAAACTGACTAATGGCCCGTCGAAACCTATTCCAGCCTCCTCCCCCACCTGACGCAGACAATTCGGCGGTTCCAGCTGGTGAGCAAAAGGTACGTTTTCCTAATACTGGGGCGATGAGCGGCGTGAAGTCCACTTTGAAGGATGTGGCGAGCAACGCTGTCAGAGAAATCTCGGTTAATGTCATAGAAGAGAGTGGCCCTAAGGACCGACTCTCTTTCAGCGATGCTGATGTTTTAAAGCTAGCTGAGAGCATTAAGGCTCACGGCCAACAAGTGCCTATCATGGTGCGTCCAATTTCGGACAAACCCGGACACTATAAGATCGTCTATGGTCGCCGTAGATTACGGGCTTTACGTTCGCTCGGTATCCCCGCGAAAGCACTTGTTAGGTCTCTTTCTGACGAGGAAGCCATCCTCGCCCAGGGACAGGAAAATTCCCAGCGTTTGGATCCCAGCTTCATTGAAAAAGCTCTCTTCGCGGCTGAACTTTACGCAAGTGGCTACGAACAGGCCATCATTCTTGATGCCCTCGCGGTGGACAAACCAATGTTGTCTAGAATGACCAAAGTAGCGCGGTCCATTCCAAAGTCAGTCATTGAGCAGATCGGATCCGCTCATGGCATTGGACGAAGACGCTGGGAAGAACTTGCGGACCAGTCGCTTAACGACAGCATCGATCTTGAACAGGTTACCGCAGCACTTGAGCTTGATGCGACTAAAAGCCCCGACGATCGCTTTAGCATGATCTGTGACGCCGTTAGTCAGGTGCTGAAACCTAAGGCAACTAGTAAACCCGTTCCCTCCCCGACTCTCTCCATCAAGCTTGGTGATGGGACGGTTTTAGCAGAGGTGAAAGAAACGGCCCGTGCTTTGACAGTTAAGCTGTCGAAGGCTGAAGCCCCAGAATTTGCTCAGTGGATGCGTAACAACGCAGATGCGGAGCTTACACGTCTTTACGAGGCGTGGCAGTCAAAGCGAAAGCCTGACTGATTATTAACCGAGCAGATACACCAAAAAAGGAGCACACCAACAGCCTAAAAAGAAAGAGCCCCCCAAGGTTTCCCTAGGAGAGCCCGATCTGTTCTTTGCACTTTCAGATTTAGCAGCTTCTCCGCGCCAGTCAACAACAACCGATTCGGTTGCTGAAGATTTGCGGCCTTTTTTCTGATTTTCAGGGATATTGGTGCCTTTCACATCAGGTTGTCGTGAAAAAAACATGGCATTTAGACAAGCAACTGCACCCTCCGGGTTGCGGACCGGTGAACTATTGTCCGCGGACAACTCCATTCCAGAGCGCCACATCATTGTTGCAACACTGCGGAAAGCTGCCCCCCGCTTGGGTCTCAGCGCATCTGTGATTTCAACCTTAGACGCGATGCTTTCGTGTCTTGCACCTAAGCGCAACCACCACACAGTGTTTGCATCGAACGCAACACTCACATTTAGACGCAATGGCATCTCAGACCGGACGATCCGGCGCCACGCAGCAACGTTACAAGAGATCGGACTGCTTGTTCGCCACGATAGCGCTAATCGAAAACGCTTCACAAAACACAGCAGCCATGAAGGCAAAACGTTGCGGTTCGGATTTGACCTAACACCACTCTTTGATCGCCTGCATGAGATTGCGGCATTGGCAGCAGAGGTGATGCAAGAGCGAGAACAAGTTGATTACCTGCGCGCCAAAATCCGCGCAGCGGCGAACGAATGTCTAACCGAAAACCCAAGCGATGAAATGGCCCTCAGCACCTTCCGTATCCTACGTCGTAAGTTATCCCTCGAAGACTGCGAACGGATCCTCTCAGAACTGGTAATCTCTGAGATCGCAGCCGAGTCTACAAATGATCCAAGTTCTAGTTTGACAACAACTATGACCGCCAGTGACGGTCAATTTGTCCGACACCATCATAAGTCAAATAAAGAACTTATTGATAAAGAGAAGGTTGTTCTAAAAAACGAAAAGTTACCTTCATCTTCAGACGCTCCAATATCCATCCCAGAGTTGTTATCCGCTTGCCCCAACGCTGCTGAATTTTCACTGAAACGCGTCGAGACCATTCACGATGTCGTAAGCCACGCTCGAACCCTTGCACCAATGATTGGAATCACCAGCCAAAGCTATGAAGCAGCACATAAACGCCTCGGCGCTTTAAGAGCCGCAGCGACAGTTTGGGCGATTATGCAGTTCCATGACAAGATTCGAGCAGTGGGAGCATACTTTCGATCAATCACCACTGGTTCGAAGAGTGCCGATTTTAGCCCAGAAAGGTTAATACGGCGTCTTGCCAAGGTTCAGAGCTATCCGGCATGAACCAGCAATTGTCCGCGGACAATTTCCTTACTGTAATGCCATTAAAAACTCCTTCATGGCGATCAATACCGCGAACAGGCGCAATTCCTGGACATGCTGCCCATTCTTGGCAACGCGCGCCGCACCGATGACCAGCTGATGCGCCACTTCGAGGCCTTTGCACTCCCGCCCTGGCGACAGCGCGAGGATCTAAACGGAATGATGACTGCGTTCACGCCACTTCTTCGACGCGAATGATCAAGGTGACCGGCGACATCACTCCTGGCACCTTTTCGCTCCTGTCGCAGCTACCGATCACCACCATTGAAAGAGGCGGGGAACGCATCCTCTCCTGTGACATCCTCGGCGCCTACCGGTTGTCTATCTCCACGAGGTCGATGACGTCTGACTTTCGGGCCCACGCACATGGCCCAGTTCCACACCATGACGGCTTCGGAATTCGTCGCCGCGCTCGGTCTAACAGGGCATGATGTGTTTGACTTGGAATGGCGTCTTTCGGAAGGGCAGGGGGCTCTAATCGCGGCTCGGACCAATCTTTCGCTATAACGATGCAAGCCATGACATTCCTGGAGTTGAGGGCTGCGGCCCGCATGATGATCGCACGAAAAAGCTGGTGTTCGTGTCTGTACTATCCCGAAGGTCTGCATTGCAAAGCGGCTACACTGCCGCGGCGATTTCGCTTCCAGGTGCTTGGTGGGGAGTTTCGAGACGCCCCAAGGGAGACCCGTCCGACCGGTTCGGTAGGGATTGGTTCAATAAATTTGAAGGGCATGCCGAGGTCAGTGCAGCGCATCTCGAAGCTTGGGCGCGCGGCGCGGGGCAGCGAGACCTGAAAGCGCCAGAAGTGCTTCAGGTACTAATGGCATGGCATCGTCACGCCTCGCCGCCGAGCGGTGGCGAGCAGCCCCGAATGTCCCTGAAAGAACGGTGGGATAATCATGATTTTCTGTCCACGCCGATCCACCGGCAAGCATTGACGGTCGTCGTCCCCGAATACTTTCAGGTGGCGCCAGTCCTTGCCAAGTTGGTGCGCCCCGGTCACCACGCCCTGGCGCAGGGCTCGCTGTTGCAGTGTTTTGCAATAACGGGCGGATCATGGAGGATACGGTCAAATGGCCGATATTAGTCATGCTCGTGAGCGATGCGGAGGGACAGGGAAGGGCCCGGCAGGGCGTTGTTGCAGGGACCCCCGGTCGGCTGATATTGGGTGCGTTCTGTTCGTTTCAGGATGCTGTAAATGCCGTACAAGTTCAACGCCGATCG
>NZ_FNJD01000039.1 GCF_900103185.1 Sulfitobacter litoralis
TCGATAATGGCCCAGAATATATCAGTGGTAAGCTGATGGAGTGGGCAGAGAAACGCAATGTTCGACTGGAATACATCCAGCCGGGCAAGCCACAACAGAATGCCTACATTGAGCGCTATAACCGCACCGTTCGCGGCGAATGGCTCGGGCAATACATCTTCGAAACCATTGAGGAGGCACAAGACCAAGCAACTGAATGGCTCTGGACTTACAACAACGAGCGACCCAACATGGGTATCGGCGGCATGACACCCGCCATGAAACTGAAAACAGCCGCCTGAATTCTACGGTTGGACCCCATTAAAAATGGGGGGATTACCCACCCCTCTCGAAATACCCATCTATTTCGCCAATTCGACAGCTATATCCAATAGTTTGATCAATAATATTGGATGGTGCACTCATAAACTCCGGCCACGAAGAAAACGAGCATTGCCGAACATATTCGAGCCTTACTGCCAATCTATTTTTAAAATCCAAACAGCATTTTCCTACTGCAGGCAAGCGATCGGCCCAAAAAATATACAAACCCAAAGCGCACGGACTCCTGTAATGACAGCCGATCATTCTCTGATCGGCTAGAAAATCATATCCGGCTAATCGAAACCACATATCGCAAAGAAGTCGCTGACATCGAAAAACGGCATCAGTTTTAAAGCTCAGTTTTCCCTCACTCTCCCTACAACAAGAAATTCTTCAATGCGCCTTGAAAGAAATTAACAGGTTGTTACATACTACTGATACGTGTGTAATTGATCGGAAGCGTTAGAGTTCAGTTTAGGCTACCAGGCGAGAAGATGCCATCATTGCCTCCCCGAATGCCACCAGAAGGATTTCTTATTGTTTACTAACGGTTAGCGATTTAACAAGTGCGGGGTTGCATAGGTGAATAGATCGTCATTATTAGATATTACGGATACGCTGATCCACAGCATGGACGAAGTGCAGCTAGATCGGTGGGATGATCTATCCGAATGGGCAAGGGACCGCGTCGCACCAGTCGATGCAGTTCCCTTGGAAAAACTGCAGCCCCCGAAGGCGAACCTATATTCAGCAAGTTTGGGCCGTATTGGGCTCATGCGAACCTCATACGGCACGTCGACCCAAATTAGTGCGGATGAACTTAGCGGCGCTCCTGTGGTCGCTGCAACGAATTTGCAAGGTTATTCGGTTCCGAGCCTTAGCCGCAGTACGGCGCACCTAAATAAGGTCGACGATAGCTTCCTCTTTGATCTTGCCAAAACGGGCCATAGCTCTCGACTAAGCGACGATGCTGTCCAGCTGCATCTCGCGTTCGATCAAAAGCTACTCAACGAAATTAGCTACTCTTGGTTTGGCAACTTACCTGAACGCAGCACATGGTGCCCTAAAACACCCTTCGGCGGCGATAATACCTTTTGGAACTCCAGCCTGCGCTACATAATGCGCTTGGTCGCCGAAACGTCACAGCCGATTTCGGCGCAGAACATCCGACACATAGAAGAAACCCTTTGCTCCAATTTGGTCCGAAGTTGGGCGGCCCAGTCAGGTATAGATATCAGCGCAGGAAAAAAAGTTGTTGTTCCGCGCATCGTACGCACCGCAGAAGAATATATAATTGAATACGCTGCCGATGCGCCAACACTGACCGAAATAGCCAGTGCGCTTGATATCAGCGTTCGAAACTTGACGCTGAACTTCAAAAAGTTTCGCGGCTGCACGCCGGGCCAGTTCATTCGCGAGCAAAGATTACAGGTAACCCGCAAAGCACTCCTTGAAGCGGATCAAGATCAAACTGTCAGTCAGATTGCAGCGAGTTTCAGCTACATTCACATGGGCGAATTTGCCAAGATATATCGCAATCGATTTGGCGAACTGCCTTCCGAAACTTTAAATCGCTCTAAGTAACCTCAGTCAATCAATCGCCGTCGCCCATAGCTCTCCCCTAACCCATACTTTTCCGAATTGGGTACACCACGCTACTGATAGTCGCGGCGATCCAGCGCATGTGAAAGTGTCCCGAGAGCCCGTACATATCTACAATGGTACACGCAGTCGGCACCATCGGCTTCAACCACTTATTTAATGCCGCACTGGCTGAGTTAGCATTCGTTAGCTGGCCTCTGTTGTACCTGGGGAAGGCGTGAACTTGGCCCGCTGCATGAAAGTAGATACGCTGAGCGGCCCATAGCGCCTTACCGACAAGGGGAATTTCCCGGGAGCTACCAGCCGTTTTGAGGCGTCTCCAGGGGTGCTCTCGGATGATGACTTTCTTACAGTCGCCTTCCACCACCAGATCGGTCAAAGCTAGCCCTGTCGCTTCAGCTAAGCGCATACCTGTGTCAGAAACCAACGCCACAAGCCAACGTAGGTCGTCATCCAGTGAAACGCACTCCGCCTGCACAGTGTCGATTACTTCTCCCGCTAGCGGCTCACGCTCTTGCACCCCAGCCTGACGGTCGAAGTATACCCCGCTGAAAGGGTTGTTGAACGACACCCCTGCCTCGCTTGCTGCGAAGTTAGTGACGGACCGGACGATGCCGAAGATGCGGGTGATACTGCTCCCCGACAGCCCGCGCTTGATCAGCGCATCCCGGAAGGCATTGGCGTCCTTCTTCGTATAGCCTCGAAGGTCTTTATCTCCCGCGACGTCGATCACGTACCCACAGAAACGCTCCGCAGCCCTGTGAAAGGTCACAGGACGCCCATGACCCTTTTGTTTAAGATAGATAGACACGGCCTCAGATAGAAGCACAGCGTCGCCTATCGCCACCTCTGGCGCTGCCTGGGCGGAACTCGAGGTCATCCGCAAGCGGTGCTTGCCGGGCAGCTCCGCATCCTTGCAACGGAGGTAGTACCAGTATTCGTCGAGTTGATCAGCCGCCCGCCTAGCCCGAGTTGTAGCTACCTGCGCGGACCTCGTTCTCAAAGAATATGAAATTTTCCGTGTGTCGTAATGCCTCAAGAGGTCCGTTGGGACACGTCTCTCGAAATAGAATATGCCGTTCTTTGTGAACGAGAAAGGCACCAAATTGTCATACACCATGTCCTACGCCCGCGCGTTTCTCAAAGAAACCGAGGTATATCAGCAGGTTATGATAAAAAATGGTGCCCAGGGACAGCACTAACCACCTGTTTACATTAGTTTTTATTTGTACGAAAATATCAATATCCCCTTTTAGATATGGCCATTTGTGTCCTGATGTAGCTTGTTCTGTCCATCCCTAACCACTACCTTAGGGTGGATATAGAGGGGGACATAAAATGCGAGCAACCAACAGACTTTCAGCTCAATTCGTTAAGGCCGCACCCGTTGGTAAACATTGCGATGGCGCTGGGCTTTGGTTGGTGAAACGTGATGATGGTGGCGCACAATGGGTTTTGCGCGTGACGGTTCATGGTAGACGTAGAGAAATGGGCCTCGGTGGCTTCCCAGCCCTGTCATTGGCCCACGCCCGCAAACTCAGTGACCGGTGGCGCATGCTGGCGGCTATGGGGCGAGACCCCATTAAAGAGCGTGAGGCCGAAAGTCGCGCCGCGCGACGCGAAGACATATCTTTATCTATTCTTACTTCTGACGCATTCGAAGCCCGTAAAGCCGACTTGAAGGGTGACGGAATAGCGGGACGCTGGCTATCACCTCTCAATATTCATGTTTTGCCAAAGCTTGGAAAGGTACCAATTACGGACCTTGACCAACGTGACATTCGAGACGTTCTGGCCCCGATCTGGCACACGAAGGCAGACACAGCCCGCAAGGCACTAAACCGACTTTCAATCGTACTCCGCCATGCCGCGGCACTGGGCTTAGATGTTGATTTGCAAGCGCCCGAAAAAGCAAAAGCGCTTCTGGGAAAATCTCGACACGTAGCAAAGAACATTCCGTCGATGGCTTGGATAGATATACCTCAATTCTATAAAAGCCTGGAAGAACCGACGCTAACCCATCTTGCTTTACGATTGCTAATCCTGAACCCGGGCACAAGATCCAAACCAATACGTTTCATGCGTTTGGACCAAGTTCAAGATGACGTTTGGACGGTTCCAGGTGAAGATATGAAGGGCCGCAAGGGTGCAACACCAGCTTTCCGCGTGCCGCTTTCAAGGGAAGCACAGCGTTTGATTGCCCTGGCGCGACCACATGCCCGAAACGGATTTCTATTCCCGAATTCGCGCGGCGGAGTGATCAGTGATATGACGCTTTCTCGGCACATGGAACGGCACGGATTGGAGGCACGCCCGCATGGCTTCCGCGCATCGCTCCGCACTTGGTTAGCCGAAGCTACCGATGCGCCGCATGAAGTGGCCGAAGCGATGATAGCGCACTTCGTCGACTCCAGCGTAGTTCGAGCGTATCGCAGAACCGACTTTCTTGACCAACGCAGACAGCTGGCTGAACGTTGGGCGGATCACGTCACAGGCGGCCCTAGACAACTTATGCAGTTGGGAGCGCTGAAATGACGAGGCAAGAAAAGGGACCGGATAGGCACGACAAAACTGACAATACTTCCGAAACTCGCCCTGCTCTAAATGACTGGGGCATTCCAGACTGGCGCGACGAAGAGACCTATGGTGATGTAAAAAAATGGACACTAGATCGCTGGCGCTGGGAGTTTTTCAGACGTCGAGAAGATCTTCGGAAGTTTTTTGATGATCGTGCCAAAGCACAATATCGATCTAACCAAGCGATGAAGAATGCCCCAAATATAGCAAGCTCAAGCTTCGAGGGGCTGCCTTCGGAGCCTGGCTTTGGAGTATCCAGCCCAGACTGTGCCGACCTTTTCGGATATATTTCTGTTCCTAACCCAAGAATTGGCAATCAGCCTTCAGGGATAATCAAACCTTTAGCCAATTATCAAAGCTTTAAGATTACAGACGGCGGCAGGATACCCAAAGACTATATTTACGACGAGGGTGACTTTAACAAATGGTACTGCGTCCCTCAGAGGCAGGACATGTCGGCGACGAGAAAACCGTCCATAACGTCTGAAAGAAAAACAGGTTTGTCAGCCGTGCCTTTCAGGTACTTCCCAGTTGCACTTAAAAAACATGAGCTGGCGATCAATTTTGACATTAACAAGCCGATCGACCAGCAGGTAAAAGAGGCTCGCGAGATACTTATTTCAATTCAGCTCGAACGCCATGGCAAAGCATTACAAGTGCGTCGGCATACTAAGAAATGGCTGTCTTACCTGCGAACGCTCGACGCCCGAGAAGCAGGCGCAAGTTGGTCAGAAATATCTACCCTTCATCCGGAAAGCCAGCAAACAGACCAAACGGGTCGAGACAAATGGAACCAGGCGCGCTCCTTGTGTTTTAATTTATAAATTTATTTCACAATTTTCAGTCTGGGCGATAACCTCCAGCTTTGCGCTATCCAACACATAAAAGGATAGTTAAGACATGAAATTCATAACCTTCACCGAACTTCGCGCCAAACTGGGCGGACGTTCACGCTCAGCCATCTATCTTGATTTCGAAGCGGGCCGTCTCCCACGTGGCGTCAAACTTGGTGGCAAGCTGTACTGGCTTGAATCAGACATCGACACCTGCTTGCACGAACTGCGCGATCAGGCCTCGTAGTAGATGACCCAACAGAAAAACCCCGGCGCGCTGGCGGGCGCGACCGGGGGTGAAAAGCTTAGCCATGCGAATGCGGCGAGCTATTCTAAATTAGAAAAAGTAGCCCTAAAAAGCAATCCATCCCTTTCCGTGTCTAACACATTTTTCGTGTCAGTTCTGCAGGTTGCAATGGCGATTGCGACATCTAATAGCGGTAGCGAGTGCTCCCGCTTCCAGAGCTGGGGAAATATTAGTGCACAATGGGGCTGGGACGCGAAATGCTGCTCAAAACATGCAAAAAAGCTACCAATTATCGCGGGAGGTGCAGGCAATGGCTGACCTTTCCCCCGAACTCAACGTACGGCTGCAACGTCTTATTCCAAAGCTGTCGTCTGAGGCTACCGGCGAAGTGATAGCAACCGTGGAGGCTATTAAACGCACACTCGACAAAGCTGGACTGGATCTTCACGATTTGGCAGCACGCCTGTCCGAAGTGTCACGCCCTGTGCATCAGAACGATAAAAGCCACATTGAACACCCAGGTCTTTTGCTGATGGCACGTTGGCTATTGGGCAACTCTTTCTCACGGCTAACACACAAAGAAATCGGTTTTGTGCAGAATGTGGAAAAAAATCTGACGAAAGGGCGTCCGCTGTCTCCAAACCAAACAAATTGGTTGCGCGATTTATACGTCGCACAAAAGGCAAACTAACAATGACTAATGCACAAGAAATAACATCGGCATTAGGAGGGAAGTGGCATCAAACCTACGGGACTGCACCTTGCCCGTGCTGCCAGCTTGAAATGCTCAAACAGCAGAATGCATTGACCCTGTCCACCGGTAGCGGTGGACAGCTTCTTGCGCATTGCAAACGCGCAGGCTGCGCCTTCACTGACATTCTTTCGGCGGCTGGTTTTCACGTAGGCTACAATTCGAACCCCTGCTCTGCAGAAATTGCGAAACGCGATGAATACCGCCGCATGCAGATCCAGCGCAAGGCGGAACTGGCAAAGCGGCTGTGGAAGCAAGCTAAGCCAATATCAGGAACCTTGGCTGAAACATACCTACGCGAAGCTCGGGGCATTACTTGCCCTTTGCCGGAGGCGCTGCGCTTTCACCCAGACGTCTGGCACGGGCCCACTGCACAGTGTTGGCCCGCAATGGTCGCCGCAGTTCAAGGTGTACCCTTTCCCGCAGTGCATCGGACCTTCTTACTTCGTGATGGCTCAGGAAAAGCCGGGCTGGAAGGTGGCGACAAGCTAATGCTGGGCGGAACGCAAGGCGGAGCGGTACGGCTGCGTAAAGGCTCTTTTCGACTTGTTGTTGTAGAGGGCATAGAGACAGGCTTGTCCCTCTCCTGCGGGCTTCTTGACGGACCTGTGACCATATGGTCTGCCCTTTCCACCAGCGGTATCCGTGGACTACACCTTCCCAAACAGCCCGCGCTACTGACTATCGCTCCTGATGGAGATGAACCCGGTCGCGCGGCGGCAAATGCATTGGCAGAACGGGCGCACGCATTAGGTTGGAAAGTTTCAATTCTGGACCCAGGGAATGGCTGCGACTTCAACGATGTTTTGCTAGAAGGGGCCGAGTCATGACGATTCACTCCATGCAGGAAACACCATTTGCGCCCTCGTGGCCCGAGCCGAACCAACGCCTATTGCAAACTGAACTTTTACCGGCTCCTAAACTACCCCTGCACGACGTGCTGGGGCCGCGACTGGCAAAATGGGTGCAAGATGCAGCTGAATCCAAGGGTGCCCCCGCCGACTATGTTTTCGCTGCGGTGATTACGACGGCTGCTGCAACAATCGGCAACACGCGCTGGGCGCAAATCTGGCCAGGATGGACCGAACCGCTCGTCATCTGGACCATGTCTATAGGCTTGCCCAGCGCGGGAAAAAGTCCAGGAATTGATGCAGCAATTCAACCGCTCCGTAAAGCCGAGCGACTTCTACGCAATACCGCTAAAAAAGAGCTGGCCGAATGGTCAGAAAAATCCGAGGTCGCACGCTTGATAGAACAAACGTGGAAGGAAGCAGCAAAGGCAGCAATAAAATCAGGCGATACGCCACCAGATAAGCCCAAAGGCTGTAACATCGGTCCTGCCCCTCATGCTCCACGGCTGATTGTAAATGATGGAACGATAGAACGGCTGGGTACCATATTAGAGCACCAACCGCGGGGCACCCTGCAAATGCGCGATGAACTGGCGGGATGGCTCGAGGGAATGCAGCGCTATGCGGGCGGTGGAACAGACCGACCGTTTTGGCTTGAGGCGTTCGGAGGCCGTGGTTTCACCGTTGAGCGGATCGGTCGCGAACCACTTACGATCGAACGGCTTTCAATTAGCGTGTTGGGCGGTATTCAACCTGCTCGACTAAAATCACTCTTGTTCAAAACCGATGATGATGGGCTGCTGGCGCGCTTCCTGCCCATCTGGCCCGATCCTGCCCCTGTGCGACGCCCCGAAGCTTGGGCAGATGAAACGATGATGGAAGGCGTATTAGAAAAGCTTTTGACGCTCGACTTTGTAGTCGATGAACAAGCAGAAGCTCAGCCTATTCTCATGCCGTTTTCTGAAGAAGCCTGTGAGCTTATGGATAAGTTTCGCCTGACGGTGCAGGAATTGGAATGCAAGGCAGATGGATTGATGTTGTCGTTTATAGGCAAGCTCCCCGGCCTGACCGCACGCATAGCGCTATTGCTTGCCCTTCTAGATTGGGCATCCGAAGGGGGTGAGCAATCGCGTTCAATCTTGGATCAGCACTTTCGCCGTGCTGCGCATCTAGTTGAGACCTATTTATTGCCTATGGCACAGCGGGCCTATGCTGACGCAGCAACACCAAAGGTCGAGAGCGCCGCACGACAGTTAGTGGGGCTCATACGTGAGCAAGGATGGGAGCGCTTCACTTCTCGTGAAGTCATGAAAACTGGCCGCAAGAAACTAGGCACTAAGTCTGAGCTAGACCCTGCGCTGGCGATGCTGGAGGAAGGCGACTGTATCCGTCCGGTTGACCCAGTAGTGAAGGCGCAAGGAGGAAGGCCCCCACGTCTATTTATAGTAAATCCGGCTCTGCATTCGCAGTTAGTCTGATCTCAGGACCAAAAATTTTCTGGGGGGACATTACAGATGAAAGGGATCGACTTTTGGCAATGTGAAAACTGATAACCATAAACTCAGGCCTCGCAGCCGCTAAACAAGGGTGGCCGAATACCCCGGTTTAGGTGGCAGGATGTTATCGGAATGACCGGCCGGATGCTCCGGAATACGCATCAACTGTCTCGTGATCTGGAGTGCCAGTACAAGACAGCCTTCGTTCTGGCCCAAAAGCTGCGCGAAGCAATGGCGATGGAAGTACACACAGGCGAAGTTCTGGAGGGTCATGTAGAGATTGATGGCGCATATTTTGGCGTCATATCCGCCCAGAGAACGCCAAGAAGGACCGCAAGGAGAGTGTCCGATCTTCTGTGTATGAGTAATTTGGCCCATGCTTCATTAACGAAGGAGCATGACGACAATGACGATATCCAAGGAAGTTTTAGACGAGCTGCTGAGCGGCGTTGAGAACGCGGACGATTTACTGGGCGATCAGGGCTTGATGAAAGAGCTGAAGGTGCGCCTGATGGAACGGATGCTTGGCGCTGAACTGACCGAGCATTTAGGCTATGAGCCTGACACCCAGCCCACAAACCAACAGAGCAACCGCCGCAATGGCACGTCGCGCAAGACGTTGAAGGGCAATGATGGGGCGCTGCCGATTGATGTCCCGCGCGACCGTGAGGGGAGTTTTGAACCGGAACTGATCAAGAAGGGTCAAACCCGGATCGACGGTATGGATGACAAAATCATCGGCTTATATGCAGCGGGGTTATCGACCCGCGACATCCGCGCCCATCTCGAAGAGGTCTACGGGCTGAAGGTGTCTGCCGATCTTGTCAGCCGCGTCACAGATGCCGTTCTGGAGGAAGTATCAGACTGGCAGAACCGGGCTCTGGAGCCGATGTATCCCATTGTTTTCCTTGATGCTCTTCGGGTCAAAATCCGCGATGCGGAAAGCCGTCAGGTCAAGAATAAAGCCGTTTACGTAGCCCTGGGCGTCAACGCCGAGGGCGAACGCGAGGTTCTCGGCCTGTGGATTGCCAACAACGAAGGGGCCAAGTTCTGGCTCTCGGTAATGAACAACCTGCGCAATCGCGGCGTCGAAGACATCCTGATCGCCGTTGTGGACGGCCTCAAGGGCTTTCCCCCTCTCGGGACATTGCTTCGCAATGCCCTGCCGGGCAGTGGATGCCATCAATGCCGCATTCCCTGAGACCACAGTCCAAACCTGCATTGTCCATCTCGTGTGCCATTCCCTGAACTTCTGCGGATGGAAAGATCGCAAGAACGTCGCAAAAGACCTCAAGCGGATTTATCAGGCCACGGATGACACCGAGGCGGAGAAAGCCCTTGCTGATTTTGAGGCCGAATGGGGCCAAAAGTACCCGTCAATCGCTCCAAGCTGGCGACGCGCGTGGCAAGAAGTCATCCCGTTCTACGCCTTCCTACCAGCAGTGCGCAAAATCATCTACACGACGAATGCGATTGAAAGCTTGAACCGCGTCATCCGAAAAACCACAAAAACGCGCGGTAGCTTTCCCACTGATGATGCTGCGACAAAGCTGATCTATCTGGCCATCCGCAGTTTTGAAAAGACAGGCAGGGCCGTCAGAGAATGGGTTGCTGCCCGCAATCAGTTCGCTATCCTATACCCAGAACGGTTCAACAAATGAGCCGCCAAACTCGCATGGGCTAAGCCTCATACACAGAGTTTAGGATACTCCCACCGCAAGGACCGCCGCTTGAAATTCAACCAGACAGGCAAGCGCCGCGTCGTCATCGCCATGCGTGAGCGTGAAGGCCGCACCCTCCCATTCGTGCGCATGCCCGAAGGTGAAGGCGTAGCACTGGCGAACGAGAACGTATCTCGCATGTCCACCATATCAGCAGATGAAGCATCGCATTGGGATGAATTGTACATGGGCTACCACGTTAACCGCGTGAACCACTCCGAAATCTACAGCGACCACGGCAATCACACCAACATGGTAGAAAGCTTCTTTATAGCCCGCCCAGCCCCTCATCAAAGGTGTCTGACGTCAGCACCCTTGGGACAGATTTGAGGATTTGAATAAGGGAGGATTTCTGGTTCATCTTATCGATTAGGAGATCGAGATGACGAAGAAGCCGCAGACATCCAAAGAAGCCGCCGAGAAGGTGGTTAAGAACATCCGCCGCAAGACGCGGCAAACCTATTCAGCTGAAGAGAAGATCCGCATTGTATTGGCGGGCCTGCGTGGCGAGGAAAGCATCTCGGTGCTATGCCGCCGGGAGGGTATTGCTGAGAGCCTGTATTACAGCTGGTCAAAAGAGTTTCTCGAAGCTGGCAAGCGCCGGTTATCTGGCGACACGGCACGGCAG
>NZ_FNJD01000043.1 GCF_900103185.1 Sulfitobacter litoralis
AGGTTCGAAGCTACCGTCCCGGTCCCGTGGCACAGCGATAGGCAGTTCGCCGTCTTGCCCCTTCAATCTCTTGGCGGATGACCCGTTGCGACGGTTGGTCTGATCAGGCGGGGCATCCTTGCCGTCTTCATAGCCCAAATGTGACGTCAACTCAGCACCGAGCATTCGCTCCATCAGCTTGATCTTGAGCTCTTTCATTAGACCGGCATCGCCAAGCAGGTCTTCAGGCCGCTCGCAGCCCTTCAGTAGTTCGTCCAGCAGTTCCTCGGATATGGTCATCGTCCTTGCTCCTCTCAGGAAGCATGGACCAGATCGCAGTTACACAGAAGATCGGACACTCTCGGCCAGCATTTTCTGAGCGCGTCGCACCCTGAAGAGGTGAACGAGCTCGCGCGATCGTTCATCAAAAAGTGGTCGTAAACTCTTACGACACATTAAACTGCCGTCATCAGCTTATCCACTACCTTAGCAGGTGACGGCTGACTGATGTTATTCAACGAAGCGCAGAGCTACTCGACTATAAAGAATTGCGCGCCGGATAAACTTGGCTCTACGCGTTCGGTTTAACCGGTAGCTCCCTCTTGCGGCGCGCAAGGATGTCGGACGACACAAGATATGAAGACGCGACGTGACTGCAAACCAGCCTGCGCGTCATTTCTACATCTAAGTTGAGTATCGCGTCAGCGATCTGACGATGCTCGCTTCGAGAGGACGCCAGCCGCCTACTGTCTTCTCGGAAATTGGCAGCCCGCCATGCAAAGGTTCGCATGCTGAGCTCGTCCAAGGTAGAGGCGAGTGTTGAGTTCCGAGCACCCGACTTTATAGCCTCGTGAAATTGCCTGTTGATATCGCTGTATGCGGTCGGGTCGTCGCAGGCATCGCCACTGTCAACAATCAACATAAGATGACGGCGCTCGATTTCACTCATACGTTTGGCCGCAAGAGCGGCAAGAGCGCTCTCTATCTCGCCAGTGGCTTCGAATAGTTCAGAAAGGTCTTCGGGTGCCATTTCGCGTACAAAGTAGGCGCGCCGGGTCCCACGCTCGGCGAGGCCTGCTTGGGCCAGCCGATGCAAGGCTTCCCTTACCGGAGTGCGCGATACACCGAATTTTTCGGCCAGTGACTTTTCGACAAGTGGTTCGCCCGCGGCCAATTTGCCGACCATGATAGTCTCTATCAGGCTTTCAAAGATGCAATCTGCTGCACGAATAATCATCAGCCATCCAATCCCGTCGTTTTGTGCTCTTTTAGCTTCCATTTGTATACATGTGCTTGCAAGCTTTAACCACATGACGCCGAGCAACTGGGAGGGTTCGGTTAAAAATGCCTCAAAATCGACGTGAGGCGGGCGAACTGGGGGAAACCCAGCGCGAGCATTTGTCGGCCGAAACGAACGAAGGGAGGAGACAATGCCAACAGGGATAATAAAATATGAAACCGATCGACCACAAAAAAGTTCTTGCCGAACGTCTGTCCGCACGCTTCGGACGTAGAACAGTACTTAAGGGCCTTGGTGCCGGCATTCTAACAGCTGCAACCGCTGGCGCACCTTCTCTTGTGCGTGCACAGCAAAGCGGTCACATCAAAATTGCGTCCATTAAAGTCATTGATACGCTGGACCCCCACTTCACTGGCTTCCTGTCTTCCATACAGATCATCAACAATATCCATAACGGTCTTCTCAAGATTGCTTACGACGGCAAGAACGTCACTTTTGAACCAGACCTCGCGGAAAGCTGGGATATCGAGGGCGACAAGGTCCACGTCTTCAAGCTGCGCGATGGCGTCAAGTTCCACGATGGGACACCTTGTGATGCCGAAGCTGTCAAATTCTCCCTTCTGCGTGTCAAAGAAGGGGAACCCAAGTCACCACACGCGTGGAAACTGGCGCTGTTGGAAACCATCGAGGTTGTCGACCCGCTGACCGTGAAGCTAACATTCTCTCAACCATACGCTTTCTTGCCCGTCGCACTGAACGGCTCGACCGGACGTGCGGGCACGATCGTTAGTCCCGCTGCCGTGCAGAAGTACGGTGCCGACTATGGACGTAATCCCGTTGGGACGGGGCCATTCAAATTTGTGTCCTGGAAAGAGAACGACGCAATCGAACTGGAAGCAAACCCCGATTATTTCGAACCAGGATTGCCAAAGCTTGAGCGTGCGACATTTGTTCTGATGAACGAGGCCTCGACTGCGCTTGCGGCGTTAATGTCCGGCCAAATCGACGGCATGACCGATTGCCCGATGCAGCTCGTCGATCAGGTCGAAGCTTTCCCGAATGCGAACCTGTACGGAGAGATCGAGGGGAACTACACCTTTGTCGGGATGAACTGCAAACGCGGTCCATTTGACGACGTTAACCTGCGTCGCGCTGTTGCTTGGGCTCTGGATCGAGATACCCTCGTGAAACAGGCGTACTTTGGTCGTGCGCAGAAAGCGTATACGCCTATTTCGCCTCCGATGACCGACTTCTTTGATCCTGACATTGCGTCCAGCGGCCGCGGTCAGTGGTATGATCTGGAAAAGGCCAAGTCCTTCCGCGCCAAAGCCGCCAATCAGGGCGAAGTCGAAGCCGTCTATATGATGGCTGAACGCGGTCCTGTTGGGACACGAGTGGCTCAAACTGTCGCTCCGATGTTGGCTGAGATCGGCATCAAGGCGAAGCTGGAACTTGTGGAGCCCGCAACATGGGTCAAGCGCCGCAACGCCTCCGATTTTGACCTCTATGACTTTGAATGGGTGGCCGACCTGGACCCTGATGAAACACTTTATCCCGAATTTAAATCGGACGGGGCATGGAACTTTGGCGGTTGGGTGAACACCGACTTTGACGACCTTTGCGCACAAGCTCAGGTCGAACTGGATCCAGCAGCACGACGCGCTTTGTACAACAAGGCAGAAGACTTGCTGATGGACGAAGCCGGCATTGCTGTCATGGCCCACATGCCAATTTACAAAGTGTTCTCTACCAAGGTTAAGGGGTTCCAATATATTCCGGCTGATCTTGTGAATCTACACACTGTGAGTATTGGCTAATGCTCGTTAAGGCACTGGGGAAAATCGCGCAGACATTCGTTGTCCTATTCGTCGTGTCGGTCGCCAGCTTCGGACTTTTGAAGCTGGCACCGGGCGATCCAATTCAGATCATGCTCGGGTCAGAGTTCTCTCAAGCGAGCTACGATTCACTAAGAGCCGAACTGGGGTTGGATCAACCATTCCTTGTCCAATACGCGAATTGGGCGATCCAGTTTGTGCAGGGCGATTGGGGAACATCCTATGTCGCGCGCGCAGAGATTTTCACCTATGCCTTTAAGGAGGCGTTGCCTGTCACGCTGACCCTCGCCTCCTTTTCTCTTCTTTTTGCAATTCTTGTTGGTGTCCCTTTGGGCGTATTATCAGCCATTAAGAAGGACACGATATTTGACGCCGGATCGGCTGTACTTGCCCTGACAGGCACGGCATTTCCTTCGTTTCTCCTGGGCATCTTGCTGATCTGGTTCTTTGCGGTGAAGCTTCAACTCTTTCCGGTAATGGGCTACGTCTCGCCGTGGGAGAACTTCTGGCTCGGCATTTACCACATGATCCTGCCCGGTCTTACGCTTTCGACCTATTTCATCGCGATGATCACCCGCCTTACCCGCGCGACACTGATCGAAGTGTTGGAGCAACCTTATATTGCAGCCGCTCGCGCACGCGGTGAACCCAATTGGCGCGTGGTTTGGGTGCATGGTGTGCGCAACATCGCGATGCCGCTCGTAACAATTCTTGGCTTGCAACTGGGTGTGCTGCTGCAAGGGACTGTTCTTACAGAAACAGTTTTCAACCTTCCTGGCGTTGGCCAGATGCTGACCTCTGCCGTTCTGGGGCGTGAGTACCTCGTGGTTCAGGCTGGTGTAATGATGACGGCAGTTTTGTTCATTGGCGTCAACTTGTTGGTCGATCTGTCCTACCCCTTCCTTGATCCACGACTGAGGACCAGCAAATGAGCGTTCAAATGACCAAGGGCGTCGCTGCGGTACCGATTGTGGACACCCCTTCACCCGCCGCAAAATCCCGTCGATCTGTTTTTATTCGGCGGCCTTTCTTCACCGCAGCTTTGCTTGTTGCAGCGGCTTATGTGCTGGCCGCGATTTTCGCGCCCTTTGTCGCCCCGTTCGATCCCGTTAAGCAGGACTTTAACGTCATGATGAAAGCACCCACTGTGGTGCATTGGATGGGCACAGATAGCTACGGCCAAGATATCCTGTCGCGCGTCATCTTCGGTGCACGATATGCGCTCATTATCGGCATTTTCTCTGTCATGATTGGTGCCCTTGGCGGGCTGATCATCGGGCTCGCCGCAGGCCTTTCGGGTGGATGGGCTGAATGGGGTCTGATGCGGTTGATCGACGCCATCCTTGCATTGCCGTCGCTGATCCTCGCCGTCGCATTCATCGCGATCCTTGGTCAAGGCGTGGACAAAGTCGTCATCGCAGTTGGCCTTTCCATGATAGGGCCCTTTGCGCGCACGGTGCGCAGTGACGTGATGCAGGTACGCGTTCAGCTTTTCATCGAAGCTGCGCAACTGATGTCCATTTCATACCTGCGTGTGATCCTACGCCATGTTTTGCCAAACGTGATTTTCCCGCTCGCCGTTCAGGTCACAATACGCGTTTCAGAGGCCATTCTGGTTTCCTCATCGCTGTCTTTTTTGGGCATCGGCGTCACGCCCCCGACACCTGACTGGGGCCTCATGATCGCTGAAGGACGCGATTTTGTCAGCTTTGCACCTTGGATGTCTGCGATGCCGGGTTTTGCTCTGGCCCTTTTGCTGATCGCCCTGTCGATTGTCGGCGACGGGGTGCGCGAAGAGTTTGATCCTAAATTACGGAGAGATTCATGAGCGATATGACCGTGAAACATGTCTTGTCGATCAAGGACCTCACCGTCTTCCGAGGTGCCGCTAAAATCTTGGATCGTGTCACGCTTGCGCTCGGTCAGGGAGAGACACTGGCTTTGGTCGGCGAAAGCGGTGCAGGGAAATCGACTATCGCCACTGCAATCATGCGCTTGCTTGAAAACGCGAGGGTCACCGGAAGCGCTACCTTGGCGGGCGAAGGCGACCTTCTCACGCTATCTGAGCGAAAGATGGTGAAGCTTCGAGGCCGCCGTTTGTCTATGATATTTCAGGACGCGGGTACTGCGCTGAACCCGTCGTACACAGTCGGACGACAGCTGAGCACGACCTTGCGACGCATCCACGGGCTATCAAAGGCAGACGCCCGAGAACAAGCGATTACACTATTCACCTCTGTCGGGATCAACGACCCCGAAGGCAGAATGTCTGCCTTCCCGCACCAATTATCAGGAGGCATGCAGCAGCGGGTTATGGTTGCTATCGCATTGGCAGGTAGTCCTGATTTGCTTTTGGCTGACGAGCCGACCTCTGCTCTGGATGTCACGATTCAAGCACAAATTGTCCGTCTGATCCTGCACCTGACCCGTGAACGTGGCGCAAGTTGTGTGTTTGTGTTGCATGATCTAGCCCTTGCCAGTCAGGCTTGTGATAGGATCGCGGTGCTCTATGCGGGACAAGTCGTCGAAAGTGGTCCGGCGCGCGATGTGCTCGAACGACATCGCCATCCTTACACTAAGCAACTAAAATCCTGTGTGCTCGAAATCGGCACCAAAGACTTACCAGTTCCCGAAGGAACTGTGCCGTCTCACGGGCAAATGCCTAACGGCTGCCGGTTTTGCACGCGCTGTCCACGCGCAGTGACGCGATGCGCGGACGAAGCGCCCCCCCTTGTGCCGGCCCAGCAGACCGCGACAGGCTCGCTTGATCACCATATTGCGTGTTGGAACCCCGAATGACTGTGCAAACCTTAACCGAAACCAATGCGACTGTCCCCGAGCAACCCATCTTCGAACTAATCGAGGTCGAGCAGGTGTTCGAAGTCCCCAAACCAGGGCGATCCCTTTTCAGCCGCGAAACAGTAGGTCTTCGTGCTTTGGATGGGGTTCGGCTTAATATTCGCAAAGGCACGTCCCTTGCTGTCGTCGGAGAAAGCGGTTCGGGTAAGTCTACCCTGCTTCGGGTCCTGCTGGGGCTGGACCGACCAAGCGGTGGGCGTGCGCTTTATAACAGTAAACCCATTCTGGAAGGACGCGCCACGGGTATCGATTTTGCACGCGATGTTGCGATGGTCTATCAAGATGCTCGTGGGTCACTCGACCCTCGTATGACTATTGGCGCGCTCATTGCAGAACCGCTTCGGCACTTCAATATCGTATCGCGCGAAGAGGAAGCCTCACGTGTTGCGCAACTGCTTGATAGGGTCGGATTGCCTGCAGACGCTGCTGACCGGTATCCATCGGGGTTGTCAGGAGGACAGGTGCGACGCGTGGCTATCGCACGCGCATTAGCATCGGAGCCTACGGTGCTTGTGGCGGATGAAGCTGTTTCAGGGCTCGACGTATCGACCCAAGCGCAGCTGTTAACTTTGTTGCAGTCATTACAGCGAGACATGGGCCTGACGCTTATCTTCATTACGCACGACCTTGGCGTCGCGAGCTTCCTTTGTGAAGAAATCGCGATCATGTATCTTGGCCGTATCGTCGAAACTGTCCGTCGTCATATAAAATGGGGCATCAGAGCGGTTTGAGCATTGGAGGCTCTGGCTCGTATGTGTAGTTGATTATGCGGCTTGTTTTTGGTGTTGCAAGCGACGTTGGCGGATTGTCTGCTTCTTGATCTTTTCCCTTTCCCTCAGAATGGCTTTGTCGCGGCCAAAGTAGACGTCGGCTGGCGTGACGTTGTTCAGGCTCTCGTGGTAGCGCTGGTTGTTGTAGTATTCGACGAAGGCCCCGATCTGACGCTCAAGATCGCCTGGCAGGTAGTAGTTTTCCAGCAGAACCCGGTTCTTCATGGTCTGGTGCCAGCGTTCGATTTTGCCTTG
>NZ_FNJD01000045.1 GCF_900103185.1 Sulfitobacter litoralis
GTTCACGCAGGTTTAGCTCTGTATGGGCCATCTTTCATTCTCCTTGCTTTCCAGCAAGATAGGGGAAATTTCGCAACCCAGTTTAGAATGTGCCGAATCTGTTCATGATTCTCGCATAATCCTTCGTGCAAGCTACAATTAACATTGGCACCGAAAACGGTGCTACCTATAAGTGAAGAATGCCGTTAACCTTTTCAGCAAGCGGCTTTCAGCGGAATGGGCGCTGTATCCAGTTTTGCGAATTGTGAGAGAGTAGTTTTGTTCAAGCGCTTAGATTTGATTTTGGTCGTCGCCTGCCTTTTCGTGACCTTCGGGATCTACGCAGAAGGCGCGCGCATGAACCGCGCCGCGGCCAAGGCCGAATTTGCTCGCATCACCGAAGATGGCCTGCAGGCGCTAGACCGCCGGATGAATATCTATCTGCAAAGCCTGAACGGTGCTGCAGGGATGATGCAGGCATCCGAGAATATCGAGTATGACGACTTCGAAACCTTCGTTGAAAGTGTCGATATCGAAAATTACCTGCCCGGTATCAACGGGATCGGTTTCATCGAACCTGTCGCAAGGGTGGACGAAGCAGCCTTTGTGTCCCAGATGCGCGCCAATGGGACGTCTGGGTTTAAGGTCCGTCCTGAAACCAACCACGACCTAAAGTATGTGATCAAATACATCGCGCCGGTGCTGCCCAACAAGGAAGCGGTGGGGTTGGATATCAGCTTTGAAAAGGGGCGACGCGAGGCGGCAAATCGGGCGCGTGAAACCAACACACCACAGCTGACACCGCGTATCCTGCTGGTGCAGGACGCGATGAAAGAGCCGGGGTTCTTGTTGCTGCGCCCGCTGTTCTATAGCTCGGGACAGCGCGATGGGGAGTTTCGCGGTTGGGTATATGCGCCCTTTGTTGGCCGGAACCTGCTGCAAGACCTGACGCCGAACCAGAACAACGTTTACGATTTCCACGTATATGACGGCGACACGACCGATCCCGAAGCGCTGATTTATGCCAGTCAGGATCACAATCATACGGCCGGCAAATATGGCACCACCTATACCACCGAATTCTTTGGCCGGACCTGGACGGTGCAGTTTGAAAGCACGCCGCAGTTCGAAGCGCTCTTTCCCGGTGGTACCCCACTTCTGGCGCTGGTCGCAGGGATCGCGTTGACGGCAATGTTGATGATTGTACTGCGTGCCATCCGCCAGCGCGCAAATTCCTTGGCCGAGGTCGCAGAACTGCGCGAACAGCAGATCAGCGCCCGCGAGGAGGAAAACCGGTCGATCATTGAAAACAGTGTCGTGGGCATCTTCATTCTAGATCACCGGCGGCAGGTCCTGTTTGCCAACCATGCTGCGCTTGAAGTTTTCAACGAGGTAGAGGACGGCATGGGCGGACGTCCCCTGTCTGACTTTGTCACCCCTGCCCAAGGAGTTCCTGATGACGCCGGCTATAACGCGACGGGCAAGACGCGGGACGGGGCCGAGCTGTATCTTGACGTGCACCACAATGACTGGGTCACGCTGAATGGTGTCAAACGGGTGACGGCCATTGTGCGCGACGTGACTGCCGAAGTGGGGGCCGTGGAAGAACTAGCAGGAATCAAGGAACGCTACGACTATGCGTTGGCCGGATCAGAGATCGGTGTCTTTGAAGTTAATCTCGCGACTGGAAAATCGGTAGTCTCACCGACTTGGCGGAAGATTACCCATGTGGCTCCCGAGGTCGAGGATACTCAAGAAGCCTTCCTGAACCGCATCCACCCCGACGATTTGCCCCGGCTGCTTGAGGCAGATAAAAACTGTATCACCGGCAAGGCCGAAAGATCGCTCACGGAATTTCGGATGCAGTTTGGCGACAGCTGGCGCTGGATGCGGTCCGATGCCGTTGTCGTGGATCGCGCGTCCGATGGTACGGCGAAACGGATGGTCGGCACACAAAGCGACATCACCGCCCTGCGCCACGCCCGAAACGCGCTTGAGGCAAGTGAAAAGCGGTTCCGCACCGTGTTGAATGCTGCCCCCGTCGGCATGGCGACGCTGAACAGCGACGGTCGGTTTACCACCGTGAACAATGCTATGTGCGAGCTTACGGGCTATTCCCAAAAGGAGATGACCGACAGCTTTACCCTCGGACAGGTCATCCCTAAAAAAGACGTACAGATGATGCGGGATATCGTCACCCAGTTTACCCAAAGCGGGTCGAACGAAGTGTATCGGGGCGAACATCCTATCCTGCACAAAGACGGTGGCGAACGATGGGGATTGTTCAACATCACCTGGACCTATGACAAGAATGAAGACGCTTTTGTCTTTATCGCGCAAGTTAACGACATCACCGATCAAAAGAAGATCGACGAAATCAAGAATGAATTTGTCTCAACCGTTAGCCATGAATTACGCACGCCATTGACGTCGATCAAAGGCGCGCTTGGGCTGATTGAGATGTCGGCGCGGGACGCTTTGCCTGCATCCGCCCTGCGTCTGATCGAGATCGCGCGGAATAATGCGGACCGTCTGACCACCATCGTGAACGACATTCTGGACCTCGAAAAAATCTCGTCGGGCAAGATCGATTTCGACCTCGACCATATGAGCCTGAACGAGGTCATCGATTCCGCCGTCCACGAGATGATGCCTTTCGCAGTAACGCACGGGACCAGCCTTCAGATTGATGTGCCCGAGACGCCGATCCATGTAACGGCGGATTGGTCGCGCATGATGCAGGTTCTGGCAAACCTGATTTCCAATGCCTGCAAATATTCAAACGAAGGCACAGCTGTTACGATCAAGGCGGAACCGATTGGCGAAATGGCGATCGTCTATGTGCAGAATTTCGGCCCCGGCGTGCCTGAAAATTTCAAGAACCGCATCTTCCAGGCGTTTTCGCAGGCCGATGGATCAGACACACGCGCAAAGGGCGGGACCGGCCTTGGGCTGAACATCACGCGGCAGATCGTGTGGCGGCAGGGCGGGAATATCGGGTTCGAAAGCAAGCCGAGCGGGACGACTATCTTTTGGTTTACGTGCCCGTTAAGCAGTGGTCCTGCTGACGTGCAGGGGCCTGTCCAGCCGCCGCAGCTCGAGGTCGTTGCTGATACGGAGCGCAACCTAAAGGTGTTGCATCTTGAGGATGATGAAGAGTTTGCAGAGGTGCTTCGCGAGGGGTTAAAGCCCTTTGCCGACGTCCAGAACGTCACTCGTCTGAACGAGGTTCCTGCCGCGCTGAATACGGGACCGTTGGACGTTATCGTTCTGGACTGGACGGTGCCGGATGGTGATGCAAGTGCCGTTCTGGACGACATAGCAAGGTTTCAACCCCAAGCGCGGGTGGTCGGACTGACATCGGATGCCGCACGCGACAAGGATAGCCGAGTGGGCACGCATCTGGTAAAATCGCAAACTGAGCTATCGCATATTATCAACAGCATTGTCGGGTCGACATAAAGCCTGCGTTGATCTATCTCAGGTTGTGTATAATTTATTTTAAGTCGCCTTAAAAATGACTAGATGCTTTTGTCTATAGGGGCGCAAGGGATAAGAGGGTGCTGAAGCTGGGATGGTGCCTTCTTTTTGTAGATAAGGACGTCCTATGTCTTGGAACGAAAAAAAGAGCCGCATCGCGACTGGTTTCGTCGCAGGGTCGGCTTTGGCCGGAGGGTGGTACACCTCAAGCGCGGCGCTCTTGTCGGGTGGGGCTGCCCAGACTGTTCCCATTGTTGGCGCGATTGCACTTGCCGGCCTTGTTCCCCTGATTGCAATGAATTTTCGATCGACGCCGGCGCGGTCCACGATAGATGACAGCCTTAAGCAACAGCTCAGCGTCCTGAAGAAGCACACGATGGTGAATGTCGTCGACATCGATAACCGGCTGGTAGAGGTGAACGACCTGCTGCTTGAGGCGACGGGCTATACACGCGACGAACTGATCGGCCAACCGGTCAAGATGTTATATGCCAGCGACAACCATATCACGACAGCCGAAATTCGGGATTTTCTAAGGCAGGGCAAGGGCTGGCAAGGCCAGACCACATTGCGTCATCGTGATGGCTCTAGCTGTGTGACCCAAACGACCGTAACGCCGCTGCGGGACGCCGATGGCAATTGGATAGGGTCGATCTCGGCGCGCACGGATATTACGGCAACCACAAAATTGATCGCCCGACGCGACACGGCCATGACATTGCACGAGCTACGCGATGACATCTGGATTGTGTCTGAACAGGATCTTGAACTGCGGTATATGAACCTCGCGGCAAAGGCGCGGTTCGGCTGGGCAAAACGCCCTGACGATGGGCTGACTGTACGCGATATGTCGCGGGACAACGGGTGCGAAGACGTGCTTGAGGCGTGTCTGCGGATAGTGGACACAGGCGAGACGTTCACCACTTTTAGCGCACAGATCGGGTCTAAGAAATTCGACGGGTCGATCAAATGGCTGAACAAGGGGACCGCCGATGGTCGCTTGCTGATCATGTTGCACGACATCACCGAACGTCTTGAACAAGACCAGCTTCAGGCGGATTTCATTTCGATGGTCAGCCACGAGCTGCGGTCGCCGCTGACCTCTATCAAGGGATCCATGGGGTTATTGTTGTCCAAGGCCGCGGGGGAGCTGCCACCCAAGGCCGAAGGGCTGCTGGAAATTGCGCATCGCAACGCCGACCGTCTGGTGCTGATTATCAATGATATTCTGGACATCGAGAAGATATCGTCGGGACGTCTGGATTTCGAGATGGAAACCGCAGACCTGTCAGAGTTGATCGCGGAATCTTTGCGGGCCAACGCGATGGCGCATCAGCGGTTTGGTCTTCAAATCAAATGCCGCGGTGTTGATACCTCGACGTTTATCGAAACTGACGCCAACCGTATCATTCAAGTTTTAACCAACCTTATGTCGAATGCCGCGAAGTTTTCCAAACCCGGCGGTGTGGTCGAAATTTCTGTTACCAAGAACGAAGAAGTCGTTAGTGTATCCGTGCGTGACGAAGGTATGGGCATTGCCACAGAAGACCAACACAAGATTTTCCAGCGTTTTGCAGATATGGCAAACTCGGATCGTGCGAGCAAAGGCGGTACCGGTTTGGGGCTGAGTATCTGTAAAGCAATTGTTGAAGGTTTGGGTGGGACGATCAATTTTGTGAGTGACGAAGGGCGGGGGACAACTTTCACCTTCACTTTACCCGTCAAAACGCGGCATTCTGAGCCGGACAAAGATTTTGAAAGACTAGAAAATGTTGGATAAGTGTACCGTATGATCAAATTGCTTCACGTAGAAGACGATGCCGATATCCGCGAAATCGCCAAGATGTCTCTCGAGCTTTCGGGCGATTTCGTGGTTGAACAGTGTGATTGCGGCGAACAAGCGCTTGAAAAGACGCTCGATTATATCCCCGATGTATTTCTGTTGGACATGATGATGCCGGGCATGACGGGCCGCCAAACGCTAGAAAAGCTGCGCGAGAATCCGAACTTTGCAAATGTACCTGCAATTTTCATGACCGCGCGGGCACAGCCCAACGAATTGGAAGAGCTGCGTGGCATTGGCGCGACAGAGGTGATCAGCAAACCATTTGATCCCATGTCGCTGGCAGACCAGATCAAAGCCGCCATCGCGTGAAGCCTACCAAATTTTAGAATACAGAAACCGCAGTGGCGTACACTGCGGTTTTTTACTTTTGTGTCATATCCGTAGTTTCTGATGTTTAGGGTGCCGAGCGGGTGATCTGAACGCTTTGCGGTGTGAACTCACGCTGAAGTGCGGTTCTTGATATCTCGTTTTACTCCAACCGGTTCTGTATTTCCATCAGGTTGCTTTCAAAGACCTCAGCGGCCTTAAGATGTTTCCTGGCGGAGAACTCGGTGCCTCGGTCGAAGGTGATCGACTGGCGCGCGTCGGCGGGCAGGGGAGCCAACCCGTTGATCAGGGACTCCTTGATCGGCTTGGATTGGCGATCTTCACTACGCATCTATCCGCTGGATTCTCAAGGGTCGTTGCGACGGTTACCGCTATCTTAGTTTCATGAGTTCTTCCCTGAATGCTTCCGTTGGTGTGCGCCATCCCAGACACTTTCTGGGCGTGCCGTTCAAGCGGTCGCAAATCGACTTCATATCTCGATTTGAGAGCGCGGCCACAGGCGCATCTCTTGGTAGGTAGCGCCGCGCACGCTTGTTCAGGTTTTCGACGGAACCCTTTTGCCACGGGGCTTGCGGATCACAGAACCATGCCTCGGTTCCGATTCCAGGTTCCAGCTTGCGCCAATT
>NZ_FNJD01000029.1 GCF_900103185.1 Sulfitobacter litoralis
AATTGGGGTCACTGCATAAAAGTGACGTTATCGTCCGGCTCGTGCGAACTTTACGGGAACATTCGCGGTTTCAGTCGGGTTTCTGACCTCTGAGGGCATTGTAGAGGCTTGTTTTGCTGATTTTGAGGCGCGCTGCGGCCTCTCGGACGGTCAATCCATCGCTGATATGGGCTTTGGCTTGCTCCAGCTTCTTGAGCGTGACGACAGGCTTGCGCCCTCCTTTTCTGCCGCGCGTTGCAGCAGCCTTCAATCCGGCCTGCGTGCGCTCGACAATGAGGTCACGCTCAAACTCGGCAAGCGCACCGAACAGATGGAACACCAAAGTGCCGCCGGTAGTTGTTGTGTCCACGCCTTCGGTCAGGGATTTGAAGCCAACACCGCGGTCGCCGAGGTCTGTCACTGTTTCCACCAGGTGCTTCATGGAGCGGCCCAGACGGTCGAGTTTCCAGACCAAAAGCGTGTCGCCCTTGCGCAGAAAGGCCAGGGCATTATTCAGGCCAGGGCGTTCGGCTTTGGCGCCGGAGATGACATCTTCAAACACAGTTTCGCAGCCCGCAGCTTTGAGCGCATCCACCTGCGGTTCCAGCTTTTGCTCAGTGGTCGAGATCCGCGCATATCCAATCAGAGCCATGAAGATAGCCTTGTCCGTTTTCCTGTCCATAAATCAACTTGTCCGACTTCCCGTTGTCAAGCCATATTGGCGGACGGAACGGGTCGTTCCGCCTAACGAGCGTTTCACGGACTTGGGACAAAAGAGGGTATTTTATGGCACGGCGACAAATATTGACGGCAAGTTTTTGGTCTCGGCTGATGGCACCACCCTCGAAGGATCGAGAAGTCGCGATGTATTGCACGCTCACCCCGGATGAGATCGAGGTTGTCGCCAGAAAGCGAACAGCTGCTGCGCGTCTGGGCTATGCCGTATCATTGGCTTATCTACGCCATCCCGGGCGGGTTCGTAATGTTGGAGAACAGGCCAACGACGTGATGCTGGCCTTTCTTGCAGATCAGGTTGATGCCAGCGCCTCCGATCTCGCGGTCTATGATCAGCGCCCGCAGACACGACGCGAACATATCGCGCAAATTATAGCTCGGTTTGGATACAAGGCGTTCACAAAACCCCTTGTGCGGGAGTTTGTTCATTGGCTGACACCATCTGCCGGAGAAGACCCGCGGGCCGAGCCTTTGGCAATTTCGTTGATTGAAGAACTGAGGCGGCGACGTATCCTGATCCCGGCGCGCCGTACCGTTGAACTGATTGTCAGGCATGCGATCCGGCGCGCGGAAAATGTCAGGATTTCCGCTCGGACCCGAGATCTGTATCCGGATCACCCCGACGCCCTGCGTGCATTGATTGCGCCACCTGAATCGGGCGAGGTGTCGACGCTGAGCTGGCTGAAAGCAGCACCCAAATCAGCGTCCTCCAAATCCATCAAGGCTGTTCTGGATCGCCTGAAGGTGGTTCGGGCGATCGGCCTGCCCAACAGTTTGCGTCAGAATATCTCGACATCAGCGCTCGACAGATTGGCAGGCGAAGGCTTGCGGATCACGGTGCAAAATCTGCGGCGTATGGCCTTGCCTCGGTTGCTGGCAGTTTTGTCGGCCGCCTGCCTGCGGCTGGAAGAACAGCTTACCGATCTTGCACTGGATATGTTCGACAAATTGCTGGGCCGAAGCTTTCGAAAGGCGGAACAACAAAGTTCCGACAAAGCGTCCAGGCTCCTGATGGACATCATCCGCCCTTTACAGTCACTCAAAGCATTTTGCCGTGAGGCTCTGACTGCCCGCCTGCAGACCGGTGATCTCAACGGAATATTGGACACGGCCAATTGGGACGAGATCGAGAGTGCGACATCCGCAATTGAAACCGCCCTCGGAGACGGAAAGCCCGACAAATATACTGAACTCATCGGAAAATATCAGACCGCCCGCCAGTTTGCGCCCATGATATTAAGGGGTTTTAGCTTCAAAGGTGCGGCCAGCGCTGCCAGCCTTCTGCGCGCGATAGATCTTTTGCGCGTTATGTATGAGGCGAACAAGCGCAGCCTGCCCGACAACCCGCCAACCGGGTTCATCCGGAAGGTTTGGCGCCCATTTGTCTTTCCGGCGCCCGGGGAGGTCAACCGGCGCGCATACGAGCTCTGCGTCTACTTCGAATTGCGTGATCGTCTTCGGGCAGGGGATGTCTGGGTCGCAGGAAGCCGGCAGCGACGCAACTTCGACGATCGGCTCATCCCCAAAGCCACCTTCGAGATCTTGCGTACCGAGGAGTCGTTGCCGATCGCCGCCGCGGCGGATGCAGAAACCTATCTTTCAGAACGGCAACAGCAGATCGAGGAGGCCATGGCCATTGTCGCGGCCCGTGCCGAAGCGGGGACGCTGCCGGATGCCGCCATTCAGGGTGGCACCCTGAGCATCACCCCGGTCAAAGATGAAACACCCGACGCCGCCACGGCCATGAGCCGACTGGCTTATGGGCAATTGCCACAAATCAAGATCCCCGACCTGCTGACAGAAGTGAACGCCTGGACCGGATTTGCGGAGTGCTTCACCCATTATCGCTCGGGCAAACCGGCGACAGATCAAAAGGCGCTGTTTGCCGCTGTCCTTGCCGATGGGGTCAATCTGAGTGTATCCCGCATGGCCGCGGCAACCCACAATCTGTCTGCCCGGCAAATCGCGTGGGCTCATGATTGGCATTTGCGCGAGGAGACCTATTCTGACGCTTTGGCTTGTCTGATCGACATGCAACGCGAGCTCCCTCTGGCCAAACTCTGGGGGGACGGCGTGACATCATCCTCAGATGGGCAGTTCTTCCGGGCCGGTGGCCGCGGTGAGGCCTCTGCAGATATCAACGCAAAGTACGGACGCACCCCAGGTCTCAAATTTTACACCCACATCTCAGATCAGTTCAGTCCGTTCCACTCGACGGTCATCACCGCCACCGAAAGCGAAGCGCCTTTCGTTTTGGATGGTCTGCTTCGCCACCAATCAGGCGTCGCAATCGAAGAGCATCACGTGGACACTGGCGGCGCGACGGATCATGTCTTTGCCCTGTGCTATCTCCTGGGGTTCCGCTTCGCGCCACGCTTGCGAAACTTCAAGGATCGCAAATTGTATCTCCTGCCCGGAATGAAGCCCCCGGCCATCATGACACCCTTCATCGGCGGCACCATCAAAGCAGGTCACATTGTCGACAACTGGCCTGAAATCCTCAGGCTGGCGACCTCCATCAAGGCCGGGACTACCACTGCTTCTGCGATCCTTAAAAGCCTGTCCGCATATCCCCGGCAAAACGGACTCGCAATTGCCTTGCGCGAACTGGGGCGATTGGAGCGGACCCTCTTTTCCCTGGAATGGATGCGCAGCCTTGAGTTGCGAAAAAGAACCAGCGCAAGTCTAGCCAGAGGAGAAGCCCGAAACGCCCTCGCGCGCGGGGTCTTCTTCAACCAACTCGGTGAAATGCGCGATCGCAGCTATGAGCATCAGATCCACAAAGCGTCGGGCCTCAACTTCCTGGTTGCCGCCATCATCCTGTGGAACACCAAATACCTGGAAGCCTCAATCACTGATCTGAGGAAAAACGGAG
The DNA here is from genome assembly GCF_900103185.1 of Sulfitobacter litoralis. Classification (GTDB taxonomy): domain Bacteria; phylum Pseudomonadota; class Alphaproteobacteria; order Rhodobacterales; family Rhodobacteraceae; genus Sulfitobacter; species Sulfitobacter litoralis. Next base: position 3,590 of record NZ_FNJD01000029.1, read on the forward strand.
TAGCCATCCCAAACGAAATTACCAAACATATCGCACCACTTGGCTGGGCCCATGTAGGATTGACCGGGGACTACCTGTGGAACATGAACCCACCACTCAGCTCAGATCGCCTCAGGCCACTTCGGAAACACGAGATACAGGACGCCGCATAAGTTCTCCGTTCGTTCGCACGGCCCGGACAAAAATGACACTTTTATGTAGTGACCCCAGATGCGGCCTCAGGACCTTCGCGCCCTGAACTGAAGTGCTCATGCGGGATCACTTCGTTCATAATGGCAACTGCCCCCATCCCAAGCAGGATCGCAACGCAGACGATCAATGCCGGGATCGCCCCATCCCCGTATCGAATTTCAGCAACATCGAGCGCTGGAATGATCAACGAGAAGAACGAAGCCGCCAGCATCACCCTTGCGGCAAAGCCAAGAGAGATGTCGCGCCATTTTCGCGAGGGAGTGCTGCCAAAGAGAACCGGAACGGCACCGACGGACGTCATAAGACCAGCTGCAAGGCTTCCATAAAAGCCCAAGGCGATAGGAGATAGGGTCGTGAGCGCCTCCATGTTCAATTTGCCGGATAGGAAGAGAATATCTCGGTGCTACCGTCCTTTTTCACCAGAAAGACATCGTAGGCGTCGGAAGTTTCCCCAAAATCCATGCCGGGTGAGCCGATTGGCATACCGGGCACCGCAAGACCGACTGCATCCGGGCGGTCCTCAAGAAGCCGCCTAATGTCGGCAGGTGGCACATGCCCTTCTATCGTGTAGCCCTCGACCGTTGCGGTGTGGCATGAATACATTGAAACAGGGATACCCCGATCCATTTTCAAACGGATCAGTGCTCCCCCAATATTTTCGCCCTCGGGTAAGAAACCAGCGTCTGAAAGTCTGTCCATCCAAGCCACACAGCATCCGCAGCCGCGCGTCTTGGCGACTTGAATGGCCGTCTGGGCAGCGGCGGCCGTTGACACGGTCGCCAGCAGCACGGCGCCAAAGATCAGTTCAATTTTGGGGAACATGCGTTATCCTACTCGATTGTTCATATTTCGTCGCTAAGCGTCGCTGTAAACAGCGCGCGTGTTTTCTCAAGGAGCGCTGACGCACCCGCGGTATCAGGATTTTCTACCGAGGCGATCAGTTCCTTTCCAAGCGGGTTGATCGGCCGGCCGTCTATCCGTACTTCGTAGTGCAGGTTGGGGGCTGTCGCAGTACCTGTCTCGCCTACCTGACCAATGACTTCTCCGGCAAGTACGTGGTTTCCGGTTTTCAGTCCATTGGGTACGGCGCTCAAATGGGCATACCGGGTCATCGTGTTGGAGCCGTGAGATATCTCCACCACTTGGCCATATCCTTTCTGCCATCCAATAAAGGAAACCCTGCCCGGTGCGGTCGCGCTGATTGGCGTCCCTTTAACGGCTGCGTAATCGACACCAGTGTGCATTCGAACGTTGCCGTAAATTGGATGTTTGCGCCTTCCGAAAACCGAAGATATTCGGACGAATTCGCATTGCGGATCCAACAATAGAAAGGACGAAGTATGGCGCATGGTGTAACCATCGGGTGCAGCTTCATCCTCGGTGCGCTGATAACAAATTTTGATAGCTTTAGCAGTATGTTGGATCTGTTCCTGCGGGCCACTTAGCCCGAGGATGTTGGGGCCGAATTGGGGGATATAGCTGGCCAGAACATTGAGCATGTCCCGTTCCGGGTCGACTGTGGTGAAAAGAGGCTGCACGGCTTCACCTTTTGCGCCCAGATCGCCCATTACCTGTGCGATTGTTGCCAAACTCATCGGGCAGTCGTCTGGTGAGTTGGACAATCCGAAGAAGATGAGTATCCATCGACCGCGAAAATCTTCGTCAACCTGCATCATTCCATTGTGGTCAGTTAACTCGAAATCCGCTAATAAACTCTCTGCGACAGACACTCGAGCAGCGGCAATCGGGATCTGGCCACGCTCTGATACCCAAAACCCGCCAGCGATGGCGACGGCTACTATGGACCAGAGAGTTATTCGCACCTTTTTCATTGCCAGTTTCGCCCTTTAAAAAAATCACCTCTCGGGTGGGATACAAGCTATAGTCGGTAGAGGTTCAAGCAAAAAGATACTTGATACGATATCATGTCACGACTTTGTGAAACCTCGGTCTTTTCAAGGAAGTTAGATCTTTGATAAGCTACAGTCACTTTAGATTAAAGGAACGCATATGCTGGCAATTGGAACACTCTCGCGGAAGACTGGGACCAAGGTTCAGACGATCCGCTACTACGAACAGATTGGATTGATGAACGAGGCCGGGCGGACGTCAGGTGGGCAACGGCGATATTATGAGAAGGATCTCGACCGGCTCGCTTTTATTCGACACTCGCGTCAACTGGGCTTTTCGCTCGACTCTATCCGCGAGCTTCTGGATCTGTCCGACAATCCATCTCAATCCTGCGTAGATGCGGACTCTATCGCGCGGCGGCAACTTCGCCAAGTCGAGCAGCGGATTAAGCGTCTTCAGGCCCTCAAGAAAGAGCTGAAACGTATGGTTGCTGAGTGCGATGGCGAAAGCGTTGCAGAATGCAAGGTTCTTGAAGTGCTGCGTGACCACTCAGAATGTTTAACCAATCATGATGAAATTGGAGCATAGTGCCTCGCCGTCGACTGCTATATGAAAACGAGAAAAACTGAAAGATTCTAAGGATATGTCAGAACAGACACTCGATTTATCGAATGAGAAAGAGCACCGCACGCTCTGGACCGTTCTTGGCCTCAATATTGCAATCGCTGTGGGATTCTTTGCGACTGGTGCTATTGGTGATTCCAACTCTCTGATCGCTAACGGACTTGATAATACGTCTGACAGCATGGTCTATGGCATCAGTTTGCTGGCCTTGTCCCGTTCATCCAAATGGAAGCGTGGGGCCGCAAACGTCTCAGGGGGTTTGCTTTTGATCTTTGCTGTCGGCATTTTGATTGACGCTTGGAGGCGCTATATCGGCGGTTCCGAACCTTTGGGAACGCTGATGATCTCAATGTCGCTGGTCGCCGCTGCAGTTAATCTGGCCTGTATCTGGCTGCTTGGACGCCTGAAAGAACCGGACGTCAATATCCGGGCTGCCAACACTTTCAGCGTTAACGATTTTGCCTCGAACGGCGGTATTTTGATCGCGGGTGGACTTGTCTGGTGGCTGGGCGGCAATTGGCCGGACCTTGTTGTTGGGGTACTGGTAGCGGCCATTGCTGCATGGGGAGGCATCTCTATCCTGCGGGATGCGCATGGCGAGCACCATAAAGCCATGCATGGAGATCAAACATGACCGCTGCTTGGGTCTATACGCTGATCTCGGCAGCGGTTGTGACCTTGGGCTATCGTTGCGGTCAATGTGCGCCCCCCCCCCCGGCCCTACGCTTGTCAGTGCTATCCAGGACAGTGCGGCTGGTGTCAGCTTCCTGCTTGTGCTTTGCCTCGAAGAGGTGATGAAATGAACCAATTTTTAGATAAAAGAAAACCAGATGCCACATGATCACGTCCACATGGAACCCAAGGAAGGGGACCGCCGCGTTGCTATTGCCATTTGGGCGAACGGCCTTCTGACGGTCGCGCAGATTGTCGGGGGGATACTTTCCGGCAGCCTAGCGCTGATTGCGGATGCTATCCACAATTTCTCTGATATGGCATCGCTGGTTATCGCGTTTGGTGCACGCAAAATCGCACGTCGCCCAGCCGACGCCAAGATGACCTTTGGATATGGCAGGGTCGAAATCGTGGCGGCGCTGATTAACTATACGTCACTGATCATCATCGGACTTTATCTGGTTTACGAGGGCGCGATGCGGTTTGCCAATCCGGTGCCGATTGAAGGCTGGACGGTGGTCATTCTGGGTGGGGTGGCCCTGTTTATCGACACGCTTACCGCGATACTGACTTATTCGATGCAGAAAGGCAGCGTGAATATCCGGGCTTTGTTCCTGCACAACCTCAGTGATGCGCTGGCGTCTGTCGCCGTTATCGTTGGCGGTGTTCTGATCCTGCTCTATGATGTCCGTTGGGTTGATCCGGCAATCACTATTGGTATCGCCGCTTATATACTTTGGCTCGCTTTCACCGAGATCGGCGGGCCTATCCGGACACTCATGCTGGGCAGTCCGCCTGACATGGACACCGACGCCGTGATCACCGCCATCGAAGACATCGACGGCGTTGAAGAACTGCATCACGCGCATTTCTGGCAAATGCAGGAACACCAAGCGGCGCTCGATACGCATGTGGTGATCGAGGATGCACGCTGGGACGACCTTGAACGCATAAAAGAGGATATCAAAACCCGCTTGGAAGAGGCGTTCGACATATCGCACTCAACGCTGGAATTCGAGCGAGCACGCGACAAGCACGAGGAGACCATGCGTTATGGGCATGGATGATTTCACACCGCTAGCAGCCATACTGTAAGCTTTGCTTTGACCCGTTGAACGATACAAACGCACAGTCTGCCACGGATGGGTCGACTAATACATCAAAACGGCATTGAAGAGGCCCAGCATTCGCCACACAGTGGCTCCGGATGTACAACAACGACCGTTCGAACATGAGCATCGGTGGCATCACTCCCGCAATGAAACTGAAAATGGCCGCGCAGATTCTACATCCTTGTTCCGTTAAAAACAGGAGGATTACCTTCCAGCCACGCGGCAAAGCGCTGAAGTTCTTGATAGGCTGCCAAAGGGCATTCCACATCACGTTATTGTGATTTTATTGAGATTGAAGCTCTAGCAGGTGGAGGTCTTAAAATAGTTAAAACAGGCAAGATCAGAGGCTTCATCATGATACTGACCAAAGACACATCTATTTCACGTCGCAGTGCGCTTCTTGGGGCGACAGCAAGTGGACTATTTCTCGGAACCGGTACGGCAATCGCGCAAACGACCGAGCCATTTTCGTCACCGTCAGTCCGCCGAAACATTTCATCCTTCAGTACCTCCAATTGGAGGGAGCATTTTGACAACTTAGAGCACGGAGCAATCCTTTGCGATATCGACTCCCGTGCAGTTCAATATTGGTCAGAAGATGAAAGCGTCTACAAACTTTACCCTTCCAGTGTTCCGTTAACAGAAGAACTGACCAAACGTGGGAACACACACGTCATTCGTAAAGTTGAGGGGCCAAGCTGGCGCCCCACCCCTTCAATGAAGATACGCAACCCCGAATGGCCAGACTATTTTCCACCTGGTCCCGATAACCCATTGGGCACCCATGCGCTGTATCTGTCATGGCAATATTACCGTGTTCATGGCACGGGCGACACGCGCAAGATCGGAAGGCAATCTTCAAATGGGTGCATAGGTCTCTACAACGAGCATATCAAAGAATTGTTCGCTTTGGCCGAAGTCGGAACACAAGTGAAGTTGTTTTGATTCATGCACTTTATCTGACTTATGAAGGTACGCCCTCGTGTACCAAGTTCCACTTATCATCAGTCTTTGAAAGCCACCGGCCTATGAAACGAAGAAAATTCCTCCTTTCCGCTGGGGCTGTTGGCACTTTAGCCTGCCAACCAGTGTCAGCTCACATAGTGCTTCCTAAGTATGATTTACCACCAGAATTTTTGCCTCAAGTAGTGACCATACCAGCGGGCGCTGCTCCCTACGAAATACATGTAGTTCCAGGCCAGTTTGCACTTTTCTGGACCCAGCCCAATAATACTGCAATTCGATATACTGTCGGGATCGGTCGCCCAGGTCTTTACGAGGCAGGAGAATTCTACGTAGGGGCGAAAAAAGAATGGCCAAGTTGGACCCCGACTCCTGGCATGTTGCGTCGTGAGCCTCAGAAATATGGCCCACTTCGCAATGGAATGCCTGGCGGTTTGAGCAACCCTCTGGGAGCGCGGGCCCTGTATCTCTTTCAACCGGGTCGCGGTGACACCTTTTTGCGTGTTCATGGCACAAATGATCCAACCACTATCGGGCGCGCCGTATCCAACGGGTGTGCCAGGCTTGTTAACAATCAGATTATTCAACTTTTCAATCAAGTGCCTTTAGACACCCGCGTTGTGCTCTATCCAAATGGCGCGACATGACGACTGGTGCAGGTCCTAAAGTGTGTCTAATAAAAAAAATTTAGTGGCTCAAACACGGCGCAATCTTGGAGTTTTCTAGAACTCGACGGCTCTGAGCACCTCTAGACAAGCTTTTACTTTTCAATTACTTATCTGCTCATAATAGCGTGCTGGGTGAAACATCTCCATCACATCCCCAGCAAATCCAAAAGCTGATCCAATATACAGGAATGACAAATGAACCGTCCCTATCTGCTTTTTATCCTAGCATCCACGGCATTGGTTTCATGTACCGCTGTTGGCCCTGACTATACGCCACCTAAGACACCTTTAGAAACGTCGTTCATTGGCGGTGGCGGGGCTCTTGAAGAGGTCGCGCGCGATGAATGGTGGAAACGGCTAAATGACCGGCAAATGAACCGGCTAGTAGACCGCGGCCTTACACAAAACATCGATATTGCAACGGCTTTACAACGTATCAAAGCCGCAAATACAGACCTGAGGCAGACAGGTACCGCTGGCCAATTCTCAGGTGGACTGGATGCACAGGCGCAAAGAAACAATGGTAACCCAATATCAGGTGATCCCTCTGAAAGTGCGACGTTCGGGGCGAATTACATCCTCGATATTTTTGGTGGTGTTCGCCGTGACGCGCAGCGCGCGGCAGCGGGTGTAGAAGCAGCCAAGTTTGATGCTGGCACTGTCCGGCTTGCTCTGGTTTCCGGTGTTGTTTCCAACTATATTGACGCGCGGTATTTTCAGGAGGCATTGGCTTTAACACGACAGAATATCGCGAGCCTCCGCCGGACCCAGTCCTTGATCAGAGCTCAAGTTGAGCAAGGCGCATTGACAGAATTAGATCTTGCCCGATCAGCAGGTCAGCTGGACACAGCAATTGCCGACCTCCCTCCGCTTGAAGCCGCATTCGAAGCCCGGGTTTTTGCAATCGCGACATTGTTGGCCGAACCAGCTCAGCCGCTGCTTAAACAGATGATTGCAGGCGCACCACAACCTTATCCTCGCAGCAAGGGGTCAACAGGCGTCCCCGCTAATCTGCTCCGCAATCGTCCAGATGTATTGGCCGCTGAACGCCGTCTAGCTGCCGCAGTTGCCGGAGTAGGTGTCGCAGAAGCAAAGTTGTACCCATCGGTCACTTTATCTGGCTCGGTGACAGCGGCAAACCCGTCAGAATGGTCCTTTGGTCCAGCACTTTCATTGCCCATCCTCAACCAAGGTCCGCTACGCGCTAGGCGAGATGCGGCTATTATTTCAGCCACGACCGCCGAACTGGAATGGCGTGCACAGGTGTTGGCCGCGGTGGAAGATGTGCAAAAAACTCAAAGTGAATTTACACGAAAACAAAGAGAGGTGGCCGCATTGCGCGCTGCTCAACGATCAAGGGATCGTACTCTTCAGTTGAGCCGCAAAGTTTTTGAACTGGGAGAACTGAACTTACCAGACCTGTTGGACGCCGAACGATTTGCAAACGCAGCACGCATATCCCTCGCAGCAGCAGTAAGAGATTTGGCCCAATCGTGGTCAGCACTTATGGTTGCGACTGGTCGTGGATGGGGCGACGTAAGCTAAAATTGGCGTTCTCTACCTTGATGCAGCAGATCAAGGCGCGCTCATCGCGGCACGTGCAGATTGAGTTTCCCGAATTGCGCAAACGATACTGGGGAACGCTATTTTGGGCACGTGGATTCTTTTCGACCACGTCAGGGAATGTCACCGACGATGTCATCCTCCAGTATCTGGAATTATATTCCAAACGCGAAACTATCTGCATCAGCCTATAGTACTCATCTTTTGACCGGAGATGCGTTGTATTGACCCAAAGTACGGCCGCAAGGGTGCACGCACCGCCAAACAGCCGTGCACCTTTGCCTGCGCATCAGAACATATATGCCCTAAGCCTTCTTTACAGATTTTGCCTTCGTACCATGCTCGTGGACCGTTTCGACAAGTGAATGATGCCCACCTTGTCTGGGCGCAAACCAGCGGTGCAGGGCGGGCATGACCAGTAGGGTCAGCACGGTTGACGAAACAAGCCCCCCGGTTACCACAGTGGCAAGCGGGCGTTGGACCTCGGCACCGACGCCGGTGGCGAAGAGCAATGGTGCCAGCCCAAGTGCCGTCGTCATGGCGGTCATCAGGACCGGACGCGCGCGCAGCCCTGCGGCCTCAATGGCCAAAGCCTCCAGATTGCGACCGGCGCGCGCAAAATCATCCATGAAACTGACCAATACCATACCGTTGCCCAACGCGATGCCGAACAATGCGATAAACCCGACGGTAGCAGGCACCGACACCGGTAACCCTGTCAGCCAGAGCGCCATCGCACCACCTGTCAGCGCCAGGGGGATATTCAACAGGATGAGGATCGCTGATTTCAGGCGACCAAAGGTTACCAGAAGGATCAGCAGAACGATGCCCAACGTAATCGGAATAACCACTTTGAAACGGGCATTCGCCTGTTGCTGAAGCTCGAATTGGCCGCCCCAGACCAAACGATACCCGGGCGGTAGATCCAACTGAGCGTCCGTCAACGTCTGCGCTTCGGCAACGAAAGAGCCGATATCGCGACCGCGCACGTTGGACTGGACCGTGATGAAGCGTTCGCCATCTTCGCGTGTGATCTGGCGTGGACCGATTACAGTTTCGATATTGGCCACTGTGTCCAGCGGCACCCGTGCGCCCGAAGGCGATTCCAGCACGATGCGTCTGATCGCCTCCGGTGTGTCGCGGCTTTCTTCGTCAAAACGCACCATGATCGGAAACTGTCGCACGCCCTCGAACAGTGATCCGGCTTCGGCCCCGCCGACGGCTGCACGCAGCCCATCCAACGCGTCCTCAACATCAAGCCCGTAGCGACCAAGGGCTGACCGATCCACGGTTACCACAAGTTGCGGCGCACCGGTGATCTGGTCGGCCTGTACCTCGGCAGACCCCTCAACCTGTTGCAGGAGTGATTGCAGGACTTGTGATCGCTCCAACAGAATTTCGGAATCCGGTCCAAAGATTTTGACGGCCAGTTCGGCGCGTGTGCCGGTCAGCAATTCATCAACAGCCATCGCGATGGGTTGGCCGATATTCACCACAATCCCCGGAAAGCTTTCCAGATCTTCCGAAATCGCCGTGCGCAAACCTTCGGCAGACAAGCCGGGCCGCCACTGATCGACCGGGTTCAACTCGATAAAGGCTTCGGCGCTGTTGGTCGGGTCAGCATGCGCGCCAACCTCACCACGCCCAATACGGGTCACGATGGACTTGATTTCAGGAAAATTCTTTAACAGCCGCTTTTCCACAAGCGTCGTCGTCTTCGTCCCTTCGGTAAGCGAAATCGAGGGTGCCATGGTGACGCGCATCAGAATATCGCCTTCCTCCAACGATGGCGTAAATTCGGAACCAAGTCGCGATCCTGCAAAACCGCCCACCGCCAAAAATATGCCGCACAGGACGATGGCGAAAAAACGGTTACGGACAAAGAACCCGGCCGCACCACTGACCATCGCGACAGTCCGCCCCGGCTTGTCAGGGGCCTTCTTGCCGGATCGGCGCATCACCGAAAAGGCCATGGAAGGCGCAATCAGGGCCGCATAGAACAGCGATCCGGTCATGGCCAGTGCAGCCGATGCCGCCAAGGGCCGGAAGGTTTTGCCCTCAACCCCTTGCAGCGAGAAAAGCGGCAGGAAAACAACGATAACCACGGCAACCGCCGCCACCAGAGGTGCGATTACCTCGGCGGTAGATCGTGCAACCAACATACGCGGCTCTTCAGAGCCGTCGTCTTCCTCAAAGCTGCGATCCACGTTTTCAGAAATGACAATCGCCCCGTCGACCATCATCCCGATGGCGATGGCGACCCCCCCTAATGACATCAGATTGGCGCTGATGCCGAGCACGTACATTGCGATAAACGCAAAACCTACGGAAAACGGGATCGACAGGACCACAACCAGACTGGGACGCCATCCGCCCAGGAAGACAAACACCACCAACGCTACGAGCACAGCCCCCTGCCACAACGCCGTCGTGACGGTTGCGGAGGCCTTGTTTACCAGCGTTCCCTGATCATAGTAGGGGACCGCCAGTACACCATCCGGCAGGCTTGCGTTGATTTCCTCAAAGCGCTTCTGGACCCGCGCGATGACATCGGATGTGTTGGTGCCATAAAGTTTCAGAACCAACCCTGCGACAACTTCGCCTTCACCATTGGCGGTTGCAAGACCTTGCCGAACGCCACCGCCAACGATGATGTGGCCCAGATCGCGCACGCGCACGGTGCGCCCGTCCTCCACGTTGACGACAATCTCTGCGAGATCAGAGATTGTCTTGGCAAGTCCAACGCCGCGCACCGTGTATTGTTCGGATCCGATTTCGAGGAATTGCGCCCCTTCGGTTTTGTTTCCGCGCTCTAATGCGCTGATCACATCGGCGATTTGAAGATCATAGGCAAGCAGCGCATCGGGATCGAGCCTGACCTGATATTGCTTTTCATAGCCACCAAGGGACAAAACTTCGGTGACACCCGGCACGGTCTGCAACTGATACTTGACGATCCAATCCTGAATTTCGCGCATCTCGACAAGGTTGCGTGCGCCGGTCTGGTCTTCCAGGCGGAAATACAGGATGAGGCCAAGGCCGGTTGAAATCGGACCCATTTGCGGGTCGCCAAACCCGTCTGGGATGTTGCCACGCGCTTCGGCGAGCCGCTCGCCCACGACCTGACGGGCGAAATAGACATCCGTCCCGTCCTCAAAATAGATGTTCACCACCGACAGCCCGAAGTTGGAGACCGACCGCATGTTTTTCAGTTTCGGAAGGCCCGACATCGCCGTTTCGATCGGATAGGTCACATAGCGTTCAACCTCTTCGGGGGCGAGCCCTTCGGTTTCGGTAAAAACCTGAACCAGCGCGGGTGTCACATCCGGAAAGGCATCAACAGGCAAAGCGCGAAACGCAAAAAGCCCGCCAAGCGTCATTGCAAAAGCCGCAATGGCCGCCAAAAGCCAGCCACCGGCGATGCGGTGCATAAAATCAGTCATAATCAGCTATCCTAATGTCCGTGGCCGTCGCCAAAGGCGTCTTTTTCGAGTTGGGCTTTGAGTGTGAAGGCACCGTCAGAGACAAAGAGGTCGCCTTCCTCCAGCCCGGTGCGGATTTCCACATAGCCGCCAGCGGTTGTGCCGACCATGACGGCGCGCGGTGCGAACCCGCCGTCAACAGGGACAAAAACAGACGGACGGTTCTCTACCAGTTGCACGGCGGATTGTGGCACGCGCAAAACCTCCGCGGCATTGCCGACGCTGAGATCTGCAATCACAAACTGGCCGGGGGTCAGGGTTCTGTCAGAGTTGTCGATGATGACACGCGCCGTCGCCGTGCGCGACACTTCATCAATAACCGGTAGGACAAAAGCCACCGTTGATTGCGCAATAACATCGCCAGCGTCTGATTTAAGGGCAACCGGAGCGCCAATCCGGACGCGGCTGATATCCTGTTTGTAAACTGCGATATCGGCCCAAACCACGCTGTCGTCGACAATCGTGAACAGCACCTTGGCGCTGGAATCCCCGGCTGTTACCGTTTCCCCCAGTGTCGCCGCACGTCGCACAATTGTTCCCGCAAGTGGTGCAGTCAGATAGGCATTGGCATTGTTGCCATCCGGAGCAGCGGCTATTTTGTCGAGAGCGGCGTGATCAATTCCGACGGCATGCAGTTCGGTTTCTGCGGCTTCACTTTCGGTCTTTGCCGATTCATGCTCTGCGCGGGCCGTTTGGACATTCACCTCGGATGTGATTTTTTGCGCCCACAGCCCTTCCAGGCGCGTCAACGACTGTGCCGCAAGGGCTTCGTTCGTTTTCGAAATCATCCATTTCGCTTTCAACCCTGCAAGCTCGCGGCTTGTGATCAGTGCCAGCGTATCTCCATAGGCAACGGTGTCGCCTTCACCAACCAAAAGCCGGTCGATGACTCCACTCACTTTGGGCGTGACATTTGCCATCCGGTCCGCGTCAAAGCGGATTTCTGCTGGCAGACTAAGGGATTCGCCCAAGGCACCCAATTCAGCTTGCTCGAGCAGGATTCCGGCCTCTTTCGCGACTTCGGGGGTCAGTTTAACAACATCGCCACCGCCTTCATCGCCGTGTGCGCCTTCAGCTTCGCCTGCATGATCGTCATCGCCATGCGCATCCTTGGCTTCGCCTGCATGATCGTCATCGCCGTGCGCATCCTTGGCTTCACCTGCGTGGTCGTCATCGCCATGCGCATCTTTGGCTTCACCTGCGTGGTCGTCATCACCGTGCGCATCTTTAGCTTCACCGGCGTGGTCATCATCGCCGTGCGCATCCTTGGCTTCACCTGCGTGGTCATCATCACCGTGCGCATCTTTAGCTTCACCGGCGTGGTCATCATCGCCGTGCGCATCCTTGGCTTCACCTGCGTGGTCGTCATCGCCGTGCGCATCTTTAGCTTCACCTGCGTGGTCATCATCGCCATGCGCATCTTTGGCTTCACCTGCGTGGTCGTCGTCGCCGTGCGCGTCTTTGGCCTCATCGGCATGATCGTCATCTTGCGGCGCTGCTGCAGCTGCTGCAGTCATTGGCAATGGCGTTTCCGCATTTCCAGGCGCGCCAGTGATCGGGACCAAGGCAAATACGCCCACCGTCAGCGCAGCCATGGTCATCGTTGTCAGTTTCATAATCGTACTCCAGGAATTGAATAGGTCACCGAAAACACGTCCGGGCACCTGTTGGAACTTTGTCTGCCATGATCAAACCAATGAAGTAGCCCTGAAACAGGCTCGCCTCAAACGGTTTGGTCTGCTGTGATATTTATGAGTTTCTACAAAGCCCGTTCCGACACGGGATATGTAAAATACCACTCTGCAATGGGGCAGATCAGCCTCGCGGAGGACGGTAAAAACCTTGGAGCGTGGCAAGGACCACAGAGGCGTCAGCCCAGTGTCGCGATCGGTCTGCTGACGCCTGATCGCATGCCAACTGCGCCTGCTTCAGTCCAATGATGTGGATATGGCAATCGCCAAAGCCATGGGATGCCTCACCATTTTCGCTAAATCTTTGATCCTGAGTAGCTAAATCAAGATCACCCGTATCGGTAGCAAAAATAATTTTTTCAAAGACCGCTTCACTTGCCTCAAACACATGGGCATCGGCTTTTGCATTGCTGAAATTCAGAGCAGCCGAAAGCAATATGGCCAACCCAATTTTAGCAACACGAATGGCGGACAAATACTTCATAATGGGACCTTTACAGGACACGTAACCGATGGTCCATTCGCTTTTTGTCGCATGTCGTTCACCATCAGAATCAAAGGCTAGTTTCCGTTCACATTTACGCTACTTGAGTGAAGTCTTGCGCCTCGCAACTCAAAGCCAAGATTTGACTCCCTACTGCGATCTTTTTTCATCTTTTGCTCGCGATGCTCATTGAGCTCGCTAGCGCGCATTAACTTGCCCTGCAATGTCCTCAACCAAACCCGGACAACTCCGCTGTTTTTTCCTGCGGTTTCCAATTTGGTTTTTTGAGTTCAATGACCATTTGCCTGCACACCTTGCATTTCTTTTTCACTCAATGTTTTATAATCCTTCGGCTTACCATTGTCTTTCTTGGCCCGCAGCAGCCGCAAAGCGTTAGCAACGACAAGCAATGAGACACCAACATCAGCGGCGATAGCGCCCCACATACTGGCCATGCCAAATGCAGTAAGCCCAACGAATAGCGCTTTGGTCGCCAGCGATATTCCGATGTCCTGATGGATAATGTTCATTGTCCGGCGCGAATGTCCGATGAGCCATGGCACCTTGCCGATATCGTCCGTCATAAGCGCGATATCGGCGGTTTCGATGGCAGCATCTGAGCCAACTGCGCCCATGGCAATGGCGAAATGAGCCCGCGCCATGGCTGGTGCATCATTCACACCGTCACCGATCATCGCAACGACATCGTATTTTTCAACCAGTTCTTCAATAGCTCGTACCTTGTCTTCGGGGAGCAGTTCGGCGCGCACCTCATCAATACCAACCACTGCCGCCACGGCGCGTGCTGTGCGTTCGTTGTCGCCAGTCAACATGACGATTTTCTGGACACCTTGTGCATGCAGTCGCGCAACGATGCCTTTTGCATCCGGGCGGATGCGGTCGCGCAGTTCGATCAAACCCAAAACTTGGTCTTTGCTACCAACAGCAACAAGTTGGCCAGCCCTGTGCCAAGCAGTGCCACGATTTGCGCGAGGAACAAATGACGATAGGTGCGGTCAGTCAGGACGGAGAGCATGCGTTGTTCCTCACAGATACTTGGTGATCGCCTTGAACTCAGCGGCGACTGGGGAGTCGCTGGAGCCGGTCAGGGCGTTGTCGAGGCAATGGTCGATATGGTCTTGAATCAACGTGCGTTTGGCCTGCGTGATGGCCTTTTCAACAGCATGAAGTTGTTGGGCGATGTCGGTGCAGGGGCGCTCTGCCTCAATCATCCCGATTACACTCAAAAGATGCCCGTTGGCACGTTTCAGCCGCTTGACGATATCGGGGTGGGTTGCATGGTGGGTGTGTTTTGTCATAAACAACGACTATCCCCCCTAGGAGGATAGAACAAGCGGGCCGAAACCTGCGGGAAAGAGTTGCATGAGGCGGCAGATAACATATTTTCTGAGAGCTGTTCTGACCATTGCTTTAGCGGTGGGCATGATTCTGTCGTTCAATTCTCGTATGATCTCTCACGACCTGACCAACCTAACACCGATTGCTGTCGACCATCAGGCTGAGATCGGAGAACACGGCCATGCGCATGATGAAGTTGTCAGTGCGATGGATGCTTATCATGGACACGCTCATGATGTAGCCGACCACGACCATAACACCGCATTCCTGCCACCTCGTGGATCATCGGGTATGGCGCTACCGACACGGACGACCTGGACATTAGCCCACTATGCGATGCCAGATCGCAGGGAGTTCGATCTAGACCGACCTCCGCGCGTGTGATGCTGCGCCCTTTGGGCGCTGTCATCCTACACTTTCACAAAGCGGAAAATCACAATGATACACAACCGATCCTACGGGTCGGGGGCTTGGTCGCATCCAATGCGGCAACCCCTGATCCTCATGGCACTGGTCCTGCTGGCGCTGATCGCGTTCGCGACCACTGCCTTTGCCCATGCCGTCACGGCGGGTGATAAGGGCTATATCCAAGAGGTCAGCGGCATGAAGCTGATCCCTTTCATGTATTTGGGGGCCAAGCATATGGTCACCGGCTACGACCATCTGCTGTTCCTGTTTGGCGTCGTCTTCTTCCTTTACAAGATGAAGCACGTCGGCATCTACGTCAGCTTGTTCGCCATCGGTCACTCCACGACGATGCTGGCTGGCGTCTACTTTGGCTGGAACTTCAGTTCCTATCTCATCGACGCCATCATTGGACTGTCGGTGGTCTACAAAGCGCTCGACAATCTTGGGGCCTATCAGCGCTGGTTTGGGGTCCAACCCGACACCAAGGCTGCGACCCTGATCTTTGGCTTTTTCCACGGATTGGGTTTGGCGACCAAGCTGCTTGAATATGACATCGCACCGAATGGTCTGATTCCCAACCTGCTGGCATTCAACGTCGGCGTCGAGATTGGTCAATTAATAGCTTTGGCGATGATCCTGATCGTCATGGGCTATTGGCGCAAGACAACCAGCTTCTGGAAACATGCCTACACCGCAAACGTCGTGATGATGTCTGCCGGATTCATTCTGGTGGGATACCAGATGACCGGCTACTTCGTCGCCTAACATTTTGGAGAATAAGAAAATGCACAACGGAAACAAACCAAACCCCGACGAACTGCCAACCTCAGCGCAGCTTATCAAGTCTACGATTCTGGCTGCAGTCGCAGCGGTCGCGATCCTCGTCACGGTCGTCTTGCCTTCAGAATACGGGATTGATCCCACTGGCATAGGCAAGGCCGTTGGCTTGGCAGAGATGGGTGATATCAAGGTCCAGCTTGCCGAAGAAGCCGAAGCCGACCGCCTGCTGGAGATTCAGAACACAGGGGCCATCGAAGAACAATCCAGCCTCGGTGGTGGGTTCTTCAGCTTCTTTGTCGGCGCGGCCCATGCCCAAACCGCTGACCCCGAATGGACGGATCAATTTAGCGTCACACTGACCCCTGGCGAAGGGATCGAGGTCAAACTCGTCATGGAAGAAGGTGCAGAGGCCGAATTCCTGTGGGTTGCTGAAAACGGTGTCGTCAACTTTGACCTGCACGGCGATGGAGGTGGCAATAACATCAGCTATGCAAAAGGCCGTGCGGTTGAGGAAGAAGAGGGCGTCCTGACGGCGGCATTCACTGGCAATCATGGCTGGTTCTGGCGGAATCGCGATGGGCAGGACGTTACCGTCACGCTCTATGTCAGGGGCGACTACAGCGAGATGAAGCTGCCATAAAATATGTCGATGGCCCCTGCGTAAGATCGTGGGGGCCACGGCCTTCTGTCGTTCCAGAGCAACTGCAAAACACCGGTGAGCACAGAGGATCTGACAGTCTTAGCAAAGCATTGCATATCACCAGATTGATTGTATTTTGCTTAAATTTAACATAAGTATCCTTATGCGCATAAGAACAAAATAAGAACACGACCTAGTGGCACTCTGGTTATCACATCCCCGACCCCCAAAACGATGTCTTCTTCCCATGAACCGATCTTAAGTCCGCAACAAAAGCCTCATGTGTTTCAAACGGAGCAAACGCATCAATCCTTGCGGCTAGGTTTTTACACTCGCGTAAGTGGCGCGGCATGGGGGTAGCGTTTGACCCGGCCATTCTTAAGCGCAAAGTTGATCAGCCCGCGCTTGAGAAGCGTCGCGGCAAGCGGATACTTCTCTTCCAGCGCTTCGGAGGCTGGTCCGAGAAGCTCGTAGTGGTTCCCGTCAATTTCGGCGGCGCGACTGGTGATCAGGGCTGCCGCCTGTGCAAATGCGGGCCATGTCATCAAGAAATGCAGCGCCGTTGTGAAGCTTTCAAAGCCCTGTGCGTGCTCAAGGGCTTGATCCTCCGCCGCGACGTCTTCAAAATCTGGCAGCCCAGCGAGCCATGCGCGCAGATGCTCAGCGTTCAGACTACGCGCAAAACAGGTCCACATGAACGCCCGCGCCGCATCCGTTTGCCCCATCGCCTGCATCACATTGATCCGGGTCACTTCCCACTCATAAGGGATCCATCCGCGATCATCCTCGTCGGGCGCGTTAATCGCCGCCCACGCCTCTTCAAGCCGTCCCGCACCAAGAAGTCGTTGGGCGATTTCTGCAGCCCCTCTGAATGATTTTCGCGCTAGATCACTTTGCTGGGAGATGTAAGCGTCGGTATCGCCCTCAGCATCCGCAATCTCTTCAAGCGCCATGCGCAGCGCGTAATTCTCGGACACATCTTCGTCCAACGCGGCAATGCCAGCCCGGAGGTGCTGCAGACCCTCCGTCCCCAGCATGGGTGCCAAACCTGAGATTAACGCGGGATAGTGCCCATAGTCATCATCAGGCAAAGCCGTGAGCAAAAGGTCGGCTAGAACAATCGGATCCGGCTCGACCGCTTCAGAAAGATCAATCAGATCCTCGCAGGCCGTGTGAAACACTGATTGCACCCGGCCAGTGCTGTCATCGCACCGCTCATAGACCCCATTGGCAAGGGCGACGAACCGCCAGATCAGTTCAAATGCGGCTTTAGGGTCCGTCGGTCCAACTTGACCAACGATGGCTTGCCGTTGCATATCCAGATCGGCCGCAAAGGCGTTCCGCCCCTGCCAGTCGACAAACGACCGCGACCGCGCAATCGCCGAAAGCCGCTTACGAATTTCCCGTGCCACATCCCCCGTCCCTACTTCGCCCGCCAGCTCAAGCCTGAGCCGTCGCTTCGCACCTGCATTGCCTTTCGTGATCTCAATCAGAAGATCAGCCAGACGCTCAGCGCCAAGTGCCGCAAGGTTATCCGCGTTCAGTGTTGTCTTTGGTGCCATGCGGAAATTCTAGAGCACGCCGCAGGTGAATTTCTAGCCCCTACCGGTTATCAGTGATTTGAAATTACGGCATGAGGCTGTCGCAATGCTTGGTGACGCGGTCACATTTTCAACGCACAAAAAAATATTACCGACCACCCTTGAACCTACAGTTACTGTAGATGTTATGTGCCTAAGATCGGCAGAAGTTGCGCGATAATTGAAACAAGTACGGGTGGTAAGAACCCGGGAATACCACCGTTATTGATAGCGGAATTTGTTAGTCTAGCCTGCCTCACCAGAATGAAAGGAGAACCACAAGATGGTAGTTGAATTGAAGGAACCGGGTCGGAACCCGGAACGAAATACAGGAAGAAGGGGAGCCATGCGCTGCCCGGTTTGCGATGTCGCGTTGAGCATGTCGGACCGACAGGGGATCGAGATCGATTTCTGCCCCGATTGCCGGGGGGTCTGGCTCGACCGCGGCGAACTTGACAAGATCATAGAGCGCAGCATCGGTGAAGCGACACCACCACCGTCAGGCGCACGTGACCGGCGTGACGACGACGATGATCGTGGTTATCGTTCCGGCAAGCACGGCGGTGGACATCATGGTAGCGGATACGGCAAACACGGTTCGCGCCGGAAGTCCTGGCTGCACGAATTGTTCGACTGAGGAAATAGACGGGCATAGGCGTGGGACACGGCGGCAGCGGCGGAGGAACCTCCGCCATTCGCCACAAGGGCAGCCTGAAATGGGACCTGGCATTACCCACACCACGATCCAGGTCGAGGATGCCGATTTGGCCCAGACCAAAGAGTCACTCCATGCATGAGGATGTATAGATATGGGCCATCATCTTTTCAGGCGTACGAAGTACCGGCGGAGCAGTGATCGATACGACGATGGTGCACAATACGAAAACTATGGCCGCTACGATGACAACGCTCCCGCGCGCATCCCACGCATCCCGGGAGCAGTTCTGATAGGCGGGATCGTGATCTGGTCACTGCTGGCGCTCGGTGTCTGGGCGCTGGTCGATCCGCTGCTGGCATGGGCAGCGGGCATGGCAGGTCCCGCAACCGATCTCGGCGTCGGTTTCGCGCGCTGGTTCGGCCTCGGCAACGAGGTGTCAGCGTTACGCGACGCCGCGAATGTGGACGGGTTGGTCGGATGGGCCGTTGGTCCGGTGCATTTGCTCGCCAAGGGCGGACTGATACTCGTGTGGCTTGCTGGTTCTGCCACGCTGATCGCGCTCCCGATTATCCTGCGGCGCAGGTCGCGGTGGTAGCGATTGTAGGCAAGACGGAGGCTCGAGTTTCGCGTGGCTTGGTACTGCGGCTGAAGACACCCACATCCAAGCGAACATTCGGGCGCGGGATGCTTGAAATTCCGTACGATCCGTATTGGACCTGTACCGGTCGGGATCATCGCCCATGACGATATCGCCTCGCATTCCGGGCAGAACGCCATGACCGCTGCCCGTGCGCCCCTGATTGGCCCCATCCTTATCCTCGACAATATCGGCGATGGCACGCTGACGCTTTCGGCGCTGTTCATTGTGGATGGGGGGGAACACCCGCCGCCCGTCGAAACTCCCGGCGGGGTGCATGACGTTGAAGTATTGGCACGGTTCGACAGCGCGACGGTCTGGCGCACGCGGTTCGACCTGCCCGCCGACCGGCCTTCTGAGTATCACTGGAACGGCGAATCCTACCTAGTAGCTGGCGATTTGCACGACGATCTGCGGATCGCGTTTGTGTCGTGCAACGGTGAAGAGATCGGCGACCTGGAGCGTGAAGGGTCGGAGCGCAACGCGATGTGGGCGCGGCTGTGCAAGGCGCACCGCGAGGAACCTTTTGCAATGCTGCTGCATGGCGGCGATCAGGTCTACGCCGACGAAGTCACGCGAGGCCATCCCCTGAGCGAAGACTGGCCATCGCATGTCCCCGACGATCCTTCCCAAGCCGATCTGGCCGATCTGCGTCACCACCTGCGCGAGCGGTTTTTTGATCGCTACGCAGCGCTTTACGCGGCACCCGAATTTGCCTGGATTGCCGCACGTGTGCCATCGCTGATGCAGTGGGACGATCACGATATCTGCGACGGCTGGGGCTCGCTCAGGCGATGGCAGACCCATTCGGTGGTCGGCCAGACGTTGTTCGTGGCAGCACGGGAAAGTTTTCTGATTTTCCAGCAGGCGGCGGCAGAGGGCGATCTTCCCGCACGGTTCCACGACCCGGCGGGGCACCACCTTGGCTGGGGTGTTCGTGCGCCCGGGTTGCGCATTCTGGCACCGGACCTGAGATCGGAGCGCACGCGCAGGAGTGTCATGGGCACGGGTGGATGGTCAATGATGGAAGCTGAAGCTGCAACAGGAGCGTCGGGCCGCACGCTCCTGATGTCGAGCGTGCCATTGCTTGGGCCGCGACTGTCGATCCTCGAGGCGCTGATGGTCGTCATTCCCCGTATGCAGAAATACGAGGACGATCTGCGCGACCAGTGGCAAAGCCGTGCTCATCGCGCGGAGTGGGCGCGGATGTTGCGCCTTGTGCGGGACATGGCGCGCGCCGACGGGCAGAACCTCACGGTGGTTTCCGGGGAGATTCATCTGGCAACGCGGGCCGTGATGGGCCTTGCAGAGGGCCTTCGGATCGACCAGCTTGTGGCGTCCGGCATCGCGCACCCCCCGTAGCTTGGGCCAGGTTTCTCGGCAGTCTTGCACAATTGGGCGAAGCACCGCTGCCTCGGCATAGGGTCCGCATTCTGCCGCTGCCAGGACAGCGCGGACGTTATGTCGCCCAGCGGAACTATCTTGTCCTGGAACGACGATCGGACACGTGGCGGGCCAATTGGGACCTCGAAAACAGCGGGCTGACACCTTCACTGCATCTATGACCGCCTCTGACTTGCTTTCAAAATGGGTTGCTTCGGCCAGTAACACAAAACTGAGAACTTGGAAAAGTTCCACCCGATGAATACTCAGTCAAACTCACCCAACAAGGGACGCTTGTGACCGCGCACGCTATGCCGATTTGACGCGATTGTCCTTGAAAGCCAGCAATCTCAAGGCATTGGCAACAACAACCAGTGTTGATCCTTCGTGGACCAAAACAGCCGGTCCGATCCCCAAACCAAACAACGTCGCCGGAATGAGCAGTGCAACAACGCCAAGACTGAACCACAGGTTCAGGCGGATGATACGGCTGGTCTTGCGACTTAGGCCCACGGCAAACGGCAAGGTCTGTAGATCATCGGCCATCAGCGCGATATCGGCCGTTTCCAGCGCGACGTCCGACCCGGCGGCCCCCATCGCAATGCCCACCGTGGCATTGGCCATCGCGGGGGCGTCGTTCACGCCGTCGCCGACCATCGCCACGCCACCGTCCGCCTTGAGCGCTGCAATTTTGGTTACCTTATCCTCGGGCATCAGATCGCCGAACGCTGTGTCGAGACCGACCTCCTTGGCGACAGCATTCGCGACATTCTGGTTGTCACCAGAGATCATCATCATCCGCTTCAGTCCCAGATCACGCAGCGCGGCGATAACCGAACGCGCGTCTTCTCGGGGGGTATCCATCAGGCCAATTGCGCCAAGATACCTGTCGCCGCTTCTGACGATCATCGTCGTGCGGCCATTTTGCGACATCGCCTCAACCGTGCCCCGCAAGTCGTCGGGCAAAGGCAAGCCTGCGACACTTTCAAACAGGGCGGTCTTGCCGATATGAACGACCTTGCTATCAACCTTCGCAGACACGCCCTGCCCGATGATATTGGCAAAATCCGAGGCTTCGGACGGCAAATCGCCGAGGCGGTCTTTGACATCTCTTACAACGGCCTGTGCCAGCGGGTGATCGCTCAGCATCTCGACGGCGGCACTGACCTGCAACAACTCTGTCTCGGTCGCATCGCCGTAAGGTGTGATTTCGACCAGATGCGGTTCGCCGATGGTCAGCGTGCCGGTCTTGTCAAAGGCAATCGCGTCCAGATGCCCCATGGCTTCCAGCGGCGCGCCACCTTTGATCAACACGCCGCCACGCGCGGCGCGGGCGACCCCCGATAGAACGGCACTGGGCGTCGCGATTGCCAAGGCACAGGGACTGGCCGCGACCAGAACGGCCATCGCACGGTAAAAGCTCTGGGCGGCGGTTTCGTCCAGAATTAGGAACGAAAAGCTGGTCACGAAGGCCAGCGCAATGACGCAGGGCACAAATATCTTTTCGAATTTCTTGGTAAAATTCTGCGTTGGTGACTGGCGTGTCTGTGCCTCGGCGACCAGTGTCACCACCCGCGCCAATGTCGATTCACCCGACAGTTTCGTGACCTGAACATCCAGGCTGCCGCTGCCGTTGAGAGACCCAGCAAAGACGCGGGTTTGCGGTGTCAGCTTGTCCAGATTGGCGGCGGCAAATTCGGGATCATCGACAGGCAGTTTGTCGACCGGCGCACTTTCGCCCGTAATCGGGGCCTGATTTACGGCACTTGATCCCTTGACCACAAAGCCATCCGCCGGAAGACGTTCGTTGGAACGGACAACGACAATGTCACCCACCAGCAGGTTTTCGATCAAGACGGTTTCGGTTTTGTCTCCCCTGCGGACCAAAGCCTCGTCCGGTGTCAGGCCAGCCAAGGCCGCCACGGCGTTTCTGGCCCGGCCCATGGCGTAGTTTTCAAGGGCATGACCAACGCTGAACAGAAACAGCAGGAAGGCCCCTTCGGCCCATTCCCCCAGAATGGCCGCACCCGACGCGGCCACCAGCATCAGAAAATCAATCTGGAACTGACCCTTGGAAATTTTTTCAACGGCCTCGCGCAGGGTGAAATACCCACCGAAGAAGTAAGCCGCCAACAACAGGCCAAATCCGAATTGTTCGGACATTATGCCGTATTTCGGTCCCAGCCACCCAAGCAGCAGGCAAATACCGCACAAGACGGCAAAGATGACTTCGGCGCGTCCACCGAGAATCCGGTTCAGAAAACCGCCGTGCGCGTGGTTGTGACCATCGTCCGGTGTGTGATTTTCGGGCATATTCTCTTCCTCTACAGCGTTAAGATCGGCAACGACTTTCCGCACTCGAACATGCTTCACATCGGAGGCAAGTGCTGTCTTGGAAAGAAATGACTGATTACATGGTTAAATTTCGGCGTCGATAGATCAAGGACAATGTAAGGAGTTAGCACGTCCAAGACGTTATGTATGAGGCAAAGACGGTCTAGCACCAACCTTTCGGGATGAGCTAATGGTACCGGCCAAAAACGGTCGTTTTTGTCACGGTTTCTCAACCCATTAAAAATTGTGACTTTTCACGATAAATGGCACTGATATTTGCACGCTAATTGGCACTCTCTGTGCGTTGGAGGGTGCGGTAGATCGTCGGTCTGGAGACGGCGAAGACATCTGCGAGGTCACTGATTGAGTAGTCCCCGGTGTCGTACATGCGGCGCAGTTCGCGGTGCTGTTTCTCCGACAGCTTGGGTTTCTTGCCCCGCAGCTTGCCCTTGGCGCGGGCTATTTTCATGCCTTCGCGGGTGCGCATCCTTATGAGGTCGGACTCGAACTCGGCGAAGGTGGCGAGGATGTTGAAGAACATCTTTCCCATGGGATCGGTTGGATCATAGACCGAAGCGCCCAGGGCGAGGCGGATGCCGCGTTCCGCCAAGCCGTCTGCAATGGTGCGGGCATCGGGAGCAGACCGCGCCAGCCTATCCAGCTTGGTCACGACCAGAGTGTCGCCTTTTCGGACTGCGGCCAGGGCCTGATCGAGGCCCGGTCGGGCGCGCGTGCGGCCTGTCAGGCCGTGGTCAGTGTAGATGCGATCCGGGGCAACACCGAGGTCGATCAGGGCGTCCCGCTGTGCGGTCAGGTCCTGTTTGTCGGTGGAGCAGCGTGCATAGCCGATTTGGGTCGATGTCATTAACTGATTGTACGTAAGAGCTACCTCTATTGCAAATCAATGCGTACCATTCTTATGGTACATCATGACATCAAAGAAACCTGATCCTGCTAATGGGGTCACTACATAAAAGTGTCATTTTTGTCCGGGCCGTGCGAACGAACGGAGAACTTATGCGGCGTCCTGTATCTCGTGTTTCCGAAGTGGCCTGAGGCGATCTGAGCTGAGTGGTGGGTTCATGTTCCACAGGTAGTCCCCGGTCAATCCTACATGGGCCCAGCCAAGTGGTGCGATATGTTTGGTAATTTCGTTTGGGATGGCTACTCCGTTTTTCCTCAGATCAGTGATTGAGGCTTCCAGGTATTTGGTGTTCCACAGGATGATGGCGGCAACCAGGAAGTTGAGGCCCGACGCTTTGTGGATCTGATGCTCATAGCTGCGATCGCGCATTTCACCGAGTTGGTTGAAGAAGACCCCGCGCGCGAGGGCGTTTCGGGCTTCTCCTCTGGCTAGACTTGCGCTGGTTCTTTTTCGCAACTCAAGGCTGCGCATCCATTCCAGGGAAAAGAGGGTCCGCTCCAATCGCCCCAGTTCGCGCAAGGCAATTGCGAGTCCGTTTTGCCGGGGATATGCGGACAGGCTTTTAAGGATCGCAGAAGCAGTGGTAGTCCCGGCCTTGATGGAGGTCGCCAGCCTGAGGATTTCAGGCCAGTTGTCGACAATGTGACCTGCTTTGATGGTGCCGCCGATGAAGGGTGTCATGATGGCCGGGGGCTTCATTCCGGGCAGGAGATACAATTTGCGATCCTTGAAGTTTCGCAAGCGTGGCGCGAAGCGGAACCCCAGGAGATAGCACAGGGCAAAGACATGATCCGTCGCGCCGCCAGTGTCCACGTGATGCTCTTCGATTGCGACGCCTGATTGGTGGCGAAGCAGACCATCCAAAACGAAAGGCGCTTCGCTTTCGGTGGCGGTGATGACCGTCGAGTGGAACGGACTGAACTGATCTGAGATGTGGGTGTAAAATTTGAGACCTGGGGTGCGTCCGTACTTTGCGTTGATATCTGCAGAGGCCTCACCGCGGCCACCGGCCCGGAAGAACTGCCCATCTGAGGATGATGTCACGCCGTCCCCCCAGAGTTTGGCCAGAGGGAGCTCGCGTTGCATGTCGATCAGACAAGCCAAAGCGTCAGAATAGGTCTCCTCGCGCAAATGCCAATCATGAGCCCACGCGATTTGCCGGGCAGACAGATTGTGGGTTGCCGCGGCCATGCGGGATACACTCAGATTGACCCCATCGGCAAGGACAGCGGCAAACAGCGCCTTTTGATCTGTCGCCGGTTTGCCCGAGCGATAATGGGTGAAGCACTCCGCAAATCCGGTCCAGGCGTTCACTTCTGTCAGCAGGTCGGGGATCTTGATTTGTGGCAATTGCCCATAAGCCAGTCGGCTCATGGCCGTGGCGGCGTCGGGTGTTTCATCTTTGACCGGGGTGATGCTCAGGGTGCCACCCTGAATGGCGGCATCCGGCAGCGTCCCCGCTTCGGCACGGGCCGCGACAATGGCCATGGCCTCCTCGATCTGCTGTTGCCGTTCTGAAAGATAGGTTTCTGCATCCGCCGCGGCGGCGATCGGCAACGACTCCTCGGTACGCAAGATCTCGAAGGTGGCTTTGGGGATGAGCCGATCGTCGAAGTTGCGTCGCTGCCGGCTTCCTGCGACCCAGACATCCCCTGCCCGAAGACGATCACGCAATTCGAAGTAGACGCAGAGCTCGTATGCGCGCCGGTTGACCTCCCCGGGCGCCGGAAAGACAAATGGGCGCCAAACCTTCCGGATGAACCCGGTTGGCGGGTTGTCGGGCAGGCTGCGCTTGTTCGCCTCATACATAACGCGCAAAAGATCTATCGCGCGCAGAAGGCTGGCAGCGCTGGCCGCACCTTTGAAGCTAAAACCCCTTAATATCATGGGCGCAAACTGGCGGGCGGTCTGATATTTTCCGATGAGTTCAGTATATTTGTCGGGCTTTCCGTCTCCGAGGGCGGTTTCAATTGCGGATGTCGCACTCTCGATCTCGTCCCAATTGGCCGTGTCCAATATTCCGTTGAGATCACCGGTCTGCAGGCGGGCAGTCAGAGCCTCACGGCAAAATGCT
Organism: Sulfitobacter litoralis; assembly: GCF_900103185.1. Taxonomy (GTDB): domain Bacteria; phylum Pseudomonadota; class Alphaproteobacteria; order Rhodobacterales; family Rhodobacteraceae; genus Sulfitobacter; species Sulfitobacter litoralis. The sequence goes on from NZ_FNJD01000029.1 coordinate 29,670, forward strand.
TTGAGTGACTGTAAAGGGCGGATGATGTCCATCAGGAGCCTGGACGCTTTGTCGGAACTTTGTTGTTCCGCCTTTCGAAAGCTTCGGCCCAGCAATTTGTCGAACATATCCAGTGCAAGATCGGTAAGCTGTTCTTCCAGCCGCAGGCAGGCGGCCGACAAAACTGCCAGCAACCGAGGCAAGGCCATACGCCGCAGATTTTGCACCGTGATCCGCAAGCCTTCGCCTGCCAATCTGTCGAGCGCTGATGTCGAGATATTCTGACGCAAACTGTTGGGCAGGCCGATCGCCCGAACCACCTTCAGGCGATCCAGAACAGCCTTGATGGATTTGGAGGACGCTGATTTGGGTGCTGCTTTCAGCCAGCTCAGCGTCGACACCTCGCCCGATTCAGGTGGCGCAATCAATGCACGCAGGGCGTCGGGGTGATCCGGATACAGATCTCGGGTCCGAGCGGAAATCCTGACATTTTCCGCGCGCCGGATCGCATGCCTGACAATCAGTTCAACGGTACGGCGCGCCGGGATCAGGATACGTCGCCGCCTCAGTTCTTCAATCAACGAAATTGCCAAAGGCTCGGCCCGCGGGTCTTCTCCGGCAGATGGTGTCAGCCAATGAACAAACTCCCGCACAAGGGGTTTTGTGAACGCCTTGTATCCAAACCGAGCTATAATTTGCGCGATATGTTCGCGTCGTGTCTGCGGGCGCTGATCATAGACCGCGAGATCGGAGGCGCTGGCATCAACCTGATCTGCAAGAAAGGCCAGCATCACGTCGTTGGCCTGTTCTCCAACATTACGAACCCGCCCGGGATGGCGTAGATAAGCCAATGATACGGCATAGCCCAGACGCGCAGCAGCTGTTCGCTTTCTGGCGACAACCTCGATCTCATCCGGGGTGAGCGTGCAATACATCGCGACTTCTCGATCCTTCGAGGGTGGTGCCATCAGCCGAGACCAAAAACTTGCCGTCAATATTTGTCGCCGTGCCATAAAATACCCTCTTTTGTCCCAAGTCCGTGAAACGCTCGTTAGGCGGAACGACCCGTTCCGTCCGCCAATATGGCTTGACAACGGGAAGTCGGACAAGTTGATTTATGGACAGGAAAACGGACAAGGCTATCTTCATGGCTCTGATTGGATATGCGCGGATCTCGACCACTGAGCAAAAGCTGGAACCGCAGGTGGATGCGCTCAAAGCTGCGGGCTGCGAAACTGTGTTTGAAGATGTCATCTCCGGCGCCAAAGCCGAACGCCCTGGCCTGAATAATGCCCTGGCCTTTCTGCGCAAGGGCGACACGCTTTTGGTCTGGAAACTCGACCGTCTGGGCCGCTCCATGAAGCACCTGGTGGAAACAGTGACAGACCTCGGCGACCGCGGTGTTGGCTTCAAATCCCTGACCGAAGGCGTGGACACAACAACTACCGGCGGCACTTTGGTGTTCCATCTGTTCGGTGCGCTTGCCGAGTTTGAGCGTGACCTCATTGTCGAGCGCACGCAGGCCGGATTGAAGGCTGCTGCAACGCGCGGCAGAAAAGGAGGGCGCAAGCCTGTCGTCACGCTCAAGAAGCTGGAGCAAGCCAAAGCCCATATCAGCGATGGATTGACCGTCCGAGAGGCCGCAGCGCGCCTCAAAATCAGCAAAACAAGCCTCTACAATGCCCTCAGAGGTCAGAAACCCGACTGAAACCGCGAATGTTCCCGTAAAGTTCGCACGAGCCGGACGATAACGTCACTTTTATGCAGTGACCCCAATTCACAGCAGCTTGCCTCGTTCGAGCTGCGAAGGGTGAATGCTCTTTCAAAGTTTAACTGACTATGCTACTCCCTCTGGGCAATATTGACTTGCCAAACTGGATATTATGATTCATGCGGGTAACGCTTTTCTGGCTTTTCTGCTGGCGTTGACAATTACGTTGTCGTCGTTGTTGACGCATGGAGCAGGTGATGCGCACGCTGGCTTAGCGGCCAGTGAAACGGCTAACGTTCACGCGATCTCAATGTGCGGCTCGCCAAGCAATATGAGCGATGGCTGGGATGGTTGCGATGGAATGGCAGGACACTGCCTGATTGCCTCCTGTGAGACCTACAGTCTGTCGCAACCCTCGCCGATCCGGATTGATATCAGCCACCCGGCGCTGCAGGCCAAATCCTACAGGATTTTCGCTACGATCGAGATCCCGCCGCCACGATAACGCCAGAGCCTAATGTCACGCCGCCCGCTGGGGAGGGGTTCCTTTAGATTTGTCGTCTCGATATAATGCATAGACCGTCTCTCGCGTCTTTTCACATAAGCAAGCAAACAATGCGCCGCGTGCTCGCGCGTCGCTCTCATCTGTATATTTTTGAAAGGAATGGAAATGAATTCCATTGCCATGTTCCGCGCGGCCCTTCTGGGGTTGGCGGTAACCACTCTGGGCGGGTTCAGCGCCACTGCCGGAACCTATGACATCAGTGTCGACAACATCCGCATCGACACCGGTGACTTCAAGAAAAAGGGCGTCGGCTATAATAATAGCCAAATTCCGACCGTTCTGCGCTTCAAAGAGGGTGAAAACGTCACCCTGAACGTCAAAAACAACCTACGCGAGTCGACGTCGATCCACTGGCACGGACTGATCCTGCCGTTCCGCCAAGACGGTGTGCCCGGTATCAGCTTTAACGGCATCAAGCCGGGCACGACCTTCACCTACAACTTCCCGATCAAGCAGGCGGGCACATATTGGTTCCACAGCCACTCCGGCTTTCAAGAGCCTGATGGTGCCTATGGAGCGATCGTGATCGAGCCAAAAGGCCACGATCCTGTTCATGCCGATCGCGACTATGTCGTGCAGTTGACCGATAAGCACCCCCACAGCGGCAACAAGATCTTCCGAAACGTGAAACGCTCGGCCGACTATTATAACCGCTCCCAACGCACGCTCGATGATCTTGTTAACGACGCTCGGGCAGACGGGCTGAAAGCGACCCTCAAAGACCGCAAGATGTGGGGCAAAATGCGGATGACCCCGACTGACGTTGAGGACATCCAAGGCTTTACCGCCCTGATTAACGGGCAGAGCACCAAACAAAACTGGACCGGCCTGTTCAAAGCAGGCGAGAAAGTGCGCCTGCGGCTGATCAACTCTTCAGCAATGACGTACTTCGATGTGCGGGTACCGGGCCTGAAGATGACTGTCGTGCAAGCGGACGGCAACAACGTGAAACCTGTCGTCGTTGACGAGCTGCGCATCGCTGTCGCAGAGACCTACGACGTGATCGTCGAGCCGCGTAAGAACATGCCCTATTCGGTGATCGCTGAATCGATGGGCCGTACGGGACTGGTGCGGGGCACCCTTACACCGCAGGCCGGACTTGTCGGCGGTGTCCCTCATTTGCGCCCGCAACCGCTTCTTACCATGGCTGATATGTCAGGCATGATGGGTGGTATGGGCATGGACATGGATGGCATGAGCATGGGGAACATGGACATGGGCGGTATGAAAATGAACCTTACCGATACCGGCATGAACGACATGGCCGGAATGGAAATGCCGAAAACTGATGCCGATCCACACGCAGGGCATGACATGGGAAACATGGATATGGGCGATATGAAGATGCCCAATAAGGAGGCCGATGCTCACGCGGGGCACAACATGAAGAACATGGATATGGGCGGCAAGAAAATGTCCAAGAAATCCATGGCAGGCATGAACGACATGAACGGCAAGACCGAGTTCTATGCACCTGGAAGCGGGTTGACGCCCCATGCAGCAAATGGCGGCAAATTCCTGTCCTATAACGACTTGAAAGCAAGCCAACCACTGTTCCGGGATCGCAAGGCGACGCGCACCATTGAACTGCGTTTGACCGGTAACATGGAGCGTTATATCTGGTCGATCAACGGCGTCAAAATGGAAGACGCCGACCCGATCGTACTGAACTATGGCGAGCGTGTACGCTTTAAGTTCGTGAACGAGACGATGATGGCCCACCCGATGCACCTGCACGGCATGTGGTCTTTGCTTGATACCGGCAAGGGAAAATGGGACCCCATCAAGCACACGGTCAACATCAATCCCGGCACCACGGTCTATACCGAAACCGAAGTTGACGCCTCGGGCCAGTGGGCCTTCCACTGCCACCTGTCCTACCACGCCGAAGCGGGCATGTTCCGCAAAGTCGTCGTTGTTGGTGGTCCGGCATGAGCTCTCATACAAATCTAAAAGGTACTCAGATGAAAAACCTTCTCGCGCCCGGAGCAGTGGCTCTGGCAACCCTAACTGCCGGCGCTGTCTTTGCAGAGCCTGGTGTGCCACCGCTGATCTATGGCGTCCAAGTCGAGCAGCTTGAATATCGTTTAGGCGAAAATGACGAAGATGTTCTGGTTTGGGATTTCGACGCCATGGTCGGCAACGACGAACTGCGGCTGGTATTCAGAAGCGAAGCGGAGATGGAGACATCGTCAAACGACTTCGAAACGCTCGAAAACCAGCTGCGTCTGCAAATGCCGATTTCAACATTCTTTGATGCTGTGGTCGGTGCGCATGCCAGCACCCCGACCGAGGGCCCGAACCGGTACAATCTGGTGGTCGGTGTCAAAGGGCTCGCCCCGCAGTGGTTCGAAATTGACGCGGATCTCTATCTCTCCGAGTACCCGTTCGGCCGGTTTGAGGCTGAATACGAGGCTCTGCTAACCAATCGGTTGATCCTGACGCCAAGCCTCGAAGTCAACATGCCGTTTAAGGACGACATCGAAGCGGGCCAAGCGGCTGGTGGTGCGACGATCGAAATCGGCGCACGGCTAAGTTATGACCTCGTAGGTCGCGCCATTTCGCCTTACGTCGGGGTGAATTACGAGAAGTCTTTTGGCGGCACGGCTGACCTGATCGAGGCTGCGGGGGGGCAAAGTGACAACCTCTCCTTTGTGGTCGGGACGCGTCTGTTTTTCTAATGCTTGATGAGTGAGTTACCGGCCCGCAGGCGATTGTCTGCGGGCCGGTGCGCGCCGTTGGCCGGCGTGTCTCCTTTAACTTTAAGACCGGTGTTGTCACGTTCACGGGCCTGAGGTTGCTGGTTTATAGATCTGGGCGTAGGCGGTGTCGATGCAGACATTGAAAATTAGCTACAAACGCCATCGGTTTCCGCCTCAGATCATCCCACATTAGGGCCGTGTTGCATAGATCAACTGCAACTCAGAGCGCGCCCTACCCGAGACGGAATTCAGGCGGTACGTTCAAAGCTTGGGTGGCCAAGTCCGGTCATCCAGTTGAGAACCCGGACGCCAATCTTGGCTTCTGTTTTCTGATTTTCGAAGGTACGCGCCTTTAGCTTTGGCCCAATAACCACCTTCCAGCGGCCCATGAGGGTTTCGCCCCGGCTGCGTTGGTTGTAGCCAGTGGCGTTGTTGCAGGGACCCCCGGTCGGCTGATATTGGGTGCGTTCTGTTCGTTTCAGGATGCTGTAAATGCCGTACAAGTTCAACGCCGATCG
>NZ_FNJD01000046.1:2500-6234 GCF_900103185.1 Sulfitobacter litoralis
CAATCTTAAAGTAACAAACAACACGATCTGATCGCACCGCGTTAGGTGTTGATCTCGGTTGCTGCTTCTTAGGAAGCCGGCGTTTAACGGACTGTTTCCTCGGTCTATTAGGCGTATCGCGACTGAAAGAGACGTGTTGTCCAAGTCAAGTACACTAACCAGAGTAGTGACGCCTACTTCCTGCACGGAAGGTAGGCTAGATGCACTGCTCGCTGTCCAATCTACAGTGATTGGGCGGGTAAAAAAGTATGCTTTTGATCTGGAATAAGGGAAGACAGTTTCTTACCAGCTTCTGTCTCCCGCGTTGGGCTGACGTCCTGCACTCTACCGGCCGTTTGAGGGTCTAAATTATCCTCAAGTAGCCGAATAGGCGGTAGGACATTAAATCAGTCTTTCTTTTTCTGGATCAAATCAAGCGCGAAAAGGGCGTTTGGTGAATGCCTTGGCAGTAAGAGGCGATGAAAGACGTGATACTCTGCGATAAGCCATGGGGAGCTGAGAATAAGCTTTGATCCATGGATTTCTGAATGGGGCAACCCACCTGATACTGTGTTATTTATTCTACCTAGTTGGAAGTTGTTTGGGGTTCGTCCTCAAGTAGCCGAATAGGCGGTAGGACAAAATAATGCGGTAAACCAGGTATTTATAGACTGAATACATAGGTTTATAAAAGCAAACCCGGGGAACTGAAACATCTAAGTACCCGGAGGAAAGGAAATCAATTGATACTCCCCTAGTAGCGGCGAGCGAACGGGGACCAGCCGAGCCTCAATTGTGGTTAGAATGCGTTGGAATGCGCAACCAAAGTGGGTGATAGTCCCGTATAAGAAGCATGAGAGGACGTATTAAGTAGGGCGGAACACGTGAAATTCTGTCTGAAGATCGGAGGACCACCTTCGAAGGCTAAGTACTCCTTACTGACCGATAGTGAACCAGTACCGTGAGGGAAAGGTGAAAAGCACCCCGACGAGGGGAGTGAAACAGTACCTGAAACCGAACGCCTACAATCAGTTGGAGGGACTTTACGTCCTGACAGCGTACCTTTTGTATAATGGGTCATCGACTTGGTCTCACAAGCAAGCTTAAGCCGTTAGGTGTAGGCGCAGCGAAAGCGAGTCTTAATAGGGCGTTGAGTTTGTGGGATCAGACCCGAAACCGAGTGATCTAGGCATGGCCAGGTTGAAGATAAGGTAACACTTATTGGAGGACCGAACCCACATCCGTTGAAAAGGATCGGGATGAGCTGTGCCTAGGGGTGAAAGGCCAATCAAACTCGGAGATAGCTGGTTCTCTGCGAAATCTATTTAGGTAGAGCGTCATCCGAATACCCTCGGGGGTAGAGCACTGGATGGGTAATGGGGCCCCACAGGCTTACTGATCCTAACCAAACTCCGAATACCGAGGAGTACTAGATGGCAGACACACAGCGGATGCTAACGTCCGTTGTGAAGAGGGAAACAACCCTGACCTACAGCTAAGGCCCCTAATTCATGGCTAAGTGGGAAAGCAGGTGAGACGACCAAAACAACCAGGAGGTTGGCTTAGAAGCAGCCATCCTTTAAAGATAGCGTAACAGCTCACTGGTCTAAATAAGTTGTCTTGCGGCGAAGATGTAACGGGGCTCAAGCCATGAGCCGAAGCTTAGGATGCATTTATTGCATGGTAGCAGAGCGTAGTGTGACATAGTTCCATGTCTCCTTAGCCCTTCGGGGTATTGGAGACGCGGAGCTTTCTGTGAAGCGGGCCTGTGAGGGATCCCGTGGAGAGATCACTAGTGAGAATGATGACATGAGTAGCGACAAAGAGTGTGAGAGACACTCTCGCCGAAAATCCAAGGGTTCCTGCTTAAAGCTAATCTGAGCAGGGTAAGCCGACCCCTAAGGCGAGGCCGAAAGGCGTAGTCGATGGGAACCAGGTTAATATTCCTGGGCCAGATGGAAGTGACGGATCTCGAGGGTAGTTCATCCTTATCGGATTGAATGGGCTGCTTAGAGGTCCCTGGAAATAGCTCCATCGCTAGATCGTACCCTAAACCGACACAGGTGGATAGGTAGAGAATACCAAGGCGCTTGAGAGAACTATGTTGAAGGAACTCGGCAAAATACCTCCGTAAGTTCGCGAGAAGGAGGCCCGGTTTCTAGGCAACTAGAGGCTGGGGGCACAAACCAGGGGGTGGCGACTGTTTATTAAAAACACAGGGCTCTGCGAAGTCGTAAGACGACGTATAGGGTCTGACGCCTGCCCGGTGCCTGAAGGTTAAAAGGAGGGGTGAGAGCTCTGAATTGAAGCCCAGGTAAACGGCGGCCGTAACTATAACGGTCCTAAGGTAGCGAAATTCCTTGTCGGGTAAGTTCCGACCTGCACGAATGGCGTAACGACTTCCCCGCTGTCTCCAACATAGACTCAGCGAAATTGAATTACCGGTCAAGATGCCGGTTACCCGCGGTTAGACGGAAAGACCCCGTGCACCTTTACTACAACTTCACACTGGCATTAGGCCGAACATGTGCAGGATAGGTGGTGGGCTTTGAAGCGTGGACGCCAGTCTGCGTGGAGCCTCCCTTGAGATACCACCCTTGTTCTGCTTGATGTCTAACCGCGGTCCGTTATCCGGATCCGGGACCCTGTGTGGTGGGTAGTTTGACTGGGGCGGTCGCCTCCTAAATCGTAACGGAGGCGCGCGAAGGTTGGCTCAGAGCGGTCGGAAATCGCTCGTTGAGTGCAATGGCAGAAGCCAGCCTGACTGCGAGACTGACAAGTCGAGCAGAGTCGAAAGACGGCCATAGTGATCCGGTGGTCCCAAGTGGGAGGGCCATCGCTCAACGGATAAAAGGTACGCCGGGGATAACAGGCTGATACTGCCCAAGAGTCCATATCGACGGCAGTGTTTGGCACCTCGATGTCGGCTCATCTCATCCTGGGGCTGGAGCAGGTCCCAAGGGTACGGCTGTTCGCCGTTTAAAGAGGTACGTGAGCTGGGTTTAGAACGTCGTGAGACAGTTCGGTCCCTATCTTCCGTGGGTGTAGGATACTTGAGAGGAGTTGCCCCTAGTACGAGAGGACCGGGGTGAACGATCCACTGGTGGACCAGTTGTTATGCCAATAGCAGTGCTGGGTAGCTATGATCGGACAGGATAACCGCTGAAGGCATCTAAGCGGGAAGCCCCCCTCAAAACAAGGTATCCCTGAGAGCCGAGGTAGACCACCTCGTCGATAGGCCAGAGATGTAAGCGTAGTAATACGTTCAGTTGACTGGTACTAATTGCTCGATAGGCTTGATTTGATCCAGTAGAAGAAAGACTTCATACTGTGACAAAAGCATACACATACAATCAGTCGTACTGACTTGGACAAATCCTTACCCAGAACGGTGAGGAGGCGGGAACGCGCATCCTTTGGATACGCTCTCTCCCGCTTGTTGCTCTTTTGCCAATGGCAAAAGCAACAACATAGAGGTTTTACTCGGTTTGGTGGTCATAGCGTAAGCAAAACACCCGATCCCATCCCGAACTCGGCAGTTAAGTGCTACTGCGCCAATGGTACTGCGTCTTAAGACGTGGGAGAGTAGGTCACCGCCAAACCTAGCAAAACCTCTAAATTTAGTATCTCTCTGCGATGACAAAATAATAAGCCAATACACAAACATTGGCCCCCGGCGCGGGATGGAGCAGCCCGGTAGCTCGTCAGGCTCATAACCTGAAGGTCGTAGGTTCAAATCCTACTCCCGCAACCAA